>JAIORA010000037.1 GCA_021108375.1 Anaerohalosphaeraceae bacterium
AATAATTATCTACCGTATTATACTTGAGGATGCTCTCTCTTCATATCTTCACAGAGGACACAGAGAACACAGAGGAGAAAACAAGATACAGAAAAATGGATACCCGTGTAAACGGGTATGACAAAAATACGGATTTCGCTGATTGCACAGATTTTTTATTTTTTCATAGAGGCCGAGCCACGAAAGTGGCCGGATAAAAGAACACTTTCCATACCAGATATTTAATGGTAGAATCTACTAAACGACAAATTGAGGGATTAAAAAATATTCTGAATGCCTTTAATTCCATCGTAGAAAAACTGCTGGACAAAATGAATAAGGATAGAAAAAATGGATAAAGCTAAACTCGAAAAAATTGAAAACGCAAGAGCACTTCTAAGTGAGATCCAAGACTTTGATATTGCAAAACTGCCACGCACAGAAGACCTTGGCAAGGAACTAAACTTCAAGGCTGCTGTTGACCCAGCCGAGAAAATTATATTGCTTTATAAAAAATTACCCATTGATGTACTAGATTCTTTGTCAGGCAATATGGTAGACCAGATTGCAAGTATAGCAAAAACTAATCTTGACACTCTAAAAAGGATTATGAAAGTTAGCGCCCAACAGGCGGTATCGGAACGTGCAAGCCTGATTCAAAAACTCGTCAGTAGTTATGACAACACGTTCAATAATCTACATCCTGCCATATCCTATTCAGTACACAAGTCCACCGATTTTGCACGTTTGGAAGCTGAAGCACAAGAAGCCGTTAAAAACATAGAAGAAAAATCCAAAGCAATTTCAGGCACAATGGATACAAATGCGGCTGAGGCAAAAAAAATTCTTGCAGACATAAAAAAAGTAGCTGAGGAACAAGGAGTGTCTCAACAAGCTATATATTTCAAAAATGAGGCGGATGGCCACTCAAAAGCTTCTTATGCATGGTTGGTAATAACTGCTATGCTTGCTGTAGGATTGATAATAGTATCGATTTTATTTCTTGAGTGGAATATTGGACACAAAGACAATAATGACTATTATGCCATAGTTCAGCTAACCGTGTCCAAAATACTTATTTTTGGAACACTATCTTCTATGTTGGCAATGGCAGCGAAAAATTATTTTGCCAACAGGCATAATGTGATTATTAATAGGCATAGAGAAAACGCCTTGAAAACATATACGGCCTTAGTAGATGCTGCAGGCGAAGATGCAAATGGAGATATTGTATTAACAAAAGCTGCTGACAGTATTTTTATGAGCCAAACAACCGGCTTTGATAAATCTGATTCACGTGACGGTAAGGCCCTTTCTATGCTTAATATTGCACCAGCAGCAATAAGGGGAATGTCTGAAAATTCGTAAAATAAAAAATAGATTCCTATCTGAGCAGGAATGACAAAGTCGGTGTTAATGCGGGAAACCATTCGGAAAAATGAACCGTCGGGCAGGCCACGACGGCTAAACATCGGCCTAACGGCCGAATAGGGGAAACCCTGACATAGTGATGGCAGGGCTAAACGAAGTGGGAACGGTTGATTGAAATATGTAAACACGAACCCCGCCATAGTGATGGCAGGGCTAATCAAAAACAACCCCGGCAAACAAGTTGCCAAGGCTAAATGGTAGTGGGGTGATGGAAATCAGCGCATAAAAAAAAGGGACGCGTCGACTCGTCCCTTGAAGGGTTTGTTCTTTATAATTTTCAAGCGTCTGCGCCAAACCCTATCTGTTACTAAGTTAAGTGTAATAAAAAAAATGCCCCCCGTCAAGTAAAAACGCTTTTAGCTACTGGCTTTTAGAATCTTACGTCCTCAGATTATGAGACCTTTATCGCAATCTCTAAAAAACTCCGCAAGTAATTATTTGCTTAAAATGCCCATTTAAACAGCAGAAACGAACTTGCCCTGTTCTAAATCCGCGACCTGCAATAGCGGGAGCGTTAAGGCCGCCCGCAAAATTGTCGAGGAGGAGGGAGAATCAAGGTTCCCTTAAATTTAACGGAGTTTACATTATGGACAGCGGCACACGACAACAAAGACGCGCAGAACAGAGACTCAGCTACAACTGGCCAATCTGGTTCGCCGAGGATTTCAACGGGATATTATCGCAGGGACAGATGGCGGATTTGAGCAGTCGCAATGCGGCCTTTACCTGTTATGCCGACCAGTGTCCATTTGAAGGCCAACACATAACTGCCCGTTTCAGCGTGCCAAGATATGATGCCGACGGTTCTTTCGACCTTGAAAACGTGATTGTCGATGGGAATATTCTCAGGGTAGATAACATAAATCCGTTTATGAAAAAAATAGTTCTGCAATTCAACGAGCCCTTAGGCTTTAGGCCCGGCGAAACCGAAGACGTTCCAGCGCAAAAGGCAGCCCTGGTTTAGAGCATAAAAATAAAACAGCACAAAAAGCATCTGGCTTTCGAGGGAGAGACAGGTGCTTTTTTTTGCGCTTTCAACCATCTCGCAATGATGACAAAATGTGCGTTTTTATGCCATTGCAAGGCCTTGTTGTCAAAATAGGCTCTAAATATCTTGACTTATCGAAATAAGGATGATAGCATTGTGGAGAGAGGTTGTAAGCAAACAATTTTATTTTTTTTGGAGGAAGAGAAAATGAAAAAGGTATTTGTGTGCCTGTTGTTAGCGGCAGGCTGTTGTCAATTCGCTAACGCTTCGATAACTATGAATGGCTACAACGCACCAGGCAGTCCGGGATTAATTACCCCAACAACAGATGTCGCTATATCCACTATGTACAACAGCACGGCAAATCTGGATATTACCTCAAATTCACAACTGCAGGCGGGTAGTTTGGCAATCGGTTACTGCGATAAATCCACCGGGTATGTTCGCATCAACACAAATGGAGAGTTTACTGTTAACGGCGATATGGTGATAGGCAAATTTGGATATGGTAAGGTTGATATCAAAACCGGAGGCAAACTCTACACAAACAACACAACTATGGAGTCGCCTTTGAGTATGTCGTGGGCAATTATGGCAGTCGATGGCAATTCAAGTTTATGGTCAAATGGAGGTGATTTGCTTATGGGAAACGGAGGAGTCCGTTATAGCGACCTGACCATCAGTAATCTGGGTACGGTGCTTATCGGCGGAGATATGGACACCGGAGGCGACCGGAGCTACATCACAATCAACAATGGAACACTGGCTGTTGGCGGTAATTTGAATTTCGCAGATGCTACGCTCAACCTGACAGATGCTCTGATTTCCGCATGGTCTATCAACGCTTATGATTACAACCCCAGCGACACCACGACAACACAGCTTACAATGAATAGCAGCGGTATTGGCAAAATCAATGCTGAGAGCCTGCTGTCAGCTGACGGTACATTGAAAATCGCCTTTGCAGACGGTTTTGACCCCGCTGCAACCGGAGTCTTTGACGTTATGGATTGGCTTACATTAGATGGTACATTCGATGAGGTAGTTTTGCCTGAACTCACTTTTCCCGGGCTGTCGTGGGACACTTCCGATTTGTACACTACCGGCACGATAAAGATAGTTCCAGAGCCTGCGACAATAATAGCGTTGAGTGTTGGGTTGATTTTTGTAAGAAAAAGGAAAAAAACGGCAGAATAACAAAGCAAGCCAAAATGAGACTTCTGAAAAACTAAAACTTTTAAGATTTGAGATTGCGAGAAGCAACGCGATGAAGCAATCTCCAATTTTTCAGATATCCGAAAATATTTTAAGGACCCCGAGTTAACTCAGGGTCTTTTTTTTGATATAGCGGAACACAAAAAACGGGACACAAAAATTTGAATTATTTGTAAAAAGACCGCTTTATTTTCTGGAAATCCAGCCCCAAAGCCTTATACTCTGCGCTTCCGGGGACAAAAATGGGTTGGAAATGGGTTTTTATTGACGGTGCGAACCAAATGGAACTAATAAAAAAAATCAAAGAAGCTGAAAATCAGGCAAAAACACTGGTTCAAGAGGCAAACGAGTACTCTGCTGAGACGGAAAAGATTGCGGCCAGAGAACGTCAGGGAAAACTTGAAGCGGCCCTGCAGCGCAGAAAAGAAATTGTCGTCAAAGCGCAACAGGATGGCAAAGCCCAAGGCCAGGCCGAAGCAGAGCAAATGGGCCAGCAGGGCAAAACTTCTGAGGATGCCTTGAGAGGCCGAGCAAATGAAAAATCGGGGCAGGCGGTAGCAAAGATTGCCGATTTTATCAAGTCGCAGGCATAGCAAGAGTAAAACAGCAGTAAACGAATGGAATCGTCAAATGTCAGTAGCCAAAATGCAGAAGGTAATAATCGCGAGCTTCCACACTGAGGCTCCTGCGCTTCTTGAGGCGTTACAGGCCGAGGGCGTTATGCAGATTTATGATGCCGAGCGATCGCTAATCACTAAAGAATGGCCTGAGCTGCACACCGAAATCGAAAAACCAAAAAATCTTGAAGACACACTGGCTAAGCTGGAAGAAACCGTCGAGTTCCTGCAGCAATATGCGCCAAAACCGGGACTGGCCGGGGCGCTTGCTCCAAGGACTGTTATTGAAGAAGATAAATACACCTCGATAGTAAGCGGCAAAGAAGCAGCGAGTCTGCTTGAAGCAGCGAGTCAGATAAAAACACGGCTCGCTCATCTAAACGAAAAACAAAAACAAATAAACGCCCGGCTGCAACTGCTTTTGCCCTGGGAAAAACTCCAGATGCCGATGGAAGAAATAAATACACTGGAACAAGGCTCGGCAGTACTGGGGCTTTTGCCGGAGAAAAATTTCGCTCTTGCTGTCGAACAGCTAAGTGAGTTCGGGGCGGAAATAGAAAAAATAGACAAAATGGACAAAATCGTTTCCTGTGTTGCGGTTTGTCTGAGAGAGAACATATCCGAGCTTCAAAAAACATTGCGGCCATTGGAATTTGAATCGGTGGGCCTTAATAGTTTTAAGGGTACCCCGGCAGAGGTGAGCAACAGTGGCAGGGGCGAACTGGCCGAAATCGAAAAACAAATGGCCGAGACAGAGCAGGATGCCGCGGCAATGGCCAGCGATAAGCTCAAGCTGGAAATACTCGCGGACCATTATACCAACCTTCTCGGCAGGGAAAAACTACGATTAAGCGTCCCGGAAACCCAGCAAACGGTTCTGCTGGAAGGCTGGGTCAAAAAACGCGACCTGTCAAAGCTCAAAAAGACCGTCTCAAAATTTTCGTCTTCAAGTATTGCCGAAATCGCACCCGGCGATGAAGAAAAAACTCCAATAGAAATAGAGAACAGTGGAATTGTCAAACCGTTTGAAACTATTACGCGTTTGCACGGTATGCCGACAATCAAAGATGTTGACCCGACGGCACTGCTGGCTCCGTTTTTCGCTATATTTTTCGGACTCTGCCTTACCGATGCCGGCTATGGAATAGTACTGGCGGCGGCGTGCTGGTGGCTGATAAAAAAATTCCAGGGCGACAAAAAAGCTATCTGGATGCTCCTCATCTGTTCAGCAACTACCATCGTGGCAGGTGCTCTTACAGGCGGATGGTTTGGCGACGCGTTTCAGGTACTGATACCGCAGGAAACGACAGTCTTTAAAGCTCTTAACGGATTCCGTGAAAAAGCGATGCTGTTCGACCCGATGAAACAGCCGATGGTCTTTTTCGCAATATCGCTGGCACTGGGATATATACAGATAATGTTCGCATTGTTCATCGGGCTGTTCAATAACATCCGCCAAAAAGATTACGCAACAGCCACCTTCAATTTCCTCAGTTGGATAATATTCCTCAATTCGCTGGCAATTTTGATAGTTACAAAAGTAGTTAATGCCCCTATCGCTGTTGGTGTTATTTCCAAATGGCTGGCAATCGTTATGGCGGGTGTGATATTTTTATTCACCGAACGCAAATCCGGAATAGCAGGAAGGGTTGGCGGCGGAGTTTTCGCACTGTTCAGCACTGTCTTTTATTTCGGCGACATACTGAGCTATGTAAGACTGATGGCACTTGGAATGGTAACAGCCGGCTTGGGAATCGCGGTGAACATACTGGTTCAGCTTGTTATGGAAATACCTTACGGCGTTGGCTTTGTACTCGGTGCGATATTATTCGTAGGCGGACATTTGCTGAATCTGGTGTTGTCTGTATTAAGCTCGTTCGTTCACAGCCTGAGGTTGCAGTTCGTTGAGTTCTTTCCGAAATTTTTCGCTGGCGGCGGCAGAGAATTTAAGCCGTTAAGCACTTCGTATAAATATGTGTTAAAGAGTGCAAAATAAATAAGAAGTACAGAATACAGTAGGCAGTAGATGGAATCGTCTTGCGGCAATGACTGGTTAAAATGGAAAATTAAAAAATAAAAACATAAGCAATTTAGTGAAAGGTATCAAAAATGGATTATGCATTGGCAATCGCTATGGCTGGAGCGGCAGTGGCAACTTTTGCAGCAGGTATCGGTTCATCAATCGGTCTGGGAATCGCCGGACGGACAGCGACCGGAGTTCTGGCTGAAAAGCCTGAGCGTTATGGCCTAATGACTTTACTGGTGGTACTGCCGAGTACGCAGGGTATTTACGGAATGGTTATCGCCCTGTTCGTAATGTTGAAAATTGATATGTTCGGCAGCGGCGTTGAAGACCTTTCTATCGCTGTGGCTCTGCAACTGTTCGCAGGCTCTCTGCCGGTCGGTATCGCAGGGTTGTTCAGCGGTATTCACCAGGGCAAAGCCTGTGCCGGCGGTATCGTGATGTCGGCAAAACGGCCGGAAATGGGCATTAAGGCCGGTCTGGTTTACGCGGCATTAGTAGAATTTTACGCTATTCTGGGCTTTTTGGTTTCGTTCCTTATCATTATGATAGGCGTGAAAATCGGTTAATACCCTTAAAAAGGACTATTGAAATATGAGTGCCAACGAAGTAGTCGAAAAAATACTCGCCAGCGCAGAGGCCGAGGCTGGAAAAATAAAGGCCGAGGCTGATTCAAAGGCCGCTGAACTAAGCAGCCAAACCGATAGCGAACTTGCCGACTTCGACAAGGAGACCGCCCTGCTCAAAACGAAGGCTTTTGAAGAAGCCAAGTCGAGAATCTTAGCTGCTGCGCGAATGGCTCAGGCTAAAAATGTTCTGCAAATCAAAAAAGGAATTCTCGACGAAATCTTCGCCAACGCCGCCAATATGATAAAAAATATGAATGACAGCGATTACCCCACTTTGATGGGCAAGCTGCTTAAGGCCTGCATCGAAACCGGCGACGAGAAAGTCATTATCGGCAGAGATGATAATCGATTAGGCGATGATTTTATCAAATACGTTAACGCTGAACTCGGCAACAAAGGCAAGTTGACTCTCGCGGATGAAAAGGCCAATATCGATGCCGGCTTTGTTCTGCTACGGGGAAGCGTGCGGGTTAATGCCAGCCTTGAAGTGCTAATCGCACAGGCAAGAGAAAAACTCGAAATCGAACTTGCCGGGGAACTTTTCAATTAAACGGGTATTTAACCACGAATTATTTTTAGACACAGATTTACACGGATTTTAAAAGAAGTAAGAAATTGATATGCCGGTATTAGAAGAACAACCTGTTTTTCATTTTAGTCTTTACCCGCCACTCGGCCAAGAGGACTGGAATTACTCGACCGCCGCTGCACAGGTGAGAACGCTGGAAGATAAGATGTTCGATAGAGCGCAGCTGGCCGAGATGGCTAATGCCGCCAGTTACAAAGCAGCTACCGAAATTCTAAGTGGCTCAGAGTACAACATTTCGCCCGAAGCAGACTTCAAGACAATCGAAACAATGCTCAGCGACAGGCGAACCGAGACGACCAAACTCTGCAAAGAACTGCTCGAAGATTACAGAATTGTCGAATATCTAAGTGCCCGCTCGGACTTTGCGAATATGCGGCTGGCAATTCGCAGGCTTGTACTCGAACAGCCGCTCGGCACAGATTACAGCAATAGTGGCAATGTCGCTGTTGATGATTTTGAACAGGTTTTCGAGCAGGAAGATTACAGCAGCCTGCCGGTATATTTGCAGGAAGGTATTGAAGCGGGAGTATTGGGATATTACAAAAATAAGAACGTCCGCGATATTGACATCGCAATCGACAAAGCTCAGGCGTGGTTTCAACTGCAAAACGCAAAACATATCGGCAGCATATTTCTGGTAGAACTACAGAAAATGTATATCGATATCAACAATATCAGAACTATACTGAGGCTCAAGTTTACCGAATCGCAGGACAGAGATGTTTTTACTTCGGGCGGATACCTTGATACGCACAGGCTCAGCGGGTACGTTGATATGGGTTATGAATCGTTCCCGTCAGCTTTTGCCTCAACACCCTACTGCGATATTATCCATTCGGGTCTGGGCTATCTGCAAAAAGAAAACTCTTTTCTCAAGCTCGAAGCTGCCTGCGATGAGCATCTGCTGGGATACCTGAAAACTACAACTGAAATTACCGCTGGCTATCAACCTGTTGTCGCTTATATGCTCAGAAAAGAACACGAAATAAGAATGGTCAGAATGCTTTTGACCGCTAAGAGAAACTTGTTGGAGCCGAAACTAATTTTAGACAGACTGTGCGTCTAATAATAAAATGAAGGGTTTTAATTAACCACGAATGGACACGAATAAACACAAAGTTAAAAACTGGATACCCGCTTTCGCGGGTATGACAAAGTCTTATGCGAACGGTTGAGACTGCCGCGTCGGCCTAAAGGCCTCCTCGCAATGACAGCCCCCCCCCAAGCAAGCTTGGGGGCTAAATGAAAAAACAGTATTAAGTTTAGATTGAGATAGAAAAAATGGAAGGTAAAGTCGCGGTATTGGGCAATGATGATTTTGTAATGCCGTTTCGGGCTATGGGCCTTGAGACGTTCGCTGTCGGCATAGAAGCCGAAGCGGTTACAACTGCTGCGGAAAAAATCGTTAAAGAAAAATACGCACTGGTAGTAGTGGCTGAAAATGTCGCCTCTTTTGCGGAAACAGCTTTTAGCGTGACAAGTACGCAGGCAACGCCCTGTGTTATAGTTGTGCCGTTCACGACAGAATCGCAGGGTTTCGCGACTGAGAATCTCGGAAAATTGCTGAAATTGGCAACGGGAATAAATATCCTGGATGCCTTATAGGCTGCCTTTGGGCAGACAAATAGTTTTGAGTTTTGAGTTGATTGAAATATAAAACAGGATAGAAATAATGGCAGAAAAAAGACAAGGCACAATAATTAAAGTCGCCGGGCCGGTTGTAAGAGCAAAAGGTATGGGCGGCGCGAGAATGTATGACGTTGTACGCGTCGGCCAACAAAACCTTATCGGCGAAATCGTTGAGCTGCACGGAGATACGGCAAATATCCAGGTATATGAAGATACCGTCAGTATCGGGCCGGGCGAACCAGTCGTCAATACCGGCGCACCGCTGAGCGTGGAGCTTGGGCCGGGACTGATAGAGAGTATCTACGACGGCATCCAGCGACCGCTCGACCAACTATACAAAGCGCAGGGCGAATATATTCTTCGCGGTAGCCAGTTGCCGGGCCTTAACAGAGAGAAAAAATGGCAATTCAATCCCATCATTGAAAACAGCTCGGAAGTTACAGGCGGGCAAATCATCGGCGAGGTACAGGAATCGACCCTGCTGCTGCACAAAATAATGATACCCGCAAATCTAAGCGGAAAAATTGATGGTATAAAGCAAGGCGAATTTACCGTAGAAGAAACTGTTGCGGTAGTAACTGACAAAAACGGTAACAGCCACGATATAAAACTAATGCAAAAATGGCCTGTACGTCAGGGACGAACGGTACAGCAGAGACTCGCTCCCAACAAACTCCTCCAGACCGGCCAGCGGGTTATCGATACGTTTTTCCCAATCGCAAAAGGCGGAACTGCGTGCGTGCCGGGACCTTTTGGAACAGGCAAAACCGTTGTTCAGCATCAGTTGGCAAAATGGGTTGATGCGGATGTGGTTGTTTATGTGGGCTGCGGCGAACGCGGAAACGAAATGACTGACGTGCTGACAGAATTTCCGGAACTGAAAGACCCGCGAAGCGGCGAGCCACTGATGAGACGCTCGGTACTTATCGCCAACACTTCCGATATGCCGGTCGCGGCAAGAGAAGCATCAGTTTATACAGGAATTACCATTGCCGAATACTTCCGCGATATGGGCTACACCGTAGCAATGATGGCGGACTCGACGAGCAGATGGGCTGAGGCAATGAGAGAAATTTCGACCCGGCTGGAAGAAATGCCCGCCGAAGAAGGATACCCCGCATACCTGGCGGCAAGAATCGCATCGTTCTACGAACGAGCAGGCAGAGTGGAATGTCTCGGCTCGCCCAAAAGAGAAGGTGCCCTTTCGATTATCGGAGCGGTAAGCCCTCCGGGTGGCGACCTTTCCGACTCGGTCGTTCAGGCAACGCTGCACGTGGTAAAAGTTTTCTGGTCGCTAATGGCAAATCTTGCTCAGCAGAGACATTTCCCCGCAATCGACTGGCTTACAAGCTATTCCTTCTATAAACAATACCTGTCCGAAAGCTTCGAGGATAAGGACAAAGCCAACGATATGGTTAACCTTACCCAGCAGGCGATGGAACTGCTGGAACAGGAAGCTCAACTTGCGGAAATCGTAAGGTTGGTTGGCTCAGAATCAATCGGCGCCAAAGACAGAATGACACTCGAAACTACAAAGAGTATTCGCGAAGACTTTCTTCACCAAAACGCTTTCCATAAAGTTGACACCTATACTTCAATCAATAAGCAGTACGAAATACTAAAAACGATTATGCACTTCCACGAAAAAGGACTTTCAGCGGTAACAGCCGATGCCGACACGAAAGACATATTCAAACTCAGCGTACGAGAAGAAATTGCCAGGTCGAGTTACGTGCCGGAAGAAGAAATCGAAAAAATTGTCGGTATAAGAAATACAATCGAAGAACAAATTGAGACACTCAAAGTGGGTGTTTAAAATTCAAGGAGTCTGGAATGCTTAAAGAGTATAAAACAGTATCAAGTATAAGCGGGCCATTGATGGTGGTCGAATCCGTTGATAACGCCAAGTACGGCGAAATGGTCGATATCGAAATGGGCAACGGAATAATCAGGCACGGACAGATTCTGCAGGTCGATAATGACAAAGTTCTCGTGCAGGTCTTTGAAGGAACCGAAGGACTCGATGTTGAATCGAGTACGATAAGACTGTTAAGCAAACCACAGCAGTTAGCGGTTTCGCCGGACATCCTCGGAAGAGTTTTTACCGGCACAGGCGTTCCGAAAGACGGCGGAGCGGAGATTATCCCCGAAAAAAGGCTCAACATTAACGGCAATCCTATAAACCCGTACAGCAGGGACTACCCGAACGAATTTATCCAGACCGGCATTTCAACTATCGATGGTCTTAACCCGCTTGTTCGCGGACAAAAGCTGCCGATATTCAGCGGCTCCGGCCTGCCGCACGATGAAATCACCGCCCAACTTGCCAGACAGGCTGCTGTGAGAGGAAAAGACGAACAGTTCGCGGTGGTATTTGCTGCGATGGGAATAACATTTGAATCGGCACAGTTCTTCATTAACGACCTGACCGAAACCGGTGCCATTGAGCGAGCAGTAATGTTTATCAACCTCGCAAACGACCCGGCTATCGAACGAATCGCAACACCAAGAGTAGCTCTGACGGCTGCGGAGTATCTGGCATTTAGTATGGATATGCAGGTACTGGTTGTCCTTAACGATATGACAAACTACTGCGAAGCACTAAGACAGATTAGTGCGGCGAGAATGGAAGTACCCGGCAGAAGAGGCTATCCGGGTTATCTCTACACCGACCTTGCGACTATTTACGAACGTGCCGGCAGAATCAAAGGCAAAAAAGGCTCCATCACGATGGTACCGGTTCTGACTATGCCCGAAGACGATAAGACTCACCCCGTGCCGGACCTTACAGGCTATATTACCGAAGGACAGATTATTCTTTCGCGTTCACTGCACAGAAAAGCCATCGCCCCGCCGGTAGATGTACTGCCGAGCCTTTCACGTCTGAAAGACAAGGGTATCGGCGAAGGTAAAACACGAGAAGACCACGCAGACCTGTACAACCAGCTTTACGCAGCTTATGCAAAGGGCAAGGAAAGTCAGGAGCTTGCGACAATTCTCGGCGAAGCTGCCCTTTCGGAAGAAGACAAAAAGTATATGACGTTCGCCAATCTGTTTGAGGATAAGTATATTTCGCAGGGCTACTATGAAAACAGAAGCGTGGAAGAGACGCTCGATTTGGGCTGGGAACTGCTGAGTATGTTTGAAGATTCAGAGCTTAAGAGAATCGATGTCGAACTGATAGAAAAATATATGCCTAAATTCAGAAAATAGACATCGTCCCGGCTGGTAGCAAAAAAGTATTTGATAGGAAAAGTTATGCAGCAAAAAATAAATGCGACACGAATGGAACTGCTCCGCTTGCGGAAGAAGGTAGCCCTTGCACAAAGGGGACACGGACTGCTTAGCCAGAAAAGAGACGAAATTTCCAGACAACTGGTTAACATCGCTCGTGAAATCGGCCCTTTGAGAAAGAGCGTTGAAAAAGACCTGCTGCAAACATCCAGACGCTTTATGATGGCACGGGCGACAATGGAACCCGAACATATAAGAGCGGCAATGGAAGTGCCGACAAAAAAATTCAATCTGGCAATATCTTTCGCGAGTATTATGAGTGTAAAAGTACCTCAAATGACAAAGGCAATAGAGGGTGATATAATCTGTTACGGCTATGCGACAACCAGCGGCGAACTGGACGCGGCACTTAAGGCACTCGAAAGAGTTTTTGACAAACTCATCGAATTAGCTGAAAAAGAAAAACAGGCACAACTGTTAGCGACCGAACTGCAGCTAACGAGACGACGGGTAAATGTGCTTGAACACGTGCTGATACCCGAACTCAAACAGACCATCAGATTCATCTACGATAAGCTGGCAGAGGCCGAAAGGGATAATACCAGCAGACTTATGAAGATTACAGACCTGATTAGGGCTTAATTAGAAACACATAACGACTTGCCAAATAAGAGGTTAGTCCTCGATTACCCCTCCATATACAATTTTTAAGCTGTTTTTTATTGCCATTAGTGGGTATAATCTGCTCCGATGGCAAACGAAACTCAGGAAAAACAAACTAAGGCTTCAAAGTCATTTATGACCGTTGGGCCGACCCTGCATTACAGCCACGCCAATGTGCACGGCTGCTATTTTCTTGCGCTGGGTGTCTATTTTCTAACCGCAATGTTCTGGTCGAAACTGATGGCTGGCGACACACTTTCAATCGGCACGGGGGGACTGTGGCATCTCGATAAATTTATTCTCAGTCCGCTGAGCATCTTTGAATATCCAATCCACATATTCATAATCGGACTGCTAATAGGCATCTTTATCGTGGTTCCGGTACTGGCAGCTCAGCTTATGAGTTTCAGATACAGCATTCTGTTCCTGCTCATTTTAGGATTATTCGCAAAGCTTGGCGGCCTGGCAATTTTCACCGCCATAAGTTGCATAGCAGTCGCGTCCAGACCGCTGAGATTCCGCTCGCGATACATCGCCTTGGTTTCCTCATTTGCGCCGGTGTTTTTATACCTGGGTTTTTCCAGCGGAACAGGACATATCGAGAGCATACGATGGGCACTGTCGCTGTCGCCGTGGCTCGATGGAGCTGTAAGTGCTGCACTCATCGGTGCTGTCGTGCTGGGCATCGGCCATTTCACAAGGTATCGACCCGGGCTCATCTGGAGTACCGCTGCTATCGCTCTGCTCGGTGCTATCATACTGTTCCAGAGCAAAATAAACCTTGCGGAATTGGATTATCAGTTATACGTAGCAAAAAATAATCCCGAAACCGTAACCCAGTTTCAGGGCAACAGCATAACAGAATCGCTCGACAGAACATTAAAAAAACGGCAAAGCCACCAGTACTTCCAGCCGCCGTTCTATCCAAACGAAACCATACCTCTCAGGGCAACTTTGAAAAGGGAAATCGTAAATCGGCTGGCCTACGACCGATGGCCGGAGTGGATGGATATTTCCAAGGAACTGCGGTATCAAAAAACCAGGCAGATACTTTTGGATAAATATGAAATGTTCATTTCGCCAGAAAAACAATGGTTCAAGCCAAAATTTCTGCACAACGCAATGCTGAAAAGCAAGGTAAGAATAAAAAGGATGCCAATCGCTCTGTATTACAAGGCACTGCTGAGCGAATTTACGCCGAATGTAAATCTGCTTGAGAAAAAAGAAATCCTCTACTTTTACAGCGATTATCCACACAAAGAAAACCTGCCGATATGGCACAGGCTATATTTTGAATACCCCGACAGCGTCGAGTCTATTGAAGCACGCTGGCGAAGAGCGATGCACCTGGCAGGAATTGAAAAGTTCTCAATCGCCGATTCGATGATACAGGAAGCTCTGAAAATGATAAGCCAGGTAACCGACAAAGCTACTTCTGAACAAAGCGACTCAGAGACATTGTTTGTCAAGCCGGCTAAAACCGTTATTACCAATTTTGAAATCAAAAAAATACGCAGAAAATTATTGTATCTTCGCGAAATAATGTCTCAGGAGAATCTCGGCAAAACTGAAACCAACCATATGCTTTTGGCAAAATTCATACTGCTCAACAAGCACGACAGATATTATTCCGAACGGCTGGCAGACCTGCTGGAAAGATGCGAAAAGGACAGCCCGATAAGAGATAATATCCTGCTGGCACAAACGATGCAGATTCCGGATGCGATACTGAGAGCCGAAAAGCTCGGCCAACTGAGCGAAGAATACAAAAAAACTGATGGCGGAATAAGAGCGAAATTTGAGCAGGCGAGCCTCAAAGTCTCCATCACAAAAGAACACAATATCAGTGAGCAGGAAAAAGAAAAATTCCTCACAGAAGCCAAAGCAGAGCTGGAACAATTCATAACCGACCACGCCAACTGCATTTTTGCCGAAGAAGCCGCCGAAAAGCTCTCCAGCCTCGGTGTCCGATAAAATCGCCGATTTTATGGAAAAATTGACTTTTCCACGACAATCTGGTACAATAGTTGCCAAAAGAAATTCATCTCAATAACCCAGAGGATAACGATGCAAAGCAGCATATTGATAAACAGCGGCACCAGGCAGAATCACAAAATTCTCATCATCGGCCAGGCCGAAGACGCGGTAATAACCGAGGGTCTCCCCGAACAGATACAAATCCAATACTGCGAAAATGTACTCGATGCCCTGGCAAAAATAACCACAGAGACATTTGAGCTTATAGCGATTGTGTTAGGCAAGGTTGATGGCAATTTAAAATCTGCCCTGCGAACAATACGCAGAATCCGACCGGAATCGAGATTGATACTGCTGGCAAAAATGTACCAGGAACCCCACGCCGCCGAGCTGGTAAACTCATTTGTTGATGGCGAAAAAGGACCCGACGATTATGCCATCTCTCCGGTGAGCTTCACTCTTGGCCAAAACCAAGAAAGCTCCAGCGAAAACGGCAAAGAAATTATTCGCCAAAAACAAAAAATAGAAATTCTCGAAAAGCTGGTAATGGAAGACGAACTGACGTGTGTAAAAAACAGACGGTTCGCCGCCGAATTTCTGAGGCAAATCATCGAAAGAACAAAAAAAGAGTCGATACACATAACCGTACTGACTTTTGATATAGATAATTTCAAAGAATACAACGACCGCTACGGCCATCCGGTGGGAGACAGCATTCTCAAACAGGTTGCTGTGCTTATGCAGAAATGCTGCCGAAAACAGGACGTTATCGCAAGGATTGGAGGCGACGAATTCGCGGTTGTTTTCTGGAGTACGCAAAAAAACGAACAAACAAAAACAGAAAATCCGCACCTGCAGGATGAAAGAAGAAACCCGCAAAGCCAGCACCCGTCAGAAGCTGAAATAATTTCCGAAAGGTTCAGAACTGAACTCAACAAAACAGACCTGCCCGCACTGGGAGCTTATGGCAAAGGCACACTGACAATAAGCGGAGGCCTGGCAAGATTTCCTGATGACGGCGCAACAGCCCAACAATTGCTGTCTCAGGCGGATTCAGCCCTTATGGATGCCAAAAGAAGTGGAAAAAACAGGGTCTATCTCGTCGGCAGAGAACTATAATACCAAGTATGAATAATAAGTACGCATATATGTCATTCCGAGCGAAGTCGAGGAATCTAAAAACGATAGATTTCTCCACTCCATTCGCTTCGCTCATTCCGGTCGAAATGACAGCAACCGAGATTGCCACGCTGCAATCGCAATGATGGCGGTACACCTAATAATCGGTATTGATATAACAAAATACTCAGGGTAGCTCTAATAATTGCTTTCCCGCTGTACCATAACTATTTCAGTCGGACTGACAAGCCTGTATTTGATTCCCCGCCAGATTATTGTCCTGCCTATTGCCGAGGAAATTATGCAGATGAAAAGAATCAATGCGCAAAAAGGATTTCCGAATATATCCAGCAATGCCACGGCCCTCATTTTCTCGACATCAGCAACAAGAATTTTAGCAATCATTCTCTGTCTCAAAACCGCCCGAAATACCTGACTGCCGTAAAATACTGCCGCAGCCAATGCAAAAATATACCAGAGGCCAACCCCCGCAAAAGCTGAAACAACTGCCGCCGCTCCAATACCCCAAAAGCCAAGCAGAGAGTAAGAACTTCCGAAAAGCCCAAACCACCACGCACCCGGAGTTGTTATACGGGTAATCAGAAATTGCCTTCTGGCAAATTCAAAAAACTGTCCCCAACTCATCTGTTCATAAGAAGCTACGAAGCAGGCCGGAACAAAAGCCACTTTCAACTTTGCCTGTTTCGCTGCCCTGCTTATTGTCAAATCGTCGCTGATGGCCCGTGTCCATATTTGCGGGATATTGAGCATCTCGAAAACAGCAACCCGAACAGCCATAGACCCACCCCAAGCCTGGTTGAATCGGCTGACACCGAGGTTCTGAGCCACTTTAGCGTTAACCGCCGACAAAACCAATGTCGCGAGATTGTTCTTTGTCGGAACGTACCACCTGTAGCCGCTGGCAACGCCGCACTTGGACTTACGCAGCGGATAAACAATATGACTCAGCCAATCGCAGCGAAGGCACGCATCAGAATCAGCGAAAGCCAACACCTCGACATCATCGGAAATATGGCGGTAAGCGTAAAGCAAATTGTGCAATTTTTGACTGCCCGTCTCAGCAAGACCAGCCACCAGAACGCGAACATCAAAAGCCTTTGTCTCCGATTCGAACTTTTCTTTTAATCGGCAAAGCTCTTCATAAGCGGGGTCTTCCTGACTTTCGGTAACAAAAATTATTTCGTAACCGTCGTAGTCAAGCCCGTAAAACGAAGCGATATTCTTTTCAAATTCGGTATCGAGACCCTTGCATGGAATAATCAGCGCCGCCTTTGGGCGATACAGCAGTCGCTCCTTGGACGATTTCTGAAGCACATAACGATAGTTACGCCGAATATGCAGAACGAAAAGAAGTTGAAAGATTACCGCGGTAATCACCAAAATATACAAAATAAGCATTTTTACCTTACCCCCTTAAGCTATCTGTGCCAACGGAATAAGAGACCGAACCAGAGAATCTATTGAGTAGCTTTTAGATAAATCAATATGAATCAGAAATCCGTGATTGTGCTGCGAGTCAATTATCACAAGATTATTATCGTTTGAGCACCATCCGCTTTCCTGAACCTGATGGCCCAGAACCAAAAAATCGACATCAAGTTTTTCGGCAAACATTTTAAGGGTTGCCGCGCTTTGCCTTCTGCCCCACGTAAATGTATAGGCAGAGTTAGGCCTGACAATATCACTTATTTTGAGTTGCCGATTAAAAATCGAAAAGTCAAACTTTTCAGCGTAACGGTCTGCCGGCAAAGAGTGCGAAATCCATATCCTGTTTTCGCACCTTAGGCCCATAGGCTGGGAAAAAAGGAATCGCTCAACCGCACTTTCGACTGCGCCAAAGTTTTTGCCGTACTGGCGTTTCATCGCATCGCGCATCGCGATATTCATTTCCTTGCCGTTTTTCATCACTTCGCTATTATTGATAAACGCCGTGTCGTGATTGGCAAGTATCATATGCACCCTGTCGGGATAGACAATTTTGAGTTTCACCGCATCCAGAAGCACCTCATAGGAAAGGCATCCGCCGTAACTGTCTTCATCTCCGCCGTGTATAATTTCCTGGAGTACGAGATGTCTTTTCGGATTCTCAGCAAGGTCAGCATACGAAACCACACGTTCAAAATTCCTTCTGTGTCCGTGTATATCACCGGCAATCACAACATCGCCATCGGAACCGAGATTAACGACATTAAACTTGCGCCACCTGTCCTTCGTATTGGCCTCTATGCCGGCCTCTAACAAGCTGATTGTCTCGTTTGTCATTGCTCGCCGCCTAACCTCTTGCCAAAAATACTGTGTACCAGAAGGTCAAGCCGGGATATTACTTCCGGCATCGAGTTAGGGCGTTCTTGGGGCGATTCCTTGACGCAGTCCATAACCAGTTTTGAAACACCAAACGGAATTTTTTTGTGAATCTCGTTAGGTGCGGGGCAATCCTTTTGGCCTGTAAGGGAGGACAGGTCATTAGCCTGGGGGATAAGCGTTGGCACTTTTTTGCCGGTAATGGCCCAGTACATTGTCGCGCCGAGATTAAAAATATCGGTTCTCTGGTCGAGGTGTTCCCTGCGAACCTGTTCGGGCGCAATATAGTCAGGCGTGCCTTGTATGCGGGGCTTAACCGTCCCTATTTTACAACCCTGACCGAGGTCTATAACCCTGACATCGCCGGAATCATTTATGAGAATGTTATTCGGCTTTATATCGCAATGGATATAGCCCGCTTGATGCATCGCGTCGAGGCCGGTAGCAACCATACGAAAAACGAGCATCACATCACCGAGACTCAGAGTTTTGGTTTTTTCGAGAGTCTGCCCGTGGAACATCTCCATCGACATCAGAATCTGCCTTACCTTCAGGAACTTGCGAACTTTAATCAGCTTGTGGCACTTTCGCAGATAGGGATGGTCGATAATTTTAGCGACCTTGTACTCGGTCTTAATCTGCTCAAAAATCCTTAAATCCTCAGGCTTTTCATATATCGAGCTTTTCAGTGCCACCATCTGGCCGCTAACGTCATCGGTTGCCAGATAAATCGTACTCCTGGCACCTGTTCCGAGCTTTCGGATAATCGTGAAGCCATCTATGTTAAACTTTTCAATCGCCATAATAACTTTATAAATTTTATAAATCTAAAATGAAACCTGCATTGCAACTATTTATGATTAAGCTATGGTAAGATAAAATTGTCTGATTGTCCAGTATTTTGAGCTTAAAAACCGCTGTTGAAATCACTTGATTTGACAATTTGCGATTTTTGTGTATAATTCGGCCTCGTAGTAACGGTGAACATATCCAAATCAAATGTATATTCTGGGCTAATAAATGCGATTTTCGGCAAGGATGCAAAAAAAACAGTGGCAGATAAAACCTGCCGACAAGTCCGCACCAGCCCTTGCCAAAGAGCTTAATGTATCGCCTTTAATGGCTCAGATACTCATAAATCGCGGCGCAGGCACCGCCAAAATCGCTTGCGAGTTTCTCAATCCAAAGCTCAACGACCTGCTCGCCCCGGAAAAAATGCCCGGAGCGGAAAAAGCAGTTGAAAGAATCGCAAAAGCCATCAAAAATGAGGAAAAAATCACCATATATGGCGATTACGACGTGGACGGCATCACATCGGTATCGATACTCACCGGCCTATTCGACCTATTGGGGGCCAAATCGGACTACTACATCCCGCATCGTATCGATGAGGGTTACGGCCTGAACACCGAGGCCATCGAAAAAATCGCTCAAAAAGGCACAAAGTTAGTCATCACCGTCGATTGCGGAATCACCGCTTTCAACACCGCCGCTCAGGCTGCTCGGCTCGGACTCGACCTCATCATCACTGACCATCATCGGCCCAAAGGCGGCAACGAATACCCTGAAGCAGTCGCCATCGTCCATCCCCAACTCGAGCCGGATTATCCAACGCCCTACTCAGCCGGAGCTATGGTCGCTTTCAAATTGGCCTGGGCAGTCGTTAACAAGCTCAAAGGGCCTGGCAAAACTTCGCCGCAGCTCAGAGAATTTTTGATAAACGCCACGATATTTGCCGCGATGGGCACAATCGCGGACGTTATCGACCTGCGGGGCGAAAACAGGATTATCAGCAGCTTTGGACTGCGCGGAATAACCGACAGCAAACTTCCGGGACTGGCGGCTCTGATAGATGTTGCCCGGCTGACAAACGAAAAAATCGACAGCTATCATATTGGCTATTGCCTTTCGCCGATTCTCAACGCCGCAGGCAGAATGGGACACGCCCGACTCGCGGTGGAATTGCTGACGAGCGATTCGCAAATCAAAGCGATGCGGATTGCGGAATATCTGAAAGAACAAAACAAACAACGGCAGCAGATTGAGCGAAAGATATTCAAACAGGTCTGCGATATGATAAGCAAATCCGGCCTCGATATGCCGCATCGCAAGAGCATCGTTATCGGCAGCGGCGATTGGCATACCGGCGTTATCGGCATTGTCGCATCGAGAGTAATCGATAAATACTACCGCCCTACCATCCTGTTCAATATCTCTGATGGCAAAGCCCAGGCATCGGCCCGCTCAATAGAGGGCTTTGACATTCTCGAAGCAATCAAAGCCTGCAGCGAGAACCTGCTGAGCTACGGAGGCCACGCAATGGCCGCCGGGCTTACGCTCAAAGCTGAAAACCTCGACAAATTCGCTCAGGATTTTGAAGAATACGCCTGCCGAAACTGGCAGGAAGATTTCACCTCGAACCTCGAAATAGACGCGGTATGTTCGCTTGGCGATTTGGAAATTGCCAGTGCCAAAGCGATAGCAAACCTCGGCCCTTTCGGCAAAGGCAACCCTGAGCCGGTCTTTGTTACCAAAGGCGTTCGGCTGACTGCCGCTCCACGAAAAGTCGGACAGCACTCAGACCATCTGCAAATCACCATCTGCGATAATTCGGGCAGTTTCCGCTGCATCGGATTCAGAATGGCCAACCTCGAAAAAAAACTACAGGAAAATGAATTTTTCAATGTCGCTTATAAAACCAAAATCGACTCATATTATGGGACCGAAAACATTCAACTGATTTTAAGCGATATACAATTCTGATTTTACCCTCTGCAATACTTGACCTGAGGTACTTCGTTTCTTATATATTAGTTGAAGTCCGGCAAGAGCCGCTGGTCATCAAAAGAGGTTAAAAAAAACGGGGGTAATTATGGGATTCAGAAGCAAAGTTGTTTTCGTGATGATTGTCTATTTCGCGGGCTTTGCGACCGCTATCTATTATGTCGCGCCATCGGGAGCCAAGGCTAACTATCAGGAGCAATATCAGGGAGGCTACAATCTGAAGGAAAGACCCGCAAAAAGCGGAGTGATGGACAAACTTTTTGAAAAAACTTATAGCAAGGCCTCAGGGACTTTTGCGGGGATGAGTTCAGAAGAGGTAAAGGAAAAATTTAATCTGGGATTCCAGAAACTCATCGAAATGTCGAGACGCAATCCAAAACAAGAATGAAAAGTAGAACCACAAACGCTTTTAAAGGCCGTTGGCAATTTAGCTAACGGCCTTTTTTTATGCGCCCGCAGCGAATTCATTTGATAAAACACCGCTTAGGCTTTATTTTATCCTGAGGAACTTCTGAAAAACTAAAACTTTTAAGATTTGAGATTGCTTCGCAAAAGAAACACAGGATAAAATATGACATTAGACGAGCTTTTAGGGATTATAGGCAACAAAATAATATCATCGCAAATCTGCGCCGACTCACGACTGGTCGTCAAAGGTGATGTTTTCGTCGCCATCAAAGGCTCGCAATTTGATGGCTATGATTTCATCAATGACGCGATTAAAAACGGTGCAGGCTATATCGTCTCAAAGACAGCAGTTAAAACCGACAAAGTCAAAGTCATACTTACCAAAAACACCAGCATCGCCTTAGGGCTTTTAGCACAGAAAAAATATGGTTCACCTGCCGACAAAATGACCAACTTAGCGATTACCGGCACTAACGGCAAAACGACGGTAACATTTCTCCTCCGCTCGGTCATTAACTCCGCCGGCAAAAACTGCGGACTCATCGGGACGATATACAATGATACCGATGGCGGCGGTATTGAAAAATCGGCACTGACCACACCTGACGCAATTGAAATCGCCGAGCTCGGCGCAAAAATGGTGCGGGCAAAAACCGCATATATGGCTATTGAAGCCAGTAGCCACGCTATCGTTCAGAACCGTCTGGCAGGTATTAATTTTGCGGCAGCGGCATTTACAAACCTCACTGGTGACCACCTCGACTATCACAAGACAATAGAAAATTACCTCGCTGCCAAGACGAAACTCTTTGCCGAACTTTCGCCGCAAAGCTTTGCGATACTCAACAGCGATGACAACGCGAGTAAAACAATAGCACAGCAGACTAAAGCAAAGAAAATTTTTTATGGGCTAAATTCTACCGCCGACATATCAGCATCGATAGAGTCGATGGATATCAGCGGAACGGTTTTCACAATCAGCTATCAGGGCGAAAAATGTAAAGTCAAAACACCGCTGCTCGGCAAATATAATATCAGCAATCACCTTGCAGCGGCCGGATTATGCCTTGCTACAGGCTTTAGCTTAGCCCAAATTGCCGAGGGTCTGAGCAAACTCACAAAAGTACCCGGCAGGCTCGAACGCGTCGATTCCGCTCGTGATTTTGCCGTGCTGATAGATTACGCCCATACCGACGATGCCCTGAAAAACGTCCTTTCAACCCTGAAACCACTTTGTAAGGGGCGGCTTTGTGTGGTTTTTGGTTGCGGCGGGGACAGGGACAAAACCAAACGCCCCAGAATGGCAAAAGTCGCCCAGGCTCTGGCTGATACAGTTATAGTTACAAACGACAATCCCCGAACAGAAGACAGCGGAGATATTATAAAGGATATATTCGATGGATTTGATGAGCCGGACAAAAAATCTATCTCTGCCATACCAGACAGACGCAATGCTATTGAGTACGCTGTCAAAAACGCTGCCACCGGCGACATCATTCTAATAGCCGGCAAAGGCCACGAAGATTATCAGATTATAGGCAGAGAAAAAATTCGTTTCAGCGACAACGAAACAGCAGGGGAATTTTTGCGATGAAAATTACCATCCAACAATTAGCTCAGTGCCTCGGCGTTAATATCGACAAAAACCAGCAGGCAGAAATTACCGGCGCGAGCATCGATTCGCGAACCATCAAAAAAGGCGATATCTTTTTCGCTCTCAAGGGACAAAACTTTGACGGGGCTGACTTTTTGGCACAGGCCTTTGAAAACGGCGCAGTTTGCGCAGTAGTTGAAAAAGATATATCCGAAAAATTTCCCCTGCCGCTGATTAGAACCAAAAGCGTTATAGAATCACTCGGCGAGTCAGCAAATTACATCAGGAAAAAATCCAATTTCAAATTGATAGCAATCACCGGCTCAGCCGGCAAAACAACAACCAGAAATATCATTTACCATATACTCAGCAAAAATTTCAAATGCTGTCAGTCGCCGAAAAACTTTAACAACAATATCGGCCTGCCGCTTACCATTCTAAACGCTCCTGAAAATACGCAGATAGTAATCGCCGAACTTGGCAGCAGCACACCCGGCGAAATCGCTCAGCTAACAAAAATCGCGACTCCCGACATCGCGGTTATTACAAACATCTGCCCTGCCCACTTGCAGGGCTTTGGAAACATCGAAGCCATAATCGCCGAAAAAGCCTCCATTGCCAAAGGTCTGCGTCCCGGCGGAAAATTCATAATAAACGGCCAATCTGCGGGACTAAGAGATTACTGCCGCCAAAACGGGTTTGAATTTTCAACTTTTGGCGACAGTAAAGACTGCGACACCTTCGCTGCCAATATCAAAACACAGGCGTTTTCGAGCAGTTTCAAAATAGATTCCCAACTCGTAACCCTACCCTTAATCGGCTCGGCAAATGTCGAAAACGCAATCGCCGCCTGGACAGTATGCAAAAATTTCGGCATAACGCCTCAGCAATTCAGCGATGATATAACATCTGTCCGGCCAGTCGATATGCGACTCGTGCCGCTGACAATAGGTAAGGCCGTGATACTTGACGACTGCTACAACGCCAACCCCGCTTCAATGCTGAACGCGATAAACACGCTTACGGCAATCGGAAAAGCAAAAAAGGCAAGAACGGTATTCATCTGCGGCAAAATGGGCGAACTTGCCGGCCAAAGCGTCGGATACCACAGAGAGTTAGGCCAAAAATGCGCACTGCTCAAAATTGATGTACTGCTCAGCACCAAAGGCGATGCCGCCGAGATTGTTACATCCGCCAGAGAACACGCCAATTACGAAATAACAGCCGAAGTGTTTGAAAATACCGGCCAGCTATGCAATAATCTGCACAAATTTCTGCAACCTGACGATATAATACTGATAAAAGCATCGAGAAGTGAGCGCTTTGAGAGCGTTTCGCGGGAAATCAAAAAAATAATAAAGGGATAAGGGATAAGAGTTGCTGTATCATCTTTTTGTATGGCTGGATAAATTCATTACCGAATCGCTGGGTTTCTATGCCTGGCAGGAGGTGATGTTCCGATGCATAATGGCGGCGCTGACATCTCTGCTGGCGGCCTGGCTCACGGGTCCGAAAATAATACGCTGGCTTATGCGGAAAAAAATCGGCGACCGGCCGGAATTCAACCACGAAACACTCAACGAATTGAACAAGGAAAAAGCCAACACTCCTACGATGGGCGGGGTGATAATACTAACAGCGGTACTCCTCAGCACTCTGCTGTGGACACAACTGAACAACCCATTCATCCAGAAAGCCATCATCCTTATGGTATGGTTTGGCGGAATCGGAATATGCGACGACTGGCTCAAGCTCACCAGCAAAATAAAACACCGAAGCAGAGATGGGCTAAGACCGTGGGAAAAGCTGGTCTTTCAGGCTGGCGGTGCCGTACTGATTGCCGCGTTTCTGTATTCGGACGTACGAAACATCCCTGACGCGATGAGACTGTGGCTGCCGTTTTACAAATACGGCATACCTATTGACGGCTGGATTTTTGTGATTATCGCGATTCTTTACATCTCGGCAACGAGCAACGCGGTCAACCTCACCGATGGAATGGACGGGCTTGCTCCCGGCTGCGTTGCAATAGTCAGCGCAGTCCTCGTAATACTCTGCTACGTTACATCGGAATCTATGACCAGAACCAGCACAATGACCTGGGCAGGCTACCTGCTCTTGCCGCACATCCCCCAGGTAGGCGAACTCAGCGTATTCTATTCAGCAATACTCGGAGCAACGATGGGCTTTTTGTGGTTCAACTGCCACCCCGCCCAAACATTTATGGGCGATACCGGCTCACTGCCATTAGGGGCGGCGATGGGTTACGGAGCGCTGGTAACGCGCAACGAGGTGCTGCTTTTGCTCATTGGCGGAGTCTTCGTAATAGAGTTGGCAAGCGTCGTCCTGCAAATCGGCTACTTCAAATATACTCACGGAAAAAGGCTTTTCCTGTGCGCACCGATTCACCACCATTTTCACCTTGCCGGCTGGAGTGAGCCGCAGGTAGTCGTAAGGTTCTGGCTCGTCGCGGCGGCCTTTGCGGCACTGGCACTGGCAACACTGAAAATCAGATAACCCTGCTCCGAAACTTTTAATACCAATACCGATTATCAAGTGCGCTGTTATTATTTCAATGGGTACGAATGAATTTAAACCCGCTCGCATCGCTGATTAGCCCCTCATCACTATGAGGGGGTTTACGCCTGCATATTGTTTATCCCTTTCCAATCGCCATTAGCCCCCTGGTCCTGCCTTGGGGGTTGTCGTTTGTTTTGCATTTTTATTTTTTTTAAAACTTTGTGTTCTCTGTGGCTAAATAACAAAGGGTTCCCTTAATTATTAAACGCCGCCTCAAAAATTTCATCAAGATTTGGTGCGTTCCCTTCCCACACTCCCAGCACTCGGCCATCAAGAAGAACAACAACAAGCGGACTCTGAACGAACCATTTCTTAGCATCGCTGAGCCTGCCCAGCGTACAAATACTGTCGCCCGGCACAGGCCCGGTACCCGGCTCAGCATACGGAGGCATACCGATAAAGGCAAAACGAATCGCGTCATCGTTACCCGCCAGTGAACGCTGAAACTGCTCATATTCAGGAACGGCATCGGCGCAGTCAGGACAATCGGTATGATACATCAGAACGACCCAGATACCACTGCCAAGCGTCTCTGCGATATTGATATGCTCAAGCATTGGCCAGCGAACCAACTGCTCTGGCGGCTCAGCCGGGGCGTTCGCCTCGACGACAACATTGATTGGACTAACATTAACATCATTTGCCGCGGGAACGAGCGCGACATTCGGCTCAGAGCTATTGACCTCGGCAATCGGCTCTTGCCGAGCGGGCTTTGTCCAGTCAGCAGTATTGACAACCTCGTATTCATCTGTCTTGTCGGGCGGTCTGTTGAATATAATTGTAATTTCCAGAACCGGCAACAGGATAAATGTCGGTATCGCAATCGCGAGAAAATGTGCGGGCTTTGGCCAGGGCGGCGGAAGCAGCTTACAGCCGAGAGGCCTGAAAACAAGCAGCAGCAAAAAAATTGGAACATCGACCGCCAAAAGCGTTATCCATGGGTCCACGTGAACGCTGCCGAAACAGCCGCAGGATTCAACGCCGCCAAGAGCTTTAGCTAAGGTAACCGCTATAAATCCGCCAAAGGATATTGTCGTTATCAGCCAGGCTGCCTTGCGGAACAAACCGCTCAAAAGCCATATCGCCAATCCAAGTTCCAGCGGTATCTGAACAAGGAAAAACTCCCACGATTCCCAGAACCCTTTGCTCATTATAGGTTCGCTGAGCAACTGCTGCGATTTCAGCACAACAGCAATCAGCAAAAACAGTCCTGCGATGTTCATCACGATGATATTTATTTTTTTCATATTACCCTTCTCTTTTATCCTCGCTGCAGGTATCAGCGTCCTGTTCTTTTATTTGTTCAAGCTGCATCACAAGGCGGTCGAGCTTCTTCTGAGCCTCATCGTATTTGCCGTTTGAATTACGAAGATGGCCTCCGAGCGTATCCCAGCTGCTTATAAAGTCGGCAAAAGAGGCGTTCAACTTTCCAAGATTTTGCCTTATTTCAGCGGCAGCGGCCTCTATCTTCAGGCCGTGAAGCCCCATAACAATTGTCATCAGATAGATATAAAGCAGGTTCGGCGAAACAGCTATAACCTTTTTTTCCATCGCGTAATCCTGAATGCTTTTCGCGTCGCCGCCGGCCTTGACAATCGTCTCGTAATAAACGTTCTCCGCCGGTATATACATAAGTGCAAAATCGATAGTTCCCTCTGCCGGGCGGATATAACTGTCCGCGATTTTATCTATATGCTTTTTGACATCTTTGCGAAACTCTTTTACAAATTTCGCAACGTCATTCTCGTTTTCAGCCTGCTGAGCTTTTTCAAAATTGCTCAACGGAAATTTCGCATCGACCGGCACAGAATAATCCGGCATCTTTATAAGAGCGTCCACCGCCCGCCCATCCTTATAATGATACTGCAATGTGAAACTTTCGATGGGAAGAACTTTTTTCAGAACGTTTTCCAGCGACCATTCCCCAAAACCGCCCCGAAGTTTTGGACTGGCAAATATGTTATGCAGCCGTCTCACATCCGCCCCCAGCGCCGTCATATGCTGATTGGAACGTTGCAAATCGCCGAGCTGATTGCCGAGCTTTGTGAGTGTCTCCGCGTGAAACTGCAAATTTTTATTAACGGTTTCCTGGCCACTCTGCAGGGATTTGCCAAGAGTATCGCTGAGCCTATCCTGAGCTACTTTCAGAGATTCAAGCTGAGTTTGCAGATTACCAACCGCACCGGACGAGGCCGAAATCTTCAGCAAAAGCCATACAACAGAGGCCAAAACGGCTAAAACTGCCAAAACCACGATTATTTCCATCATAAAATTATTTCCAAAAATGCCGTACACCATAGGGATTCTGTGGTGATTATAATGGCAAAAACGGCAGCGTCAAAGGAGATTATATTTCAAAAACAGATTTTGAAAATCCTTAAACACTTTTAAAAGCGGCGTTTTCAGCATTAAAAAAAACTTTTTTTAAAGAAAAAACCTTTTTTCGTCCGAATATAAATGGTATAATTCGGGGTATGATTATGCACTACCGTTGCTCATAGTATGTTTGGGCATAAAAAATGGGTATAAAGAGCTTTTGGAAATCAGAAGGCCTGTCAAAGTCAGGATGGGTGGCTTTTCGGCAAATTTTTGCGGGAGCCTCTTAACGAAATAATGATTCGTAATGTGAAAAACTTGGAATTCCTTGAAAGGGTATCGTTATGAGAAACAAAATTTTATTGGCTCTGCTGTTAGCTTGTGTGCTGAGCGTTTCCGGTTGTTATAGTTGCCACAGCTGGCTTGCATCACAGGGCAAAGAACCCGTTGACCCCACTGCCAAATATATGTGGGACAAAAACTGCTACGCAAAACAGACACCTATGCCGCTTCCGGAAATATGTGAGCCAGCCGCTCCCAAACCAAAACCGGTTAAGCCAAAACCTGTCAAGGTCAAACCTGTAATGATTGTTGCTGCCAACGCGGCTTCCAGAACCTATCCCTGCGAAGATTGCGGCGTTGTAAGACTTGACAAAATACTGCCGGAAAGAATACAGACCGGTGCTGATTTTGAATACAGAATCAGGGTAACTAATCTTACCAATATGCCGCTGGCAGATGTTATTGTAACCGACACTCTCCTCAGCAATTTCCAATACAAAAGCGCAACACCCACCCCGAACGTACAGGGCAACAAGCTCATCTGGGTATTCCCGACTCTGGGAGCAAGGGAAAGCGTTGAGATGGTCGGCATAGGCGTTGCCATTGCTGGCGGAATCGTCGAGAACTGCGTTGATGTAACATACAGAATGCCGCTTTGCGTTCAGTCTATCAGCGTTCAGCCGATGCTTGCACTCACAAAGACAGGCCCGGCAGAAGTATCTATCTGCGACCCTATCAAATATGTATTCAGAATTGAAAACACTGGCACAGGCCCGGCAAACAATGTCAGAATCATTGACACTCTCCCGGCCGGCCTTGTAACAAAACAGGGTACAAACAAAATTGATATTGTTGTCGGCACACTGCTGGCTGGCACCGCAAGAGCAATGGCTGTTGAAGTCGAGGCACAAAAACCCGGCACATACAACAACAGGGCTCAGGCTATTGCTGATGGTGGCCTCAAAGCCGCTTCAGAAACAGTCAAAACCATCGTCCGCAAACCGGTACTCGCTATTACAAAGACCGGCCCGGCAATGCAGTATCTTGACAGGGAAATCACCTACAACATCAGTGTAACAAATAGGGGCGATTACCCGGCAGTCAATACCGTTATTGAAGACGCTGTCCCATCTGGCACCAGATTTGTCAAGGTAAGCCAGGGCGGCAAGCAGGTAGGAAACAAGGTCATCTGGAAGGTTGCCAAGCTCAATCCTGGCGCAACCGCTAAGATGTCTATAACTGTAATGCCTACCAAGATGGGCACTGTTGTTAATACCGCAAGTGCCGTCGCTATCTGTGCCGAAGCTGTTACAGCTACCGCTCAGACAGAGGTCAGAGGCGTATCAGCCATTCTGCTTGAGGTTATCGACATCGAAGACCCAATCAGAATCGGCGAAAATGTAACCTATCAGATTCAGGTTACAAACCAGGGTACTGCCTCAGGCACGAACATCCGTGTAAATGCTATACTTGAGCAGGAAATGCAGTATGTAAGCAATGCAGGAGCCACAGCAGGCACGTTTAATGGCAAAGATGCCATCAAATTCGCACCACTGTCATCGCTTGCTCCAAAGGCTGTTGCGACTTGGAAAATCATCGTAAAGGCTCGCGGCGAAGCTAACGTTCGCTTCAGAGTTACAATGACCAGCGACCAGCTTACGAGAGATGTTATCGAAACTGAATCGACCAACTTCTACAAATAAGTCGGTTTAACTTAAATGCTAAAAGAGCCGTGAGTTTTTCTCACGGCTCTTTTTTTATTGTCATTTCGACCAACGTGGAGAAATCTTTTTGTTTTTAAAAGTTAGCCCTGTCATTACTATGGCAGGGTTATTTAACCCCCTGATTCATCAGGGGGTTTGTATTTACATTATGGTTTGCCCCTTCCCCACCGCCATTTAGAAGCCGAGCCGCGGGAGCGGCCGGAATAGTTAGCCCCCGATTTACAAATCGGGGGTTCTTTTACGAATGGTTTGTATTTTACATATTATCGTTTAGCCCCCGAATCACCATTCGGGGGTTTGTACTTTCATATGGTTTGCATCGTTCCCATCGCCATTTAGAAGCCGAGCGACGTAAGTCGCCGGAATAATTAGCCCCCTGATTCATCAGGGGGTTGTTGTCATTGCGAGCGCAGCGTGGCAATCTTTTTTGTTTTGAATTTTAAATTTTTGTGTTTTGAACTTGTTTAGGATTTAGATATTAGGATTTTCCTCTGTGCTCTCTGCATCCTATGTGGCTAAAATTTGTGTCTTTGAGTCTTCGTGGCTAATTTTTTAAAAAAAAGTCATCGCCGAGAGGCGATTCATTAACTCAAAACTATTTTTGTATCTCTGCGTAATCAGTGTTTAAATAATTCGTGACTAATTTCAAGCCCTACCCAGACACTCACTCAGCGTACTGCAAACCAATTCAACATCGTCTCTGGAAAGGTTGTTGTAGAAAGGCAGCGCTATCGTACTTTTACAAATTTTATCGGTAACTGGGAAATCGCCGTCTTTGTAGCCGAACTGCTCAACCATAAAAGGCTGAAGCGTTACAGGCGGAAAATAATTACTAACCTGAATCTCCTCATCGAACATAGCTTTCAAAATATCGTTCCGTTTTTCAATCAGCTCATCGACTACCCGAACAACGAATACGAACCAACTCATTTCACAGCCTTGCGGGGCTTGTGGAACTACAACTCTTTTCTCGCCGGCAAGAATTTCCTGATACCAGCCGGCAACGATTTTCCTTTTCTCGATAAATTCATCTATCCTGCTGAGTTGAACCACGCCAAGAGCAGCGTTAATATCGCTGAGCCTGAAATTATATCCCATTCTTTCGTGGGCCAGCCAACCGCCGCCAGCACCTCTGCCCTGATTCCGCAGCGAGACGCACATATCAGCCAGCGACTTATCATCGGTAACAATCATTCCGCCCTCGCCGGTAGTAACCTGCTTATTGGGATAGAACGCAAAGGTACTCATCGTCCCGAAAGTACCGACTTTCCTGCCGCCAATACCTGAGCCAAGAGCCTCGCAGCTATCCTCAACTACCGGCAGATTATGCTTTTGAGCTATTTCATAAGCTTTATCGAGACCAGCCGGATTACCAAAAACCGCTACCGGCAAAATCGCTTTCGTCTTAGCCGTGATTTTTTCTTCTATTTTCGCATAGTCAATATTCAAAGTCTCCGGGTCGACATCGACAAATATCGGCTCAGCCCCTGCCATCAAAATACAATTAGTCGATGCTATAAAAGTGAAAGGCGTAGTAATAACCTCATCGCCGGGACCGACCCCCAAAGCCAGCAGGCACAAATACAATGCGCTGGTGCCGGAATTGGCAGAAACCGCATATTTCCTGCCGACATATTCAGCCATTTTCTGCTCAAACTCAACCATTTTCGGCCCGAGAGCAAGATTGGGACTTTTTAAAACATCAACAACAGCGGCAATTTCTTTATCCGTTATATCCGGCCGAGACAAATGTACTTTCATAGTGATTCAAACTCCTGAAAATTAAGGGTAGCTCTAATAATTGCTTTTGAGCGGCAAGTAGAAAATTTTTGTTCGCTGACAAGGAAGACAAATCAGCTTTATCCGTAGATAAAGCGGCTGTTGCCTGACACTGTTCAGCGACAAAAAGGTTCGTTTGTCCGCCAAAATGAATTTTTAGAGGTTCCCTAAAAACCCGTATTGTACCAATTTTACCACCGCAATACAATACCAAGTTAGCCCCCTGATTCATCGGGGGTTGTTCATAAATTTATAAATTGTCCGCTGTGAATAAATTTCGCCCGGAGCAAGAACCGTCGATGGAAATTGCGGCTTGTTAGGCGAGTCGGGGTAGCACTGAGCCTCAAGGCAAAATCCGTTACGATGGTTGTAAACAGCCCCCTTGCCCTTTGCTGTCCCATCGAGAAAGTTGCCTGTATAGAGCTGAACGCCCAACTCAGTTGTGTACATCTCCATCGCCCTGCCAGAGGCCGGGTCCAAAACTTTTGCCGCCAACGCTAACTTACCGCCTTCTTTATTCAGCACATAATTATGGTCGTAGCCGCCCTGTATCTGGTCAATCCGCAGACCGATTTGAGTTGGCTGCGTAAAATCGAAAGGCGTGTTTTTGACCGAAGCAATTTCGCCGGTTGTGATAGCGTTCTCATCGACAGGCGTAAAATTGTCGGCGTTGAGCATAAGCGTATGGCCTGAAATATCGCCGCTATTATGGCCTGCCAAATTAAAATAGCTGTGATTGGTAAGGTTCACTATCGTCTGCTTATCGGTGGTCGCTTTGTAATCAATAATAATTTCGTCATCGTTGGTGAGAGTGTATGTAACTGTACAGGCCAGATTCCCCGGATAGCCTTGGTCGCCATCCGGGCTTGTATATGTCAATTCGAGTATGGCCGAATCTGCGGGGTTGATTTTGTTTGCGTTCCAAATCACCTTATCAAAACCTTTAATCCCGCCGTGCAGATGATTGGGGCCGATGTTTGTCGCGAGGGTATATTCATTTTGGCCGAGCCGAAATTTTCCGCCGGCAATACGATTTGCATATCTGCCTGTGATGCAGCCGAAATAAGAAGAAGCATTCACATAGCCATCGATAGTATCAAAACCGAGAACAACATCTTCAACAATATCGTTTCGGTCTGGCACTTCAATACTGGTAATAGCTCCGCCGTATGTTATGATGGAGACTCTCACACCGTTATCATTGCTCAGAACATAACGTTCGATTTGTCGGCCATCTTTTAATTTGCCAAAAACACTTTTCGATACCATTATTACAACAACCCTTCCAAAAAATCCCCCTGCGATGCATCGATACATTATTTGAGTTCGAGTATTATAGCCTTATTTCAGCTATCCATCAAACACAACTGCAACTTTCCCGTATTTCCCGCTTAATTTACTTGCAATCGACGAAAAAACGTTGTAAATTATGCGTTTTTCGCGGGCGATTAGCTCAGTTGGTAGAGCAGCTGACTCTTAATCAGCGGGTCACAGGTTCGAGCCCTGTATCGCCCATTCGCGTTTTGGCCGATGTCAATTTGATAACATCGGCCTCTTTTTATATGCGAAATTGGCACAATGGACGCAGATTTTTGAAGTAAAAAATGTTTGTAAGTCCTTATTTTACGTTGAGAAAAGAGGGGTGAAAACGGCATTTTCAGGCCAAAAACCCATTTAATATATTATTGAGCCGGAAATTGCGGTAGCGTTTTTCGGCTAAAAATCCATTCAGGACATTGTTGAACCATAGAAAAACAGTAAAAATTTGAATTTTTTTTGCGATTTTTGACATTTTTTGAACATTTTTGCTCACTTTTTGTCGTTTTTGAACGGTTTTTTACCAGTTTTAAGGCCATTTCAGGATAAAAAATCAAGACTAAACAATTCGGGTTTGTTTCGCTTTCGGCGAATAGTTTTTAGTTCAGGTCTCGGCCTAACGGCCGAAATGATTTTACTTTTTTGAACACGGATTTTAAAAAAAAGTAAAAAGATAAAAAATGGATACCCGCCTTCGCGGGTATGACAAAAGAAATTTAGACACGGATTTCACTGATTGAAAAAGTTAAAGTAGCGGAATGTTAAAAGCGGGAGTAAAAACATTTTTGAAAAAAAAGAAGTCGTATCACATAATTGGTTTGTTTATTGAATTTTTTGTGAAAGCGATTGCCTGCAAATCTGGATGGTATTACCAGAAATTATTTTGTTAACTAAAGTAAGATGCTTTTGATTAATCTGCCTTTTTAAAAGTGCGAAACATATCTTACGTTATCATAATTTTTCTCGGAGGCAAATGCAGAGCCATCTGGAACGCATCGGCAGCAGCTTCTTTGACTGCCTCGGATAATGTCGGATGAGCGAAAATCATTTCCGCTAACTCTTTCGTGCTGGCCTTAAGCGAGAGCATTGCCGTTGCGCTTTCAATAATCTCGGTGGCGTTGTGTCCTATTATATGCACACCAAGCAAACGGTCATTTTCAAAATGTCGAATCACCCGAACAAAGCCAAAGTCCTCGCCGACAGCCATCGCCTTGCCCAGATACCCGATTGGGAACTCCCCGACACGAATCGGAACCCCCTGCTGCTGTGCCTGTTTTGTAGTGATTCCAACCGAAGCAATTTCCGGGAATGTATAAACCGCGTTCGGCACCGAGCGTGTCTGTTCGGTGCTATGGCCGAGTGCGCTCTCAACCGCCACTTCGCCCTGTGCGCTGGCGGCGTGAGCCAATAGGCATCGGCCATTCGCGTCGCCGATACAATAATAATTCTTAACAGCGGTTTCCATCTTATCGTTCACACAAATGAACCCTCTGTCGGTTTCGAGCCCGATAGTTTCCAGGCCAATATCCTGTGTATTCGGTCTCCGACCTGTTGCCACCAGAACCTTATCGACCCGTAGCAATTGATTGCCCGAAAGCGTCGCCTCGGCAATTTCGCCCTTGACCTGGAGGTCTTCAACTTTAACGCCGGTATAAATGTTGATCCCGCGTCTGGCAAAAACACCTTCGAGTGCCTGGCCAAGCTGCGACTCCATCTCCGGCAGCAATCCATCCATCAATTCCACAATGGATACTTCCACGCCATACTCGTGCATCATACAGGCAAACTCACAGCCAATCACGCCGCCGCCAACAATCAGCAATCGCTTCGGCAACTTCTTCCAATGCAATGCCTCATCCGAAGTACACACAACCTCAGAATCCGTGGGCCAACCGGGAATACGTGCAGGCACAGAACCCGTCGCCAAAATAATCTTATCAGCGGTAAATGAATCATTACCACCTTTTTTGTCTGTTACGATAACCTTACCCTGCCCATCCAAAATGGCTTTACCCGAATAAAGCGTAACACTACGAGCACGAAACAACCCCTTGATTCCGCCGCGCAGTTTCATCAGAATTTTGTCTTTTCGCTTCTGTATCGCTGGCCAGTCAAAGCTGACCGAGCCGTTGATATTGATTCCCAACGAATTGGCTCCCTGTATCCGATGGAGCAATTCTGACGAAGCCAATAACGCCTTCGACGGAATACAGCCGTAGTTCAGACAAGTACCACCAAGATAATGTTTTTCAACAACCGCCGTTTTGGCTCCCATCTGAGCGGCTTTCAGGGCTGTGATATAACCGCCCGGGCCGGCTCCGATGACTGCAATCTGATAATGTTCTGCCATAGTCTTATCCTCAATTATGATTTATTGCGAAACTAATTGTTCAGGGTTTTCAAGAAGCTCTTTTAACCTCTTCAGGAATTGTGCAGCCAACACACCATCAATCACCCGATGGTCAACACTGAGCGTAATCGTCATCAATCGCGTCGGGCTGCAGGAATCGGCCGAGAGATGAATTATACATTCTTGCGCGATAGTAGTACAGGCCGGTTTCGGGGTCGTATCTGCGAGCGATAAAGAAATACGGATTACCCATAGAACTGGTAGTGGTGATTTGCCTAAAGCGTTATAAATTTTGAAAGAGCCGAACACGTCATGTTTATAAGTCTCTGCCGTTTCGCCAGCAGGGTTACTAAGAGCAATTATACTGCCCAATTCAAAAACACTCAAACATTATTAACTTGTAAAAGAAAAACAAATAACTATTACTCAAAAACGGTACCGGACACCTTTAAATTCTCCTATTCATGTCATTTATGCTCGCGACAAATTTCATTGTAAGAAAAAACATCCTTACAGTTTTTTTTGGCTTGTTCACCCAAATCAACTCGCACCTGCTTTCTATCCCCCCATTCTTCATAGATAGTCGCAATATGCCCTCTCTTTTTAATACACTACATTCGTCTTTTCAATATTCATAACCACATAAACATCAAATTTAACTTTCCGTTATGCCCCCGGCAGAACCGGGGGCAATAACATTCAATTCTAACAATAAAAACCGTTACGGCATCGGCGGTATCGTAACACCTAAATCATACTCCTCCTGCCAAAGCGGATACGTCGGGTCAATAATTACCCAAATATAGGTGGATACCACATCATCTATATCTATTGTGCCGGCACCCGCTCCTTCTTCACATGTGTCCGCAGAGATAAGCTGCTCTTCAGTAAGTGGATACGTCGGATCAATAATCGCCTTAATATAGATAAGTGACACATCATCTATATTCACATGTCCGTCACCAGTAACATCGCCTTCCATCGGAAGTGGACCATCGCCGCCGTTGGGTCCGTCGCCTTCATCGACCAGCCAGGAAAGGTACTCTTCGAGGTTGGTGTAACCGTCCTGATCATTGTCATAATTCCTGTCGGCTGAACTATTAGGGTTCAGCCCATAGTCATTTTCCCAGTAATTCGGCATACCGTCGCCATCACTGTCAGTGGGATTTGTGGTGGAATAAAGGGTAGGCCAGCCGCCAACATCTGACTCATCAGCAATAAAAGAACCGGTACCGTTCTCCACATCGCTTACGATACGATCATCCACCGAATCACGCTCAGGATATATTGCACCAGCCTCGTCCAGAATACGATTATAGGCTGCAACAGTACTATCCGTTGCTACCGGAGCAGCAGGAAAAGGACGGTTCTGCTTGTAGGCATTTATCTGTGCCTGCGTAAAATGACCGGAGTCAAATAGAACCAAAGACCATGGGTCGGACGGGCAATAGCCATTCATATAATTGTCGCTGAAATAAGATCTGGCAGTGTTGGTAAATTCTCCATAGGCATAATCGACATTATAGCCGGGTTTTTCTTTAAGGTAATTGCCCACATAATTCATCTTGGTGAGGCTGTCATCGTCCCCATCAGCGTTATATCCCGAATATCCCGTCTCATCATTGCCACAGTGGTAGATAATGTTATTGCGGAAATCAAAATTAAGGCCATCCGGATCAGATGCGACATTCTCATAATTGCCGGGGCGAGGAGCTCGTGTTTTATGATGAGCAAAAAGGTTATGGTGTAAAGTAACTTCGGAACCATCATAACCTCGAATCAATGAGGCGTATCCATCATGTGCATAGTCATGGCCGGGTTCATACAAGCTTTCAGAAAGTATACACCATTGACATGTAATGCGATGAGATTGAAGGCAGGAAACGAAGGTGAGGTGCACACCCCAACTCAGGGAACAATGATCCATTATCCCATCCGTAGCCGACAAAAGAGTATGCGGATTAGTCGTCCTATCCTTATAACCAAAACCAGCACTGCTCAGCAGCAGCCATTCACCACCATTCCCTTCACGCATATTATCTCCGGTTCTGCTTCGCAGGTAGCGAATGATTACATCATTGGTACATACTCTGAGTCCGTAATTCGCCAAGCATATCCCATCGCCCGGAGCAGTCTGGCCAGCGATAGTGATATAAGGATTTTCAACAAGCAACTGCGAGTCTAAATATATTGTGCCGGAAATATCAAAAACAATGGTACGATGACCACTTGTATTCACCAGCCCGTATCGCAACGAGCCCACAGCGGGATTATCAACATCATCACTCAAATTAGTAACATGGTACACATCACCGCCGCGACCGCCCTGTGCAAACATACCGGCACCCTCTGCCGTAGGAAAGGCAAGCCCATTAACAACGCTGATGTCATCCCAGTAGCCGTAACTTTTGTTTTTATTTGCTACAAAATATATACGGTCAATCGATGTGCTGGATGCACTGTAGAAACTCTTGTTACTTACTGTTGTCCAGGAAGCTCCGATACCTGCTTTTCTGGCACTGAGATTAAATTTTTTAGTCTGGTAGTTCAGTTTCAACTTGAACTCATACCATGTACTGTCCACCAGTGTCATCAAGGTGTGCCATCCGCTGCTGTCGCGATAACTGATACTACTTGAGTCTTTAGACATTTGCACTTCCGCGGCGGTGTCATTGTCATCGTCTCTGACCTTCACATAACAACATCTATCCCCTGATGTGCTGCTTATGCTTTTATGCCTGGCATACCAGTTCACAGTATAGGTGCCAGTATTGTTTTTGTTGCCGAAGTCCAGATAAGCATACTTACTGCCGGTACTGGAGCCAATAATCCTTCCACACTGGCTGCCGCTGTACGCTCCGCTGGTTGCGAAACGAACCTGGGTGTCGCTGCCGCCCTGTGTCCAGTTAATGCCGGACGCGATGTCCGGCTCATCCCAGCCATAGTCGATGGATGCATCCCAGGTGCCGGATCCGGCACTATCCTCTTCAAAGGTTGTGTGTACTAAGCAATCGGCATTCACTCCGTGAGCGAGCCACAAAACTGCAAACATTACCATTAACATTGTGAGCTTTTTCATCTTACACTTTCCTTTCCTTTTTTTTGTAATTATTTTTGCGACAAACATGACCACCTCAAGATGACCTGTCAAGGATGAAACAAACTTAACTACTTGTGAAACAGCGTTCCTCCCCTGTACTTATTCTCCTCCTTTCTCCTGTTATGAATTTCAAGCCAAAGACTAACGAGTACACACCAAAAAAACATAGTCGCTTTCTTCCAAAACATTTATTGAATCATTAGTCTTGTCTGTTTTCCAGCCAATTATCAGCAAAAATTGCAAAGTCAGCGAAGTCGATATTCATATCAAAGCCAGAATACTGCATTACAGTTACGCCCCCGGCAGAACCGGGGGCATAATGTTCAATTCTAACAACAAAAACCGCTACGGCTGAGGCGGCAACATATCATCATCTGCGGGCGACTCCCACAGAGGCGTTAACAGTACACCCAACGAACCGGTTGGATCAACTATCCACTGTGAGATATGCAGAGCATCTGTGATTGTAACAAGGCCATCATCGGTTGTGTCCGCACATTTCAGTTGATCTGCAGTAAGTGTCCTCGTACCTACTACATACTGCGCGATACACATACAATCTGTCGCAGTAACATGTCCGTCTCCAGTGGCATCGCCTTCCATTAGTGTCGCCCCGCCGCCACCGCCTTTATACAGCTTCATAGTATAAAACTCTGTTCCTACGCCTACCGTACTGCCATCCTCACACTGAATTTGCAGAGTATGCGAACTGCCGCTCTTAGCCGGCAACTCAACATAACGAACAAACTCATCGTCCATCATTGCATCATCAGTAGTAATGTCAACCAGAGTATCTACATAAGTTCCATCCAAAAGAATCCTTTGTACAGATTTACGCAGTATCAAGCCTCCATCACCAGCATTCCTGGCTTTGCATCCGAGGGGAACAAACTTGATGACAAGCATACTTCCATCGCTTATATCAGCATTGAAGTTCACCGTCAGCGTTTTCGGCTGTGTCCATTTTGAAATGACACGAGGCAGAGAACCTCCTGGAGCACTGACAGTGTATGTATCGCTTGTGTATGCATTGTTTAAAGTTGTAAAAGTGTACGGCCACAGGTCGCTGTCAACAAATGGGCCTGTCCGTTTATACCCTATCTTAGTAGAAGGGTTTTGCAATTCCCACACAAGAGTCGAATAGTTGCTTTGCTGCAAAGGCTGCATCACAATGTGGCTGTAGCCGGTCTTTACCTGCTGGTCAACACCACTCATCTGACCAAAATAGTAATAAGAGGAAGGCACAATGTTGTAACCCATATTCCATGTGGTATTAAACTCTTCGAAGAAATCATTAAACTTCGGATGCAACTGGTTCATATAGTACACATAATCCTCCGCTTCGGGCAGGGCTGACTCAATATAAGAAGACGCAGTGTTACGATAAGAAGCAGTACCTGTATTCAGGTAGAGGTTGTTGTATACCATGGCATAGTGATAATCCCTGTAGAAATTTGCCAGTGCATCAGTCGCCTGAGACATTTCATAAAATCTTAAAAGATCAGGATCACTATTATAACCTTTCGCCGTATAGAGTTTGCTCACAGCGTTGCTGGCCACGCTTCTTGCATCGCTGATAGTGAACTGAGAAAGCACACTGGAAAGTGTTCCGGTACTTACATTTTTCACGGCACTGGTCTGACTGAGAACACAACCTGCATTATAGAAATTTAAACTTTTATCTTTAATAAAACTCATCATCTGATACCATCCGGTATGCAGAGGATCAACGGTGGTAAAAGCATCGGTTATCTTATAAGTATCTTTCAAAGCCTGAGCCACATAGTAATCTGCACTCGTACCGAATCTGTTTTCAGCCCAATTCAGCAAAAAACTATAGCTGTTAAAGTTGGCAGGGTCCCATGCAATTTTGGAACTTGCCAGTCTGCTTGGCTCGTAAAGCGATTCTGTTCCGTCAATATCGTCGCACGGTGCTTGGCCATTCACGCCATAACCAATAAGCGTTGTCGCACGGGTCCTGAGTTTGGGTGCAGTATAGCACAGTTGAGTGATGCAAGGCTGATTCAAATTCGGATGATAAGCATGCCAGCCTGAAGTTTCCATACGAGCCATATCAATCAGCGTGTTAAAAGTATCGCCCCAGAGATAATCACTGCCGGAAGGAGTCAGCTTTGTCCGGAAACGAACATCAACCGGTAAAAGATTTGCAAGGGACTCGAATTCAGCGTCTGAACCCAAACCATGACTGATAATTCCCCAGGGACGAAGGTAAACCTTAGGCGCATCCGGATCATCGGGATAAGTGTAATTGGGATTATAGCCCGTGGCATCAAGCATCGCATCCCTTATTATATTAACATACTCAATGAGCCTGTTCTTATACGATTGAGAATTGCATGATGAGCAGCCGCAGGAATATACACACTGATCATTCTCACCAATGTTAAGTATAATACCGCCAAGGTTGTCAACATTCTCAAAAAGATTTTTTACTTTGTCGTAAAGCATATCTTTGCCGGCCTGCTTGCTCGGACAGACAGACGGATGCCACCAATCGGTTTGCCGTGAAGGGGTAGTCCCATTATATGCGTTGAACGCATCTATCGCCCACTCCGGTAGTGCCGGCTGGTATGTGGCCATATACACCTTTACTCCATATTCAGCCATATTGACAATTTTACTTCTCAACTTGTCACGATTCGATTCTACTGTAGCCAGGTAATCGCTCTTAAAGCTTGAAGAGACATTGTTAAATACCTCTGGGTTACTATCATACCTGAAAATAGGCGATTTTCTATCGGTGTACCAGGCAATATCAAAGTTAGCACGCTTGTATACCTTGCCAGAACGGACACTTAGCACAGGCCTGTCGCTAACATTTAAGCTTTGGCCTAATACACTGTATCCATCTTCCTGAACCCTGTCTCTCAACTCCATCAGGCCGTATAACGCACCAACATCCGTAACACCGGTAACCAGTATTTTATCGTCGCCAAAACTTTTGATATAAAAGCCCTGCTGTCCTGCCCAACTCGGACTAACGGAAACCCCTGATTCCTCAACCACTGAAGCAATACTTGGGTCATCGTATCTGCCGACATAGACAACAGTCTGATTGGCCTTGTCAAGTTCTTCTGTTGCTACAACAATATCATCCCAGTAGCTGTAACTTTTGTTTCTATTTGTTATAAAATATATACGGTCAAGCGATGTGCTGGAGGAACTATAGAAACTCTTGTTGCTTACCGTCGTCCAGGAAGCTCCGATGCCTGCTTTCCTGGCACTGATATCAAATTTCATGGTCTGGTAGTTCAGCTTCAACTTGAATTCATACCACGTATTGTCCACCAATGTCATCAAGGTATGCCATCCGCTGCTGTCGTGGTAGCTAATATTATTTGATTCTTTAGACATTTGCACTTCTGCGGCTGTGTCATTGTCATCGTCTCTAATCTTCACATAACAATATCTATCCCCTGATGTGCTGCTTATGCTTTTATGCTTGGCATACCAGTTCATAGTATAGGTACCGGTATTGTTTTTGTTGCCGAAGTTCAGATAAGCATACTTGCTACCGGTGCTTGAGCCAATAACCCTTCCACACTGATCTCCATTGTACGCTTCGCTGGTTACGACACGAACCTGGCTGTCGCTGCCACCCTGTGTCCAGTTGATGCCGGACGCAATGTCAGGCTCATCCCAGCCGTAATCGCCGGATGCATCCCATGTATTGGTTCCGGCACTATCCTCTTCAAAGGTTGTATTTACCAGCATCTGGCTGAATTTCTGCGTTTTGCCAATCTGCTCACCAATTCGAACCATGCCGTCCAGCGAATTCCCGACAAACAGCCGCGCTGACCCGGATGCAGCCGTATCGTATGCCTGAAAGTTGTCGAATTTTGCTTCAACAGTTTGACCTGCTATAGAAGTTGTATTCCGAACATAAAATCTTGTAGCGATTACATATTTTGGGTCAAAACCGGATTCTGTAAAATGGCCATCAGCTGCTCCCTGCTGACCTTGGGTAAATGTAAATGTAGTCCAGGCACCACTGGACATACCAGACCACCATCGCCAATACTCATATTTACCGCTGGCATCATACAGATAAATATACACAGAGTTTATTTTACTTTTATCCACAGGACAAACGGAAAAACTCATGGCTAAGTTAGCCATATTAACGTGGCCTGCACAATTTTTTATTATCTTGCCGTATGTATAGCCTGACCCGGGAACGGTAAACGAGAGTTTAACACTTCCCACCCCGTCAATACAATCAGAATCAACAGTTATAGATGGGTTGTCACCACCAAAAACGGACAAACCATCGACATCTTCAAAACCTTCGTAAAGAGCGGCATTCACTCCGTGAGCGAGCCACAAAACTGCAAATATAATCATTAACATTGTGAGCTTTTTCATCTTACACTTTCCTTTCCTTTTTTTTGTAATTATTTTTGCGACAAACATGACTACCTCAAGATGACCTGTCAAGGATGAAACAAACTTAACTACTTGTGAAACAGCATTCCTCCCCTGTACTTATTCTCCTCCTTTCTCCTGTTATGAATTTCAAGCCAAACAATAATCTTAAAGCAGTTTAATTTTTCGTGTTCACTTTATGCCTGTTGCGGCTTCGGTTGATGGCCTAAATGCGAACAGAAAATACTAAAATGCTCTGGTAAGAAAGAGTAAATACTACGATTGCAATCTAAAGAATAAAGGTTATGTATCTCCGTCAGAGTTTATCCCGACATTCATCGGGACAAGAGTGGCATCAACAGTAATTCGATTCCAATTAATCGCAATTGATATAACAAGTGTAAAAAAATATGGCCACTTTTTTTCAAAGTGGCCATATTAAAATTATCAGTTTTGTCTGTCTTCCAGCCAATAGTTGGCCATGGTCGCAAGGTCCTCAAAATCGACATTGGTACTTTCGTCCAGATCAGAACCGTCACACCAACCCGGGCTGGCACAACTCGTATCAAGCCAATGCGAGACAAATATAGCCAAGTCGTTCATATCAACACAGCAATCCTTATCAATGTCCCCTGTCGGATAACCTAAACCACCGCAAACCGGAACCACCTTGATATTGTCCCAGTAGCCATAACTTGCCGCCCCTTTATCTGTTATACAACTTATCTGGTCAAGAGAGTCGCTCTGCTTATAGAAATTCTTATTGGTTACGCTGGTCCAAGTAGCAGTGCCTGCCTCCCTGACCTTGAAATCGAATTCCTGGTCTCCGTACCTCAGTACCAACTCAAACTCATACCAGGTGCCATAGTCCATATCCATCAGTTTGTTAAACTGTCCGCCATTATCAGCGTAACAAATGCCATAGGTGTCCGTCCCTGTCGCTTTGTCGTTATACATTGATATTTGTGCGGCTTCAGTGCCACTGCCGGCATCCTCTCTAATCCGCACACGACTATTCTTGTACACATGCGTACCCGATCCATGCATTGTTTGCATTGCGTACCAGTGCATAGTATATATGCCGGTATTATCACCGCTGGCAATGTCCAGAGTAGCGCTCTTAGCACCAGTGGCGGAACTAAATACCCTTCCACACTGGCTGCCTGAATAAGCGACACCACCATAGCTACCGAAACCTGCCTCACTATCGCTACCACTCTGTACCCAGTTGATGCCGGAAGCGATGTCCTTCTCATCCCAGCCATAGTCAATAGATGTGTCCCATGTACCTGCGCCGGCACTGCCCTCTTCAAAGGTTGTATTGACCATATCCGACTCCGACTGCTCCATTGGTACGTACAACTTCATATAGTAGAACTCCGTTCCTACGCCTATACAATTGGGATCAGTTTCGTCCTGCGCTAACACTTTCAATTCGTGTTGCTGCGTGCCTGTTCCTGTCGGAGGAAGTTCAATGTATCGAACAAACTCGTCATCAACCATTGCACCATCAGTGGTAATATCAACCAGAGTCTTCACATAAATTTCGTTCAGGGAAACTTTTTGTACCGATTTACGTAGCATTAACCCCCCGTCAAAAGCGTATCTTGCCTTACATCCGAGGGGAACAAATTTAACAACAAGCATTCCGCCTTGACTTAAATCACCTGTGAACTGTACGCACAGCGTGGTAGGCTGTGTCCAGGGCGAAATAACCTGAGGCAGAGACTCGCTGGCATTCGCGTTCACTGTATATATATCACTTGTGTATTTATTGTTCAAAGTCTCAAAAGTGTAGGGCCACAAATCCTCCTCTTCAAACGGGCCATAACGTTCATACCCTATCTTCCCATCAGGATTTTCCACCTGCCATAGCAACCCGGGATAGTTCTGCGCCCTGTTAGGCTCCATCACAAGTTGGCTGTACCCGGTTTTGCATTGCTGCTCAACCCCGACCATTTGACCAAAGTGGTAGTATTTGGAAGAAAGACCTGTGTAGCCATAATTCCACTCTGTATCAAACTCTTTAAAAAATTCGTTAAACCTGGGGTGCAACTGGTTCATCAAATCCACATAGTCCTCAGATTCGGGTTTGGCTAAGTTAATGTAAGAAACAGCAGTATCGTGATACGCAGAGTTTCCGGTATTGTGGTGCAAATTGTTGTATATGACAGCGTAGTGATAATTCTTGTAAAACTTAGTTAAAGCCACAGTTGCTTTAGCCATTGTCCAGAATCTACCGAGGTCAGCGTCATTCGGCTCAAGAGATACGGCTGTGGCAAAATTCTGGTTAGCATCAACTGCTATGCTGATTTCATCGGAAATGTCAAACTGCGAAAGCACTGTTGCAAGGGTTCCTTCACTAACATTCTTCATACTGCTCGATTGACTGAGGACACAAGCTCTATTATAGAAAATCAGACTTTTGTCTTTAACAAAACTCGTCATCTCGTACCATCCGGTGTGCAAAGGGTCGATAGTAAGAAAAGCATCGGTAATTTTGTATGTATCTTCCAGAGCATTAGCCACATAAGAGTTAGCGTCCTCTCCGAATCTATTCGTTGCCCATTCAAGTAAAAAATCATTTGAATCAAAACCACAAGGGTCCCATGCAATCTTCGAACTTGCCAATCGACTCGGCTCGTAGAGTGGCTCAGTGGAATCGATACCGTCGCACTGTCCCTGGCCATTAACACCATAGTCGTTAACAAGCTTCATTACACGAGCCTTGAGCTTAGGAGCAGTATAACACAGTTGAACAATACACGGCTGATTCAAATTCGGATGATAAACATGCCAGCCAAAAGTTTCCAGACGAGGCATATCTATTAGCGAAGTAAAATAATCATGCCAAGTGTAATCATCACCAATAGGCACCAGCTTCGACCAGAAACGAACATCGTCAGGAAGGATAGTAGCTAAAGACCTGAATTCACTTTCCGAACCTAAACCGTGACTGATAATTCCCCAGGGACGCAGATATACTTTTGGTGCGTCCGGGTCATCCGGATATGTATAATTGGGGTCATAACCCGTAGCATCCAGCATAGCTTTTCTTATAAGCAGGACATACTCGATGAGCCTGTTCTTATAAGACTGACTTCCACAAGTCGAGCAGCCGCAGGAATAGATGCTCTGGTCCAGCTCGCCGATGTTCAGTGCTATACCGCCTATGTCATTAACATCTGTGAAAAGATTTTTAATTTTGTCATAGAGCAAATCCTTACTTGCCTGCTTGCTCGGACAGACGGACGGATGCCAATACTCCGTTTGCCGTGCAGGGGTAGTCCCATTATGTGCGTTAAACGCATCTGTCGCCCACTCTGGTAGCGAGGGTTGATATGTAGGTATATACAGTTTCGCTCCATAGTCAGCAGCGCTGGCAACCTTGCTTTTCAAGCCGTTGCGATTACTCTCTACAGTTTGCAGGTAATCCTGTTTGAAGGTCTCGTTGACATCGTTGAATACCTCTGGATTATCGTCATAGCGAAAGACTGGCGATTCTCTATCAGTGTACCAGGCTGTGGCAAAATTCGCACGCTTATAGGTCTTGCCCTGACGAATGCTCAACACCGGTCTGTCGGCAACATCCAAAGTTTCTTCCAATACTCCATATCCTTCTCCGGAAACCCTGTCCCACAGTTCTATCATTCCGTACAATACGCCAACTTCTGTCGCCGCGGTTACAAGTATTTTATTATCCCCGAAGCTTTTTATATAAAAACCCTGCTGGCCAAGCCAGTTCACATCCACGGTAAGATTGGCATCGGCAATCAGCGGAACGATATTCGGGTCGTCATACCTGCCAACGGAAATGATTATCCTGTCTTCTTCAACGATATCAACCTTGATGTCGTCCCAATATCCTGCATCCAAATTCTTCCAAAAACGGCACTTTATCTGGTCAAAAGAACCGCATAAGTCAGACTCGAAAGCCAGATTTGTTTCTTCTGTTGCCCACTCTGTATTGCCAGCTTGTTTTACTTTTACATCGAAAGTTTTATTGACAAAATCCGGCACCAACTCAAATTCATACCACACATTGTCGGAAAAACTACCCAAAAGTGTTACAACCATTACGCCGTCATTACAGGTGATTCCCTCTGACGGCTTCATTTTTATGTATGCGGCACAATGTCCGGCATCATTTGTAGTATATGTACGATGGTTGCGGATACCACTCCCGTCGGTATCATATTTTGCATACCAGGTCATTTTATAACGGCCTCTGTTCTCACCACTGCCAAAATCGAGCAATGCATATCCCTCGCCTCCGCTGGTGCCTTGTACCTTGCCGCACTGAGAACCCTCCCGGGCACCACTGGTTTGGATAACAGCCGTAGCAACTGGCGGCGACCAGTTCATACTGGTAACAATATCACGCTCATCCCACAGGTTGCTTATTGACACATCCCAGGTATTTGGACCAGCACTGTCCTCCTCGAAATTCGTATGCATTATCGTTGCCGACGGCAGCGAAGTTCCAAGTTTTTGTGTTACGCCGATTTGCTCGGCAGTACTGGTTATTCCAGCAAGACTGTCCTCAACAAACAAATAAGCAGATTTGGTCATTATGTCCGGAATTGCCCTGAAGTCGTCAAACTTTGCCTCAACAGTCTGACCTCCGATACTGTCGTCGCTCCGCAGACGAAACCTTATAGATGTTACATACCTGGGATTAAAACCAGCATCCTTAACATGACCATCAGCACCGCTTGGCTGTCCCTCAACCACTCCAAATCTTGTCCACACGCCGGTTGATGTCCCCGTCCACCATCGCCAATACTCTACATTGCCTGATGCATCATACAAGTAAAGGTAAACCGAGTTTATAACGGACCTGTCAACGGGGCAAACAGAAAAACTCATATTTAGGCCAGTCATATCTACCGGCCCGGTCAACTTTTTTACAATATAAGCTGTCTCATATTCACTCTGGCCTGACGGTACAGTGAATGTAAGTTTTACACTTGCCAAGCCGTTTGTTTTGTCATTGGCGTCAACGGTCATAACCGCATTAGCGTCAACATCCATGCTAACAGACAGACCTGCGGTGTCCTCAAAACCCTCGTAGAGAGCAGCGTCTGCCGCAACTGCGAACAGAAAAAACACAATTATTATAACTGACTTTATAGCGGTTCTTTTCACCATATTTAACCCTTCCTTTAGTACTCAAACGACCAAAGCGGTGTATCAAGTTTTTCCTCAAACAGATTAAGACTTGTATGCGATTTATGTTTATAAATCTTCTGCTCTTTAGGCGTATATAATCTCATAAAATAAATTTCCGTACCGGTACAATCCGGCATTGACACAAATGTTAGCTCGTGCTTACCTGCCTTATCCGTAGCTGGCAACTCTACATAGCGAATATATTCGTTGTCTTCCATCGTATCATTTGTGGCGATGTCGTCGAGAGTTGTTATGTCCTGGCCGTTCAGCGATATCTTCAGGAGCGACTTTCGCGGGCGTGCCCCAACTCTGCCCTTAGGGCCAAGAGGGACGAATCTTAAAACAAGCATCCCGCCACTGCTCAAATCACCACTGAACTTCACACGCAGCTTCGGCAAAATATCGGGCGAAATAATAGCTGGCAATGACTGAGGTTTGTCAGCCCCGGCATTCGCATCAAAAATAAACTCCTGACTATTCCATTTTTCCAGCAGCTTCGAGTGAATACTTTTCCATCGCGTCTCGACAGGCCACGGCGCATACCGTTTATACCCTATTTTCTTATCGGCATTTTCTGCCTCCCACAAAAGATAAGGATATTTTTCTGCCCGAAGCGGCTCCATCACAAGGCGGTTATATGCGTTTTGGCATTGCTGACTGACTGATGCTAATTGACCAAATATGTATCCAACGAACGGATTCGTATCAACATCAAAGAATGTGAGAAACTTTGGATGTATCTTGTACATCCACGCCAGATAGGCCTCCATCTCCGGAACAGCCTTTTTGATGTGGCCAGCGGCCAGTTCGTAATATTTTCTGCTGTCCCGGCCATTGACCGTCTTACTCGCATTGTTATATACCAGTGCAAAATGATAGTGATGATAAAATTTGGTCAGACCCACCGTCGCCTTGCTCATCATCCAAAATCTTTTGAGAGCCTTGTTTTCCGGATTGATGGTCAGAGCTTTGGCTAAATTTTCCTCGGCGCTTTCAGCTATCTTGACCTCTTCTGCAAGCTCAAACTTTGAAAGCACTTTTTTCAGCGTCTGTTTATTTGTATTTGCAATATCTTTGGTTTGTTTAGCGGAGTTTGTTCCGCTGTAACAGTGAGTTTTCTTGTCCGGCACGAAGTTCATCAGGTGGAACCAATTAGTATTGGTCGGCAAGATAGTAAAAGCATCTGTAATCTTGTAGGTATCCTTCAGTGCATCCGCTACATAAGGCGATGCTTCTTTTCCGAATCTTTTCTCTGCCCATTCCAACAGAAATTTGTCAGGATCAAAACGGAAAGGGTCCCACGCAATCTTTGATGTCGCCAGTCGACTTGGCTCATAAAGAACTTCATCCTTTTTGGGCTTTCGACAAGGTGCCTGGCCTCTCATACCAAGCTTGGCTAACTTCATTGCACGGGCTTTGAGCTTGGGGCCGGTATAACACAATTGGGCAGGACAGGGCAGACTAAGGTTTGGATGATGTGTATCCCAGCCAAAAGTTTCCATACGAGGCATATTTACAAACGGACTAAAGTGATCGTTCCAAAGATAATCGCCTCCCGGCGGAACGGTTACCTTCGACCAGAAACAAATGTCCTTCGGTAAAATTTCTGCTAAAGTACTGAATTCCTCTTCTTTCGAGCCTAAACCGTGTTTAACAATCGACCAGGGACGCAAATATATTTTGGGTGCATCCGGGTCGGCATTTGGGTCCTTTCCTGAGCCGTCAAGCATCGCCTTTCTTATGAGCAAAAGATACTCAACAAGCCTATCCTTATAGGGCTGAGTCTGGCACTTTTCGCAACCGCAGGAAAATATGCTTTGATTCTTTTCTCCAATATTTAGCAATATACCCCCTATATCCGGTACATCTCTAAAAAGATTTTTCATTTTAACAGACAGCAGCCGTTTGCTTGTTTGCTGGCAGGGACACATAAAAGGTTCCCACCATTTATCCCGCCGTTTAACTTTTACTTCCGGATGAGCCGCAATAAATGGCTCTTTTGCCCAGTAGGGAAGAGCTGGCTCGTACATAAACAAATAGACTCTTGCCCCATAATCTGCTGCTTTGGCAATAGCTTTCTTTAATTTCTCACGCCGAGCTTTAACCTTCTGTATATGTTCGGTACGGACATCGTCATTCGGAAATATTTCGGGGAAGCCCTCATATAGAAAAAGTGTCGCATCTTTATAGCTGGGTCCATCTGGTTCCGTTGCCCAGAAAGTAGTGAAGTTAGCACGCTTTTGGGCACTGCCTAAGCGAACATCAAACACAGGCCTGTCTTTGATATTGAGTTTTTGCTTTAACACACCCCGACCATCATCTTCAATCCTATCGCGCAGTTCCATCAGGCCGTAAAGAACTCCAGTATGTGTATCAGCGGTAATAAGTATGGAATCGTCTTCGAGAGATTTAATGTAAAACCCCTGCTCGCCAATCCAGTTTGTATCAACTTCCAGGCCGGACGCCTGAACCAGCGGCGTGATATATTTATTGCTTAATCTTCCTGCAATTATGATTTGATTTGCAGAATCACCTGTCACCAGAGCAGTTTCAAGCGACTGTACCCGTCCAATCTCACCGGCGGTCTCAACAGCACCTTTAAGAGTACCCTGTTCAAGAAAAACACTGGTCTGCGCCTGCAGGCACCCTGTAAAAAAAAAACAGGCACAAAAAAACAAACCGACAATAATATTTCGCTGCTCTTTCACGGCAAAAACCTTTCCTTTTGCTAAATGACCGCCCAATAATAAATTCTGACCGCCTACCAGAAATGCTTTGCGGTGCCTCCGCCTGATTTTAACCTGTAGTTGGGGCCTGATTCTGAATCATCAATCCTATTCCACCCCACATCGCCACCGTTGCGCAGCATATTAGCCCCTTCATGCTGGTCTTTTGTATGGCTCCACTTCCAGTGATATTGTTTGTAATAAAGAGACCAGTCCCCTGTTAAATCGGCCATCAATGGGAGACTCGAACTGTCGGTAGCCTTCTCAGGCATTCGGTCCTTTTCCTTGCTATCGACCCAGACTGCTTGATAATCGCCCAGGAAGTTACCGAAATAGTAGTAGCCGATAGCACCCATTGTCCCCCAGTTTTCGGGGTCGGCCGAGGTTGCTCCGGTACGGTACGAATTAGGACAGAACAACGCCTCGTGATTTGTAATATACGAGGTATAAAACTCACTCTCCCAATCGAGACCATTATTTGTATATGCCGCCATCCAGACTGAATATTCGGGATGCTTTTGTGCCCATCTGGTTTCCCTCGCTTCATCTACAGATGTTGTGGCAGGGTCGTCAACCAACTTACAGTGAGGTGGATACTTCGTGTCGTAGTCGCCTGAATAAGCCGTTAGCGCTATATGACATTGATGCAGACGATTCCCACAAATAACCCTTTTCGCCTGCTCCCGCGCCTTCCGCAAAGAAGGCATCAGAATAGCCAAAAGCAAGGCAATAATGGAAATGACAACCAAAAGCTCTACTAACGTGAACGCCTTACAATGTTCTTTGCGTCTATACATATCCGACTCCTACATTAAAAATTCACTTTGCACAGGGCGATTTTCATCAACACTGTCATTAAAACAAAATAAACCACCACTAACTAACTCAGTCAAGACACCCCAGTCCATACTCTTGGTACGGACGGGGCACCTTAACCAAAAAACAACACAACAATAAGACTTTTTGCAAAATCCTACCTTGCATTAATTAGCCTTAATTCCTTCGCCTCTTCAAAGTAAGCAAACCGCCGCCTAAACCAAGCAGCAACATCGTTGCTGGCTCGGGAACTACGGTGATGTCATCCCAGTAGCCGCAACTTTCCGCTCCTTTATCTGTTATACAACTTATCAGATCAAAAGAACTGCTCGCCGACTCATAGAAGGCCTTATCGGTTACGCCTGTCCAGGCAGCTCCGACACCGGCTTCCCTGGCCTTGAAATCGAATTTCTTATCTCCATACTTCAATACCAGTTCAAACTCATACCAGGTGCCATAGTCCATATCCATCAGTTTGTTAAACAGTCCACCGCCACCAACAGCGTAACAAATGCCATAGCTGTCCGTTCCGGTCGCTTTGTCGTTATACATCGATATTTGTGCGGCTGTTTTTGCGGCATCGTCTCTAATCCGTACGCGGCTATTGTCGTACACATGTCCACCCGTTCCCTGCATTGTTTGCTTTGCGTACCAGTGCATAGTATATGTGTCGGTATTTTCACCGTTGCCAAAATCCAGATTAGCACTCTTAGCACCACCGGAGGTACAACAAATTCTTCCGCACTGATCGCCTGAATAGGCAACGCCGCCACCATAGCCGCCGAAGCCCGCATGCTGATCTTCGGCAGTAGTTGTCCAGTTAACGCCGGAAGCAATATCCTTCTCATCCCATTTAGCATAGAGGTTAGGCACACCATTCACATCAGTACCTGTATCCCATGTACCGGCGCCGGCACTGCCCGCCTCAAAGGTCGTGTTGACCATATAGGCACTCGCCGAAGCAACCACCAAAGCCATACTACAAAACACAATTAACTTCTTCATTTCTCATTCCTCCAACAAAAGTAACATAAAACATTTAAATCTGAACTGAATAAAGACGATTCATTCAGTATGTTATAACCCTAACTACCACGAACATCTGGTATCTGTCGGATCAGTGCAGTCCAGCCAGTTTTCCGCAAGTATTGCAATGTCCTTAAAATCTACATAGCAGTCTTCGTTCAAATCTGATGGTGCATATCCCCAGTCGCCACACACATCCGGCGTTATGCCATCAACCACTTTGATATCGTCCCAGTAGCCCCAGCATTTGTTTCTGTAAGAGATACACCACAGCCTGTCAAGTGAAGTGCAGGTAGCATCGCGAAAATCAATATCGCTTGCTGTGGTATAAGCATCTCCACTTCCCGCCGCTCTTACCTTGAGAGTAAACTTCTGGGTTCCGTAGTTCAGTTCCAGCTTAAATTTATACCAAAGGCTATCTACCAGATCCATCAACTCCGCATTGCCGCCAAGATTGCTGTCGTAGTATGTAATCGCGCCCTCCTCTTCAGACAGATTTATCTCTGCGGATACATTTCCGGCATCGTTTCTAATCTTCACACAAAGACGCCGGTTCCCAGCCTCCGTACTCCTGCTTACATATTTGGCATACCAGGTTATCGTATATATCCCTGTGTTCGTACCACTGCAAAAGTCCAAAACAGAAAACTTAGCACCTGTGCTGGAGCCGGTTTGCCTGCCGCACTGATTGCCATCGTAAGGCTCATGATTACTAATTACACCGTATTGGTGCTGAGTACTAAGTGGGCTCCAGTTTACCAAAGAACAGGGATCTTGGCCGGTCCACGCACCATATTCCGGAGGACCGTACATATTCCAGGAAGGGTCCCCTGCACTGTTAGGCTCGAAAGTCGTGTTGACCAAATCTGCCGCGGATGCCGCACCGCAGAGTAAAAATACACCGGATAAAACACTAAGCAAAACAACATACTTTTTCATCTTAACCTCCATCTTTAAATTAAAGTCCTTATACAATAAATTCATCTGACTTTATCTCCAATTTACCCTTACATTGACTCATAAGGAATTAAAACCCTTTCTACTAATACGCCTGGCAATTGGGATCGTTTGGTTCGGAACAATCAAGCCACTCCGAAGCAATCATCGTGAAATCCTTAAAGTCTACATAGCAGTCCCTATTCATATCTCCGACTGAATAACCGTAGCTGCCGCATACTTCCTGCTCTTCCAGAACCACTATATCGTCCCAGTATCCAAAGCCACTCGTTTTGTTGGTCTTACATTGTATCCAGTCAAACGAATTTGCGTCGGCTCCGTTCTGGAGATAGCCGGATATAGTACCTTCCCATCCAGGCTCACCTACTTGTTTTACACTTGCCCGAATTTCGTTAGTGTAGAAGTTCAACTCTACCTCGAATTCGTACCATTCCCCATCTTCATAACCATCCAGCAGTATTGCGTCAATCGCAGCACCTGTCTGTGTTCCATAACAAAAACCAATGGTTGTTGCTCCATCCGCATCTGCTTTCATTAATACAGCAGCGCATTTGTTGTTCCAACTAGTCGGCAGATTATTGGGATCGCAGGGGTCACCCACACTAAAACTTCCAAGTATGATACCCGCGTAGTTATCCCAGCCGCCTGAAACATACTGATACTTCTGGAACCATTTCAGCACAACAGGACCAACATTGTCGCCGTCGCCGAAGTGCAACGAAGATGCCGTTCCACTTTCCGAAGCCGCCGTACGCCATATCTTGCCTGATTGAGTGCCGTTTTTAGCGATGGCTGTTGTTACGACAATACCATTTGCATCGCCCTGCTTGAATTGCCACTGAACGCCTGATACAGGGTCGGGGTCATTTCCGTCACACCACAATTGACCATCAACAGCATCGCCGGGCCAGGTGCCAACACCACCGCTGCCGGCTTCAAAAGTCGTCTTGACTATATACGGCACACTTTTAACCTTGATGTTATCCCAACTGCCCCTCACCTCGCTGTGGGTGGCTCTGCATAGAATTCTGTCAAACGAATCAATACTGCCGGCAAATCGAAGAAGGCCGCTTGCCGTTGCTTCCCAACTACCTATGCCTGCCTGTTTTACCTTTATCTCGTATGTTTTATTGGATAAGTCCAACTCCATCTTGAACTCATACCACGTTTCAACCAGATAACTCGCCAAGAGTGTTGTTATATGAGCGTCATTGCCATCAGCACAATCATCAACCGTAATTATCGTAGTGCCGCTGGCATCTCCCTTCATATTTATCCCCAGCGCTCTATCACTCCAATCGGCATTGTCATCATCAAAGATAGCTATCGCGGCATACCTGTCAGTAGTAGCACTGTGGTTTGTATATTTTTGAGCCCAGGTCATAACATAGATTCCGGTATTCTCGCCACTGGCAAAATCCAGTCCACAGGACTTGCCGCTGGTAGAACCTGTAACCGACCCGAACTGAGCACCTGCATAAGAAAGTAATGCATCTCTTGCGATGGAACATTTATCGCCACCATACTCGTTTATCCAGTACACACCGGAAGCCGGGTCTGGATCATTATTACCCGTGCCGGACGGCGGAGTGTTCGCTTCTTTATCACCCCATTGACCACTGGTCCACATTCCGCTAACAGGGTTATCAAGCTCGAAAGTTGTGTTCACTATGTATGGTGCCGCACGCTTCACCTTGATGTCGTCCCAGTAACCGTAAATGTTAGGGTCGTTAACCGTACACGCAATTTTATCAAAGGATTCGATGCTGCTGCTGTTTCGCAGACAACCGGCCACCGTACTCGCCCAGTTTGCTGCACCTGCCTGTTTTACTTTCGCCTCGTATGTCTTATTTGTGAAGTCCAACTCCATTTCAAATTCATACCAAATGTTATCGGAATAACTATTCAGGAGTGTTGCTGTATGGCTATCGTTGCCTGTTCCGTTATCATCTTTTACTTCAATTACGGTGGTGCCGTTAGCATCTCCCTTCATCAGTACCTGCAAAATTTCTGCATTGTAGTTGTCGGTAATTTTTACACCGGCTATTGGCACGGCTACTGTTGCATTGACATCTTCATATTTTTGGTACCAGGTCATAACATATACGCCGGTATTCTCACCACTGGCAAAACTCAACCTGGCGTGTTTAGTGCTGCCGCCTTTAATACGCCCGCACTGGTCGCCTTGACACGCACCGCCGGTTATAAAACGAACCTGACCATCACTACCACCCTGGTACCAGTCCACCTTAGATGCGGGATCAGATTCATCCCAGCCATAGCCAGCACTTATATCCCATGTACCGGGACCAGCGCTGTCCTCTTCAAAAGTTGTTTCGACCAAACACCTGTCCGAAGCTACCGAAGTAGCCACCAAAACAACACTGCTCAAAGTAACTAATAGAACAATAAACTTCTTCATCATAATACCTCCTTTTCAAACTCCAATTACTTTCCGTAAAAATGCACAATACATTTCAAACCAACAACTAAAAGCAACTAATTTTTTATAAAAGCACTACACCCGATACCGTCCCGAAAAAACCGACATTGACAACAAACTTGTTTGCAGTATCGTTTCTGCTACACTGTAATATACCTCTATCGGAAATTTAAGTCAATAATATTTTGTTATTATTCTTTGAAAATTGTTTTATTTCCAAACGCCCAAGCCTGCTTTGGTTGCATAACCACATATTGCACAAACACTTATGCCTCATAATGTTTTTTGCAAATTTTTCATTGCAAAACAGCACTGCTTTCTGCTACAATATCTTTGTGGCAGAAGCGTTTCTGCTTATTTAGTAATGATATTAGAAGGAATACGAAAACAGGAGTTTTCAGTGGCTGTTTCAATCAAAGATGTAGCGAGACATGCAGATGTATCCACTACCACTGTCTCGGTAGTACTCAACAACAGGACAAAGGAAGGCAGGGTTAGTGAAAATACTCGTCAAAAAGTGCTAAGTTCCGTTAAGAAAACAGGTTACATATCTAACCTGTACGCCCGGAGCATGCGAAAAGGAAGCACTTTTACCATAGGAGTAATAGCTCCCAGTTCTATGTCTTACCAAACAAGTCTTATCGTCAAGGGAGCCAGTTCGGAGGCGGTTAAAAGCGGCTACGAAATTATTGTGGGTATCAGTTTTTTCGACAGTGATCGAGAACAGGCTTATATAAAAAACTTTCTATCGCGCAGAGTCGATGGAATTATCTTTTCAGGCCATCCTTCACAGGCAACAGCTTCCATATTAAAGAATTTATATAATAATAAATTTCCTTTAGTTATCGCTGGAAGTCTTGTCAGCGATGGAATAGATGCCATCAGCGGCGACCCTGAAATGAGCGGCTACGAGGCAACAAATCATCTTGTCCGGCTCGGCCACAAACGCATCGCTTTTTGCATTGGCAATCGCTCAAGATTTGCCGTGCAAGGTTACTCGCCAGCAGGTACCGCTGTTAGCCACGTAGAAGTAGATAGTGAGTTGGCCACTGATGTGTGCCGCATAAGATATCACGGCTACCAGAGGGCAATAGAAAATAGCGGAATACAGACGCAGGAACTCTGTATAGCCTCGGAAACAAGCGACTACGAAGGCGGCAGAGAATCAGCCGCGACTATTCTTAAAATGAAGGAAAGGCCTGATGGCATTGTCTTTCGCAATGACGAGATGGCTGCCGGCGCATTGAATTTCCTGTTAGGTGCAAAAATTAGGGTACCGGAAGATATATCACTCGTCGGCATTGGCAATAAACCACTTACAGAAATGACATTGGTTCCCATGACTTCGGTTAATTACCCTTCCGTTGAGGTAGGAATAAAGGCCATAGAGATAATTATGAAGAATATTAATGACAAAAAAACGAAGGACGGAAGTGAGAAAATCAACGGGGTCGCACAATCTATACGTCTTGCACCAAACCTGATAATCCGCAGTTCCACTGCCCCGCGAAAATAATCATCGGGTATTTTGTTTTGCATAAAACCGTAATTTCCCCCATAATCAGCAACATACCTGTACATTTTCAGTAAGAGTGGGGCAAAAAGTTTTTTGAGTTTATGTGTTGGCTGTTAAAGTACGGTTAAAAAATGCTTAACAAACAGAAACAGTGTCAAAGGAATCTAAAGTAATGTCTGTATGTAAAGTCCAACTACACAATGGGTTACCTGCCCTGATTGTTGACGGGGTTCCTTTGCCACCTATGGCAATGACAACCTTTAATTACCGCAAAAGCAAGAGTTACGAGCACCTGAAAGCATTAGGCCAGGCGGGTATCCGATTGTTTTACCTCCCTGCCGACCTGCCGTGGGATAATCCCACAGCTCTGAAGAAACTGTGCGATGATATGGACATATTGCTCAGGGCGGTGCCGAACGCTTACATTATTATTCGCATAAGGTTGCACCCTTCCGCTGACTGGGTACTGGCAAATCCGGAAGAGACGGTAACCTATAATGATGGCAGCCACAAAGCTCTCGAAAAGCTCGGCCTTTTTTGGAAGAATGGTGCCAGTATGCCCGCTATGTACTCCTTAGCTTCGCCAAAATGGCGTTCAGAAGCAGGGAATGCTCTGTCCAAGTTAATTGACTGGCTGGAACAGCAGCCGTTTGCCCAACACATAATCGGCTACCTGCCTTGTGCTGGAAGTACCAGTGAGTGGTATTACCAGCACGGCACAGTTGACAGGGAGGATGGGCGTTATGGAGATTTCAGCTCGGCATTTCGGTCCGCCCAAAGTGAACTGCTGCGAGAAAAGTACCACACGAGTCAGGCCCTTCGCGAAGCCTGGGACAAAGCTGATATCGATTTTGACACAGCTCCAATACCGGATATGCACAGCCGCTGCTTCTCTTGGTTTGATGAAGTTACTCGACAAGCATCCGAACAGGGTCAATCTATCAATTCTATAAGCAACGAAACAAATATCGGCTCTTTCCTTAACGCCGACCAGTTGCAGAATGTGTTCGACTTTTACCGTAACTGGCACCACAGCACGGCTGATTCCATTATTCATTTTGCCCGTATCATCAAAGAAAAAACAGCCCAACGATGCATCACAGGAGCTTTCTACGGGGGTTCCAGGCGGTATATCGAGTCCGGAAGTTCGGCTGGCGTATTGCGGATACTGAACTCCGATGCGATTGATTTCCTGGCCAGCCCGGGACACTATGAAAATCGCAAACCAGGAGGCACTACTGCTCAACGGATGATGCAGGATTCTTTCCGCATATATGGCAAATTATTCATCAGCGAAGATGACACGCGTACCCATTTGGCCGATGACGGGTCGCTTGGGGAAAGTGCTAATGGGAATACAAAAGTTGGAAAAATAAAGTTTCGCACTTCCACAGGAACCCACACTCTGGCCGACAGCCTCACCATTATGAAACGCGACTTCGCCTGCGATATTTGTGAAGATACACACGGGTGGTGGTTTGATATGTCGATGGAACAACTCGGGCAGGAACCTTGGTATGATCATCCAAAGATACTGGAGTTAATCAGCCGCCAGCAACAGATAGCCCGATTGGCTTACGAGTCCGATAGACGCAAACCGGCGGAAATTGCTTTCATCTTTGATGAAGAATCCATGCTTTATGTAAGTCAGGATACCACCGAAGATCTTGTAAAAACATTTCGTATGATGGAGGCACATCGTATTGGCGTACCGGTTGATTATTATTACCATAACGATTTGGCTAAGGCCGAAATGCCTGATTACAAGGTTTATGTCTTCGTCAATGTTTTTGCCCTGACCAAGGCAGAACGTAAAGTCATTAACGACAAGGTCAAGCGCAACAATCAGGTCGCCCTGTGGCTTTATGGACAAGGCTTTATCTGCCCGGATATGCATCCAAAACTGTCTGAAAGCTATATTTCCAACCTTGTCGATATACCTGTCAGCGGAGAGGATATTGCTTGTCGTCCTAATTTCAAGATTACACAGTCTTCCCATCCCATCTTGGCAGATGCTATCCCTGAGCGTATTCAGGGCTATTTTGACCGACCGATTATTTCCGGCGGCGTTGCCGGGCTGGAACTGGGACAAGCACCAACATCTCTTTTGTGTCCATTGTTTTACCCGGATGATTCAGCATCAGATATAACAGTTCTGGGCAGGTACACAGAGAACGATAAAACGGCAATGGCGATGCGACAATTTGACAACTGGACAAGCATCTACTGCGGTAGCAAGACAATCGGTTCGGATGTATTACGATCTATCGCCAGGTTCGTCGGCTGTCATGTTTACTGCGACAGTGATGACTACATCTATGCCAACAATCAATTTGTGGCCATTCACGCTGCTCAGGCGGGCAAAAAATTCATTCAATTTCCCACACCATGCAATCCGTATGAGATTTATCAACGCCGTTCATACGGACGTGGTGTTACCAAAATCGAAATAAATATGGCCGAGGGCGAAACGCTGATGTTTCATTTACACGGACCTTGCTGACCCATTTTGACAGATAACATCATAGCAGCACCTCATGTTTTTTTCGATTTGATACTTGACATTACCCGATTATATGATACTATATCGTGGAAAGAGATTCTATATTGTGGAATAAGAATGTGTGATGTACCTGTCAAATCGGTGAAGAAAGCACTGGCGTTGCTTAATATCCTGTTGTTTGAGGATATAGAACGGGAGGGTATCAGTCTCTCGAAATTGGCAGACAGGATGGCGATACCCGCAAATTCAGCACATAATTTGTTGAAGACTATGGTCGCTTGTAAATATGTGGCACAATTAGTGGACGGAAAATACATAGCCGGTCCAATCTGTGGAGAAATTGGCAAGCTCAACACGCTTTGCTCACCGGAAGCTTCAGAACTCCTAACCACGACACTATTGGATATGAATTCAAGGGTAGACGAAGCCGTGGTTTTCGCCACCCTGATTGATGGGCAGCGTGTTATCATAGAAGGATTGAATGCGAATCATACGGTAAAAGTCAGTGAGGGTTTGTTGGCTTCGCATAATCACCTATATACGACGTCCACGGGGCGGATACTAGTTGCGTTCGCATCAGAAGAAGAACTCGCTCGTATTCTTGTTCGCCATGGCTTGCCTGGTGCGCAGTGGGACGACATAAACAACGAGCAACACCTTATGGCTGCGCTGGATGAAATTCGAAGCGATGGAATGTGTGTGATGACATCTGACGAAAACGAACTTGTCGCTTTTGCTTACCCCGTTCGTAACACGGCAGGGAAACTATTGGGTGCTCTGGGTTGCTACGCCCCTATATTTCGTTGTCCGGAAAAAAAACGGAAACACATCATCGCCGAAATGCTCATCGTTTCCGAAGCAATGGGCAATACGCTTACATCTCTGTGCACAGTGTAAGAAATACAGATTGGAAAAAGGAATACAAGTTATGATGACCAGAGTACTTATAGCTGCAATAAATAGTTATTGCGACAGCATACCATCAATTGAAACTGGTGGTATTAAAATCGGAAGAATAAATATTACCGAAGGCGAAACACTAATGTTTCATTTACACCGGTCTTGCTGACCCGTTTGGTATTTTTTCACTTATGGAGAATATATATGACTATTAAACAGACCGGTATCAGTCATTATGGAATAATTTACGGAGTGATATTAGTAATGTGCATTTGCGCTAAGGCGGAATTGATAGAAAATAAATCGGAGCCGCCGGTGAGTGGTTACCATTCTTTTTTCTATCAAGCCCAAGATGAACAAAAACTGAAATATCGTTTTTACAGTCCATCTGAAAATGACGGCAAAAAGAAGTATCCTTTGGTTGTTCATTTTCATGGCGCAGGCAGCAGGGGCGACAACAACACAAGTCAAATATATTTGGCGTGCAAAGTTACCAGCGAAGAAAATGTCAAAAAACATCCTTGTTTTGTTTTTGCTCCGCAATGTCCATTCAAAAAAAAATGGGTGAATGCTGATTGGACTAAACTTTCCCACAAACAATCCCCGAAACCCAATGCGCAAATGGCAATGGTAATGGCCGCAATTGATGAAATCATAAAACAGTACCCTATTGACACCAAAAGAATCTATGTTTACGGTCAATCAATGGGCGGTTTTGCCACTTGGGATATTATTTGTCGGCGTCCGGATATGTTTGCGGCAGCAGTGCCAGTTTGCGGCGGCGCAGATGAAACAAAAGCCCAAAAAATCGTATGTGTTCCGGTTTGGATTTTTCATGGTGCGCTTGACCATATAGTAAAAGTAGCACGTTCAAGAAATATGGTCGCGGCACTGAAAAAAGCTGGCGGAACCCCAAAATACACAGAATATCCCAAAGTAAAACACAATGCGTGGAGTTATTCGTATTCTCCACAACTATTTGAATGGATGTTTAAACAAAAAAAAATAACAAAACACTAATGTTTCATTTACACGGGCCTTGCTGGCCCATTTGATGTTTTTTCACTTATGGAGAATATATATGGCTATTAAACAAACAAGCGTCAGTTATTATGGTATGAACTATGTGGAGCATGCGGAAAATGATTTCAAAGAAATGGTGGACCACGGATGCACCTGTGTGGTTTTGGCTATCACCGAGTTTGATATGGATTTCTGGTTTCCATCAATCAATCCAGTTATTCAGAAAGCTCACGAATTGGGATTGAAGGTGATTCTTGACCCCTGGGGTATCGGCAAATACTTTGGAGGCGAACAAGTCAGTCTGTTCCTCCAAAACAACATTCACCATCGTCAGGTTTCCGCTGTTAGCGGAGAAGTACTGCCCCACGCCTGTTTCAACACGAACGCATTCCGTGATTATTTCCAGAGGATATGCCTGAAATTAGCTAATGAGACAGAGGCGGATGGCTTCTTCTGGGATGAGCCACACTATGCTTTCCCGAAATCTTATGCCTCAATTACTGGCGGTGCCGGCGACGAGTGGAGTTGTCGCTGCCCGGAATGTATGAAAAAATTCCAGGATTACTACTGCTATGAGATGCCGAAAACAATGAACGACGATGTAAAACAGTTTCGCTGGCGGGAAGCTCTTTTCATTCTGGAGGACACTTCCAGAAAGATTAAGGAAATTAACAGCAACTACGAAATTACAATGTGTGTTCACGCTACAATCAACACCTATTATGTTACCGAACTCCGTGGTTATGACAATTGGGAAATGGTTGCCTCGTCTCCTTATTTTGATGTTTTCTCCACTACTATTATTGACTGGGCATTACCCAAAGCCTTTTTCCAGGATGTTACGAAACGCACCGTAGCGATGGCAAAAAAGTATAATAAACAGTCGGAACGTTGGCTTATGAATTACTACAAACAGCCGGAGGATTTTTCACAAATGGACGAGGTTGTTGATCTTTATGAAAAACTCGGCGTAGATAGATTAGCGGGCTGGACTTATCGGGGAGGTTATGGCACGGTCCTCGCAGCTCCAGACGCTTTAAAGCTTTGGGACAGACTTGGTAAAAATTATAAAAGAATTTTAAAAAAATAAGGAAAAAAATATGAATACTGCAATAAACGATTTTGGTTATTTCGAGAAGGTCGTCGCTAATCTCCGAAAAGTGAACGAGACTCAGCATAAAAATATAAAAAAAGCTGCGGAGCTTATGACTACGGCAATTGCCGGCGACCGCCTTATCAATGTCTATGGAGGCGGAGGACATACAACACTGGTTATGGGTGAAATGTTTTTCCGGGCAGGAGGATTTAGCAATATCAATCCGATAATGGAAACCGGACTCTCAGTTTTCAACCAGGCTTTGAAATATCTTGAGTTGGAACGCTGTGTAAATTACGGACGCTCCATTATGAAGTATTATGATTTGCAAAAAGATGATGTTCTGATTATTTTCCACAATATCGGCATTAATGCCGCTACTATTGACGCAGCTCTTGAAGCTAAAGAAAAAGGTGTGAAAATTATCGCAGTTTCGAGTTCATACTGGCAGAATGAAATGCCTGAAGACCACTTTATACGCCATCCATCGAAAAAGAATATTTTTGATTTGGCAGATGTCTGCATAGACGACTTTAATCCGATTGGCGATGCTGTGGTTGAAGTGCCGGGCCTTGAAACTCCTATCGCCCCCATTTCAAATGTAGTTGATTTTTATATCGCTCATTTGTTGGAAATAGAAACAGTGAAGCAATGCGTTGAACGCGGAATAACCCCACCGGTCTGGAGCAGTGCCAACGCTCCGGGTGGCGATGAGAAAAATGCTGCGTACCTGAAAAAATATAAACCCTTAGTAAAAAGTTTGTAACAAGGACGACAAAAAATGAAAGATAGCTGTTTTTCAGATAAAAACATCGCCTTGAAACATTTGCTTGATAAGTACGATGTCGATTGTTCCGGTGTTATTTCCGAACAGGAAATACCGGAACAACATTCGGCAAGCCTGAAGATAGGTAATACTGAAAATGTTTTACTGCCGTGGCGTATGGAACGCCGTTTTATGGAATTGAAGGTATTGGTGGAGAATGGAACTCTTGAAAATATATCGACTTTGCGCTTTTGCAATATCTCAAGTGCCAAAACGGCGACCTTGGACAAATTGATATATAGGGAAATGGATTTGTGTGAATGGATTGGCGGAACGCGAGTGAAGTCGCTTTTTGCTGTCTTTAGCGAGGCCTCTGCCGCAAATATCATCATCAAACTCCAAAACGGTATGAGTTGTAGCGTGGAATGCAGCGTAATGCTGCCTGAAGGTGCCAAACCTGTCGATCGCCACGAAATAATTGCCGAGCGTGGTGTAGCATCGGATCGTGTTGTGGATACCCAGGTACCACAGAGTTCTATCTACACATTTACCAATAATGGCTCGGAATGCTTCACTGACACTGATGCGGAGATATTCGGTTTGGACACAGACAGTGTCAATCAGACGCGGGCAGCATTTAAGGTCTTGTCCGAGCCTGAAACAATGAAAGAGTGGAATCAGCAGGATTCTCGTTTGAGGCAGTTAGTTGATGCCGCAAAGAAATCAGGCCGCCTTGAACAAGTTATCCACTGCAATGATGGAGAGAAATCATTATGAAACCCATAAAGATTGCGATTATGTCGCTGACGCATGGCCACACACGCAAGTATTATCAAACATTAAAGGACAACCCAAAACTTAACTGGATGGCAGTGTGTGCTGACAATGAAGAAGTCCGGGATGTTTTTGAATCAGGCAATCACGGCGTACCTTGTTATATGTCGTCTGAAGAGATGTTTGACCGGCATCCTGAAATCGAGGCGGTTGTGCTGGCCTCAGCCAATATCGAGCATCTGCAGCAGATTGAACAATGCGCTAAGCGTGGCCTGCATATTCTTTCGATGAAAATCCCGACTTTCGATATGGACGAATATGACCGTATGATTGAAATAGTGGATAAAGCCGGAGTCGTCTGCCAAGTCGAACTGGAAATGCATTATAATCCTGTCGTACACAGGCTGAAGAAATTGATAAAAGATGGCGAAATCGGCAAAATTTTATCAATACAGGCGACAAATATCACGCTCTCGCCCGTATGGGCTTTCCCGTGGCAGGGAGTCCCGGAAGATAGTTACGGCAAACGCGTTCCCTTGCGCGATGGTGACCATCGCTTCAGGGGCGGAGCTTTGTGTGACCACCCTCACATTTTCGACCTTATACGCTGGCTGACCGAATCTGATATTGACTTTGTCTTTTCAGATGTCGCTCCGAACATTCGCCCTGAACTGGAAGTGGAAGATATGCTGCTTGTGAATGGTAAAATGAAAGACGGCACCATATTCCTGCTTGATCCATCGTGGTCGCGTATGGAAGAACGACTGAAAGTACCAGGGCCGGGATGGGAAGTCTTTCCAAAGCGAATGGAAGTGAACTTGACCATCAGTGGCGACAAAGGAGCGTTGATTGTCGATTGTTTCGGCCCGAATGTTTATCACAATGGCGGTCCCAATGACCGTTACACTGTTCAATACACATACTTCGATGAATGGATAGGTCTGATTGACGAATTTGTCGATTGCGTCAGAAACGGCAAGCAGCCCAAGATTAACTTGAAATGGCATAGACAAAGTATTGCTGCTATGAACAAGTGTTATGACTCAATCCAACAGAATCAGCCTGTTCATTTATAAAAGAAATTTGATGGTGAGTTTGTCAGGTTAGCATTCCAGTCATTGTCTGGCAACCATATTTAGGAGTTTTTAGTGCGTATAATTGTTCCAATAAAACAAGTACCCGAAACTAACACTGTTAAAATGGACGAGAATACCGGTACAATAATCCGTGATGGCGTTGAGTCAATTATTAACCCATTAGACCTTTACGCAATTGAAATTGCCATTCAGTTGCGCCAGCAGCACGGCGGTGAAGTAATCGCTATTTCTATGGGGCCGCCAAAAGCTGTTACTGCTCTTCGTGAAGCAATTGCAATGGGCTGTGATTCAGCGGTACTTCTTTCGGATAAGGCATTTGCCGGTGCCGATACCTGGGCTACCAGTTATGTATTGGCAAAAGCCATTGAGCGTATGGGTAGCTACGATATGGTTATCTGTGGCGAGCGTGCTACTGATGGGGATACCGGCCAGGTCGGGCCTGGGATTGCGTCATTTCTGGACTTACCCGTGGCATCATACATAGGCAAAGTCGAGCAGGTTGACAAAAAATCCTGCCGTCTGCACCGCCTGGTGGAGAATGGGCACGAAGTTCTTGATGTCGAGTTGCCCGCTGTATTAACTATGGTTAAGGAGGTTGCTGATCCGCGATTGCCTACACTTGGCGGCAAACAACGAGCTAAAAAAATCGACATACCCGTATGGACTGCAAATGACATCGAGGCTGATTTGGATAAGCTTGGTCTGACTGGTTCACCAACGCGGGTGGTCAGGATATTCCGTCCCAAAGTTGTTCGCCAGTGCGAAAAAATTACTGCTATGGATGATTCCATTGTTGACCAGGCTGTTGATAAACTGGTGGTATTTTTACAGAAAAAGGACTTTATTTGAGATTGAAAACAATGACAAAAAACAAACATAAACATTCAGGTGTATGGATTCTTGCTGAGCAGGCCGATGGGCGGGTTCAGCGTATTAGTTACGAACTGTTAACCCGTGGCCGAGACCTGGCTGATAAGCGTGGTACTGATTTGACAGCTATGATTTTCGGCAATGATATAAATGCCGAAGATTTGCAGGAGCTTATCAACTGCGGAGCAGATAGAGTTGTAACGATGGAGGAGGCTAAACTGGAGCATTTCCTTGTTGAGCCTTATGCTGCCTGTATGCTGAAAATTATCGAGGATTACCAGCCGGAGATAGTCATCGCTGGCGCAACATCTACCGGCAGAACTCTTATGCCGTATGTTGCCATCAAAGCCAACGCTGGTTTAACGGCTGATTGTACCGTATTGGATATTGAAGAAGAGACGGGCAATTTACTTCAAACGCGTCCTGCGATTGGCGGCAACATTCTTGCGACGATTAAAACGCCTCAGCACCGCCCCCAGATGGCGACGGTTCGGCCTCATTCGACCAAGCCCGCAGTCAAACAGGATGGCAGAACCGGCGAGATAGTGCGCCTTAAAGCTCCTGCCAAATACCTCAAGAGCAGAATTAACCGGGTGGATTTCATTCCAGATGAATCTGAACACGGTTTGCAGGATGCTGATGTTGTCGTTGCTGTTGGACGCGGCATTAAAAAGAGCGAAAATATATCCCTGATAAAATCATTGGCTAAAGAACTTGATGCTGCTATTGGAGCATCTCGAGATGTAGTTGATCGCGGCTGGTTAAGCTATCCATATCAAGTCGGTCTGAGCGGCAAAACTATAAGTCCAAAATTGTATTTGGCTGTCGCAATCTCCGGGGCAATACAGCATTTAGCAGGAATGCAGACTTCCGAAACTATAGTCGCTATTAACAGCGACCCCGATGCACAGATATTTAATGTGGCAGATTTTGGTATTGTTGCGGATGTCTTTCAAATACTGCCGGTTCTTTCTGAGCGTATTAAGCAGGCCAGGAGTGAATAATGAGTACGACCGAGAAAAATTATAATCCGGTAACAAATCAAATCATTGATGAATTAAAAGAAATTGTCGGTGAGAAGTATATTATTTACGGCGATGAAGAAAAACTGGAGGCCTTTTCACACGATGAGGTCGCCGAGGTGGCATATAGCCATATGCCCGAAGTGGTTATCCGTCCTTCAACAGCCAAAGAAATCGCCGCGATAATGAAACTCGCCAATCGCGAAAACATTCCCGTTACTCCTCGCGGGGCAGGCAGCGGTTTATCCGGTGGAGCGGTACCGATTTATGGCGGTATCGTTCTGTCAGTAGATAGAATGAACAAGATAATCGAAATCGACAGGGATAATATGATGATAACTGTCGAGCCTGGTGTGGTTACCAATGAGATAAACGAATATATCAAAGACGATGGTTTATTCTATGCGGGCTATCCAATGAGCTTGGAAACCTGTTACATCGGAGGCAATGTGGCAGAGAACGCCGGGGGTGGAAAGGCTATAAAATACGGTGTAACTGGCCGATATGTAACGGGGATGGAAGTTGTAACCCCTACGGGTGAAATTGTTCAGTTTGGCGGTAAGTTAGTGAAAGATGTAACCGGCTACAATCTAATCCAGCTTATGGTGGGTTCGGAGGGTACGCTGGGTATATTTACAAAGATTATTCTTAAACTTATACCACTGCCTAAATCATCGGTCGATTTACTTTGCCTGTTCAAAACAGCCGAGGACGCTATTGCGGCTGTGCCAAAAATCATGACCACGGGCGGCATTATTCCAACAGCCATAGAGTTTATGGATAAGACATCGGTTCAGGCTGCCTGCGAGTATCTTAATGAAAGCATACCGTATCAGAAAGCTGGGGCAATGCTATTGATTACGGTCGATGGCGCTTCTGTTGAGCAGGTAGAGCAGGAATACGAAGCTATTGGCCAATTGTGTCTTGATGGCGGAGCAATAGAGGTTTATGTAGCAGACAACTTTACCACGTCCGAGCGTATATGGAAAGTTCGCCGGAACATCGCAGAGGCATTCAAGGTGGTTTCGCCGCACCAAAGTCTTGAGGATATTGTTGTGCCCATAGCAGCTATCCCGGAAATGGTTCTCGGTCTGCAGGAGCTTTCGGAGAGATATAACTGTTCAATCCCTTGTTACGGCCACGCGGGGGACGGCAATCTTCACGCAACGCCTGTTATGAATCCCGAATGGTCGTTGGAAAAGTGGCGCAAGACGCTGCCTGATATATTATTAAATATGTACAAACTCACCGCCAAACTTGGCGGCGCGATTTCCGGCGAGCACGGTATCGGCCATAAACGGAAGAAGGAATTGTCAATGTTTGTTTCACAAGATTACCTGAATATGATTCGAGCAATCAAGTTTGCGCTTGACCCACAAAATGTACTCAATCCAGGCAAGATATTCGATGCATAAAGATGCGATGCACTGGGCGAACGGTGATTGAGCAGTATTTGAAAAGAAAAGAGTATGCCAGAAACAAAAACTATCAAAATGCTTTACGGCAAAAGCGGTCTTGAACTTAAACTGCCGTCTTCGGTAACTGTTCTGGAAGGACAGGATATACCAGCATTGCCCGAATCCGCTAAGGCAATTTTACAGGCATTGGCTCATCCCATAGCTTCACCATCCCTGACGGATTTAATTGCAGCGAAAAAACCCGAAACTGTCGCCATTACAATCTCCGACATAACCCGGCCGACACCCAATAAAGTGTTTCTGCCGCTGATACTGCAAATCCTCAATGAGTGTGGAATAAGCGATTCACAAATCGTAATTATCATCGGCACCGGTATGCATCGCCCAAGCACAACTGAAGAACATGAAAGTCTTGTAGGTCGGGACATTCTAAATCGGATAGAAGTAATTGACCACAAAGCCAACGACAACTCTACGCTCGTTAAAATAGACAATAATCCGCCCATTAGTATTTGTCGCCGCTTTGCTGAGGCCGATTTCAGAATAGTTACAGGTTGTATTGAGCCTCATTTTATGGCAGGTTTTTCCGGAGGCCGTAAAGGGGTTTGCCCTGCATTAGTTGACCTTCAGACAATTCAGAGATTCCATGGCTATGAAACTCTTTCGAATCCTTTGGCAGATAACGGCGTTTTGACCAGCAATCCCTGCCACGACATTGCTTTGAAAGTTGCAAAAACTGTCGGAGTAGATTTTCTTTTTAATGTTGCAATCAATAAAGAACGAAAAATAGCCGGCGTTTATTGCGGCAATTTGGAAAAGGCTCACTGGGCCGGGTGCCAAAAGGTTGCAGAATGGACATCGGTACAGATTGAAAAACCATTTGACCTGGTAATAACTAATGGCGGCGGATATCCACTGGACCAGACTTTTTATCAAACTGTCAAAGGTATGTGTTGTGCGTTACCTGCCCTTGCTAAGCATTCAACTTTGCTTATCATCAGTCATTGTGGCGAACAATTAGGGTCAAAAACCTATACGAACTTGATGCTGAAATACAACAACAATTGGCAAAATTTTTTAAGGGATATCGCCGCCAAGCCAAATGAAACCCAGCTCGATCAATGGGAATTCCAGATGCAGACACGTGTGCTTAAGCGGATAGGACTTGATAAACTATGGTTAGTAAGCGATGGAATTCCAAATGATATTCAGAGATATATTTCAGTTACACCAATTTTGGGGCCAGGTGATACTCAGGAGCGTACTCAACAAGCTATTGACAAATATACAGAGAACAACTCTAATGCAGAAATTGCTGTTATTCCTGAGGGTCCTTACACAATGCTAAGCAAAAAATTATAACTCAAGGGTAGTTCTAATAATTGCTTTTGAGCGGCAAAATAATTTATCAAGGAATAGTAATTATGGAGAATGTAAATGAATTGGATTGATTGGACAGTTATTGGTGTTTTTTGCACAGTGATAATGGCAATAGGTTTGTCTTTTGCTAAGCGAGGCGGCGGCAGTATGACAGATTTCTTCCTGGCTGGCCGAAAATTGCCCTGGTGGCTGGCGGGACTTTCGATGATGGCAACCAATTTTGCCTCAGACACACCTTTGCACCAATCCGGCAATGCTCGCAAGGGAGGCTTTGTTTCATTCTGGTTTTATTTGCGTGGAGCAATGACGGAAATGTCGATAGCGTTCATTTACGCCAGACTCTGGAGGCGGGCCAATGTACTTACAGATGTGGAATTTTTCGAGCTTCGCCACGGCAAAAACAGTGCCAGAATTTTGCGTATTGTGGTTGCTTCGTACAACTGCTTCATCTACGCGCCATTAAAAATAGGACTGTTCACTTTGGCTATGAGTAAGATTGCCAAGGTAGTTTTTCAAATGCCCGAAACATTTCAATTTCTGGGTTATTCGTTTAGCAGTCACATAACGCTGTCTATAGGAATTGTTGTTTTCGCGATGATATACTCTGCGGCATCTGGCCTCTGGGGCGTTGCAATAACCGACTTCATCGAATGGTTTATTGCCATTATTGGCTCTTACGCTTTGCTTATTTTTTCCTTCAAAGCTGTCGGTGGACCCGGAGCGATGGTTAACACGCTTCAAGCAATGGGCTCCGATGGTCGGCTGCCATTTGATTTTACAAGACTGACTCCGATGACATTTCTTTCGCCGGTGCTGATAATGTTATTTCTGCCCTGGAGGTGGATTTCAGATGGCGACCTTGCACCAGCTCAACGGCTTATGGCTTGTCGAACAGAAAAAGATGCGATGCTTTCACAGCTTATGCGTACGGTTGTGAATTATCTTGTCCGTTCCCTGCCTTGGATTATTTGCGGCCTGGCCTCTATCATTATTTTTGCTGATATTCGTATTGAAGACCCTAACGATGCTTACGCTATGCTGATTCACAAGCTTTTGCCACACGGCTTGTTAGGCCTGATGATGGCCTCTTTCCTTGCTGCTTTTCTGTCGTCAACAGATACATATCTGAACCTCGGTTCAGCCTATTTTATGAACGACCTATATCGTCGATTTATCGTCAAGCATAAAGATGAGCATCATTACGTCAAGGCTTCCCGGTATGTTACTATTATCCTGGCTATACTCGGTATCCTTATTGCCGTTATGAGTGATAATGTATTTGAACTGTTCAAACTGATGCTTAAGGTTATGGCCGGGGTGAGTCTGGTTCGTGCGTTTAGATGGTTGTGGTGGCGCATTAACGGCTGGGCGATGCTTATTGCTATTGTAGCGGCAACAATCGTCCCAATTGGCCTTTCCGTATGGAAGAGTGCTTATTTTGAAATAGGCGGCTTTATGAATTGTTTCACAACGACTGCTCGTCCGCCGGCACAATGGCTCATTGACACTTTCCATATTGTCGAACCTGTTTTCCCTAACTTTTTGTATTTTACCGTTGATGTTACTTTGATTACATTTTTTGTTACAGCATCCTGGCTGATAGGTATGTTCCTGACCAAGCCGGACCCGACAGAAGCACTGAAAGAGTTCTATCGCCGAGTTCGTCCTGCCGGCCCAGGTTGGAAACCTATCGCTAAACTTTGTCCGGAAGTAAAAATTACCGACAGCCTTAGCGCAGACATTTTTGCGTGGATTATTGGATGTATATTTTGCTATTCAGCCTTTTTTGGTATAACTGCGATGTATTTTCTGCGATGGAAGGTTGCTGCAGTTGCATCAACCATTGCTGTCATTCTCGGCATTCTGCTCAAGTATAAAGTTCTTGACCGTTACACCCGAATGGCCGAAATGGATAGTGAATTGCAGACGAAGGATTCATCTGTTTAAAAGCTCAAGGTCCCAGCTAATATACACTTGAAATAATGGATGGGAAAAGCAAATTATCGAACAGTTAAAACAGAAGACCGGTGCTCAACTTCGCACCGCATAATTTGAGTATTGGCGAAAACTCACTAATGCCTCAGATTCACCTGCAGCCCTAATCTACGGCGGCGACAGCCCAACGATTTTTAAAGGTACTTCAGTTCTGCCATGGCATATGCTGTAAGATGAATTCCAACTGTTTTGCCCTTAATCTAAAAACAGACGGTCTTGAAAATTTTCCGGTTCGCGAGTGATGTAGCAACTCTCATTTGTAATGTCATGATTCTTACACCCGCAAATATGTATTTTTATGCCGTGATTATTCGCAATTCCTCGAATCCTTTCAAAGCTCGACTTTCTAACTTCTAATGGCAGCATCTTTCCCATGGAATTTTTTAGGCCAATAGATAAATTAACTCCTTGTGAAAAAGGTTTTAAAATTTCATCCAGCGCATCTACGTTAGTAATATTCTTCTTAAAACTGGATATTATTGCAGGCCTCAGAAAAAGATAACTAACAGCGGCATCTCTACACCCTGCCTCGGCAATCGCCGAAAATAGGTCGTCTAACTGTTTATCTATATCAGTAACATTGTGTATCAACGGATCGCATCTGACTGAAGCCTTGACTCCAATTTCAATGAGTCTCTCAAGTTGGTCAATCCTATCCTTAGCCTTGGCAGCAACTGGCTCAATCACACTTAGGATTTTGTCATCCATCGTTGTAAGACCAACTTGGCCAGCTACCTTGGAATTATGTTCCTCGAATAATTCGAAAATCTCATCGGAGATTACACCTTTAGTAACAAACTGAACACCAATATCATTTTTCAGCAGAGTTTTCATGACATCAAAAACGATTTGCTGAATTTGCGAAACCGGCTGAAACGGATCGCAGGATGGACAGAAATAAACAGCAGCAGGTTTCTTGCGTTTGCGTTTTATCTCATCAGCTATTCGCTCAGCCATATTTTCATAAATCTCGATTGAGCCATCGCCTGGATAAACAGAATAACCTTTAGTATAACAATAGAGGCAATTATGAACACATCCCGCTGAAATGTTTACGGTCGGCAAATTTGCCAGGCATCTTAGTCCGGATGGCGTAAGAAAATTTGTTTTGCGCAGTTTCGTAATTATTTTCGGCATATCTTCTCGCCCGGAAACTACTGAGATATTATTCTAATGTTAATAATATTTTTTGGCCTAATGGTAAAATTCGGTATTGTCTTTCGCTTAGTCTTGCTATTGATTTGTCCAGTCCATTTGGAACATGAACAACACCATTATAGATTCCAATTGTGATAATCAAACCTCTTGATTCAAGTTTGGCAAGCATACTCATCAACTCCGCAAGTTTCTTGTTATTATCGCCTGGCAAATTAAGATTTTGCCAGTTAAGGTTTTTTGCTGCGGACTCTCCTCTTGGTCTAAATAATTTTAACACTTCCAAATCTTCGGGGTTTAGCGCATCAACACTATGAAGGACTGCAATTTTATTATCATAAGGCTCTTGGTATTGTTGACATAAAAGATTTGCCAGCATATCAGCATATATTTTTCTCTTTTCTCGTGAAAATTCTTTACGTACTTTATCAATGGTGATTTCGAGTAAGGAGGGAAATTCTTCACGTACTTGTTGACATATCTCTTCAACATTGTTTATTCTCGCGTTGAGTCCAGCAAGTTTTATTTTTAGGTTTTCCATTAACTCCTCAATCCTTTGTCCTGTTTGATGATTCTCGTATTCATTCCACACCTGCCCCAAAGAAGCAAATCCAGGAAAGGATGCTGCTATTGACCGTAGCCCACCACTTACAATCTTAGATAATGCTGTTTGTTGATTATTAGGCATTTCTGCTCTCCGTTTTAAGAATTGTGTCTATTGTCATACTCTACCTTTCGATGTCTAACGCAGTAACAATTTCTTTTAAAGCAAAAGTACTGGCTAATTTAGCCTTAATACATTCCTGTACTAAACCTGGCAAAGGTTCAACCGGTGAATAATCAGAATTTGGCACTACATCTCCTCATAAATCGACTGATACTCAAAACATCTTTTTGACAAAAGCCTATTCTGGTAAGTCTTGCGATAAAAATCAAGCATAAAAGATGGCAAAATAATACGTAACCACCGTTGAGCAGTTTTGCTGTCAATATCTATTCTTGAAACAAGCTTTATCATAAAATTGCTGCGACATTATTACAAAAATTTCAATAAACGTCTTATCAAATCACCAAAGTTGTACTTTCTTGACAGCGGTTTGCTTTGTTACCTTGTCCTCATCAAAAATTCGAACTTGTTAAAATCAAAGGGGTTATGTAAAATAATAAATTCATTCATAATTGTGATCTTATTATGATTCTTTTGGAGAAAATCCTTTGAAAAGTATTGCTTTACTCATCTTTGAATATTTCAGACAATTATTCACAACAAAGCAAAACCTGATTCTTGAAAATCTCATGCTCAGGCAACAGCTTAATATCTATAAACGCAAAGCCAAAAGGCCAAAACTTGAAAATATTGACAGAATCACACTCGTTTGGATATCAAAGGTTTTTAGCAAATGGAAGTCCGCTCTTGTTGTTACAAAAGCCTCAACCTTAATCAGTTGGCACAGAAAAAGTTTTAAGCTGTATTGGCGAAGAAAATCACGAAGAGTTGGCAGACCTAATATCGATTGGGAATTAATAAAACTTATCAGGAAAATGCAAAAAGAAAACTCATTGTGGTCAGCCCAAAGAATTCAGGGTGAACTCGAAAAATTAGGCTTTAGTGTTTGTGACAACACTGTTGCTAAATATATGCGTAAACCAAAAACTGATCCTGAAAAAATACAGCGATGGCTTACGTTTCTAAGAAATCATGCAAAGTATACTGTTGGCATTGACTTTCTTGTAGTCAGAACAATTTTCTTTAAAGCCATATATGTATTTGTAGCCATATCACATAATAGACGTAAAATACTGCACTTTGGGATTTCTTCAAAACCACACTCTCAATGGGCAATTCAATAGCTCCGTGAAACTTTTGCGTTTGACGAAACAACAAAATACGTCATTCGTGATAACAACAAAATCTTTAGTGAAGACTTCAAACAACACATTAAAAGATTTGGGCTGAAAGATAAGCCCACTGCTTTTCGCTCACCTTGGCAAAATCCTTTTTGCGAAAGAGTAATTGGAACACTACGCCGAGACTGTCTTGACCATATGATTATTCTCAACGAAAAACATTTGCATGATATTTTGCACGAATACATCTTCGAGTATTACAATGTCTGTAGAACACATATGTCGCTTGAGAAGGATTCGCCAATTCACCGCCCTGCTCAAACCGAAGGCAAGATTGTAAGCAAGCCAATTCTTGGCGGCCTGCATCATGTGTACAGTCGAGTTGCTTAAGCTAAAAATCTAAAACAAAATGATTGGGCTGATTGCAATCCAAAGCGGAAAAAATCTATGCCAATTTCAAAAAATTAACAAAAACTCATATTTCGATAAAGATTATCAATCTCCGAACTCTAAATATTCAGTTTTCAAAGAGCAAAATTCCAAAAACGAAAATCCAAGTCCAAGATTTTGGGGCGAATATTAATTTTTGACCACGACAGGATACCCTTAAACGGCCCTTAATCTTTCGCTCTTGAAAGATTGATACATTCATTGACAGGCGTTCTCATATCCATCGGACTGCCGAAATCCTGATGGTCCAAAAATTCGCCGCCAGCACCAGCAGCACGGCCCAAAGCAAAAACCATAAATGCAATGTCTCGCACGCGCTGAACAGTAGTGCCTTTTCTCTTCAACGATTCCCAATAAATACCCAAAACCACCGAAGCAATTGCACCGTCAAGATTAACTGCCCAAACATTTTTGGCGATTCCTGCCTCCTTCAATGCACGAGCAAGCATATGATAATAATCCAGAAAGACATTTTTGATTTTCTTCTTTTTCAAAAACTCAGATATAATCCTTTCACGAGGGTCGTAATTTACAGGGTCATTTCTGAATACAGGATGCCCAAGACACGGAATACGCCTATAGTCGGCATCTGCCTCTTTGGCAGCTTTACGGTATTTGCTGAATCTTACCACTTCATCATCAACGATTTTTTTCAAATCGAATTTTTGCGTCGAACTATACGGGTCGTCCAGACCAACCTCTTTAAAAATATCAATAAGATAATCAACCGCACGTCTTCCATTGCCTCCGTGGACATCACCAATACAAGCCAAAGATGCAATCATCGCTGTATTTGGTAAATTACCCGCAGATGTTGACAACTTCGATGCCTGAGCTGAAATAGTACCAGGACCGTTACTTAGAGACGCTATCAGACATCTTTCAATCAACTCTACCTCAAAATCATTCGGCACCTCCCCTGCCCAGCCAAGAAGCACAGAAGAAACAAAAGAACCTTTCTGCATTTGTTTTTCAATAGAATGCCCATAAAGTCGAGTGGTACTCCCATCATTTGAAGAAGCATAACTGGCCTTTCGCATATTTCTTCTTGATGGACTCAGCCCAAGAACTTCTTTATTGAGTATCTTTAACTGTTCTTTGTATGGACTGGGTGTATCACCCTGATGCAGTACCAGATTAGATGGTAAATGTTTGCCCAGGCCTTTATAATCCAGAAACCACGGATTCAGACTCAGCGGCTTCAAAGGCCTGAAATCTTTCTCTAAGCCAAGTATGCTATATACAAGAGCAGCGGCATCCGGCAGATGGTGAATGGAAGAAATTCGTATGCCTCGTTTTAACGCGACAGGTAGTTCCGAATTTTTTTTATATTTAGTATTAGGCTCAAAAGGTGGAATGCCAAAATAGTCATCGAAAAGCCTCATCTTGGCAGTAGCGGTAGTTTCTCCGCCCTCCACCACTGCGCCGGCATGGCCCAAAGAAATATCATATTTTTGGAGAATTTCTCCAGTTACATACGCAATTACCGGCTTAGGATAATCTGTATTTGTCAGCAGTTCTAGGGCCTCTTTTTCATAAAGTCCACCAGGCTCAACATAAAGAATTACGAGATTAGTCCGCTCATCGTCGCGAGCCAACTCCAGCAGGCTCTTAAGCGGTGTAAGAATTAAAGCATCTTTGCCCGTCGAAATTCCATACGATATTCCCAGCCCGGCACTTTGCAGATAAGATGCCATTGTGTTAACCATATTTCCACTGTTGGATATTATGGCAGCTGAACCTTTACGAAAACTTTCGGAAGGGCTATCGCCACCCACCGCTCCTACACGAGCCGAATCGTGAACATTTATCATACCCAGAGAATTACATCCCAGCACATCAATTCCAGCCCGAGAACACAACTGAAACACTTTCGATGCAACCTCGACAGAAACCCGTTCTGTAACAATGAACAGAGTTTCAATCGTTGACCGGGCATATTCAACTATTTCCTTAACTTCACCATATACTGCCGATGGTGGAGAATAGACCAGAATCTTATTGGGATGTTTTTTACGAGGAAGCCCATCTATCAATTCCACGACATTGGAAAAAACAGGGATAGGTTTTTGACCAGCAATCTCAATACACTGGCCACCTTTACCGAGTGCCCAGCCACCTACAATGTTGGCGCAGTACTTCTGAGAAGCAACACTCACAACGCTGGCCTCTCTCCCTGTGATGTTAGATACTGCTACACGGTCACCTTTTTTTAATAAATCACCGAATTTTTCAGCTCTCATTACTATGCTCCATTTTTTTCAATGCTTTAGCGAATTTAGCGGCATATTCCGCGGCCTTTGTTACTGGCGTATCAGGCCCAAAAATAACGTAAGGCAAGTGTAAACTGTCCAATGTGTCTTTTAATATCAGCAGGCCGTTTAGAAGCCTTGGCCCGCCCCTACCAACAACAACAGGCGTTTTAATTGGCCCGTGATTGTCAACATAGTTTCTTAACGCGTCGGAGATAGCTTTGAAAGTAATATCAATCAAGGTGTTATTTGCCTTGCCTCCAAGAATAAGAATGAGATTAGCGTCTGCCAGCTTGTGCTCAAAACATATTTTCGCCGTGCCATACATTCGCTCATAGGTAGGGTTACCTCCAAAATCGGATAAGAACAGAGGTTCCCCGCCGTTACGGATAAGCGTTTCAACAATTATAGTTGACGCTCCTCCTCCGAATAATATCGGCAAAACTAACTTGCCATCAAGCTCGGAAACGTGCGCCTGGCCCTGGTGGCTGGAAGTGCTCCAAGAGGACATCTCCTCCTCAAAGAAAGTGCTGGTTACAGGATACTCCGGCAGACTGAAATCAAGGTTGTTGTACCTGAAATTGGGTTCATCAAATACCGCTTTAAAATCACAGGCAACCGGCTTGCCCTCCGGCGTAATCCTCCAGGGATTGACTTCGCACATCTTCATCCCGGTAGAAATAAACATATCCCATAAATTCACCAAGCTTTGAGAAAGCTGGCTTATCGCTTTTTGGGGACACTCGAGCTTTGTTAATATCTTATCAACCTTATACGCATCAAGCCCTTTGTATATGTCGATGGGCAAAGTAATTTTCTTTTCTCCGGCAATATCCTCCACATCCATCCCGCCCGCTAAAGACACGGTGATTGCCGGCCCGACAAACCTTGAATCATAGGTAATTGCCGAATAAGCCTCCATCTCCGCTGGAATGTGCTGTACCAAATAGGCAGTTCGCGGGAAAATGCCGTTTATATCTGTACTCTGTACACTTTTCAAAATTCTTTGCGCATCAACACCATCGCTGACATTTTTAACCATACCCAATTTTCCCCGCTTGCCCATCAAAATATCAGGCTTGGCGAGCGCCTTTCCACCCCAGCGCTTAAGGGCAGCCCTAATCTGTGCGCCTGTAGCCTCAGTGGTCAGGTAGTCTGGCACAGGTATTTTAAACCTCTTGGCCAGGTACGTCAAAAATGTTAATTCTGTGATTTGAACCGGCATTATAATTACCTCTTACTTCCTGTTTTAATCTGACATTTTTTATTGAAACGACTATTGTAATTCATCCTAAAAACTATAATTTCCTGAGTTCGGTAAAATCGGCACCGGCTGGATTCTGAAAAATTTTAAGGTCAAAATCAGAAGCTACCGCAAGAATATGGTCAAAAATATCCGACTGAACTTTTTCATACCTAACTAATGAAACCTCCTTGCTGAACGCATAAATCTGTATTGGCAGCCCGTGCGGAGTTGCTTCAAGATAACGAACGAGTAAAGTCATATTTTTTCGTAATTTTCTATCGTTTTTAAGAAATTCATAAATATATACTCTAAAGATTCCCATATTCGTAAGCCTTCGTATATTGATAGGCGTGCTTTTATCACAATTTTCCAGTGCATTATATTCACTCAGCTCTTTAATCTTATCTTCCATATACCTGCTGATATATTTATATGTCCTGAATCTTTTGAGCACATCCTCCGTACAAAACTTGATACTACTCTGGTCAATATAAAAAGCCCTCTTTATTCTCCTCGCCCCTGATTCTGACATTCCTCGCCAATTTTTAAACGAATCTGACACAAGAGCATACGCTGGAATTGTAACAATAGCCTTGTCCCAATTTTTAATTTTTACCGTTGTCAGCGAAACCTCAACTACCGTCCCATCAGCACCATACTTGGGCATTTCTATCCAGTCTCCCAGAGATATCATACCGTTGGCGGAAATTTGCACGCCGGCAACAAAACCTAAAATAGCGTCCTTAAAAATTAAGGCAAGAACCATCGCGCCAAAACCACTGAGGAATACGGCAGGTTTCTTGTCAAAAATAAGTGTAAGTACAAAAAATACTATTAAGCAGAATAAGAAAATTTTTGCTAATTGTATAAAGCCACGAATCGGCATCCGTTTTGAAATTCGGCTGTGTTTATAAAATATCTCAAAGGCACTTAAAGCTGCATTTAACAGGCCGACAATGACAAACAATGTATAAATCAGAACCGTTCCGCTTAAAATTCGAATTAACTCTTCATCCTCAAGGCATTGTGTTATTAATATGTACAAGAACAAGGGAAGTGCCAAATGGAATAACCATCCGAGAACTTTTTGCTTCAGTAGCAATTCGCCCCATCTTGTTTTCCTGAACTTCACATATTTCGCAAAGTACTTCAATGATATCTTTGCTAATCGCCGAGTAAGTAAATTCACAAAATATGCCAGGACACAAAGAATAACGATTGTCAGTAAAACCGGTATAATATGTCCGTAGGCTTGCCAGGGACAAATGTTACCTTTAAAAATACTGCTTAATATATATTTTCCCATTTGTGGTTATCCTGTTAAACGCCTTCAAAACCTGGAAGGCTCTCTTGCGAAGTCCCGGTAATATCCTATGAACCGGAACCTTTCAAGCACTATTTATATAATTTTTACTTTTGTTCCAAACTATCTCTTATCATTAAAATATCCCGGTATTCATGCTACAGTCTCCCTTTCTTCGGGTTTTTGAGTAAGACACATCTTAATCCACGCATTCTCCTAACACTCGCCGAGTTTGATGAGGATCAATCAGCGGCAATAGCATCGGTATAGCCACTTGAAATATCCCTATACACAAACAAATACTGGCAATGCTCGCATATTTTATCAGTATAGGCTCTATCTTTGCGGCAATAACTGTTGACAGATTTAAACATGTCATATATATCGTGAACTGAGTTGCTGCCACTTTCGGCCAAGAGACACCCATTGCTAAGGAATAATAGGCGATGGTGACAAATCCTGCTAAAAAAGCCTCGACTATAACAACTGAGATAAAAAATGTGCGGTTGAGCCAGTAGGATTGGGCAAAACCGAATAGTACCCAAATCAAACCTGTCAATATCAAACCAGTTCCTATCATCAATCTTGGACCGAATCTATCAGCCAATAAACCTCCCATCAGACACCCTCCTGCACTAACCCATACGCACCAGCCGCCAAAGATTGTAGTGTAATCCTCCGGACTCCAGCCCAGCTTGTTAGTAAGGACGGGAAAAACCACTGCAAAAACACCTTTGCCAAGGAAAATACACGCACCCAGTATCCCCACAAGGATAGCGGACTTCAAAGAAAATGCCCTGAATATCAATTTGAACAGATATGCAAGTGAATCAACAGTTTTGCCTGATGTTGTTCCTTTGCCACGGCTCCATGGTAGAATTTTTTCACCTGCGCGTTCTCGAAAGAATAACGGCAACATCATTATCAATAGCAATATGATTATCTGAATGATAAGAGCCAAACGAAAACTATAACGGCTGACTACGAAACCCAGACCAGCTCCGCCAATAAATGTACCAAGATATCTTGAGCTGACCATTAATCCGCTCACAAATCCACGCTCATGTTCTTCTAATATATCGACGGCCAGTGCATCGACGGATACATCTTGTAATGCGCTGAAAATATTGTGAGTAAATGCCATCCAGCCCAGTAGTTTCAAGTTGGAACTCAAGTCTTCAATCGTAAGCATTATCGCAACGGTAAACAACATCATCAGCTGCGCCATCAATATCCAAGGCCGACGCCGACCCATTGAACGCAATCCAAAACGGTCAATAATCGGTCCCCAAATCCACTTAAACGCCCAAGGTAATGCACACAAGGCAATAAAGGATGCATTTTTCGCGGAAATTTCCTCATGCCCCAATCCTTGAGATGCAAACATTGAAGTCATATAGGCTATAAGCGTAATTCGCATATATCCAGATGGAACACCTTGTGCAACATATAAGGCACACAAAGTAAATATTCGACTTTTTCTACTGTCAGTAAGATTCATCATCTATACCGTTCGCGATTTATCCATTGCGTATTCAAACTTCCTTCGAGCATATTATGTGAGCTAACAATCCTTCGCCTGCAATTCACGGTCAATTTCGGCCATTCGGGTGTAACGGTCAAGTACCTTATACTTGAGCAGAATGCCGAAAACAACAGCAATGATTAGTGCAATTACAGCAATTTTCCATCGCAGAAAATACATCGCAGTTATACCAAAAAAGGCTGAATAGCAGAATATACATCCAAGAATACACGCAAAAAGGTCTGCGCTGAGGCTGTCGGTAATTTTTACTTCCGGACAAAGTTTAGCGATAGGTTTCCAACCCGGCCCGGCTGGACGAACTCGACGATAAAATTCTTTCAGTGCTTCTGTCGGGTCCGGCTTGGTCAGGAACATACCTATCAGCCAGGATGCTGTAACAAAAAATGTAATCAAGCTGACATCAACGGTAAAATACAAAAAGTTAGGAAAAACCGGTTCGACAATATGGAAAGTATCAATAAGCCACTGTGCCGGCGGACGAGCCGTTGTTGTGAAAAAGCTCATAAAGCCGTCTGGTTCAAAATAAGCACTTTTCCATATAGAAAGACTTAGTGGAACAATTGTTGCGGTTACAATAGCAATGAGCATCGCCCAGCCGTTAATGCGCCACCATAACCATCTAAATGCACGAACCAGACTCACTCCAGCCATTACTTTGAGCATCAGCTTGAATAATTCAAATACATTATCACTCATAACGGCAATAAGGATGCCGAGTATAGCCAGGACAATAGTAACATACCGGGAAGCCTTGACATAATGATGCTCATCTTTATGCTTGACGATAAATCGACGGTATAAATCATTCATAAAATAGGCTGAACCAAGGTTCAGGTATGTATCCGTTGACGACAGGAAAGCAGCTAAGAAAGATGCCATCATCAGGCCTAACAAGCCGTGCGGCATAAGTTTGTGAATCAGCATAGCGTAAGCGTCATTAGGGTCTTCAATACGAATGCCAGCAAAAATAATAATGGATGCCAGGCCGCAAATAATCCAGGGTAGTGAACGGAGAATACTGTTCATAATTGTACGCATAAGCTGTGAAAGCATCGCGTCTTTTTCTGTTTTGCAGGCCATAAGTCTCTGGACAGGAGCAAGGTCGCCATCAGCAATCCACCGCCAGGGCAGAAACAACATTATCAGCACCGGCGAAAGAAATGTCATCGGAGTCAGTCTTGTAAAATCGAATGGCAACCGACCATCGGAACCCATAGATTGTAATGTGTCAACCATCGCCCTGGGTCCGCCGCACGCCTTAAAGGAAAGAACAAGCAGAGCATAAGTGCCAATAATAGCAATAAACCATTCGATAAAGTCGGTTACAGCAACGCCCCAAAGACCTGACGCAGCGGAATATACCATTGCAAAAACAACAACTCCTACAGACATCGTTATGTGACTGCTAAACGAACAGCCCATAAACTGGAATGTTTCGGGCATCTGGAAAACCACTTTAGCAATTTTGCTCATTGCCAAAGTGAACAGGCCTATTTTCAATGGCGCAAAAATGAAACAGTTGTATGAGGCAACTGTAATACGCAAAATCCTGGCACTGTTTTTGCCGTGGCGAAGCTCGAAAAATTCCACATCTGTAAGTACATTGGCGCGTCTCCAGAGCTTGGCAAAAATGAAAGCTATCGACATTGATGTCATTATTCCACGCAAGTAAAACCAGTATGAAACAAAGCCCCCTTTACGAGCGTTGCCGGACTGGTGCAAAGGCGTATCCGAGGCAAAATTGGTTGCCATCATCGAAAGTCCCGCCAGCCACCAGGGCAGCTTTCGGCCAGCCAGAAAAAAGTCCGTCATACTGCCGCCGCCCCGCTTAGCTAAAGACAAACCTATTGCCATTATCACCGTACAAAAAACACCAATAACCGTCCAGTCGAGCCAATTCATACTTTAAACCTTAAATAATAGATAATATTTTACAATAAACTACTACGAATTTGTTCACTAAGTTTTGTTTCAAAAGAAATTGATATGAAGATTATCAATTGTTATTTTCATCGGGCCGATGACCTTGCTTGAACTGGCAGAATTTGTTACTCCGAAGGAATTAAACTTCAGCTTCGATACAGGTTTGACCCACTGCTGATATTTTTCGGCGGGAAATACCGTATTTGCCCCACCGCCAGTGTCGGCAACTATGATGGTAATTTGGTCGATGGTTTTTTTTTGCAGTTTGATACGATACCAGCGTCCGAGACGCAACTTTATATCCGATGGACTAAGACGTACCTGCGTCGCACTTTCAGCGTACAACCGTACAGCCAGGCTGCTTTTGCCCGCCAAAGGCAACAGACCGATAGTACTCCAGCTTTTATGAGGTGCCTCTTCAATTTTCAGGTCAAACTCACAAGAAACAGGGGCTGGCCAAACCTCCGGAAATTGACGAGAAAATGTCGTATAATCGCCCTTCTCACGCCAAATATCAAATCGCAGCGATTGATCCTGCTGGTCATAATACATCTTCATCCTGGAGTCGCCACTGCGTTGAGTCTGCCACTGAGGATTATGTGAAAAATCGTCCCTGACAGCTTCCGGTATTTTAATCGGAAGCGATTCGCCCCCTGCATAAAGTGTAATCCTTTGCAATTCCATACCTGTCATACCCAGCGAACGAAGTGTAAGTGTATGCTTACCTTTACTGGTCGGCGGCAACTCAATATAACGAATCCACGAATCGGCAAGTTTTTCAGTGTACAGTTCACCATATTCTGTGAGATACCCAACGCGTTTACCATCTAACAGCACCTCTATATCCGCAATACCAAAATGAAAGTAGTAGCCCTTATGTTTTATGCGTGTATCTCTTTTACTCCTACCCAGCCAGGTTCTCTCGGCAATCTTGACGATACCGCCGGCAGTAAGATCAGCTTCGAAAGTAAGATTCAATTCCGGCAGTACATTGGGCGAAATTAATGGAACAAGTCCGCCGTCCGGGACATCGGTAACTGCGATGGTCTTTGGCGGAGCACTCGCCTGACCCGCTGAAACAGAATACTGCGGAACGGTTTCTTTGTGGCTTGATAATTGCCAGAGTAATTTGAACTTTTCAAGTTTCGGCGCAAGAATTACATTATGATAACCATCCTGTATCTCCTGGGTAACAGTGGACAAATACAGTTTGGGGTGTTTGCCGCGATATTTGGCGTGGCTGCGGATATCCGGATAAATCTCAAAAAAGCCATCTCGATATTTCCACATTTCGGATAAGGCAGTAGTCATATAATCAGCAGACATTTTTTGGAATTTTGCCGCTTCCTGGAGTTTAGATGTGTTCTTTACCACAGAATGATATAACAATCCAAGATGATAGCTGCGCCATGCACGAGTCAGATGTGCCGTTGCTTTAGCTGCCTTGAGATATGTTTGAAGCAGGTCAGGATTCTTTGGCTGGCTTTGGGCAGCTTTTTCAAGCTCAGTAACGGCATATTCAGCCAAAGTAACCGCATCAATAATATCCAGCCGTTTGCGAAACTTTTCAAATTCAAGGTCATCAGCAGTTATCGTAGTAAACTTTCGCGGCTGCTGAACACCGGTAGAATAGCCCGTTCTTTTCCACGGGAAAAAATGATAAATATGCAAATGATTGGTCCACGCCTTGCCGTCTGTCCATTCAGGCCTAAAGACCATCGCATCGGTTACTTTCCAGATGTCCTTCATCGCTGCTGAAAAATGCTTACCAGCTTGTTCTCCAAACGTATGTTTACCAAAACCAGCAATATGGGTATTCGGGTCAAAGTTGTAAGGATTCCAGCCAATGTACACCACTGAACGGCGACTCGGCGTATTTATTGCATATCTTAATTTGCCGTAATCAATGTAGTCCTCAAGAGTTTTATCCCCATACCAGGCACCGTAATTGGTCAACTTTGCCATTTTCAAGGCACGAATTTCAAGTTTGGGACCTTCATAGCAAAGATGCGAAGCCACTCCTACCGGCCCATCTGTATTGTATGCCGTCTGTCCATTGAGGAAAAGATTAGGTATCTTCTCTAAATATGGTGTCAAAATATCGTGCCAGAGATAGTCGTTTCCAGGAGGACATGTTGATTTACAGCCATAACGCACTGACGGGGGCAGAACCTTTGAGAGTTTCAGTAACTCCAACTTCGATTTATGTAACTTCCATGCTCGGACAATAACACACGCATCAGGATTGTATTCCCTCATAGCAGACTCAATGATACTAACGTATTCGGCTGCGCTGTCATAGGGTTTATGCGTCGCTTTACTGGCAAGGCTCGGGGTCAGATAAGAGCGTCCCCCATTCTTGAAAGACAAATACACTCCCCCCAATTTGGGATATCGCCGCCAGATATCCCGGTATTTTTCTCGAATAATGGTTTTGACAATCTCAGCATTCGGGTTGAGGTATCCCTTATTATCACGAGCATCCGCCTCGGGATGCGCCTTGTAAAACCGCTCAGAATGTACCGAGAATGTCGGCTCATAAACCCAAAGAAACAACTTAGCTCCATATTTTTCGCTTTGTTTATACAAACGCTCAAACTCTTCCGTCCTGGCACTCCTCATCTCAATAATTTTTCTCTTTTGGTCCTTATCTTCGAATACTTCAGGCCATTTGTCGTACCCATAGAGTATTATGTTCCGCAAATAAGACAGATTAAAATTCGCACGGTCATTGAGCAGCCCCCTGCGCAATTGAAAGAAAGGCTTGTCTCGCCGTTTTGGCTCAGTGCTCAAATAATTTTTAACCGTATCAAATCCCAGGTATTCCGTCTGCAACGGCAGGTCAAGCAACCCGTACAATACACCCACATCCTCGGCACCGGTTACTAAAGTGATAATGTTTTTCTTGTTTTTCCAGGAATGAATTTGGAAGCCCTGCTCACCAAGCCAGTTGCTGTCAACAATAACCTTTTGTTCTTTAAGTAAAGATACGATATTGATATTATCAATCTTACCTACAATCACCAAATATGGGTAATCTTTAGCCCGCTTGCCAAACTCGGAAATGGGCATAGTGTCGCCGAGCTTAGCAGCCTCTATCTCAACTCCTTCCAGCAGACCATCCTGAATAAAAAAGCCGGTATCCATCCCGGCTTGACACCCGCACTGCAAGGAAAATATTGCCAACAAAACTAAAAAGCGGATACGACTTACAATGCGTGTAAATAATTTTGACATTGTTATTGTCCTCTTTTCACGAATTTATTTCATAAACAAGCAGGCTGGAAACGCAGGCAAATATGACCGGCGTTACCAGCCCTGCTAAATAACATTCTACGTAACCGTTCACACTTTTACAGGTTGCTTTCTTTCGCCCCTTCGGGGCTTTATATTGTTTGTCGCAATCTGTCCCGGGGGCTTACGCCACCCGGCTATGCGTTCTTACGGCCCTTCGGGCCTAATAAGGAAGAAAATCTGTGAACGGTTACCATTCTACTAATTACTGTGTTAACATCCGTCACCTTCACCCACCAGCCAGGAAAGATACTCTTCCAGATTGGTGTAACCGTCCTTGTCACTGTCATAATTTCTATCGGCTGCGTCATAAGGATTCAGCCCATTACTACTTTCCCAACTATTCGGCATACCGTCCTGGTCACTGTCTGTAGGACATGAACTTGAAGAAAGGGTCGGCCAACCACCTACCTCACTCTGTGAATCAATAATCGCACCAGCAGTATAACCCGAAGAATCAACATGCCCGACTACGCGATCATCTACATCATCTCTGGGTGAGACACCTGCATAATCAAGAACATCATTATAAGCTGTTGAGGCAGTATCAGTTTTTACCATAGGGGCAGGACGAGGGTTGCTGTAGTGAGTAATAGTTCCCTGCATCATAAGCCAATTATTACTATTACCGGAAGAATAATGCGGCATGTAATTGCCAGTTACATACATTCCAAGTACCGCATCGTATGTCCGTTTATAGGCGAGATTGCGTTGTGAAGAAAGTGTGTCCGGACCATATTTGAGATAATTATTAACATAGTTTATCTTGGCATATTCAGTTCGGTCGGAAGTACCTGTACGACCGCACCACTCACCCCAATTATATACCACATTGTTGCGCCAATCGAGTATTGATTTACCGCCACTCTTAGAACCTGCTCTTGGATTACGCTTGTCATTATGAGCAAAAAGATTGTGGTGGAAAGTCATATGGCATTCATAGCTACTAGGAATAAATAATGCACCCATTGAGTGCGGCACGCCATACTCATGATAAGAATCATAAAGGGCTTCACTGAGTATGCTCCACTGTACTGTTATATTATCGCATATCTTTCCCAGCCCCCAAAGCTGATCTACTCCCCAAGAGAAAGAACAATGATCAAAGATAATATCTTCAGTACCTGTCAATGAGACAGCAGAGACTCCGGTCTGAGCGGTATCTCCGGGACGAAAACGAATATAACGAATGATTATATCATCGGGATAGTCAATTTTCATTCCATAATTTTTTAGACAAATGCCATCCCCAGGGGCAGTTTGTCCGGCAATTGTAAGATAATCCGCTGACCCAGGAACAACCAATGTCGATTGTAACGCAATAGTACCCGATACATCAAAGACAATAGTTCGAGGACTTGATGAGTTTTCAATACCATAGCGCAGCGACCCTGAACCGGAATCATTAAGATTTGTTACATGATAAACATTCCCACCGCGTCCGCCACGAGACCATGCCCCAAACCCTTCAGCAGTTGGGAAAGCCGGCGCACCACTGTTAATTGAAAGATTATCCACTACCCCTATACTGGTAGTCCCTCGCAATATCCGGAATCGACTTAGCGTATCGGATGTGCTTTCTCTGAAGGAAAAATTGTCTGCCTTTAGCACACCGTTAACATAAACATCATATGTGTGTACCCCGGAGGAGGCATTTCCCACCATCTTAATAGCGTATGTAGTATTAATTGAAGCATTCATAATATCTACTATACTGCTGCCATTATACGCCCTGAGTTTACCACTGTTGAAGTATATACAAGGGCCTCGCTTGTTGTTGCTATCCATCAGGTAGAAATAAAACATACTGGTACTGTCTTTTGCGTGTGCTTTAAATTCGGCCGTAATGATAGCATTGGCACTAAAACTTATTCTGCATTTGCCGTTGCTGCCTGAGTTTACCACCTCAAGCGACAAAAGTTCGCCTAGTTTGTTGTTATTTCTGGTAACACAGCTTCCATCCTCCACAACCCAGCCGTCTCTACCATTGATCGAGGCATTATCGCTAAAACCATCGCTGGTCTCAAAGCCAGTTTCATAGAGAACCGCTGCCTGAAGATTCGCTGCTAACATTAATGTACAAAACATAACTACCGAAACAATTACAGATTGTTTTCCCATTCTTGACATAATTTTTCTCCTTAATTTTTGGTTTGTTTTAAATTTGGACTAAAAGACTAACCCAAGGTTCTAAACCTCCTTTCTTTATTCAGAGCGGATATACATATGGTCAATGTAAATCGTATCCAGCACTTTGTTGCTCGCTGTCTGATCAGTATCTTTGACGCGGATGTGAACGGTACCACTTGTACTAACAGGCAGCACGAAACTCTGGTACGCGTCATTGTCGGCAGTCTTCGACACCGTCAGCATATAATTATATGTTCCGTCAACGCCGGTGGTAGAATAGGCAAAGTCAAAATCATCATTTCATTCTCCACCTCCACATTAACTTAACATTTAATACATTTTCCATATTACCACTACTTACTTCCAATACTCATCGCAATCACTATTGTTTGGGTCAGTGCATTTCAGCCAATCTTCAGCGAACTTGCTGTAGTCTTCAAAATCAACATAGCAATCTTCACTAAGATCGCTTGTTATGTAAATTGTACCGGCATCACCGCACTGCGAAGGAGTTGTATTAACATCAGCAACGATAGTAAGATTATCGAATAACTGGTCGCTGTCCTGGAACTCACTGGTATTGTAGTAATCCCACATCGCGAACGAGTCAAACGAGAACTCCTCGGTAATGGTTGATTGCCATGTGAACGCATCCACGCCATCAACGATTACCCTGCATATAAGTTCGCTCTCGGCTGCACTCCAACTCATCTCTACGGTGTACCATTCGCTTTTGGCATACGTATCGCTCGGCGACCAGCCGCTATCGGTCTCACTGCCTATCGGAAGGTCATATTTAAATTTGCTTTGCTCGTATCGGGGAAAGGCATAATACTTGATATAATTGGCAGGGTTGTTTTCATCCATCGAGCCGTCAAGAAACGCGTCCGAGCTATCGACCAGTCCCCAGGCTGGATAAATCTTGTAGCCGTCAACCTCGTACAGGTCGAAGCTCAGCGTCCAGTCTAATGTATTGTCAAGCGGTCTGCCTATCACATCGTTCAGGTCGCTGGTGTAATACCGCGAAACGCCAATGTCATCACGATAATAAGTGCCGGCTATGACTCCACCATCGACGGAGTCTTCCCAATAAATACTGTCCGGCGTTCGCGGTCCGACATATTCCCAGCCGGGGTCGGTATCAAACGTCTCGCTGTAAATTTTCTGCTGCGGCTGTGGTTGGTAAGGAATACAGTTGCCATCTGCCGGGTCGGTGCATAGCAGCCATTCGCTGGCAAACATCGCCATATCCTTAATGTTGACATCGCAGTCCTGATTCAAATCGCCGAGCAGATAGACTGTTCCCGCATCGCCGCATTGCTGTGGCGATTCAGTGATAATCCTGATTTCATAATAATCTGCCGTGTACTCGCTGATGTTTGTATCCAGGCGATACTTCATAAATGCAATCTTCTGCCCATTATGTGAGAACTGAGGATAATCGCCATATTCCCCGGCAACGCTTTTTTGATGCTTCCCTGAACCATCAGCGTCCATAAGCCAAATGGTGTCGTTGCAGCAATAGGTAATTTGAGTTCCATCCGGCGAGTAAGCAGGATGCCGACCGCCTTCGGTAGTAAGTTGCACAAGATTGGAGCCATTAGGATTCATAGACCAGATATTATAAATTCCGGACTCGTTTATTATCATAATCAGGATTTTATTGCCGTCCTGCGACCATACCATATACTTACTGATGTAACGCGAATAGGGATATATCACTTGGTCATTACTGCCGTCGGCATTCATTATATGCAGTTCATTTTTAACAGGCTTTTCGCCTATGTTCCTGGAACAAACTATCTTTGAACCATCAGGAGACCAAACAGGACAATAGCTATCGTAGTCATTGGTAAGCATATCAATGCTCGTCCCATCGGGATTCATAACCGCAACATCGTTTCCATAGTAATCGCTATATGAAAACAGTATCTTTCCACTGTCATATCTCCATCGCGGTGTATAAAGTTCATATTCGTTCAAATCAGTCAAATATGTATGGCCGGAGCCATCCGGATTGCAGGTGTAGATATTTTTATCCCAGTAGCTGCCCTGCTTTAGATAAGCAATTTTATTACCGTCAGGAGACCAGGAGGGATTACTGTGCCAGAGGTCATCTGAAGTGAGTTGATTAAAACTAGAACCATTTGCGTCCATCACGCAAATTTGATAATGGCCGCTTCTGCGAGAGTTAAAAGCAAACAAGTTCGAGTCCGCTGTTGTCGGCGACCAACTAAAGTTTGTGCCGCCAAACTCATTCGGCGTATCCAGTTCAATAGGCGAAGGAGTCATTCCATCTCTGGTTATCTCGATAATATGCCGGCTGGTTGTAGCGGTCGTGAAACTAAGAACACCATTGCTGTCTGTACTTAAGTAACTTACTGAGCTGTTGTTATCTATCTTGAATTGTGTGGATGGAGATAACCCCCCAACGGTTATATTTCCGCTTGAATCAGGACTGCTGCAAGCAAAAATAATATGGTCAGTGCCTATTTCATTGATACTGTTAAGGCCGTACTGATTACCTTCCTGACCGCTGATAGCAATATCAATTTTGGCCACAAAGGGCAGAGAGTGCTTGCGAGCCATAGCTGAAAGGCGAGTACAGGCGCTGAATATCTCCGAATTGGCAGTCGGAGATACCGATGCACTGCTGGCATCAATGCGGTTCATTAAGACATCGGATATGCGGATGTTTGACAGACCGGTTCTGTTTATGGTATTCAGCGACCAATTGATTGCACGCATAGCGGCAGTATAATAACGAAGATGGCCGGTGATGTCATACATTTTGAGAAAACTTTTGGCTGCTATTGTGGTGGCTGCGCCTTGTTTCCAGATATCGTGTCGATATTCAAAACTGCCGTCGGCGTTCTGCCAGGTAATAAGATGGTCAGCCAGCCGCTGAATATGGCGATATTTTTCGTCCGTTGGATCAACCATATAGCTCTCAGTCATACCTTCAAGAGCGATGGCATTCATCCACGGCTTTCCCAGGCCGCTTTCACGAACAGCACCTTCGGCACGAGTGGTATTGATAAATGTATTAAATATTCTGTTTCCCGCATCGCTATATCGCTGGTCGCCAAAATACTGGTAGCCAGTGGCGAAATTATGCAGGTTATAACCGCCGTGGCGTGTATGCTGGCGACTGCCCCAACCCTCCGGGCTGTTATAGACATAATCATATTGAAAATCTAACTCATTCTGCCAGCACTCCAGAAAATATGGATTGGCAGTTGCTAAATAAGCATAATAATATCCAAAGCCGCGACAGGCATAGTCTGAGTTTTGCATAGCTAACCAAGCTGAATGATAGCGAATAGCGCCTTTGTTGACACCGCGGTGGTAGTGAGCATAGTCGGCTTCGGCCTGGGCATTTTCCAGCGTATCTTCCAGCAATTTGATGTCGCCGGAACGATAAGCTTCAATGACCCAATGCATAAATGGCTGTGCCATACGGTTTCGGCCACTGCCGGGCAGTCCGGTTACAGCGCTGAGTCCATGCCAGCTCTCACCGCTTTGCAGACCATGCACATCAAAAAAGTTTTCATCATTATAACTGGTATTTTCGTGCATTGAATACTCTTCGATATCCAACTGATTGTAGCCAACCCAACGACGGATAGGCTCTGCCCATTGCTCAAACTCAAAATCAGAATTCGGCTGGCCTACTCCGAAAGCATCCGTTTCCATCGTATAGTTACTATCAGGAACACCCCTTAGCTTTTTATACAGGCTTACAGCAGTATCCTTTACACCTGTGCCGCAATCTCCGGGATGAACATATAGCCACGAACTGAATGTTTTCGCCAGACCGGTGTACCATATCCACTGGTCATTATATATAGAAGGCTGCCGTGATAACTCTGTGCCGTGAGGCTGCACTGCCAGAGTTACCGAATCGCTTTGATATTCGCAATGGAAATCTGCATCCATACCCCATTCGTGCATAAAGGTACTTACCGCTACGCCAATCTGATTGATACTACTGCTGGCATCGACAAAATAAGCGGGCATATCCAACTCGCCCGTGGTGGTGTAAGGGTCATTAGTTGTAGTGGAAGTGAACCATATTGAATTGCCGACAGAAGTGTTGCCGTTGTAGGTTAAAAACTTGACCTGTTCGGGATTCGGGTCGGACATATACCAATAGTAGTGATAGCCAGAGGCAGGTGTAAAACTGTCAATTGCAGTATTATAAGATGATACCGTTGCATTGTCGGCCAGATAGGAAGAAAACTTATAGTCCGCCGACCGAACCATACATAAGGACATATCGCTGCCGCCATAATCAATATAGGAAACCTTTTCGATATAAGAGCGGTTTTTATAAAAGATATAATTGGCGCGAAAATCGAAGCTGCCACTGGACATACCGGTAACGGCAATCTCGGTGAATATATTATTATTCTCTATAATAGCAACGACAGGAGTGCCGCCATCTGTATTACGGTAGATAGTACCACCGTTGCTCGATAGTGCAATTGAATCGCAATTGGCACTACCTTTCATAAAATTAGTTTCGTCATTATAATTGCCGTCATCATCGGTATCATAGTAAAGCTCTCCGATACCTGTAGCCTGGCTGAAATCACCCACTATCGCTTTGATTATGCCGGTATCAACAGCATAACCGCCGCTAACGGAGGTAACGGACATAGCAGGATAACTTTGGTGGCTGACCGCAGGGCCATATTCTAAATCGTATCTCTTTGTTTCATTGGCATTAACATCAGCAAAAAAATCGATAGCCACCCACTGAATAGATCCATCTTCCCAGTTGACCATAGACCGATAGCTGGCCTCGACCTCTGTGGAATCAAGAGTAAGTTTGAGATGTTCAATGTCATTAACATCCCCCTCGGCGATAGGTACTGTTATACGGACAGGATGACCAGCGCGTGTTATGCCGTGAATCTCCTTGACGAAGATGCCAATATCGCTTTTAGAACCCTCCGCCCGCACCAGGGAAACAGACGCAGCTAACAGAAACAAACTGCAAATAACAACGAACTTTATATTCTTCACAAAATAACCCTTTTTCGTTGCGAGCGATTACTTTTATATAAATCAAGCTGTTTAATAAGAAGCGTCTAATACTCCCCATACGGCACGAATACCCCACCAATCCCATTGACTACTACCAGCGTAGTATTTTGCCCATCTAAGGTATCCAGGTGCGTCGAGAGGATTCCTGTAAGAATACTGAAACTCGTTATTTTTGGGGTCAACCTTGAAGAAAGAACCGCTGCCATCTACAAATACCACATTGTATCCATTGGAGTGGGACGGAATAGGGTTTGGATTAGTAGGAGATGGGGGCAGAAATACATCCATCACAATCGCTAAACGACTTGAATCTATTACTTTTTGGCCCTCTTTCTTAAGAAATTTTCCCCTGAATTGATAACTCCGCAACACCCTCTCTCCATCAGCGTTAGCCTCCGGATCCATATGAGTCCCGTTCTTTATCCACTTTCTGTCCATATTATATTTCTGTGAGAAATCACCTTTTGCACTTGGACACCAATACACGTTGAGATCCTTAATATATCCATCGGCATAAAGAGTTCCCAGGGCAGCCCAGCTCCCCATAAAAATTTTGTATGTTCCCCACGCAGTATCGGAAGTACTATCCTTGGGTAATTTATTGTTATTATCGCTCGCATAGAACTGACATCCAAACCCAAGTTGCCTCATACCAGAGAGACATACAACTTTTTTTGCCTGCGCTCGTGTTTTTTGCAAAGACGGCATTAATATGGCCAACAGCATTGCGATAATGGATATTACCACCAGCAATTCCACCAATGTAAACGCTTTTTTATTAATCTCATTCATTTTCATAATAATGACTCCTTAAAATTAACCCTTAGCCATTCCCTATTAACCCTTGATTATTTCTACGCCGCCACTGCAGCGATTATCGTTTCTTGTCATCGCCCTTTATCGCCAAACTTCTTTTAATCCTGCCGCAGTATATGATGGACGGACGAACATCCAATCTCCGCCCGCCCATCATTCATTTTAACAAAAACATTTCCTTTAGCTGCGTTTTCTGCAAAGCATTACCAAACTGCCAAGACCGAGCAGAGCCATTGTTGCCGGCTCTGGAACATCTGAAATTACCAGATCATCTATAACACCAACATTGCCTATTGCGGCACTGCTGCGAAACATCCTCAATGCACACAATGTACCATCACTACTATTTCTGAAATTGAAACCAGAACCAGTTTTCAGATTACCATCAAGCCACATATTAAATGTGTTTGACGCAGCATCGGCCACTATCTTAATGCTGTATGTCGTGTTAATGGATATGTCAGTGTCGATATTCGTGAGAGTCCCACCATCATACGCTTTTAGCTTGCCTTCCGTGAACCACATAGAAACAGCTCTGTCCGAGTCGCCGTAATCATCATCATCGTATAGGTGCCAACCGAACATATATGTACTGTTGACAGGGCGAGCCAGGAACTCAACTGTAATAAGCCCGTTGTCTGCAAAGAGCATCTTGGCACTGCCAGAGGGGCCCGTATCTTGCATTTCAAGCGACAAATCGCCGCTCAGGGCATGGGTGCTTGAGGCAATAGCAGACCCTGTATGCAAGACCCAGCCATCTACACCATCAACCGAAACTCCATCGCTAAAGCCGTCTGTGGTCTCAAAGCCGGTCTCATAAATAATTGCTGCCTGGGCTCCTGCGCCAATCGCAAGAACAACCATCAAAATACATAACAATCGCATCTTCTTCATAATCCTACTCCTCACAAAAGAATATTGTAATTTACGAATGCCGCCATATAGCGATATTCGTTACCCACTAATAAGTCGTTATGGCGTGTACAGATTATCATCCATCCAATTTTCAGCAAAGTTAGCGAAGTCAACAAAGTCTATCTTGCAGTCATAATTCAAATCTTCACCACCTTCATACCTGTCACCATAACCTAAAGCCTCCAAACAAACAGGCTCACCTGTTACCGCATATACCGCATCGGCAACCTGAGTCGCAGTGCGGGCATAGTTGTAAATCCTGATGTCGTCAATTATACCTGCTGTGTCACCGCCACCGATTTTAAAGTCATCAGCATTGTCGGTATCGTAAATACCACTCGGCTGGGCAGCATTTATTTTCTGACCATTAACATATGTTACTCTCGTTGTTCCATCAAAAGTTGTGGCATAGTGTACCCAGTTACCAATAGTATCGATATGAGCTGCATAAACATCGGCCGTAAGTGTGCCGCCGGTATCCCAGGCCATACGAATCCCGGAATAATCATAGGAACTATGTGAGCCGGCAACATCAAAGATGTAGAATTCAAGCAACTCATCTCCGCCATAGCTAACTATCATTTGCTCAATACTGGTACCGGCATTATCAACATCTTCATCAAGATTTATCCAGGCTTCTATGGTATAGGGCAATCCCAGAATCGGAATATCACTGGCGGCATTTAGCAGCACACACTCGTCGTTGGGGTCGAAAGAAAGCGACTCGCCATCAACAGACCCCACAGCCACAAAACTTGCGCCTATAACATTGACATCATTGTCGTAATTGGATGAATCCGCGGCAGTACTACCGGAACCCTCGTCAAACTTGTAATGAGCGACCAGGTCTTTAATGGCCAAAGCAGCAGCATCGGAATCAATCGAAAAATTCGCATTAGATGCATTGCAATAGTAGATGCCCGTATCTCCCTCGGCCTGATTAACATCATAAACCGTGAGCGTATTGCTGTCGGCACCGGCAAAGTTTGCATCCGATGTACTGATAGCTGCATCATCCTTATACCACTGATAAGCAGTAGTGTTTATCGCTGTAATGACAAACTGAGCATTCACACCGCCACTATCAAGAAGCTGCGACACTGGTTGCGAAGTAATCTCCACTGGTAATGCCAGCAAAGCATCTGTAATCACCAGGTCATCTACCACGCCAACGCCTAAGCCGGTACCCCGAAACAGTTCCATTTTACTCAATGTATCAGCCGTGCTGTCCCTGAAATCAAAACCATCAGCCTTCAACACACTGTTAAGATAAATCTTATATGTGTGTATCCCTGCTGTGGCATTTATCTCTATCTTAATATCGTATGTTGTGTTAATGGATATAGCACTGCTGATAGTTGTGAGAGTACCACCATTGTACGCTTTGAACTTGCCGCCGTCGAACCATGCAGAAACTGCTCTAAGACCAGTGCCATCCTTTATGTGCCAACCGAACATTTTTGTACTGTTGACAGGGTGAGCCAGGAACTCAATCGAGACAATGTTGCTGGCTGTAAAGTCGTGATACGCCCTGGCATAGGAGCCTGTCCATATCAGTTCAAGTGCCAAATCGCCGCTCAAAGCATTGGTATCTTCAGTCGTGGCATAATCCACCACAGTCCAGCCATCTATACCGGCAATTGAATTGCCATCGCTAAATCCATCCACGGTTTCAAAACCAGTCTCGTAAAGAGTCGCTGCCTGCGAATACACACCCATCGCAAGAATAACCATCAAAATACATAACACTTTTATCGTTCTCATAATCAACTCCTAACAACTATTAATATTTTCTTTTAACACACCTTCCGCATCAATAAGCTGTTATGGCGTGTACAGATTATCATCAAGCCAGTTTCCAACGAAGTCGGCCAGGTCAGCAAAACCGACCTTGCAATCGTTATTAAAATCAAGACTTTCAGACCTGTCGCTATAACCTAATGCCTCCAGACAAACAGGCGAACCTGTTACCGCATACACCGCGTCTGCAATCTGTGTCGCACTGCGGGCATAATTGTAAATCTTCATATCGTCAATTATACCTCTTGTACCACCGCCACCGATTTTAAAGTCATCAGCGTTATTGGTATTATAAATAGTCTCCGGCTGTTCATCGTACAGCTTCTGACCATTAACATACACAACGACTTCTGTTCCATCAAAAGTTGTGGCATAGTGTACCCAGTTACCAATAACATCAATATAACTGGCATAAACATCCGCCTTAAATGTGCCAATCGCTTCCCATTGAACACGAATGGAAGAATCATCATCAGCGTCTCCACTACCGTAATCGGTAACATGGAATGTAAGCTCACTTCCAAGACTATCGCCATAGCTAACCATCTTTTGCGCAACAACGGCGTTATTAGCGTCCTCATCGAGATTCATCCAAACCTCTATGGTGTATGGCAATCCCAGAACCGGAACGTCATTGGCGGCACTTAGCAGTAAACATTCGTCATTGGGGTCGTCAAAAGAAATTGACCCGCCATCAACAGGACCCACAGCCACAAAAGTTGCGCCTATAACATTGGCATCATTGTCATAACCGGAAGAATCCGCAGCAGTCGAGCCTGAACCCTCATCAAACTTGTAATGAACAACCATATCCTTAATTGCCAGAACGGCCTTTAGAGAATCTTTTGAAAAAACCGCATTACTTGCATAGCAATAATAAGTGTCCGTATCTCCATCTGCCTGGTCAACATCATAAACCGTAAGCGCATTGCTGTCGGCACCGGCAAAATTCGCATCCGATGTATTGATAGCTACATCACCCTTGTACCACTGATAAGTATTAGCATCTGTTGCTGTGATAGCGAATTGAACATTCGCTCCATCGTCAACAGACAGCGACTTCGGCTGAGAAGTAACCTCCACCGGAGTTGCGGCATCATAATCTGCCGTATTACCAATCCATAAATTATCAAACAATTGGTTGCTGGATTGAGGTTCGCTGCTGTTATAATAATCCCACATTACAAATGTCTTAAACGAGAAAGCACCTGTAATATCTGTTTCCCACGTCCAGACATCGTTTCCATCGACCACGACCCTGCAATAAAGATTACTGTCTGCCGTATCATAGGACATTTCCACCACATACCACTCACCTCTGGTGTATGTGTCATTGGCCGACCAGTCGGAGTCGTCCGTACCACCCTCATACGTGTCGTAGTAGAATTTACTTCGTCTATATTGAGGATGCGGACAGTACTTAATGAAATACTGCGGATTGGTAATATAGATGTTTCCGATAAAGCCATCACTTGTCAAAGCAAATCTGGGATAGTTCTTGTAGCCACCGACTTCATAGACTTGAAAACTTACTGTCCAGTCCCATGTGTTATCCATCGGCTTACCAATTACAGTATCAAGGTCGGTAACATAATACCAGGAAACCTCCCCTGAATGGCGATAAAACGTTCCATTTACGATACCGCCATGCGTAGCATTATCTTCCCAGTACATCGAATCAGGTACCCTGTCACTCTGATAAGCCCAGCCGCGACTATTCGGGTCAGTTCCAAATTGCTCACTATAGTTATTTGGGTCAGCTGTAACATTCCCCACCAGAACCGCTAAACAAAACACACTCACTAAAATAATCATTAACCTTCTCATTTAATTACCTCCAAACAATTGTGAGTATTACCCATCCCAAAACTATCATTTTTAATGCTCTCTATACCATTAATGGCATTCTCAAACATTTTGGGACGACTTCTAATAAATACATTTACACTGTCAACAATTTACCCGCAAAAAATCTTTTCACCCTTTTCACCCTTCTCAACCCATCCTCCTCCTTTCCTAAATCGATTTTAACATCAACCACTCCACAAAACACACAACCCGTAATCCAGTTCCTTAAGTTACACACTGAATTTCGGGATTAGTTCTTCAACTTAATTCTTGCCTTCGATCTCACTTTCTCAGTAGATTGACGAATAATAAATTTAGTGGGCATTATCACCTTCGCAGGCTTGTTGTCGTCGTTTTCGATACCATCCAACAACAATTCAACAGCAGTTCGCATCATCTTTCCGAGCGGCAAAGATACAACGCTAAGCTGTGGATGGGAACAGGACGCTCCGGTAATATCACCTGAACTTACCACTGATATGTCTTCCGGCACTCTCACACCCAAACGGGGTAGAATTGAGAGCAGCATCAAAGCGATTTTGGGACTGGTGCAAAAGATAGCAGTACAATCCGGATGGGATTGCAGGAATTTTTTTATCCATACCGTCAGCACTTCAGTATCGTATATTCTACGACCATTTTCGTCAAAAAATGATTCTGGTGCCTTGTGTATCTTTTCCCGAGCATTGCCAAGATTATATTTTGCTGTATTTTTATAAAATCCCTGAAAAACAGGGTATTTCTTCCATCCTTCCCACAACCCCGATAGCATATAAATGTGGCGATGGCCCAAGCCGTAAAGATGCTCCATAATCTCTGTTACGCCTGCTGCTTCATCGTGACATACCTGCCGGCACGGAAAAGGCAGTTGGACTGCACTGGTAAAAACTGTTGGTGCCGGGAATTGAAAATGTTCCTGCATCTGCTCGGCAGTAATATTGGGGAATACACCCCTGACTATCAACCCGTCCACACCACGAGCGACAAGGTCATTGGCACAATGCTGTGTTGGTTTGAATCGACCTTCGGTTGCGGTTATTTGCATATCATAACCGGCCTTTCGAAGAGCATTGGAAGCTACCATCGCCGCGGCCGATACCATCTCAAGGTAAATTGACCCTGTGAGAAAACCTATCATCTGCGTCTTGCCATTGACCAATCCTCTGGCCAGCAGATTTGGTTTGTACCTCATTTTTAAAGCCTGCTCTTTGATTCGCCTGCGCGTAGCCGAGGCCACTGTAGGGTTGTCCCTCAATGCCCGGCTCACAGTAGAATGCGAAACATCCAGTTCCCTTGCAATGTCATAAATTGTTGTTGCCATTTGCCTCCTAATCCTCATAATTCTTCACAATCGAGTGTTAGGCGTTCGCACTCGATTGTATTATGTAATTCTACTCGCTTGCGATACTCTTGTCAAGAGAAAGTTTGGATTTTCTGGAATGTGTGTGAAATTTTTACCGGCGAAGTATATAACTACATACATTACAAGGAATTACATTTGTATAAATTTTAATGCTTTATGCCTGCACACGACTGACAGCAGAAATCCAGGTTTCCGTTTATATCTACCGAAACGATAGCTCCGAAAATGATGCTATACAACCCTGTGTTATATAACTCATTACATTCAAACATCTTATATACAATCTGTCCTGTAGGACCACTACGGTCTCGGATTGAATCATAATTTTTTGGTTGCCCGGCCACCAAAAACTGATTAAACATAGGTAAAATTCAACAAAGGCTGTACGAAAAAGAGATAATTGAGCCATCTCGCTTAAGCAACTCTCTAATAACGGTTGGATTTGGAAATTATTGCGTAACAGGCTCTTAGGAAAGAATATGACTGATTGTATTTGGCAGGCGGAAATAGGCGAAGGGCCATTAATAGCCTTTGCCCTTCATAGTGGACACAAACTCAGAGACGAAGTAACTCAATTTTCGGCTTTGGACGACCAGGAGCGCCTAAGGGAAGAGGACCCGTACACCGACAACTGGACAAGTATAGTTCCATCTCGAATAATTGCCAAAAGATCCCGCTTTGAGGTTGACCTGAATCGTACCAGAGAAAAGGCTGTTTATCTTTCTCCGGAGGATGCCTGAGGTTTAACGGTATGGAAAAAACAACTGCCGGAAGAAATTCACCTCCGCTCCCTGGCGGAATACGATTATTTCTATCGCTCTGTTTACGACCTGTTGTGTAATTTGGAGGCAAAATATGGGCACTTTGTTGTCTATGAATTACACTCTTATAATCACCGGCGGACAGGCCAGAATTCTATGCCGGCGAATGTGGAACAAAACCCTGAAATTAATATCGGCACAGGTACTATGGACCGCTCACAATGGAAATCCGTTGTGAACCGGTTTATTGATGAACTACGCGGTTTTGACTTTTGCGAGCGGCATCTGGATGTTCGTGAAAACATTAATTTTACAGGGGGGCATTTTGCTCACTGGGTTCATACTAAATTTCCTGACAGCGGCTGCGTCATAACAATTGAGGTAAAGAAATTCTATATGGATGAATGGACTGGGAAACCGGATACAGCAATGATAAAAGCTGTTGGCAACGCTCTTAAATCTACAACACAGGGCATTTCTGAAGAATTGAAACTTTTAAGATAGGGTTTTCTACTCGTATGTGGAACATCTCTATCTGGCAGTATCTTCTAACAGCTTTATGAAATTCTGCCGACTGAGCATTTGAAGATCGCTTTGTTTTTCAATAAAAGGTTTTACATCTGCGATGACTTTGTTCCAATCAAACTCTGATATTTTCCTGGCTATTTGCTGTCTCCAATTTTTTTCGGTCAATTCCGGCTCTGGCCATAGAATCTGTTTTAGGGCGTCATTTAATAACAGGATATTTGGCTCCGGCCAGGTCCTGTCAGAAAGGTACCACATCAGATCGTAAACATCCCTGCCTTTGGTATATTTGCGAGTTAATAAAGCATGCAGTTTGCCAGCCAGTAAAGAACTTTTATCATAATGCTGAAGATTCAAAAGACTGTGCTTCCTTACGATACTGGTTTCCAGTTTGGCTCCGGTTGGGGGATTAGAGTCAATTTCGACTTTGATAGAAATAACCTCAGAGCTAAGAGGTGACAGAGATAGTTCGTGAAGCAAGCCGGGAAATTTGATAAATGCAGCTTTTACTGTTTTGGCCGTTTTGGCTTTAATGGTCACTTCATAGCCCTCTGCAAGAAATCTATCCTTGACTTTTTTCATATGTTCTGCAAAGTTGTCTTGTGTCTGCGATTTCGTAATTGAGAAATCCAAGTCTTCAGAAAAACGTGGCAGAGAATACAGAAATCTCAAGGCCGTTCCACCCACAAATGCCCAGTTCACAAAAGCTCCATCGTCCTGAAGACACTCGAGTGTTCTTGCCTGTAAATATTCGCGGACAATACATCTGGCAAGATTAGTATCCTGAGTTTTTTCAATCTGCTGTTTCAAATAATCTTTCATAATTCAACACCCTCTCCCTGATCAAGAATTCTTTTAATAGTGCCCAATGCTCTGTTGAGTTTAGGGCTCTTAAATCTTCCTACAAACTCATGAAGCAGGGTTCTGTTGATATGCTCAAAGTTTTGAAGTCTTAGTTCTTCGATAAACTCAATTTTATCGCCATCGGTGGTTAAATATACTAGGTCAAGCAGCGCTTTTTCAGGATGTGCGACAAAAGCAGTTTGCCCGAATTTAAGTTCTACTTGTTGATAACCCCAGAAGTATTTTTTATTGACATGCCTAAAATCAAATCTGCCCAAAGTAGTTTCAATTGCTTGTGGCCTACCAGTGGTGATGCTTGTAATGGCTGGAACAAACTCAGGAATCATTCCGTACCAGGACAATGCAGAATGGAGACTTACATATGAAGCCCGCTTCAGATTGTTGGCAATACAAAATGGTTCAATAGCAACTTTCCTGTAAGGCTCGGCGAGGATATATAGCCCTTTATGAACCCTGATAATTTTACCATCTTTAACCCACCTGTTAATTTGCAGCCGAATCTGAGCCAGATTCCCCCCGGCAGACAGAAACCTGACTGTAAAAATCGGTAAATCAGAAACCTTATTTAATAAATCTACAAACTTCATAGCAATAAACTATCATAAAGGATAAAATAATGCAATACATATTTCGTCATAAAACAACTCCACCTTTAGTAAACACGTCATTACTACCCTATTAATTTAAAACGTGTTTTACTTAACCATATATGTCACATGAGGTTGTGGTAATAATACTATATCAGTTCAAAGCTTATAAATGTTTTCGTTTTTGGTTGTTATATCCAGCTTAAAACCCCATAAAATTGAAAATGAACATAGAAAAAATCGCAGCCAAACTCAGGCCTCTCATGCCATATAAGGTTGGCCACTGGATTCGGATGATGGAATTAGCCGAGCCTGACTTAAAGGCTTTGATAGAAAAACAAATAATATCGATAGCTTACAAAACTCTCGGTGACTTCCACAACAAAATCTTATTATCACTGCCGCCTGAGAGAAAAGCAAAGGGCTCAATCAATCTCGGCACCATTATTTATGACAAGGAAAAATGGCTTTTAGGAATTTCAACAAATGAATTTACTCAAAACATGGCTATTTTAGGAAGGTCCGGTGCCGGCAAGACCAACGCTACCTTTTATATCCTAAGCCAGCTCATCGAAAAGAAAATACCATTCATCTTTATGGACTGGAAGAGAACTGTCAGGCATCTTATCCCCAATTTCAAAGACAAACTGAACATCTACACTCCCGGCAGAAGCCTAGTCAAATTTCCATTCAATCCTTTTGTTGTGCCGCCTGGCATCGAATACAACGTCTATGTCAATCAATTAGTCGATGTAATGAGCCAGGCTTTTACACTGGGCGATGGCTCACGAAGTCTCCTGCGGAAAGCAATCGCCCATATATACGCTCAGGGCAACCTTTGTCCTACGGTTAGCAATATTATCACAGAACTTGAAAAAGTCCCTGACAGTGGCCGTGCCGGCGGCTGGAAGGTTACCGCAATGAGGGCTCTGGAAAGCTTAGAATTTGCCGAGCTTTCATCAAATGATCAGATTTCTCAAGAACAATTAGCTAAAAAAATGCTTCATGAAAACACCGTTATCGAACTTGATGCATTAGCTGGCGAAAGTAAAAATTTTTTAATTCCAATACTTAGCCTTTGGCTGTATTATGTAAGATTGAAATCGCAAGAACGAGAAAAGCTAAAAATCGTAATCTTCATTGAAGAAGCTCATCATGTTTTGCATAAACGGGCTCAAACTGCAAATGAAACAATACTGGAAATGCTTTTCAGGCAGTGCAGGGAACTCGGCATAGGCATAGTAGTAATCGACCAGCATCCGCACTTACTTTCATCGGCGGCAATGGGCAATACCTACACAAGCATATTTTTAAACCAAAAGGATCCCTCAGATATTAACAAAGCAACTGCGGTATGTTTGTTGGATACCGACGAAAAAAAGTATTTCTCAATGCTCCCTGTTGGCCAGGCAATCGTCAAAATCCAGGACAGATGGATGTTGCCAATGCACATTCAACTGCCGCTTATGAATGTAAAGAAAGGTTTGGTTACCGATGCAATCTTGGCAAGATATTCCGCAATAAATAACGCAAAAACAGCAGGTTCACACCGGAATACCTCTGTGTTTAAGCATGATGTTTCTCTTTTTGCCACTGATTTTGGACAGGTTCAGCAGGTTCAGCTCTATGATATGCCCCTAAAACAACCAGCTTTAACTTTTATAGAGGATATTTTAGCCCATCCTGACGATGGCGTAAAAAACCGCTATAAAAGATTAGGTCTTAGTATCGGCACCGCAAGTAACATCAAAGAACAATTGTTGCACCATGGCTGGATAGAGGCACAGACAATAGATATGGGCCAAACAAGGAAGACCTGCCTGCGACTAACCAAACAGGCCAGAAATGCTCTTAACCTTGATTCCGCTTTACCTCAGCATGGCTCAATAGTCCATGAGTACTGGAAACGATTCTATGCCCAAAGATTCGGCGAACAGGGCTGCAAAGTAGAGCTTGAAGTACCACGAAAAACATCAGGCCGAGTCGATGTTGTCGCCAGTAAAGACGGTGAGAAAATAGCCATTGAAATTGAAACCAGCAAATCCAATTTTATCCAAAATGTGAAGCAGGATTTACTCGCCAAATATGACAAAATCCTTGTTGTCGCAACCGATAAACTCGTCTTTGAAAAGATTGAGAAAAAACTGGCGAAAAAAGGGTTTTTAGGCATAAGTAAAATTAAGTTAATTTTAGCATCTAAGCAGAACTAAAAACAAACCAACAATAATATATCGCCTTCAATTTATTTAACGCAAATCGCCTAATTTGACAATCTCAGAATATTTGTAAAAAATGTTTTGTTGTTTAAAATAGGAAGTTCTGCCACAACCTTTTATTTCTTCGAGAGATAAAGGCAAATCTTTTTATAAATAATTTGAAATACCAAAACATGGGATGCAAATTTCCAATTTTATTGCATAAGAATATTATATATATTATGATACTTAATAATGGCACTTGTTTAAAAGGAGACAAACATGAAAACTCCAATTAAATCAGCACCTATGTTTGCGAATAAGTTTCGCGACACCCTTGAAGATAATAACAAGACACAACGGCAAATCGCCTCCGAATGCAAAATTTCATCCTCTGCAGTAAATAGGTTATGCAAAGATGGGATAGGTTCCGAAAATCATATCTGTATGATTCTGAAAAAATTCAACTATGAGACAGTTTATCAAAACCGTAGGAAATGTTGATTTTAAGAAAATTCAGCATAGACATGGCGAATTGTTTATACAGGCCTGTCTGGATTCTGGCAACAGCCCCGCTACTGTTCGTAAAAAAATAGGTACGCTCAAACGAGTATTTCAGTTGACTGTGGAAAGAGGCCAATTGGATGAAAATCCTTTTAGATTTGTTCGCAAACCCAAGTCGTTTTCTAAGGCTATCAGGATATTTTCAGAGCAAGAGTGTCGAATGCTAATAAAGACAGCATTGGACACAAAGATTGGAGATTCATTCAGATGGGATATAATTTTTTTGCTGGCGTTAACTACTGCTATGAGACGAGGTGAAATACTAAATATCACATGGAAAGATATTGATTTTGAAAACAACCAAATTAATGTCGCACAAAAAAAGGATACTGAGTTTACATGGCAGTGGGAAATTAAGGACAAGGAACACAGACGATTGCCCCTTACAGAAGAAGTTAGCAAACTGTTGACTAAGCACCACAACCAGCAGCCTGAAAGCTTTCCATATGTCTTTGTTTTGCCTCAAAGATATGAACGCATTCAAAAGCTAAGGAAAGAGGGTAAATGGAGCCAGCGTAAAGCATCATGTCCTGCCAATAATTTCCGACGTCAATTCCAGCTGATTTTGTCGCATGCAGGTATTGAAGATGGCGAGTTCCATGACTTAAGAAGGACCTGTATAACAAACTGGTTCCGGAACGGCCTGAGTGAATACGATGTGATGACAATGGCCGGTCATTCATCTTTTGAGACGACAAGAAAATTTTACCTTGCCGTCAGAAATGACTTGCTTGAAAAGACAAAAGCCGCAAGTAGCAAAGCTTTGTCCAATATGTCTGTTGCAAATCTGTTGCAGTAGGGGTATTAGACAAAAAAAACCTGCTATTGCTCGATTTTAACTCTTGCAACAACAGGCACTTAGCTAATAGCGGGGGCTGGATTCGAACCAACGACCTCCGGGTTATGAGCCCGACGAGCTACCAGACTGCTCTACCCCGCGATAAGTTAAACCCAATAGTAACAGAACAAAAACGAAATAGCAATCAAAGTTCCGCACAAATTTTTTCAGCTAACTGCTCAGCAATACCATCTTCATAACTAAACGACGGCCAGCTATTGAAAACGCCATCACCTGTCATTCTTGGTATTATGTGAAAATGGACATGGTCAACCAACTGTCCGGCTGCCCTGCCATTATTACACAAAACATTATAACCGTCCGCTGCTACCGCTCGCGAAACAGCTCCGGCCAACCTGCCCAAAACCAGACTCACTGCTGCCAAAATATCCGACGGACAATCAGCGAGCTTATCATAATGGGATTTTGGAATCAACAACGTGTGCCCAAAACTTACTGGGTTAACATCCATAAAAGCAAGAACATTGTCATCTTCATAAATTCTCACTGAGGGCAATTGCCCTGAAACAATTTTACAAAAAATACAATCTTGCTTTACTACCATACTTGATAAACCTTACTCGGTCGCCTGTTCTGGAACCTCATCTGTCTCTGCAACCTTAGTTTCTTTAGATTCAGCGACAGCCTTTACAGTCTCAGCCTTTTTCTTCTTCGACTTAGCCTTTGGCTCAACCTTTTCATCAACACCGACAAGTTGAAGCAGTGCGAGTTGGCCATTATCGCCAAGCCTGTTTTTGGAAAGCCTGATAATTCTCGTATAGCCACCGTTCCTGTCAAGAAAACGTGGGCCAATTTCGCTGAAAAGTTTCCCTATTACGGTACCTTTCTTTTCGTAACCCTTATCGGTTTGCTCGACAATGTTACGATTTCCAAGTATCGCGATAGCGCGTCTTCTGGATGCAAGATCCCCCTTCCTCGCAAGTGTTATCAGTTTTTCAGCAAAACTCTTTACGTGTTTTGCTTTTTGCACAGTAGTACTGATAGTCTCATGCTCAAAAAGTGAAGCAGCTAAATTCCTTCGCATCGCCAGGCGATGTTCGCTTGTTCTATTAAGTTGTCCACCAGCAATTCTGTGCCGCATATTTAAAATTCCTCAAAAAATCAAATCCAAAACTAAAACTACTCTAAATCTGTCATACCCAGCGAAAGCCCCATATCAGCAAGCTTGCGTTTTATTTCTCTAAGACTGGTTTTGCCAAAACTTCTGAGCTTAAGTAACTCAGACTCTGTTAATCTGACCATCTGACCAACAGTATCAATATGGCTTGCCTCAAGGCAATTGTTGGCACGAACACTTAACTCAAGCTCCTGTATCGGAGTGTTAATTTTGGCGAGGAGTTCCTCGTCAATACCCTGTTCCTGTTCAACTTCGGCAACGTCAGCTTGGGCAACTGTATCCTGGCCCAATTCAAAATACTCGACAAACGGATTAACATGTTTACGCAAAATCTTAGCCGCTTCGACCAATGCCATCTCAGGCGTAACCGTTCCATTTGTCCAAATTTCTAAAATCAACCGGTCATAATTGGTCTTCTGGCCCACGCGAGTATCTTCTGTTTTGTAGCGAACGCGTGTTACAGGCGAATAAATCGCATCAACCTCAATAATGCCAAGTTCCTGTTCGAACCTGTCCACTTCGGCAAGCCTTTCAGCCGCTGGAGAATAACCTCTACCAGTCTTAACCGTAAGCTCCATCGAAAATTCAATATCTTCAGTGAGCGTTGCCAAAACATAGTCAGGAGTAACTATCTCTATCGAAGAGTCCGTCTGTAACTGGCCGGCAGTTACCACTCCGGCTTTGTTGGCCGAGACGGTTATAACTTTAGGTTCATCGCAGGTTTTTCTGACGACCATATTTTTTACATTTAGAACTATTTCTGTTATGTCTTCCTTAACACCTTTTATACTGGTAAATTCATGGTCAGCACCAGCAATCTTAACCGTAGTTACCGCAGCACCTTCGAGAGAAGACAGCAATACTCTGCGAAGACTGTTACCAATCGTCGTGCCGAAACCATGCTCAAATGGCTCTACACAAAACTTACCATATGTATCGATAGAAATATGCCCATCTCTCTCAACGCGAGTTGGCAGTTCTAAACCTCTCCATGTCATTCTCATATATCGGCCTCCTAAAATATAGGCAATTGTTCTCAGTTGTCCCGACGGGGGCCATCCCATCGTACTACTATCTGTTAACTGCCAGTGAAATTACTATGTTTTTAATCCTAAACGGATGTAACCAACAATCATTACCTCGAACAGAATTCAACAACCAGTTGCTCTTCTATTGGCAACTGCACATCTTCACGCGAAGGCAGAGCCACAATTGTCGCCGCAGGAGCGCTGGCATCAAGCTGAAGCCAACCCTGTGTTGTGAAGTTTGAATTAGTTTCAAGCTGCTCTTTGATTCTTTTCTTACTTTTTTCCGAAGACTTTATCGTTATCTTATCTCCAATGTTCACGGTGAAGTCGGGAATGTCCACCTTTCGGCCGCCAACATGAATATGGCCGTGGCTAATAAGCTGCCTTGCGGATTTTCTTGAAGGCGCAAAATTCAACTTATAAATAACATTGTCAAGACGCCTTTCGAGCAGGGTAAGCAATTGCTCGCCGGTATTGCCTTTAATCCGTTCAGCCTCTTTGAAATAACGGCTAAACTGTTTTTCGGCAACGCCGTAATAACGTTTAACCTTTTGTTTTTCACGAAGCCGAACTCCGTAATCACTGTTTTTGCTACGTTTCCAGCCGTGCATACCTGGTGCAAGATTACGCTGACGCTTTTCGACAGGACACTTTGCAGTCTCACAACGAAAGCCCTTCAGCATTAATTTCATACCTTCACGACGGCAAAGCTTACAGGATGAATCAAGATAACGTCCCATACTTTATATTTGCTCCAAATTTCAAATTCAATTATTTGCCCTACCTGCTAAAATCTGCTGGCGGCAATTTTAAGTCTCAATCTTTTGTTCTAACTTTTGCCTTAACTAATTTACACTCTTCTGCGTTTAGGAGGTCTGCAACCATTATGAGGAATAGGAGTAACATCCTCTATGGACGAAATTCTCAGGCCGGCAGACTGCATAGCCGAAATTGCCGACTCACGTCCTGAGCCTGGACCTTTAACCCTTACCTCAACTTCGCGAATACCAAATCTCTTTGCGGCGTTAGCACATTTTTCGCCAGCTCTCTGAGCGGCGAAAGGTGTGCTTTTACGCGACCCCTTGAACCCGACAGTGCCGCCGGAATCTCTACAAATAGTATCGCCGTTTGCATCGGTTATTGTTATAAGCGTATTGTTGAATGTCGCTCTGATATGAACAACACCCTTAACAACATTTCTTCTTATCTTTCCCTTAGCCATTGATTCGATAATCCTCGATCAAAAATTAACGTAATTCTTTAACGCCCCTCTTGCCGGCAACAGTTTTCTTCTTGCCTTTGCGGGTACGGGCATTACTCTGGGTCTGCTGACCACGAACAGGCATACCCCTGCGATGACGCAAACCTCTATAACAACCAATATCACGAAGCCTTGCGATATTCTGTGAAACCTGTCTCCTAAGCTGACCTTCAACAACATAGTCACGGTCAATTATCTGTGCGATTTTGCTAACCTCGTCCTCGGTGAGCTTGCCTGCGTGAATCTCCGGCTCAATGCCAAGCTCTTTAATAATCTTGGCGGCAGAAAATCTGCCAATCCCGTGGATATAGGTCAGTGCTATCCAGACACACTTATTATTAGGAACATCAGTACCAACTATACGCGGCATAACAAAACCTCTCTTGCTTTAAATATTAGCCCTGCCTCTGTTTGTGACGCGGATCTGCCGAACAAATCACGCGAACAACACCCTTACGGCGAATAACCTTACAATTTTCACATATACGCTTTACAGAACTTCTAACTTTCATAACTACACCTTCTATTTTCTTTTAATGTCGCAGAGTAACTCTGCCTTTAGTCAAATCGTAAGGCGACATCTCAACCGTTACCGTATCGCCGGCAAGAATCCGTATAAAATGCATTCGCATTTTACCTGAAACGTGCGCCATAATAATATGGCCGTTCTCAAGCTCAACCTTGAACATCGCATTCGGCAATGCTTCAAGAACTTTGCCTTCAACTTTTATCGCTTCTTTTTTTGACATTATATCCAAAGCTATATTGTTAATACATCATTACCACTTCGCGAGACTGCTATCGTATGCTCAAAATGAGCCGACGGCCTGGAGTCTTTAGTTGCCACAGTCCAGCCGTCCTTTAGAGTTACCACTTCCGCAGTTCCCATATTAATCATCGGTTCAACCGCAATGACCATCCCCTCGGCAAGAAAGATGTCATTTCTCAGCAAATCCTTATTGACAAAATTCTGTACCTTTGGGTCTTCGTGCATCTGTGTGCCTATGCCGTGACCAACAAACTCTCTTACTACCGAAAAACCAGCAGATTCGGCACAACGCTGCATTTGAGCGGCCACACTACTCCACTTAACGCCCGGCCTCATTTGCTCAACAGCAATATCAAGCACTCTTTTAGTCGTATCGACCAGCTTCTGTTTATCGGCATCAATCTGGCCGATGGGTATCGTAACAGCCGAATCACCACAGTAGCCATTTAGCTTGACTCCGAAATCAACGCTCAGAATATCACCTTCTTTTAATACTGTCTTTTCCGAAGGAATACCGTGAACAACCTGCTCGTTAAGCGATGCACATATCGCTGCCGGAAAAGGCTTTTTTGCGAACGGGCTTTTAACACCCTTAAAAAGCGTTGCCGCTCCATACTCGGCAGATATTTTCTCTGCAATAGTATTAAGCTCGGCAGTACTCATTCCCGGCACTGCAATCTCTCTAAGTTTTGAAAGAACCTCAGCAACAACCGCCCCCGCTCTTCTCATCAGTTCTATTTCTCTTTTGCTGCGAAGCGTTATTGCCATTTTTTTCTCATACCGCCACAAGACCATCAAGCATACTAAAAACTTCTGCCGTTATCTTGTCAATCTCATTATCTGCGTTAACATTAAATATCTTATAGCCACTCTTCTTATAATAACCCACAACCGCCGCTGTCTGGGCGTGATAGGTTACGAGTCTGTTTTTAACAACTTCCGGCTTATCATCAGGCCTCTGGACAAGTTCCTGGTCGGAACATTTATCACAAAAACCATCTTTTTTCGGCTTCAGCGTCTCAAGGTGATAAACCTCACCGCAAGCGGGGCAACTTCTTCTGCCGGTCAAACGGTTCTCTATCACTGCATCTTCTATCTGCAAATTGACAATCGCATCAATTTTCTTGTTTTCACTATCTAAAGCCTTGTCCAGCTCAACCGCCTGAACAGTCGTCCTCGGAAAACCGTCAAGCACGCATCCACCATCAGAAGCGTTTATGGCCGAGACCATCATAGATATAATGACATCGTCCGGAACCAACTGGCCGCTATCCATAAAGCTCTGAGCTTTTTTGCCAAGTTCGCTGCCGTCGCTGCGTTCTTTTCTCAATATGTCGCCACTGGACAAATGAGTCAGATTGTACTTCTCGATGATGCGTTTACACTGAGTACCTTTGCCCGCTCCCGGAGGTCCTAACAATACAATTATCATCAGCGAGCTCCCTTTATTCGGCCGGAAGCACTAAAACCCTGATAGTTACGCATTATAAGATTGGACTCAATCCTCTGGACAAGGTCCAGCGAAACACTTACAACAATCAGCAAGCCCGTACCACCGAAAAACGATGCTACCCGCCAATCAATATCAAGACCCGGCATCTGAGCGATGACACTTGGAACAACAGCAATTATCGCGAGAAACGCGGCACCAAAATATGTAATTCTGGCCATAACTGTCTCAAGGTATTCAGCCGTTCTGTGGCCAGGCCGCAAGCCCGGGATAAAACTGCCGGAATTACGCAAATTCTTAGCCATCTCTTTGGGCTGAAACTGAACAGTAGTCCAGAAATAAGCAAAAAGAATAATAAGTATAACCATAACCAAATTGTAAATATACGCTCCTGGCCGAAGCGATGCCGAGATACTGCCAAGTATTGCTGAGTCTCTCAACGTTCCAATATTCATAAGCTGTGCCACAAGAATCGGCGGAAACTGCATAAGACTCGATGCAAAAATAATCGGCATAACTCCACCGTGATTTACCCTCAACGGCAAATAATGTCTTTGGCCGCCATACATCCTTCTGCCCCGCATCTGTTTTGCCTGCTGAATCGGAATGCGTCTCTGTCCCTGCGTTATGAGTATCGCCCCGGCTACAACAAAGATAAAAGCAACAATCAAAAACAGAATTTTCGCAGGCCCATAAGCACCGGCATTAACTCCGCCACCAACTGTGAAAGACGCGTTTTCCCATATCATCATAAACGTTGCCGGCATTCTCGAAACAATACCAGCCATAATCAAAAGACTAATGCCGTTACCTATGCCATACTCATCTATCTGTTCGCCAAGCCACATCAAAAATATCGTCCCGGCAGTCATACCAGCTATGCCGGTAATCATAGCCATACCTTCCATTCCCGGATAGGCATAAGGCCTCATCATCTTTACAAAAAGTATCGATTGCACCAGACATATCGGAACCGTCAGATAGCGCGTATATTCCTGTATCTTTTTATGACCAGTCTGCCCTTCCTCCTTGAGTTTTTTAAGCGAAGGAAGAACCTCTCCCAAAAGCATAAAAATAATCGAAGAAGTAATATAAGGCATAATTCCCAAGCCGAACAAACTACTCTTGCTCAGATTACCACCGCTAAGCATCTGCAAATGCTCCATCGCTCTACTTACCGGACTGGTGTCATCTTTTTGCGATGCCGCACCAATCATAGCCTTTTGGTCGATACCCGGCAACGGAATATGAAAGCCCACCCTGTAAATAATCAAAAGCGCAACCGTAAACAGCACCTTGTTTCTCAGGTCCGGTATTTTGAATATATTAAAAGCAGTGCCTAACATTTATAGTTCCTCTCGCAGATTCCGTTATGCGACAACCTTAGCGGTTCCACCGCAACTTAGTATTTTTTCCTGAGCACTCTTGCTGAACTTTTGAACGTTAACCTGCAGCTTCTTTGTCAACTGGCCATCACCAAGCAATTTCACTCTACTGCTCGCTCTATCGACAAGACCAGCGGCATAAAGAGATTTGGAATCAACGACAAAGCCGTCATCAAATCTATCAAGTTGCGAAACGTTCACTATCTCGTATCTGTCAGCGAAATCGTAGTTACTAAAGCCCCTCTTGGGTATCCTGCGGAACAAAGGCATTTGTCCGCCTTCGTAAGCAAGCATTCCGCCAGAACCCGCACGGCTTCCGCAACCCTTATGGCCTCTGCCACAGGTTTTGCCGACACCACTTCCGGTTCCACGGCCAATTCTCTTGCGGCTTTTGCTCTTGCCGACAACTGATGTTATCTCATGACTCAACATAAAACTTTCACCACCTTTTAACTGATTCAACTTCTACACCGCGAAGAGCCGCTATTTCCTGGCTGCCGCGTAATCTCAATAATCCGTCAAGTGTCGCCTTTACAACGTTTTTAGTAGTCGTACTGCCATACACTTTCGTTAATACGTTATGAACACCCGCAAGCTCAAGCACCGCTCGTGCGCCCGAACCGGCAATTACGCCTGTACCAGGACTTGCCGGTATCAATGTTATCTTGGTTGCCCCAAATCTGCCGATTATCTGATGAGGTATTGTCTGCCCGTCCAGAGTAACCTGATTTAGACTCTTTCTGGCATCCTTCATCGCTTTTTCGACAGCCATCGGAACTTCTTTGGCTTTGCCGTAACCAATGCCGACCGTGCCTCCGCGATTGCCCGCGGCAACCATAGCAGCAAAGCCGAACCTGCGTCCGCCCTTTACCACTTTTGCACAGCGAAAAATCTTAATCACGGTCTCTTCCATAGGATTATCCTGTGGAGCCGTTATTTTTGCTTCATCTGCCAATTTACTATCTCCAAATTCTTTATTTGCTTAAAAAACCAATCCGGATTCACGTGCCGCATCAGCAAGCGCCTTAATGCGCCCGTGATAACGATAACGATTTCTATCAAACTTAACACACTTAATACCAACCTGCATCGCCTGCTTTGCAAGCTCTGAACCGACGATTTTCGCCGCGTCAGCATTGCCTGCTTTTTTCAGAGTTTCGCTCAGCCCCTTGCAGCGAGTATTCGCCGATGCGAGGGTAACCCCTGCCATATCATCTATAATCTGAGCATATATGTGCCTGTTGGAACGAAAAACGCTCAGACGAGGTCTGTCGGCTGTTCCAAAAATCTTCCTGCGAGCACGATGCCTTCGTCTCTCCCTGGCTTTTGTTAATCTATCTATCTGCATAACTTTTTCTCAATAACCAAAAAACACCAAATAAATATTATCCATCCCAAAACTATCATTTCCAACGCCCCAAATGCCATTAACTTCAACATTTTGGAACGACTTTTATAGCTTAACCTGCTCCACCGGCAAAAGCCTTACCTACCTTGCGTCTTACAACTTCGTCGGCATAACGAATGCCTTTGCCCTTATACGGTTCCGGCGGTTTGACACGCCTTATATTCGCAGCAAACTGACCAAGCTCATGCTTGTCGTATCCACTGAGAGTAAACTTAGCTGGAACGTCATTACCTCTGGTTGCCGGGATGTCTATCTGAACCTTGACGCTCTTGGGCACCTGCATTTCAACAGGATGGCTGAAACCGAGAGCAAAAACGAGCTTACCGCCCTGCTCTTTCAGGTTGTAACCAGTTCCGAATATCTCCATCTTTCGCTCAAACCCCTTGCTGACACCCGTTACCATATTGTCAAGCAACGACCGCATAGTACCGTGCAAAGCTTTGCAGGCCCTGACATTCGGCTTTGGGTTATCAACAACAATCGAGTTAGCCTCGCTGTCAACCTTAACGCTTATGTCCGGATGACAATCGAGTTCGAGAGTACCCTTAGAACCATTGACCTTAACCTTTTGGCTGGATATCTCGATTTTAACACCGCTTGGGATTTCTATTGGTTTTTTTCCGATACGACTCATTAGCACACCGTACAAATTATTTCGCCACCGACATTTGCTTTTCGGCAGTCATTGTCTGTCATTATACCTTTACTGGTCGATACAACAGCGATACCCATACCGTTCATCACTGTCGGCAGAGAATCAACAGAGCTGTAAATCCTCAGCCCTGTCTTGCTGCGTCTCTTAATCTCAGTTATCGCGCTTCTGCCATCAATGGCATACTTAAGCTCTACATTCAACAAGCCCTGGCCGGTCGAGTCATCGATTTTATCGTAACCGACGATATAGCCCTGACTCCTGAGTACATCAGCAATACCCTGGCAAATCTTAGATGCCCGAACCATCACTTTCGGATGGCCGGTTGCCGAGGCATTCCGTATTCTCGTGAGCATATCCGCTATCGGATCACTATGCATTTTGCTTACCCTGTCCTAAAACTTTAATTATTATCCATCCCAAAACTATCATTTTCAGCCTTCTAAAGGCCGTTAACGTTACTTCTCAGACATTTTGGGATAACCTCTAAAATAGTCGTCTCATATCACAACGACATTGCCGTCAAACCACTGTCTGTTGTTCCTACCAACTGGCCTTTTTGAGACCTGGTATTTTGCCTTCCAAAGCCAATTTTCTCAGACACAATCTACAAATCTTAAATTTCCTGTAAACGGCTCTGGCTCTGCCGCAAATTTCGCATCTTGTATAATTGCGAACACGAAATTTCGACTCTTTTTTACATTTGTTTACTAACGCTTTTGTTGACATCGACTACTCCCTGAACGGCATACCAAACAAACGAAGCATCTCTTTGGCTTCATCATCGGTACCAGCCGTCGTTACAAAAGTTATATTCATACCCTGAGAATTATCTATCGCTGCAAGATCGATTTCAGGAAACACGCTCTGCTCGCTAAGGCCCATTGAATAGTTGCCCTGACCATCAAAACTCTTCGGGCTAAGACCGCGAAAGTCCTTAACTCTCGGAATCGCAAGATTGATAAGTCTGTCCATAAATTCGTACATTCTTACGCCGCGAAGCGTAACTTTCAGGCCGGTCTTGTCGCCTTCCCGAACCTTAAAATTGGACACACTCTTCTTGGCTTTACAAACCACCGGCTTCTGCCCGGAAATCTGAGTCATATCCTTAAATGCTGCTTCCATAAACTTCTTGTCAACAACAGCTCTGCCGACGCCCATAGAAATAACAACCTTCTGCATTTTAGGAATAGCCATCGAACTCTTATAGCTATACTTCTCATTAAGAGCCGACAGTACTTTTGACTTATATATATCTTTTAATCTTGCCATCTTTATTACCTTTTAAAACGAGGCATTCACTGCCTCAGTTTGCTTTCCTTAAAACTCCGATTTCTGTCCCGTCAAGAGCCACCCTTCTTTTGACACCTTTGCTGTCGGTATCAAACTTGACTCTCGTACCCTTTGATGTCTTGGTATTAACCGGCAGAACATTGCTTATATGTATCGACTGCTCAATCTGCACCCTTCCGCCTTGTGGATTCTCTTTTGAAGGCTTAACGTGTTTGTGCCGTCTGTTTATACCTTCGACAACAATTCTGTCTTTATCGGTGAGGACACGCATAACTTTGCCGGTTTTACCCTTAGATGCCCCGGCAATAACCTCTACCAAATCGCCTTTTTTAATATGTCTTGCCATTTTTTATCCTGCTAATATCTCGTATTCGGTATTTATTCAAACAACTTCGCTGGCCAGCGATACAATCTTCATAAAGTTCTTTTCACGAAGCTCTCTGGCCACGGCTCCGAATATTCTCGTCCCGACAGGATTACTGTCGGCATCTAACATTACCGCGGCGTTGCTGTCAAATTTCACATAACTGCCATCCGGCCTGCGTATCGCCTTCTTGGTTCTGATTATCACACAACGATGAACCTTTTTCTTGTCGAGTTGGCAGTTCGGCAGCGACTTCTTAATCGCCACACAAACAACATCACCAACAGTAGCGGTAGGCCTGGTATATTTGCCTTTTCTCGCCACACTCCTGCCAAGCACTTTAATACACTGAGCACGTTTTACGCCGGAGTTATCGGCCACATCCAACATTGATTCCTGCTGTATCAACTTTTCAGTCCTTAACTATTTATTACTATTTAATTACTGCTTTATCAACGACTTTGACCAAACGCCAGCTCTTGGTTTTACTCATAGGCCTGCATTCGATAACCTCAACACGGTCACCAACACCTGCCTGATTATCCTCATCGTGAACCGCCAGCTTAGTCCGCCTGTTTATGTATTTGCCGTAAATCGGGTGTTTTATCTTGTAGTTAAGCTGAACCCTGATGCTCTTTTCACCACTACGGCTAACAACAACGCCACTGACCGTCTTTTTACTTTTTCTTGTCTGTTCCATACTATGCTACTGGCCTTTCCAACTGGCTTTCTCTGATAATTGTCTTATACCTGGCAATATCACGCCTGACATTACGAAGCAGATGAGTATTTTCGAGCTTCTCGGTTACAGCTTTGGTGCGAAGGTCAAATAAATCCCGCTCAAGCTTCTCAAGTTCACCCTGCCTTTCATCTGCTCTCATTTCACGAATCTTTGAAACTTTCATCTTTATACCTTATCCTATTGAATGTCTTCTGGTTACAAATCGGCATCTTATCGGCATCTTATGTGCAACCCTTGCCAGAGCCTGCTTTGCGACATCTTCACTAACTCCACCAAGCTCAAACATTACCGTACCAGGCTTTACACAAGCAACCCATTGTTCCACCTCAGCCTTACCTTTACCCATTCGTGTCTCAAGCGGCTTTTTCGTAATGGACTTATGCGGAAATATCCTAATATAGACTTTTCCTACCCTTCGCAGAAAATGAGTCGCAGCCACACGACCTGCCTCAATCTGCCTGCCGGTTACCCAACTGGTTTCAAGTGCCTGAAGGCCATATTCCCCAAAAGCAACAAAATTCATCCGGGAAGCGTTGCCCTTCATCTTGCCGCGCTGATGCTTGCGATATTTAACTCTTTTTGGCATTAAAGCCATTATTATACCTCACTACTATTTCTTATAATTTCTATTGACCCTGCGGCTCAGTTTTAGTTTCTGCTTTAGGCTCAACCTTAGTTTCCGCCTTAGGTGCAGGTGCGGTCTTAGGAGCAGGAGCACGATCACTTGCAGTAGGCCTTGCCGCTGCCGGTCTTGGACGATTCGTTCTCGAACGAGTCGATGGTCTTCTGGCAGACGGAATCGGCGTGATTTCTTCGCCAAACTTGCCTTTATAAATCCAGACTTTAATCCCGATTATGCCGTATGTCGTAACAGAAGCCACCGACGAATAATCGACATTCGCATCAAGAGTCTGCAAAGGAATACTGCCGGCCTTTTGAGTCTCTCTCCGAGCCATTTCTGCTCCGCCAAGTCTGCCGGAACAGGTGATTTTAACACCCTTAGCGCCAGCCTGCATCGCAAACTCACACTGCTGTTTCATCGCACGACGAAAAGCCGTTCTCTTCTTGAGTTGCTCGCCAACAGCATCTGCCATAAGCCTTGCATTCAAAGAGGGCTCTTTAATTTCGATAACGTTAACTGTAACCTTACGGTTGATGAGAACCTCAAGCTCCTCTTTGAGCTTATCAACTTCACTGCCGCGCGGGCCAATTACCATACCTGGTCTGGCGGTGTGCAACGTTACTTTTACTTCATTTCTCGTCCTGGCAATCTCTACCTTAGCAACTGCTGAATAAGGAGGCTGCTGATTAAACTTCTTATCCGCGTATTCACGGATATGATAGTCTTCCACCAGCATTTCGCCGTAATTGGCTTTAGGTGCAAACCAAGAACTCTGCCAAGGCAAATTTATACCTGTTCTGAAACCTATCGGTTGGACTTTTTGACCCATACTAATCTACCTCTGTTACAGTTATATAAATATGGCTGGCCATCTTTCTTATAGAATGAGCTCTGCCTCTGTCTTTTGCAATCCATCTCTTAGTGCCGAGCCTTACGCCTGCGCTGTCAGCTTTAGCATGGCTGACATACAGGTTTTCAACATCCGCCGCAGCCTCATCAGCGTTGGCAATTGCACTCTTAAGAGCCTTCTCTACCATATAAGCGGCTCTTTTATTTGTGAACTTCAGTGTATCAAGAGCACTCTGCACCGTTCGACCGGAGATAAGCTGAGTAACCAGCCTTGCCTTACGAGAAGAGCCTGCCGAATACTTAACGACACACTTCCATTCCGAAATATCATTAACCTCGACATTTAAAACACCCGCAAGAGCTTCAATGTCTCTGGTTCTTGGAGCCGGCTTCATCAAACCCTTAGTCCAGTTCTTAACCGCTGCCGAAGCTGCCTTTTTAACAAGCCCTGCTCCGACAAGAGCATCTACCAGTTTCGAGGTCGCGATTTTGTTGTTTTTTATTAAATTTTTAAGCTTTTCTGAACTTAACATTTATATACCCTAAACAATTATTATCCATCCCGAAACCATCGCTTTTAATGCCCTGATTACTATTTAGCGTCATTGGCAGATATTTTGGGCTAACTTCTACTTACTGCCGGAGTGTCCTCTGAACGTCCGGGTTATCGAAAACTCGCCAAGCTTATGGCCAACCATTTCCTCAGTTACAAACACCTTATGAAACATTTTGCCGTTGTGAACGAGAAAAGTATATCCAACAAATTCCGGCACTATCGTACATCTGCGTGCCCAGGTTTTAATAGGGTCTTTAGTTCCAAGCTGGCCCTGCTTAATAACTTTAAGCATCAGCTTTTCATCAACAAATGGCCCTTTTTTAAGTGAACGTCCCATTATTACCTCAGTAAATCATTTCTATTCAATTACAGTACCAACTGCAATCCGCGATTACTCTTTCTTCTGCGGATAATACGCTTGTTGCTCGTCTTCTTCTTGTTCCTTGTCTTGCCGCCTTTGGCCAAAACACCAGTCGGAGAACACGGATGCCTTCCACCATTGGCTCTACTCTCACCACCACCCATCGGGTGAGCAACAGGGTTCATCGCCTTGCCCCTAACGTGGGGCTTACGGCCCATATGACGTTTCCTGCCAGCCTTACCAATTTTGATATTCTGATGGTCAGGATTACTGAGCTGACCAACTGAAGCTCTGCATTCGATACGAACCATTCTCATCTCGCCGCTCGGCAAAATGATAGTAGCCCAGTCACCCTCTTTAGCCATAAGCCTTGCAACAAGACCCGCACTTCTGACGAGCTTACCGCCCTGACCGGCTATCATTTCAATATTATGAACTTCAACACCTACCGGTATCGAAGACAAAGGCATTGCGTTGCCTATTTTAGGCTCTACTAACTGGCCGCTCTCAATAGTCTGACCGACCTGAATGCCGTTTGGTGCAAGAATATATCTTTTCTCACCATCTTCATAGAGAACCAGAGAGATAAAGCAATTCCTGTTAGGGTCATACTCAACCGTTTCAACTCTTGCGGGGATACCGTCCTTGTTACGCTTGAAGTCGATAATCCTGTAAATCTTTCTCGCTCCGCCGCCACGAAATCTGCAGGTTACTTTGCCGTGATGGTTCCTGCCGCCGTTTTTCTTAATACGAACACAGAGAGTCTTTTCCGGCTTATCCGTTGTCAACTCTGCATAATCGTTAACCGAAGCATTTCTTCGGCCGTTCGATGTTGGTTTATAAACTCTTATACCCATAATTCAAGCTTCTCTAAAAATTAGAATAAATCAATGTGATAATCTTTATCGAGCAGAACCACCGCTTTTTTCCAACTCGGAGTCATACCGATAAAGCGGCCTCTGCGACGGGGCTTGCCTTTGCGATTGGCTGTACGAACACCTTTCACTTTAACCTTGTAAAGCTTCTCAACCGCATTGCGAATCTGAATCTTATTAGCGCCTTTGTTAACCTGAAAAGAATAAGCACCCTTAGTATTAGCAAAGTGCATACTCTGTTCGGTAATCAACGGCTTTATTACTATTTCGTAGTCTTCCATATTGTTACACCAACTTTAGTCCTGGTTCTTATCTTCTTTATTAACAGCCGAAAGAAAAGCATCCTTAGTAAAAAGCACTTGCTGCCTGTTACAAATATCACCGGCGTTAAGCATCTCTACCGGCAAGACAGAAGTCTTTGGAACATTCCTCGCTGATTTATACAAATTATCGTCCTGCTGAGCAACAGCAACCAAACAGCTCCTGTTAATCTTGAGATTAGCCAGAAGATTGACAAAATCCTTTGTTTTTGGAGCATTGAATTTCATCTCGTCAACTATAACAACCTTGCCGCTTACAAGCTTTGCCAGCAACGCTGAATCCCTTGCCAAACGCCTTTGCTTCTTAGGCATATCTTTGCCGAAATCTCTGGCAACCTTAGCAAAGGCAACACCACCACCTCTGCGGACAACCGTTCTGGCATTACCCATACGAGCGTTACCAGTACCTTTTTGGCGATAGATTTTCCTAGTGGAACCATCTACCATCCCGCGACTCTTTGTCGCGGCGGTACCGACTCTCTTGTTAGCGTGATACATTACGATAGCCTGCTTGAGCAGGGCGTGTCTTATGCGACCACCAAGGGAGGCCTCGTCAACCTGCAGGCTGCCAATTTCTTTACCTTCTCTGTTATGTATTGGTACAGTTATCATATTATTTAGTTCTTTTTGCTTTTTTTAATGACTACATATCCGCCGGAACATCCCGGCACAGCACCCTTAACAATCAAGATACTCTTTTCCGCGTCTATCCCAATGAGGTCGTGATTACGAGAGGTAATTTTATCTCCGCCCATTCGCCCGGCCATTCTCTTGCCCTTCTTCAAATTACCGCCGTGACCGGCATCACTTGCAAAACTCGATATGGAACCAGGGGCACGGTGCTTTCTTTCACAACCGTGACTTGCCGGAAAACCACCAAAGCCGTGCCTCTTCATAACACCCGCATAACCTTTGCCCTTGCTCGTACCGACAACATCAACGAATTTGATGTCCGCGAAAGCATCCACCGTAATCGTATCGCCAAGCTGACAATCTGCCGGGCTGTCAAGCCTCAACTCTCTAATAAAAGCCTTGCTAGTAGTACCAGCCTTTTTAGCGTGCCCCTCTGCGGGTTTTTTACAACGACTTGGTTTAACATCATCATAGCCAACCTGAACAGCGTTATAACCATCCGTCTCATCAGTCTTAATCTGAGTAACACTGCACGGACCTGCCTGTATGACTGTTACCGGCACAGATTTGCCCTTGTCATAAATACGGGTCATTCCAATTTTTTTGCCTAAAAGCACCATAATTTTATAAAAACCTCAACATCAATGCCTGTTTATGCCAATTTTACACCAAAAAGAAAAACGCAAAGACCTAATCTTCACGTTCTCAATTTATGCTTTAATTTTAACGAATACGCCAGCGGGTACTACCAATTTGTTCAACGACTCAACTGTCCTGGCGTTTGCCTCAAAAATGTCAATTAAACGCTTATGAGTGCGCATTTCAAATTGTTCCCTGCTCTTTTTATCAATATGCGGGCCTTTCAGAACGGTATATCTTTCAATCCGTGTCGGCAGGGGTATCGGTCCACTGACTCGTGCGTTTGTTCTGCGAGCCTGCTCTACTATCTCGCGAGCTGATGCATCCAGCGCACGCGGGTCGTAGGCTTCCATTCTAATCCGTATTTTTTCTGTCTCAACTGCCATATTATGGTCTCTACATTTATCCCATCAAATCTTCAAAAAAACAGCTACAAAGGAACTATCTAATCCTCGAAAAGCCGAAACGTGGGAATTTAACGTCTTTGTAGCAAAAAATCAATATAATAATACTAAAAATGCAGATTTTATCAAAAAAACCATAATTTACGTCCGCATTTCAGCAGGTCAAAGACTTTAAGTGTCGGCCATCCGCCCTATACCGCCAAATTTGCCTTTAAAAACAACTCAGCAGCCTATAAAAAACCTACGGATGCACCTGATAACAGCCCAACTCGGAACGCACCTGACTTCAGTGCTCGCTACGACTGAGGAAAACGTCTGTATATCACATATCTCTAAGCAGGTCAATAGCCTACAAGAATTTTTTCTGCAATTTGTTCAGGAACTTTCTCGTATGTACTCGGCTCCATCGTAAAACTACCCCTGCCGCTTGTTATACCCCTTAATTCGCTCGAATAGCCGAACAACTCCGCAAGAGGTGCTTTCGCCTCAAGAACCCGCATATTGCCGTGAACGTGCGTATCTGTAACCATACCGCGCTTACTGATAATACTGCCCTGAACAATGCCATAATCAGTCTCAGGCACAACAATCTGCAATTTCATTATTGGCTCAAGAAGTACGCTGCCAGCTTTTTTAAGAGCTTCTCTGACTGCCAGCGAACCCGCCTGCTCGAAAGCCATTTCAGATGAATCGACCGCGTGGGACGAGCCGTCAATCAGTGTAACTTTAACTCCCACAACCGGATAGCTCGCCAAACAACCGCAACTCATTGCGCCCTTAACACCGTTTTCAACTGGCTTGATATATTCTTTGGGAACAGAACCGCCAACAACTTTATTCTCAAACTCAATCTCTTTATGCCAATGGCCGCTTTCGTCCTGTAGAGGCTCAACCGTAACAATAACGTGCCCATACTGGCCTCGACCGCCGGTTTGACGAACAAATTTGGTTTCCTGCTCGACAGTCTTGGTTATAGCCTCTTTATAGGCAACTCTCGGCTTGCCAACACGAACATCGACCTTCATATCGCGAACCAGCCGGTGCTGAAGGATTTCAAGATGCAGCTCGCCCATACCGCTTATAATGGTTTGGCCGGTTTCGGTATCAAATTTGGTACGGAAAGTCGGGTCTTCCTTGCGGAGTTTGCCCAGCGCCTCAGAAAGTTTATCACGTTCGGCAGTAGTAGCTGGCTCAATAGACATACTTATAACTGTTTCGGGGAACTCGATGTTCTCCAGGACTACCGGGTGCTTGGTATCGCAAATAGTATCGCCGGTGAGCGTATCTTTAAGGCCGATACAGGCGACAATATCGCCAGCCCGTGCGGATTCGAGAATTTCTCTGCTGCCTGCGTGCATTTCAAAAAGGCGGGTAACATTTTCCTTGCTCGACCTGTTGCTGTTAAGCACCCTTGAACCGCTTTTAAGCGTACCCTGATAAATCCTGAGGAAGTAAAGGTCCCCGTGCTTGTCGCCTGTGATTTTGAACGCTAAAGCCACAAGATCCTTGTCGGCATCGCAAACGACATCCAACGGGTGGTCCCTGTCATTAGGTTTATGAGCAACAATAGCGGGCCTGTCTAACGGAGAAGGCAAATACCTGCCTGCCCCTTCGAGCAGCCGCTGAATACCGATATACTTCAGAGCCGAACCGCAGAAAACAGGATTAATCTCGTTGGCAAGAGTTGCTTTCCTCATCACCGTATGAATCATTTCCTCTTCTACCGGCTCATCGTGAATATACTTTTCCATAAGCTCTTCATCGTGCTCGGCAAGAGACTCAAGCATATCATGACGTGCCTTTTCTGCCATTTCGAGAAGGTCAGCAGGAATCTCTTTTTCTTCGTAGCCGGCACCAAGCTTTTCAGTATCATAGTAAACAGCCATCATTGTAATCAAATCTATCAGGCCGTGAAAATTGCTTTCTGCTCCTATCGGAATCTGCACACAAACGGGATTGGCCAGCAGCTTATCGCGAATGCTGTCAACAGCCATCTCGAAATCTGCGCCGACTTTGTCCATCTTGTTGATTAAGCAAACGCAAGGCAGATTATATTTCTGACCCTGCCTCCAGACAGTTTCGCTCTGAGCCTGCACACCTTCGCTGGCATCAAAAACTGCTATCGCACCATCGAGTACGCGAAGCGACCGTTCAACTTCCGCAGTAAAATCGACGTGCCCCGGAGTATCAATAAGATTGAAAGTCCAGTCCTTCCACGGACAGGTAGTTGCCGCCGATGCAATCGTAATGCCTCGCTCCTGCTCTTCCTGCATAAAGTCCATAACCGCGGTACCTTCGTGTACCTCGCCCATTTTATAGGTCTTGCCGGTATAGTACAGTATTCGCTCGGTAACAGTGGTCTTGCCGGCATCAATATGAGCCATTACGCCTATATTTCTAACTTTTGCAATCTCGTGTAACATATTAAATCCAAAAAATTATACTAAATCATATTTAAAAAAATGCATTCGATTCTTCAGACGCACATTTTGCCCTAAAGGGTATATAGAAACAAAAATACCACGGTTGATTATAAAAAAATCCTCCGTGGCATTTATTTTCAAGGAGTTGCTACCAGGCAAAATGGGCGAAGGCCTTGTTGGCTTCAGCCATTCTGTGAACATTCTCGCGGGTAGTCATCGCGCCGCCCTGACCGTTATATGCGTCCATCAACTCAGTAGCGAGTCTTTCACACATAGGTTTGCCTTTTTTCCCTCTTGCAGAAGCAAGAATCCAGCGGAAAGAAAGCGACTGCTGTCTCTTGGGCCTAACCTGCATAGGCACCTGATAGCTGGCACCACCAACACGTTTTGAACGTACTTCAAGATGAGGCTTGGTATTGCTGATAGCCTTCTCGAAAACATCAATAGGAGGAACTTCCGCAATCTTCTTCTCAATGAGATCCATCGCATCGTAGAATATCTTTTGAGCAACACTCTTCTTGCCCTGCCACATCATTGAATTAATAAATTTGGAAGCCAGCTTGTTATTATACCGGGGGTCCGGTTTTAACTGTGTCGCTGAAGCAGTAAACTTCTTTGCCATTTTACACCTTATTACTCAAAAACTGAAAAATTTGTTTCTTACTTACGCCTTTTTATTTTTAGCACCGTACTTGTTTCGACCCTGTTTATGGCCGGTTATTTTTTAGCACCGTACTTGCTTCGGCCCTGTTTTCGGCCGGTAACGCCAGCCGTATCCAGTGTTCCGCGAACGATATGATACCTTACGCCGGGCAAGTCCCTGACCCTGCCGCCTCGAACAATAACGGTACTATGCTCCTGAAGGTTATGGTCGATACCGGGAATATAAGCAGTAACTTCCTTGCCGTTTGTCAGTCTTACACGAGCAACTTTACGCAAAGCTGAGTTAGGCTTCTTAGGGGTCTGAGTCCTTACTATAAGACAGACTCCACGCTTCTGCGGGCAACCAGTAATATCGGAAACCCTCTTTTTCGCTTTGCTCTTTCTGCCCATTCTCACTAACTGATTAATTGTCGGCATTACTACTCCAAACTAATTACACTACACCAATCCTGATTAAGTGCATCCGGCCTCTCAGCAACTCTTGTTTTATTCCTGAGCCGCACACAACGCACATTTTATTACCCTAAAAGGGTATTGAAACTATCTTTTCAATCTTTTAGGGAACCTCTAAAAATTCATTTTGGCGAACAAGCGAACCTTTTTATCGCCGGACTGCGTCAGACAAAAGCCGCTTTATCTACGGATAAAGCTGATTTGTCTTTCTTGCCGGACAACAAAAATTTTCTACTTGTCGCTCAAAAGCAATTATTAGAGCTACCCTTTATTAAACGAAGTTTAAAGGCCAAGTGCTGCCCTCGCCGCGGCATCTGCCTGGGCCTCGGCATCGTGGCTTTCCTTAAGCTCTGCAAGCTCCTTAGGAAGCGGTGCCTTAACAAGATGCTTAACCTTCATCTCGACATAAGGTCTAAACGCCGTACCTGCCGGTATAAGATGGCCAAGAATGACATTTTCCTTCAAACCGATTAGTTGGTCAACTTTACCACCTAAGGACGCTTCTGTCAACACTTTTGTAGTTTCCTGGAAGCTGGCAGCTGAAATAAAGCTCTCAGACTGCAAAGAAGCTTTGGTAATACCCAAAAGCAGTGTCTTTGCCGTTGCCGGGCGAGGTTTCTTGCCCTTAGCCGGCTCGCCGACAAGTTTTTCTGCCTTTTCATTAGCTTCTTCTACCTCAGACTTAGCATAAACCTTGTCTTCAACAAGGTCTGTATCACCAATATCAGAGATTTTCAAGCTGCGAGAAAGCTCTTCATTATTCTGTTTAAACTGCTTTTTGGATATAATTTCGCCGGGCAAAAACTCACTGTCGCCGATAGATTCAATTTCAACCTTTTGCATCATCTGAGACAAAATAATCTCAACGTGCTTCTCATTTATCGTTACATTTTGCGAACGATAAACGTTTTGAACCTCGGCAAGCAGATACTTCTGCAAGGCCTCTTCGCCTTTAATTCTCAGAATATCGTGCGGAACTAATGGGCCATCGGTCAGCGGATCGCCGGCCTCTACCATATCGCCGGTATGAACATTAAGATGGCGGTCTCTCGGAACGTGATGCTCCTTTTCCATCTTTTCACTTCGGACGATAATAGTCATCTTGCCCTTGCGTTTGTCGCTCTTGAGTTCGACTTTACCACTAATTTCAGCCATCGCGGCAGGTTCTTTAGGCTTACGAGCCTCGAAAATTTCGGTAACTCTTGGCAGACCACCTGTAATATCCTGAGTACCACCCTGGCCACGCGGCTGACGTGCCAACTGCTCACCCGCCTGAACGACCTGACCCTCATCAACTTCGATACGAGCCTTGGCAGGCAGATAGTGAACATCAAGTATCTTGCCATCTTCGTCCTCAATAATAACCTGCGGGTGCTTATCGCCCTTATGCTCGATAACGACCGGCCGGCCCTTCTGGCCTTTTCGCTCTTCCTCGATACGCATCGTCTCACCTTCAACGACATCGATAAAGCGAATAATACCGCCGACTTCAGCAAGAATCGGCACTCTATGCGGGTCCCACTCGAACAATTTAGATTTTGCCTTTACCTGCTGGCCGTTTTCCACGAGAATTACCGAGCCGTAAGGAACTTTAAATTTATCGTACTCCCTGCCCTTCTCGTCAACAACCGCTATTTCACCGCTCCTCTTAAGAGCAACGAACTGTTCGCTGCCATCATCATTTTTCACAAGAACAGCATTTATATCTCTATATTCCACAATACCTGCTTGCGGGGCTATCTGACCACTTTCAAGAATAGTACGCGAGGCCACACCGCCGGTATGGAACGTACGCATTGTAAGCTGCGTGCCAGGCTCGCCGATAGACTGTGCCGCGATAATACCCACCGCCATACCCTCTTCAACGAGCCGGGTAGTGCTGAGGTCCCATCCATAACATTTCGCACAAACGCCGAGCCTGCTGTCACAGGTAAGCGAGCTTCGTATCCTGATAGACTCAAGCCCCATCGCCTCTATCTTTTCAGCAGCGGCAGGAGTGATAACCTCATTTTCGCGGACTATCATCTCATCGGTCATCGGGTTACGAACATTATCCCTTGCCGTTCTACCGACAATAAGTTCACTAAGCGGTATATCGACCTGCTCACCTTTATAAACAGCCGACTTCGTAATACCCTGTAGCGTACCACAGTCAAGTTCATTAACAATCACGTTCTGGGCAACATCGGCGAGCTTACGAGTAAGATAACCCGAATCAGCCGTCTTTAAAGCTGTATCAGCCAGACCTTTTCGTGCACCGTGCGTCGAGCTGAAATACTCAAGAACGTTCAGGCCTTCACGGAAGTTTGACTTAATCGGCGTTTCAATAATTTCGCCACTGGGCTTTGCCATAAGAGCACGCATACCAGCCAACTGCTGAATCTGGTCAACACTGCCTCGAGCGCCCGAATCACTCATAATATAAATCGGATTGAGATAAGGCTTGCCATCGCGTATATCGTTTTTGAGTCCATTCATCATCGCGTTGGTTACCGCGACACGGGCGTGAGTCCATACATCGATAACCTGATTATATCGTTCACCTTCGGTCAGAACGCCGTCGTTATAGTTTTCCATAATCTTATCGATTGCCGCCTGGCTCTTGTCGATAATGCCCTGCTTTTCAGGCGGAATTCTCAAGTCCGTAAGGCCTACACTCAAACCGGCCAGTGTAGCATATTTGAACCCGAGGTCTTTCAAATCGTCAAGAAGGTCCAGACTCGCAGTTCCGCTTGTTACTGCGTAACAGTCATTTATAACCGTTTTGAGCATCTTTTGTGACATCAGCACATTATAGAAAAACATCTCTTCAGCAAGAATTTCGTTGAATATACACCTGCCGGCTGTCGTCTCAATGACTTTCTGTTCAGATATTTCCCCGCCTTCAGAGTAAACCTTCTTACCATCCGGTACTTTGATTTTAACTTTTGCATGTATGCTGACTTTGCCAAGTTCATAAGCTGTGATAGCCTCGAACGGGCTGGCAAAAAGCAAACCTTCACCCTTTTCGCCAGGCCTCATCGCGGTAATATAATAATTACCCAAAACGATGTCCTGCGAAGGACTTGCCATTGGACTACCGTTGGAAGGTGCGAAGATATTGTTTGTCGCAAGCATCAATGTATGCGATTCAACCTGAGCTTCTACGCTCAACGGCAGATGTACCGCCATCTGGTCGCCATCGAAGTCAGCATTAAATCCCTTACAAACAAGCGGGTGCAGCATAATCGCATTGCCTTCAACAAGCACAGGCTCAAAAGCCTGAATACCCATCCTGTGCAGAGTCGGTGCCCTGTTGAGCATTACCGGATGCTGATGGATAACGGCCTCGAGAATATCCCAAACGTGCTCATCACGTTTTTCGAGCATTCTCTTGGCACTTTTAATTGTATCCGCAAGCCCTCGCTCTTTCAACTCTCTGATAATAAAAGGCTGATAAAGTTCAAGTGCTATCTTCTTGGGCAGGCCGCACTGGTGCAGTTTCAAATATGGGCCGACAACAATAACAGACCGCGCCGAATAATCGACACGCTTGCCAAGCAGATTTTCTCTGAACCTGCCCTGCTTGCCCTTAATCATATCGGTCAGACTCTTAAGAGGACGGTTGTTACTGCCAAGTACCGGCCTTCGGCATCTGCCGTTATCCAGCAGCGAATCGACCGCCTGCTGAAGCATACGCTTTTCATTACGGATAATAACTTCAGGAGCGTTAAGGTCCATCAGTTTTTTAAGGCGGTTATTCCTGTTAATGATACGCCTGTAAAGGTCATTCAAATCGCTCGTCGCGAAATTACCGCTTTCGAGCATAACCAGCGGACGCAAATCCGGCGGAATTACCGGCGAAACTTCAATAATCATCCATTCGGGTTTGTTAACACTATCGCGAATGGCATTAACGATTTTCAGTCTCTTGCTGAGGTCCTTAATTTTCTGTTTGCTCTTGGTCTTGCCTATACCGGCACGAAGCTCAACGCCGAGCGACTCAAGGTCAAGCCCGCTTAGCAGATCTCTGATAGCCTCGGCACCCATACCGGCCTTAAAAGAGTTGCCGTATTTCGTAATAGCATCACGATACTCTTCTTCGTTAAGAAGTTGTTTGGCTTTCAGAGGACTCTGCCCGGGGTCAGTAACCACATAATCCTGAAAATAAATAATCTTTTCAAGGTCAACCGTTTTCATCGCCAAAAGAGCGCCGAGCCTTGAAGGCATAGCCTTGAAAAACCAGATATGCACAACCGGCGCAGCCAGATTGATATGCCCCATACGTTTTCTACGAACCCTGCTGTGGGTTACCTTAACCCCGCAACGGTCGCAGATGATACCTTTGAACTTGGTACCCTTATACTTACCGCAGGAACATTCCCAGTCACGTTCAGGTCCAAATATCCGTTCGCAGAACAGGCCGTCTTTTTCAGGACGGTATGTACGATAGTTAATCGTTTCCGGCTTACGAATCTCGCCAAAAGACCAACTGCGTACATCATTAGGACTCGCCAGCGAAATCATCACTGAACCGTAATCGTTTATTTTGTCATAAATACTTTCAGCCATTCGAGCTTTACTCCCTTAAATTTGAGTAAGTCTGTCAACCGGAACCGCATAATATCATTTACAGCGTTTTGCCGCCTACGCGTTTCTTTTCGAGCTGGATATTAAGCCCCAGCCCCCTTATTTCACTACACAGAACATCGAAGGATATTGGCGTTCCCGCCTCAAGAGTGTTCTTGCCCTTGACCATCGATTCGTAAATCTTTGTTCTGCCTTCAATATCATCGCTCTTAACAGTCAAGAGTTCCTGGAGGGTATAAGCTGCACCATAAGCCTCAACCGCCCAGACTTCCATCTCGCCAAGTCTCTGGCCGCCGGTACGAGCCTTGCCGCCGAGAGGCTGCTGAGTAATAAGACTGTAAGGACCAGTTGAACGTGCGTGTATCTTGTCATCAACAAGGTGATGCAGTTTCATCATATACATATAGCCAACGGTACAAGCCTGCTCAAAACGTTCGCCGGTTCTGCCATCAATCAGATGAACCTTCAGGTCAGGCTGAATCTGAGCGAATATCTCATCAGTTGGCGGAGCCTCTCCAGCATCGGCAAGTTCTTTCTCTCGACGAATGGTATTGTCGTTGGCTTCTTTTGTTACATCGTGAACTTCTTGTTCAGTCGCTCCCGCAAAGACAGGCGTAACAGCCTCAAAGCCCAAAACTTTCGCGGCCCAACCCATATGAGTTTCGAGAATCTGCCCGACATTCATACGGCTCGGCACGCCAAGAGGATTAAGACATATATCAACTGATGTGCCGTCTTCAAGGAAAGGCATATCCTCTTCCGGCATAATCCTGGCGATAACACCTTTGTTTCCGTGCCTGCCCGCCATTTTGTCACCGATGGAAAGCGTTCTCTTGGTGGCAACATAAATCTTTACCATCTCCAAAACACCGTTGGGCAACTCGTCGCCGTGCTTCATACGTTCAAGTCTTGCTTTGCCGTTTTCTTCGACTTTCGCTATCTTGGGCATAACGACATCAACAATTTTACTGACATCCCCACGCAATCCTGCCGGTTTAATCCAGGAAATAGCAAAATTCTCAATCTGCTCAAGGATAACATCACTGTCTTCACTTGCCCCGACTTTTTGCTTTGTTGTCGGGTCAACTATCGCAATTTCAAACTTCTCAGCAATTTCGTCAATCATCTGTCTGAAAATATCGCACTGCTGCTGTTTAATCTCTGCGGCAAATTCTTTAATCATCAGCTTATGAGCTTTTTTCTGTTCATCACTGCCGGCGCCGCGCCTTGTAAATCTGCTGGTCTTGACAACCACGCCGTTATAACCGCCGGGCATATCAAGTGAATCGTTCTTAACATCTTCGCCTGCTCTGCCGAATATCGCGTGCAGCAGTTTTTCTTCGGGAGTAAGCTCTGTCTTACTCTTAGGCGAAACCTTACCAACTAATATATCGCCGGCAGAAACACGGGTGCCTTCTCTTACGATTCCGTCCTCGTCGAGATTACGCAGCACCTTTTCGCCAACGTTGGGAATATCCCTCGTAAATTCTTCTCGGCCGAGTTTGGTTTCACGAACTTCAACACTGAATTCATCTATATGAATACTGGTATAAGCATCATTCTTTACGAGCTTTTGGCTGATTAAGATTGCATCCTCAAAATTAAAGCCGTCAAAAGGCATAAACGCTACCAGAACATTCTTGCCCAATGCAAGAACGCCTTCGTCTGTTCCGCCGCCATCGGCTATAATTTCATCCTTTTTAACTTTTTGCCCTACTGAGACTATCGGGCTCTGGTTAAGACAGGTACGTTCATTAAGACCTGTGAATTTTTCAAGAACATAAACATCATTCTCGTTTATAACTATTCTCGTGGCATCGACAGAAGTAACAGTGCCAGCGGCTCTTGCCTTTACAACCATACTTGAATACTGAGCTACATATTTTTCAATTCCGGTACGGGTAACAGGCGCCTCGGTTCTGAGCAAAGGAACCGCCTGCCTCATCATATTAGAACCCATCAATGCACGGTTAGCGTCATCGTGTTCTAAGAAAGGTATCAAAGCTGCCGAGACACCGACAATCTGCTGAGACGAAATATCGACATAATCAACTTCCTTACTGTCAACTTGCGTCAAATCGCCAAACTTTCTGGCCAGAACCATACCATCTTTGAGTTTTCCGCTTTTAGTGGTATCAACCGAGCCGGGCGGAGCGAATGTCGCTTCCATTTCCTCGTCGGCTCTGAGATAAGCAACCTCTCCGGTCAACTTGCCTTTGGCAGCTTTGCGATATGGCGTAAGCAGAAAGCCATATTCATCAACCTTTGAAAACAATGCGAGCGATGCGATAAGGCCGATATTCGTACCTTCAGGGGTTTCAATCGGGCATATCCTGCCGTAATGACTTATATGAACATCGCGAACTTCAAAGCCAGCACGCTTTCTATTCAGTCCGCCCGGGCCTAAAGCACTTAACCTGCGCTCGTGAGTAAGCTGGCTGACAGCGTTCGTCTGGTCAACAACCTGACTCAACTCACCTCTGCCAAAGAAATAGTCGATACTGCTTGAGACGCTCTTGGAATTTACAAGGTCAGCAATGCGTATGGTATCCTGCGGGTCCTTCATACTCATTCTTTCCTGAACGGTTCTCCGCAGTTTGAGAAGACCTTTTCTCACTTCATCAGCGGCAAGCTCATCAATCGTACGCAACCGTCTGTTGCCAAGATGGTCAATATCATCGATAACGCCTTCGTTGTTTCGCAGACTGAGAATATATCTCGTCGTATTGAGAAAATCGTCTGGCCGAAGAGTCATTTCGTCTTCGCTTACATTCTGATTAAACTTCCGGTTGAGCCTGAACCTGCCGACCCTGCCGAGACGGTATCTGTCACGGTCGAAAAATTTCTCCTGGAACAGTGTTCTTGCCTTGTCAACATTCTGAGGATTGCCCGGCCGCAGTCTTGCATAAAGTCTCAGCATCGCCTCTTCGTGGCTTTCACAGGGGTCCTCGGCAAGAGTATTCAATATCAGCATATCGCCGACTTTTGTAATAACTTCAAGTTTCTTCAAAGGACTGCTCTGAATCTGATGAACTCTATCACCAAGCTGAGTGCCTGCCTCAACAAGAATCTCGCCGGATTCGGTATCGACTACAGGCCCAACAGACCACATCGTAGGTTCAAGTTTATCGACAGCAACATTCTTTGTTTCGTAAAACAACCTGATTATCTGCTCAGTCGTACCAAAATCCTCACTCATAACACGCAAAAACAAAGTCGCGGGAATTTTGCTCGACTGGTCGATTCTGACTATAAGAACATCTTTTTTCGTAACCGATATTTCTATCCAGCTGCCGCGTTCAGGAATAATTCTTCCGCCGTGCAGAATCCTGTCGCCCTCTTTACTTTCCATAAGGAAATCAACACCAGGCGAACGGTGCAACTGATTTACAATAACTCTCTCGGCTCCATTTATAATAAATTCGCCGCCACCAATCATAATTGGCGCTTCACCAAGATAAACAACCTGCTCGGCAACATCGGCAACGTCTTTCCTGCTGAGCCTGCACCTGATTTTCAGCGGATGACCATAGGTTAGCCTAAGCTCTCTGCACTCGTTGGGATTATAGCGCGGACTGTCCAGCTCATATCCGAGAAACTCGAGTTTCATCGACTTGTCATAACTTTCTATCGGAAAAATTTCCCGAAGTAAAGCCTCAAGCCCAATGTCTTTACGGCCCTTGCCCGAAACCTGAGACTGCAAAAAACGTTCGTAGCTTGCGCACTGAACCTCGATAAGATTTGGTATATCTATCGCATCAGCTATTTTACCGAAATCGCGAATAACTCTTGCGGCCATCACGCACTCCTGAATTTTGTTTCGAATACAGTTTGACTACCCGCTCGGCTGAAATTAAAAGCACCAAAACACTCTTTTGACAACTTCATAAACAGCCTTGCTACAATAAGACACTCTTATCACACATCCCAAAACCACCACTTCAATACCGAGAATTCCATTAACGTCATTCTCAGACACTTTGGGATGACTTCTAATAACTTATAAATAATGACAACCGGATAAAAACTATACACTGCGGCCGAAAATATATCGGCCGCAGCGGTTATAATCACTGCTTAAATTACTCTACTGCAACAACAGCACCGGCCGCTTCAAGCTGCTGGCGTGCTTCTTCTGCCTCTTCTTTGCTGACACCTTCTTTAACAGACTTAGGTGCACCATCAACGAGAGTCTTAGCTTCTTTAAGGCCTAAACCTGTCAAAGCACGAACTTCCTTGATAACCTGAATCTTCTTATCGCCGATTTCCTTAAGGATTACGTCGAAGCTCGTCTTCTCTTCAGCCTCTGCCGCATCGCCACCTGCCGGGCCTGCCATCATAACAGCTCCGCCTGCTGCCGGCTCAATACCGTGAACATCTTTGAGATAATCGCCCAAATCTTTAGCCTGCATAAGAGTTAGAGCAACAATTTTATCGCCCAAATCTTTAATATCCGCGGCCCATTCTTTTGCCTGTACTTGTTCTTCTGACATCTTTAATACTCCTGTATTTCCTGGCCTGTGGTAGCCGAACTACACCGTCCTGTTTAACCCCTCAAAGGGACAACCACACAACCACCGATTAATTTTAAAACTCAAGGGAACCTCTAAAAATTCATTTTGGCGGACAAAAATTTCCTACTTGCCGCCCAAAAGCAATTATTAGAGCTACCCTTAACTAATTGGATTCAGCCATTGGCCGAAACTATTTTTATAAAATAACCATCCCGATTTATCGGGAGTCCTCAACTCAAAACTATCTACGCGGCCTTTTCCTGCTCGTCGATAATCGTCTTGATACAGCCTGCTATTATGCCGCCCGGAGAAGCGATTGCACTGGCAAGTCTTGCGCCCGGCGACTTGGCAAGCATAACAACATCGCCCTGAAGCTCGACTCGGCTCTTCATCTTAGCCAAAGCCTTCGCCCCGTCCTGGCCGAGAGATTCGCCATCAACATAAGCACCTGTAAACTCGATTTGCTTAAATTCCTTCAGCAGTGCGTCAATCGCTTTTGCGACATCAACAGCATTATCCCCGCCGTAAACAACCGTTCGCGGCCCTTTGCCGAACAAATCAGCAGCCGAGTCCATATTCATATTATTCAAAGCCTGTCGCATCATACTATTGCGAACAACCGTCAGCTTAATACCCTGCTGGCCGAGCTTTGCACGAAGCAGATTGTTAGACACTCCGTCAATACCGGTAGTATCGACAACAACAAACTCCGTAACACCTGAGAACTTATTCTCGAAATCTTTGGTAAGCAACCCTTTTACAAATTTACTCATAATCGCACCTTTAACAATTTTATCTTAAGGGGACTCTAAAATTCTGCAACGTCAATTCCAACACCGGGACTCATCGTAGCACTTATAGTGATATTTTTCATATAAGCACCCTTGGCCGAGCTGGGCCGCATCTTCTTCATCAGTCCTACAAAACTCTGAATGTTTTCAACCAGCTTGCTCTCTTCAAAGCTCTGCTTGCCAACGACAGCGTGAACATTGCCGCCCGGGTCGTTTTTGAACTCAACCTTACCAGCCGCAAAATCCTTGATAGCACTTACGATGTCTGCGGTAACAGTTCCATTTTTAGGCGAAGGCATTTTACCCTGCGGACCCAAAACTTTACCTAATCTACCGGCTTTTCCCATAACTTTCGGCGCGGCAATCGCGACATCAAAGTCCATCCAGCCATCATTAATTTTTTTGATAAGGTCATCTGTGCCAGCCTCGATAGCGCCAGCCTCTTTGGCCTTTTCAATATCCGAATCCTCACAAAAGGCGATAACTTTTTTAGACTTACCAATACCGTGAGGCAGCGAAATCGCCCCGCGAATCAGTTGGTCTGCCTGACGAGGGTCTATCCCCAATTGCACTACACATTCGACGCTCTGGTCGAATTTGACTGCGGTAAAAGACTTGACCTTTGCAACCGCCTCTGCCACTGACAGCGGGTCGTCCGCCAACTCCTTTACGGCATTTAAATACCGTTTGCTTCGTTTTGCCATAATCTAATTCTCCGCGAAATTTTTTAATAAAACAGGCAACTTTTAAAACTTTGTTTATCGTTCAAAAGCAATTGTTTTTTAGTCGCCCGACATTTTCGCTCCCACTATCCAGCCGTGGTAAGCCTCTTTTTACTGTTTTACTGTTTTACTGTTTTACTGTTTTACTGTTTTATTCAGCCCCTTGATAAATCAGGGGGTTGTTTGTCATTCCCGCGAAAGCGGGAATCCATTTTTTATAAAACAGGTCTCGGCCGACAGGCCGAATCATTAACTCAAAACTAAAGACTCAAAACTCAAAACTCTTTTATCCTTCTACTTCAATTCCCATACTGCGAGCAGTGCCCTCAATCATCTTACCTGCCTGGTCGAGGTCAAAAGCGTTAAGGTCTTCCATCTTGCGCTCTGCAATCTTCCTGATTTGCTCTTTGGTAACCTTGCCGACCTTTTCCTTATTTGGAACACCGCTACCCTTGGCAACACCTGCTTCCTGCTTGAGCAGGACAGCTGCCGGAGGACTCTTTACGATAAACTCAAAAGTTTTATCAGCATAAACGGTTATTTCGATAGGAACTGTCAGGCCGTTAAGATCTTTAGTACGTTCGTTGAACTGCTGAACAAACTGGCCGATATTAACGCCGTGCTGGCCGAGAGCCGGGCCAATCGGAGGTGCTGGCGTTGCCTTACCACCCGGTGCCTGAAGTTTAATTTTACCTGTTATTTCTTTTGCCATCACTTACCTCAAAAAAACGCCATCCACCAGGGGCGGATTCATAAGTTTTTACTTTTAACTTTATACTTTCTCTATCTGCCAGTATTCGATATCCAAAGGCGTATTCCTGCCGAATATCGATACGATGACGCGAACAATACCACGTTCGGAATCGATGGAATCTACATTGCCCTCATAATTCTCGAAAGCTCCCTCGCGAATTTTGACGACATCGCCCTTGGCGAAGTCCACCTTTATATTTGCCGTAGCCTCATCTGAAGGCCTTTCAGCCTCGCTGAGCATCTTAGCCACATCTGTATCACGCATCGGGGTAGGCACGCCTTCGGTTCCAACAAAATCACCCACACCTGAGGTCTCTTTTATCAGAAACCATACCTTTTCATTTATAGTGCCGTTCTCTTCCGGCTCAATTTCCATAAACACATAACCCGGATACAGTTTGCGTTTATGAACTCTCTGCTTGCCGCTGCGGATTCGCTTAACCTGCTCAACAGGAACCATAACTCTGCCGACAAGTTCTTCATCAAGTCCAGCCAGTTTAATCTTACGCTCCAGCGTTTCCCTGACGCGCTCTTCCTTATTAGAGGCTACTCTTAAGACATACCAATACATATAATTTAGATTCCAACTACGTTAGTAAAGAACAAGTTAAACACCAGGTCAAACACGCCCAACAATACAGCCATCAGCATCACCACAACGATTACTACTGTCGTTGAAACCATTATTTCTTGTTTCGTGCTAAAACTGACTTTCTTAAGCTCACCCTCAGCCGCAATCAAAAAGTCCGCGACAGAAGGACGATTAACCAGCCAATAAACAAACAGGCCAAAAACCGAAAAAAGTCCCAGCGGAACAACAACCGAAACCCACAAACCGACCGCATCGTCGGTGTTGAGAGCCGACTGGAGTTTACCATAAAGACTCCAGCAGCCAATCGCTGCTATAACCGCAACAGAAACAGCACTATAGAGCCTGGTATTCTTGCCCTGACCCCATTTATATTTCTCTATCAGCATCAATAATCCCTATTTTAATAAAACAGCCATCGCCGACAGGCGATTCCTCAACTCAAAACTCACGACTCATAACTGTTTTCATAACAGGCCAGGGAGGAGTTGAACCCCCAACCTTCGGTTTTGGAGACCGACGCTCTGCCAATTGAGCTACTGGCCTATGTCTTCCTGTTAACCGGCATCCAATTCAACTGGCGCCACAACCCGATTCTGCCGCTGAAGCTATTTACGCCTTATTTTATGCACAGTATGTTTGCGTTCCGACTTGCAGAACTTGCTAAGCTCGATTTTTGGAGTACCCTGAGCAACGCTGACTTCGGTACGATAATTGCGTTGTCCGCACTCTTTGCATTCCAACCAAACATATTCTCTTTTACTTGCCTTGGCCATTTTATCTATGTCCGTTAAAAAAAACATCAGCCCGGCAACAGTGGCTATTGAACAATCGCCAAAACCGCTGCTGCCGAACTGTTTTTGTATCAATTTACTTACTCAAGCACCTTAATTACAACACCGGCACCAACCGTCCTGCCGCCCTCGCGGATAGCAAAACGAAGACCCTCTTCCATAGCGATAGGAGATATAATCTCAACTTCCATCGCAATGTTGTCGCCCGGCATACACATCTCTGCCGCCTTGCCTTCACGACTCTTGATTGCCAGCACCGAACCTGTAACGTCAGTTGTTCTAAAGTAAAACTGGGGTTTGTAACCTGCGAAGAAAGGCGAATGACGACCGCCCTCATCTTTACTGAGTACATAAACCTCGGCATCAAATTTGGTATGAGGAGTAATTGAGCCGGGCTTTGCAATGACCTGACCTCTTTCGAGTTCTTCTTTATCAACACCACGAAGAAGGATACCAACATTATCGCCGGCCTGACCTTCGTCAAGAATCTTGTTGAACATTTCAACGCCGGTAACAACAGATTTGCGGGTCTCTTTGTTAAGACCGACCAATTCGATTTCTTCGCCGACTTTAACAATACCACGTTCAATTCTGCCCGTGCCAACTGTTCCACGACCCTTAATGCTGAACACGTCTTCGATTGGCATAAGGAATGGAAGGTCAACAGCACGTTCCGGAACCGGAATATATTCATCAACAGCGGTCATTAATTCATCAATGCACTTGCACGCTTCTTCGTCTTTGCCTTCGCTGCTGAGAGCAGCAAGAGCCGAACCCTGAATGATTGGAATCTCATCGCCTGGGAACTCGTACTTATCCAGAAGTTCACGAATTTCCATCTCTACCAACTCGATAAGCTCAGGGTCATCAACCTGGTCAACTTTGTTCAGGAAAACAACCATCTTAGGTACGTTTACCTGACGAGCGAGCAGGATATGCTCACGAGTCTGGGGCATCGGGCCATCGCTTGCGGCGACAACGAGAATAGCACCATCCATCTGAGCAGCACCGGTAATCATATTTTTAACGTAGTCCGCGTGACCTGGGCAGTCAACGTGAGCATAATGACGATTCTCTGTCTCATACTCTACGTGAGCCGTATTGATTGTAATACCGCGTTCCTTTTCTTCCGGGGCATTGTCAATCTCGTCAAACTTTTTTACGTTACCACCGCCGGCCTTTTGTGCCAGACGCATCGTTATAGCAGCCGTAAGAGTAGTTTTACCATGGTCGATATGACCAATAGTACCAATATTAACATGCGGTTTCGTTCTCGAAAATACTTCCTTAGCCATTCTGTAATAACCTCCAACTTGTCTTTTTATGGGTTAAAAACAATTATTTATGTTTATCCACAATTAAGCCGAAAACGCAAAACGGCTTTAAACGGGTTTTACTGCCTGCAAAACGCTCACAAGCGAATTCTGATAGCAAACTCAGCTGCTGATGGGACTTGAACCCATGACCTCGTCCTTACCAAGGACGCGCTCTACCACTGAGCTACAGCAGCGAAAAATCAAAGGGTCTCTGCCCATAAAACCGATTCACATAAAAAAACACGCTCGGCTTTTCAGCAACTTTTCATCCCATTTAGGCCACACCCACATCGCATACATCGCCGCAGAGGGCGTAACAGCACTGAAAACAATGGTTCCAAACTCGCTCGACTAAAAATGCAAAGGGACTGTCTATACATTTCCCGCCGAAAACGAAAGGGCGAGTATAAGCAAACGTCTTGAAAATGCAATGACTTAAAGCGAAAAAAATAAATTTTTTTACTTTTTTTTGAGATTTTTAACATTTTTGTCAAAAATCAGTACTGCCAACACCTTTTTTGCTCTCAACCACGACCAAATCGTCCGATAATCGCAGCTTTTTCAGCTTTAAAAGCCGAGCGACGTAAGTCGCCGGAATAGTTTAGCCCTGCCATTACTATGGCAGGGTTTATGTTTACGAATGGTTTACCCCTTTCCCATCGCCATTAGCCCCTGGCAACTTGTTTGCCGAGGTTGTTTTTAAACCCCGAAGGGGTTAAATAATAATAGCCCCGTGTGAGCGCAGCGAAACTCGGGGAAATGAAATCATCACTCCACTCGACCCTGAAGGGGTCGAATAACCCATCAACACCGACTTTGTCATTTCGACCAGCGCGGAGAAATCTTTTAGTTAGCCCCACATTTACAAATGTGGGCTTCCCCTTTTTCGGCCGCAGGCCGAATATTTAGCCCCCAAGCCTGCTTGGGGGTTCGTGCCTGCGAATGGTTTACCCCACTCCCATCGCCATTAGCCCTTGGGTCTTGTCCCAGGGGTATCTGCATATTATTTATCCCGCTCATCACTATAAGGGGGTTGTTTGTCATTGCGAGGCCGTTAGGCCGTGGCAATCTATTTTTTTACTTTTTTTAAAATCCGTGTAATCCGCGAAATCCGCGGTTAAAATAATCTGTGTTAATCCGTGTCTAATTAAATAAATCGGTCTCGGCCAAAGGCCGAATCCTTAACTCAAAACTAAGAACTCAAAACTCAAAACTCCCCCGCCCTTTTTACATCATATTATGTGGCTGGCCGGTACTTTCCAAAACGCTCTGCCAGAGCATCCCATCGGCATTTATGTTTTTCCTGTGCGTAACAGCCAGTCGGCTCGGAACATAGACAAACTTACTGTTCCACAAACTGGCAATCATTTCCGTTCGGCCGCTCATTGCCGCGTGAACCGCATTTTCAGCTAACTGGAAGCAGAACACCGAATCCTCGGCATTGGCAGGTACGCTGCGAATAGTATATGAGGGGTCGATATATTTTATACTGACAGGTTTATCTATTTTCCTGAATCGCTCTGTAATTTCGGATTTGAGAAACAGACCTATATCGCCGAGCTTTTTGTTACCGCTTTTGTCACAACCGTCTGCTGTAACAAGTTCCTGACCTGCTCCTTCGGCTGTAACTACAACAACGTGGGATTTATTTTGCAGTCTCCGCTCTAAGGCTTTCAGAAATCCTTCAAGGGTAAACGGCACTTCGGGTATCAGAACAAAATTTGCATCGCCCGAGGCAATCGCCGCGTGCGCAGCGATAAAGCCGGAATCTCTGCCCATAAGTTTTATCAGGCCGATACCGTTTTGATACCCTTTGGCCTCCATATGCCCGGCACGAATAACCGACTCAGCCGCACTGACTGCCGTGCTGAAACCAAACGTCCGTTCGGTATATGCAATGTCGTTATCGATGGTTTTCGGAATTCCGACAACGCTGATATTGAGTTTGCGTTTTTCGATTTCTTTGGCAATATCAAGAGCACCTTTCTGCGTCCCATCACCGCCGATGGTAAAGAGAATATCGATTTCTCTTTTGACTAAATAATCAACAACGGCAGGCGAGTCCTGAGCACCCCTCGATGAGCCGAGAATTGTTCCGCCATCACGGTGAATATCTTCAACAATATCAGGAATGAGAACAGTTGGCGGATGTCCGTTTTCCGGATTAAGTCCTGCATAACCAAACCGCACGCCCAGTATATTGCGAACGCCGTAACGATACCAGCTAACCATTACGATTGCGCGGATAACATCGTTAAGCCCCGGACACAACCCACCGCAGGTTACTATCGCCATACGGGTTTGAGCAGGGTCAAAGAATATCTTTTCGCGCGGCCCGGACGATTCAAACGATGCTGGCTCGCTGCAATCCTTAGTGCAGTTCTTCACTCGCGGGTCAATGCAAATGCGTTCGTCGTCGGCAACGAATTTCATCTCCAATATCGGCGAATCGTATTTACATTCGCCCAGCGTTTTGATTAAATACTTATCGTTACTCATACAAAAAAACCTCCTTGTAATTTACTATACTTTATACTGCCGCAATCGCGGTTTTGACTTCCTTCAAAAATGTTGATATTTCCGTAACGGCTTTGGCTGTATCGCCAGGATTTTTCTCGATAATTTTCACTAACCGCGAGCCGATTATAACGCCATCCGCTCCAGCCTTTGCAAGCTGAGTTGCGTGCTCAGCAGTACTAACACCAAACCCCACACAAACCGGAACATCGGTAACCGATTTTAGCTTTGCTACTAACGGCCGTACCATATCAGATAGTTCCTGCCTCCCGCCTGTAACCCCCAACAAAGAGACCGTATAAATGAAGCCGGTGGTCTTTGAAGCTATCAATTCTATTCGTTTCACTTCGGTGTTTGGCGTAACCATAAAGACGGTATCGAGTCCTGCGGCATTTATCGCCGGGGCTATCTCGTCAGCATCATCAATGCTCAAATCCGCAACCAAAACACTATTCACGCCGGCATTATGAAAATCTTCGTAAAACTTTTCCAGCCCGTATTGAAAGATAAGATTATAATACATCAGCAGGCCGATAGGAATATCCTTGTAGGCCTTAACCTTTTTTATAAATTCCAGTGCTTTGGCAACTGTTACTCCGTTATCCAGTGCGCGTATATCAGCTTTTTGGATGGTTGGCCCGTCAGCGATAGGGTCGGAAAACGCGATGCCCAGTTCGAGTACATCCGCTCCGCTATCGATGGCCGCTTTTACAATTTCAAAGGAGCTATCGATATCCGGGTCGCCTATCACAAAAAACGGTATAAGTGCTGCGTGTTTCAATTCCGAAAAAACCTGTTTATAAGTTCTCATTTTTCAACCTTAAAATTTTTATATTTCGTTCACATCGCCATTAACCCGCGGGTCTTGCCCTGCGGGTTGTCGTTAAGTTAGCCCCACATTTACAAATGTGGGGTTGCCCTTTTTCGGCCGCAGGTCGAATATTTAGCCCCCAAGCAGGCTTGGGGGTTCGTGCTTCCGAATGGTTTCTCGCATTAACACCGACTTTGTCATTTCGACCAACGCGGAGAAATCTCGTTTTTTATTTCAAACTCTTAACTCTTTAAATCAAATTGACTTGTTCAACTTCAGTTGAACTTATGCAGATGAACGAGAATTTTTGCAGATGCTTGCATCGTAAAAAAATTCAAGTGAATATGCAAAAGTCAATTTTCTTTGTGTCCTCTGTGTTCTCTGTGGCTATTCGTTTTTTACTTTTTTTAATCTGCGTAATCCGCGAAATCCGCGGTTAAATAATTCGTAAAAATCTGTGTTTATCAGTGTCCATCTGTGGTTAATTTTCTTTGTCATTTCGAGTCCCGATTCATCGGGATTCCTCAACTCAAAACTAAGAACTCAAAACTCAAAACTAAAGACTACTCTTCGCCGCGGCATTCTCACTTCTCTCTACTATCCCGACATCTTTATCGCCCCTGCCAGAAAGGTTAATCACAACGACAGTATCCGCTGGCAGCTTACCTTTTTGCGCAAGCACATAGGCCAGCGCGTGCGAGCTTTCCAGTGCCGGCAAAATACCTTCGCATTTTGCAAACACGTTAAAAACATACAGCACCGCTTCGTCCTCAACCCCGACATACCGCACTCTGCCGCTGTCTTTCAGGAGGCAGTGTTCAGGCCCGACTCCCGGATAATCCAGCCCTGCCGAAATCGACTCGGTCTCAAGAATCTGACCGTCCTCATCCTGCATAAGGTACATTTTCGTTCCGTGCAAAACCCCAACTTTCCCCGCCACCAGTGGTGCCGCGTGTTTGCCGGTCGCAATCCCCCTGCCCGCAGGCTCTACGCCGATGATTTCGACATCTTCGTCATCTAAAAATGCGCTGAACAGGCCGATAGCATTACTTCCTCCGCCGACACAAGCCGTAATAACATCAGGCAAAGCCCCTATCTGCTCAAGACATTGCGCTCGCGCCTCGATACCGATAGGCGACTGAAAATGCCTGACAATAGTCGGATACGGGTGAGGCCCGCAGGCAGTCCCGAAAAGGTAAAAAGTATCTTCAACATTCGATGTCCAGTATCGCAACGCCTCATTTATCGCGTCTTTCAAAGTGCCCGTGCCATCGGCCACCGGAACAACCTCAGCCCCGCACAGCTTCATCTTATGCACGTTAACGCTCTGACGTTCAACATCGGTTACGCCCATAAAAATTTTCGTCTCCATCCCGAACAGCGCCCCTATCATCGCCGTCGCCAGCCCGTGCTGACCTGCACCTGTTTCAGCGATGAGTTTCGTCTTGCCCATAAACTTAGCGAGCAATCCCTGTCCCAGACAGTTATTTACCTTATGCGCTCCGCCGTGCAGCAAATCTTCCCGCTTGATATAGACTTTAAATCCGACAAGCCTGCTGAACCGCTCCGCGTAAAATAAAGGCGTAGGCCGACCTGCGTAATTTTTATAAAGATTGTCTAATTCGGAAACAAACTTTTCGTCCTGATAATATTTGTAGAACGCCTCTTCCATTTCCTCAAGGGCCGGAATAAGCACTTCCGGAACGTAGAACCCGCCAAACTCGCCAAATCTTCCATCGTGTTTCATTTTATACCAATTCTAATTAACAAATTTAGGGTAGCTCTATAACTCAAAACTACCCTGTTATGCTCCTGATTTTATCGAACAACTCTTTCATTTTCTTATGGTCTTTTTTACCTGGACTCGATTCTATTCCACTGCATACATCAAGCCCGTAAAAGCCGTGTCCAAGTGCCTCAGCAACATTTTCGGGATTGATTCCGCCCGCCAGAAAGGTCCTGCCAAAAACGTGTCCGGTAAGGTTTGGCAGAGTATTCCAATCAAACCTTTGGCCGGTACCTCCGTAAAGCTCAGGATGATAGGCATCAAGCAAAAGGGCATCGACCGCAAAATTGCGGGCATATTCAATATCCCGCACATCCCGCACGCGTACTGCCTTTATAATCTGTGCTGGCAGCCAGTTCAAAGCCAGGCAAAAACCCGGGCTTTCATCCCCGTGCAGTTGAACCCAATCCAGATGCAACCCGCTGGATATTTTGTGTACTTCTTCGGACTCGGCATTAACAAAAAGCCCAACCAAATCGACATATGCGGGCAGCTTATTGATAATTTTTTCGGCATTTTCCGGCTTTATATATCGCGGACTTTCGCTGTAGAAGTTAAACCCCAAAAGGTCTGCCCCGCATTCAACTGCCCAGGCCGCGTCTTCAGCGTTAGTTATCCCGCAAATTTTAATTTTCACTGTTGCCATTTTTCACCAATCATACTACTTCTATCCCCTATCCCCTGAATTCGTTATTTCAATCATCTTTTTCATACACTCTATCGCCGAGCCGCCATCAACAGACTCGCTGGCTTTCTTAAAGCCCTCCTGCATATCATCCGTTATTCCCGCAACCACAATCGCCGCGGCAGCGTTAAGCAAAACCACATCTCTCGCAGGGCCTTTATTTTTGCCGCTAAGTACATCCTTGACTGTCGTAGCGTTATGTCCGGCACTGCCTCCGATGAGTTCGCTCGCCGCCGGAGCAGTTATACCGAACTCCACAGGGTCTATTTCGTAAGATGTCTTCTTGTTATCCCTGATTTCAACAACCGACGTTTTTGAAGTAATACTGATTTCGTCAAGCCCGTTTCCGTGAACAACCATCGCGCGTTTTGAGCCGAGAATATTGAGCGTATCCGCAATCCTGTCCAGCAGAGCAATATCCGCAACCCCCATAACCTGAGCGTTCGCCCCGGCCGGATTCGCCATCGGCCCAAGCAGATTAAAAGCTGTTCTGAAATCGAGACTCTTTCTGATAGGCTGAACAAATTTCATCGCCGGATGGTGCATCGGAGCGAACATAAATCCTATGCGAGCCTTCCGAATCGACTCGGCCACAACTTTCGGCCCGCAATCGATTTTCACACCCATCGCCTCCAGCACATCCGCCGAGCCGCACTTGCTCGTTATACCTCTATTGCCGTGCTTTGCAACATATGCCCCCGCCCCCGCCGCCACAAACGCCGCAGCGGTTGATATATTAAAAGTTTTCAACGGTGCACCGCCGGTTCCACAGGTATCTATGAGGTTATCGATTCCGACTTCCACCTTCACCGCGTGGTCTCTAAGCGATTGTGCCAGCCCTGCAAACTCGCTCGGCACAGCCGTCTTCATCCGCATCGCCGCCAGAAATGCAGCTATCTGCACATCCGCTACTTCGCCTGCAAAGACAACATCGAGCAGTGCTTTGGCCTGTTCATAGCTAAGGTCGCCTCCATCGAGTAGTATTTCCAGATATTCGGTTATTTTCGCCATCGTAATTTCTCCTTTATCGTAATATCTATCCCGCTAACATCGCCATTTAGCCCTGCCATCACTATGGCAGGGTTTTCTTTTTGCGAATAGTAATGCCCTTATTTAGCCCCCTGATTCATCAGGGGGTTGCTGTCATTGCGAGGCGATTTTAAATCGCCGCG
>JAIORA010000042.1 GCA_021108375.1 Anaerohalosphaeraceae bacterium
TAATCCGCGAAATCCGCGGTTAAATAATTCGTAAAAATCTGTGTTAATCCGTGTCTAATTAAATAAATCAGTTTCGGCCAAAGGCCGATTCCTCAACTCAAAACTAAGAACTAAGAACTCAAAACTCAAAACTAAAGACTACTCTTTGCCGCGGCAATCTCGTTTTTTATTTCAAACTCTTAACTCTTTAAATCAAATTGACTTGTTCAACTTCAGTTGAACTTATGCAGATGAACGAGAATTTTTGCAGATGCTTGCATCGTAAAAAAATTCAAGTGAATATGCAAAAGTCAATTTTCTTTGTGTCCTCTGTGTTCTCTGTGGCTATTCGTTTTTTACTTTTTTTAATCTGCGTAATCCGCGAAATCCGCGGTTAAATAATTCGTAAAAATCTGTGTTTATCAGTGTCCATCTGTGTCTAAATAATCTGTGGCTAATTTTCAACCACCATTCGCAAAAGATTCTGTATAATTTTTCCACCCGTCGGAGTCAATATACTCTCTGGATGGAACTGCACTCCATAAATTTTTAGTTCTTTATGCTGCACACCCATAACAACATCTTCAAAACGAGCTGTAACATTAAGACAGTCTGGCACATTCGCCGCGTGCAGACTATGATACCGCCCCACCTGCAGCGGATTCTCAAGCCCCGCGAAAACACCGCTGCCATCGTGCGTAATCCGCGAACCCTTCCCGTGTACAACCTCTGGGCAATGCCCTATCTCACCGCCGAAATACTCCACCAGTGCCTGATGTCCGAGGCAGACCCCGAATATCGGCAGCTTACCTTTGAAATATCCGATAGCTTCCATCGTTACACCCGCCTTTGCCGGCGTACCTGGCCCGGGCGAAATAACCAGCAGGTTGGGCAGGAACTCATCTGCAATTTTCTTCAATTCTTCTAAAGGCGTATCTGCACGATAAACTTTCGCTTCGCACGAGCGTTTGCAGAAATCGTCAACAAGGTTATAGGTAAACGAATCGAAATTATCGATAAACAATACTTTTGCTTTTGTATTTTGCATTTTATTACCTCTCACATCGCCATTTAGCCCGTAGAGCCTGCCCTGAGCAAAGCCGAATGGGTCTTGCCCTGCGGGTACCTGCATATTTTGCTATCCCTTTCACATCGCCATTAGCTCACAGGTCTTATCCCGTGGGTTTGGTTTCCCCTTTTCGACCGTAGGTCGAATATTTAGCCCCCAAGCCTGCTTGGGGGTTCGTGCTTCCATATTTTGCTATCCCTTTCCCATCGCCGTTTAGCCTTGGCCGGTACGGCCAAGTTATTTAGCCCCCTGATTCATCAGGGGGTTGCTGTCATTGCGAGGCGATTTTAAATCGCCGCGGCAATCTCGTTTTTTACTTTTTTAAAATCCGCGTAATCCGCGAAATCCGCGGTTAAATAATTCGTAAAAATCTGTGTTAATCCGTGTCCAATTAAATAAATCAGTCTCGGCCAAAGGCCGATTCCTCAACTCAAAACTAAGAACTCAAAACTCAAAACTATTTATGTACCTCTTACTGCGCGAAGGCACGACCCTGCTTTATGGCCGGTCTCTTCAAATTCGGTTTTTGCGACACTATCATAAACGATTCCCGCCCCGGCCCGAATATAGGCGACGTGGTCTTTAATCTGAAGCGAACGAATCGTAATACAGCTATCGAATTGGCCGTCAACGGTAAGGTACATCACCGCCCCGCCGTAATAGCCTCGCTTATTCTTTTCGAGCTGGCGGATAATTTTCATCGCCTCAATCTTCGGCGCACCCGACAGCGTCCCCATATTCATCGTCGCAAGATAGGCACTCAAAGCATCTAATCCCTCAGCCAACTGTCCGCGAACATTACTGACAAGGTGCATTACAGATTCATATTTTTCGACAACCAGAAGTTCATCAACAACCCTCGACCCCTCCGCACTGACACGGGCAATATCGTTCCTCGCCAAATCGACTAACATCATATGCTCTGCGAGCTCTTTCCGGTCGAGCTTTAGCTCCGCCTCATACCTGAAATCGGTATCGGCATCCATCACGCCATCAATCCTGCCTCTGGGCTTTGTCCCCGCAATAGGCCGAATCTCAACTACCGGCTCCTTCGTCCCGCTAACACGCAGATTCAGTTCCGGGCTCGCCCCGGCAAGAACCGTCGAGGGCGTATTAAGATAGAACATATAAGGCGAAGGATTAAGTTTTCGCAACCTCTTGTAAACATCCAAAGGCTCATCCGGGCAAGGCTCGGCAATCGTTCTGCTAAGCACCACCTGGAAAACATCCCCATCTATTATGTGCTGCTTGGCGATTTTAACCATCTGCTCGTACTGATTTTGGTCGGTATCCGTCCTCGCCAGAGCAAGTTCACCTTCGTAGCGTCTCACTTTGGGTGGAGCTGCATTCAACGCTTCAAAATATCTCTTGAAACAATTCTCCGCCTCCGCCGTTACCTGCTCTCGCTCGCCATCGGTTATTATCGCGTTAACAACCACATAGCTTTTGCCTTCCTTATGGTCGGTTATGAACATATTATCCGCAAAATACAGCTCGTAGTCAGGCGTATCTATCAGAGCTTCCGCACTTTTCGGCAGGCTCTCAAACTGGTCGATAAAATCGTAACTCAGTGCCCCCAGCATCCCGCACGTAACACGAAAAGGCTTACCCGCCAGCGTGAACGCAAAGTTGACGGCGCGAATCACATCAACCTGATTGACCGCCTTCAGCCGGGACTGCTCATCAATTATTCCATCGCTGGCCGCTATCGTTCCGACAATTTTTTCATCCGAATAGCTGATTTTCTCACAGAACGCGAAACGGCCTCTGCAATTTCCGGAGAAATACTCCAAAATCCGCTTTCCGGTCTCGCTAAGAGCTTTAATAACAAAATCTTTTCCCGTCCCAGCCAGATAAAGCGATGGTTCAGCCGTCCCGAAGGTCAGATTCCCGCCCTCATCGCCAGCCAGATGGTCTTTCGACTCGAAAAGGCAGCTATTAACCTTTCTGCCGTAATCGCTCAACCTGGCAAAATAGTCAACCGGCTCAGCGATTGGTATCTCGCGAACTAACGGCAACACCTGCCCGACTCTGGCATTCTCAATTTGTAAGTTAATATCTGACATAATCTCCGCCTTCTGTCTACTGCCTTCTATCCTTTTAATATAAATTAGCTGTTTCGTAAAGGCATAAAAAAACCTGCCGACTCCGACAGGTTCTTATAAATTTTTTGCGATTTTATATTTTACTATGGACTCACCGCACCTGTCAGTTTATTTCAACAGGCCGCCACCAACCAAAATGTGTAATTTCGCGAGTCATCTTGGACATAATACTACCATATTCACCCCCGCAGGTCAAGAAAATTAATTAGCTCTGCCATTACTATGGCAGGGCTATTTTACGAATGGTTTATATCTTTCCCATCGCCATTTAGCCGCCACCCCTGCTTGGGGGTTCGTGCGTTCAAACACACCAACCTATCCCCAACCAAATGTTTATTCCAGCACAGGTTTCTCAAGTTCGGTAATAGTCTCAGCGCGAAGTTTTTCGGCGGCCTTTATCAGCTCGTCTTTGTTCGGCTCCTGATAAGGCTCAAGCTCAAAAGACCATTCGTAAGAATTGATTCTGTTCGAGCCGAAAAGGTCAGTGAACAAATCGAACGGAAAACGGTCGCGCACAGGCCTTTTAATTTCGCGATGAGTTGCGAGCGTTTGGTAGCCGGGCTTTTCTACCTGCACACTGAAATCGCCATACCATTCAAACCCGACAGTTACTGGCGAGCGACCAATTTCCTCATCGTTGAGAATAACTATCGCATCGGACGGGGTAGTGTTTATCGTGAGTTTACGCTGAACGCAGCCGACAAGGAAAAAGCCGGTCAAAACCGTAACTGTTATTAGTGATTTCGCAAATCCTGTTCGGCTCATAAATTCATCTCCAAAAAAAAACTTTAATGTACCCCGATTATGCTACCAACACCAGCAGTTGTCAATTCTAAACCATTGACACCAGCAGATTTGGGTGTTAAATTGGGGTTTTTAATATAAAGACAATAAGGCAAATTATGAAGATATCGCTCGAATGGCTAAACGATTATATCCCGATAACCGAATCGGCTCAGGACTTGGCGGAGATGCTCAACAACATCGGCTTTGAGGTCGAATCTATTGAGAAAACCGCTTCAGGCGATGTAATCGACCTCGAAGTAACCAGCAACCGGGGCGACTGCCTGGGCTTTATCGGCATAGCCAGAGAAATCGCCGCAGCTACCGGCGGAGAGCTTACATTGCCAAAACTCAATGGCGAAACAGTTAAAGCCGACATCAGCAAAATGGTCAGCGTCAAAATCGCCGCTCCTGAGCTTTGCTCCCGATACACCGCAAGAATTATTCGCGGCGTAAAAGTCGCCCCCAGCCCGGACTGGCTCAAAAACCGACTCGAAGCCCTCGGCCAGCGCAGCGTTAACAACGTTGTCGATGCGACGAATTACGCGATGCTCGAAACCGGCCAACCCCCGCACGCTTTTGACCTTGCGAAAATCGCCGATGGAAAAATAATCGTTCGCAAAGCCAAAAAAGGTGAATCAATCACAGCAATCGATTCGACCAACTGCAAACTCGACGAAAATATGCTAATCATCGCAGATACTTCAGGGGCGATAGCAATCGCAGGCGTTATGGGCGGACTCGAGACCGAAGTCAGCGACTCGACTGTCGATATCCTGCTGGAAGATGCCGGCTTCGACCCCGTCTCAGTAAGAACCACCGCCAGAACGTTTGCTATAAATAGCGAAGCGGCATACCGGTTTGAGAGAATCGTCGATACCGAAAATATCGACTGGGCATCGCAAAGAACCGCAGAGCTTATAGTAAAAGCTGCCGGCGGTGAAATCGTTGAAGGCGTTGTTGATTGTTATCCGAAAAAGCAAAAACCAAAAACAGCTCAGGTGCGCCTGAGCAGAGTAAGCAAACTGCTCGGCATAGACATTCCAAAAGAAACAGCAATGAAAATTTTAGCAGGGCTGTGCTTTGAGCCTAAAGATGATGGCGATGTGATAACCTGCTCCGTACCATCATGGCGAGCGGACATTTATCGCGAGGCCGACCTCATCGAGGAAATCGGGCGGATGTACGGCTACGACAAAATCGGCACCAGAGACAAAATCAACATCAAAGTCGTAGGCAAAAATAAACGTGTTCGCCTTTGTAACGACATCGCCTCGGCAATCAGCGGAATGGGCTTCTACGAAACCATAAACGTAACTTTCACAAACGAAAAAACCGCGAAACTCATTACCGGCCAAAACAGCAAAAACCTCCTGGCAGTTAAAGACGTTACCCGCAAGAGCGATAACGTTTTGCGTAATTCGCTGCTCGGCTCGCTTATGGAGGTGCTCAAGGGCAATTACAATTCCGGCAACAGGAATATCAGAATATACGAAATCGCAAACGTCTTCAGCAAAAACGATGATGGCAACAGAGGCGAATCAACGAAACTGAGCCTGCTCTGCGATTGCGATTTTCAGATTTTAAGAGCCGCGATAGAAAAAACTATTCGCGCTGCCTGCCGTAAAGCAGCTATCGAAATTGCCCCTGCAAAAAAACTTTGGGCAAAGGCAGGGGCAGACATTATTGTCGATGGTAGAACAATCGGTGATGCAGGCGTTGTCAGTGATAAGATTGTCTCGGCCTTTGGCATAAAAGATGCGCAAGTTTGTGCCGCTGAAATAGATTTCGATGCGCTGCTGGCGATGGATAATGAGGTCATTAAGACTGCTCCGCTGGCGAAGTTCCCAGCTATTGAGAGGGTTCTGTCTTTGATTGTTGATGAGCAGGTACAGTGGTCGCAAATCGCCGAAGCTATTAACTCAAATGCCCCTGCCGAGTTGGAGCAGACAAACTTTGAGGGAATTTATCGAGGCAAGCCTATTGAGCCTGGCAAGAAAAGCGTTACGGTTTCAATGCTGTTTAGAGATGCCGATGGCACATTAAAACACGAAACTGTTGATGGATGGGAAAATCAAATCGTCGAACAGTTGAAGCAAAAAACAAGTGCTCAGCTCCGCAGTACGTAATTTTTAATTGACCACAAATGAACACGAATTTCACAAGTTGACTTTGTCATTCCCACGAAAGCGGCCGGATAAGACCTTGTCATACCCGCGAAAGCGGGTATCCAGTTTTTAAAATAAAATCTCCATCCCGATTCATCGGGATTCCTCAACTCAAAACTAAAAACTCAAGACTCATAACCACTCTTTGCCGTGGCAATCTCTTTTTAAATTAACCGTTCGCATAAGACTCTGTCATACCCGCGAAAGCGGGTATCCATTTTAATCAGTCATCGCCGAAAGGCGATTCCTCAGCTTTGCCTTTTTACTTTTAGGTTCCCATCACCTATCACCGTTTTAGCCTCGGCAACTTGTTTGCCGGGGTTATTTTGAAATCCTGAAAGGATTTAATAATAATAGCCCCGTGTGAGCGTAGCGAAACTCGAGGAAAAGAACCACCACCCCATAGGGGTTGAATAACCATATTTTTGTCATTCCCACGAAAGTGCCGAATCCATTTTTTTCGTATCTCGTTTTTTTATCCGCGTAATCCTTCGGCTACGCTCAGGACAAGCCTGTGAAATCCGCGGTTAATAATTTGTGTTTATTCGTGTCAATTCGTGGCTAAAAAATGTAGCAATTCGCGCAAATTTTTTTTTGCGCATTCTGCAAAAAATAAAAAAAATTATGCGTTTTTCGCTCCTATTCGCAACATTTCTAATTTTTTTGCCAAAATAGCGCGCAATTCGCGCACATTCTCCCCTATATATAGAGGGCCTTAATAATTCTAACTTCTATTTTCTAAAATAATTTGTCCCGATTCATCGAGATTGTTGTCAATTCGTGGTTAATCTCAACCAAAACTCAAATGCAAATCCACCTAACCATAAATATCCCTGCGTCCATAGAACGCTTGGCAATAATCGCCTTGCTTCTCTATCGTCGGCTACGCTTTGGCTTTGCGTTTATGAGGTTAAAATTAAATAAAGGCCGATATGCAATTGTTGATTACGATGACTGGAAGGCCCTGAAAAAATTCAATTGGCGTTTGCGTAAATCCCCCACCACTTTATATGCCGAAAGAACTGCTTATACTGTAACCAATCGGCAGAGAAACATTGCGCTCCACCGCCAGATAATGAACGCCTCTAAGGGCATTTTCATCGACCACATTAACCATAATGGCCTTGATAATCGCAAAACAAATCTTCGTCCTGCCACTCCTGCTCAAAACGCTTGGAACAGAAAACAATCAAACGCAAACTGGAAAAGCTCATCAAAATATCGTGGCGTAAAATGGCACAGGAAGTCTGCAAAATGGTCTGCCCAAATTGGCTTTAATAATAAGAGAAAGCATTTAGGCTATTTTGTAAATGAAATTGAGGCCGCAAAGGCTTATGACATTGCTGCCAGAAAGCATCACGGCAATTTCGCAACCCTGAATTTTCCCCCTCAGGCAGGTGAGGGGGCTAACCCTTCGGTCTTCGACCGAAATGGTATATAAAAAATGATTGCAAAATTCAAATCTGAAATCTATCATTTATCAGATGTCAGAACTATTCGGATATATGGTCACCTGAACGACTTATGGCACTTGGCTGCACGGAGACGAACGAAAAAGTATTATAAATGAAAACGGTTCGACCAAACTACTACAAAAACATACCGGCCTTCAACACTATCACAAAAATAAATTATCATATCCGCCAGTAAAACTAAACACATCTCAAAGAAAAATCGTTCTTGATTCGATTATAGAAGTTTGCAACGCCAGACAATATACTCTTTTTGCAGTTCATATCAGAAGCAATCATATCCATATTTTAGTTGATGCCGACAAAATTGAAGCAATGCCGGATTTCAAAAAATGGGCTACAAGAGAGCTTAGAAATGCCGGACATAAATTACAAAAGGTATGGACACGGGGAGGAAGTAGAAAACATATCTTTAAAGAACATCAATTGCACGAAAAGGCTGACTATATAATAAACCAGCAAGGCAAAATGATGTCATATTATGTCAATCCTAAATTACCTATACAACCCAATAGAAGCCCAGCGACGTAAGTCGCGGGAATAAAATTTTAAATGTAAAAGCATTCCCATCGCTTACGCGATTGGGCTTTTATGAATTATTCAGGGTACTTACGTACCGCAAGGGCTAAACGAAATGGGAACGGTTAAAAATATACGAAGCGGGAAAATTCAATTTATAAATGCGCGCAAGGAAAGAGCCGAACGGCGTTAACCAATCGGCTCTTATAATTCCTGGCAATAACCTACTTTCGCCCGTAAGGACTATCATCGGCCCAGCGGTCTTAGCTTCTGAGTTCGGAATGGTATCAGGCGTTTCCCCGCAGGTAAGGTCACCAGGAAATTTGTTACTCCGGTTAAAAACCGGGAAGTATTCTATTGTTAAACATCCTTTGAAAAAATAATAGCGTAGAGCAAAAACCAAATTGTTAATTAAATAGTTAAATGAACTTCTCATAAAACTGTAAGAGTAAAGCTTTCGCGTATCAATCAAGGATTGATACGGTCAAGTAATCGAGCGTTAGTACTGGTTAGCTTAATGTATTTCGACACTTACACACCCAGCCTATCAACCTCGTAGTCTTCGAGGGCTCTCTCGTACAATGTACATGGAATCCTAATCTTGAGGTGGGCTTCCCGCTTAGATGCTTTCAGCGGTTATCCTTTCCCGACATAGCTATCCAGCCGTGCCGCTAGCGCGACAACTGGTACACCAGAGGTCAGTCCTTCCAAGTCCTCTCGTACTAGGGTTGAATCTCCTCAAGATTCCTACGCCCACGGCAGATAGGGACCGACCTGGCTCACGCCGGTCTGAACCCAGCTCGCGTACCACTTTAATCGGCGAACAGCCGAACCCTTGGGACCACCTACAGCCCCAGGATGTGATGAGCCGACATCGAGGTGCCAAACCGCCACGCCGCTATGAACGCTCGGTGGCGATAAGCCTGTTATCCCCGGAGTACCTTTTATCTGATGAGCGATGGCCTTTCCACACAGAACCACCGGATCACTAAGTCCTACTTTCGTATCTGCTCGACTGATAAGTCTCGCAGTTAAGCACCCTTATACCTTTATGCTCTACGCGTGATTGCCAACCACGCTGAGGGTACCTTTGAACTCCTCCGTTACACTTTGGGAGGAGACCGCCCCAGTCAAACTGCCCACCTAGCACTGTCCCATGCCCTGATTCAAGGGTCATGGTTAGGTAACTAATATACCAAGGGTGGTATTTCAAGGTTGGCTCCATTACGACCGAAATCGCAATATCAACACCTCCCACCTATCCTACGCACGATATACCAGGTATCAATACCAGGCTACAGTAAAGGTTCACGGGGTCTTTCCGTCTTGCCGCGGGTACGTGGTATCTTCACCACAACTACAATTTCACCGAGTCCGTCTTTGAGACAGTGCTCCAGTCGTTACGCCGTTCATGCACGTCGGAACTTACCCGACAAGGAACTTCGCTACCTTAGGACCGTCATAGTTACGGCCGCCGTTTACCGGGGCTTCAGTCGTTAGCTTTGTTTCCGAAGAAACGAACCACCTTCCTTAACCTTCCGGCACCGAGCAGGCGTCATTCTCTATACATCCACTTTATGTGTTAGCAGAGAACTGTGTTTTTGATAAACAGTCGCCAGAGCCACTTTTCTGCGCCCTCAGCCACCAACTAAAAGCTGGTGCTGGAGGGTCCCCTTATCGCGAACTTACGGGGTCAATTTGCCGAGTTCCTTAAAGACGGTTATCTCGAGCGCCTTAGGATATTCTCCTCACCTACCTGTGTCAGTTTTAGTACGGATATGCTAATTTCAACCTACGGCAGCTATTTCTCGGCATCTTCGCGGGCAACTTCGGCATCTTAAATTGGCCTCGTCCTTGCGGAACCCACACGACTAATCATGGGATTACTTAAGAAAATGCGTCACTGCTTTCGTCCATTAACATAGTGCAGGAATATTAACCTGCTGTCCATCGTCTACGCCTTTCAGCCTCGACTAAGGGACCGACTAACCCTGGGCGGATCTACCTTCCCCAGGAAACCTTAGGTTTTCGGCGAACAGGATTCTCACCTGTTTTATCGTTACTCATGCCGGCATAATCACTAACAGCCGCTCCACGACTCGTTACCGTATCGCTTCAGCGCTGACTGTTACGCTCTCCTACCACTGTAATACCCTCCGGAGAGGATATTATAATCCGCAGTTTCGGTTCTATACTTATTCCCGTTCATTATCGGCACCAAAATGCTCGATCAGTAAGCTATTACGCACTTTTTAAATGGTGGCTGCTTCTAAGCCAACATCCTGATTGTCACAGCAATTTGACTTCCTTAAGAACTTAGTACAGATTCGGGACCTTAACTGGCGATCTGGGTTGTTTCCCTCTTGACCATGAACGTTATTGCCCACAGTCTGACTCCCGAGGTACACTTTGCGGTATTCGGAGTTTGGTTGGGGTAGGTAGGCGGGTGGCCCCCTATCCCCAATCAGTAGCTCTACCCCCACAAAGTACTTTACTCGAGGCTAGCCCAAAAGCTATTTCGGAGAGAACGAGATATCTCCAGGTTTGATTAGACTTTTACTCCTCCGCACAGCTCATCCCCTAACTTTTCAACGTTAGTGGGTTCGGTCGTCCAGGGATTTTTACATCCCCTTCCACCTGGCCATGCGTAGATCACCTGGTTTCGCGTCTACTACCTGCGACTGATTCGCCCTATTAAGACTCGCTTTCGCTACGGCTACACACCTTAAGTGCTTAACCTTGCCACAGACAGTAACTCGCCGGCTCATTATGCAAAAGGCACGCGGTCACACATTTACCGTACCTACTTCAACCAGCGAAGTAGTTACTCAAATCCTAAATTCTAATATCTAAATACTAAACAATATCAAAACACTAAATTCAAAATCTATAAACATCTGTCGTTTAAAATATTTGGATTTTGATAATTAGAATTTGTTTAGCATTTATGATTTAGAGATTAGAAATTTACTTTGCTGAGCAAAGTAGGTACGGCACATAGTGCTCCCACAGCTTTGTAAGTGTATGGTTTCAGGTACTTTTAACTCCCCTAATAGGGGTACTTTTCATCTTTCGCTCACGCTACTTTTCACTATCGGTCGCTGAGTAGTACTTAGCCTTGGAGGGTGGGCCCCCCAGCTTCACACAGAGTTCCACGAGCTCCGTGCTACTCTGGAACACCAACAGTAACGGAGGGTATTCGCTTTCGCATACAGGACTATCACCCTCTGCGGTTCAGCTTTCCAGCTGATTCTGCTTGCGATACCTTTGTAACTCCTTGTTGATGCCCTCAACCCCAGAAAGTAAACTCTCTGGTTTGGGCTATATCCGCTTTCGCTCGCCGCTACTTACGGAGTCTCGGTTGATTTCCTTTCCTACAGGTACTTAGATGTTTCAGTTCCCTGCGTTGACTTTGACAACCTATGCATTCAGTCATCAATGATAGAGTCAGGTTGCCCTGCTCTAACGGGTTACCCCATTCGGACATCCCGGGATTAGCGGTTGTTTGACACCTGCCCCGGGCTTTTCGCAGCCTACCACGTCCTTCATCGTCTCTCAGCGCCTAGACATCCCCCATACACTCTTAGTAACTTGACCGTATCAATCTAAGATTGACACGTCTTGAAAACTTAGTTTTGAAAAACTTCTTACAGATAAATTTATGAGCGCTCATTTGTTTATAATTGTATTGTAGATCACGGAATTGCTTCCGCAACCACATACCAAATTTGGCTTTTAAATCTCTACGCTATTAACTTTTCAAAGAACAAACATACTATAGTTATTAGTTATGAGTCTTTAGTTTTGAGTTAAGGAATCGGCCTTTAGGCCGATGACTATTTAATCAGCTTCGCCAAAGGCGAATCCGAAACTCATAACTTAGAACTCAACACTCAAAACTCCTATAATGGAGACGACGGGGATCGAACCCACAACCTCCGCCTTGCAAGGGCGGCGCTCTCCCAATTGAGCTACGTCCCCAATACCCACCGCGTGGGAATATCTAAATACTAATATCTAAATACTAAACTTTAGGATTTAGCGATTAGGCTTTAGAATTTCCTCTGGCTTAAAGCCAAAGGCAATGGGCCCGGGAAGACTTGAACTTCCGACCTCACGCTTATCAGGCGTGCGCTCTAGCCAACTGAGCTACGAGCCCCAATAAATCAAAGCTCCTCAGCTACGCGACTATAATCTTCAAACCAGCCGACTTTCGGGCTCAATCGTGTTCTAAAATCTCAACTTTTACAAAGAGCAAACAAAAATGCCGCTGAATCAACAGGCAGCGACACTTTAGATGAGACGCGAAATGGTACTACCTAATCAACCTGCCGTCAAGAACAAAAACGGGCGTTTTTGAAAAAAAATGCGAATTTTTTTCAAACGGCCCTCTTCCTGACTACCTTGAATCCCGCCTGCACTATCCGAAACTTCCAAAATAGTGTAGCCGGTCAATTCTATCTGGTTTTTCAGCATAGTCAAGTGGGTTTTGGGGTATTTTTAAACAATTTATAAATGTTTTTGCTAAAACAGGTTGAAATGGGGCAATCGCCTGCAAATATGCAGAAAGAATAAATTGATTAGACACAGATTTAACCGCGGATTTTAAAAAAGTAAAAAACAAAAACTGGATACCCGCTTTCGCGGGTATGGTAATAACCCTATTCCGGCGACTTACGTCGCTCGGCTTTTATACGGTGGGAAAGGGATAGCAAAATATGGAAGCACGAACCCCCAAGCAGGCTTGGGGGCTAAATGGCGATGCAAGCGGGATAGAACATATTCAAGCACAAACCCCCAGGCAGGCCTGAGGGCTAAACATAATGACAGAAATTGGGCGTTTCGGGACAATTTTGGGGAAATAAAAAAGTTTTCAAAATTTAGGGAACCTCTAAAAATTCATTTTGGCGGACAAGCGAACCTTTTTGCCGGTGGACTTCGTCAGACAAAAGCCGCTTTATCTACGGATAAAGCTGATTTGTCTTCCTTGTTACCGAATAAAAATTTTCTACCTGCCGCTCAAAAGCAATTATTAGAGCTACCCTTTATAAAAATCCCATTTTTTTATTGACCTCGGCGGTCTGTTTTAGTTTAATACCCTTTCAGAGGCTTATTTTCCTTCATCTCTCAGGAAAACAGGTCCAACTTAATAAAAGTCGAGAGGTGTTTAGTTTAATGGCCAATTAACCGGCCAAGGAGTAGTAGCAATGAGTACAGGAACAGTAAAATGGTTTAACTCAAGTAAAGGTTTTGGCTTTATCACCCCTGATGATGGCGGCGACGATTTGTTCGTACATTACTCAGAAATTAAAGCTGACGGTTACGCAACTCTCGAAGAGAACCAAAAGGTTAACTTTGAAGTTGGCGAAGGTAAAAAAGGACCTTGTGCAAACAATGTTACACCTGCCTAAGCGGTTACAACTACGAATCACAAAATCAAAAGGCTCTGCTGTTTACAGTGGAGCCTTTTGTTTATGCAAACATAACATCTATTTTGTTTAAACGTCCCCGGCAAGATTCGAACCTGCAACCTTTGGCTTCGGAGGCCAACGCGCTATCCAATTGCGCCACGAGGACATAATTGACATTATGCCAGCATATCCAGATTTGTCCAGCAGTTTCCGCCCGTATATCCCAGGAAGAACGTATTTCAGAGACTGCAACGGACTCGGTATTAACTCTAAAAGATTGACATACCCGGGTTTTGCAAATATCATTACGCAAATGAAATACGTTTTGAATCTCATATATCTGCTCGCTTTGATTCTGATAAGCCCTAAAATTCTCTACCGAATTATAAGACACGGTAGATACCGCGCAGGCTGGGGCGAAAGGCTGGGCAAAATCCGCAGGAAAAACGCGGGGAAAAAATGCGTATGGATACACGCTGTGAGCGTTGGCGAGGTGAACGCAACGAAAACACTCATCGAAGATTTGCAAAAACATCTGCCGAACTTCGACATCGCGATAAGCGCGACTACCGACACGGGCTATGAGAGGGCGAAAAAACTGTATGCGGGTAAATACGATGTGTTTTACTTCCCATTCGACATCTCCTTTATAATAGAACGCGCCTTTCGCTATATAAACCCGGCGATATGCCTGCTGATGGAACTTGAGGTCTGGCCGAATATGACAGCGGAAGCGTCAAAGAAAAATGTCCCCGTAGTCGTAGTTAACGGCAGGATAAGCGACAGAAGTTTTCCGAGATACAAAACAATAAAACCTCTAATCCGCAAGACGTTCAGACGCGTTAGTCTTTTTCTTGCCCAGAGCGATGAATACGCTGAAAGGTTTATCGCCCTTGGCGGCAGAAGAGATACAACGATAGTTACCGGCAGTTTGAAATACGATACCGCTGAGATTACCGGTAAAATCCTCGGCAGCGATGAACTGGCTGAGGTGCTTAATATCGGCAGCAAAAAAATCTTAGTCGCTGGCGGAACCGGGCCGGGCGAAGAAAAAATAATTCTGAAAGTTTTCAAACGACTGCTCGAAAAATCAGTTTCGCTGAGATTGGCTATCGTACCGCGAAAGCCTGAACGCTTCGGCGAAGTGGCCGAGCTGATAGAAAACTCCGGCTTTGAACTTGTAAGATTGAGCAAAGCTAAAGCAGGAAAAAAGCCAGAACAGGCTGGCTGTAACGCTGTGATACTTGGCGATACGATGGGTGATTTGCGAAAATTTTATTCTCTGGCGGAAATCGTTTTTGTCGGCAGGAGTATGGCAACGATGGGCGGCTCGGATATGATGGAGCCGACGGCATTGGGTAAATTTACCGTCTTCGGTGAACACACTTTCAACTTCAAACAAACCGTCAAAGCACTGCTCGGTGGCGATGGCGCAATAGAAGTAAAAACGCCCGGCGAGCTTTTTGAAGCCGTTTGCAAGGCAATCGGCGACAAAGATTATGCCGAGGGAATTGCTTTAAACGGACAAAATGTTATCAGGCAAAATCAGGGTGCAACCGAAAAAAGCGTCAGCCTGATTGTTCAACTGCTGAACGATTGACTTGTCATACGAAGTACGAATAATTACAGCAATGACAAGGTTTAGATTTCTCCACGCTGATTGAAAAACATAAGCCTTATGCGGGTTTTTTATTTTGTCTCTCTTAAAACCTGCCCCTGCTGTGTTACCTGGTAAACATTGCCGAAGCCTTTGCTCTTTGGCTTATCGAAAAGCGATTTCAACTGGGCCTGGTTAGGCTGCCACAATTCGGTTCTGTTAAGATTTATTTCCAGTCTCCCCGCCGAATTTTCCTTGTACGATTCTACTACTATCCGGCTCGGAAATTTATATTTTCTGCCGCCTTTTACAACTTTATAATCTCTCATCTCGGCAGCAAAGAACAACTGGCCGGTAAAATCTATATATTCGATTCTGCTAACGAGGTACTGGCAACGTTCGATGAAAACCTTTGTCGTTGTGCCATTTTGGGCTTTTGCAGTCAGGACATCAAACGGGCCGTAACGGTAAAGTTTTTCTGCCCTGCTTATCGCTCTGGCCGGGTCGAGAATTTGCAGAAGTATTTGCGGCCTTATGTCCAGCAGTCCTCCGCCGGCAATTTTTCTTATGCCGTTGCTTTGCCCGTGATAATAAACGTCAAAATGTTTTGAGTAACTCCAAAACTGCTCGCCGCTGACTCCGAAACAAAGTGCCTGCGGGTCGAATAGCACCTCGCCGAACATCGCCAGCTTACCAACCGGAGCATACCATATTCTGACCGGAAAATTCTGCTTAAACCCGTCCCGGCTCTGGCCGGAAAAATCAACGCTGCACGTTCCGACAGCCTTTAGCGGAAAGATACTCCGATTGCCAGCCCTTAGAGCGGTAATTGATTGGCTTACTGAGGTCTTTGGCGGACACAAATGTTGCGATGAGCGGGGCTTTTGCGACTCTGTGCATCCGGCGAGAAACCAGAGGCAACCAAAAACAAAGGCCGCTACAAAAACATTTTTGCCCGCAATATTCGATAAATGATGGTTATTCATTAAACTCAACCTGTAATATCTGCCCAAGCTGGCTGGAAAGCTGAGCGACTTGCTCTTCGGTCAACTGCGGATTAACAACCTCTGCGCGATGGTCTCGGTGGACAACTTTCAAAACCCAAACCTCTTTGCCATCAAGGCTTTTGCTCGAATCATATTTGAGAATTCTCTTTCGCATCAGAATCAGCATCAGGACAAAACGAAAATTGAGCTTGTCCTGGTCGGTTTCATTTTCGAGCCTGTCGAAAAACGCAAGGAGCATATCGTTATCGACGAAGAGATTTTTCTTCTGCTCTTGTTTTGGCATTTTGCTTTTCCAGTAGCAGAAAACCTCCGGCCTGTTCTGCTGCCAGTAATCGCAACTGTAATCTCTCCGGGTAAGCCCTTCCTCGGCTTCGACAAGCGCAGCGAAATACTCGCAGTCAGGTTCGATAATCAAATCTGTCCCTGCACAAACGCCCAGCGGTTTATCAATCTGCCATTCAGCCATTCTACAATCCTGTTATTCAAACGTTAGCAAGTGTTCTATTTTACCGACCGTTACCTTACCCAGACCTTTTACCTTTTGCAAATCCTGCAACTTGGAAAATCCCGATGCCGAGTTCTGACGATAATCAATTACAGCGACCGCTCTTTTTTCGCCTATTCCCGGCAACTCCTGCAATAAATGAACCGAGGCGATGTTTGGATTTATCTTTCCATCACATTCAAGAGAAACGCCTCTGCCTCTACCAGTGGCTGTCAGAGCAAAACAAATACTCAGAAACAAAGCGACAGCTACCCCCACTAAGAGCATCCTGTCGGTTCGCTTTGACATATCACGGCAATCTGTCATAATACCAATAACTCCGATTTTGAACTGGATTCCCGCTTCCGCGAGAATGACAAGTCCTGTCTTATAGTCAACTAAAAATTATATGACAGACCCTATTTTTTTTGCAGTAGCTGCTTTTGCATTTTGGCCATTTCCACAAAGGCTTTTTTCGGCTTGTACTTTTCGCTGAGCAGGCCACCTCCGACAACCAAGCCGTCCGCTCCATCTGCCAAGCTGGAATACGTTACGGTATTTATGTACGGCTTGCTGAAGGCGATTTTGTAAAAGTCCTCTATCCATCTGGCCTGAAGATTCTGACTCCACGGCGAGCGCCACATTCCAGCAGAGTCTGGCGACTGAGCCGGGGTGCTGCTGGTATCCGGCACCGAAACCGAAGTTATATGCAGCGGTTTGGAAACATTGAAAAATTTATCCAGCATCGATGAAATCTGCATCATATCCCTGATGTGCATTCCGGGTGAGTCCTTACCGAAAATCATCTGCACGCCAATCGCATCGAAATTAATACCCGCCTGCGTTACCATATCCACATAAACCAACGGCGGGACGGTATCGTAATCGTGCGCGTAATATTCGCCCCACGGGTAAATAATTTCAATCATTTTTAAACTTCTATTATCCGCCTCGCGAGCAGCGAGACAGGCGGTGCGGGTAATTTCAAGGATTCTGTCGAAGCTGAACTTGAAATAATTACAGGCGTTCATCGCACCTATGACCTGCCATATATGAATATACCTGGCGTACCTGGTAACAACTTTCGAGACAAACTCATAGCAGTCCTGGCGTATTCTTTCAAAATCCTTGCCGTCTTTCCGCATCCATTCCGGCAGAAATTCCGGCTCGAACCTGAGCAACGGCCCTGCAGAAATTAACAGTCTTTTCTGGCCGAAAACTTTTACGCATCTATCAAGCTCGGTAAAATCATACTGCCCTTTCACAGGCTCCATCTTCGCCCAATTTATCGGCACTGAAATGTGAGCAAAAAGTTCTGAAGCAGCTTTGAGATAATTTTTGCTGCCGAGCTGGGCCGGTTCAATTTTACAGCCGAGAGACGACCTTGAAAACCCCTTGTTTTTCAATCGGGCAGCGAAGAGCATATCGGCGTAGGTTAACGCCATTTTTTCGGAAAGCACCATAGCTTTTTGGATACAAGCGTCGGCAAAAACCGAGGCTTTTGACTGGTCATTTATGTTATCCAGTGCCATTACGAAAGAGTCTTTGGCTTTATCGAACAGCTCAGAAAGCTCAGCGTTCTGCTCGACGACCGCCCACTCTTCGCGTTTTATGTAAATCTCCATAAGTTTGGCACGGGCCAACTCAAGGTTAAGAATGTAAGGCTCGGAGCGCTCGGGCAGACGAGTCGTATATAAAATCACGTTGCCGAACCCCTCGACCGGCCAAAGCAGGCTCAGGCCGGCCGGCTCAGAACCCCTCGGAGCGCAGTCTATGCCACCATTTTTTAACGCCATATATTTTGAATTGCGGAACGGTATTCTGTCGGCACCGAATAAACTGGCTCCGTGAATAACGAAATCCTTGTCCAAATTGCCACTTTTGTAAACCTCGAACCTCATCAAAAAGCCCTATATCAGATAAAAAACGCAGTTATAAATAATACGCACTACTAAAGTTATAATAGCGGAATTATAGCGATTATCCGCATTTAGAGCAATTTAATTTTTTGGAGGGTATTCTGCGTACAAAAAAGCGGAGTAACGAAGTAGAAAATATGCAGATACCCGCAGGGCAAGACCCATTCGGCTTCGCTCAGGGCAGGCTCTACGGGCTAAAGGCCGAAAAAAGGCAACCCCACATTTGTAAATGTGGGGCTAAATAGATTCCTCCACTTCGGTCGGAATGACAAAGTCGTGTGCGAACGGTTGAGATTGCCACGGCCTACGGCCTCGAAATGACAAGGGACAAGAGGTTATTCGACCCCTACGGGGTCGGGGTGGGGATGGTAATTTCATTTCCCCGAGTTTCGCTTCGCTCACACGGGGCTATTATTATTAAATCCCTACGGGATTTTTGTCCGGCCGCTCCCGCGGCTCGGCTTCTAAAATGCAATTTGTCTAACGACTAATTGACACTAAGCAGCATCGTATTTGACAAAATATCCCCAGAGTGGTCAAGCTCGTTTTCAGCTTGAGCTTTCTGCTGGAGCATTCCGGCGATAAGCTCGGCCTGACCAATAAGCACTTCAATCATATCGAGCTGGGCGAGAGCAGTCTGCCTGTCGCTGCTGTCGAGAACGATAAAAATATATCCCAAAAACGTACTGTCTGTGTGTAGTGCGGCAGCAACTACGGCATCGCAGTCTGTCTCAACAATAACCGGCTCATCGCCATCATCAATTCGCCGGCAGAGGCTTTCAAACAACTGACGATTAGAGCCAAACAAATCTAAAGCCTTGAAGCTGCCCGCTGAAAAATCGCGAGCGCTGTCGATAATCAGTATGCCAAGCTCGCCCTGACTGAAGCACTGGCAAAGCTCGTCTGAAATTTGCTGGAGTAATTGATGAGTATCTATAACTGGTTTTTCGCATAAGTTCATAATGTTAATTTCTCATACCATTATCCGAATGTTAAAGTTTGGATTTGAGCGCAACCATCGGGAAATATCTCCCCGGACAGTTTGTTGAAGTACTGTGGCGCGGCGTGTCTTTGTGGCCATATATTCTGCTTGCCGGGATGTTGTAACGGCTGCTCAGGAATTTTACCAGCTTGCTGACCGAGAACATCTGGCGGTAGCTCGGACGTGATTGCTCAAAATTGCCAACTAAGCAAATGCCGATAGCATTTTTGTTCGCCCAGTTTGTATAATCCGTTTTGCAGTGCGCTCCGACCCTCTGCTGAGACCATCGAAAAGTCGTTTCAACTTCTCCGTTTCCGCTGCCGTAACCATTGCCCACGACAAAATTGTAGCCTACGCCTTCCCATCCATTAACGTTGCGGTGATAATCGTCAAAGGTGGCCATAGAGCCTCTTTGCGTCGCGGAGTGATGAATAACGATGGCATTCCAGCCTTTTTCACTGCCTTTGGGCGGAGTCCATTTAGGTTCGGCGTAATAGTCCTTGCGCACAGTCGTTACTTTTTTATACTTCTTTTTGGCTGGCGGCGAATATGTCTTTTTAGCAGGAACATAAGCAGTCGAGGTGTAATCAGCAGTGTAATGCAGATTTGTAACAACCCCGCTTATCTCAGGCATATAGGACTCTTCCTCGGCGCAACCGACAAAAAGTACCAGCAGCGATGGAATGTAGGCCAGTAATACGAATACAATTATTTTTTTAATCATTTTCAATCAACCACCTTTGGCGAGACTTACAGACAGTCTTCTTTCTCGCTATTAGCTAAAATTACAAATTCCGATGCGATTGAAATAGTCCAAAAGCACAATGCAATTAATCGGCTTTTGGTGGTGAACCCTTAATCAGGCTTTACCGGGGATTGCCTTATTAGTGTTTTTTTTAACCATATGCACTAATCGGCCATTTTGAGCGTGTTCGACAAAATCCATATAGGACTTTATCAGCAGAACACCTCTGCCGGATGTCTTAAAAAGGTTGTCGCCGGCACGTGGGTCCGCCAGCGTTTCAGGAGTGAAGCCACTGCCCTCATCGATGACGGATATATCAAATTTTTCGGGGGTAATTGTATAGTCTATTGTTACATTCTTTTCTATGTCGCCATTGTTGCCGTGCTTTACAGCGTTGATGAAAGCTTCTTCCATCGCAAGGTGCATAGCAAAAATATCGTCCTTGCTATACTTGAGGGACACGGCAATGGAAAGGATTTTATCGCAAATTTTGCGCAGGTCGGAGACCACTCCCCTGGACACAATTTTTTCGTGAGTACATCCTGAAGTCATAGCACCAGTATCGACCTAAAACAACTGCCACATAATTCGCAAATTATCATCCATCCCAAAACTATCACTTTCAATGCCCTGAGTATTACCAGCGTCATTTCTCAGGCATTTTGGGACAACTTCTAACATTATACCGCAAAAATCCATTGCAACTTTTACGCAAGGCTCTTTATCGCCTTTTTGGCATCTTCAGATATTTCAAAAACCTCATCGAGACGAGTAATTTTGAAAATATCGTAAATTTTCGGGCCTATGGAACAAAGCCTTAACCTGCCTTTCTGCTCGTAAATTCTCTTGCTGACCCTGATGAGAAGACCAAGTACAGTACTCGAAAGAAACTGAACCTCGCTAAAATCAATAACCAAATTCACGCGGCTCTCAATAAGCGGCATAATCGAATCCTCTATCGATTTGATGTCCCCCTCTTCGAGTATCTTTTCATCAGTTAACGTAACAACCGTGGCATTCTGAGCATAATAAACACTTATTCTCGGTTTCACCTCATTCATAGAAGACTCCTTTCAAAATAATCCATTGGATAAAAATATAGGGATATTACGCAAATAAGTCAAGATAAAGAGGTTTTTTATTTTTTTTGTTATATTTCAGAAAAAACTCTTGAAAGTCTTCTTATGCTTTGGTAAAAATGTCCGTCTGATAGTTTTTTAAGAGTTTCTGGATAGCTACTGTTTGTTTTGGCCTCAAAAAACGACTTTTGTTGTTTTTTATATAGAAAATTCCATTTTAAGTTCCGAACATCGTGAGAAAAACTGTAGTATGGGCATAATAGAGCCTGAATAATGCTTTTGGATTCCGTGGGATTTTGGTTTTTCTCCTTCGTCCCCGCACACGATACAATTGAAAATGAGCTTAGTTGTTAAACTTATAGTTATGTTAATATTTTTGTAAAAACCCTTTTTTTGGAGAACGAACGATGAAAATCAGCAGGTCGACAGGTTATGCTCTGGTGGCTGTGGGCTACGTAGCCCAGCACTACAAAGACGGAGCGGTACTGGCATCCCGTATTTCAAAGCAGTACAACATTCCGCTCGAGTATCTTCTCAAGATTCTTCAGCAGTTGGTGAGAGCCAACGTTCTTCGCAGTAAGCGCGGCCCCAGAGGCGGCTTTTTTCTTGCTCGCGAAGCCAACAACATCACAATGCTGGAAATAATTGAAGCCGTTGATGGTCCTATGTTCAGCCATTTGCAACTCGCTGAACAGACTAACAATGAGCCTTTCAGCATAAAGATGGAAACAGTTTGCAAAAGTACTACCGACAAAGTAAGAGATATTTTCGGTAAGGCAATACTTTCAAAACTGCTGGCTGATTAGATTTTGGGCGGTTCTATGCGGATAAAGGATTTCCAGGACTTAATCTCTGAAGTTTATCAGGAACGTGACAGCGAGCGAGGTACACCGAAAACGTTTATGTGGTTTACCGAAGAAATTGGCGAGCTGGCCACAGCACTGGTTGATGAAAGCAGTACTCAGCAGCAGAAAGAATCGGAATTTGCCGATGTTTTTGCCTGGCTCTGCACGCTTGCCAATATCAATGATGTTGACATCGAAAAAGCCTGCAGGGAAAAGTATCTGGACAGTCCGCCTAAAGGCTTTAAATAGAGCCGGATTCGAGATGTTTCAGAAATTAAAAGCCGTCAGATTAATCTGGCGGCTTTTTTTTATTCACCACAGAGACACAGAGGTTCACAGAGGTAAAAACGAGATTGCCACGACAAAGAGTAGTTGTGAGTCTTGAGTTTTTAGTTTTGAGTTGAGGAATCCCGATGAATCGGGATGGATTTTTAATAAAAAACAAGGCCTTGCAATGACAACAACCCTGCCATAGTAATGGCAGGGCTAACTGGTGTTGATTATTCCTGCGGCAGTTGCGGGGTCTGCTCCTGTTTGCCGGAAGCAACGATTGCCTTGTAGAAGCACCAGCCAAGTCCACCAATTATCAGCAGAGAAACAACGCCGAGTATTATATATGAAACGCCTGTTAATTCTTTCGGAATATCGGCAGCGGTGAATTTGCCATTATCTTTTACATAATTGTTAAGGCGTATCAGAGTCAAAGCGGCGATTACGCTTATATTTAAAATCGCGACAATCCCGCCGATTCTGGCTGAGGCCGAAGCTCTATTCCCGGCGATATCACAATTGTCTAAACAATAGTTGGTCATTATCAGTGCGCTGAGGGATGAAAGCACAGCAACGATGGTCAGTATTTGCGTAAGATGAATCGGCAAAGCGATTGTCATTAACAAAACCATAAGCAATGTCGATATCAACGCCAGGATGAGTCCTGCCCATCCGCTTGTGTAACCTTTTACACATTTGAGGTTTTGGGTTTTCTGAAAAGGACTGCCAATAATGCCAAGAACAATTGCCAGTATCGGTGCGACAGCAACTACGCTTAGCCCGACGATATTTGGTATATTGAATTTTTCTGCCTTTATGAAAAATCCCTTGTCGCTGAAATCGTCGAACATACTCCAGAAAAACAGGGTTCCGAGGACTATCGGAATTATGATTCTTATAAGATAATTCCACCATTTACCAAAGCTAAAATCGCTCCTCTCGTTGGCGTGGACGCGAAGTCTGTCGAGCCTGTAAATCCAGCCGAGTACGATGCATTCCAAAAGGCCGACAAACGCTATGCCCCACGTTCCGTTTATGAAATCATCTATCGTTCCGAGCCAGTTGAGTCCTCCGCCAGCAGCGGTGTAAACAATGCCGCTCAACAATCCGACAAAGCTCATAATAATCAGTACCACTGACCTGCTCCACCGCGTTTTCTCCACTACCGATGTTAGAATTGATTCGGTAATTGAAAAGGCAGAATCTATACCGAGTGTTACCAATGCAAAAAAGAAGATGAAGCTGAACCACGCAGAGTAAGGCAATTGCGCAAGAGCGTACGGAAAGGCTACGAAGGCAAGGCCGGGGCCACCACTGACAACCTTATCGACCGGCACGTAACTGCCAGCCTTTGCGGTAGCAAAAGCCATCCCGCCGAGAGTTGCAAATATCGCGATGCCTGCGACAAAACTGGTGGCAAAATCGCTTAGGCCAATTATCGCGGCGTTATTGTTTATATCGCTCTTTTTGTGGAGGAAACTTGCGTAGGTAACCATAACGCCGAATGCCAGACTCAGCGAAAAGAAGACCTGCCCGAATGCAAACCGCCAGGTTGTAGGCTCGGCCAGTTTTTCCCACGAGGGGTTCAGGTAAAAAACCAACCCCTCAATGCTTCCCTCAAGAGTCAATCCTCTAACTGCAAGAATCAACAGCATTAGCCATGGCAGCGGCACAGTAAGCCAAACAATTTTGCCGACGAGCTTTACGCCTTTACATATACATAAGTACATCGAAAGCCAGGCAACTACCAATGGCACAAAAATATTCCATCGTATTGCGCCCAAACTAAAACTTCCCGGTTTATGAGCGAGATAAGTATCATAGAAAAATTCTTCGGCTTTTCTTACTCCTTCAACACCGCTTTGAGCCCAGGGCAAAGACCCGCCATTGAAAATGCCTTTTATGCTAAGCCATAAAAAGCTGAAACAATAGCCCAAAATTACCGGATAATATGTGATAATGACAAAACCAAGAATGATGCTCCACCAGCCAACGAATTCAAATTTTCGATTTGCTGAGCCGAAAGCACCGGGAGCAGAACGTTGCGTGAAATGGCCTAAGCTAAATTCCATCGCCAGCATCGGAATGCCAATGATGAAAATTGCGAGGATATAGGGTATCAAAAAAGCACCCCCGCCATAACTGTAAATTTTGTATGGAAAGCCCCAAAGATTGCCCAAACCAACTGCTGAGCCGACAGCGGCGAGAATAAAACCGCCACGACTGCCCCAATTTTCACGCTGCTGTTCCAGCATTTCCATCAAAGGCCTCCTTGTTTGTAAATAGCTTTCCCAACCCTGTCGATATGTTCTATCAAATTACGATTCTCAATTTTATCGTAATCAATGACATCAAAAAAATAGGGTAAAGGCAAATCCTCCAGAGACGCTCTGAGTCGGATAATTGTTTTGTCTGTTATCTCCTTACCCTTCACTGCAATATCCACATCGGATGCTTCTTTATTATTGCCCTTAGCCCGCGAACCAAAAATCACTGCTGATTCTATCTGCTCAAATTCAGCCAGCACCCTTAAAATACTGTCAATATCATTCTGCTCAAGGCCATAATTCACCGCTGTATTTTCTCCTCAAACAACAAATACAAATCCTTAAGCAACGGATAGTACGTCTCCCTGATACTGCTTTCCACACTAACAGCTGTTTTTTCTCCATAAGTATGAACCGTAAGATTCCTGCCAGCAAGTATATCTATCCAGCCCTGACCGTCTTTTATAACATCTGCTCTAAAGGCCTGTTTGATTGCTTCTTTGGGGCTATTAACTACAAATCCTTCGGATTCGAGATAATCTTTCATCATCTTCCACGATAGTTCAAAAGTCATCTCAAAAAACTGTATCATCCCGGCACGTTCAACCTGCGATGGAACTTTGATGTTCAGGGCCTGTTCAAGAAGTTTGTAAGCCCTTTGAAAGTTTTCAAACCGCTGCTTCCATCTTATATCTTTTTCCATAATATCCTCTGAATTCAGGGGCTAATGGTCAATTCCGAGCAGTTTCAGACTGTCGCGTTCGACAATCTCTCTTATCTTTTCGCGCGGCACCGTTGGCAAATTTGTATCTGCCATTAACTTGTTAAAACCAAGAAGAGCCTCGATACAGGATTGAGCCTGGCCGGCAGGATTTGAAGAACCAAAAAAGAGTTTGTCCATAACCTCTGCCTCGTAAGCCGAGACAACTATATTATAAGTTTCCCAGACTTTTTCCGGAGATACCGTTAAATCGGCATAAACGTTGGCGTGCTTTGCGAGCATACACAAAGTCTGGCTCAGAAAAGGTCTGCCCATTGAGCCAATTACGATTTTAAGAGTTTCAAACTTTCTGGCGATTTCATCAATTAGAAACGGCCGAGCATAATCGAGAATGCCCTGAGGGGGGAACGGCATAGTGTTATGGAAAAACAGCGGCAGTTCCAGCTCGGCAGCAGTTTCGTAAAACTGCATCGCCTTGCTGTGCGATGGATGAAAGCCGTCTCTGCAACAGTAAAGCACTGCCCCTGCCAGCGACATACGGTCTTTGATATTCGACCAGCATTTGATGGTGATGTCATCTTCGACTGGGTTGACCACAGCAAAGCCGAACATTTTTTTTGGATTGGCCGAGACGTATTCGCTTAGAGCCTTGTTAGTCTGACGGTTATCACCTTCGGAACTGGCCAGCACTATGCAGGCACCGACAGCTTCGGAGGCGGCGAGATGTTCTTCCGGACTTCCAGGCGAGTCCGGGCAACTTATATGCGTATGGCAATCAATTATCATAGGGCGTATGATAAGGTATATTTTGTAATCCTGTCAAGAACAAACAACTTGCGTTTTCGCCCGGCAGCGATAACATTGCTGGCTATGGCTCTAAATACCGACAAACTCAGAGATATACTTGAAAATCTCTACCATAAATACAATCATCAAAAATTCGTGCCGCCAGACCCTTTGCAGTTCGTCTATAAGTACACTGAACCTGCCGATATGGAAATTGCGGGCTTTTTAGCCGCCTGCTTCGCTTACGGCTCAGCCAAACAGATTCAGAAATTTCTCGAAACGCTTCTGGAGCCTATGGGGGCAAGGCCGGCTGAATTTATCGCTAATTTCGGCGCGGGCGATAAAAAATTCTTCAAAAATATGAAATATCGCTTTAACAGTCCCGCAGACATAATCGCTATTATTGAAGTTCTGAAAAGTGCCATCGGTCGTTTCGGCTCACTCGAAAAAACATTTCTCACAGGCTACAACGAAAAAGATGAAACAATAGCACCCGCCCTTTTGGCGTTCTCGGCGACAATGCTCGGAAACTGTCCGAAGCCATCACGCGGATTGAAATACCTAATAACCAGTCCTGAAAATTCCAGTACGTGCAAAAGGATGTTCCTGTTCCTGCGGTGGATGGTGCGGAATGATAATATCGATAGCGGACTCTGGAAAAAAATAGATAAATCAAAACTTATAGTACCCATCGATGTGCATATGGGCAGGCTCAGTAAAATTCTCGGACTACACCGCAAAAAAACTTACAACCTCAAAACCGCAATTGAGATTACCGAAGGGTTTAGAAAAATTTGCCCTGGCGACCCTGTCAAATACGATTTTGCGCTTTGCAGAATAGGTATTCTGGAAAATTGTACGGGAAAGAAAAACCCCTACTGTGATGAATGCGAGTTAAACGAACTTTGTAATCTCAAAAACCTTTGACCAATAACAGTGTCAAGGTCATATAAATCAAAACGCTAATGGAATCATTCGCGGTGGTAACGAGCGGGCCAGCACTGATGGCGGGGTCGATACCGATTCTTCTAAACAGGAACGGCAAAAATAATCCCAGCGTGGTCGAAACCATTATAGCGGAAAACATACCAACGCCCTGGGCTATCGCAATCCTGAAATATCCGCCTGAACCGACCGTCTCAACACCTTGTGAAGCAGTCCCTATCGGCAAAACCTCCGGCAGAACCACACATACAACCGCCGCCAAGACAGCACAGGCGATTGCCACGATTAAAGCGATTCGCACTTCCCTTTCAAACACTTCGCCCAAATGCAGGTCCGCCAAGTGTCCGGCAGCAAGGCCCGAAACCACTATCGCCGATGTTTGCAGGCCAGCATTGCCGCTAATAGCCGCTATCATTGGGGCAAACACAACCGCCGCTGCCCAGATATAGAGCTGGCCAACCTCGAAAAAAGTTTCCCTAAAAAATATTCCGACGAGCGCCGTAACCGCAGTGCCGATAAGGCACGGCGTTAGCCAGGTCATTCGAATTCTGGCGGCACGAAAAACAGATTCCTTTTCCAGCTCGGCTGTATCGGTACCAGCCATCGCATATATGTCCTCGTTAGCCTCTTCCTCGGCAACTTCGAGAATTCTGTCAGCGGTGATTCTGCCGATGAGCTTGCTGTCGGCATCGAGAACTGGAGCGACAATCAAATCATTCTTGCGGAATAAATTGCGAACCTCTTCCTGGTCAGCATCAACATTTACATAAATACTATCTTTGCTAAGCAATTGGCCAATCTGAGAATCGGCGTGCGAGGTCAAAAGCAGTCGAATTCTTACGTCGCCGAGATATTTATCGTCCTTATCAACTACAAAAATCGAAAAGAAATCCTCGTCAATCTCAGATGAACGAATCTTGCCAACAGCCTCAGCAACAGTGGCATCGGCTTCAACGCTTATCAGCACCGGGTCCATAATACCGCCGGCTGAATCTTCGCTGTAACTCATCAGGTCTTTAATCTGGGCGGCATCGTCAGGAGAAAGGTTTCCGAGAACCTCTTCGCTGTCGGCACGCGGCATCTCAGCCAGGACATCCGCGGCATCGTCAGGGTCAAGCTCTGAAATAATATCCGAAAATTCCGAGATGTGGAAAAATTCAATAATTTCGGCACGAGCAGCCTCGTCAACCTTTTCGAGTACCTCGGCCCGCATAGGATTGGCCAATACCTTGAATATCTCGTGCCTCTGGTCGTTTTCCATCAACTCAACGACCTCGGCAATATCACTGGCGCGAAGACCTTTGAGCAACTCCGCTAAAGCCGAAGCATCTGCCTGTGTGAGCAGATGCTCTATCTGAGCGGCTAATTGTTCTCTATGTTCTTTGGCCATAACATCCCTGTAAAAAAAGAGTTATCAACACAATCGCTCAGGGCGAGACTAAACGCCAGCCCAAAAGAGTTTGGAAATAACCTATTAAGGGAACCTCTAAAAATTCATTTTGGCGGACAAAAGCAATTATTAGAACTACCCATAAAAACTACTTTATTAAAAGCAGCATTTAGTGTAGAATAGTAGCATAACCTTTTTATAAAAAACAGGAAAAACACAATGAGGCTAAATATTTTATTTACAGCAATTTTCCTGCTTGGGACATCAGCGGCTTTTTGTACCGCTGCGCCTGAGCCATCTATTGTTCCCAACAATAACGAGTGGACGTTAAATACCGTCTTCACCAATCCGCAGCAAATTACAGTGCGCATTCCCGGTAAAAGAGCGCCTCAGCGTTTCTGGTATATCATTCTTACGATGACTAATACCTCGAATATCGATGCGCCTTTCTATCCCAAGTGCGACTTGATGACCGATACTTTCAAGATACTGCCAGCATATAAGGACACAAAAAACATTGTGTTCGGCCGGATATTAAAACGCCATAAAAAGAAGTTTCCGTTCCTTGAATCAATGGAAACCGCTGACAGCAGAATACTACAGGGCCGGGACCAGACCAGAGATATGGTAATAATCTGGCCGGACTTCGACCCAAAGGCACGCAGCATCAGCCTGTTCATCGCTGGACTCAGCAACGAAACCGTCAGCGTAATTCATCCGACGATTATGGACTCTGATGGCAATCCACTAAAGCTCTACCTGCGAAAAACACTCGAACTGAAATACTCCATCGGCGGCGATGAAAAACTTCGCAACCGCAGCAAACTCGTATTTAAAAGCAAACGATGGGTAATGAGGTGAGTACCTGCGGGGAATCCTATTTAACCTTATGAACTGTCTTACAACGTGGGCATTTGACCGCGTTGGCTTTGAAGTCGGGCGGCACTTTCATTTTCAATTCACAATCGCAATTAATGAATTTGTATTTGTTGACCTTCCGCATTATATCACCAACATTGCGAGCTTGCTTTTTACGGCCAACAAAACCTGCCGCACTCCCCTGCCTCAGAGCAACCGGCTCGTCCGACTTTAAGGCCGTAACTGATGTCAGCGAACTCTTATGCGACGAAAATTTCTGATATGCCTGCGAATAATCCGTCAGCGAAGCACCACCCATACCACGAAGGATTTTCACTCTCTCTGAAATCGGCGGGTGCGTACTTGAAAGATTTGAAAGTTTCATACCCTTTTTTTGTAGCGGATTAGCTATATACATAGGCGCGGTAACTTTGTTTGCCGATTCCAGCGGAATGGTATTTTGCGATATTTTTTCCAGCGCAGAAGCCAGACCCTCCGGATACCTCGTAAGCCTTGCCCCGCCGGCATCGGCCAGATATTCCCTGCGTCTTGACAAAGCAAAATAGAGCAGACTCGCCATAATCGGCGCAAGTATCGCACAAGCTATCGCTATGACCAACATCACCAACTGCGCCTGTCCGCCACCGCTGGAATTAGATGAGTATCTTCTCCTGCTGCCGCCCATCATTGAGCGGTAGAACATCCCTCGCAAAAAAACCTGGCTCATCAACGCAATCGCTCCGAGCATCACCCCGGCAATGGTAACAAAAAGTATATCCCTATGGAGTATATGAGCCATCTCGTGAGCAATTACCCCCTGAAGCTCGTCCCTGTTGAGTTTGCCCAAAAGCCCGGCAGTAACAGCAACCGATGCGCTTTCAGGACTCCGACCGGTGGCAAAAGCGTTTGGGGCAGGGTCGTTTATTATATAAACTTTCGGCATTGGCAGCCCGGAAGCAATTGACATTTCCTCAACAACGTTGAAAAGCTGCGGATGAACTTTTTTTGTTACCGGCACAGCTTTGCTGGCAGCAAGAAATATCTGGTCGCCGCTGGAAAAACTAATCGATGCGAGAATAAGCCATAACACAAGCGCACCCGCTACGCCAAACAATCCGCCTGCCGGGTGCCGAACAAAGGCCATCCCAAGCACAAAGCCCAACGCCCCCAGCACCACAGCCATCAGCATCAGTAGTAAGATAGAATTGCGTTTGTTAGCTCTTATTTGTTCCCACATATTATTAGTTCTTAGTTTTGAGTCTTTAGTTTTGAGTTAGAATTTAACCTGTGGTACATTCTTTTCTTCCGGGTTCTCAAGTTCAAAGAAATCGCGTTTTGTAAAATTGAACATCCCCGCAATTACATTCGACGGGAACATCTGGGTCTTGTTATTTAAAAACAGTACCTGGTCATTGTACGACTGCCTCGCAAATGCGATTTTATTTTCGGTACTGCTAAGCTCTTCCTGTAGAGCGAGAAAATTCTGATTGGCTTTCAAATCCGGATAAGCCTCGACCGTCAGCATAAACTTGCCGAGCGCCGCTCCGAGAATACCCTCTGCCTTGCCGGACTCAGCTACGCCCTTTGCGCCCATTGCCTGGCTGCGGGCCTGTGTTATCGCCTCGAACGTACCCCGCTCGTGCTGCATATACCCTTTGGCAGTCTCGATAAGATTGGGAATCAAATCGTGTCGCCTCTTGAGCTGGACATCAATTTGCGACCACGAATTGTCAACCTGATTTCTCAAGCGAACCAGCGAATTGTATATCCCGACAATCGCAAGTATCACTGCAACGATAATCGCAAGTAAAATAAGCATAGCTATCATAATCTGCTCCTTAAAAGTTATACTGTTCTATTGTTCTTTAAATATGTCTGACAGAAGTTTGTTTATCTTGTTGCCTGCATCAAGAGAGCCTTTGGAAATAACGTTTTGCAATTCGCCCGCATCGAACCACAGGCCGTGAGCCTTTTTGCAACTGTCTATAATTATCGGCTCAGACTCGGAACCTGCCGAAATTTTCTGCATTTTCTTTAAGCAGATGGGACAGGGACGTTTTTCTTCGCTGCAATCTGTGCAGGGGCGGAAAGATTTCAACAAAGCGTTTGCGACGTGGGAACCGTCGAGCAGCAGTTCCAGTTCGCCCGCATCAAGCCATATCCCCTGACAGTCGAAACAATAATCAACCTCAACCTCATCGAGTTCAAGCACTACCATCGCCGAATTTTTACACACTGGACAGTTCATTTCGCCAATCATAGTAATCGGCCACTTCCGAATAGTCAAACTCCTTTTAAAAGCCGTCCTTGACATTCTGTGCATAAATCTTAAAATGATTGTTTAACCTTTTTTGTGGAGAAATTATGACAACTGAATATAACGGATACGACCTTAGCGAATCTAACCAAGGACCCCAGGGGCAAACTCTGCCAGCTAAGAAACAAAGAGGTGGACTCTGGAAGGTGCTTTTCACGATACTTTTTGTTCTGTCGATACTGGCTAATTTCTTTATGCTGATTATCGTCATTTTCGCAATTGCAATTTTTTCATCCTCGTCCCACGACAGCTTTTTAGAAAAGTCTATAACTGACGGTCCTTCCAACAAAAAAATAGCGGTCATCGGCATTGAGGGCATAATAGGCAATGAGATGAGCCGGGAGTTTGCCAGGCAGATAAAAATGGCCGAGGAAGACGACGCGGTAAAAGCACTAATCATCCACACCGTAACACCCGGCGGCGGAATCAGTGCCAGCGACCAGATACACAACAAAATAATGAAATTCAGGGAACAGACCGGCAAACCGGTCATAGCGTTTATGCAGACAATCGCAGCTTCAGGCGGATACTATACCTCGGCGGCCTGCGACAAAATAATAGCCGAACCGACAGCCATCACCGGTTCAATAGGCGTAATAATGGGACACTTTGAACTCAAAGAATTGTTTGAAGAAAAGCTCGGAATAAAATCGGTTGTGGTAAAATCGAGCCAAAAGAAAAACTGGCCCACAACTTTCGAGCCGGTAACCGAAGAACAACTCGCCTATCTCAGCGATAAACTAATTGTCCCGGCCTACGAAAGATTTGTAAATATCGTTGCTGACGGCAGGGGAAATCTCGATTATAGCCAGGTCAAAAATCTTGCTGACGGCAGTATATACAACGCCACCGAAGCATTCGATAACGGCCTTGTCGATGAAATAGGCTATTTTGATGACGCTGTGGAACTGGCCAAATCATTGGCGGGGATTGAAAATGCAAGAATTGTTGAATACACCAAGCCGTTCTCAATGGAAAGTATATTCGGGGCCGGCGCACTTGTTAACTTTGACATCGACAGCATTTACGAAATGGCGACGCCGCAACTTATGTATATCTGGGATGCAGGCCTGAATTTTTAGTCTTTTTGCCGGCTGCAACTATCGCGGTAATTCCCGCTATCATAAACGCCAGTGTTGCAGGCTCAGGGATTGCCTCTGCTATGTAGTCATAATTTGAATTGTTGCCGAGCCACAAATTATTGGTTGTATAAAAACTGCCCGCAAGCTCAGCGTTTTTACCAACTCCGAAATCGCCGCCGTAAACATTCAACACCGCTCTCATTTCAGAATCGTCTCCCAGCCATACATCATTTTCATAGATGTTGACATAGACATTGCCTTGGCCGGAAGCTAAGAACCTGACATTATTTGCCGTGCTAAAGCCTCCAAGCACATTGAACGTTATATCGCCTGAACTGGTATCCAGGTTCACCACGCTGTTCTTATTCATCCAGAAATTATTCATTGAATAATCGCCGGCAGATAAATTCAGGGTCGTATTTTTGTCAAAGTCGAAATTATGATACTCCCCTGCCAGCAGGTTTGTAACACTGTTCTTATAGCCGGAAATGTTCTGGGTTCCGACGTTGATATTCTGCATCTGGCTCTGCCACGGGACAGAAAAACTATCAAAGTTAAGCTCTGCCTGGTCAGTCGAGCCGGTTATGGTAACATTAGAGCCGACCGACAAATTCGCTCCGACATTCGGCGTTACATTGCCGTTTATATAGGAACCTTTGCCGAGCCATATATCGCCCCCGCCGTACATATCACCGGTTAGCGAAACCGAACTGCCAAACCCTATCGTCCCTGAAGAAGCAACGGAGCCGTTCATCGTTACCCTTCTGCCGACATCCAGACTTCCCCCCGCCCACAAGCCCGTATTGCTTACATTTATGATGTCGCCAAAGGCACCTGCCGAAATAACAAGCACTGCCAGGGCAATTAATTTCAATTTATTCTTACACATCTTTTTACCTTCTTTGCTTTTTTATACCTTACGGGAACCTCTAAAAATTCATTTTGGCGAACAAGCGAACCTTTTGCGATTAAGCATTAAAAAACCGACGCTCAATAATGCAACCGTTGCAGGCTCAGGCACAACAACCAGAAAATCCTGTTTACAGTCGTGAGACAAGGCAAACAGATTCGCCATCGGCCCTGTGCCATTGAGACTGGCCAGCCAGTCATTTGCCGTCTGGTGGTTCAGGCCGGTCGCTTTGAAACCCAGCTCCCCTGATGTACCATCAGTGGTAACATCCCAGTTTGCTGAGGAATCTTCATAAATTATTTCCCAAACCGAGGCCGCAAATGCTCCCGCGTCCTGATTTTGCTGAGCACTATAACTGCCGCCTGCCGCCCAGGTAGGGTCATAATATCTGGCCCAAAGCTCGGAAAGATAATTCGCCTTTACCGAACCCATCGGCCCACCGAGAAAGTCCGTCGGACGCGGCCCCTGTTCCGGCGAAATCATTTCGTATGTCTGACTGTCATTGGCAGCGTACTGACTGAGGTCCATACAAAAACCACCTAAAAGGCCATTATCAAAATACGACCCATCACCCGTATCAGCGGTTTTATTGAACATAAAAACCCCGCCATAAACATTTAAGCCATTATGACCTCCGCCCCATATTTGCATCGTGTCCTTAGCACCATAGCCAACACGGTCCATAGTTACAGTATCTATCGGTGAGCCTAAAGCGACGACACTGAAAACACTCAACAACAAAGCCGAAACTATCCATTTGTTACTCATTCGATACTCCTCAACAAATCCCACATTCTCATATTGGAGTCCCCCCAACGAGACCTCCTTACCTGTATAATGTACAAAATAAAAACTGCCCGTGATGGCGTGTTTGGCTAAAAAACAGCAAAGTCCGATAATATCGCCCGCTGCCTGAACAAAGGTATGGTTCTGAATGAAAAAAAATGAAAATTGCTACCAACCTGAGGGGTTTTAATTTGATGAAACCTGCTTTTCCAGTCGCCAGGAAATGGCAAACGCAGTCGCTGAGTCAGGCAGTCCTGCCTTTTCACTGTTAGCAATAACCAGCTCATAATCGCCCTCTACTGTGATGTCCGCATATAAATGCTCGACATTGTCAACGGGACTATTGCTGCGCTGGATTAGTGATGCCGTTCTGTTGCCGTGAGAATCAATTGCCCAAAGCTCAAGCTGCAAATCCGAATAAGCGTCCTCTGCCGCATTGAACGGATAGGAATCCTGATAAATACGGTTCCAGACGAGCGTAGCGGTGAGCCTGGCGGACTTGGCGGAATCGAGTTTGAAACGGTACACCTTTTCGGCAGCATAATCAGGCTCAAGAAAATTAACGTCCCAGCCGTTCGTATTAACATCGCCTGTCCTTTGCATACCGCTTTTGAGCAATTCCAAACTGGTTAATCCATCGACAACCCCTGCCCCCTGCTTCAAATCCAGCGGATATTCACTATCATCGGCAGCAGACGAAAAACCCTTGTGCCAGCCTGGTAATTTTTTCGCCGCGGTCATCAAAATCGACTTCAAAACAGCGTTGCCAACCGTCGGCAAAGTCGCGAATACAAGATTAGGGTCGTCCTTGACTTCCTGAATCAGCAGCGAAGCAACTCCCGCCACCACCGGTGCGGCATAACTGGAATAGTCCCCGCTGAGAGCGTATCCTTTTTCGCTTCCGGCGACAGCAACAAGGCAATTGCCCGGCGCGACAATGTCCGGCTTGCACCTGCCGTCAGAGGTCGGCCCCTGCGTGGAATTGTTCGGGTCAACCGTTGTGAAATTTGTTAACGCTCCTTCTATACCGTTGGTTTTATCAGAATCTACCACCCCTACAGCCATAATATTATCGCCTGATGCCGGATACAACGGCAAATTATAATCGCCCCTGCCGTTACCAACAGCGGCAACAATCAAAATGCCGTAATGCTCGGCCATCCTGTCGATACCCCGCGTCCACCAGTCCTCAAAAGCACTGCCGAAGCTCATCGTCAGCACATCGCTTTGCGGCCTCTGTCCGGCAAAGACATATTCACTTACAAAGTGCCAGAATTCGTAAATATCCAAATCCGCATCGGGACAGGCACCTTCATATTCAAAATTTCCAATCGGAGCAAAAAACGCATTCGGGTCATAGCCGATAAGGATAGAGGCAATCGCTGTTGAGTGTTGCGAAATTTGCGGTACCGGCAAAACCGGCTGATAGAAATCCACTTTTCCCCTGACATCCGCCATACATTTGTGCGAAGTATCTGCGTGAAAATCATTTTGCGGAAGGTTGTCAGAATATGTAACGCTCCTACATACGGCACCTATCGAAACGCCCCGACCGGTAATTTCCGGATATGACTCGGCAATACCATAGACCCCTGCAAAATTCAGACTTCCCGGCTCGACAGAACCTGCCGCTACCGCCGCGCAAAACACCAGCACCAGCACAGACACACCCCGCGCATAAAAACCGTCTCGAATTTTCCTGTTGGTTTTATAAAACATTAAGCAAGTGCTGCGTTTAACTATCACCGGATTTTGAGCTGATACAACGCACCTCATTATAGCAAAAAATCGGGAAAATTGCCAGCACCAAGCTCTTTTAAAACGTAACGCCTTTTGCATTAAAGATTAACAACTGTTTTGCCGCTTGAAAATAGACTCTTGAAAAACGCCTTTCAAACTGCTATACTCTTCCCCAATCGAGAAACAGCCCCGGGAAGCGAATAATATGGAAATAGTTCTTGGCAGCGACAAAATAAACGAATGCATAGGCCTTATGGCCGATAGTATTATTTCCCAAATTCCAAAAAACCAGGCCATTGCAATCATCGGCATTCCCAGCCGTGGCGAGATACTCGCTGAGCGACTCAGCAGCGAACTTTCCAGCAGACTCAAAACAGAAATCCCGTTCGGCCAGCTTGACATCACTCTCTTTCGAGATGACCTCAACGACCCGCACGGCAAAAGCCAGCCAATTGTTGGCAGCACCGAAATCGGTTTTGACATCGATGACAAAATAATAATACTTGCCGACGACGTACTTTATACCGGCAGAAGCACCCGTGCAGCAATGGACGCTCTTGTAGCACTGGGCAGGCCCAGAGCTTTAAGACTTGCGGTACTAATCGACCGTCCCGGACGTGAGTTGCCAATACAGGCTGATTTCACAGGCAAAAAAATCGACCATATTCCAGATGAAAAAACCGTACAGGTAAACTTTGTCGAATCTGACGGCAAAGACCAGGTAATAATTATTTAGGGCGTTAAACCAGTGGCAATGCTGAAGAAAAAACAATTCGTCTGGAAGAGAAAGAATCTGCTTGGACTCAGAAATTTGAGCCGGGAAGAAATTGAGCATATCCTCAATACCGCAGAAGGCTTTGAGCAGATAACCAGCCGAGCGATAAAAAAAGCACCCGCTCTCCAGGGAAAGGTCGTTGTCAATCTGTTTTTCGAGGACAGCACACGCACTCGAAACAGTTTTGCAATAGCCGCTAACAGACTCAGCGCAGACGTTGTGGAATTCACACAAAAAAACAGCAGCGTCAGTAAAGGCGAAACGCTTCTGGATACCGCAAAAAATCTTGAGGCGATGGGCAGCGACATAGTTATAATTCGTCATAATGCCGGCGGGACTCCAAAATTCCTGAGCAAGAACATCAACTCCTGCGTAGTCAATGCAGGCGATGGCTTCTGCGAACATCCCACGCAGGCCCTGCTGGACGTTTACACAATATGGAAAATCAAAGGCTCACTCGATGGACTCAAAATCGCCATCGTCGGCGACATCGCCCATTCAAGAGTTGCCCGCAGCGATATTTACGCGATGACAAAACTCGGAGCGGAGGTGATACTAATCGCCCCGCCGACTCTGATGCCCCCGGCAGTCGAAAAACTCGGTGTAAGGGTCAGCTACTCACTCGATGAGGTTATGGAAGAGCTGGACGTTATAAATATGCTCCGCATACAGTTCGAGCGTCTCGGCGCAAATCCGTTTCCATCGGTGAAGGAATACTCCCACAGTTTCGGCCTGACAGTTGACCGAATGAAGAGAGCGAAAAAAGATATAATCGTAATGCACCCGGGCCCGATTAACAGAGGTCTGGAAATAGAAAGTGAAGTTGCCGATGGACCAAACAGCGTTATACTCCAGCAGGTAACCAATGGCATAACGATTCGTATGGCTGTGCTGTTTTTGGTGAATCAGGCAGCAATGACGAGAGAAAAAATCAAAATAAAGAAGGAAAGTTTAGCTTAAAACTTAAAAGTAAAAATGCAAAACCAAAGTTTAAAACCTAAAACTGACATCAAGATCAGAGCCTATAAGTATTCGATAGATATGATTAAGTTTCTTGACTCTATAGCTCGTGATAATGCCACAGATGTCATAATAAAACAGTTATTACGGTCTTCTACTTCGGTTGGCGCAAATATAGTTGAAGCAAAAGGAGCGAGTTCAAAAAGAGATTTTGCTAAATTTTATAGTTATTCGCTAAAATCCGCAAATGAAAGTTTATACTGGTTAGGCCTGCTTAGAGATGCAAAGGATATAAAAAACAAAACTATGAACTATCTGATTAACGAAACAAGAGAATTATCAAAAATTCTTGGAGCGAGCATATTAACGATGAAGGGCAAAAGTAAATTTTAAATTTCAACTTAGGTTTTTACTTTTTACATTAAACTTTAAACTTACTAAACTTACTATGAAATCTCTGCTGATAAAAAACGGTCGCGTAATCGACCCCGCAAACAAAATCGACAGCAAGTGTGATGTTTTAGTTGTTGACGGCAAAATCGCAGACATCGGTAAACTCACTACCGAAGCTGATACCGTCATAGACGCATCCGGCAAATTTGTTACGCCCGGCCTGATTGACATTCACGTCCACTTCCGCGAACCCGGCGATGAAGAAGAGGAAACAATCCGCTCCGGCTCATCGGCAGCAGTCGCCGGCGGTTTTACTTCCGTTGTGTGTATGCCAAACACCGACCCAACCGTCGATAACGCAACCAGCGTTGAATACGCCCATAGAATGGGCAGGCAGGCAAGGAAAACTCATATATACGTTATGGGCGCAATAACAAAAGACAGAAAAGGCGAGCAGTTGGCAGAGATGGACTTTATGGCCGCCGCTGGCGCAGTCGGCTTTACCGATGACGGGGCAGGCGTTCAGAATGCGTCAATGATGCTGAGAGCACTAAAATACGCCTCGATGTTAAAGAACGTGGTAATAAGCCAGCACCTTCAGGATGATTCGCTGTCCCAAAACGGCGTGATGAATTCCGGGTACAACTCGACCATTCTCGGCCTCCCTGGCATTGACCCCTTGGCCGAGGAGATGATGCTTTGGCGGGATATTCAGTTGGTTAAAAAAACCGGCACGCCGTACCACGCCCAACACATTTCCACTGCCGGCTCAGTCAAACTTATCAGAGAAGCAAAAAAACTGAATCTGCCGATAACCTGCGAAGCCACCCCCCACCATCTGCTCCTGACCGACGATGCCTGCGCCGATTACGACACGAATTACAAGGTCAATCCTCCCCTGCGAACCGATGCGGACATAAACGCTGTCAAGCAGGCAATTAAAGATGGAATCGTAGATGCTCTTGTTACCGACCACGCACCGCATTTGCAGAGCGAAAAGGAACTGGAATTTTTGACCGCGCCTTTCGGCATAGCCAGTATTGAATATGCGTTGAGCCTTTACATAAAAGCACTGATTGAAACCAACGTTATAGATTGGCCGCAACTTATTTCGATGATGACCGCTCGACCTGCCAAAATAATCAACGTCGATAAAGGCACGTTAGGCAAAGGCTCTCAGGCCGATGTAACAATTTTCGACCCTGATTTTGAATATCGCCTTGACCTTTCAAAACTGCATTCCAAGAGTCGCAACTGTCCTTATGGCGACTGGAATCTCAAGGGCAAAATCGAATACACAATCGTAGGCGGCGAAATCAGATACTCAGCACAAAGGGATTAGTGTTGCTGATAGATGGTTATAACCTGCTTCGGGCTGTGCAAAATTGTTCGGATGAATTTTCCGCGATTGATGATGTATTGCTGTGCGCGGTTATTTCGGAGTACCTTCGCCGAACCAAAAAAAAGGGTGTAATAGTTTTTGACGGCATAGGCCCGCCGGACAAAACAGCTCTCCATAGCATTGGCAATCCCAAGGTTATATTTTCCGGTCGGCGATTTGAAGCCGACGACATTATAGAGGATATGATTGGCGAGCATTCCGCTCCAAAAAGGCTCGTTGTCGTCAGCACCGACAGACGCATAAAGGTCGCAGCCAAAAAACGAAAGGCCAAAGCAATAAATTCGCTGGACTTCTGGGCAGAAGTTGTAAAATGTATCGAGAAAAAACGTAAGCACGCCCCTGAACCCAGAGAAAAACTCTCCGGCATAACCCCGGCTGAAACCGAACACTGGCTCAGAGAATTCGGACTAAAAAAATAACAAAACAGAAAAGGATGAATTAACAAAATGCACGAAGAACTAAAACAAAAAGTCTGTACCGCAAACATCAAATTGCAACGCAGACAACTGGCAGTTTACGATTACGGTTGCGTCAGCGGAATAGACCGCAGAGCAGGCATCATCGCAATCAAACCGGCAGGAGCATCTGATGAAACTCTCACACCCGACAAAATAGTCCTGCTGGATATGGCTGGCAGCGTAGTCGAAGGAACTCTACCCGCCCCCGCTCAGGCTGCGACTCATCTTGAACTCTACCGCAGCTTCGCCTCGATAGGCGGAATATGCCACACCCATTCGCAATACGCGACGATGTGGGCTCAGGCCGGCAGCGAAATACCCTGCCTTGGCACAACCGCGGCAGACTACTTTTACGGCTTCGTTCCCGTAACCGACAGGATGCCCAAAGCAGAGATAGAAACCGACTACCAGCAGAACATCGCCAAAGCAATTGTCCGCCGATTCGAAAAACTCGACCATTCACAAATGCCGGCGGTTCTTGTTGCTTCGCACGGGGCATTCACCTGGGCTACCAGTATCGCCAAAGCTGTTGAAAACGCCGTCATACTCGAACTCACCGCCAAGATGGCCTTTGGGACTGTTCTTCTAAATAATCGCGCTAAGCCATTACCGCTGGAACTGCTGCAAAAACATTTCATAGACAACAACCCGAAAAACAGCGAGGCTGCGTTGTGAAAACTGTAAACAAAATAAAAAACACTTGTGCCGTTACCACCGCCCCACCATCAAAGGCACATACACTAAGAGCGATGATTATCGGCTCCCTTGCCGAGGGTCAAACCATCATCAACAATCCCCTTCTCGGCCAGGACCAACTCAACGTTATAGACTGCCTTAAAAAGCTCGGCGTAAAAATAACCATCGCACCAAACAAGATAACAATACAAGGCTCTGCCGGCAGATACGAACCGACAGGCGATATTCTTGATGTCGGCGAATCGGGAGTAGGTATGAACTTCCTGACCTCTGCGGCCTGCCTCGCCGCAAAACCAATTATAATCACCGGTTCAAAAAGGATTACCGAAAGGCCTGTCAATGAAGTCGTTGATGGCTTAAGACAGCTTGGCTGCAAAATAGAATGTCTCGAAAAAGAGGGATTCCTGCCAGTGAAAATCCTCGGCGGAGGAGTACCCGGAGGCACCGCCGCAATTAAAGGCCGGCAAACCTCGCAGTATTTCAGCTCGCTTACAATTTCGGCACCGCTTGCGAAAAAACAGGTAACGCTCAAATGCGTTGACGAAATGACCGAAAGGCCATACTACGATATTACCCTGCAAATGATGGCTGAGTTCGGCGCAGCGGCAAGCAATAATGACTATAAAGAAATAACAATTCCAACCGGCAAATACACCGGCAAAGAACTTCCCATAGAGGGCGACTACAGCAGCGCATCGTTTTTTTTCCTCGCCGCGGCAATAACCAACAGTTGCGTAACCGTTAATGGCTTAAGAAGCGACAGTTGCCAGGGCGATAAAATCTTTGTGGACTTAATCGAAAAAATGGGCTGTGAAATATCAAGAAGCGATAGTGCCATCATCGTTCAGGGAAGAGGCCTTTCGCCAATAACACAGGATATGAGCGATGTCCCCGACCTGGTTCCCCCAATGGCAATAGCGGCCGGCTTTGCGGACGGCACATCAGAACTGACCAATATCGGGCATCTCCGACTCAAAGAATGCGACCGGCTCGCTGTAATGGCCTCGGAATTGAACAAAATGGGCATATCCGTTAATTGTACCAATAATTCACTCATAATCGAAGGCAACAGCGAAAATGCGCACGGAACGACGATAGAGACCCACAACGACCACAGAATCGCGATGAGCTTTGCCATAGCGGGACTGGTTACAGGCAGCCAGATAATCGAAAATCCCGGCTGCGTAGCTAAATCTTTCCCGGATTTCTGGGAAAGGTTTGAAATTTTCGCCAAATAACCTTATACTGTTTCAGATTTTACACACAAGAGAGATTATTAATTACAGGAGCTATTGATGTTAGGTTGCCATTTAGGAAGAAATTTTCAGGTTACCGTTGCCGGCGGCTCGTACCAGGACGGCCTTAACGTAATTGTTCAGGGACACGCCCCGGGTATGAAAATTACAGAGCAGGAAATTTACGGCGATTTGCTCTTGCGTAAGCCCGGTGCCGACGAGCTAAGCTCGCCGCGAAAAGAGCCTGACCTGCCGGTAATTTATACCGGAACCAACGCCGCCGACACTGTCGAAGGTGCGCGTAATATGGGTATGACTAACGGCACGCCGTTATCGGTTCTAATCCCGAATCTCGACAGGCACTTCATTCACATTAAACAATATCAGGACACAAACCGCACCCCTCGGCCCGGCCACGCTTCATACGCATCGTTCGCCAAGTACGGCTACTGCGATGACGCTATCGGTGCCGGCCTGTTCAGCGGACGGTATTCCTCAACAATCGTCGCGGGCGGATATATCGCCAAAAGGGTACTCCAAAAATGTGGTATTGATGTTTTCAGCTACATCAAAGAAGCTGCCGGGGTAAGTTGCGGCGACATCGACTCCGCGACGGCTCTGCAATACACAGACCGCTACAAACAAATGCGATGCGACTACGACCCGTTCTATCAGGAAATTTACGTCAAAGGCAGAATCACCCCGGAGATGCGGTTCCTGGAAAAAATGGCGGTCTTCGCTGAAATCGAAAAGCAAATCGACGAAATTCGCGGCAAAGCACCGGAAGTAAACGGCCAGAAAATTATGGACAAATACAACGTCCATCACATCATAAACTGTCCCGATGTCAAAGCCGCCGAGGAGATGCTTGATGCCTGCAACAAAATTACCGCCACCGGCGATTCTTCAGGCGGAATTGTCCAGGTCGTTGTAACCGGCGCTCCTGTCGGCCTCGGCGAACCGGTATTCAACAAGCTCGACGCAGAGTTGGGCAAAATGCTCGGAATCGGTGCCGTAAAGGGCGTTGAAGTCGGAGCAGGTTTTGCCGTTAAGGATATGACCGGCTCACAGTCAAACGACCAGATGAAAGCAGTCGATGACAAAGTCGTCTTCGACACCAATAACGCCGGAGGCATTACAGGCGGCCTCGCTACCGGCCAGGACATTATTGTCAAACTGGCCATCAAGCCCACCCCAACGATAGATAAACCCCAGCACACGATTGACAAATACACGCTGGAGAACACCGCTCTGGCGGCAATCACAAGAAGAGATCCCACCATCGTCGGCAGAATCTGGCCCGTCGCTGAGAACTACACCGCGATGGTTATACTGGATAACCTCATCGCTCATTACGGCTATCAGACTATTAAGGAAAAATTCAGCAAGTAGAAGCTATCCCAGAACCCTTGTTTTTGGCACTGGCAATGCCACGAGTGATGTTTATTATGGTTTTTGGGATGAATTATAAATGTATAACGCTATAAAAAAAAGCCATCAGCAAAAACTGACGGCTTTTTTATTGTCGTTAATTTTAATGCCTACTCAAGCGGAGCGAAGTATTCACGTTCCGACTCGTCCTGCAAAATAATTGTCGGCTTTACGAGCACAAGCAGTATATCCTGGTCTTTAACCTTGCTGCGAGTTGAAAAGAGCCTTCCAATTATCGGCAATTTTGACATACCCGGCACACCTGCCTCCATATTGACTTCGGCACCGAGTTTTTGCCCGCCGATAAGCAGCGTACCGCCATCGGGAATACTGACCCTGGTCTGCACACGTGTTACATCACGCACAGGAAGACCAATTTTATACGCCTGGCCGGTTTCCGAGAACACATCGAAATTTGACAACGCTGCCTTGGTGTAGTTGGTGCTTATCTGCAATATGACATATCTCTTATCAGAGCTTATCGTAGGCGTAACATTAAGAACAACGCCGCCGACAACCGTATCGGTTTGCGGGTCTGCGATAGTACGGTTCTGCGCGGCGTTACCGGTAGTGTTTGTGGAAACGTTTTCAAAATCGTAATCGGAAACGTAAGCTGTTTCTTTCTGAACCGTTATATATGCCGACTCGCCACTGAGAACAGTAACCCTCGGAGCGGTAAGCATTTTAGCGTCTTTATGAGCCTGCGTAGCCTTGAGCAGGAACGTAAGCTGTAAATCATCAAGAGGCGAGCCATAACCCACCGAAGCCATATTCAAAGCTCCGTTTGCCAGACTTCCACCAATACTGCCAGGAATCAATGTCGAACTTGGAGCTGTAAAACCTAAAGAATCCTGTTTAAGGACTAAATCGCCCTGAAGTTTTCCGAACTTCCCAATCGTTATATCCATATCTATTCCGATTTCTTCAAGGAAGTTTTCCGAGACGAAAAGGAATCTGGTTTCTATTGAAACCTGCTGGCCGAGCGACTCTCGCAGGTCTTCCATAAGCAATTTATAGATTTTTTCATGAATTTGCGGGGTCTGCAAAATAACCAGTTTGTTGCCGTGAACACTTATCGTGCCATCGCCACCATTTACGAACCAACTGTCGGGTTCTATTGTATCTTCTATCATCTGAACTATCGCACCAGAGGTAGCAAGTCTCTCCTGGCTATCGATTTCTACTCCGCTGCCCGAACCGCTGCCTCCGCCGGAATCGAGAGTATCACTAACGGTATCCATCTCTGCTGAGAACGATGCCGGCGTACCTATCAGTTCTGTAATATCATAGGGTCTTGGCACAAGTTGAGCCGGCAGAGATTCTTTAGTAGCGATTGTTATAACGCCATCTTCTACCGCATAATCGATTTTAACAATACCGCCCGAAACGGAATCCAAAAGCTCTTTAAGCCCTTTGCCCAGAGAAATACCGTTTATACCCCTGGTTCCAATCACGGTATCTGGTTCTATATAGCCATTTTCCTCAAGGTCGCGCCATCTGACAGTAATTTTCAGTGGCGGGTCAACCGCGGTTCTTATAATTTCGATAGCCTCATCAAGTACCGTATCAGGCCCAAGTGCTGAAAGGTCCACAAGCGTCTCAAGCTGCTTATATACTGCCACATCTGCCGGAGCTATCCCGCTCATAGCCTTACGGCTTCTTTTGGCGGTTATATCCTGCCAGTTCCTTGGATAGGTCATCAACTCAGCGTGTGGAATCATCGAAACCTGATTATCATAAAACAGGTCCTGCTCCTCTCGACCGATTTCTCTTTTAACTTCAAGCTGCCTGCGAAGATTCAGAATATCTTCAAGCATTTGCTTATTCCTGGCGGCCTGTTTATTCGTCGGGTCTATTGCAAGCAATGTCTCCACCTGGCCAAGAGCCTCTTCATACCTCTGCTGCTCTTGATATTCCTGAGAGTGGGCCATCAAATCTTCAATTCTCTTTTGGCGGTCGGTTGCCTGCTGAGCTCGCAATCTTTCCTGCGAAGTCTTGGCTTCCAACCTGGTAATCTCCGCCTTTTGGGACTCGATTTCCTGCTGTTTTACAGCCATTTCGTTTTTAAGCTGGCCAAGGGTCGCGATATATTCCGCATACACACTTTCACCGAGCAGAAGTTTGTTCTTTTCGACAATACCGCCAGCACGCGAAAGCTCGTCTTTTGCCTTGGCAAACTCTTCTTTGGCGGCATACTCTTTGGCTTTGGCTATTGCGTCATCGACCACTGCCTTGGTATATCCCTGCTGAATCCGCTGTTTCTGCTGGATAACGTCAATATAGCTCTCTTTGGCATCATCACGGCTTTGCTGAACAAGTGAATCGTCAATATCAAAATCAACACTCCCCAGAGTATCTGAAACAGGCTCAACCACTTCAATTTCTTCAACCAGATAAGTCTCAGTCGGAACTTCAAACGTCGCGACTTCTATCTGCTGAGGTTGTGAATCAACGGGAATTTCGATATACTGTGTCCTGTCAATCATCGCAATATCCGCTGTGCTGACTGGTACGAACTCAACATAACTTTGGTCTGTCGGCACAATCGCGGTAGTAGTCTGACCGCCTGTAATGTACTGCTGATTTATCGCTGCACCGGTAGGTGAGTCTATGTAAATGACTTCCGGCTCCTGCACAACAGGAGTCTGCTGGTATTGGTAATACTGTTGCGGGGTTGCCGGAACAACCGGTACTTCCTGATATTGCTGTTGAGGCTGAACAACGGGAATCTCCTGATATTGCTGCGAGGTTGCCGGAACAACCGGTACTTCTTGATATTGCTGCCGAGGCTGAACAACGGGAACCGCCTGCTGAATAATCTCGACTGGCCGAGCCGCAACGTCCGAGGCCCTGACCTTCGACAAAAGCGTGCTAAGCTTGCTCGAATCAGCAATGCTCAGATAGTCCTTATATTTTTCAGCTTTGCTCAGGCTGATAAATGCACTGTCGTACATTCCCCTGCGATACTGTTCGTAGCCTATCTCAAGAAGCTGTTTGCCCGTCTGCCTGAGAGCCTGAAGCCGATAGCTCTCATCATTTGCCGCCCGCAAATCGACTATCGACAAAAGCGAGACGAACACAAGAATCAGAAGCAATAACTTTCCGAAAGAAGCTGTTCTTTGTCTAATCATATTCATAAACCTTTTATGTAGAGCCCACCAATAAAATCTGTCAAAGGCCGCAATTAGCGTCTGTGTTTATACAACCGTTCGGTACAGCGTAACTTATGCAATCTACGACCATTACTGAGATTGCCCATTTTAACAAAAAAATCAGGGCTGTTCAAGCTAATTATCCACAAAAACCTAATCACTGGCTGACCTTTTTTCAGATTGCTTTTTAATGCACTTATGCAGTATTATTATCGGTAATAATCATCGGTTCAGAACAATTTATTGTAGAGTAAAAAACGCAAAACCAGCCGATTTTTCGGCTTTTTCTGAATTTCCGGCAAATTATGACAAATAGATAAGAGAACTGAAGTTATGCAAAATAAAGCAGTTACAAAAAACATTACAGCTATTGCGCTGGAAACATCAGGAAGGCTCGGCTCGGTTGCGATAGGCCAAGGCGGGATCTTATCGGACCAAAAATCATTTTCCGCCCCAATGCGACACAGCGCAGAGCTTTTTGACTGTCTTGTTGAGCTTTTGTCAAAAATCGAAAAAAAACCTTCCCAAATTGACCATATTTATATTTCTGTCGGGCCGGGCAGTTTTACCGGTATTCGGATTTCGGTCGCTTGTGCCAAGGCAATGGCTCTTGCCTGCGATGCCAAAATCGTCGCTGTCAGTACTGCCGCTGCGCTGGCTGAGAACGTTGAAGATGAATCAATTAAAAGAATTGGCACAATAATTGACGCAAAAAGAGGACAGTTTTTTACCGCAGTTTTTGAGAAAAAAAATTCTCTCTGGCAAAAAATTGTGAATGACTCCCTTACAACTGCCGAACAGTTTAAACAAAGCATTGATGCCGAACCCATCAGTTTGATTGGCGAGGGACTAGTTTATTATGCTGATAAATTTGCGACAGATAAAATAAAAGTGCTTGATGAAAAGTATTGGCACAGCCGTGCTGCCAACATTTTCAAGCTCGGCAGCCAAATGGCTTTGGAAAATAAATTTACTTCGCCCGAATTACTTTTGCCGTTTTATATGCGCAAAACTCAAGCCGAGAAAAACTGGGAAAAGAAAAACAAGGCCGTTTAGTCAGAATTAACCATTCCCTCAAGCCTGCTAATTAGGTTTCGCACAGCTTTTTGGCCTTTGCTGGTAATCATACAAAATGTTTTTGGCTTGCGACCAACAAAAACCTTTTCGACTTTTATATAGCCCGCCTCTTCCAATTTGCGAATCTGGACACTAAGATTGCCATCAGATAGGTTGAGAGTATTTCGCAGATATGTGAACTCTAATTTATCGCCACCGATAAGGGCAGATATTATCCCTAAGCGAGTTTTCGATAATATCAACTCATCGAATTTGGGCTTCTCAGGCTTAGGCATTTTCTTTTTCCTGTTTGCGATAATTCCTTTGTATGATAATTGCTGGTATAATCAGCCCCATCCCTGTTGCCAAGCCAAGGATGATATAGCTGTAATCTTTTATAAAAAATGCTAACAATAATCCTATATAGATTAACATTCCGCCATAAAGCCCTTCTTTTTTTGAAGAGAAAATACCGGTTATGCTTAGAGCAATGCTGAATAATATCGCAAAGAGAAACCCTGGGTCTCCGGCACAATAATTATTGAACACTGTGCCCAGTATATTCCATGTAAGCCCGTGCAATACCATGATAATTATCCATGCCCATAAAGCTTGTTTTTTTATAAGAGGAACAAAGCCAGCTTTTTTTTCACGTCTGTTTATGAAACAAAGCGAAATTAAAATATAGCTGAGTCCAACTGTCATCAGAGAAAGAAAAAATGGCAAAATCCACTTAAAAAGTTGAAATTCTACCATGAAATGTATTACAGGGTAACAAATCAAACAAATTACCCCCCACATAATAAAAGTGTGAGTGTCGGGGTTGAACTGTTTATAGTTTTTCTCTATTGCCAATCGCATGAACTTCACATCATCTGAGGTAATTTTACCGTTTTCGTTTTTTTCAACATCTGATTTTGGTTCTAAATTTTCATCTTTCATAGTTTTTCTCCTGTTTGCGGTAATTTTTCTGGGCGATTATTGCAGGGATAATACAGGCAAGACCAGTTACAACCCCTAATATGTAATAGGCATAAGGTTCTGTAAAATAAGCTGCTATTATACCGGCAAATATCGCTATTCCACCATACAACCATTCTCTGGAATATAATATTCCCATCATAGAAAAAGCGATACCATAAATTGCAGTCCAGAGAAAACCAAAGCCACCAATGTGATCTTTGAATAATCCCAGATATGTCCAGAGGATTCCATTTGCAAGTAAAATGAACCATATCCAATAGATCTGCTTTGATAATTTTGAAATTAAACCAGCCTTTCTCTCACGCATAGTTGCCTTGGCACCAAAGTAGATCGCAACACAAAAACTTATTGCAAGCAATAGCAAGTATATAGGCCATTTCCAAATGTCAAGCTGACGTGTTTTCAAAAAATATGCCGCTGGAAAGCCAATCATAATAATCAATCCCCAGACAATCATTATTGGCCAACCGGGATCAATTTTTCTACACGTATTCTCTATCACTGAACGTATAAGCTTAACATCATCTGCAGAAATGCTGCTCGAGCAGTTTTTTTCACTTTCGGATTTTAAATCCTTGTTTTCCATAGTCATTTCTCCCTTTTTAGCAAAGTACTTTATTTAATAAAGTATAATTTAACAAAATCAAACTTTTCTGTCAATGACTTTTTTATAAATTTTGATAAACAGGATGTTTTTTAAGCGACAATTTGCGTAACAACTTATAAAAAAAATGGTTATAGAAAATTGCCCTTCGCAATTAATACGGAAAATCTCCCATCTTGTCATTCCCGCGAAAGCGGGAATCCATTTTTTTTGTATCTTGTTTTTTAATCTGTGTAATCAGCGTTTAAATAATCCGTGTTAATCTGTCTAATAATTCCCCAAACAGCGTCAGGGCTGATACTTTTGTGATTTGAACATGGCAGAACCGTCCTGCTAACTCGATATGCCCATTAAAAACCACGATGCGGTCTGTCGCAGTTCTGGCAATAAGTTGCGGCAAACCGCTGTTTTCAGCCCTATTAAGATGACTTTTCTTGCTCAGCCCCTCTACAAGAACCTTGACTTTAGCCCCAACCAAGGCCTCGTTTAGCTTAAGGCTGATTTTTTCCTGCACGGCCAAAAGCTCGATATTCCTCTGCTTTTTAATCTCTGCCGGCACAGTATCGCCGAGTTTCTCATCCGCACGAGTACCCGGCCGGGGCGAATACTTGAACACAAAACAATTTTTATACTCAACTTTTTTAACCAGCTCGACAGTCGTGGCGAAATCCTCATCTGTCTCACCCGGAAAACCCACGATAAAATCGCCCGCAATCGCTATCCCCGGCACGATTGCCTTTGCCTTTTCGATAAGCGAAATATAATCGCTGCTTGTGTACCCTCGATTCATCGCTTTGAGTATCCTGTCCGAGCCGCTTTGGGCTGGAACGTGCAGATACGGACAAACTTTCGGCAGCTTCGCCATCGCTCTGAAAATTTTCTCGTCAAAATCTTTCGGATGGCCGGTAACGAATCTTATCCATTCAATGCCGTCAATTTCGCTAACCATTTCCAATAGCTCGGCAAGGCCGTAAGAATTTTCACCAGTCTCATAACGATACGAATTAACCGTCTGGCCCAAAAGCGTAACCTGCTTTACACCGCTGGCAGCTAATTTCTTAATCTGGGCAATAATCGCTGAGGGTGGCCGAGAAGTTTCCGGCCCGCGTACGTAAGGCACGATGCAGTAAGTGCAAAAATTGTTACATCCCCTCATAATCCGCACAAACGCCTGCGATGGCAACCGTTCCTGCGGCCTATCATAAGCAAGCTCGAAATCGTCTAACCTTTCGGAGAGCTCCGGCTGCGGCCTTGACCGAATATTCTCGGTAACCGCAATACTACCGACCTTACTTTCGAGTGTATCGGCCACCATATCAACAAGTTGCGGAATTTGTGCCGGGGCGCAAACGATATTAACCGCTTCGTGGTTGAGCAATTCAGCACCGAGCCTCTGAGCCATACACCCGAAAACCGCAACAACAATTTCGGGCCGAGACTCTTTGATATGTTTTAGTTGTCCAAGTAGCGAAAAAACTCGTTCCTCTGCGCCTCCGCGCACCGAGCAGGTGTTGATAAGAACTGCATCTGCCTCGCTGGCAGTGTCTGTCAATTTATAACCAGCGCTGGCGAACGCGTTTTCGACAAGATTGCTGTCGAGCTTATTCATTTGGCAGCCGAAACTGCGCAAGTGTACTTTTGGATTACTCATAGACCGAATATACTACAACAGGCCAGCAAAAAAATCAACGGTCTCGTTTTCTGCCCGAAAGCAGCACGATGTCGCGCAATTGCTCGATGTTCATAGCGCCGAACCAGCGTTTTTCAAAATCTTCTTCGCTGACAATGTGCGCAATCGACATCAGTGCTCTGAGGTGATAATTCCTTTCGTCGGACGAACCTATGAGCATAAAAGCTGTTTTGACCGGCTCTCCAAGTTCGGAAAATATCACGCCGGCCTTGCACCTTACCATAAGAATCTCAAACATATTTTCGCCATCGACAACGATATGCGGTATCGCCAGTCCCGGCCGAATAACCGTCTCGGATTCCTTTTCCCTCTGCAAAAACAGCTCGTATAGTTTTTCCTTATTGATGCCTATTCTTTTCGACAGCGACTCCGATGCCATCGTAAAAAGCTGCTTTGCGGTAATTCGCTCATCGATATCAAGAATCTGGCAGTCCTTGATTAGACCATCGAATCTGTCCGGGTTCACTTCATCTCGTTCGAGAGCAATCTGCTTTAGCTCGTCTTCAATTCCGCTCCGCTGAATGTGCTTCGACACAATCCTCTTAACGAGAAACACAATCGCCGATTCCCTGTCTATCCGCCTCTGCACATAAACTAAATACCAGACCATCGCCAGTATCGCAAAGCCCCCGGTCATTGCCAGAGGAACGTAGCCCATCTCAAAAATCAGGAACACATAAATACAGACCGTCCCGATTTGCAACCACGGAGTAAACGGTGTTTTAAATGTCGGCCGATAACCCTGTATACCGCTATTTCGCATAATGACAACGGAGACATTCATCAGAATAAACATCAAAATCATTATCGTCGATGCGGTCTTCACGAGGTTCTCAATCGACAGCGTAAATATAACAAAGAGCATCACCCCTGCCGTCAGCAGCAGCGAGTAGTGAGGCGTAGAAAAACGCCGATTCGTAGCTGACAAAAATTTCGGAACCAGCCCATCCCTGCTCATCGCCATTGGCGTTCTTGATGCGCTCAGCAGTCCTGCGTTAGCCGTTGTGGCAAACGCCAGCAACGCCGCGATGCTTATAATTATCACCCCTGCTTTGCCCGCGACAGCCCCTGCCCCTATTGCTATTGGCCGAAGCGAATCGCTCAAAACGCCCGGCTCAATAAGCCCGACCGTAATAAATACGACCAGCAGATACAATATGTTTACCACTATGAACGCCGAGAACATACCGAGCAGTATATTTCGCCCGCCATTTTTGACTTCTTCGGAAACATCAATAACTTTCGTCAGGCCGCCAAACGAGACAAACACCATACCCGCAACGGCAAAAACCCCCTGCCACCGAGCTGGCATAAAAGGTACATAATTGTTATGTTCGACAGCCGTAATTCCCCTGCAGATATAAAAAACCAGAGCCGTTATCAGTGCCATTACCATTACTGTCTGGAACTTGCCGCTACCCTTTACGCTTACGAGATTAAGCAGCAAAAATAAAACGCAGGCAATCGCCGCGGCAACTTTTATTATCCAAACCTGCCCCTGCCCAAAAACCACAGCAGCCATAGCTCCAATACCTATCATCGCAAACGTTGCTTTGAGCGTGATTGAAAGCCAATTAGCAAACCCGGCAACAGTCCCAAGCATCGGCCCCATACTGCGTTCGATAAAAAAATAGCTCCCACCCGATTTCGGCATCGCCGTCGCAAGCTCCGCCGCTGACAGCATTGACGGTACCATCAGCAGCCCTGCCAGCAGATATGCGATAATAATTGACGGCCCGGCCTTGGCAAACGCCAATCCCGGCAGAACGAACAGCCCACTGCTTATCATCGCCCCGGCAGCTATACTGAAAACATTAACAAGGCCTAATTGTTTCTTGAGCATATTTCCATTCTATCTAATTTAACCTCAAACTTTTATGGATAATAACCTTTAAAGCTCAAATTGCCCAGAAAAAAAGATGTGCTTATTTTTTGTTTATTTTTTCTTGATTTACCCACCGCAAAATCGGTATATTCATTATACCAATTTGGTGTTTTAAAGAATTTTATTCAGCTAATCGGAAATTATGCACAAAGAGCTGCTGCACAGAAAAGTAATTCGCGAGATTATAAGCCTTATTGTCTCAGGCCAGTTTCCCCAGGGCAAGCGACTGCCCGCCGAGAGGAAGCTATGCGAATTGTTCGTCATAAGTCGCGGCACATTACGACTGGCACTGGCTGATTTGGAAAAACTCGGTGTCGTCTCAATCAAACGGGGTTCCGGCATTTACGTCTCCAACCTGTCAAAAATCAAAATGCCCGCCGCCCTCCTGCCCCCCAATCTGGCCAACACATCACTGCTGGACATAATTTACGCGAGAAAGACCATCGAAGTTGCCGCTATTGAGCTAACCTGCGAAAAGATAACCGACAAGCAAATAGAATCACTCGAAAAACTTCTTGCCAAAATGATAGAGACCAGGGACAACCTTCCTGAATTCGTAAAATTCGATATGGACTTTCACCGTGCGATAGTCAAAGCTTCAGGCAACACACCCCTTTCAACCGCCCTCAAAGCTATTGCCGAGTACCATAAATACTCTCAGATTTTCTCCAGTCTTCACGAAGGCGAAGAGTCGCTGGCCATTAGTTATCACAAAAAAATACTCTCAGCCATAAAGGCTCGCAACAAGCAGGCTGCAAAGAAAGCATTATCAGCACACCTGACTCATCTCGAAAAAAACGCCGAAATTGGCAGCAAAAACCTTTGACATCCTCACCATTCCCGTCCCTTTCCAGTGCTTACACCGCATTTCAGCCAGCAATCTTTTGCTTGCTTCAATCACGTTAACGTATATACTACTGTGGTTTGGTACAAAAAGAGCCATATTGCCAAACGCGCAAGTGTAAATGTGAACCGTAAAAAATAATCCAGATTTTTCAGAAACTATTGATATGAATCCAGGCGACGGAAAATATAATTTCAGCGACATTGAAAAAAAATGGCAAAATCACTGGGAGCAAAACAAAACCTTCTCAGTCAGCGACGAATCGGATAAGCCAAAGTACTATGTACTTGATATGTTCCCCTATCCTTCAGGGGCGGGCCTTCACGTCGGCCATCCCGAAGGCTACACCGCCAGCGACATTGTCGCCCGCTACAAAAGAATGAACGGCTTCAACGTTCTGCACCCTATCGGCTGGGACGCTTTCGGCCTGCCTGCGGAACAATACGCCATAGCGACCGGCACGCACCCTGCCAAAACCACACAGACAAACATCGACAATATGCGCCGGCAGATAAAATCGCTCGGCTTCTCATACGACTGGAACAGACAGGTCGATACCACCGATGAAAAATACTACAAGTGGACGCAGTGGATTTTCCTGAAACTTTTCAACAGCTATTTTGACGAGACCGAGCAAAAGGCAAAACCAATTTCAGAACTCGTCAAAAAACTCGAATCCGAAAAATTATATGTAACCCCCGATGGTCTGCTCATCGCCTCGGACCCTATTCAGGCAATTTCCGGCGAACCTATCGGAGCGTTCAAATGGTTCGAGCTTGACAACCAACAGCAGCAGGAATTTCTCGATTCGCAAAGACTCGCCTACGAAGCAAACGTGCCGGTAAACTGGTGTCCCGAACTCGGAACCGTTTTGGCCAATGAGGAAGTTATCGGCGGCAAAAGCGAGCGTGGCGGCCACCCCGTCATACGCCAACCGATGAGGCAGTGGATGCTGCGAATCACAAAATATGCCGACCGACTCGTTGACGACCTTGAACTCGTCGATTGGGCACATTCCATCAAAAAACTGCAAACCGACTGGATAGGTAAAAGCACCGGCGCCGAAGTCGATTTCGCGGTCGATGGCTTCGACGAAACGATAACCGTTTTTACCACCCGCCCCGACACGCTCTTCGGCGCAACGTATATGGTTCTCGCCCCAGAGCATCCGCTGGTCAATGTGATAACGACCGCGGATAAAAAGAAAGCTGTCCAAAAATACCAAACCGCCGCTCAGATGAAAAGCGACCTCGACCGAACCGACCTTTCCAAAGACAAAACCGGTGTCCATACCGGCGCGTTTGCAATCAATCCGGTCAATAATAAAAAAATCCCTATCTGGATTAGCGATTACGTTCTAATCAGTTACGGCACAGGCGCAATAATGAGCGTCCCTGCCCACGATGAACGCGACCACGAATTCGCAAAACAGTTCGGCCTCGAAATAATAGAGGTCGTAAAGCCCAACAACGACAAGACTATCATACCCTGTTTCACGGGCGATGGTGTTGCGATAAATTCCGGCCAGTTCGATGGACTCGGCACCGATGAATTCAAAAAGCAAATCACTGAATGGCTCGAAGACAGAGCTATCGGCAAAAAGGCGGTTAATTACAAGCTCCGCGACTGGCTCTTTTCACGCCAGCGATACTGGGGCGAGCCGTTCCCGATATTGCATAAGGAAGATGGCGAAATTGTCGCCCTCGATGAAAGCCAGCTTCCGCTAACTCTGCCGGAAGTTGAAAATTACGCTCCTGCCGGCACGGGCGAATCGCCGCTGGCAACGATCGACAGTTGGCTAAACGTTACTCTGCCCGATGGCACAAAGGCAAAACGCGAGACCAACACAATGCCCCAATGGGCCGGTAGTTGCTGGTACTATCTGCGCTACATCGACCCGCAAAATGATGCCGAACCCTGGAACGAAGAGAAGGAAAAATACTGGATGCCGGTCGATTTGTATATCGGCGGAGCAGAACACGCCGTACTCCATTTGCTCTACTCACGTTTCTGGCACAAATTGCTTTACGACCTCGGCTACGTCAGCACCAAAGAGCCGTTTAAAAAGCTCATCAATCAGGGGATGATTCTCGGCTCTGACGGCCAGAAGATGAGCAAGAGTCGCGGCAACGTGGTCAACCCCGACACCGTCATCGCAAATTACGGTGCCGACTCGATGAGACTGTACGAAATGTTTATGGGCCCGCTCGAAGCATCAAAGCCCTGGAATATGCAGAGCGTTGAAGGCGTTCACCGATTCCTTACAAAGGTTTGGCGATTAGCTATCGACATCGATACCGGCCGGATTAGCAGCAGTGTAATCGACTCACCCGCCGACGAGCAAACCATTAAACTCATTCACCAGGCAATCAAAAAGGTCGGCAGCGACATTGAGAACTTCCATTTCAACACCGCCATCAGCCAGATGATGATATTGACCAATCATCTTGTAAAACTCGATTCGGTTCCGAAACAGGCTCTCAAAGCCCTTATCGCAATCCTTTCGCCGCTTGCTCCGCACATCGCCGAAGAGCTTTGGCAAAAACTCGGAGAAAAGAACACCCTTGCTTATGAGCCTTGGCCGAAATACGATGAGCTTCTCGCGAAAGAAAAACAGCTTGAGCTTGCCGTGCAGGTTCTCGGCAAAATAAAAGATAAAATAGTTGTCAATGCCGATGCCGACGAAGAGCAGATTAAGCAGATTGCACTCGCAAGCGAAAAGGTTACAGCCGCAATTGCCGGCAAAGAAATTAAAAAAATTATTATTATAAAATCAAGGTTAGTAAACATCGTTACCGAATAAAAATATGCTGTTACTTTAAGGCGCAACTTGTCATTCCCGCGAAAGCGGGAATCCAGATTTGGAAAAATTATTATAAAATCGAGGTTGGCGAATATTGTTATCGGATAGAGAGTGTCAATTGGAAATTGAAATTAAACTAAAAGTCGAAAATTTTGATTCTGCCATAGCAAAGCTAAAATCCTGCGATGCTGATTTTGTCGGCGACTTTCTGCAGGTCGATTCTTATTATGACGACCCGCAGGATTCGCTCGTCAATTCCGACCGATGCCTTAGAATACGCAAACACATCTGCGATTCACAGGAAACTATCGAGCTGACCTATAAGGGCAAACGTGAAAACCATCGCTTCAAAACCCGCCGTGAAATCGGCCTAAAGGTCGAAAAAGCCGAAGAACTCGCTGAAATTTTTGCCGGTCTCGACTACGAAGTTAGACTGGTATTTGAAAAAAAACGCAGCATCTGGAACATTGATAATTGCGAAGTAGCTCTGGACGAGCTGCCGTTTCTCGGCGAATTCATAGAAATTGAAGGCCCCGACGATGAGACAATTACAAACCTGCAAAACAAGCTCGGCCTGGCGGAACTCGTTCACAATCCAAAAAGCTACGCCCACCTGATGGAAGATAAATTGAAACAGCTCGGCATTAAAGATCGCGAAGTTACTTTTGAACTGGCGCTTAAAATATGAACCCAAACAATGGCTATATAAAAATGATAGTCAATCCCGGCTCCGGCTCCAGCAGCAACAAGCTTCTGGTTCGCAGGTTCAGCGATTACCTTCGACAAAGCGGTTTCGATGTCAGAACCGAATACACAAAATCGCTTGAAGATGCTCAGGCCATAGCCACCCAAGCCGCCGTCAGTTACGATGTCTCAATGGTCGCTGTCGCCGGCGGGGACGGCACAATCAGAGAAGTTGCTCACGGCCTGCAAGGCAGCGACAAACCAATGATTATCTTGCCCTGCGGAACGGAAAATCTACTCGCCAACGAACTGGGCTATAACGAAAAGCTCAGCACGATAATCAATGCTTTTGATAATGAGATAATTCGTCCGCTGGATTTATGCAAAGCAAACGAACGTTTTTTCACATCCGTCGCCGGCGCAGGCTTCGATGGCGAAATTGTTCACACCGTTGATGCCCAGCGAGAAGGACACATAACTCACCTTGAGTATTTCCACCCAATCTGGCAGACCTTCTGGAACCATCGGTATCCAGTAATGAAAATTCAGGCTGATGGCGAAACGATTTTTCAAGGCAAATGCCTTGTAATTTTCGGAAACATCTCACGATACGCTGTGGGCCTGCCAATTCTCCGCGATGCCGATTATAGCGATGGGCTGCTCGATTTGTGCATTTACAAATGCAATTCACGACTGCACCTTGCCAAGCACGCCCTGATGACCGTCCTGAAAAAACACACATACTGCAAAGATGTGATTTACACCCAATGCAAAAACCTTAAGATAACCTCTGCCGAGGCGGTCGCAACCGAGCTTGATGGCGACCCCGGCCCTGATTTACCGCTGGAGGTAACAATAATGCCGAACTCGGTCAAAGTTATCGTGCCGCCAAACGCTACCCCGGCCGGCATAAGAACAAAACTAATGAGAATTTTAGACTAATTGCTGATTTTATTCTTCTACTATATTCTGTATTCTATCTTCTTAAAAAAAATCAGTGTAATCTGTGAAATCAGTGTCTAATAAAAACTTTGTGCCTTAGCGTCCTCGTGGCTAAATTCAAAAGGAATAAAAATGTTCAAAATAGCTGATATTAAAATCGGATTAGACCAGGATTTATTCGTAATGGCAGGCCCCTGTGTGATTGAAACCGAGCAGATATGCCTCGAAATCGCTCAAAAACTATCCGAAATTTCCGAAAAAACCGGTATAAAAATCATTTTCAAAGCCAGTTTCGACAAGGCTAACCGCTCCAGCATTTCCAGTTTCAGAGGTCCCGGCATCGATAAAGGCCTGGAAATACTGGACACCATAAGGCAAAAAACGTCATTGCCGATTATGACCGACATTCACCTGCCCTCCCAGGCCGCCCAGGTTGGCAAAGTCGTTGACTGCCTCCAGATACCGGCGTTTCTCTGCCGACAGACCGACCTTTTGGTAGCTTGTGCCGAGACTGGCAAGCCCATATCGGTCAAAAAGGGACAGTTTATGTCCCCTGATGAGATGAAAAACGTCGTCGAAAAACTCAAATCCTCTGGAAATGACAAGATTATGCTGACCGAACGGGGTACATTTTTCGGCTATAATCGCTTAGTCAACGATATGGGAGCGATAGATGCTATGAAAAAACTCCGCTGCCCCGTCATTTTCGATGCCACTCACAGCACCCAACAGCCCGGCGGATTAGGCAACGCCTCTGCCGGCAACAGGGATTTAGCCCCCATATTGGCCAAATCCGCCATCGCCGCCGGCGCAAACGGACTCTTTTTAGAGGTACACACCGACTGCGAAAACGCCAAATCCGATGCCGCCTGTGTTATGCCTGTGGATTGGCTCGATGAATTATTACAAGATTGCAAAAAAATCTTCAAAATCGTGCAAAAGGAGCACTAAAACGACAAAAAAATCATTTTCTGCCAAAATTGTACTAATAACACCGCCAAGGACTGACCCAATTTCGCCCCAAATCACCAATTTTTGGTAAATACCTGCGAAAATAAGCACTTATTTGCATCTTTAGCCCTTACTTTCTAAAGAGAATCAGCTTTTATAACCGATAAATCAGATATGCTGGCCGTAAAACAAACGGGGCAATTTAAAAAAGATAAAAAAGCCATTATTGCTCAGACCAAATAAGGCCGATAACAAAGACGAGGCAATAGTGCCGAATTCGAGTGGAAGTATGCAGCGAAATACAAAACAGCTTGTTTTAAACAAAGGTTCCGAAAAATATATTTTTCGTTATCACCATGGCTCAGAAGACTCACTGCTGGAGGCTTTGGTAGCCCAGGTTAAAAACGACAACACGGACTTTGACTGGTTCGACGCAGCGGTTCTCAGCTTCAAACTCACTCAATCGCTGATGACCGAAGCCGACAAAATTTTAAGCAATCAGGCCCCACAGCCTGTCGAACATTTTGAAATATAGATTAAATAAGCAAAGACCATAAGTCTCTCTGCTGTAGATGCGATTTTAGGAGCATTTAAACAATGGAAAATTGTGCAATCGTTCACGAGTTTCTGGATTACTTGAAATTTGAAAAACACTTTTCTGAACACACTGCCAAGTGCTATAACGCAGACCTCGTTCAGTATTGTAACTTTCTTACCAGCCAGAATCATCAGCAATCAGACAAATCTCAGGATTGGTCCAGCCAGAGCCAGGCAGGCCCTGCAACTCAGACAGAGACAAAACTGGAACAGCTCATAATAGTGGCAACAACTGAAAACCTTCGCTCCTATATGGTCGTCCTGAACGACAAACAATACTCAAAATCCACGACAGCCAGAAAGCTCGCCACTTTGAGGAGTTTTTACAAGTTCCTCGTCAAGAGAAGCTATATCACCAGCAATCCTGTAACAGCCGTTCGCACGCCGAAACAGGAAAAGAAACTTCCAAAATTTCTTGAATACGAAGATGTCAAGCGTCTGCTGGAAACTCCTCCCGCTGACAACTGGCTCGGTGCTCGCGACAGAGCAATAATGGAAACACTCTACAGCACAGGCATAAGGGTAAGCGAACTTTCCGGCCTGAACATTGAAGATGTCGATTTCCTCGGCGAAGTCATCCACGTCAGAGGTAAAGGCAAAAAAGAAAGAATCGCCCCTATCGGCTCTTCCGCGTTGCAGACGATTCAAAGCTATATGGAGTTCAGGAACAAAAGAGCGCAGAACAACAGCAATTTCGATTCAAAGGTTCTGTTCGTAAATAAGCACGGCAAACGCCTGAGTACAAGAAGCGTCAGACGGAAAATGGACAAATATCTCAAGATGGCCGGCCTGGACCCGGAAATCAGCCCGCACACTCTCAGACATAGTTTCGCAACGCATATGCTCAATGGCGGTGCCGACCTGAGAAGCGTTCAGGAATTGCTTGGCCATCAGTCTCTTTCGACAACACAGGTTTACACACATCTGACCACAAATAAACTCAAAGAGGTTTATGATAAATCTCACCCGGCAGACGACAGGCCAATCGAGCAGGCCGACCAAAGCGGCGACAGCCCCTGGTAATCCAAAAAATAAGAATACAAAAAAAGCCCGCTCAAAAGGCGGGTTTTTTAATGCGCAAAACTATAATCCTAAAACCAGCTCTAATACTACAGCGCGATTTATTACAAAATCACGCTGAAATCCTAAACACTAAATCCTAAACACTAAACCCTAAATACTAAACAATATCGAATTACCAAAATACTAATTTTCAAAACAAAAACGGGCTTTTCTGTTCATCAGGTGTTTTGAATTTTTGTCATTGTAATTTTGAATTTGTTTAGGATTTAGATATTAAGATTTAGAATTTCATAAAAACAGATTAATTTCTTAGTAAACAATAAGTTACAGTCGGTAATGCAATCTCAAATCGCGATATAGCTCTAACTGGCCGGCGTTTTATCTCCTATGTACTCAGGCACAATTTCCTTTATACCCGCAACGATTTCTTTATGGTCCTGCCTCAAGGCTGTTTCGACAAGCTCTTCTATTTTCCCGTACAACTCTGAGCGGTCCATAGTAACAGTTTTTTGCCAGACACTTATTTTTTCGTGCCGTGTCGGAGCCATATCCTCTCCGACTATTGAGAGTTCCTCAAAAAGTTTCTCGCCTGGCCTGGTACCATTGAAGACAATTTCGATATCCTCGCCGGGCCTGAATCCGCTAAGGGTTATCAGTTCCTTCGCCAGATCAACAATTTTGACCGGCTCACCCATATCGAGCAGAAATATCTCGCCGCCCTGCCCCATAGCCGCCGCCTGCAGAACCAACTGCGAAGCCTCCGGGATAGTCATAAAATACCGCCTCATTTCAGGATGCGTAACCGTTACCGGGCCGCCACTTGCTATCTGCTTCCTAAATATCGGCACAACAGAACCGTTAGAGCCGAGTACGTTGCCGAACCTTACGGTAACAAAATGAGACTCACTCGTCCTGTCAAGGTCCTGAATATACATCTCAGCAATCCGCTTTGCCGAACCCATTATACTGGTGGGATTAACCGCTTTGTCCGTGCTTATCATCACAAAGCTGCCGACCTTATATTTATCTGAAGCATCTGCCACAGTTTTCGTGCCGACGACATTGTTCTTGATGGCCTCGCCGGGATTAGTTTCCATAAGCGGAACATGTTTATGCGCAGCGGCGTGTATTACAACCTGCGGCTCATACTTCGCGAATATCTGCTCTACCCGAACCTTGTCGGTTATATCACAAATCAGAGACTGCATCTGCACCTGTGGAAAACTGTCTCGCAGTTCACGCTCTATAAAGAACAGAACATTTTCTGCCTGCTCAACCAACAGCAACAATTTAGGCCCGAAGTTACAAACCTGCCTGCACATTTCCGAACCGATAGACCCGCCCGCACCGGTAACGAGAATGACTTTATCCTTGAGAAAATTCTCAAGGGCATCAACCTCAAGCTCAACAGCGGCTCTGCCGAGCAGGTCGTTTATATCAACATCGCGAATCTGAGAAACCTTGAATTTACCACTGGCAATATCCGTTACTGAAGGCACAGTCCTGAAACGAACCTTTGCGCCTTCGCATATCTGAACCACCCTCCTGAGTTCCTTTGCCGTTGCGCTCGGCATAGCGATAGCAATTTCTTCAACGTCTTCCCGCCGACAAATTTCAGCCAGTTCATCCACCATACCCAATATCGGAATTCCGTGTATGCTCACGCCTCGTTTTGCGGGGTCATCATCGACAAAGCCTATAACCTCATACTGTTCGACCTGCATCCTGTGCAGTTCTCGCAGCAACGCCTCGCCTGCATTGCCTGCACCAACTATCAAAAACCTCTTTAAAGCTCCGCCTTCGGTCGTTCTGAATTCTTCGTGGTATAGCCGAACACCCATCCTCAGCCCGCCCAGCAATACGATAGTAGCGAACATATCGAGTATAAAAACTGCCTGACTAACTGCCGTAAGCTCCATAATATGACGGCGAATCGGCTCGACCGCCAAGAACGCAAACCAGAGCAAAACAATGACAAAGGTACTCAGCAGCGACGCTTTGACAATATCGAGCAGGTCGGTAATGCTGACGAACCGCCACCAGCCGCGAAATTGTTTGAAAATCGCAAAAATCGGCAACTTAATCACAATAAAGCACAGCAGCAATTTCGGATACAGCACGCAGAGCCATTCTCTTTGAAACTGCATATTAGAAATGAGCAGAAAGGCCAGCATAAGACTAACGGCAAACACCACCGTATGCGCCAGCATTATCAATTGCTTTCGGAACCGCAGAATTCCCAAAGGAGGCATTTTCAAATCGTTTTCCTTTGAGGCTTCTGTTTTTTGCGTATCATCTTTTGACATATTTAAACCAGAATAACATTAGCATTTAGGGACTCTGTTCACTTTGAGCCTGCTCGCTTTGAACCTCACAGAACGGCTCATCATCGTCAGCTTCGACATAAATTTCTTCTATCGGTGTCTTATCAACACTCTTCCGCAACAGAGAGTATATTACCGTATTGAGTGAAAAATAAAAGCTCACAACATACGCTGCCACGATTCCCGAAACAATCAGTATTGAAAGGTAAACAAAAAACGCCGCCAGCGATTCAGTCGCATTTCGCGAAATTCCCATCCCACCGCCGCCAAGAAAATCAAAAAATTCAGGCTTGGGCCAAAGAGCCTCAACTTTGCTGACCTGCTCCGCTTTACTTGCATCGACCCACACACCCATTTCCAGAAATGCCCTGCTCAGCAGTATGAGTACGAAAGCAAAAAACCTCACGAACAGATAACACACTGCTCCATAGGCGAACCCCAAAAGCGAATATATCGCCATCCGCCAGGGCTTTAAGAACACATAGCTGAAAGATTTGCTGATTGCGTCGAACGTATCGGAATTTTCATAAGCCATCACCGGATACATCAATCCGCCGCCGGTAAAGGCCCATATCACCGTAGCAGCCATAAACATCCCTGCCGCCAGAACGAACGCCAGCAGTATCGCGCCTATAATTTCGCCGATATACGGAATGTTTACGAAAAGACCGATTACGATAACAAACAGCCCTATACACATCAGCAATATCACCGGAGCAAGCGGTGCGCAGAACAGCGACACAAACTTTTTCATACTAAACCGCATACACTGTCCCAGTCCCGGCTTTTCTCCACGCGAAAACTGCAAAGCCGCCCCTCTGCAAATTGCCTCGCCGACCACCGAAAAGCAAACCAGAATCACAAAAAACATAATAGCACTGTACAGCATGTGATATTTAACCGCCCACACCAAAGCCATCGCCACTGCTACCGCCGAGGCAAAAACTCTGTCGAACCTCAGCCCCACCAGCCCAATGACCGCGTCGTTGAATCGTCCCGCACAATAATTGCCCAAAACTTTAGAAAGGCCGACACCCTCATTATCCTCATACCTGTTTATGAAGGCATCCATTTTTTCAGGACTGTATATGTAGCATTGCAATTCAGTCGGGTAAACCAGCGACCCCGACAATGCTGAGGCACTCAACCGCTGCCGTGTAATATCTCCTGAGCTAACGACCGGCTTGCTCAAATCCATCAGCCATCCAGCGACAAAAACCACCGCGATACCGATAAAAGCCGTCAGCAGCCGACTGGGAGCAATAGCTATTCGGAAAGTTTTAAATACGTTTGGAAACAAAAATCTGCCAAAATATTCGACCATTTCGCTTTGAGCCATTTCCAATCCCTTTCAACTTACGCCAACGATTATGAAATACGCATTAGTTTAAAACGGTATGATACAGGCCTTTAACCCTCTATGCCAGCATTTTTTATACCCTATTAGGGCAATAAAATATCATTAGTAGCCGAGCCGCGGGAGCGGCCGGAATAGTTAGCCCTGGCAACTTGTTTGCCGGGGTTCGTGCTTCCGAATGGTTTTTCGCATTCCCACCGACTTTGTCATACCCGCGAAAGCGGGTATCCATTTTTCGGTATCTTGTTTTTTAATGACATATATGCGTTATTATTCGTCTTCGAATTGATTGTTCTGAAGCGGCTGCGAAACTATGTATTGGCCATCGAACCACGCGCCAAGGTCAACAAGCTGGCACCTTTTGCCGCAAAACGGAAAAAAGCCGCTGCCCCCACCGACCGACTCGGCCCTATGAACAAACTCTTTACCACAAATCGGACATTTTTTTTTCATACCTATTTCAAGGAATCTATATTGCCACACCTTCCGGCAACGGCTCACCCTGTTGAACAACACCTTTTTCGACCAGCCTTGCGTACTCAATACAGTATTTTGCCCAGGGCTTTGCCTTAAGCCGTTTTCTTGAGATAACCCTACCAACGACTTCGCAAACGCCGTAAACGCCCTTATCAATACGATTAAGTGCCTCAACTATCTCCCGCAGATTTTTCCGCTCGCCATCAAGTAGATTAAGAGCAAATTCCTGCTCGTAAACATCGGTACCAATGTCAGCCATATGAATCGGCATACTCGATAAATCCCCGCTGGCTGTCATACGGTCTTTCTTGAGGGCTTCGTTCTCGATAGAATCCACATCTCCAACAATTTCGTTCATCTTACTAATGAGAAGCTGACGAAAATGCGCGATTTCCTTCTTTGTAAGCGGTTTTTCCGCGACTGCCACCTTTTTAACTTTAACGACTGTTTTTTTCACAACCGCCCTTTTGGCAACTGTTTTTTTAACAGTTGTCTTTTTTTTCACAACTGCTTTTTTAGCAGTCGTTTTCTTTACAGTTGTCTTTTTCTTCACGGCTTTTCTCTCAATAGATAACGCGCCCCGCTGTCAATAGCCTTTACGACCTGAATCTCCGGTTTTTGAACTATTTTCAGACTAAATTTCATCACTAAAACTTCATTTTTCGAGCAAGTAATATATTCACCATCGCCCGGTTTTGCAAGACAATTAAGTCCTGCTCGTAACACCTTGCCAGCAAAGAACTTATTTCCCAAATAACTTTCTCGGCTTCGCTATGAACGACATTTTGAGTATATTGCCTATTTTCGCTATTACCCTAATACTATCAAGTTCTGCCAAATTGCTTTTCCAACTGAGCCTTAGTGAGCCTTATCGTCGTAGGCCGGCCGTGAGGGCATCTTGCCGCTGATTCGGTTGCCTCTTTGTCCGATAAAAGCTGCCTTATTTCGCTGTCAGATAATTTTTGGCCCGCTTTTATCGCTGCTTTGCACGCCGCCATATCCATAACATCGCCCAAGAGCCTCTCCGCACTAACTTTTCCGGAAACATCAGCGAGCATATCGAGCATATCGAGTACAAAATCAGCCGGACTCGCTTTTTTCAGCAGGGTTGGAAACGCCCCCACCGCAACCACTCCCGGCCCGAAGGATTGAGCCTCTATGCCGAGCCTGCCAAGCAAAGCCTCATTATCTGCCAGCAGTTTCATTTGCGCATCAGTCGCCTCAAAGGTCTCCGGTATCAGCAATTTTTGCGATTCGAGGCAACTGCCCTCACCCGCCAGTTTTTTACGAAGCTGCTCATAAATAATCCGCTCGTGCAGCGCGTGCTGGTCTATCATCATAAAGCCGTCATCAGTTTCGACCAGCAGATAGCTGTTGTGTATCTGCATAAAATCTATTCTCGGCTCATCTTCGCTCTCGCTCGGCAGATAAAAATCCTGCCTGCTCTGAGAAGCTCTAAAATCGCTGTCCTTTTTAGCTGTCGAAAAATCGAATCTGCTCTGCGAACCCGATTGCCCACCGCTGCGTTCAAAAAACTTTGATGACCCGCCGCCGGAGCCGCTTTGGGCCTGCCGACTAAAATTCGTTTCGGTCAAGCCATCTGAAATACTGCCGGAAGCATCGCATCTCAAAATCTTTTCGCGAACAACGCTGAGTATCTGCGAATGGACGAAGTTGGAATTATCGAATCGCACTTCCACTTTTGTCGGATGAACGTTAACATCAAAATTTTGCGGAGGCATCTTCAAAAACAAAAAAACTGCCGGATACTTACTATGGTCTATCATTCCGCGATAGGCCTCCTTGACAGCGTGAGCGATAAATTTATCTCTGATAAACCTGCCGTTAAGGAAAATATATTGGTATTTGGAATTTGCCCTGACATTTTCAGGCGTGCAAATGTACCCGCTAATCTGCATAGCCGATTCTGCGCTTTGCACTTCAATCAGCCCCTGAACCATCTGAGAGGTAAACATCGCCGCGATTCGCTGTTTAACGCTCATACCCGCGTCAAGGGCGTAAATTTCTCTGCCGTTATTACTCAGCGTCATCGCGATTGAGGTATTGGCCAGTGCAGTGCGAATAAATTGTTCACTGATGTGCGAGGTTTCGGTATTTGCTGTCCGCAAAAATTTTCGCCTGCCCGGCAGCTTATAAAAAATATCGCGAATTTCAATTGTGGTACCAACGCCTCCGCTGCACGGACGGACACCGCTTTTTTGGCCGCAGTCAACTTCGATGATATTGGCCTCGATTGATTCCGCTGTTTTGCTGACAATCGAAACTCGCCCCACCGCCCCTATACTCGCCAGTGCCTCACCCCGAAACCCCATCGTCGAAATGTTCAGCAAATCTTCGCTGGTTTTAAGTTTGCTGGTAGCGTGCGGACAAAACGCCAAATCTAAATCCGCACTATCCATCCCGCAACCGTTATCGCTGACCGAGACTAACTTTTTGCCGCCGTCTTCGATTCTTACTTCAATTTCCGATGCGCCCGCGTCTATACTGTTTTCGATGAGTTCTTTCACGACGCTGCCGGGCCGTTCTATAACTTCGCCGGCAGCTATCATATTTATCATATTCTGGTTGAGGACTACAATTTGTCCCATTTTACGCTCAACCTGCCTCTCAAAAAACTATTTTTGTATCAGACTTTCTCCGGTCATATCTTCTGGTTTTGGCAACTCCATCATATCTATCAGTGTCGGCATAACATCAGCGAGCCTGCCACCGGTGCAAAGTTTCTTATCCTTGTTCTGCTCATCAAAAACGACGAGCGGAACATCACCAACGGTATGAGCGGTATAAGGGCTGCCATCGGCTTCAGCCATTTTCTCGAAATTGCCGTGGTCTGCCGTAACTATCGCCGCCCCGCCGATAGCTTTGACTTTGTCGAGAATTTTGCCCACGCACTCATCAACAACTTCCGCCGCCTTTACCGCAGCGCTCAATACGCCGGTATGGCCGACCATATCGGGATTAGCGAAATTCACAACGATAACATCGTATTTATTGGCATTGAGTTTTTCGAGTACAATATCGCAAACCTCAAAAGCACTCATTTCAGGCTTGAGGTCATACGTCCGCACTTTAGGCGAAGGAACAATCTGTCGGTCTTCGCCGGGGAAAGGTTGTTCGGTATAATCGTTGAAAAAGAATGTAACGTGTGCGTATTTTTCGGTTTCTGCGCATCGAAATTGTTTGAGGCCGAGCTGGCTAAAATAATCCGCTGCGATATTTTTCATCTTTGGCGGCTTCAGAAATGCCACTTCTGCCGGTATTGACGCATCGTATTGCGTCATACAGACGAAATAAACTTTCGGACGAACTACTCTGTTAAAACCATCAAAATCGTCATCAACAAATGCCCGCGTAATCTCTCTTGGCCTGTCGCCTCGGAAGTTGAAGAACACAACACCATCGCCATCTTTGATTTTCGCGACCGCCGCCCCATCGTCGCCCGCTATGCAAATCGGCTCGATAAATTCATCGGTAACTTCTGCCGCGTAACTTTTTTCCATAGCTTCAGCAGCACTCGTAGCGACCGCGCCGCCATCGGAGGTAAGGCAGTCATAGGCTCTCTGTACTCGCTCCCACCTGTTGTCGCGGTCCATCGCATAAAACCTGCCGGCAACACTGGCGATTTTACCAATACCGATTTCTGCCATTTTCTTTTCGATTTGAGCCAGATACCCTTTTCCGCTGTCAGGCGGAGAATCTCTGCCATCGGTAAAAGCGTGCAGATACACCTGGCCAAGACCGTTGCTCTTAGCCATTTCCAAAAGGCCGTACAAATGTTTTAAAAGCGAGTGAACACCAATATCGCTGCACAGCCCCATCAGATGCAGCTTGCCGCCATTGTTTTTTACCTGCTCGATAACTTTCAGCAACTGTTCATTTTTAAAGAATTCGCCGTCCCTGACAGCCTTTGTAATCCGCACCGATTCCTGAAAAACGATTCTGCCGGCCCCCATATTCTGATGCCCGACTTCGCTATTGCCCATCGTCCCTTCCGGCAGACCGACATCTTCACCGCTGGTATGCACCAGAGAGTGCGGGTATTGACTCATCAGCATATCATCGACTGGCGTTTTCGCAACTTTTGTCGCATTGTATGCATCTTCGCTGCTATTTGGATTATAACCCCAGCCATCGCGTATAATTAACACAAATGGCCGTCTCTTTAATTGTGTACTTGCCATACCTGTAAAGCCTCTCTGTATAAATCAGGAAAATGTTACCAACCCAGTATGGTAAGAAAACCCCCGCCCAAAGTCAAACAATAACTCACCCTCTGCAACTCACCCGCAACATCCTTAGCCCCGGCAACTTGTTTGCCGGGGTTTGTTTTTGCCTTTTTACTCTTTTTTAAATCAGCGTAATCCGCGAAATCCGCGGTTAATAATTCGTGGCTAAATTTCTACTGATAATAGGTAAATCTCAAATCGACTTTCCAGCTATCTTTTTCGCCTTTATGTTTGTTTATCGTCGCGGTTGTACACTGTAATCCCTGCCACCGCATATGCATCATTGAGAGAAACGTTGACAACTTTTCCACCCCGATTTTCTCTATCGACATCGTTGCGTCCTGGCTCTTTTGCCCGCCCTTAATTTTCCTTATCGGCCCGGAGCTAAGCCTGTATCCGCTTGACGATATTCCACAAGTCCGGCTCATTTGGTCGATGGCTACGGTATAATCAAAATCGCCCGCCCCGGCATTAGCCTTGGCATAATCGAGTCTTTGCGAGTCAAGTTCAAGAATTTGTTTAATGAGCCTCTCTGCCTGAGCAAAAGTTTTCTGCTCTTTGGCATACTTTTCCGCTGCTGACGGCACCGCCGCCGCCCAAAGCCATAGGGGCCAAACCCCAACCAGTATCGGCACAACAATATAATAAAACATCGGCTGTTTATAAAAATCTTTCATCTGTTTATCCTTTACTTTACCACAACTGTCAGGCGGAAATGGTCTCTGCCGTCTTTTGATTCGTAAGTTGACTGGCCCCTCGAAAGTTTCTTATGGCCATCAATCGCGGCAAAGAGTTTGAGGTATCCCCTGCCGCTTGTATTGCCGATAACGCTGATATTACGCGGCGTTACAGAAATTTTCCCGATGCTCAAATCCACTTTATCAGGAACGCTGTTGAGCGCTTCAAACAAAAACGTAAGCCTCGCTTCGAGCGAATCGTCGCCGGCAGCACTGAGTATCCCGCTCTTAACATCTTTAATCCTCCCGATTTCGCTCCTCAACTGTTTCAAAGGGTCTCGACCCCTCTTCATCGGCTTGCCCGCCATCGCAATTTTGTATTCGCTGCCAAACTTTTCTGCCAGCCTGCCGCGATACCCGTTAGTCGTGTAGTATTTCATATGCAGATACACGCCGAGCGTAACAAAAATTATAAGAACCGAAACGCCAAGTACTTTCAGCGTTTTTTCGAGCACCATTTTCTTACCCTGGTAGGGCATAAATCCCGGCCGAAAATCGACCTTATCGCACCGCCCTAACTGCCCGATAGCCGCACCGGCAGCGGTAATCAGCTCAAGCATATCCGCGTCATACGTTTTTATTCCTTCCGGCAGCTGCGCATTAACCGCACCGAACCCAATCTGCTCAGCCAGCAAACCGTAATCGATTTGTCCTGTAGTATCAAAAACTTTTAAGCTGTCAGGTTTAACCCCGCCCGAAACCGACGCACCGGTCATTATCACTTCCCTTGCCAACAGGTTGGTCTTTTTCTGAGCCGAGCCGGTAATAAATGTCCTCACATATTCTTTATCATTTTCCGCTGCCGGGCTGACGATATAGCATTTGTTATCCGAGACCGCTGCCCACATCGAGTTACCCTCTCTGCTCTGGAACAGCCTCCTGATAATCCGTCGCAGACAAATCGCGTCTGGCTCAACTGCCGCCGGGTCGAGCTTATTACTTGCCAGCGAGAGAATTATTTCCGAAAGCATCGAGCCGCTCGCGGCAAAAACCGAAACTTCCGAACCGCTGGCACCCTTGCTGGCAATCTCAAAACCGATAGCCGTGTTGGCCGCATCGACCGCCAGCGTTTCTTCAGCGTCGAAAGCTATCGTCTGGGCAATCTGTTTGGTATCGGCAAATCCCGAATGAATCAACTGCTGGCGATAAAATTTGCAATCGAGACTAACCGCGACATCGCTAAAAACGAGTTGGTGTTGACTAACCTCTTGGGCTATCTGCCGGGCTAATGCCGCATAGGAAAACTCGCCCGAATCGTCTTCGGTACTGGCTGGCAGCACCACCTTGAAACCATCGGTAATTTCGATATCGCCGCCGGATTTGCCGACCACCGCGATGGTAGCATTTTCGGCACCAATACATATACCCAGACATTTATGCTGTTCCACTTTGTATAACTCCAATCATCTAAACGCATCACAGTAGCCGAGCCGCGAAAACCACCTGATAGTTAGCCCCACATTTACAAATGTGGGGTTGCAGTTTACTTTATCTTTTTACTTTTTTAAAATCCATCCCGATTTATCGGGATTCCTTAATTCAAAACTAAGAACTCAGAACTCAAAACTATAATAGTGCCTGTAAGGCACATCATTCTATTATCAATCCGATATTTTCGACCTTGTCGCCGCCCGTTTTAACGCCGGCCACCGCACTAACCTTTGCCAGCCCGCTAAAGGCCGTTACACGCACAGAGTAATATCCACTTTGCGTACATATATAATTCTCACATTTATCTATCGAATCATTGTAAGAATACAGTCTTTCCTTCAAATTTTCAACACTCTTAAATGCCGCCTCTTTTCTCCTGTTTATTATTTCCTGTGCGATTTCGACCGAATCGCCTCCGAACATAAACGCCGCTTCCAGCACGTGCCTCGGAGCCGAGTTGATATTAACCCGTTGCGTACCCCATCGGCTTATATATTTCAGTGCCGATTCAACCCTCTCCTCATCTTCGTTAACCGGCACCGCCAGCACATCGGCATCGAGTAGCGGGCTGTGCATTATCTTGGAAAAATCGCGAGTATGCCCAATATCAGGCCTCTTAACTTTCTTAGTTACCGTCCTCGTTCGGCCGCGTCTCCCCCTCGACCTCCTCGACCTTGACGACCGCCTTCTCGACAACCTCTTAGGCGTTCGCCTGCCTGCGGACACCTCGGTTTTTTGTACGCTCGTTATCGGCTTGAGCTTTACACTGAAATGTTTAATTTCCATAATATCCGCCAGGTCATCCTGAAACGGTATTATCTGGTTCGGCTCCATCTGCATCCACTCACAAAACCTCACCACCGCAGCCTCCGATTCAGCCGCAGTCTCCTCGTCTGCCGATATTCCCCAATTCAAGGGCAGCTTGGCATTCTCATCAACTATTTCGATTCTCACTTTGCAATCACCAAACTCAAACTCGATCGGCTCAGCAACATAAGGCCACTGCGGCCCGTAAGGCCCGCGAACATAAACTTCCGGCTCGTTAGACTCAGCATCAAAATCAAAACCGCCCATCCCATTTGCATCGTTACCATCATTAGCATCATCTTTGCCAAGACCGCTGAAATTCACAAACATACTCAAAAAATCATCCATACCAACACTATTAGCATCGTTAGCATCATTAGTATCGTTGGCATCTTCCCGCTCTCTAAGCTCGACAACCCACTCGTCAATCATCTCCTTATATTCAATGTCGTCCATCGTAAACAAATCGGAGAAGTCCGGCTCGTTCGGCCGCCCGACATAATTAGGCTCAAGTTCATTGATAGTCGAAAGCGCATATTTCAGAGCGGATTCGCATCCGTACCTGGCCTTTTGATAATCAATCATATATTGCTGCCTACTGCGCCAGCAGTTAAGATTAGACCCAACGCCATAGACTATCGCCGTCAGCACCACCAGCACTATCATAGTCATAACAAGCACAACACCGCCTCTGACTCCAAGGCGAACATTATTTCTTTTTCGTCTGACCATACCGAATCTCTTACCATTCCCATCTGCACAAGACTTATGTCATACCCGCGCAAGCGGGTATCCATTATTTAGCCCGTAGGTCTTGTCCTGCGGGTTTGTTTAGCCTCGGCCGGTACGGCCGAGTTATTTAGCCCCCTGATGAATCAGGGGGCTTTCGTCATCGCGAGGCCGTGCTTTTTATTAAAAATCCATCCCGATTTATCGGGATTCCTTAACTCAAAACTAAGGACTCAAAACTCAAAACTACTCTGTATTCTTCAAGGCGAACATTATTTTCTGTTTTCTTCATCATCAAAAAATTCGTCAGTTACATCATTAACATCGTTCACATCGCCCGGCAGATTACTATCATTCGCATCGTTAGCATCATCTTCGTACATATCCGCAATCTCATTAGCATCCGCGAATTCTGTCTTGATAAACTTATATGTCAACTGCCTTGCCCTGTTGACCGCAATCGTTCTGAAAATAATATCCTCTTCAGGCACAACCATATTACCGCTAATGTCCTCTGCCATATTGGCAAAAGACAACGAAACCTTCACCGCCAGCGGCAGTGCCTTCTTGTCCCACTTCTGGCTAATCTCTTCGCCTTTAACAGTTTCAATTTTGAACATCGTAACCCCCGAACAGACCGGCACAAACTTTTCGAGTTCCAGCGAGTCCTTGGTCTCATCAAGCATTTTATCTTCCAGCGAATATCCGCTATGCGCGCGGTATATTATCAGCCCGTTTGCATCGACATTTGCCCTGCTCTGCCATACTATCCTGTCAAAAACCTGTTCTTTGCTGTCCTTATCGTAAATTTTATTTTCGATAATCATCTGCGCACTGTTATATCCGCCCTCTTCGATTTTGTTTTTTATGGTCATCATAATATCCGCTCCCGAAAGAGCCGTCCGGTCGATGTCCTCTGCGAGCCTCTGCAAAATTTCCATATCGAGCCTTCCGCTCTGGAGCTGGCGATTTACAGAATTGGCCGCCTGGCGCATACGGATATAAATCCCCCCCACCGCCGCCAGCAGCATCGCCGAAATGGTCAACACCGCCATCAACTCCGCCAGCGTAAAACCGTAACAAGTTTTGTTATTCAGTGTTTTCATTTCTTTAAGGCCCCATAACTGCCGGCCAAAATTCCTCTTCAGGAACATCACCCCAGGAATCGTAACCCGCAGGTGGCGGACCAAAATATTTCTCAAAGTCCTTCCACATATCAATCTCTGGGTCTGTGTCCGGCTCCTGATTCGGGTCAGCGTCCGGGTCTTCTTCCGGCTCCTGGTCAGGGTCGAGTTCGTCGAGCTGGTTTTCGTATTCTTTCTGCCTTTCCTTCTGCTCAAGAATCTGTTGGAGTTGCTTCTTGCTTAGGCTGCTGAGCCAGTGTTCCAGTTCCACTTTCTGGACTTGGCCTTCGGTATCGAAATATTCTGCAGAACATACAGCCCGAATCCACATCCGGTTTGTTATTGGCTCATAAAACGATTCGATTCTCTTTTCCCAGTTAATGTCCGGGTGCATTTCGCTTTGGCCGTATTCAAGAATGTCGCTTACACTCTCCTGCGCCAAGATATTTTCCATATTCTCTCTGGATATTTCGAACGCCTCGGCCTTAGCCTGCCAGTTTATAACAGCATCACTAATTCGTTTCATCACAACCATTACCGACCCTGCAATCATCGTCAGTATCACCATTGCTACGACAACTTCAATAAGGGTAAACCCTTTATCACCCCAACAAATTTTATATCGTATTTTCCGCATTCTTTCATTTAGCCCCCTGATGAATCAGGGGGTTTTAGTTAGCCCCACATTTACAAATGTGGGGTTGCAGTTTACTTTATCTTTTTACTTTTTTAAAATCCGCGTAATCCGCGAAATCCGCGGTTAAAATAATTCGTAAAAATCTGTGTTTATCAGTGTTCATCTGTGGCTAAACAATCCGTCTCGGCCAAAGGCCGAATCCTCAACTCAAAACTAAAAACTCAAGACTCATAACTATTTCTTTTGTCATACCCGCGAAAGCGGGTATCCATTTTTCTGTATTTCCTTTTTTTCTCTGTGAACTCTGTGTTCTCTGTGGCTATTTGTTTTTAAAATCCCATTTCGTCCTGCGTTCTGGTTTCGAGCAGTTCAACGTCTCCACCTCTAAGTTCGATTATTCTGTTGAGCCGGTTTATCACTATCGAGTACAGATTGCCGCCATCATCTGAGACCACTACTTTACCGCCATACTGCCATCCACTCTTACTGCACCTAAACAATGCTGGTGCTTCGTTTGTCCACTCTCCGTCATCGAACATCACGTATGACAGTTGAAAGCTATCATTGAATTCGCCTCGTGTGATAATTTCCTCTTCTTTTATATCTTCAACCGCAACCAATCCCGTTGTTATCTCGCGCAGCAGGTAGGAATTTTGTGAAAAATCGATAACGACTTCGTATCTCCTGTCGGTTTGTGCCGAGGTTGTAACTGCCATTTTGAACAGCCTCACAAGGTCATTGGCCCTTGCTCTGAAGCTATTGCTTGATGCCGTCGTTGCGAAATTAATCATCACCAGCGAGGTAATCATCGCCACGATGAACACTACCATTATAACCTCAGCCAGCACCGCCCCGGCCGGGGCGGTTTTCCCCCGACACATTTTCCGCTTTCGCATTCTCATTTTTTTTAGTCCCGCTTCATCGGGATTCGCGCTTACGAATGGTTTATATCTTACATATTCCCGTTTAGCCCCCTCATCACTATGAGGGGGTTTTTATTTGTTTTATCTTTTTACATTTCAAACTTTTAACTCTTTAAACTAAATTGACTTGTTCAACTTCAGTTGAACTTATGCAAATAAACGAGAATTTTTGCAGATGCTTGCATCGTAAAAAAATTCAAGTGAATATGCAAAAGTCAATTTTCTTTGTGTCCTCTGTGTTCTCTGTGGCTATTCATTTTTTAAAATCCGCGTAATCCGCGAAATCCGCGGTTAAAATAATTCGTAAAAATCTGTGTTTATCAGTGTCCATCTGTGGCTAAACAATCCGTGTCTAATTTAAATAAACCAGTCTCGGCCAAAGGCCGAATCCTCAACTCAAAACTCAAGACTAATAACTCATAACTACTAAGCACCTCACGGGCACTTAGTAAGCGTCCGTGCTGTACAGGTCTGTGTCGTAATCTTCGCCGCCTTCCTGTCCATCAGCGCCATAACTTACAATAACATAATCTCTGCCGCTTTCGGGGTATCGAATATAATCAAATTCATTGCTCCAGGCATCTCTCGGCAACTCCGTCGTATTAAGATACCCGCCCGGCTGCCATCCTATAATATCTGTCGGCTCTTCGATTAGTTCGAGCAGCCCCTGTTCTTCGTCGGGATACTGACCGGTATCCATTTTGAATTGAGCGACCGCACTGTCGAGCATTTTGAGGTTAGCCCGTGTCGTTGTAACCCTTGCCTTATCTGTTTGGCCGAGAAAGTTCACTGCACCTATCGCTGCCAGCAATCCTATAATGATGATAACTGCCATAATTTCGACGAGCGTAAAACCTGTTCTGTTTTGTCTTTTGTTTTTCATATCTAACCTTCCGCAAAATTGAATTTTCAATATATTTCTTATTTTAGGATAGCGTTATCAAAAGCCTCCCGATGAGTACCTCAAAATCGGCAGCAGCGAAGCCATCGCTATCAGCCCCACAAAAAACGCCATCACAACAATAATCAAAGGCTCAAGTGCCGCGCTAAGCCTTTCGACAACAATATCCGAGGACGATTCAAGACTATCGCTTATACTCTTTAGCATCGTAACCAGTTCACCGCTTTTTTCGCCGACCGCCACCATATGGGCGATTGCCGGGTCTATAACGCCACTTTCCCGCAGGGGCGTAGCGATGTCGGCACCGGAGAGTATTCGGTCGCGTGCTTTTTTAACCGCGTCTGCCATTATCACATTGCCGGTAACCTCAGCCACAACCTTGAGCGATTCAGCCATACTGAGTCCTGACCCTAACAGCGTTGAGAGCGTCGAGGCAAATCGCGACACAACATTCTGTTTCAGTAAAGGCCCGAATATCGGCAGTGCCAGCATCGTCTTATCCCGCAGCCTTGCCCCTCTTTGGGTCTTGAAAAACTTCCGCACCGACCACACAACAACCATTATCACCGCAAGTATTGCCCACCAGTAATGTATCAGCATATAGCTGACGGACATCATCGCTTTGGTAATCCAGGGCAGTTCCATCCCGGTCTTTGCAATTTGGGTAATTATTTTCGGCAGCACGAATGTCGTCAAAATCACGATTGCGATGATACCTATCACAACGATACACATCGGATAAACCATTGCGGTCGTTATTTTCGATTCGATTCTCTTCCGCTTTTCCATAAACGCTGAAATCGTTGCCATCGTCTTGGCCAGCGTCCCGGTTGCTTCGCCGACTTTTATCATACTTATATATATAATATCGAAATATTCGCCATAATCGCCCATCGTGTCCGCGAATGATTCGCCGGTAATAATTCTATCGCGAATATCGGTAATAACATTTTTGAATTTCACTTCCGAGGTCTGTTCGATAAGCACTGAAAGCGACTCGGTCAGTTTAATCCCTGAGTTGAGCAGTATCGACATCTGTTTTGTAAATTCTATTATATGGCTTTTTTTTGTCCGCCCAAAAACCCCGCCCTTGCCCCCTGCCTCAGCGGCATTTTGTTTTATGCTCGTCGGATGCACACCCCTTGCTCGCAGTTGTTTGCGAGCCGAGTACGCACTTTCTGCCGTAACGGTTCCTTTAACCGCCTTTCCGCCGGGGCCCAGTGCTGTATAAGTAAATCGAGGCATAAAAAAGTTTCGCCCAAAGGGCGGTTCCTTAATTTTGATTTTTAACTTTTTATTTTTTTAAAATCCGCGTAATCCGCGAAATCCGCGGTTAAAATAATCTGTGTAAATCAGTGTTTAAATAAACCAGTCTCGGCCAAAGGCCGAATCCTCAACTCAAAACTAAGGACTCAAAACTCAAAACTATTTATCTAACCGTCTGACTGTGTAACTCTCAGTACTTCTGCGATGGTTGTAATCCCAGCCACAACTTTCCTCGCTCCGTCCATCCTCAGCGTCTGCAATCCCGCGTCGATAGCCTTCTGCTTAATCACGCCGGCACTTTGCCTTGAGTGAATCAGGTCTCTAACCGTTTCATCTATCAGCATAAGCTCATAGATTCCAGCCCTGCCTTTGTAGCCGGTATCGAAACATTTACTGCATCCTGCGCCGACATAGAAATCGCAGTCAGCTTTATCGACAGCGATTCCGATTTCGCGAAGTTCGCGCTCGCTCGGCTCATATTTCTGTTTACATTCCGGGCAGACTCTCCGCACAAGCCTCTGCGCAAGCACCGCAATCAGCGATGAGCTTACGAGGTAAGGCTCAACCCCCAAATCCAGCAGCCTGCTTATCGCCCCCGCAGAATCGTTGGTATGCAGCGTACTGAAAACAAGGTGTCCCGTCAGCGATGATTGTATCGCCATCCTCGCCGTCTCCTGGTCTCGAACTTCACCAACCATAATAACATCCGGGTCCTGCCGCAATACGTGCCTCAGCGCCGTAATAAACGTCATACCCTTCTTCGTCGCCACCTGCATCTGGCTAATCCCATCGAGCTGATACTCGATTGGGTCTTCAATTGTTATAATATTTTTCTGAACGGAGTCCATCCTGTTAAGGCTCGCGTAAAGCGTCGTACTCTTTCCACTACCGGTCGGCCCGGTAACAAATATAACACCGTGCGACCTGCTCAGCAGCGAGTCGAATCGCTTCAGCTCATCTTCCATCATCCCAAGCTCGCTAAGATTGAAAATCCCACTGCTCTTATCCAGCAGACGCAGCACACTTCGCTCGCCATAACTTGTAGGCACGGTACTAACACGCAAATCGATTTCGCGATTACCCACCCGCACCGAGCACCGTCCGTCTTGCGGCATCCTTCTCTCGGCGATGTCCATTCCCGCCATAACCTTAATACGCGAAACCACCAGGGGCAGTACGTTGCGGTTAAGACTCAGCGTATCGTAAAGAATACCATCGATTCGATAGCGGATTTGTATCTTCGTTTCGTAGGGATGAATGTGAATATCGCTCGCCCGCAACTGCAGCGCACGAAACAGTATGTCATTAACCAACCTGATAACTGGAGGCCGGTTCACAACATCCAGCAAATCGTCAGCGGTGGCAACCTCATCAACAAGCTGGTCGAGATTCTGCGAATCAAGCTCTTCGGCGACATCATCGATAACCGTTGACTTCTGCTCGTACGCGACATCGATTGCCGCCGTTATCGCAGTCCTGTTCGCCAGCGCAATCCGTACCGGCGAGCCTGTCAGCCGTGAGACATTATCTGCCGAATCCGTATCGAAGGGCTTGGACAGCACAACCGTCAGTTCAGGGTCGTCCTCGTCGGGGTGAAGCCCGATAAGATAATGATGTTGAGCGTAGCTTGCCGGCACTTTTTCGACAAAAACTGTCGGCACATCAGCGGTATCTATTTCGTCGAAATACTCAAGCCCCAGCACGTCAGCAAATAGTTTAAGTACTGCGTCTTCGGTAAAATGCGGACAGCTAAGCAGCATCTCATCAAGGCGGGCAAGGTTGGCAGAGTTCTGTTCTAAATATGAGACCAGCATATCCGCATCGACTACGCTTGTCCTTTGTGCTGTCTTTATCAACAAATCTTTCATTGGATATATACCTGTTCCGCATAATGCCCTTGTCATTTCGACCAACGCGGAGAAATCTTATTTTTGATTAGCCCGTAGAGCCTGCCCTGAGCGAAGCCGAATGGGTCTTGCCCTGCGGGTATTCGCATATTTTACTATCTCGTTCGCACCGCATAAAAGCCGAGCGACGTAAGTCGCCGGAATAGTTAGCCTTGTCATTACTATGGCAGAGTTATCCTTTCATTTAGCCCCCGAATTACAATTCGGGGGTTTGTACTTTCGTATGATTTATATCTTACATATTACCGTTTAGCCTCGGCCGGCACGGCCGAGTTATTTAGCCCCCTGATTCATCAGGGGGTTGTTGTTTATCTATCCCCACATTTGTAAATGTGGGGTTGCAGTTTGCTCTTATCTTTTTGCTTTTTTAAAAATCTGTGCAATCTGTGAAATCAGTGTCTAAAAAAATAAAATCACTTCGGCCGTTAGGCCGACTCCTCAACTCAAAACTAAGAACTCAAAACTCAAAACTAATTATTCTCTTCTTCGCCGCCGCGAATATCGTCAAGCACATTCAAAGGCTCGATTGGCGTAGGCTTTACTCCCGGAAAGCTCTCGTGTTTTTGGAACTGGTCTTCGTATTTTTCAAATGTTGCGCGATTCTTTCGCGATATATCCTTAAGCTGTTCAAGCCCTTCTTCTACATCAGGCCGAAGGATATTAGCTTTAACAAATATATACAACCGCTTCTCATCATTTGCGTTATCCACACTTCTGAACAATCCGCCAAGGATAGGCACATCACCTAACCCTGGAATCTTGCTGCCTGCCTTGGTCTGATTAAGTTTCGTCAATCCACCGAGAATAATCGTACTCCCATCAGGTACGGTAACAACCGTATTAACATTACTTGTAGTATAATCAGGAGGACCTTCAAGAGTTTCAACAAAGTCCTCTCGAATCATTTCTATCTCGAGCCGCAGCAAATCACCTTCACTAATCTGAGGCGTAATTTTCAGCTCAATCTTAGCTTCATAAGGTTCCCAGGTAACCGTTATTTTTTGTAGCGGAGGATCACCTGGATAGGTTACATCTTCCTTCTTAACATGTGTTTTTTGTGTTGTCTGAATCAAGCCTAATTCGTTATCGTTGACTAAAACCTTAGGCTGCGCCAGCACTCTTCCATAACCCCTCTTATCGAGAAGTCTCATCAACATCTGCATCTTGCCTGCGTTATAAAAGCCTTGAACGCTTTTGGTATTCGCTCCGGTGGCATCTGTTAAATTGAAACCACCCTCAATCACGGACCCAACCGCTGTCTTAATCAACTGATTGCCGGTAATTGCTATATTACCGGTTGCAAGATTCGTGGCATTAGCTACTATACTAAGGTCGTATTCGAAATCGTCATCACGGTCAATCTCTACTAGCGAAACATCTATCAAAACCTGTGGTCGGCGTTTATCGAGAGTCTTGATAAGGTTTGCTATCCACTCCTGATTCCGCTTATTTGCATACACGATAAGCGAAAAGGTATTTTTGTCAGCCACAACCGCAATATCTTCCTCGCGTGTAACCTTTTTCTGCACTTTACCCTTTTCGTCTTTGATGGTCTTTTCTATAAGGTCATTAATAACCCCTGCCAATTCTTCAGGCTCCTGATTTTCCAGCCGATAAATCCTGAACGGTATCGCCTCATCCAAAGGCTCCCTGTCAACGTAGGAAATAACCCGTGCTATCTGGATATGCTGTTCAGGCGTTGCGTTAACCAAAAGCGAATTAGTCGTCTCAAGCTCAACAACTTGCGGCTGGTCTATCGTAACAAGTCCCGAAGAACCAGCCCCTCCATCAGCCGAAGAGGGTGCCTCTCCCTGCGGATTTGCCCCGCGCCTTGCTTTACCAGAACTGCGTTTGGCTGTTCCAGACTGGCCGGAACTATCGCTTTCGATTATCCCAAAATTCTTAAGGCTATCTACTACCGTTACAGTATCGATATACTGAAGCTCGTACTCCTGTATAGCCCGCAAATCCTGTTGCGGCACATCGAGCGAATCTATTATACCGTCAACCGTGGCAATCTCACCGGCCATCCCTATCATCATAACGCGATTAGTCCGTTTATCGAAATCGATATATACCGAAGTCTGATTCTTGCCCTGAGCCCTCGGCCGCATAACCTGAGTATCAGGATCTTCCCTTGCTGCCCTTTTCCTTCTTGCCGCCCTTTTCTTTTCAAGCGGAGTCTTTGGCGCACCGCTGCCGACAGTAATATCTACCGTACCCAACTGCTCGGCAAGCGCCTGTACTTTGGGCACAAGCGACTCGGCCAGCGTGTATTTCAGCACTCGCAGCTTAAACTTTTTCGGAGGACCCGGAACATCGACAAGCTCAAGCAAGTCTTCTATTCTCTGCATCCTGAACGCATAATCGGTAATAACCAGCGTTCCTGTTTCCGGTATTGGAGTAACGTTAGTAGCAAACTTCATACCGCCTAACAAATTCTTTGCCGCGTCTGTGCTTATGTGCTCAAGTTTGAAAACGTTCGTAACTATTACATCGCCGGGCTTTAACGGGTCGTCGCCAAAACTGGGGTCCTGCTCAAGAATCTCTGCCGCGGGTGCGATTATTACTAAGTCCCCCTTTCGGCTCATAACAAGACCCTTAAATTTCAGGACGTTCTCAAGCAAATCGTACAATTCCCTTATTTTCAACCTGCCCTGAATCTTGATTCTGACATCACCCTTAATCTTGTTTCCATCGTAAAGGTAATCGAGGTTCATATACTTGCCAACAAGCTCGATTAGCGTTACTATTTCCAGCTTCTCCGGCAAATCCAAATCTATCGTCTGCTCGCCGTTCGGAATGTCCATCGCCACCCTTGCCGAGACCAGCGTAATTTCGTTGGCTTCATTGACCTCTGCGACAGCAATTTCTTCAACCACTTCCGCGCTCGGCTCACGAACAGAGTTCTGCTCAGCCGGGGCGGTTTGCCCAAGATTCATTTGTTCAAGAATCGCTTTAACCTTCGCCGCTATCATCTCATCAAGATTCTGCTCTGGCTCTGATTCTTGCTCTGGTTCTGGCTCAAACGTTCCATAATTTTCGACAACTACCGGCTCCAACTCTACCAACCCACTCGGCTCAACGAATCCCTCTATAACAATCTCTGGCTCAATGACAGGCTCCGCCGAAACAACTACCGGCTCATTCTCCGCCAGCTCATCAAGCAAATCGCCGAGCATCTCATCTTCGCCAATGACAACTGCGGATTCAACAGCCGCAGAACTCACAACCGCAGGGACGTTTGGACTTTCGATTATGTATGGATTGCCTGCCGCGTTTACATCATCAGCAGCTACCGCCGATGGAATAATTGATGGACTCGCCTCTACCACAACAGGTTGACTTTTCAATTTATTTATCTGTTCAAGAACTTTAACAAGAGTCTCTGCCGGAGCGATTACAATTTGCCTGCCGTTCAAGGATTCGATTATAACTTTTTTCGCAAGCTGACGACTCGGCGCAGAACTTAGAGAACCAACAGAAAACCCTCTGCCCAATTCTGCTTCTAACCGCTCTGGCAAAACTTCTGCCGAACCTGCGGGCAAATCAGAAATATCCATACTGTAAACTGTAACCGAATCAATCATCCGCAATAGCGTACTGGCAAAAACAAGTGCTTCCGGCTTACCGGTTACACTCAGAGCACTGGTTCCGGGAATAGAAAAAACGCTGTCGCCGATTTTGGCACCCGCAAGAAACTTCTTAGCTTCATCAGTGCCAAGATGCCTGAGATTAAATATCCGAACGCGCACCGGAGTTGATATATTGGGGTCAGCGCAGTAACTGCCGCTGGCATTGAACAACAACACCAGAAGAAACACCCAAATACTCTGCCGTCTAAAAGACTTACCGGCCAAACGATTTATCAACATTTTGCTCTCCGAAACTCTTACCTCTACCTTGTTGCCTGCTTTTAACTTGCTATCCACTGTCTTTTTATCGGACAAAACGACTCAAAGCCTTAAAAATAATATAGTTATGCCCGATTTTGAAACACCCAAAATTCGCCTGAAGCAGAGTTCTGCCGTTAAACTTACCTGCGACTCCGGGACCTTCGCCTCTTCATCAAGTCCTCCATTGCCTTTTTGCGAGCTTCAGCGTCGGAGCCAACCTCATTTTCAGACCGATATTGCACCTTTCCTTCCTCATCATCAAATTTGATACGAGGTTTATTTTCATTGAGTACTTCTTTTTTGTCGAGCGGTTTATTTTTGTCGGTCTCGATATTCTTAAGGTCTTTTTCAAGGGATTTCAGTATTTCTCCAAACCCGCCAAGGCTGTTAGCATCATCGCCGGAAAGCTCTGCCATCGCAGGGTCGGCCTGGAGGCGTTTCAGCCATTCAATATTTTCCTTAACATTCTCCGCTGACGGCGGAGCCGCCGATGGAGCCGCTGGCGGAACCGCCGGCTCGATAACTGAGCTTACAACTTCTCTCACGGAGCCGGTTTGCCAACTCCTGTCTGGCGATTTTTCCGGCAGTTGGCCACTATAAGATTTAACGTAATCCGGCTTTGTCTCCCGCTTTACAGCTAACTCGTAAGTGTTGCCCCTGTCGTTAATTAAAACCACGCCGCTACCGATACCCTCTATCATCAGATGCCCTATCGACTGGCCCTGTTTGACCCAGCGAACGCCTTTGCCGACCTCGTTTATCAGGGCCCAGGACTCGTTCTCATCGTCCAAATGCGAGCTTGTACCCAGCAGTGTAAAGTTCGCTGTAACGGCCGCTACCTTAGGCCTGGGCGGTTTTTTGGGGGTTCTCGGAGTAGTCGGCCGAGGGGTCTTTGCTACTGGCGGAGGGGGCGGATTGATGCGAAGAGCAAAGGCTTTGGCCTGACGAATCAGGGGCGAATCCTGCCCGGAATCGGCTGTTTTAGTCGTGGAAGAGCCTTTCATCTGCTCAGCAATGCCGGGAGAGGAAAGAAACTCTTCGATGGATTCGTCGGTCTGCATACCTTGAGAAGCAATGAAAGCCACAAAGCCCAAAGCGGCTAACCCAACCAATATGCTCGTTATTCTAAGTGTTTTTATCATAATGCTTTATATCAATCGTATAAAAAATGCGATGGACTTTTGCGGCAACCTGTTTTTCGCCTTTAAGTTATGAACGCAAAACGCACATTTCACCACCCTAAAGGGCGTAAGGTTTCAATAGAGTTATCGGCAAAATACCCTGCTTCTTTTGACATTAAATTCGCATTTTTGTTCCGATAATTACAAAAAAATAAACGATTTAGAGCATCTCTGATAATTGCTTTTGGGCGGCAGGTAGAAAATTTTTGTAAGTCCTTATTTTACGTTGGAATAAGAGGGGCGAAAACGGCGTTTTTAGGCCAGAAATCCATTCAGCATATTATTGAGCCATAAATTGCGGTTGCGTTTTTCGGCTAAAAATCCATTCAGGACATTGTTGAACCATAGAAAAACGGCAAAAATTTGGATTTTTTTGCGATTTTTTGCATTTTTTGAACGTTTTTGCTCACTTTTTTGCTGTTTTTGGTCGGTTTTTTACCGTTTTTGAGGCCATTTTGGGCAAAAAATTCAAGACTAAACAATTCGGGTTTGTAGCCACAAGACTCAAAGACACAAAAGTTTAGACACGGATTAACACGGATTAAAAAACAAGATATAAAAACTGGATTCCCACTTTCGTGGGAATGACAGAGTCAGTAGGAGTGGGATGGTGTTTGCGGCTTCTATACGGTGCGAACGGGTTATTGAAATTTGCAAGCACAAACCGTTGGGCAGGCCACGACGGCTAAACGGCGAAATGTAAAACACAAACCATTCGCAGGGTTGAGATTGCCACGGCGATAAAACCGCCTCGCAATGACAAAGAGCAAAAGGTTATTCGACCCCTACGGGGTCGGGGTGGGGACGGTTCCTTTTTCCCCGAGTTTCGCTTCGCTCACACGGGGCTATTATTATTAAATCCCTACGGGATTTTTGTCCGGCCGCTGCCGCGGCTCGGCTTTTAATAGTGGGAAAGGGATAGCAAAATATGGAAGCACGAACCCCCAAGCAGACTTGGGGGCTAAACATTCGGCCTACGGCCGAAAAAGGACAACCCCACATTTGTAAATGTGGGGCTAACTTTTAAAAACAAGATTTCTCCGCTTCGGTCGAAATGACAAAATCGGTGTTGGCGTGAAAAACCATTTGAATGCACGAACCCCCAAGCAAGCTTGGGGGCTAACCATTCGGCCTACGGCCGAAAAAGGGAAATCCCGATGAATCGGCTTACGCTATTGTCTTTTCTTCCTGACTAACAGCAGAGAACCCAAACTGAGCATTGCGATTGTTGCCGGCTCAGGTATTTTTATGAGCACGTCCTGGCCAGGCGTGTCATCGCTTTGCCAATACACATTCAGTACCCTAATATCGGTATTGACCCATCCCGCAATTACAGCGCCTTGAGCCATCAGCTTGAGGCCATCGGTTTCGGAATAATCGTGGGCCCAACTAAACTCACCTTCAAAACTCCAGATGGCTTCCTGCACCACCGCTGCTCTGCGATTTACATCCGTGATGCCGAAATCATTGCCCAAAAGGTATTGGTCATACAGCCAGGCAGACTCGGTGTCGAGAGGGTCGAAGCCTAAAGGTTCACTGCCGCCTACGGCACCAGTGTTGACAACGCCGTAAAAATCGTTTTCTCCGATAAGCTCCTCGGTCCACTCAAGACAGAATGTTATCAGGTCGCTGCCATCGGCGTAGCCGGGCAAGTCCATTACGGAATCGAACGCGAGTTCGCAGGACCATTCGCCGTGATAGCCTTTCAGGCCGTAACCTACACCGCTGACCGGCGGGGTTTCATAGAAACCGCCCATCTGGGAATTGCCGAGACCTATCCAGTGCATTGTGGGGTTAGCTGATGAACCTGAAACAAATAACGTGGCCGTTGCGAGTAAAATAACGAACACACCGTACAAACTTTTCGTTTTCATACCCATCTCCTTTCTCCCAAAGGAAATTTTTTGTCTGGATGGTTTTTTTTGTTCACTAAATCCAGACAAACTGTCACACACCATTTTAGCACAGACAGGCAAAAAACAAAGGATATTTTTGTGGTTTTTTGTATATTTGCTCCAAAAGACCCTTTTTTAAGGGTCTAAATGGGGTTTGATTAAGCCAAAATCCTTGCCGGGCTTCAGGACGACCCATGCCCGCCAGTCCTTTTTATTGATTCGTATCGGCTCGAGCGGCTTTATATCGCTGAGCCAGGCGAAAATTGCGAATTTGCTGTCGGACTTCATCTGCCAGTATTCATTGTCGCCGAGAATTTTGGAATTGTAGTGCATTTTTAAATCGGCCACCTTAGCTGGCGTAAGATTTTCAAAGGATTTTACTGCTGAGACTCTGGCGGTTGCGCAAACTTGGCCGGAAGAGGCTTTCAGGAAAAGTTTGTCGCCAATTTCTATCATTCCAAACGGCGGGAACGGGCCTTTGTACAGGCGAGACTCGATTGTTTTTGTCCCGGCAAGGATTGCATCAATATATTGTTTTTTCAAAATTGCAAGATGATTATTCATTGTCTTTATGCTTGAGTGCTTCGGCGATACGTTCAACTCCACGAACCAAACGATAAATCATCGTAACGATAAACACCATTAATCCCAGCCATAGCACGAAAGCAAAAACACCGAATACTACGTCAAGATTGCCCATATCATTCTCCTGATTTTAAGATGAATACTTCCCCTGTAAAAACGATTAGCAGAATTTTACCTCTAAATATCCTGATTAACAAGAATTAAATAATTCGTGGAACTTTTTGTCGTTTTTTGTTTTAATATCTGCAATGCTTAAAATCGGGAACATAAAATTAGAACAGCCATTCATTCAGTCGCCTTTGAGCGGGTACAGCGACCGAGCGATGCGCACATTGGCACGACAGTTCGGGTGCGAGCTGACCTTTAGCGGCGTATTACTCGCTAAATCAGCGTGCCATCGGCCATTATTCAATAAAGCAAATTATCGTATAACCGATGACGAACACCCTGTCGGGGCGCAGATTCTCGGAACCGAGCCAGATGTGATGGCACTGGCAGCGAAAACGCTGCGCGATGTCGGATACGATTGTATATGCCTGAACTACGCCTGCCCTGCCCCGAAAGTTTTGCGCAGAGGCCGAGGCGGCGCGATGCTCAAAACGCCCGCTCTCGCAATCGAAATTTTTAAACGTGTTCGCGAAGCAGTCGATTGCCCGATAACAGTGAAAATCAGAACCGGTTTCGGCAAGGCAAGCGAAGAACAGGAAAATTTTTGGGAAATATGCGAAAAGCTGATAGCGGAAAATATCGATGCGATAACGGTACACCCCAGAGCGGTTACGCAGGCGTATCGCGGAAAAGCTGACTGGGAACTGTCCGCAAAACTAAAAGGAAAATTTCCCCACGCAACGATACTTGGCAGCGGCGATTTGTTCGAGGCAGTAGATGTTATAAACAAACTCAAAGCCAGCGGCCTTGACGGCGTTGCTATCGCAAGAGGCGCTATCGGGGCACCGTGGATATATCGGCAACTAACTGATGTACTTGACGGCAAAATCGGCGATGAAATTTATTCACCAAGCGTTAAAGAACAAGGCGAAATTATTCTCGCCCATTACGAAATGCTTAGCAAACTTTATTACGTTCAAAAATCAGTAAAGTATTTCCGCAAATTCCTGGCAAACTACTGCAAAGCACATCCGCAGCGAAAAAAAGTACATCGCGAATTGATGATGGCCAATACCGGCGATGAGTTGCGGGAAATAATCAAAGAATTTTATGGCCACGAAGACACATAAATAGTTTTGAGTTCTGAGTTTTGAGTTTTGAGTTTTGAGTTGAGGAATCGCCTTGCGGCGATAGAGATTTATTTAACCACGAATTATTAAACACTGATTACACAGGCTTGTCCTGAGCGTAGCCGAAGGATTGCACAGATAAAAAAACAAGATACAAAAAAAATGGATACCCGCTTTCGCGAGTATGACAAAAGAAATTAACCACGAATGCACACGAATAAACACAAATGAAAAAAGAGATTGCCACGCTACGCTCGCAATGACAAAAAGTATTCCGGCCGCTCCCGCGGCTCGGCTACTATACGGTGGGAAAATGATAAACAATTTGCAGGTACCTCTGGGACAAGACCCAGGGGCTAATGGCGATGTGAACGGGTTATTAAAATTCGCAAACACGAACCCCGGCAAACAAGTTGCCGGGGCTAAATGACGAAATGAAAGATATAAACCGTTCGTAAACCAAAATCATTGTACAATCCGTAATTAAACTGTATAATTCGGAGTTTACATTTGCCGGTTAAAACAAATGAACATAGAAAATATACGGAATTTCTCAATAGTTGCACATATCGACCACGGCAAGAGTACGCTGGCCGACAGGCTTATGTTGCTTACCGGTACCGTAACTCAGCGGCAATTTCACGAGCAACTGCTCGATAGTATGGATATTGAACGCGAACGGGGGATTACTGTTAAGGCCTCGGCGGTAACGATGACCCATATCCACGAAGGCGTTGAGTATATGCTGAATTTGATTGACACACCGGGACACGTGGATTTCAGCTATGAGGTTTCGCGGTCGCTGGCTGCCTGCGAGGGGGCACTGCTGGTGGTCGATGCGACGCAAGGCGTTGAAGCACAGACGGTGGCAAACGCCTATCTGGCGATTGATGCGGAGCTGGAAATTTTGCCGGTTATCAATAAGGTTGACCTGCCGGCAGCGCAGCCAGGAGTGGTCGGTGAAGAAATCGAACACATTCTCGGCATCCGCAAAAATGAATGTTTTCACATTAGCGCTAAAAGCGGACTCGGAATCGAAGAGCTGCTTGAGGCGATTGTTACATTTTTGCCGAGTCCGAAAGTCGATGATTGCAGACAGACCAGAGCACTGATTTTCGACAGCCATTTTGACGGGTATCGCGGCGTGATTTGCTATATTCGTGTGATGAGCGGCAAGCTCGAAGCCGGTAATAAAATTCGGATGATGAGTAACGGCTCAAGCTATGTCGTTACAGAGGTGGGCAAGTTTTCGCCGACAATGATGAAAGTTGGCAGCCTCGGCGCTGGCGAAGTCGGCTACATTATCGCCAATATCAAGAACCTTGCCAACATTACTATCGGCGATACGATTACATTAGACAATGACCCTGCCGAGAAAGCCCTGCCGGGATACCAAAAACCAATTCAGATGGTCTTCAGCGATTTTTACCCGGCTAACAATACCGAATATCCGAAAATGCGCACGGCTTTCGATAAACTGGCGCTTAACGATACGAGCTTTTCGTTTGAGCCGCAAAACAGTCCTGCCCTGGGGTTCGGATTCCGCTGCGGATTCCTCGGACTGCTGCATATGGAAATCGTTCAGGAAAGGCTCGAACGCGAAAACGACATCGAAATAATTCAGACCGCCCCGACTGTAAGCTACGAGATTTTACTGACCGATGGCGAAGTTAAACGGATAGATTCGCCGAGCCAACTGCCGGACAGGTCGATTATTGAAGAGCTGCGAGAGCCTTTCGTTAAGCTGGAACTAATTACGCCAAAAGATTCTATCGGCTCGATTATGAAGCTGGCCGAGCAGAGGCGGTGTTCGCTTATAAAAACCGATTACCTCAGTACAACTCGTGTTATGATGGAATTCAAAGCACCGCTGGCGGAAATTGTTTACGATTTTTACGACCAGCTCAAAGGCATAAGCAAAGGCTACGCGACAATGGATTATGACTTTATCGGGTTCGAGAAAAGCGACCTTGTCAGAATCGAAATTCTCGTTAACAAAATCCCCGTTGACGCTCTTAGCCTTATACTGCACCGCTCAAGTGCAGAAATTCGCGGAAGGCATCTTCTAATTAAACTCCGAAGAGCGATTCCGAAACATCAGTTTGAAGTCCCATTGCAGGCAGCTATCGGCGGGAAAATTATTGCTCGCGAAACAATCAAAGCGTTTCGGAAAGATGTTACGAGCAAGCTCTACGGCGGCGACGTTACGAGAAAAATGAAACTGCTCAAGAAACAAAAGGAAGGCAAGAAACGAATGAAGAGTATCGGCAACGTGCAGATACCACAACAAGCGTTTATGAGCATTCTCGATACCAGCGACTAATAGTTATGAGTTTTGAGTCTTTAGGGAACCTCTAAAAATTCAAAAAGTGGATTCCCGCTTTCGCGGGAATGACAAAAGAAATTAACCACGAATGGACACGAATAAACACAAATGAAAAACGAGATTGCCACGCTACACTCGCAATGACAACAACCCCCTGATGAATCAGGGGGTTAACTATAAAAAACAAAACCCTGCCATAGTGATGGCAGGGCTAAGCCAAAAGAATAAAAAAAAGTTAAATAACTTGCAACTTTAGCCGATTGTTATATAATTGCCTTACAAACAACAGCAGGACGCTTTTTTTTGGAGGCTTTTATGTCATTAGGACAGATAATCAGGGACAGGCGACAGGAACTGCATATAACCCTCGACGAAGTCAGTATCAAAGTCGGGTTCTCTAAGCCCTACCTTTCAACCATCGAGACCAGCAAAGTCAAAAACCCGCCCAGCGACCTGCTGCTGCGAAAACTCGAACGGATTCTGAAATTTTCCGCTGGCACATTACGCCATATCGCAAATCTCGACCGAATGCCAGCCGACGTTCGCCAGCAATTTGAACAATATCAGGCAGAAAACCAAAAATGGCGCAGCCTTGTTAAAAACCTTATGACCAAGCCAGCGGCGGCGACAAAAATTAATGCGATGCTCTCAAAAAATGACCTGGCAATCGAAGAAGACGTTAAGGAACTTGGTCCCGGCAAACTCATCCCAATAATAAATAAAGTTGCTGCCGGCTACCCTGTCGATTTCGATGACCTTGAATACCCCGCAGGGTTCGCTGACGATTATGTTCGCTGCCCGGATGTTAATGACGCAAACGCGTTTGCTGTCAGGGTGATTGGCGATTCGATGGAACCTGCCTTTCTCGAAGGCGACATCGTGATATTCTCGCCAGCGGCACAGGTCAGCAGCGGCGATGACTGCTTTATCAGATTTGCTGAGCCACACGAAACAACCTTTAAACGTGTGTTCTTTGAAGATGATAACAAGGTTCGCCTTCAGCCGAGAAATGATAAATACGCACCGCAGATATTCGATGGTGTGAGAATAAACGGGATGTACCGGGCAGTTATAAAATATGAAAGACTATAAAAGAAATTAGCCACAGATGGACACTGATAAACACAGATTTTTTAATTAGCCACGAAGGCACAAAGACACAAAAAAATTTAGACACAGATTTTAAAACAAGATACAGAAAAATGGATTCCCGCTTTCGCGGGAATGACAGAGTCAACAATTTCACCACAGAGAACACAGAGGTTCACAGAGAAAAAAACAAAAAAGATTGCCGCGCTGCGCTCGCAATGACAAGGTCGATAGGAATACAATAACCCATACGCAGGCGTGAACCCCCAGGCAGGCCTGGGGGCTAAACGGCGTTGCGAAAGATACAAACCATACGAAAAAGAAAACCCCCTGCAATGCAGGGGACTAAACATTGCGTATTTGGTACTATTCTTTTTCCGCAGCGTTTCTTCTAACGAAAAAATCGCCGGGCAGCTGCTTAATGAGACCCTTCAATCTCAGGGATATTAGTGCTGAATTTGCCGAGCCTGCATTTAGCAATGTTCTATCAATTATTTCCTCAATGTGCGATGGCTCGGAATTGAGCGAATCTATTACAGCCTGTTCCGAACCGCTGAATTTGAAATCCTCGGTGTCGAACAGGCCTGCCTCTACCTTTTGCTGAGTCTTTGCGGCGGAATCAGCAACGTGGTCTTTAAGCCCATCGCCTACATAGCCCAGTGCATCAATTACGTCCTCGACCGATTCAATGAGTTTTGCGCCGTCCCTTATAAGACTGTGCGGTCCTTTGCTGAGCGGTGAATCGATTTTGCCCGGCACGGCCATTACTTCCCGATTATAATCGAGCGATGCCTTTGCAGTTATCAATGCGCCCGAACGCAAAAAAGCCTCAATCACAATCGTCCCCAGACTCAGTCCCGCAATAATGCGATTGCGTGGCGGAAAGTTCTCCGCAAGCGGCTCATATTCCAGCGGCAATTCGCTAACACAAGCACCGGAGGCACAGATACGCTCGAAAAGTTTTTTGTTTTCGGGCGGAAAAATGTTCGCCAGCCCGCAACCCTGAACCGCGAGCGTCCGGCCGTTTGCCGCCAGTGCACCAAGGTGAGATGCGGTATCGATTCCGCGAGCCATTCCAGAGACAATCGTAAAGCCGGACCCGGCGAGCAAATGCGCAAGTCTGGAGGCCTGCTCTGAACCGTAATGACTGCACCTTCTTGAACCGACGATAGCGCAGGCAAGGTTGTCGCTTTTTTCGATTGTCCCTTTCACATACAGAACTGCTGGCGGGTCGTATATCTGCTTTAAAACCGCGGGGTATCGGTCGTCATCGATGTTGAGAACGGTTACGCCGAGCTTATCTGCCAGCGATAACTCCTTGTCAGTGTCGAAGTTATCGCGAGTTGTCGCAATTTTTTCAGCGGTTTTTGCGCCAATTCCATCAATTTTTGTCATTTGGCTGACCGAAGCGGATAAAACGGCCTGAGCAGAGCCGAATTCGTCGATAAGATTGCCAAATCTGACAGACCCTACGCCTTCTGCGCGAACAAGCTGGAGCCAACTGCGTATATCTGGTGAATGATCCTGCAAAATTACCCTCTAATTCCAACGGATTTTTCAAAAAAGCTGTAACACATTGTCCTGTTGAGCATCAAAACTATTGTCAAAATTTGATAATTGCTAGATTTTTGCGGAAAAACTCACAAATGTCAACAAAAAAAGGAGTCGGCTGCTCGTGATTAAATACATCTATTTTTTAAAAAAACACTGGTGATGTCTCTTTTTAACAGCTTTTGCGACAAAGAGTTAAATAAAGAAGTTTAAAGAGCTTTTAATGAGCAATATAAATAAAAAGTCTAATCTATTGACTTTAAATTGCTGGATTGGTATGTTAAGGGGCTTATGGCAACTAAAGACAAGACAACTAAAAAGGTAACGAGGGCAAAGTCGAAGGTCAAGCCGGTAAAAAAAGCTAAGCAATTCAGGACTTTTAATCAGGGACTGAACTATCTTTTTAGCCGAACCGATTACGAAAAACAGACTAAGCTTCGCTATAATGTAACCACTTTCAATCTTGAAAGAATGGAAAAGCTGCTTGCTGCGCTGGGCAATCCGCAGAAAAAAATTGTTTCGGCTCATATTGCCGGCACAAAGGGCAAGGGTTCTACCGCGACTATGCTTTCCAGGATGCTGGAAGCTAATGATTATAACGTTGGGCTGTACACCTCGCCTCACGTAACCGATTTGCACGAACGTATCGCGATAAACGGCAAAAATATAACCAATGCCGATTTGCTGGGACTGATTAACCGAATTTACAAGCCCGTCGAGAAGATGGCCAAGACGGATGCACCAACATTTTTTGAGATATTTACGGCAATGGCGTTTCTGCACTTCGCTGACAAAAAAGTAGATATCGCTGTGATAGAAACAGGTCTGGGCGGACGGCTCGACAGTACGAATGTTATTGAGCCTGCTGTGGTCGGTATTACGAGTATTAGTCTCGACCATCAGAACCTGTTAGGCAAAACCATTGACCGTATCGCTAAAGAAAAAGCCGGCATATTCAAAAAAGGTATCCCCGCTGTTACCGTTCAGCAGGACCCGATAGCAATGCGAGTACTTAAAGAACACGCAGCCAAGACCAGGAATACGCTGTGCGTTACAGGTAAAGATATTGATTTTTCCTGCAGATTTGAATCGTCGCGAGAGTATGGACCTCACAACAAGGTTTGTGTAACGACTCCGACGAGCAAATTTGAACACCTCAGAGTGCCCCTGCCAGGCGAACATCAGGCCATCAACTGTGGTCTGGCAATCGCTATGCTGGACAAACTAAAGGCCAGCGGATACGAAATCGACGACGAGAAAGCAGCTAAAGGTCTGCAAAATGTTGCTATGCCCGGCAGAATGGAAATGATAAGCGATGACCCGCGGATACTAATCGATACGGCTCATAACGCGGCGAGCATTAAGGCTCTGGTGCAGGCGATAGGCCAGCACGTTCCGTACGACTCGATGATTATGATATTCGGATGCGGAAGCGATAAAGATGTTCAGGGTATGCTCGAACAACTTCAATATGGTGCTGACAAGGTGATTTTTACCCGAAGCAATTCGCCAAAGGCAGTACACCCGCAAGACCTTGCGGATATGTACACTGAAATCTGCGGCAAAATGTACCAGACGGCAATGAATGTGAGAGAGGCCGTCGCGATTGCCAGCAATGCCCTGGCAAGGGAAGATTTGATTTGCATTACGGGCAGCTTCTATCTCATCGGACAAGCCAAAGCAACGTTCGGCAAAGCTCAGGCGTAAAAATTTGAATAAATAAAAAGCCGGGCATTTTAGTCCGGCTTTTTTTATGCGCTGTTTTTCATCGGTTACCAATTCTGGTTGGCTGAGTATTCAAGGGTTACAGTCGAATCGGCTGCGAGCCTGACCTTGAAGCGGGCGGTATTAGCATCGTATTTTTCATACTCTAAGCTGCTCTGCTCGATGTCCCAATTCACCCACGAGCTGAATTTTTCGTCAACGAAAACCGTTACAGGCGTATCCTTGCGATTACGCAGCTCTATCTGATGCTTGTCCCATCGCATTCTGCGGGAGACTTTGCTGTCCAACGGCTTATACTCGACGGCAATATCAAACGCGTCGCCGATATAGAGCGATATTTTCTCTTTGCGAGGGGTGTGGTCTATCATATCTTCGCCAACAAATTCGAGCGAGTCATCGGCAGGATCGTTTTTGAAGACGCGAACCTTGCCCTTTGGAAGTGCGATGCCCAGGCCAAATTCCTTTTTGTTTTCAAACTCAATTTTTATCTGAACCTTGTCAGCCTTTTTAGTTCTCTCATAAATATAAACCTTTTTGGCAGGTACATTCATCGCCGGTGTTATAAATTCGAGCTGCTTGGTCTGGTTATTATTGATAGTACTCTTTCGGCCAAGAGTGTAGAGATGGTATTCCATAAAGGATTTTTCTTCAAATGGTGCTGATTTGGCTTCCATACCCAAACCACGAACAATCGACCTTTCATCAAACATCTGCCGCCGCGGTTTTACTCTGCGGACATCGCCTGCGATGAGTTTTATGGTTGCGTCTTTATAGGTCGCCCCGCTTTTGTTGTCGATTGTAACCCAGCCGGTAAGGTCGAGTGCGGTTTCTGAGGCGTTGAGTGTTGCTGAATAATCAGCACCCCAGCCAACTCGGCCGGTAGTATATGTAATCTGACAAAGCTCGTTGCCCGCTGATTTCGCATTAGCGAGCCATACGAGTGTCGGTTTTGTTACAAGGCCTTCGCTAAGCTCATCGAGAGAAATACTTTCAATGCTGTTTCTTCTTATGATGTCAACCCCGCCGCCTGAGCGCTGGATTATCAAATCGCCGCCAACGGATGCGCTGAGAATGCCTTTAATTTTTCTGCCGCTGTCTGAGCCGCTGCCCTTGACTTCCACAGAGACGTATTTGTCGATATACTTTTTGAGCAGGCTTTCGGTATTAACTAAGTCGTATTCGTAATTCTGTTCGAGTATTGATATGGCATTAGATGGTGAAAGGCATTTGAAATTGACGCTGGCAGGCTCTATGGCAGAGGCGACATCGGTGAATTTGAGCGTGTTAATACCGCTGGCAAAGGACATATATCTTCGTTCCTTGACAACAGCAAAATCTTCATTGTAAACCGTGATTGCCATTGACTGGTTTTGGGCTGACATATCATCGTCCAAGCCATAGACAGGACAAACGAAACAGGCACAACAGATAAGCAACATTGCGACTTTCATAATAGCTTTCTCCATTAAAAAAAGTATGTTTTCGTACACCTATACAGATGCATTTTCAACGATAGTGTTACACTGGTAAATAAAAAAATTTCGCCAATGCCCTGTTTTTAGTGATGTGAGAATCAAAACTCCATACTGACTAAAGAGTTAGCTATCGCTGCAAAGCTTTTCTTTGTCGAAAGATTTTTGACAGCCTCAAGATTTTCCAGTGCCTTTGCGGCGTAAAAAGCGATTTGAGATTTCGTGTATTCAACGCTGTCGTTACTCCGCAAAAGCAAGGAGAGTTCATCGAGCGGCATATTGCCGTTATCCAGTTTTTTGATTAAATCAGCTCGCCCCTGCGAGGTAAGGCTCTTGAGAATATGAATCAGCGGAAGCGTAAGGTTCTTTTTGTAAATATCCCTGCCTGCGGTCTTGCCTGTCCGAGCCTCGCTGCCGAGTGAATCGGTGAGGTCGTCGGCAATCTGGAAAGCGAGGCCGAAATTGAGTCCGAAATCCGCAAGCCTTTCAACGTTGGTCTCGTCGCCGCCAGCAGTTAATGCGCCAAGTCGGCAGCAATCAGCAAAGAAAACCGCTGTCTTTTTCTTTATAATCTCAATATAGCTATCCAGCCCAAGCGTAAAATCTCCACTACGGGCGTTCTGGGTCATCTCGCCGATACAAATCGTATCCGCCATATCGGCAAGGATTGTTATAATGTCATTTCGTGCCAGATCTGTACAAATTTTGAATGCCCGGCAGAGTAAAAAATCGCCCAGAAGGACGGCTGTCTCGCTACTCCATTTTATGTTCGCCGCCGGTGCGCCTCTTCTAATCTGAGCGTCATCAATAACATCATCGTGCAAAAGCGTTGCCGCGTGTATCATCTCAACGGCTGCGGCTGTTTCGATATGAACCTGCTTGACTTCGCCTAAGCCGGCGGCACTGAGCAGGAGCATAGAAGCACGGAGCATTTTGCCGGGCCTTTTCTTTACATAATCAAGAAAAGGTTTGAGCCGGGCATCATCAACTTCGAGCCGAGCTTTTATAACAGAGGCAACTTCAACCAGTTGAGAAATAGTTGACTGCGACAGTAGAGGAAATTTATTATCAACCATTTTAATCTGTACGGCCGCGGGCGCAGTTAAAGAATTTTTCTCTGAGCATTTTCGTTATCGCTCCCGGCTTTCCATCGCCGATTTGCCGTCCGTCAATCTCGATAACACCGATAACCTCGGCGGCAGTGCCGGTAAGGAAAAACTCATCGCTAACGTATAAATCAAATCTGGTAAGATTGTCTTCAACGACCTTAATACCATTTTCGGCGGCAATCCGCATTACAACGGCTCTTGTTATGCCATCAAGAGAGCCTGCGTGAGTCGGGGGCGTGTAGAGAACGCCATTTTTAACTATGAAAACATTGTCCCCGCTTGCCTCGGCAACGTAGCCGGCGTGATTGTACATAATTGCTTCGGGAACGCCGTTATCAATGGCCTCGATTTTAGCGAGGATGTTATTAAGATAGTTAAGGCTCTTTACCTGCGGCGGCAAAGAAAGCGGATGGCAGCGCATTGTGCAGGCACTGATAACCTTCATACCCTTTTCGTAAAGCTCTTCCCTGTACATCCGAATGGTGTCAGCGATTATTATAATCTGCGGCTTTTTACAGGCAAAAGGATTGATTCCGAGCGTGCCGATTCCACGGGTTATAACAAGGCGAATATATCCATCGGTAATGCCGTTAGCTTTGACGGTTTCTTCAACAGCATCGAGCATTGCCGAAACTGATATTGGTATTTCGATGCGAATGACACGAGCCGATTCGTAAAGCCTTTTCAGATGGGCTGCCAACTCAAATATCCTGCCGCTGTAAATCCTTATGCCCTCAAATACACCATCGCCATACAAAAGGCCGTGGTCGTAAACGCTTATACAAGCCTGAGACTGGTCCACCAATTTATCGTTAAGCCAAATTTTTAAAGCCATAAAAACTCCGCAAAATTTCTATATTCCTAATCAAATCATTCCGCCGACACTCTGCCATCGACAAGCTCTATCGTTCTGTCGGCAATGGCAGCAATTTTCTCATCGTGAGTTACCATTACTATCGTCTGGCCTGCGCGATGCAACTCATTAAAGACCTTTAGGATACCATTTCCTGTCTCAGAGTCAAGGTTTCCTGTGGGTTCATCCGCTAAAAGTATGTCCGGGCCGTTGATAAGTGCCCTTGCGATGGCGGCTCTTTGTCGCTGGCCGCCGGAAAGCTGGTATGGCTTGTGGGCGGCTCTATCAGCCAGTGAAAGCCGCTCAAGCAGTTCTTTTGCCGCTTTACGCGCACCTTTGCGGACTTTTGCCCAGCCGAGAGTGCCGACCGAGACCATACGGGGCAGCAAAACATTTTCGAGCAGCGTTAATTCATCGAGCAAATGGTAAAATTGGAACACAAATCCGATATTTTTGTTGCGAAAGGCATTCAACCTGCCCCTGCCGAGACGAGAAAGGTCTGTGCCGTTGAAACTGACAGAACCTTTGTCGGGCTTGTCAAGAGCGCCCATTATGTGCAGAAGCGTACTCTTGCCGCTGCCGGAAGAGCCTACAATGGCGAGAAATTCGCCGCTGGCGACGCTCAAATCCAGCCCTTTTAGAACCTCAAGCCTGGCAGCACCCATCTGGTAGGTTTTGCAAATTCCGCTGCAATTCATTATACAATTATTTTTGTTCATAATTCGTTAACCCGTAAAATGTCCACACATTTTTTAATAACGCCACGCAGCGTTGGTAAAAACGCACCGATAATGCAGGCACTTACCGCGCAAATGAAAACCACTGTCGGCAGAATTACGCCCGATGAATCTGGTATGTCGCCGATAGCGTAAACCGACCTGTCCCATAACTGCCACTGGAAATTGGCGAAGAGCCAGTCTTCAAGATTGTTTATTTTCCTCAGGAATAAAACGCCAAGGACAAGTCCTGCCGCTGAACCGGTAATACCTATCAGAGCGGCAAACCGCAGGAAAATACCCAGTATCGCAAATTCGCCCGCACCAATGCTCTTGAGGATTCCGATGTCTTTGCTCTTGTGAGCGACAATCATATAGAAAACCACGAAGATTATGAAAATCGTGATAATGCCAACCATCGCAAAGAGCATCATCATCATAGTCTGCTCTTTCTCCATCGGCGCGATAGTCTCCCGACAATAACTTTTCCAGTCGGCAACAGTAACGGTATCAAAAAGCCAGCTTTGGGATTTATCAGAATACCTAAGCGTAAAATCAGCCCACATCCGGGCAACTTTCTCAGTGCAACGCTCAACATCGCTGCCAGGATTAAACTTTATGAAAATGGCAGTTGCCCTCTTAGACTCGGCGGCCATCCCGCATATTTCCTGCAACTGGCCAAGGGCAAGATAAATCATCCCACTGTCAATTTTTGCCAGGCCGGTTTCAGCGTTGTCGCTATAATAGAAAATTTTGGAGTTGGCAGAAAGAGATGTTCCGCTCTTAATCAGAGCACCTCTGGCGGTCAGCGGAAAACACGTTACCGAATATACCCATCGCGGCAGAAGCGAACTCTGAATATATTGCCCATCACTTTCCCTGTTAACAAGTAAGTCTATACCAATTACACAACCCGGCAGAGTAGAATCATATTGCGGAGCAAAAGCCAACAACGGCGAATCTTTTCTGTAATGAAGAGCCGAGGCAAAGCCGGTAACCTTTATATGCTCAACTGCATCAATACCCATTACCGGCAGAGCGCCGCTTTTCGATGATGACTCTGATTTTACAAGCCCAAATGTTTTTATCACCGGACTGGCGGCATAGACAAAATCGGCCTGCCGCAGTTCATCGAGGAAATCTTCATACCACCCAAAGCCGACAAGTGAATCGGTGCCGACTATGCAATCGCCAACGAAGGCGTGGTTCTTGTCAACAAAATCGGTAACAAGGCCGTTCATCACGGTCATCACAACCACAACCGTAAAGACGCACAGCGTAACAGCGATGACGGCCAGATAGGTTATCTTTCGCTTGAGAAAAAAACGTAATGGCAAGAATACTTTATACATTCTATTCGTACCTCAGTATTTTCGCAGGGATTGTTCGGGCGGCAACTATTGCCGGGACGAGAGCTCCGAGAATCGAAGCTAAGGATGCAAAGACAAAAAATCTGCCCGCCCAGAGCCAGCTAAATTCGCTCGGTATCGAATCAAACATATAAACGCTGCTGTTCCACATCTTTAGCCCAAATGTTATCTGAATAAGATGCTCTATCGCGTTTACATTGTCTATCAAAAAAAAGCCCAGAATAATCCCGCCGGCAGCGCCGGTTATGCCAACAATAAAACCAAAAGTAACAAAAATGCCCGAAATTGTCGCCGGCGATGCGCCGAGCGATTTTATTATTGCCAAGTCCTTCAATTTACTTATCACTATCATATAGAATATGCAGAAAATCAGCACGATAACGCCGATGCTGACAACTCCGAATATCAGCAGCAGCATACCCATCTGCTTGCCAAGCTCGGCGATGTACTGGCTCTGCTTTTGGACGGCTGTTATAACGTCCGTCTGGGCTATGTAAAATTGCGGCCAGTTAAGCTCGTCGTTCGCAAAATCCGACCATATTCGCTGAGCCTTGGCGATTGTCTCGGCTGGAGTCGCATCGGCAGCGCATTTAATATGTATAACGTCTGCCGGAGCAAGAGGAATATCGCCGGAATATATCATCTCTGCCAGCAACTTAGTCGGCATAAAAACAAATTTCTGGTCAATGTCGTAAACACCAGTAAAAATCACATCCGAAACCACGAACTTTTTTGAAAGAGATTTTGCCGTTGCCAGCGGCGACGAATCGTCTTTGGCTGTAAAAGTGCCAGTGGTAACAACAACGGATTTGCCTAAAAAATCTTTAGCGGCGAGCAGGTCGTATTCATCACCGGCAGAATCGACAGCGGTAACCAGACCTACCCCTAAAAAGCAACTGTCGGCAGAATTTTTATATCCAAAATCTGGTGCCTCTCTCAAATCGCCCTGACGTAAAAGACTTTTCTTTAGTCCCGTAACTTCGCTGCGCCAGGTCGGATTTATTCCCCATATACTCACAGCCCGAACATTGCCGGGACCAAGGTGCAAAAGACCGCTGGCTGTCAGGGCCGGGCTGGCGGCTACTATGTCAGGTGAGGCGATAAGTTTTTCGACCAGTTTATCGGAGTGCGTAAATCGCACGGGAGGTTCGATGACTATATCGCCAAGATAGTCGGAAGCACTGGTGCTGATGGCGTTTATAAAACCCGTAAAAAGACTTGCGACAGTAACCAGCAGAGCCGTCGAAAGAGCCACCGCGACTATGCTGAGAAAAACTATCTTTTTCTTTCTGAGGTACTTCAGACATAGAAAAAGTTTGAGCATCTGTCAGTATCCCTTAATTATTTGCTCGGCCGGAGCAGCGGGAACAAAATTACGTCGCGAATACTGGTCGCCGAAGTAAGCAGCATTACCAACCGGTCTATCCCTATGCCAAGCCCGCCGGCAGGAGGCATTCCATATTTCAGAGCCGTTATGTAATCATCGTCGAGACTTCGCAAGGTACTTTCATCTTCACCGGCCCCTTCCATCTGGCCGACGAAATTATCGTACTGCACCTGCGGGTCGTTCAGCTCGGTATAAGCGTTAGCGATTTCCATCTTGCCAATAAACAGCTCGAAACGCTCGGCGTAATCAGGATTTTCCCTGCTGCGTTTGGTAAGCGGGCAAAGCACTGCGGGGTAATCAATCACGAAAGTCGGGTCGATGAGGTTCTGCTCGACAGTCATTTCAAAAACTTCGTTAATAACCACCGCATCGCCCATTTTATCTTCCTTTTCAAGGCCTAATTCTCTGGCCTTTTTGCGAACAGCGGCAATGTCATCAATTTTGCAACCCGCAAATTCTGCCAGCAAATCAGCGTACTTCGCGCGTCTCCACTGCCCTGCATAATTAACCATCATATCGCCGAAAACAATCTGTTTTGAATCGCAATTTTTTTCCACCAACTCACAGACAAGCTCTTCGGTAATATCCATCATTACATTGTAGTCGGCGTAGGCCTGGTAGAGTTCCATCATCGTAAACTCCGGATTATGACGCGGACTGAGGCCTTCATTGCGGAAGTTGCGATTTATCTCGAAAACTTTTTCCATCCCGCCGACAAGCAACCTCTTTAAGAAAAGTTCCGGCGCAATTCTGAGGTAAAGGTCAATATCCAAAGCGTTATGATGCGTCATAAAAGGCTTTGCCGCCGCGCCTCCGGGAATCGACTGCATCATCGGCGTTTCGACTTCAAGAAAGTCCCGCTTGCTGAGAAAACTGCGAACCCCGGATATAATAGCAGTACGCGTTTTGAATCTTTCGAGAACCTCAGGGTTAGCCCAGAGGTCAACGTAACGCTGGCGGTAGCGAATGTCGATGTCGGACAGGCCGTGAAATTTTTCCGGCGGCTGGAGCAGCGACTTCGCGAGAATTTCAACACTCTCTGACCAGATGGTTATCTCGCCGGTTTTTGTCCTGGCCAATTGGCCATCGGCATAAATTATATCGCCAAGGTCAAGCAGCTTGAGAAAATCCCAATCGCCGGCCATCAACTTTTTGCTCATACCAATCTGAATCGTTCCGCTGCAATCACGCAGGGTTATGAATATGAGCTTGCCTATATCCCGCAAAAGTACGATGCGTCCTGCGCATTTGGCTCGCTGAGCGGGATTGTCGTCTTCAAATCGGGCCTTAACCGCAGAGGCAGATTCGATGCCATCGCATCTCTGGCCGTAAGGGTCTTTGCCCATCTGCGCGATAAGATTGAGCTTTTCGAGCCTTTGCTGTTCTAATTTACCTTTTTCTTCAGTCACAATTTCACCAACTATTTCAACTTTCGTTCAATTATTTTTGTTTTTGCCACGAGTATCGCCGAAGCCAACTGGATGTCCGCCTCGATGGTTTCGTTTACATCGTGCCTTTTAAACTCGGCTTTACTGCTATCGTGGTTCGTGCCAACTAAAACATCGTTATCACGCTGGATATCGAAAATTTTCTTAATCTCTTCGCTGTTGAGTTTAATCTCAATGTCCGGCATAATGCCCCAGTCTTTTCTGTCAGCCTTTTTCATTTCAAAACGGCTCCTGACCCTATCGCCATTTGGCAGGTGGTAATGAGCCATCGTGTATTTCATTTGTGCCTTTCCGCCGGGATAGCCGGTTATGGTCTGGACGCTTCCTTTGCCATAACTTTGCCTGCCTACGAGTATCGCTCTTGAATGCGTCTCGTCAGCCAGAGCGCCTGCAACGATTTCCGAAGCACTTGCCGAGCCGCCGTTAATCAGTATCACCAGCGGATAATCCGGGTGCGTACCTCTTTTGTGGGCGGGTTCCCAGGTAGGCACGCCAAACCTCGGCTGAGAACTGACAATGATGCCGCTGCTGATGAACATATCGACTATTTGAGCGGCGGTTTGGAGATAGCCGCCAGAGTTATATCTTAAATCGAGTACCAGCGCACCGAGGTGGTCGCTTTCAATTTTTTTCAACACTTTTTTGAACTCGGCGGTAGTATTGCCGGAAAAACTTGTTAAGCGAACGTAGCCTATTTTTGCATGGTCATCCACGATATATTTCCAATCGCCCTGGTCGCTGCGACTCCAGCCGCGAATTGTGGGAACGATTATCCGGGCTCTGGTTATTTCAATGTCTCTGGACTTTTCCTGACCTTGACTGCGAACGGTTAAAACAACTTTTGTACCTGCCGGGCCGGTGATTTTACTAACCGCGCAGTTGATTGACATATCGCGAGTAATTTCCCCGTCAACAGCTTCTATAACGTCGCCAGCATCAAGACCGGAAAAATAAGCAGGTGTGCCGGGAAGAAGACTTGTTGCCCTGAGCTGGCCATCGGCTTTGCTGATTTCGATACCTACGCCAGTAAACTCGTTAGTCATACTCTTTTGAAAATCGGAAGTCTGTTTTGGCCAGATAAGCATTGTATGTGGGTCAAGCTCAGCCAGTGATGCCTCTGCAAACTGTGCTATCACCAACTCCTTTTGCAAAGCAATCGTCTGGCTATTCAGCTCAATAACCGCTTTGAACATTTTTATATACTGGTCCTGGCTGATTCCAATCGGAGATTCGCCCAACTGAGATTGCAACTTCTTTATCCCCGAAACAAAAACAGGTATCTGGTCTTTATCGAACTCAATATTGAAAGAGCCTTTTTCCTGTTCTTCCGGAACAATCAAATCATTACTATCGACCTCTCTTGAAACGACCGGCTCATCCTTAAACTTATCAGCCATCGACAAAACCTCTGCGAGATTTTCGTACCGCTTGAGAGAAGCCTTGAGCATATCGCTGTAATAGAAAGGCGAAACGTAGCCGTACTGAAGCACTTCAAGGCTTCTGATAAACATCTGCTCGGTTATACCATTATACCTCTGAGCGGTATCTTCGCAGGGGCTGTCGGTGAGCGAAGACTTTATAATAATCTTTTCGGTAAGCTGTTCTTTGTGCTGCTCATAAGAATCGTTGTCCTCGTACAATATCGTCAGCCAACTGTAACATCGCAAAAGCGAATCCATCCACTGGCCCTGCTTTTCATACTCGCTCGCTCTGACGATTGCTTTTTCGACTGCTGAGACAATGAACTTATCGGCAGTTATTTTGTCTTTATCGGCAGGTGCGGAGAGGTCTCTGATTTTTACCGCCACACTAAAAATATCCAGCGTGTTAGGCTCGTTTACTTCCGCGTCGGTTTTTAGCTTTGCCAACTCGTCAAGCCGAGCTTTGAGGCTTTCGATTCTGAGATTTTCCCGCTTTTGGACAATAGCGGTATAGTCATTTATAGCCAGCTTGAGTTCAGCCGCGTTAGCATCGTTAGTATCAAGATGAGTTGCTATCTTTTCAGCTTGGGTAAATTCGCCGGCATATACCGCTTTAAGCGCAGCCTCAACACTGTTATCGATTGGCACGTTGACAATCGATTGCTCAACCACTGGCGGCTTGGCCGTGGGCTTATCTTTAGCTGAGACAGCCATCGCCTGCACTGATGCGCAGCAAAAACCTATCGCAAGCAAAATCGGGAACAAAAATAATCTATTTTTTTTCATCTGCTGTGTCCGTTTTATACCAAACTTTATTAAAAAGGTATGCCCCTGACTTTTGGCCGGGGGCATACTTGAAAAGCTGATTCTTTGAAACCTAATTTAAAAACTGCTTACCTCTTACAGGCATTCAGCCGCTTTGCCGGTGCATCCCAGAACTTTCAGCTTGTGAACGACCATCGCTTCAATAGCATCTCTGGCCGGGCCTAAGTATTTTCGAGGGTCAAATTCAGCCGGTTTTTCGGCAAAGACCTGCCTGATTTTAGCGGTAAGAGCCATTCTCAGGTCGGTATCGATATTAACTTTGCAAACTGCCATCTTTGAAGCATCCGTTATAGCATCTTCCGGCACGCCGCAAGCGTCAGGCATATCGCCGCCGTACTTGTTGATAAGGTCTTTAAACTCTTTAAGAACACTGCTTGAGCCGTGCATAACCAGCGGATAGTTGGGAACTCTTTTCTGAATATCCTCAACAACGTCAAAGGCCAGCTTGGGAGCTGTTTTGAACTTGTAAGCACCGTGACTCGTGCCGATAGCAACTGCCAGTGAGTCAACGCCTGTTTTTTCGATGAACTCTTCGGCCTGGTCAGGGTTGGTCAGATGGCTCATAACTTCGTCGTGGCTCACGCCGACAACATCTTCTTCAATACCACCAAGCTTGCCAAGTTCTGCCTCAACGACAACGCCTTTATCATGAGCATAATCAACGACCTGTTTGGTAAGTTTGATATTATCTTCAAAATCGAGATGCGAGCCGTCAATCATAACCGAGGTAAAACCATCGTCAACGCACTGCCTGCAAGTCTCGAACGTATCGCCGTGGTCTAAGTGCATACAAATCGGAATGTCCGGGTTCTCAGCGACAGCAACATCAATAATCGCCTTGAGGTAGCTCATCGAAGCATAGGAACGCGCACCACGCGAAATCTGCAAAATCAGCGGAGCCTTTTCCTTAGCTACAGCACTGACGATGCCCTGTGTAATTTCCATATTGTTTACATTAAAAGCACCAATCGCATATCCGTTCTGGTAAGCCATCTGAAACATTTTTTTCGTATCAACTAAAGCCATAATTACATTTCCTTCCAAAATCCTAAAAAACAAACATTATTAACTGTTACAAATTACTACAGCAGCCGAGCAGCGGAAGCTGCCGGATAATTTTTTAGCCCCAAATTTATCGGGATTTACCAGCTCTTATAGCAGTTTTAGGAAACCTCTAATAATCTCTGCCACCTGGCGAATCCATTCCCAACGATGGGCCTGTTCCAGAGAACATCGAACCCAGACCTTCAGGCCATATATTAAAGAATATGACCTGTCTGTCAAGTGATTCATCCTTGCTGAATGTAAAACCGTAATAAACTCTGTGATATCGCCTTATAAGTGATATTTCCCGCAGAATTCGCCTGCCGTAATCGAAATCGTACTGATACGTTACGCTGACCATATATCGCGGATTAATCTTGTACGTCGCCGCAAAGACAAACGCATTAGAGCCGTGTTCGGTATGTGTGTTATTTTCGCCCGGAACCTCGATGCTGCGCAGGTACCTGCTGCCTATATAATAGCTCAGGTTCGGCCAGCGGTATCGTGCAATACCGATATTAAACTGCTCAACCTCCCCGCTCTGCGTGTCGTAATTCATATCACTCATAAACGCCATCGTATCACTGACCCGCCAAACGTAATCGGCATTGAGGCTTCTTCGCTGCGGGCCGTAAGGCTCGCTCGAGCCGAACCGACCGGCATCTGTGCCGAATATGTCTGGAGCACTTTTAACAGCCAACGGCACAAATGGCGCATTGTAACTGTATTTGTCCGACCGGCGAGGACTATCTTCAGGGTCCTCAACCCACGTATAATCGAGATTTAACCTCATCCACTCAACGTCTCTCTGCTTATCGCCAATACCCCTTTTAGTCTGCCATCTCTGAAGCAGGCCGATATTAGCGGTATTCTTTTGCTCGACAACCTTGTCGCTCTCAGCGAAAAATGCTGCCGAAGCGTATGGCTTGATAATATGACGGATGCCGTTCAAGTCCCAGAATTCCGATTGAACATCCTCGTAAACTTTCCAGAACTGTCTTGATGCTCGCAGGCCTGCCTCGCCAATAAAAACATTTTTACTGCCAAACGTGCCGGTATTAGTACCGTCAACAAGACCCTTGGCAAAACCACTGCGGTCGTCATAGCCGAACGTACCAGCAACGTAAGGGACAATCCTGCTGTTACCGATATTCAATGGCATATCCAGCTCGGTCCTACTCGAACCTGCGGTAAAGTCTTCCTCGGAAATATTGTAAGTATGTTCATCGCCTATTCGCTGCCTGAACCTGCCTGCATAGCTATCGCTGTACAAAGTAAACTTATCGTCAAACAGCGACTGTCCGACTAAATGGTACTGAGCTGAGGGCAACTCTTCCATCTGGTCGTAAAAATCGTTTATCCTCCACTTGCCCATAACAGCAAAGGCCCAGTTGTCTTTGAGTCTCTTCATATGAATGAGCGTTTCCTGCTCTTTGCTCGTGAGGAATTCACTCCTAAAGAAAGACTCGTGATAATTTTCGTCCGACATATAACTGGCTTCTAAGGTCATCTGCCAGTCATAAGGCAGAAAATGCCGATGCTGGAACTGTGCGCTGCCGCGAAGCTCCCTGTCAGGCTTGATGTCCTGCCTGTCCCTGCTGAGATTGTCTTCGCCTTTATCCTTTATCAGATAAGTTCTCAGGTTGCCGAAATAGTCATTCCTGTCATAGATTATTCTTGTGCCAACAGCGTTGCCACGTTTGCCAAAGTAATCGTAAATGAAAGTCGATTCCACGCCTTCCGGCTCGCGCATACCCAGCAGTCGTGCCATATACCATTCGGTCCGAGCAGTAAAACCATCGTCGCTGTCGTGGCCGAACGAAGCCCGTTTTATAGGTATTTCAGCCCAGTCCATCGGCCCGCTAAGGAACGGCAACCAGAAGAACGTCCGGTCGTTCTGCCTGAACTTAACGTTCTTCATTTTCACTCGGCCATACCTTTTGCCAATCCTGTTGCCATAAAGGTCAACCGCATCCTCACTGGTTGCGACAATCGACGAAGCGGCCAGCTCGATTTGAGGATTGTAAAACTCGCTGCTGGTTATAACTACATTTTCAGCGGCGAATTTGCCCTGGCAAATCTGACGCATCTTATCTGCCCTGAGGAACATCGGAATACCCATTTCCTCCGAATATGTCTTCAGAACAGAATCAACCGCAAGGGCCTGTCTGTACTGGAAATCGTAGTACATCTGAGCGCAGCGGATAGTCCGCTGGCCCTGGGTCATTATGCAATTGCCGCTGAAATATATGCCCTTTACGGCACTATCGCCGAGCAGTTTTTGCGGGTCGTCGGACGATTTGGACAGGGACGATTTTTCGGAATAGAAAATCACAGCACTGTCCGCCTGAAATTCCAGTACGTCGCCCTCTTCGTCCTGCTTTTGCCACAGGTAGAACCTGTTGAGTACTGTTGCGACTGACGAGCCATCGGGCGTTTGTTCCTTGAATATCCTTACCGGCTCAGAACCTACACCGCTTATGTTTACAGGATAGCGGAAACGCGGTGCTGCCGGCACGATAGCAGCCGGAGAAACAGCAGCAGCCTTGCCGGAGCGGTCAGTACCGAAAATCGCTTCAAATACGTTAAGCCCTTCAGTCCTTGCCGAGGTCGAACCGCCCTTAGCAGATTTCGCTAAAACAGGCTGTCCAGCCGGCTGCAATTTCAATTGGCCGGTAGCGATTAGGGCATCACGGTATAGACTACTCTGGCGAGGGTCTTCGATTATGCGCTTGTCAGCGGTTACAAAAATTTCGCCTTCAATGTCAAACTCTGCGATGGTTGACTCGCTACCCGTAAGAAAGTTACTGCTCAAATCGATTCCTGCCGATTTTGAACCACGACCGGCACGGATTAAAGCTGTCGCTGGCATACAAACCACAACTTTATGCTCGACCGATGAGACTCCGCGATATTGAGTGATTATGCTCTTGAGCCAGACAACCGCCCTGTCGCTTTTGAATTGATTATCGCCGAGACTCAAGTTAAAACCATCATCAAATACGAGAATATGCTCATCAGAAGCCGATTGAAAGCTCTTGACCGCCGCAGCGTTGAGATACAAATCGTCCGCGCCGAAGAGGTCAGCCCTGACCTGCCCGGCGGCAAAAGATGCGGTAACAGCAGTGAAACAGAGGAATAAAGCTGTAATATAGATAAACCTACTCGGCATAAAAAACCTTGAACAATCCGTTGATAAATAATTTAGTTGTGATTATAGCCCTTAGGCTTTGTAACGCCAGTAAAAACCGTTTTTTAACACTTTTTAATACTGATAACAGCTATATCGAATAATTTAGTCCGATAAGATTAAATAAAAAATACCAATTATTGGGATTGACCTTGCACTTTGGGGGTTTTAAAATGCGGATTCTTAGTTTTGCCGTTGCTTTTTTCGCTGCGAAAAAAGCTGATAAGTCCTTGTTATTAAATACTATACATAAATTTTCGATGGATGAAAAATGAGCGAAAAACAACATTCGAGCTATCAACAGAACGTAATAAAAAATTATTATCAGAATCTCGATACCATCACGCTGACAAAGCTGCAGGAACTGGTAACTGAGCTTTATTTAGCTGATAGTGCCCAAAAACAGAAAAAACTCTGGGCAAATGTCGAAAAAGCGATGATTAAACTGAAAATCAAGCCTGCGGTAATGGAAAACATCCTCAAAAAACGCAACGTGGTGATATTAGCCAAAAATCTTAACGACTGGCTGTAAATAACAGGATTCGGCCTTTGGCCGGGACAAATTTACACCAGAAACGGCACTTGACAAAAATAGTGATTAACGGGTATAATTACGTCTGAAATAAGTGTTTTTTAAAGCCAAGGACGGTTTTCGTTCGTGGCTTTTTTTATTGCGGGTGTGATATGAAAAAAATTCTACTAATCGTTTTGGCTTCGACAGCGATGATAACGATTTGCGGCTGTGCCAAAATCAAACTCGGCGACCCCGTTGTGCTGCCCGGCCTAAACGAAACTCACGCCAAGATGACAAATTGTCTGCCGGAGCCAAAATTTCAAAATGGCGACAGGGTATCCTATAAAATGCTGAGAGGCTCTACCGGCATAGTTATGCAGTGCGATTATAAATATATTCCACGTCTGAAATCATACTACTGCATTGTTGACTTCTATCCATCATCCGCAATGCATTTGGACTTTTCAAAATTCGATAATTACGAACGTCGGTATGTTTATGAATATGAACTTCAACGCTCTTCGCTGGTTCCAAATAAATGGCAAATGGTAGGGGTGAATTGATATAGGGAACCTTTAATTATATATCCCGATTTCGAGCCAATATTGCATTAGTTCGTATAAATCGTCAATATCCGTATCGCCATCGAAATCCATATCGGAAAATTCGCAGTAATCGTTGTAAATACCGCAATCTTCTCTTAGCCAATACGATGCGAATACTGAAAAGTCGGCTAAATTATTTTTGCCGTCAGTATAAAGGTCAACTGGCGATATTTGCCAAGGCAGAATTGGATATGCACCCCAGGCCATAAACCAGTCAGCCTCATCGCCATCGGTATATGAAAAATCCCAATCGATGAAACTGCTCTCTATTTTCATCTGCGCATCGGTTAAAGGTGTCCCCAAACCATTGTCCAGCCCTGCCGTATCAAGAAAGTAACAATCAATAATACTGTTGCAGTAATCCCCCCCACAGAATGCGGCTTCACCACTAGCACCAACACTCCCATAGGATGTAACTTGGCTGGTTGAATAACAGTTTTTAATCAGGCCATCATTCCCATTCAACGAACAGAAGCCACCTTTGCGAGAATATCCGGTTACTGAGCCAGTTGAATAACAATTACTAATGGTACCAGCGTCATTTATACTGCATAATCCACTACCATCAATCTCATCTGCGATAACAGTTGTGTTAGAATAGCACTTGTTTATATTGCCACCTTTGTTATACCCACAAAGCCCACCAACGTTTTCTCTTCCTTTTGTAATACCTTTGGACAAACAATTTTGAATATTACCTTGTTCATTAAAGCCACAAATGCCGCCTATATTTTCACTACCAACAACCTCTCCGTTTGAAGAGCAGTTCATGATGTAGCCTTCGAAATTATACCCACAAATAAAGCCGATATGTGAAGAAAAACTGTCATCAGGAGGAATTGTGCACCAATTATACCCACAACAGCCGCACTGCCAGTCACCACTATTGACGTAACCATCAGCGTAAGACTCTATGATTAGACCAAGATTATATCCGCAAAGTCCAGCAATAAAATATGAGGAATCGGTAATGTTCCAATTACCACCTGTGACATAAATATTATTTAGAGAGACTCGTGTAATAACACCGTTTTGTTGGAGTTGCCCAAAAAGACCAATATAGTCATTGCCGGTGTCATTTATATCAATAGTCAAATTTATTATAGAGCGATTGTTGCCATCAAATATACCATTAAATGGTATTCCGTCAAAATCGCCGTAAGGACTCGTATCTGGTGCTATTACAGCGGTGGTGAAAGTGTGGTTTGCAAGGTTGATGTCGTTTATTAAAATGAAGCAATCGTTGTAATCATTAGTATCGGCGGCCAAATCAAGCAGGTCATTAGCATCGGCCAATTTATATGGGTCGGCCTCTGTTCCAGAGCCGCCAGAATACTTGGCGAAAGAGATGCCAGCAAAAAAGATAATAAACAGAAGGCTGATACAGGTCGTTTGACGGAAATTAACGTTCATTATAATTCTCCTGATAAATTCAAGAGTATTGTAATATGAAATCGCTATAATACAAGAGAAAAATCTATAAAATACCAATACCGATTATTAAGTGCGCCGTTGTCATTTCGACTGGAATGAGCGAAGCGAATGGAGCGGAGAAATCTATCATTTTTAGATTCTTCGACTCCGCTCGGAATGACAGTAAAAAAATCCGTGAAATCAGTGTTTGAAAATATCCGGCCGCTCCCGCGGCTCGGCTGCTATGGAAAATAAAAAATTTTGTGCCTTCGTGGCTAAGAAAATATGCCAAAACAAAAATGCGGAAATTATACGCATTGCCCCCCCGGCGACAAAAGATGGAGGCGGGGGGATTCGAACCCCCGTCCCGAGACGTTTCAAAACAGGCTTCTACACGCTTAGTTACTTTTTTAAAATTTCGCATCAACAAACGCTAAGTAACGAGCTTTCATATCAACTGAGTTCGTAGGTTTCGCATTATCGCCCCGAACAATTCAATAACGCTATCTCACATTTCGGCGCCCTTGCACAGCTGGTGAGAACAACCCTGCAGGACGGGCTGCTTAATTAAGCGGCCATTCGTAATTGGTTAGTGCCAATTAAAATTAGTGTCGGATTTTTAACCAGGCCAACCGACATCCTGAGCGTGCAACCTATCCATCTACCCGTCCGGTCGAAGCCAATCGCCCCCTGTCAACCTTACAAAACGGTTCTATACACAGGTGCTGATTATACATCGTTTAGCTTAAAAAATCTACTAAAAACCGCGGCACAGATTGGTACATAAATAGACCATCAAAAATTCATTGATTGAGCCTGCCCAATCCGATATAATGGCCAGCGAAGGTGATTGCTGCGGTGTTTGACGGAGAGATTGGTATTTTTAGAACCTATACCACTTTTTCGGGAAGCCGAGACCGCTCGGATCGAACAAGCCTGCCTGACAGGACGTTCGGACGATGGAACGGGCTACCCACCTGATTATCAGGGTTCGAAAATAGTCTCTTATCGGCATATGTGGCGTTGCTGGCGTGAATGAAAGGGCCTGGAAACGGGCCCTTTTTTTCCGGCTCCCGACCGGTTGGTTTGGGAAACTTAACGAACCCTGAGCCGGGCTGGACACGGTCACAGCACCGCTGCCCACATCGGGCGAACCCGGCTCAAAAGGTTCGACAAAAAGTATCTACACATACAATCGTCCGAGATGGGAAAAATCACTAATACTTTTTGCCTCCACTGACAACTGTATGTCAGTTGCGCAAAAAAAAGCCGGGCATTATGAAAATACCCGGCCCTATGTGTTCCAACTTAATAAGTGAATTTTGTATAGTTTATACTATGTGCCAATTATTCATTTCATTTTTAATTTTTTCTATTTTTGTTAAATCCTCATTTATATCTATGGCGAGATATATTCTGGATAAGATAAACTGCTGGCCTGAAAATTTAGATATAAAACAATCTTTTCTATCCATAAGAGATTCTGGGGGATTGCCACTGCCTTTAAAAATTTTTACAATTTCTCTATAAACCTTTTCGTCATTCCTTTCGTCAGCTTGCTTGTTTTCCCTAGGAGTTCTGCGGCTTTCTTCTTTTTCAACATTATGTGTTTTTTCAGATAACATAAATTGACCAGGAATAATACCGTATTGGGTAGACAATTGGGCTATCTTGTCTCTAAAGTTACGCCTTAAAGCTTTTCCATCGTGATTGTCAGACCTATCGCTCCAAAAAGCAACTTCTTTTAACAATTTAGGTGGTCTACGGTAAACTATGGAATTCGCCAGAATCCGGATCAATTTATCGGCTTCGTCATCCCCCTCGTGTTTCACAGCTTGTTGTATAATTCTATCAATATAAGCGTCTGTAAAGTCAAACAACTTTTCCGTCCTAAAAATATCTTTGATTTTATCAGCACCGTGCATTTCATATCCACCTTTAAGATACAACCTTTTAAGCAAATGAGAACAAGCCTCTTCCATGCCACAGGTTGTTTTATGGAAATACACTGTACGGTGCATGGAAAATCGGGCCATCAGGAATTGCTCTGCGGCCGGTATCGCTTTTTCAGAAAAACATACAATCTTTTCACCGTCAAATTTACTAATTTCAATATTGTTTAGCAGGTAATTCATATCAACTTTTCCGTATGGCACACCAGTAGCATACGAATCACGTAGCAGATAATCCATTCTGTCTAAATCCAAGCTACTTGTAACAAATGATGAGAGTTCCGTATCCGAACCAGTGAAAATATCCGCTACTTTTATAGCTCTTTTCTTACTTCCAATAGCCGTCAATATGTCATTTTGGCATTGCAACACTATTCTGCCCGTTTCCTCATGTTTGGGATAGCCAAATTCTTCAACATCAATCTCAGTTTTAGGCTCCAAGTACTCCTCTGTGAGCGTTGTCTTCCACATTCGTTCTACTAAATGAGAATATGGATAATGCCCAATATCATGAAGCAAAGCTGCAAGCTTTAAATTTTCTTTTGTAGGTTCGTCAAGTTCCAATTCACTAGATTTTTGATCAAGAACCCGTTTCATTATTGCAAGAGTTCCTATGCTATGAGAAAATCTTGTGTGGGTTGCATTGGGGTATGTAAGGTGGCTCAGTTGCAACTGCTTAACATTTCGAAGCCGCTGAAAAGATGGAGTGTCAATAACTCTCCATTCTAAATCGGTCAGGTGAATATCATTATGTATGGAATCTACAATTATTCTGTTATCACTGGATGAGGCCATACTCCTTGAGTTCTCCTAAAGCACTATGCACCTCTTCATTGCTAAAAACTTTGTTGCTTTTTTCTAATACATTAACCATTTCAGGAATACTTGAATTGGAGACTTGCCCTCTTGAAATCAAGAAATGTAGTGAAGCCAATAATTCGATTTTTTTTGCCAGAGTTTCTTTGTTTTCTTCCGCAAACATTGGCCTAATTTTACTTAGTTTAGAAATTGTAACCCCATCAAGCGACCAATTTTCAAGTTCATCATCTGTCGTCTGAGTAGCAATGCTATAACAATCATCTGCCAAGGGGCTACAATATGGCCCTCTCAAATACCACCTATAATGATAACCCAAGTTAGTACCAGCAGCCTGTATCAGATAAATAGCTTTTTGCGATATGAGCCTATCCTGAAAAGAATCTATACCAAATTCCAAACCAAGCGTATCAGCCGCTAATTTGATTACAACCTGCCTCTTGTCCATGAGAACTCCTCAAAAGATAAACCTTTTCCCTATTTCAAGTTGTCGACAAAACTACGGAAAAAACTTGAATTTAGTCCTATAATACAGAAGATGAACTTAGAAACCTCGCTGTGAAGGTTATTATTTCGTTTTACTAAAACTTAATCAAGAAAATTCCAGAAAAAACTGAGCAGTCCTAACACTCAGTTTAACTTCTTGATACACATAAAGTTAGCTTATTTCCTCGTCAATCCAGCCTAATAATTCTTTAAGGTCGTCAAGGTTAATATCGCCCATATGAGCGATTCTAAAAGCCTGTTCTTTGAGCTTGCCGTAACCGTTACCGAAAATAGTGTTATGTTTTTCCTGAATCGCTTTAATCGTACCAGCAACATCGATGCCGCGAGTGTTCTTAATCGTCGTCAAAGTATTGGAGGCATACTGCTCATCGCAGAACAATTCAAATTTTTCCTTCGCCCAACTGCGAACAAAATCGGCCATCTCAGCGTGTCTCTTCCAGACGTTTTCCATACCCTCTGCGAGCAATTTTTTGCACTGGTAGTTGAGTGCCATAATGTGCGGTATTACCGGAGTTGTCGGGGTCTGGTTCTTTGCTCCGCTCTTGGCAAATTCCTGGAAGTCAAAGTAGTAGCCTCTGCCGGTAACGGTTTTACTCTTTGCCATCGCACGGTCGCTGACAGCAAAAACTGCCAGTCCAGGCGGAATCGCAAAAGCCTTCTGCACGGAAGCAAAAACTACATCCCAGCCGAGCTTGTCAAATTCCAGCGGCAGGCCAACCATACCACTTACCGAATCGACCAAAACCAGCACGTCGGGGTATTTAGCCTTCATCATTTCGCTGATTTCATAAACCGGGTTGGTCAGGCCGGTAGAAGTTTCGTTGTGAACGAGTGAGATAGCGGCATATTTGCCATCGGCGAGCTTTTTGTCAATCATATCAACAGTAATCGGCTGGCCCCATTCAACTTTTAGCTCTTCGACATTTCTGCCGCAAGCCCTGGCAACCGTTGCGAACTTGTCGCTGAAAGCTCCGCACATTGTGCAAAGAATTGTTTCATCGTGGTCGATACAATTGCGAATACTGCCTTCCCAGATACCTGATGCTGATGAAGTGCTCAGGAACACGCTCTGTGTGGTTGACAGAAGCTCTTTGAGCATCGTTACCGTTTCTTCGTGAAGCTGAGAATACTCTTTGCCACGATGGCCAAGTGAATATCTGCTGAGTTGCTCCAACACCTCAGGCAGCATATGTACCGGCCCGGGTATGAAGAGCTTCGGAGGATTTTTCCAATCTACCATTTTTTAACTCCCTAAAATGAAATTTTAATGTTCTTTTCTTTATAATTTATTTATCGTCAATCCGGTGAAAATTTTCGGATAGAAGAATGTCGATTTTTGCGGCATCTTTTCATTTTCGACAGCAACGGCCTTTACCTGCTCAACCGGCGTAGAGTTCATAAAGAACAGAGCCTGCTTTTGGCCGCTATCAACTTTTGCCATTGCCTCGGCGACAGCATCGCCGATGTCCTTGACATACTCAAGATTGCTCTCGCTGGTAAGGGCGGCCTGGTCGATACCGAGAATATCGTCAAGAATCGCACTATGCAAAACGACAACGCCGAGCGATTTTGAAGCATCGCTAACGTCAACATTATCAAGGGCGGTCTTGTCCTTTAGTTCGACATAATAAAAACTCTTGCCATCATATATGCCGAAAGCGTTTTCGCCGGCAGCAAAAGCCTCGGCCAATTTCTTGTCCATAAGAGACTTCGCTTTAGCCTTGTCGCTGGTGCATTCAAACTTCGTTACGCTGAAATACTTCTGCAGGCTCACTACCAAATTATCAGTATTGTAACTTTCGAGATTGCCGAGGAGTCTGTGTGTCGGCAGAACAACAAGTCCCTCGTTATACATATTCACAAACGTCATCATTCGATATTCAGCGGCGGGATTCTTAGTTTGCTTCCAATAGTTCAGAGCAGTTTCGTATCTGTGATGGCCGTCAGCAATTAAAGCCTGCTTGTCAGCCATCATATTTACAATCGCTTTGATATCCGAGGTGTCATCAATAATATAGAGTCTGTGGCGGACATTTTCGTCATCGACAAAATCGCTCGCCGACTCTTTTGCCGCTACTGTGCTATCGATAATTTTGTCAGCGATTTTCTCAGCATCGTCGAAGAGCATAAATATCTGGCCGAACTGCGCAGCCGTTGCTTTCATAAGATTCAACCTGTCAGCCTTTGGGCCATCAAGGGTTTTTTCGTGAGGCTGCACGCCGGAACCAAAATCTTTTAATCTGCCGAGCGACACGAAACCGCTGCGCTGATAGGTAGTACCGGCAATATCAAAGTTCTGAACATAAGCATATATCGCTTCGGCAGAATCCTGCTTGAGAGCACCAGCCTTAATCCATTCATTCAGAAAGCCCGCGGCGCGAGTGTACTGATTATTACTGTCGCTATCGGTCGATTCGGTTTTGCCCTTTATTATCCGAACGATGTTGTGAGAACTCCGGCCATAAAGCAAATTTTGCTGGACAGAATTTATCACGTCGTAAGGCGGGCTTATGCACTTGCCAACGCCTGCAACTACGTCGGAATTGAACCGATACGCTTTGAAAGATTTAATTTCCATAAAACTTCTAACTCCCTTGAAATAAAGCATTTATAAAGAGACCAATGCGGCCATCAACGAAAACACGGCATTTTACCAAAGCCGGTAAGGCTTTTCAAAACAATTCGCCCAACTTTACAACTCAAAATTCCGCTTTGAATAAAAACACTGGCGATTCCTGATGGCTTAGTCTATTATTTGAGAACAGAGTCGGTTTTTCACAATATCACGATATTTTGCGAGCTTAAAAAAAGAGATAAATCCGTTCAGGAAACAGATTAAATGAGTATCGAAAAGAAAAATCGCAACGAGATTGAAGAAGAGCTTCAGGATTTAAAGAACGAGCTGGAAAATTTTCAGCAGGAAAAAAATCGCGTCCGGGCTATCATCGGCCAAATCGGGGGCGTGCCAATGTTCCACACCCGGCTGATAAATACTATTTTCATCATCATACTCGTTGGCTCGGTTGTAATTTCCACTATCGGCGGCGAAAAAATCCGCTCACTGATGATAGAAGTGGCCGTTATCGCACTGTCAGTGAAGATTATCTATATGATGCACTGCCAAACGAAAGTTAACCATTTCAAGCTCTGGATGATGAGCAGTATCGAGTGGCGGCTGAACGAAATAATGAAGCAAATTCGGATTATTAAGAAAAATCAAAGCCCGCAAGATGAAAAACATTGACAAACAATGCCCATTAGGGTAATAATCGGAACTGGTATAACATAAAAATTTATTTAGAAAGGGATTCGAAAATGTTGAAAAAAATTATTGCTTTGAGCATCGCTTTTTGTCTGGTACTGACCGTTGTTGGCTGCAAAGATTCTTCAGAGCCTACTGACCAGATTGAAAAAACTTCGGAATCTACGGTTGACCAAGCCGAAGAGGCTGCTGCAACAGCTGAAAAAGAAATCACAAAAGATAAAGTTGAAGATGCAATAGACAAAGTCGAAAAAGAAGTTGACGCGGAAAAGTAAAGATAACGTCCCCGCAGACTTATGTCTTTCGACCAGCGCGGAGTAATCTAAAATTAGCCCCCGAATTACAATTCGGGGGTTATTTTTTGATTAGAGCATTTTAATATTTTATGTACTGGTTTAGACCGTTATGAGGACAAGGCCGACAAAGAAGATTGCGCAGCGATATTGAAATCTCGCGAGCAAATCTGATACCGTCAGCCGAAGCCGCAGTAGGCATAAACGGTACACTAAAAATTAAACTGCTCTAATCAATCCATCCCGATTCATCGGGATTCCTCAACTCAAAACTAAAAACTCAAGACTCATAACTATTTCATTTGCCATTCCCGCGAAAGCGGGAATCCGTTTTTTCCCCCGAATCTATTTTCAGCCGAAACATCTGTTTTAGTTCAGCCGGGATTTTAGCGTTTGAGCGCGCAGCATATCCCGCTGGGCAGCAGTAAGGCTGTGGCCGCTGTTCATTTGTAAATGTGCTGGCTGTGTCAACATAAACAAGTCGTTGATTGTACTGATTGATATGTCCTTTATCCTGCCCATATTTATACCCAGCCGTAAGTTGCTCAACAGGAACAAGGCCTCGTGCGAACTTATCAGCTTAGCGTTTTTCAGCAGCGCCAGCGCTCTGGATATTTTGTCGTCGAGAAGATTGATATTTCTGGAAAGCAACTGTTCTCTTGCCTGTTTTTCATACTCAACAATTTTCGGAATTATTATATTGCCGAAATCATTCACTATTTTTTCTTCGGAAACGCCCAGAGTAACCTGATTGGATACCTGAAAAAAATCGCCCACTGCTTCGGTTCCTTCACCAAAGAGTCCGCGAACGGTAAGGTTCATTTCCCTGACAGCCTCTATCATTTTTTTGAGATGTTCCGTCATTTTCAGTCCCGGCAGATGCAGCATAACCGAAACCCTTATCCCCGTCCCGACATTGGTCGGGCAGGCAGTGAGGTAGCCATACTTTGAACTGAACGCGTATTTAACTTTTTCGCTGATAAGGTTATCTATTTCGTTGATTTTCTGCCAGCAGTTTTTCACATCCAGCCCTGAGCCGAGTACCTGCATCCGAAGGTGGTCTTCTTCGTTTATCATCGCGCCGAACAATTCATTTTTAGCGATGACGACACCCCTTGCGCCGATTCCGGAGGCAAGGTTTTTGCTTATCAGATGACGTTCAATCAAAAAATCTCGTTCTACCTGGTCGCCCTGGCCGATGTCGATGAAGAATAAATCGCCGAGTGTTTCGAGGCCGAGTATGATTTCCTTAAGTCGAGAGAGAATTTCCTGCTTTTGCTGGTCTGTGCACTTTGTGATGAAATTAAAGCCTGCCAGGTTCCTCGCCAACCTTATTCGCGATGATATCACGATGTCTGACAAAGGCCCGCCGCCTTTAAACCAATCCGTTGTTCGAGAGCTTAAATCTGTAAGTTTCATTGCATTTTCTGTATCCTGTCCCGCAGCTTTGCAGCTGTTTCGTAGTCTTCGCTTTCGATTGCGTCAGCGAGTTGTTTTTTCAGCCCGGCAATTTCGGTTTCAGCCTCGGACTTCTGAGTAATGTCAACCCCGACTGGCACTTTGCCCTCGTGCTGAGTTTTATCGTTTTGCGCTTTGCGAATAACCATCTCGATAGCATCGCCAAAGGCTTCGTAATCATCCGGGCAACCCAGAAGAGAAGTTTTGCTGAATTCCTCCATAGTATTGCCGCAACTTTGACAGACAGAGGCCCGCGATTGGTTCGCTGCGTTCTGGTCGCCTGCGGCCAAAAGCGAACTCAAAAGCTCATTAAGCGAAAGCTGACTCTGTGCGGTTACGCCCTGACTGGCAGCACAGTTCTCGCACAGATGTTTTTCGCTCCGATGGCCATTGATTATCTCCGTCAGATGTACCGTTGCCATTGCTGTTTTGCAAATTTCACACCGCATTTTATGCCCTTAAAAACAAAAATTCGTTGCTAAAAAATCCGTCCCTGCCCCCCGCCAATCCGTAACCCCTTTTGGGCCGAGGCCTTATTAGAGTATTCGGTTATTTTGACGACCAACTGAACCGATATTCACTCGCTGTAACGCCCTTTGCAGTCGATGGCTTCGGTTACTTCCACATATTCAAGTTTTTTTTCGCTATCGAACCGTTTTTTAATACTGATAAACAGGTATTTAGCAACATTTTCCGCCGAAGCACTGACATTGTCGAAGTATGGATTATCCTCGATTTTACCCGGACCTAACTTGCCAGTTTCCTGGTTTATTATTTCCTTAAGCTCGCTAAAATCTATCGCCAGCCCGTACTTATCCAGTTTTTCCGTCTCGACCGCTACCGAAACGAGCCAGTTATGGCTGTGCGGAGCCTCCTGCCCATCAGCTAAGGTTAATTGATGGCTTGCCTGAAATTGCGTTTCTACCGTAACTCTATACATTTTTCCCTTTTCACTCAAATTTATCAGCTACTATGATTTTCGCAGAGTCGCTGCTTAACTTTTTCATAAACGCTTTCCGGCAGAAGCTCACCGACGTTGCCGCCGAGTTTGGCTACTTCCCTGATAAGCGTTGAGCTGGTAAAGCCGTACTGCTCGCTGGTCATCACGAATATCGTTTCTATCCCGGCAACGGCGCGGTTAGTCATCGCCAACTGAAATTCGTAGTGTACATCCGTAAGATTCCGCAAGCCTCTGAGCATCGCTGTCGCGCCTACGCTGGCGGCATACTCAACCGTCAAACACTCATAACTCTGTACCGAAACTTCCGGCATATCGGCCACCAGTTCTTTAATCATCTCAACACGTTCGGCCTGGGTAAACAGTTCGTCCTTGACCCCGCTTTTGCCGACAGCGATTATCAGCTCGTCAAAAAGCTTTACGCCCCTTTTGACGACATCGATATGCCCATTCGTTATCGGGTCAAACGAACCCGGAAATACCGCTTTTACAAACTTTTTTGCCATAACCGCAACTTGCCTTTCAAAATTACTGTCCAACCCTCAGCCAGTAATTATACCACAACCATTCCCTGCGTCAAAGCCGGTTTTTGCGATTAGAATATAACCGCCGCGTAGCCCACGCTTTCATCGCTGGTCTGGCCAAAACGCTTCTCCATAACCTCGCTGCTGTGCGTATGAGCCAAAAGCTGCCCGCTGGTTTTGCCGAGTGCTTTTGCCGCTGCGATTGTCGCCGCAACCGCTCCCGGCCCGCAGGCACTTTGATTCTGAACTGCCGTTGTAATTATTTCGTCGGTTTTCATTGCTACAACAGCATCGAGAAATCGCTGGTCGTTTACCTGCTTTGCCCATTTGATTGCCTCGGCACCGGCACCTTGCGGGACAAAGCCATATTGCGGGCCGTAATGGGTTAGGTCAGTTGAGCCGACACAGACGATTTTTTTGTCCGGAAAATTCTTTATGCACTCTGCGGTATCAACGCCGAGCCGGATTACAAAATCTGCCGGGACCGTCAGTATCGGAACAATTTTCGCTTTGGGAAAAAGATACTGAATTAGCGGAATCTGCACTTCAATACTATGTTCGTACTTGTGCGAATCGGTATCGGATTCTGCGCAAGCTGATTTTTTGATTATCGCCTCGGCCAATTCTTCATCGATTTCTATCTCGCCCAGCGGACTCTGCCACGAGCCTTTGTCATAGACCGCAGCGGCGGTACCGTGATAGCGGTGCGTCGCTCCGAAAATTACAAAGGTATCGACATATTTTTCTACCTGTTCGATAGCGGCAAAAACCATCCCTGCCAAATCGCCGCTAAACGTCCAGCCCGCGTGCGGAACTATGCCGGCAACTATTTTTTCGGGAAGCCTCTGCATAGCCAACCTGTCGGCAACACAATCGGCGGCCTGAGCCCGGCAATCTTTTGCCGAGCCAGGATAAAACGACCCGGCAACAACTGATTTTCTCACGGCCATAGCAAATCTCCGTACTTGCAATCTGATTCATTTAAGATTATATTCCCCGTATGAGATAATTTTAACATTTTTCGGGAATTTTACAATGGCTGATAAAAAAGTTGCTCTCGTAATGGGTTCTGACAGCGATATGAGCGTTATGCAGAGCTGTATCGACCAACTCAAGGAGTTCGGAATTGCTCCTGTTGTTCGGATAATCTCGGCCCACAGAACGCCGGAAATCTCCGCTGATTTCGCTAAAAACGCTTCCGCAAACGGCATAAAGACCATTATCGCCGCCGCTGGAATGGCCGCTCACCTGGCAGGGGCAATGGCTGCGGGAACAACCCTGCCTATTATAGGCGTTCCTCTCGCCGCACCTGGCGGCCCCGCCGGAATCGATGCGTTGTTGAGTACCGTGCAAATGCCGCCCGGCGTACCGGTAGCAAGTATGGCGATTGGAAAGGCCGGAGCGAAAAATGCCGCTATTTTCGCTGTGCAGATACTGGCACTAAGCGATGAGACCCTTGCCAAAAAACTGAGCGAGTTCAAAGAAACCCAGCGGAAAAAGGTTATCGAAAAAGATAACGCAATCCAGAAATAATACCAAGTCGTCATCTTTTGCGATGCACTAAAGAGCGATTTTCCTGTAACCAGCAATATAAAGGGGAGCTCTAATAATTGCTTTTGAGCGGCAAGTAGAAAATTTTTGTTCGGCGGCAAGGAAGACAAATCAGCCTTATCCGTAGATAAGGCGGCTTTTGTCTGACGCAGGCCGCGAGCAAAAAGGTTCGCTTGTCCGCCAAAATGAATTTTTAGAGGTTCCCTAAATGTTTCAGCTGCCGAAACTGCCAGTACAAAAATCAAAACACCCTTTTTTCTCTTCTCGGCCGAACCAGAAGATTTATCGGCACCTCGGCAATCGGCAAAAGTGTACGCAGCCGATTAACGAGAAACCGCCTGTAAGTCTCATCAAACAAATCTGGATTGTTAACGAAAAGAATAATCGTAATTGGACAGGAGGCAACCTGAGTGGCGTAATAAATTCTCGGGAATTTCGGACCCTTCCTCTTTGCTCCAACTTTTTCGGCAGCTATCAGCTCAATAGCTTTGTTGAGCTTGCCAGTAGAAATCTTCATACTGGCCTGTTTGAATATCTCCGTTGACAAATCAAGTACCGATTGAATGTTCTTTTCATCTTTGGCAGTTGTAAAAGCGATTGGGCAATACTTGAGTTCCGGCAAAACCTCGCTGAGATAATCAGAATAATCGTCCGTTGTAGCCTTATCCTTGGCTAAATCCCATTTATTGATTATTAGAACGCACGCCTTGTATTCGGTACTAATCAATTTAGCAAGCTTTTTGTCAACCTGCGAAACTGGCAAAGTTGAATCTATCATCAGCAGCACAACGTCAGCTCTGTGGATGCTTCGCTCTGCCCGAACAAAGCCGTAAAATTCGATACTGTCATTCATCTTATTTTTCTTCCGCACGCCGGCGGTGTCAATAACGACAAATTCCTGTCCATCTTTCTGAAAACGAATATCAACCGCATCACGCGTTGTGCCCGGCACCTCGCTGACAATAACTCTGTCGTCGCCGACAATAGCATTGGTGAGCGTACTCTTGCCGGCATTTCGTTTTCCGACAATGGCAACCTGCATAACTATTTTTTCGGGCTTGTCCTGCGGCAAATGCTCGATTCGTTCGATGATTGCTTCCACAAGCTCTCGCTGGTTTATATTGTTCGCCGCCGAGATACATAGCGCATCTCCAAATCCGAGACGTGCGAATTCTCCAGCAGAGGGGAATATCTTGGCGTGGTCAGCTTTGTTGGCAACCATCATAACATTGAGGTCATCTTTGCGGAGCATTTGCGCAATTTTTTTATCGAGCGGAGTTATGCCGTCGCGAATGTCAACGATGAACAGTATCAAGTCGGCACTTCCAATGGCCTGGGCAATTTGGCTCTCAATATGCTCGGTGAGTTCATCGGAATCAACAATACCATACCCGCCGGTATCTACCAGCTCGAAGTAGCTGTCGTTATATTCGATTATCACACCAACGCGGTCGCGGGTAACCCCCGCCGTCGGCTCGACAATACTTATCATCGAACCCGCAAGAGCATTCAAAAGTGAGCTTTTGCCCACGTTCGGTCGACCTATAATCGCTATTTTTGGCAATGCCATCGGGTATTTCCCTTCTATTACTGATATATGATTAATTTTGACAGGGCATTGTAGCACAAGGGCTGCCGCTTTTAAACGATTTAATCAAAAGAGCTTAGAACCTGACACTTGAAAAGCCGCTCTTTTCTGGTATTATGCGACAATGGCTAAGGATTCAGACAAAAAACAGGCTCAGGTACCCAGAATGGTCAACAAAAAGGCCTTTTTCGATTACGAAATCGTTGAAAAGGTCGAGGCAGGCCTGGTACTCAAAGGCAGCGAGGTAAAATCTCTCCGTCTTGGCGGAGCAGACTTAGCTGGCTCGTTCGCGAGAATACTCGACAAGGAATGCTGGCTCATCGGCTGCAGCATCGCACCATATGCACAGGCAACAATCGTAAAGCACGAACCACTGAGAAAAAGGAAACTGCTGCTGCACAAAACACAAATCAAAAAAATCACAACCAAACTCCAGCAAAGAGGCTTTACATTAGTGCCGCTTCGGGTATTCTTTAACGATAGAGGCCTGGCAAAAATCGAGCTTGGAATCGCCAGAGGAAAAAGAAAATACGACAAGCGCGCCAAACTCGAAACACATCAACAAAAAGCCGATGTCGCACGAGATACCAGAAAATATAAATAGGACTAATAATTGAAAGAGGAAAAAATGGCTGAAGACAAAAAAATTATCGTTGACGAAGACTGGAAACAAAAAGCTCAAAAAGAGAAAGAAACGCTGAAAGAAAAAGAGGAAGAACAAGGCAAAGCTGAAACCCCCGCCGAAACTAAAGACGCTCGGAAACTGCCCCAGGGCAACCTCTCATCACTGCTGAGTATGCTCGCCACGCAGGCAATGTTCGCTATGGGCCTTATCGGCGAAGAAGGCACAGAACCCAAAAAGGATATGCAACTCGCTAAATTCCAGATTGATATACTCGAATCGCTTGAAGAAAAAACCAAAGGCAACCTCACCGACGAGGAAGAAAAAATGCTCAAGGATATTCTCAGCCAACTGCGTATGACTTTCGTCAGTATGTCAAAGTAAATGCCGGGATAATAAATGCCGAATATCCTTGATAAAATTATCGCTGATAAGAAAATCGAAGTCGAAGAGCAAAAACGCTCCGTCAGTATAGATGCGTTAAAGGCTCAAGTCTCGTCTCTGCCGAAGTGTCGCAACTTTTACAAGGCCGTAACCAAGGCAAACCCGCAAGGCGTAAATGTTATTGCCGAGGTAAAAAAGGCCTCGCCTTCAGCGGGGCTGATAAGGGCTGATTTCGACCCTGTCAAAATCGCGCAGACATATCAATCCTGCGGAGCCGATGCGATAAGCGTTTTGACCGATGAGAAATACTTTCAGGGCAGGCTCGAATATCTAACCGCGGTTAAGCAGGCAGTTGATTTGCCGGTACTGCGAAAGGATTTTATTATTGATGAGTACCAACTCTACCAGGGGCGCGCTGCTGGTGCCGATGCAATTCTTTTAATAGCCGAAGCGTTCGATTTTACCAGCGGTAAAATTATGGACCTTTTAATAACCGCCGCCGAACTGAGCCTGACGGTTCTGCTGGAGGTTCACAGTGCCGATTCACTTTTGGCGGTGCGCAGCCTGGCAGGATTCCCACAAGCTGGCTACTGCGTAATAGGAATAAACAATCGCAACCTTGCGACGATGGAAGTTGACTTAAACAATACCGCACGGATGGCTGAACTGATTGGAGACAATGGCAAGTTTATATCCGAAAGCGGCATAAAAACCCGAACTGATGTGGAGAAGGTAATCGCCTGCGGCGCATCGGCTGTACTGATTGGTCAAACACTTTGCGAACACGACGACATAAGTGAAAAATTCGCTGAGCTTTTCAACTAATCAATAAAGGTCATCATATAAACTTTATATGCAACCATCATCACAGCACCGGCAACAATATATACAAAATATCTTTTGATTTTATCACCGTGCAGTTTCAGCCCGATGTGTGTGCCGACATTTGCCCCGATTAAGCCGCCGATAAGCATACAAACCAAAAGCTCTATCTCGAAATTCCCATTTAACATATGACCTGTTCCGCCAACGATTGATGAGACCCATACAATCAGCAGGCTCGTCCCCGCCGCTTTTGTCGGATGCTGGCCAACGAGAAATATCAGAGCTGGCAGCATTATCACGCCGCCGCCAACGCCCATCAATCCGGTAAGCACTCCGGCAAAACAGCCGAATATCACTATCGGCAGCAACGACATCTTCGGACTCTCAAGCGAGTCAAAACGAATATAAGGCGGCAGTTTTATCACTGAGAAAAGCCCAATATGAATCTGATAGGGGTCTTTTTTTCGGCAGACATCAAAGAACATAAACCCCGCAATCCAGACCAATAGCAAAAAAAACAGGCCCAGCAGAATATATTGAACCGGATTTTGCTCTCTGCCGAAGACTGTCAGCGGAGCCATATCCTTTAAAAAGCTCATTAAATACAGCCCGGCAAACACTCCGAGGGTTGAGCCGGAAGCAAGGGCAGCTCCGAGTTTGAAATCTATAGTTTTGCTCTTTCGACGTTTGAACATTGCCAGCGAGCTACTGGCCACTATCATCATCAGCCCTGTACCCACCGCAATATCGCCGGGTACGCCAAGCAAAATCATCAGCGCCGGAGTAATCAAAAAGCCTCCGCCAACACCGAATATGCCGGTGAGAGTGCCGACAAATACCGAAATTATTGCCGCAAAAATATATGTCGATATCAAAATTTCCATTTTCAAGCCTTAATTAGAGCAGAAACGCCGGTAAATATCACCGTTTTTTTCGCAATAATTCCCTCCGCTAACGCACTTGACAATAATCGGCGAAACTGATATAAGTATGCACCTGATATAAATATACATATATGCGTATTTTCTTCGGACAATAAAATTCGGAGGAGTGACCGAGTGGCTTATGGTGGCGGTCTTGAAAACCGTTGTGCCGAGAGGTACCAGGGGTTCGAATCCTCTCTCCTCCGTTTTTTTGGGGACTCTTTTTAGGGGTCTTTTTAGGATTTTCAAAAGTTTTTTGCGCCTGTAGCTCAATTGGATAGAGCGTCGGTCTACGGAACCGAAGGTTAGGGGTTCAAATCCCTTCAGGCGTATTTGGTTGTAAACACCGCAGGGACAAGTGAAACCGCAAGGCCGGGGCCCACCCTTTCCCATCGCCGTTTAGCCCCCTGCAATGCTTGGGGGTTCGTGCTTCCATCTCGTTTATCCCGTTCCCACCACCGTTTAACCCCCTGCATTGCAGGGGGGGGTCTTGTTGTCATTGCAAGGCCATTAGCCCCTGGGTCTTGTCCCGGGGGTATCTGCATATTTTCTATCCCGTCCGCATAAGACTCTGTCATTGCGAGGCCTTGCTTTTTATTAAAAATCCATCCCGATTTATCGGGATTCCTTAACTCAAAACTAAAGACTCAAGACTCATAACTATTTTTCTGTCATACCCGCGAAAGCGGGTATCCATTTTTTTACTTTTTTTAAAATCCGTGTTTAAATAATTTGTGTTTATTCGCACTTGATATTACAGATTCTTTGCAATAACTTCAGCGGCTTTTATTAGCGGGTACGCTGTCGGCGGCCCTGTAAGCAACGGATGTGTTCCAATCTGTGCGGTCAGAATGGAATTTATACTCATTCGATTCTGAATAATAATCCCGATTAGATTTGTAAGCTCTCCCACACTCAGGCCACCAGCCACCTCGCCTCCAAGAACCACGCCTGACTCTTTGGCAACAATTAATTTCATAAACTGTTTATGTGTATCCGACAAAGCTCCGGGGTGTTTGTCAACACCTTCAAAGCTGCCTGTTACAACATCAAAGCCTTCTTTTTTCGCGGTTTCTTCAGTTAATCCCGCTGCTCCGAAACCCGTTCCGCCAATAGCAGTCGAAAAGATAGCTATTGTCCCGCTTAGTACTTTGAGTGTCGAAAGTTTATATAAATTCATACCTGCCACTCTTGCCTCAGCACAAGCGGTAGAAGCAAGCATAACGCCGCTGTGTTTTCTGGTAATAAAATCACGCTTTTCAGCACAGTCGCCAACAGCAAAAATGTCGGAGTTTTCGGTTCTCATATACTCATCAACTGCAACAAAACCTTTGTCAGTGATATTCAGGCCGGCTTCTTTTGCCAGCACAGTATTGGGCGTATATCCCATTGACAGGATTACAGCGTCTGCTTCAATTGTTTCCGAATTGTTCAGCAAAACCCCGCTGACCTTACCGTTACCGATTATTTCCTTAACACCACTGCTGGTTTTGAGATGAACTCCTCTTTCCTGAAGCAGCCCTTCCGCTATAGTCGCAAATTCTTTATCAAAAGCAAGACCCAGGATGTTTGGCAATATCTCAACCAAAGTTACATCTTTATCTCGCTTGTTCAACTCATCGGAAATCTCAACACCTATAAATCCCGCGCCAACAGTTATAATCTTTTTGAAGCTATTTATCTTATCCAAAACTTTAGATATATACTCTTTATCTTTAGGAATAACAAAAACATTATCAAGGTCGGCACCTTTGAGCCATTTAGGAACGGAAGGAGATGACCCTGTCGCAAGAACCAATTTTTCAAAACTGATTGTTGTACCGTCTTTAAGCAGACAGGTTTTTTCACTTTGATTAATTTCAACAGCCTGGCCAACCATTAAATCCACACCAGCCTTAGACAGTCCCGCATCTGGTATGATATTTTTTTCGATGCTGTCCAGAGAGCCGAATATGTATGGAATCCCACACGGAACCAAAACCTGTTCTTCTTTGCGAATCAGCAGAACACTTTTTTTGGGATAATTACTTTTTGCCGTTATCGCCGTAACAATACCTGCCGCACTTCCGCCAATTACTAATACATCTGTCTTTTTCATAATATCTGTTTTCCTTAAATTTGTTAACGGTACAATTCTGCTAAAACTAGCATTATACATTTAAAATTGGCTCAAGGGAACCTTTTTTTACCGCATAAAATTTCTATTCCATTCCGATTCACTGGGATTTGTGCTTACATCTGTCCTGACCGATGGTTTGTAGTTAAATTAGCCCCCTGCACTGTAAGGGGTTTTCTTTTCACGAATTGATTATCCCGCCCACATCGCCGTTTAGCCGTCGTGGCCTGCCCGACGGTTCATTTTTGCGAATGGCAATTCCTTATTTAACCCCCTGATGAATCAGGGGGTTGTTTGTTTAGTTAGCCCCCGATTTGTAAATCGGGGGTTCGTGCTTACATTTTTTCTATTCCCTCCGCACAAGACCCTGTCATTTCGACCAACGCGGAGAAATCTAAACCCTGTCATTGCGAGGCTTTACTTTTTATTGAAAATCCATCCCGATAAATCGGGATTCCTCAACTCAAGACTCATAACTATTTTTTTGTCATACCCGCGAAAGCGGGTATCCAATTTTTATAAATCAGGTCTCGGCCAGAGGCCGATTCGATATTCAATCTACTGTCTTCTGCCTTCTGTATTCTATATTCCTAAAAAAAAATCCGTGTAATCTGCGAAATCAGCGGTTGAGATAATCTGTGTCAATTCGTGGCTAATTTCTTCTGTCGGACACCTTTATCATTTGTAATTTCTGCCTGTTTCCATAAAAGCGAGCATATTCTTCAATGGTGTACCGGGCGGCAAATCACAGGCTGTACTTAAAATGAAATTTGGATAATCTTTCATTTGAGTGAGCAACTCTGTTGTGGCCTGTTTAACTTCCTCAACGATACCATCCTTCATAACTTTTGTTGGATTAACATTGCCGATAATCGCAATATCTTCGGGCACCATTTGAGCAACTTTTGCAAGGTCAATACCTGCGTCAGGCGAATCAAGACTTATCGCTCCCACGCCTATCTGAGACATCGCTTTTACAAGATGCATAGTATTGCCGCAGATATGATAAATAGTATCTACATTACTATACTTATAACTTTCAATAATATGTTTAACATATTCTCCGCTGAATTGGCTGAACTGCTCCGGGCCGAGTATAGCGGCAGTTGGCTCAAGAATACAGATTAAATCAGCTCCGGCATTGATAAGAGCCTGGGTGTACTCCATAATAATCGAAGTGCAAAACTGACAGGCACACTCAAGTTTATCAGGGTCTATCATCGAGTCCATTGCGGCATTCTGTGCTCCCATCAACAGGCCGGCAAAGGAAAATGGTCCTATTACATAAGCTCCAACCAGAACATCTTTCTTAAGTCCAAGCCTCATCATTTCAATCGTTTTTAAATACGACTGAATCCTCGCGTCGGCAAGGATGTTAATACACCGATACCTGTCGAGGTCTTCCACCGTTTTAACCGGATGAAGTTCAACGCTGCTGGATTCATTAGTTGGGAATCTGACCGGCAAACCAATCGCATTGGCCTCTACCGATAAATCCATCATCATAAAAACAGCATCTGGTTTCAAGTGATAGGCCAATGCTTCGATTGCGTTGTAATGCATAGCATGATTCTGCTGAGCCATTTTTATCGAACATTTTATAATATCACATCCTGGAAATCCCACTAACGGTGCCACAAGCCTTCTGTTTTCGGAGTAGGCCCGCTTCGACAATTCTGATAGTTTTACGCTGTTTAAAGCTCTCTTAATCATTAGTTATCCTGACAATTTCTATAAAAAAACAAGGGTAGCTCTAATAATTGCTTTTGAGCGGCAAGTAGGAAATTTTTGTTCGCTGACAAGGAAGGCAAATCAGCTTGAGCCGTAGTTCAAGTGGCTTTTGCCTGACACCGTTCAGCGACAAAAAGGTTCGTTTGTCCGCCAAAATGAATTTTTAGAGGTTCCCTTGAGGGTTTCTCAGGCACTAATTCTATCAAAAAATCCTGTGTATAAATTCTATTATTTATCTATTTTATTGAACTATTGTGCTGAAAGCGAATCGTCAGATTGGCAGGATTCATATCAGGAAATGCTCTTAGCCCCATTATAAATCTCTTTTACGTGCATTACAACAGCGGCAACCCTTGGCAGTCTGTCCGGAACCCATTTCTGAACTTCGTCAAACATAGGCCCCTCTGTCAGTCTTTCAGCGGTGCCCTTTACCTGATAAGAGCCTTTTTCCTCATCAAGTACAGCAAAAGCAATTTTGCCATTGCCCAGGACATTGTCGCGGGTTTTGTTAAAATAATTATCCGCAATCAGGACAGTTTGGTCATCAACAGCTTTCAAATGTGTCACATATATAACATTGGGCACGTTATCATTTGAGCTTGTTGCTACAACAAAAACATCCTGTTTTGACATTGCTTTTTTAACTGCATCCGGTAATTTCGCCATAATACTACTCCTTTGTTTTGTTATGCGTTAAGTTACTTCAAAATAGTTTTATCCGGCGTATCGGTATTCTGGAAATGCTTCTCCACCCAGCCGGAAACGGTATTATCTCTGACATCAAAATGCCTGATATATGGTTTTATGTCCAATACAGGTGTCTCATTTAAAACATCGACTTCGCTGAAATGCAATTTGTTGTCCTCAATTTTCTCGATTTTTATTATGGATAAACCAATATGGTTGGGCCGATGCGGACTTCTTATTGCAAATATACCGTGCCGGTCATCTTCTAAAAATGGTTTGCCCTGAATTTCCGCTTTTTCTGACTTATGAAAATAATAAATCATAATAGCGTGGCTGAAGCCATCTAAATCTTTAAGGCCGGCACTGTACTCTTCTTTCAATTCAATCCACGCTTTAGTATCGGGCTTGAATTTGCCCTGGATTGGCATATCCTTAACTTGCCTGTACGGCGAATGTGCGATGCCAACAGGACTCATCGTAATTTTATCAGACATCATTTTTTAGCCCTTCCCTACTTTGAGTTTTCAACCCAAAGATATTAGAAAAATTCCCAATACCATAATACTGCCAACAATTAAACTCCTTATGAGATGGTCTTCTTTGAAAAAAATATATCCCAATATAATAGTGAGCAAAATGCTTATTCTTTTAACACTTACTACGTAGGCCGCCAAGCCAAACTGGAAAGCCGCAAACAATGTCAGCCCGGCAAGAAACCCTATTATACCTGCAATAAAAAGCGGTTTGAAGTTATTCGCCGTTTTACTTAGCAATGTCCCAATAGTTTTTTTCTTGAGAAAAAATACTGTTAAAAACAAAGCACTTAATAACTGAGTTACGCCAAAAGCAAAAAACGGAGATGAACTCAAAATTGCCTTTTTGAAAAAGACTGCCAGAAAACTGAACAAAAATGCCGCCATAAGCATATGCCGCGAGCCTTTTTCTTTTAATAAGAGCTTAACAGGCTCAAAGATACCTGTCTTTACATTTTCCGCTCTTAACAGATACGCTCCGCAAACTATCAGCAGGATACCGACCAAACCCGGAACTGATGGGGTCTCTCCTAATATAAAAAAGGATGTTCCAGTCGCAAAAATAGGCGTAAAAGCAACCAACGGAAATGTTTTAGCAAGCGGCCCCGAAGCAATAGCGTTAAGAAAACACCAAGCCGCTATAACATCTAAAACAGAAGCAATGACAATAGAATAATAAAAAGCGGGCCTGATTTCTGGAATACCTGTAAAGAAGATTAGCAGCAGAGCGAATAAGCTGACAAACAAATACTTTGAATAAAGGATTGTCCACCTGTCAGTTTGGAAAACCAATTTTCTGGTGATGACGTTTTTCGTAGCCACCAAAATACCGCTTGCCAATGATAAATACAACCAATACATATTCTTTCACTTTGGATTTAGATATTAAAAAAATTTGATTTGTTTTTTAAAATTTAAGATACAACCTTGATTAAAACCATTATCGTGGCTTATAAAGCCACAATGTTTTTTACCAAAAATAAAATTTGAATTTTGGATCTCCTGCTTAATTTCACCCAAGCTCAGGTTCTGAAACTCCATTATTGGATCATCTTCCAAAGTATGTTTTGGATAAACAGAAAGCAGACCATCTTGTTTCAAAACACGATAAGCTTCGGCATAAAGATTCTCTCTTCCTTTTTTTTCATGATAATGCAAAACATCATAAAATAAAACCACATCAATAGAGTTGTTTTCCAAGTCTATTCGTATCCGGTCCGAAGTGTTTACTATTCTTATATTTTTCAAATTCAGATGAGTTGCTTTTTGTTCCAGTTCATTCAGTGCCTGCTGTTCTTTGTCCAGGGCATAAACTATTCCTTTATTTCCGACAACCTTAGCCGCTGGAACACTGTAATGGCCTACTCTACAACCAAAATCCAGAACTGTCTGGCCGGATTTGAGTCCGATTTTTTTTAGAAATCCCACCCCATTCTCTGTTTCCCATTTTTCCATATCATTCTTCATTATTGCTCATCGTTATGATTTGGGCATTTTTCAACTGACCTTTGCGGAACACACAAGGCCTCCCAGCTGAATCAATGGTCACAGATATTATTTCCTGTCTGAAGTGTATCCTGCAAATAAGCGGCTACAAGTTCTTCGGGCGTACCTGATGATGCGCCGACAACAACTTTAATGTCATTCTGCGTAAACAACTGCTGCGCTCGCTGCCCCATACCGCTGGCAATAATAACATTTACTCCCATACCGCCAAGCCATTTTGGTAATACGCCCGGCTCGTGAGATGGCGGAGCAAAATCTTCACGGTTTGCGATTTTGGTGGAATCTGCGTCGGTATCAATCACTGCAAACTGGTCGCAATGGCCGAAATGAAGACTTAATTTTCCCTGTGCTAACGGAATTGCTATTCTCATTTTACTGTACTCCTTTTTAATGGTTTCAATTTATTTTATACCAATACTAATGGGCACCTCTAAAAATTCACTTTGGCGAACAAGCGAACCTTTTTACTTGTCGCTCAAAAGCAATTATTAGAGCCACCTTAATTTATTAAGTGCGCCGTTGTCATTGCGAAAGATACAAATCATTCGCAACGCCGTGGCAATCTCGTTTTAAATTAACCTTTCACATCGCATAGAAACCGAGCGACGTAAGTCGCCGGAATATTTAGCCCCCGGGTCTTGTCCCGGGGGTACCTACGCATTGTTTATCCCGTATTTACCGTAGGGGCGATTCGTGAATCGCCCCCTTGTCATTTCCGCGAAAGCGGGAATCCATCTTTTTACTTTTAGGTTTTTACTTTTTTAAATCTGTGAAATCAGTGTCTAAATAATTCGTGTTTGCTTCCATTAAATAGCATACATAACGTTTCTCCACAACGCTTTTATATCCTCTGTTACGGCACTGCCGGTATATTCAACCACTGATGTTTTCATTATCTGAGCCTTAGTAAAGGCCTTGTCATAGCGTATTTTTCCAACCACTTTGATGCCACGCTTGAGGACATCTTCTTCGATTTGCCCGGCCATATCGGGATTCAAATCGAATTTATTGATAGCAACTAAAACAGGGATATCAAAGCCGGCAGCCAATTCGGCAACACGTTCCAGGTCGTGCTTTCCCGAAAGAGTTGGCTCTGTAATAATCAGCACCAAATCAGCTCCGGTTATCGAAGCAATCACAGGACAACCTATTCCCGGCGAGCCGTCAATAATAATCAAATCGTTTTTTTGCTCCTGAGCGATTCTTTTAGTTTCTTTGCGAATAAGGCTAACCAGTTTACCGCTGTTTTCCTCAGCGATTCCGAGCTTTGCGTGAACCATCGTTCCGAACCGCGTTTCCGATATAAACCACTGGCCGTTTATGGAATCTTTAAATTCAATTGCGTCAGCAGGACAAAATTCGACGCAGACCTTGCAGCCTTCGCAGGAAACAGGGTCGACGGTATAGGTTTTGGCCACTATATCGTTCGCAGGGCCATCTAAATTTATCGCGTCAAATTTACACAAGTCTTTACACTTGCCGCAACTGATACATTTTTCAGTAATTATGGAGGCCTGTTTGCCGCCGGAAAAATCGGAAGTCTGTTTCACGTTCGGCTCTAATACCAAATGCAAATCGGCCGCGTCAACATCGCAGTCAGCGAATATCGCGTTTTTCGCAAGGCTTGCAAATGCGGCAACGATGCTCGTCTTGCCCGTCCCACCTTTGCCGCTTATAACAACTAATTCTTTCATCGAGACATTCTTTCTTTTTTTCAGTTAAAATGTAAGAACTTTATCAGCTTCTTTGACCCATTGGGCTAATTCGGTCATCTTCGCTTCCTGGGTACCTTCAAAATAAGGCTCTCCCTTATGGATGCCGCATCTGGTGTTACAAGTTCCACACACTTTGACCAAAACTTTTTTCCCAATCAGTTCTTTCAGCATTTGTACCAAATCAAAATAACCTTCTGGCGGCCTGGTTATCTCGCGAGCCAAATCAACCGAATCGTTCATCAAAAATATATTCACTTCCAGACCGGCATTAAGCAGTTGCTCTGCCAGCCGAAGGCCATTCCAGGTTACATCCGTACCATCGTATGGATTTCTGTTAAATACAAGAAGAGCGTTTGCCATCAGACTTTCCCTTTCTTTTTCGATATACTTTCATACAAACCAACGAACTCTTTTTTGTAGTCGGGCAAAATATCAACGACCATTTTGCCAATCGAATACGCTTCAGCAATTCGTCGGTCGTCGGGTACCTCGAAAATAATATCTATGTTTTCATCCTGACAATATTGATTTGTCATTTGTTCGTCCGGCTCGCTGCGATTTATCACCACAGCAAACGGGATTCCCAGTTCTCTTACCATCAAAACCGCTAATTTCAAATCGTTCAATCCGAACGGCGTAGGCTCAGTTACGAGCAAAACAAAATCCGCGCCTTTAATCGCTTCAATCACCGGACACGATGTTCCCGGCGGAGCATCTATAATGACAATGCCCTCGGCCAGTGCGTTGGCTTTAACTTTTTTTATCAATGGCGGCGTATGTATATCACCAATTTTGAGCCGACCCTGCCCGAACTTAACACCGTTTGCCGTTCCAAAATCAGCAAAGCCAATTTCTTTCTGCTTCATTTTGATTGCGCCAGTCGGACAAACCAGCATACAACCGCCACAGGAATGACATAACTGCTCAAAAGTCATCACAATCTCTTTCAGGGAAATTATAGCACTGTATTGGCAAAGCTGACCACATTTGCCGCAGCCGTTACACAATTCACTATCAACTTCCGGCACATCGATAGTAATGCTGAGCGTTTTTTCTATGTTGGGCTTCAAAAATATATGGCCGTTCGGCTCTTCGACATCGCAATCGAGATACTGTACAACTTTGCCTGTCTGAGCAATTGAGTATGCCAGATTCGTTGCTATTGTTGTTTTCCCTGTGCCGCCCTTGCCGCTGGCAATCGCTATTTTCATATCAAATTTGCTCCACAATCGTATCAGCTATATCCCAATCAAATTTATCCTTGGCAATCCAACCTTGTTGCGGCAAAGAATCGAAACAGACCGGCTTAGGATTACACCAGCGATTACCTTGCGAGATTTCCCATTTTGTGTACCTGTTCATCGCTGATGCTGTTTTGTCTATCCTGTAACCATCCGAATGAAACCCTACTACAACATCTTTTGCCATAAGCATTGAATCCATTATTTAGCTCCCTTTCCCATCGCGTAGAAGCCGAGCGACGTAAGTCGCCGGAACAGTTAGCCCCACATTTACAAATGTGGGGCTTTCTTTTACGAATGGTTTGCATCTTTCCCATCGCCATTTAGCCCCCGGGTCTTGTCCCGGGGGTACCTACGCATTGTTTATCCCGTATTTACCGTAGGGGCGATTCACGAATCGCCCCCTTGTCATACCCGCGAAAGCGGGTATCCATTTTTTTGCATTTTTCCCACCATATAGTAGCCGAGCCGTGGGAGCGGCCGGAATACTTTTTGTCATTGCGAGCGCAGCGTAGCAATCTCAACTCGTTCGCACACGACTTTGTCATTCCCGTGAAAACGGGAATCCACTTTTTTACATTTTTTAAATCCGCGTAATCTGCGTAATCCGCGGTTAAAATAATCTGTGTAAATCAGTGTTTAAAAAACTTCGTGCCTTAGTGCCTTCGTGGCTAAATAATTCGTCCCGATTCATCGGGGCTGCAGTTTATTTTTTGTTCTCTTTTTCGAGCTGTTCTATGCGTTCGCTAATTTGGCCGAGATTGTTTTGCAGTAATTCCGCCTGCTGCTTCAAGCCTTCCAATTCCTGCACGGCCGTTACTGTCGGCACAAAGGGTGCATTTGCCGGATACGCTCCAACCCCTGCAACATTGCCAAAACCAAAGCCCGCGCCAAAACCACGACCGCGTCCTATTCCTCTGCCGCGACCAAAACCCATACCGTAACCACGTCCACCAACGGGATTAGCATAGCCCGGCACGCCAAAACCTGCACAAAAACCAGCACCTCTACCTGTCATTGGCCCCATACCTGTAGGCCCTGTTCCATTTCCACCTGGCATAATAAGTTCCTTTCAAAAAAATTTAATTTCTTGTCATTTTCGTCCCACACTTTGGACAATTTATCGCATTGCAAGGCTGCCCCACAACGTGAGCAGCCGTTGCTCCACATTTTGGACATACACAATTTCCGCCCGGCCCGGCAGCAAACGGTCCACCCATTTTGCCTTTGCCCTGGCCTTGTCCCATACCGCGTCCACTGCCTGCCCCTTGGCCCATCGGCCCTGTACCATCACCTCTTGGCATCTATTCAGCCTCCATAATCAAATTATCAACACTTTTAAATGAATTACTTTTCCGCAAAATCATCCTGCCGACTTTGCAGCCGATATCTTCCGCAATAACAGGACACTTAACCTTTAGCAGAAAGAAAATATCTTTATCTATATCACTCAGGGTCTCATAGTTGCCCTGCCCTTTTGCTATAATCAAGTCAGCATTTTCAAAGCGTTCCCTGAAACTTTGTGAACACGTTTCCAGAATTGTTCCCGGCCCATCTGAGCCGTTATCAATCACCTCTGCCATCTCAGTCAGACCGGCAAATTCAGCGTCTTCCATCGTGGCATCGTTTATGACCGGCCTGCCCCTGACAACCACAGTTATCTTTTCGTGCGGCAGCTGCTCAATCAGAAATTTGTCAAAAACTATCTCGCCTGCATTGTCTGCCAAATACAGTATTTTTTCTGCTTGATTAACAGCATTTTTAAATTCTTCTATTTGCTGACCATCAAAATCCGCTGTCAGCGAATCGTTAATAATTTTCTCGATTTCAGATTCAGCTATCGATGTTTTCACACCCAAATCAATAATGTTACCCGCGATAGCCAGCCGAACCGCTGTCTCCAATGGGTTTTCGGATTCCCTTACGCGTTGAGCTAATTCGATATACATTCTCATAGCCAAACGGTTAAATCGCTGCTTCAGTTCGTAATAGGGGTCATCGTTGCCGACCATTTTCCGAATCAGCCGATGTATATGCTGGCCGATTGCCGGCGGGCTTTGACTCATATCCAAATCAGCGGCCAAACGAAGAACCTCTCGCACCACTTTTTCGTGAATCCGCTCATCATCGGTTGCCAGCCTTGCTGAATCCAAAGCTTGGCGGACAAAACACGGAATACAATCTAAAAAAATCTTCATAATTTCACTAACTTCCTTAAATCCTTTTTCGACCATAGGCCGAATGTTTCAGTTAGCCCTGGCAACTTGTTTGCCGGGGTCTGTTTTTATCAGTGTCCATCTGTGGCTAATTTTTTTTGTCATACCCGCGAAAGCGGGTATCCATTATTTAGCCCCCTGATTCATCAGGGGGTTGCTGTCATTGCGAGGCCGTCAGGCCGCGGCAATCTCGGTTGTTGTCATTTCGACCAACGCGGAGAAATCTAAACCTTGTCATTGCGAGGCCATTAGGCCGCGGCAATCTCTCTCTCTTTACTTTTTTTTAAAATCTGCGTAATCCGCGAAATCCACGGTTAAATAATTCGTAAAAATCTGTGTTTATCAGTGTCCATCTGTGGCTAATTTTTTTTTGTCATACCCGCGAAAGCGGGTATCCATTTTTCTGCATTTTGTTTTTTATATTTTTATACCCAGTGTCCTTCAACGTTGGCCTGTTCCACTTCTTTTAGTTTGCCGGCTTTGAACGAATCGACTGCCTCAGCAACGGTCTGCTTTTCAGCGAGAAATATCTTCACCCCGGCTGCATTGAGCGTCCTAAAGGCGTTCGGCCCTACGTTGCCCGTTACCACAGCATCGACATTAAGGTTGGCAACATTTCCTCCCGTCTGAATCCCCGCACCCTGAGCAGCGTTTACATTGACAGTATTGTCGTGTGCCTGAAAATCATCCGTTTCGGTATCGACAACGATGAGCCATTTAGCTCGCCCGAACCTTAAATCAATCTCGCTTGTAAGTTCTTCGCCCTGTGCTGTTATCGCTATTTTCATTTTACTCTCCGCATAAATTTAACAGTTGTACTTTTTATTGTACCTTTGCAAAAACGTAACCGTTCACGGACTAAATGTGCTGTTTTACATCATTGCGAGGCCGTGTTTTTTATTAAATTTCCATCCCGATTCATCGGGATTCCTCAACTCAAAACTAAGAACTCAAAACTCAAAACTGCCCTCCTCTGCCTTGCCACCGGCAACCTCGTTGCCTGTGCCCAAACCCTTTTCGCCCGCCCGGCCAGCAGCCCGGCATACTAAATTCCGGCCCAGCCAACTCACCGTTTAGATATGCTTGTAACACGTCATTGATACTACCGGTTACATAAGGCAGCACTTGAATCCCGGAAGTTCTAACCATCTCGGCAAGCATTCGTGAAATCGCTCCACAGACAAGCACATCTGCCTCAAGGCTTTTCATTTGTTCTACACGTTGCGGCAGCGCCCGGCTTTTCAGAGCAACCTCGGAGCGATTCGCTTCTTTGCCGTTTTCGATATCTACCAGCAGAAGCTGAGTCGCGAAATCAAATACGTTTGAAACGCTGTCATTATATATTGGTATCGCTATTCTCATTTTTATTGCATCAACTTTCCATACCAATACCGTTTTTGTCATACTCGCAAAAGCGGGTATCCATTTTTTATAAATCAGGTCTCGGCCAAAGGCCGATTCGATATTCAATCTACTGTCTTCTGCCTACTGTATTCTATCTTCTTAAAAAAAAATCAGTGCAATCCGCGTAATCAGTGTTTAAAAAATTTCGTGTCTTTGTGCCTTAGTGGCAATCTCTTTTGTTTTGAATTTTAAATTTTTGTGTTTTGATATTGTTTAGTGTTTAGATATTAGATATTAGTTTCTTTCTCTGTGTCCTCTGTGGCTAAATTATCCATCCCGATTTATCGGGATTCCTTAACTCAAAACTAAAGACTCAAGACTCAAAACTATTTATGTGTCATTGCTAATTATACTTTATGCAATTAATATGCCAGAAAAGTTGGCGAAGACGGAGGATTTAAGATAACTTCTTGTGGGGGGCAATGTTATAGAAATTTTAACGCTCTAAATACCTGCAAAACAACCCATTAAACAGTCGCATTTCGCAACACTTATCTTCAAAGGTGATTGCAAAACGCCACGATACAAGCTCGCAAAACCACAATCACTGTATTGCTGGCTTATCCTTCGCCCGCTTTCAAACAAGCGGTTTTAGCTGCTCAATCAATTGTGGAATATTTTCTTTGACTACTTTCCAGATTCTCTCCTGCTTGATTTCGCCGTATTCGTGGATTAGAACGTTACGCTGAGCAATTATCTGATGCCACGGAATTTCAGGATGAGCATCGCGGAACAAAGCCGATACCCTGCCCGCTGCTTCACCGATAATCTCCAAAGAGCGTTCAATGGCCAGTTGTGTCCTTCGGTCTTTTGAATATTGTGCAAAATCCTGGCCTGAACTTAGTTGCTCCACCATCTGGGCGGCATCAAGCATATCCCATAAATAAGCGGCATTTTTCTGCTCAGGCTGCATATATCACCTCATTGCTTGAAAGTATCGCCTGCCTGCGAAATGGATTTCGCAACGAATCCTTTTCGACTAAATCGACCTTGCGTTTGAAGATAGTTTTAAGCTCATCAATCATATCCACAAATTCGAACAGTCCCCACCCGGCATCTGCCTTGAAAGTAACCAGAATATCGATATCGCTCTCGGCGCAAAACTCGTTCGACAAAACAGACCCGAACAGGGCCATCTCCGAAATTTTCCACCTGAGACAAAAAGCCTCTATTCTTTTCTGCGGCAATGTGATTCCAATTTGTTTCATATATTACCTCTGTGAGATATTATAATTCTTCCCAAAAACCATAATAAACACCATCCATAGCATTGCCAGTGCCAAAAATAAGGGTTTTGGGATAGCTTCTATAATCAAATTCCATCTTGTGGTTATTGAAACTTTCGCTATCACAAAATAACCACCTCCGGCGAAAAAGTCAACTGGTTTTGTCTGTGATATCAAATGCTTTTATCTTGCGAAACAGCGTGCTTTTGTCGATTCCTAATTCCCTCGCTGTCGCTGTTTTGTTGCCCTTATTCCGCCTTAGTGCCTGGGTTATCAGAACAATCTCCATCTGCTTAATGGTTGCCGGCTCACTGCTGACGGCATCTCCATTTTTCAGAGCCGGACAAACCGATGAAGGCAAATGCTTAGCTTCTATTATCTCGTCCTGGCACAGGACAAAACAGTGCTCAATGATATTTTCAAGCTCGCGTACATTGCCGGGATAATCATAAGCCAACAGAGCCGTTGCCGCTTCATTTGTAACGCAGCAGATATTCTTGTTGTGCAGTTGATTAAATTTGCTGATAAAATGTTCTACCAACAACGGCACATCTTCTTTCCGCTGCCGCAGAGACGGCAACTCAAGTTTCATCACATTGACTCTGTAATACAGGTCATCTCTGAATTTGCCTTCTTCGACCAACCTGTCGAGCTTTTTGTTTGTCGCTGTAATAATCCGCACGTCCGCCTTAACGGTGGAAACTGCGCCTATCGGCTCGTAAGTTTTTTCCTGCAGAACGCGCAACAGTTTAACCTGTACCGAGGCAGAAATATCGCCAATCTCATCCAGAAAAATCGTTCCACCCTCAGCCAAAGCGAATCGGCCGGGCTTGTCTTTTCTGGCATCTGTGAATGCGCCTGCTTTATAGCCAAACAGTTCGGACTCCAGTAGCGTATCGGGCAACGCGCCGCAGTTCACCGCGATGAAAGGTTTATCCCTGCGAAAACCGAGGTTATGAATCGCCCGCGCGAAAAGCTCTTTGCCCGTCCCGCTTTGGCCCTCAATTAAAATCGTTGTGTTACTTTCTGCGATGTTTGGCAGAACGGCAAAAAGACTCTGCATTATATGGCTTTGGCTGACAATATCCTCAAAAGAATATCTGCCTTCGATTTCCTTACGGAGTTGCTCGATTGCGCTGGTATCGCGAAACGTTTCAACCCCTCCAATCACCTTGCCCTTAGGGTCTTTCAACAACGCTGTCGATATCGCGATTGTTCTCCTCTTGCCATCGGCATCGATAATGTGTACAGCTTTATTCGTGATAGGCCTGCCGGTTTGTATCGTTTCTGCCAGCGTGCAGTTAGTTTCGCAGACATCCGCTCGCAAAATATCCCGGCAGTGTTTGCCAACCGCTTCCTGACGGCTGATACCGGTAATTTCCTCTGCCGCCCGGTTGAAAGAAGTAATCCGCCAATCTAAATCCACTGTAAAAACAGCTTCACTTATCGAGTCCAGAATTACATTTTGTTCTTTATTTTCCATTTTCGTTCGCAGGTAATATAGCATAAATAGTCGCAAAATGCAATAATAGTTGCAAATTCACTCGATATATTTGCTTTTCGCATCGCCTGTATCTTACATTTCGCCGTTTAGCCCTGCCATAGTGATGGCAGGGTTCGTGCTTACAAACGGTCTATCCCGACCGCACCGCTATTAGCCCCCTGCATTGCAGGGGGTTCTTTTACGAACGGCTTGCCCCGCCCGCACACGACCTTGTCATTCCCGTGAAAACGGGAATCCACTTTTTTGCATTTTTTAAATCCGCGTAATCTGCGTAATCCGCGGTTAAAATAATCTGTGAAATCGGTGTCTAAAAAAACTCTGTGAATCTCTGTGGCCAAAAAAATCCGTGCAATCCGCGAAATCAGTGGTTAAAATAATTTGTGTTTATTCGTGGTCAAAATGAATTTTTAGAGGTTCCCTTAACTATGAAGATACAAACGGCAGCGGTATTGGCAATAGTAATTGCGTTGGCCTGTTCAAAAACAAGTGCAATGACATACTATGTTTCGTTCGATGGCAGCGATGAATCAGGTGGAACATCAAAACAGGAAGCGTTTCGTACTATCGGCAAAGGCGTTTCAGTTCTCAAGGCAGGAGATACTGTCATCATCGGCTACGGCAACTACGGCAACGAACAGGTGAAAGTAACCAGCAGCGGAAAAAAAGATGCACCCGTTACCATCAAAGCCGAAACTCCCGGCAAGGTAATAATGCAGGGCGACCGCAAAGGCAGAGCCTTTTCCATAGTCGGCCAGTCGCACATAACAATCGAAGGAATCAAGTTCACGAAATACTATCAGGGCATTTATATCAGGCGAGCTTCTTACATAACGGTAAAAAATTGTATCTTCTATAATAATGAAGCTGCCGGCATAACGCTCAACGACAGCAACCAGAGCGAATTTGACAGCAGCCATCACCACCTGTTCACCGAAAACCAGTTCCTCGATTACGCCACATCCGGCCAAGGCAGTCCGCTTTCCGGCGGCGGCATTCAGGATTACGGCCTGTGTATGTATTTCTCCAGCAAGGTGGAAGTCGTGAACAATTATTTTTACGGCCATCATCACCAGTGCTGTTCCTTCAAGGAGGTAATGGTCGATTGCCGAGCCGCGGGAAACATTTTCGAGGGAGCATATTATACCGCCATCTACCTCGGCCAAAACGAGGATAAGGAGGCAGGCTACAAAGCGACAAGTCGCAACCTGACAGTCGAAAATAATATCTTTCGCCCGACACCGGAATATCGACTGAAAAGCGCGGTAAGAGCAGGGAACGTAACGGGAGCAATCATAAGGAACAACTTTATCAACGCCCCGAACGGCTATTCGGGCTGCGGCATCGGCGTGAAAAAATCAGCCAGAGATGTAAAAATCTACGGCAACATAATTACCGACACCGCCTCCGGCAGGGATAACCCCGCGATAAGAATTGCCGCCGACTGCGAAATATACAACAACACAATTGCTAACTGCCATTGCGGCCTGCAATTTGTCGCCAAAGCCAAAGTCATTTGCAAAAACAATATCTTCTATAAAAACACCCGGCCGATTCACCGCGACAAACGGTCAGGCGGGGACTATGCGGGCAGCATTTTTGAATATAATTGCTGGTTTCCAAATTCCTCTGGAAAAGGTGCTAAGGATATTTCCGTTAATCCCGAATTCGTTGGGCCAATCAAGCCGCTCAAGTTCAACCCATATAATCCCGGCGTAAAGGGCAAAGATGGCCGCATCGATTGTTCCGGCAGAGCTAAGCCAACAGGCCAGATTACGCTCACAGCTTATGTGCCCAAATTTACTGCGGATTTCAAAGGAGTAAGGGCTTACCAACTTAGCGGGGGCAGTCCGTGTATTGACGGGGGCATTGATGTGAAGCTGCCGTTTGTCGGCAAAACGCCGGACATTGGCGCATTTGAGTTTAGCGAAAAGAAATAATTTTATTTAGCCCCGGCAACTTGTTTGCCGGGGTTTGTATTTGCGAATAATTTGTATCTTACATCTCGCCGTTTAGCCGTCGTGGCCTGCCCGACGGTTCGTGCGCAAGAATAGTTTTGCCCTTTCCCACCGACCTTGTCATTTCGACCAACGTGGAGAAATCTAAGTTAGCCCCACATTTACAAATGTGGGGCTGCAGTTTACTTTGCCTTTTTACTTTTTAAAAATCAGTGCAATCTGCGAAATCCGCGGTTAATTATCCTCTGTGAATCTCTGTGTCCTCTGTGAAGATATGAAGAGAGAGCATCCTCAAGTATAATACGGTAGATAATTATT
>JAIORA010000002.1 GCA_021108375.1 Anaerohalosphaeraceae bacterium
AATAATTATCTACCGTATTATACTTGAGGATGCTCTCTCTTCATATCTTCACAGAGGACACAGAGAGCACAGAGTTTTTAGATACGGATTTACACGGACTTAAAAAATACAAAAAAATGGATTCCCGCTTTCGCGGGTATGACAATAACCGAGATTGCCGCGCTGCGCTCGCAATGACAAAGTCTTGTGTGAACGGTTTTAGATTTCTCCGCATTGGTCGCAATGACAATAATTTATCCGGCGAGCTTCCGCTACTCGGTTTCCAAAGTAATTCAGGCTCTGACAATTTTCGCTACACCACAATGGGCACATCCTTACCTGAAATACTCTAAGGCCGCTCCAAAACCTTCAATTCCAAAACTACTGCCCGCGCAGAACCTAAAGATTCTTTCATTTTTACTTTTCCGGCGATAATTGTACCGGCTGAAACGGCTTCCTCGGAAGTGCGTCTTGTAACAGTCAGCTTAGTTCCTGCTTCAAAACCATATTCGACAGCGTCAAATTCAAATTCTATATTTTTGACTTCTGTGGTCAGATTCACAAGCACGACTGCCGCCCTGCCATCATACGACTGCCAACTTGAAGTTATTACCGCTGGAAGATGTTTGTTGCCTTTATCGTTAAAAACCATTCCAAGCGGGGAGACTATCTTTACCGGCCTAAGAAATTTACCCAAGCTCAGAAAATCCTTACATTGCCGTTTTAATCCCGCAAGCTGAGTCGCAAACTTGAGCTTATGTTTATGTTCAGGAGCAAATGGATAAGGCTCTGGTCTTATTTGAAAAAACCTTCCCATCTGACCGCCCATAATAAAGATATTTCCCGCTCTTATACGAAACTCTTTGTCGTCGCCCCTAAGATTTCGGCCAAAAAATATTTGATAATCGTGATACACAGCCGACCACAACGGACAGCCATTTTGAATGATATTATAGTGAAACAATTTGGCATCGATTACATCAATGAAAAACTCTATCGACGCTTCAGCAGCTATACAGGCCTGAGGGTCAATTTTGCGAATCGCCTGGCGAACCCTTTCGGCCTGCTTGTGCTGGCCGGTACATCTGTAAGTGCCGGTACCCAACTCGTGACCGTGCGAAGGGTCGTAACACTGGCGAGAGCCTCTGCCGAGACTGTCCAGGTAAATACCCGCAAAATGATAATCTCTTATCGCTATCTCACTCAGCGCAATAATCCTGTCCTGCCACTGTTTTGTGGCTCGACACATCAGCCAGCAGGGAAGAATTTCATCGTTGTAGAAAATCTCCTTATCATCTATATCGTGAATCGCCGCAGGACGCATCATTTTTGCATCTTCGTTCAGCGGCTCTCCTATCTGGTCGTAACACTTACTCTGGAAGTACGCGAATGGTTTCGCTCCTTTTTTGCGAAGCTCGGCAATGGCCTCGGGCAAACCTTCACGCGGCTCAACCCATTGACCGTAATGCCCCGGTTCCATCACGAATCTCTCGGCACTAATGGCACTATTATTCGGGTCTTCCTTCCACCAGTTATACCAAAGGGACGGGATATTAGGGCCGAACTCTTCCAGCATTCTGTTGTATCCGGTAACACCGTAAGCTAACTTCCTGTCGGCTTTGTTACAATTTTTCAAAAAGACAACTGCATCCTTCAGCCACTCCGGCGAATCTTCGCGGGTTGCCAAAGGACCCTTGCCGCACCACGGCTGCTGCACTGCCCATTTTCGGTATATCTGACAGGCATCGTACCAGTCGCCCTTAAACGTCCCGAAAACAATCGGGTAAGCAAGCTCGAATTGATACGCTCCCCTGCCACGATCAAACGGGTAGTGCTTTATTTTGTGCGTTATGCGCCCGCGCGAGGAAACACTTGTCATACGATGCTCTTTGTCAAAGCCCGCTGAATCGTAAGTTCCTAAGTAAGTTCCCGCAGTTTCGCCGTAAAGAGCAAAAAACTGAAGGTGCATATTTGATGGATATATGAAATTACGCACCCACTCCTTCTTATCTTTGGCTTTAGTCTGGAAAGGATCGGGCACCAGAATACCCCACCTGTAAGGCAACGCAAGATAACTATCCTCAGATTTCTTTTTTACCGGATTGGCAAAATTGACTATCGGAAAATCTATATTCCACAAAGCCCATTCCCTATCCCTGCTGTTTATCTCAATCTTCCAATACGAAAATTGCGAATCATCCGGCAGGTCAACAGTAACTACAACATCTACCACGCCTTTAGCATCGGGTAACGATAAACCATCCCAATAAAGTTTTACAATTTCGCCTGTCGCTGTTTTTTCTTTCTCGATTCGCCTCTTTACTACCGTTGCCTGATTATCAAGAATAAACCTTTCGCCCCTGCCGAGTTTTGTCATAAACTCAACCTGCCAAAGGAGCATTTCGTCAGGCAGCAAAGAATCGCAAAGCAAAGGAACCTTGCTGTCAACTGCCATCGCGCCTGCCGGGACAAGCGTATCCTTTGCAAAACTAATACTCAGGTGCGAATTAGACAGAGTAACAACATCTTTGGCTTCGAACTTCTTTTCAGTCTGTACTGCGGCGGCCTGCTGTGATATCGGCTGGCTCCACAACTCAAATAAACGGATAATTCCCTGCATCGGCCTGCCGCCCGTTCGCTCGTTGCCGATTGTCATTGCCTTAGTTCCTTCGGTGAAATTTGCAGTCAAGCTGAGCAGAGTTTGCGCAACAATTTTGCCATCAAGGGCAAGCTGCAACAAGTCTGAAGCATCCCAGGAAGCCGTAATATCATACCAACGCCCTGCCATAAAACTCTCGTCAGGAGCCGCTGCGTGATACCATTTGTTCGAGTTGCGGTGATAGTAACTCAAACGCAATTTACTGTTCTTGCAGGCCAATCCAATAACATCTCCGTTTGTCGTATAGGCTCGCCATAAAGTCTGCTCGCCGTTTAGCTTGTCGAGCTTTACGGACATAATCATTCTGCCTTTGCCGCCTGGAAAAGCTTCGTAAGGAACCTCGATTTTATCCTGCCCGGCAGTGAATTGAACAACCGGACTGCCATCTATATCGTGCCAGGCACCCTGGCCTGCTTCAAAAATTATTACGCCATCATAGCCGTGTCCGGTCGCGTCGCGCAGACCCTCATCCTGTGTCTGGTTAAAATAATAGCGAACTTCCGGCACACCTTTGGCCGTATGAGAAGTTTCCTTCTCCGCTGAACAGGATAGCTGTAATAAAAAACCAACCGCTAACAAAACCGTTAAAAATACGTTTTTTTTAGTACCGAACTGTGCAAGGCACATAATAGAAATCTTTCAAAAAAAGTGAAAAATAATTCAATCTTTACGAATCCTTAAGGGAGCCTCTAATACATATCTCGTTCTTTTTCCAATTACAATCCGGCAGTATGGGCCATTGTCCTTTTCGGATAGGTTTGAACTTATGCTTGTTTTCAAGCCTGTTTATCACAATGCCGGCAGTACTGAGCATCAGCCCGAAACTTGTAATCCCCCTCGGATAAAGAAAGAGGCCGCCAGTAGCAAGGCTCTCGGTAAAACAATTTGCTTTATCGCTGCCCTGGTCATTGCTAGAAAGCTGCAAGTCCCAATATCGGCTGCCGTTTTCAAGCATATCCTCGCCGAGGTAGCCAGCCATACAATCACGCCAAATGTTCACCGAAATCCACACGCACTCGACATTATCCCTGCTGCTATGCGCCGAGCCGTAACGAATCATAGTTTCCCTGGTGGCATTGACGATGTCTTCCTTCAGAAGAGTTTGCTTTAAACCTGCCGGCATATCATCAATCATCATCAAGTAAAGCAGCCCGTTAGAATTATAGATGCTATAATCGTCCCAACCCTGCAGCACCTCACCTTCGAGCGGTTCTCCAGTGCGACAATTCATAAGTCCCTTTGAACTCTTGTCGAGAACCACAGGGAAATGGTCGCTAAGATAGGAAGCGTTCAAACTCTTAACAGCTTTTTTCACTTCGGCAAAACATTTTTTCGCAAGCTCTTCTTCGCCGGTATATTCAAACATTCTGCCTGCACTGTGCAACGCGGCAAGTCTCTTAATACCGAGATAAACATTATCCCTGCCATACTGAAACGCCGGCGAACTGTCATCAAAAGTGTTCGCCCTGCCCCTATCCGGAAACCCGTTGCCGGTAGAGTCAGACCAAAACAGATAGTCAGTAACTTTCTTGATAAGGGCAAGATATTTCTCAAACAACTCTTTTTTGCCCCACCAGCAGCCGTGGGCATACAGGAGGATTAAGTAATTGGAGTTTTCTTCTACCGGCATCGCGTGAGGGTAACTCTGTCCGTTAGCTGTCCACGCCGCACCCATATCGTGCTCCAGCACAACACCATCAAACTCAAGCTCTTCGGGAGTGAGAGATTTTACAGCGTGGTTTTTAGGCGACGAAGCCATTCGCTCCTTTTCTGTTTCGGGGTTATTGGCGTGATGAGTCCACTGCTCGAATATCTTTTCCAGCAGTTCCGGCCAGCAACTGAAATAGAACATTGCCTCATTATAAGTAACGTCGATTGTCGAATTATATACGCAGCAGCCTTCCCATACACTGAACCAGTCTTCCCCGCCATCGGGCTCAATCGCCCACAAAGTATTCATCAGATAACTCTGGAAACTGTAAGCGGTAACTTTCTGCATATCCAACGGCATCGGACTGTTTTCCCAGAGAGCGTTAAATGCTCTGCTTTTCTTTAACAGTCCATCTTTGCCTTCCTTTATATATTTTGCAACATCCTTAACAGTATCCCATATTCGGGTGTACTTCAGAGGCATTGCCTTGCCGAATCGTTCAAACAAAGCATCGCTGCAATAAGATGCCAATCCCACACAGAAGCTAACCTTTCCTGTATTCTCAATGTCAAAATCAGCTTTCAAAAGACCAGCCTCAACCTGCCACGGGCCTTCGATGCCGAATATCATATCCTCGCTGTTTCCAGATAACGGTGTCTGCTCTCGTTCTCCTTTGAGGCCCAATTCAAAACCATCCGCTGAGACCCTGGGGGTTTCGAACAACTTAACAGGACACCTGAAACAGAGACCGTCCCTGCCCTGCTCCGCGGTAACATTGGGAATCCTCAAGCCGAATACAACCTTGCCAACCCGGATTGCGTCCTTACAAACCCTGCCACGGATACTCGCCAACTTCTTAAGGTCAATGTTAACAATATACCCCGGCACAGAGCTGGTTTTCTCATCCTGCGGCCAGAACGGAGCCACAAATTCCACGCTCAGCAGCACTCCGAATTTTTCGCTGAATGCTTCATAACAAATAGAGGTCATAGTTATGCTCTGGTCAATCGTTAGAAATTCGCTATCAGCCGATTGGGTCAGTGGCAGCAACTCCATCTCTCCGTTTTTATCCTCAAGCCCAATTATCATCTCGCAGTCGGTCTGACAAAGGAGTCCCAAAGACCCATATATCACTTTTTTACGAATGGGGTCAAATATTATGCTGTACCTGCTTCCAAGTCTTCCAAGGGTAGCTGCTATTAAAGACATCTGTAAACTCCAAGATATTACAATAAAGTAATCACTGGTACTTTGAATGAGTCGGGCAACACACCCAACATCAAATACCCATTTCTTAAGGAAACTTTTAAAAATTCGTTTTGGCGGACAAGCGAACCTTTTTGCCAACGGCCTAAATGCGAACAGAAAATATCAAAATGCTCTAAGTATTATTTTTCAGCCATTCAAGAAAATCTCTGCCTTCAGTTTCTGACTCTGCATTAACACAATATACCAAAAGCTCAGGCTTGTACCTGCCGTGGATACTTTTTATTTCTTCACAAGTTCCATACAGTAAAGCTGCTTTTCCCGCGGCTTGTATCTTATCAATTACTTCCGGCCATTCGTGGTTTATCTTTCGCCCTGCCCCCGGAACCCATTGGATAACCTTAATCTCCCTGACAGCAAGAAGAGCGTCCAGATGATTCAATGCATCAGGGCCATCCAGATGGAAGGCAGCATCATCAATAAACGCCGCTTCCTCTTCAATTGCAGGCAACGCGAATCTGCGGAACATATCGGGACTGAGCAGACAGATGTAATCGGATTGAACCATATCTGTTTTGCCCCGGCTGTAAAGTTGGAGTCCGGAACTACTGCCGAGCCGGGCTTTATCGCCGTACTGCCACAATTCATTATATATCTGCTTATAAATCGGTCGAACCTGCATCATCAGGTCGTCAACAATTTCCGGCACATCAATAAGATCGAACAGCAGCTTTTCTGCTCCGCGCATCGCTTCAAGACAGTCGATGTTAGCGTGCAAATCGATATTCAACAACAGACATTTGTCCCTGCAGAATTCTTCGGCAACCTTGTGGAACTCTTTCATCCGCTGCCATATCGTGTTATTCTCATCAAGCTGCAACGGCATAAAATTCTTCCAGTTGTCAACAATTTTTTCCGTCCAGCTTGTGTCCCGGCTTTCAGGATTAATTGTCAGCGGCATCCCAAGAAAAGCCGCCATCTGGTCAGGGCCAAATCCAGGTCTAAACCCCGGCATCGCTTCTCCCAAAAAAGCTGTGCCATTGAGATACTTCTCCGCAATCTCAAAATTAGTACTGAAATCATCTGTTACAGATTGAAGGCGAGGTACCGTTATATGCTCTTCGCCCATTTTGGCAAAAACCATCGCACATGGCCTGTCAATAATATCGTGCGACCAGAACGCATCCCAGTACTGCTGAGCCCGTTTGAAATCCGTCTTGTATTTCATTCGATTGCTGCTCCTAAACTTTTAGTTTTTGTAATACGTCCAAGATTATAATCTATTTATTATGCCCCAGCAATTGGCTCGCACAAAGCTCTTAGATTTTCATCTGGTGTTCCCCTCGGTATTTCACAGCCGCCATTAACAAAAAACGGATTACCTATTTCCTGATATAATTCCGAAAAATAGCGTTTTATATCTTCAGGTTTTCCCTGCAAAACTCCACTGACAGGGTCAAGATTTCCTGTCAAAACACATTTATCGCCTACACATTTTCTGGCGAGTTTCATATCCACCATATGGTCACAATCAAGAATATCAATACCAAGCTGGCCAATCAACGGCAGCAATCTGTTAATGTCGCCGCAAATATGCAAACGAGCAAGTCCACCCATATTGTGAATTTCTTTTACGAGCTTTAGTTCTTTAGGAAATATCAGTTTTTCATAAATATCAAGAGAAACCTGACTCGCAATTGCATCGCCGATACCCATTGTGTCCGCGCCTGCTTTTATCTGAGCACCTGCAAATTCAGCGGCAGAATTGATACATATTTCCATCAATTCCTGACAATATGGCGGGTCATCAATTAAATCCATCATAAAAGTCCCAACAGTTCGCAAATCAGCCGCCTCTGCTACAGGCCCTTCAACCCAGCCTGTAATAGAGTATTTTTTATATGCCGTCTTCCTGTATATTCCAATCGTCTTTACGGCAGTTGCCAATCGAATGGATTTTTCGACATCAGGCTTTAAAAGCTGTCCAATATCTTTGTTATGTTCCAGCGGAATTGTTACGCATTTCGGGGTAGTGTCCGAACGATATTCAATCTCGCCACCAAAGGCCGTCATTTCACGATATGGGTCAGACAAAATATCGACCGCGTCAACTCCGAAATCTTCAGCGAGTTTCAAATTTGCATCGGCCATAACATTAGGGTCAGATGCGAAATCAGAGTACGATGCGCCGATGTAATCAGCGGCAAAGTGCATCAAGAGGGGTATTCGTGGAACAATATCAACTTTTTGGCCGTGAACCATTGCCATATATCGTTCATAACTATTCATATTACAGTACTCCTTTATTGCAAGACAGTGGATTTAACAACTAATTTATAACTCTGAAAGTTGGAGCGAGGGTGCAGGTTTCCAATAGTTCCGTCTCTGCCGGGTCGTTTTTCGTAAGTTGCTCTGACGCGCAGACGGATATAATGGTCTCCGGCGGCGATAGCTGGCGGTGTGCCGGTAAGCAGGCCGGAATCTGAGTCAATTTTGAGCCATTCGGGGCCTTGTTCGATGTAGAATTTCAAGTGTTCCCGCTCCCAGAATTTTTTGCCGGGTTTGGAATAGAATCGCTGGAGATCGCCAAGACTGCTGATCGAAAGAGGTTGGTAACTATATAGCTCGCCGATTTTGGCGGTGGTAATAGGCTTTGTATAAATATATGGATGACGCATTTCTGCGAAGTTGCTGGGGCCGCTGCGTGTGCCGTGCTTATCGACAGCAACAACGCGATAATAGCAGCGGTTTAAATTCTCAGGATTTGTTACACCCGCGGGAGGATTATTGACATCCAGATGCCCTGTAACGAGGATTTCATTATCGGTGGTTTTACCTAAGAAGTTGCCGGGAACTTTTCCGAGGCCGTAAGCATCATAGCTGGCCTTGCTTAAGCTAAAACCTTTGATATCGCTGGCATAAATTTCATAAGCGACCGGTTTTTCACCGCGTGGGTTTGGCTGCCAGGAAAGTGTTGTTAAACCATTCCTTTCAGTTAATTTCACTTCGAGAGGAATGCGCGGGCCTGCCCACGTGAAGGTAGATGGTTTGCTCCAGTCGCCCCAGATATCCTTATCGTTTTTGGTGCGAACACGCCAAAAGTAGGTTGTATCGGGAGAATAAATCCCTAAGAAAGGAACAATATGCTCGGCGATTTCTCTGTAGAGGTCAAGAGAGGAGCGATAGGGCCAGCGGAAATCTTTGTCACGAGAAACCTGAAAATGATAGGCCTTGGCGTTTTCAACTGGCTGCCATTTATAAGTAAGGATTTCATCACGGTTCATACTTTTATCCGCAGGGTAAGTAAGAATCGGAGGTGTGAGTGGCTTTGCCGCTGTGGTTTCACGCCAATTGTGAGTTATACGTACCTTGCGCTCTGCTGGTGAGTCATCGGAATAAACAACCTTGTTTTCTCCGAGTTTGAGTCGAGGCAAAAAGATAGGCGAGACCATAATGTCGCCGCGAATTGCGAGGTGCGCTAGAGCTGCGCCACCTTTGCCGCTATTAGAGTTGAGTCGTACACGGACAAAGAATTCGTATTCCGGTCGGCCATGAGTGGGGTCAATAGCTGAGTCTATTTCAAAGCCAGCGAGTTGCGTGCCTGCGCCACTGCTCTGCCAAAGTACAACTGGTTCGGTTTTACCCTTACCTTTATTGTCTTGCGCCCAGACCTCGATGATAACTTTATCGTTGACATCGGCGAGTTCAAATACAGCGTTTATCCAGCCGCCACAGAAAACAAAGCTGCTGTTCATACGGTAGGTAAGTGAAGCCTCGTTGTTATCAGCGGTAACAGCAGCCTGGCCGTTGAGTTTTATAAGTGAGATATTCTCCGCTTCTGTGGCTCCTGCGTTTGGTGCGTCCAGTAACGGTTCGTAGATTTTGCGGGAGTTGCCGACCCATTTGCGGGCATATTCCCTGTCAGTAGACCATTTGCCGATATTATCCCAGCGGTATTCGATTCTCTCGCCGGGCCTCAGGTTAACGCGAATTTGGTATCCTCTGGTAAGACGAGTGGTTCGCCTGTCGTCACGCCCATAGAGGGCGGCTGTCTTGCGCGAAAACTTCCAGATGTCGGAGGTCGATTCGTGTCTGTGAGCTTCACGATGAATCAGGTCGTGGTCGCGGGCAATGGTCGCGCCGGAGACGGGAAATTCGTTTTCGCGGTCCAGGTAAAAAGCATGCAAATTGATGTCCATAAACTGAAAATGGCCTTGGTTAAATACCTCACACATTATATGCCCGTGATAGGCGCCAGTGAATGGTTCCTGTTCGGTGAGACCGGCGGCCTGAAAGAGACTGGCACCGACAGAGCCGGTGTCGTCGCAGATGCCGGCGCTGTAACTGGTGAGGTACTTAACGGGGTCGTGAAGTTCCTCTGCAAAAGTAACTTCGTGGACTGGAAGGTCGTGATGGCGATTTGAACGAACAAATTGCCAGATAAGATAGATTTTTTCCTGATCGCTCCTGGCAGTGGCAAGGATTTCGTCGAGAATTTCTTCAAAGGAGTACCAGTTGCCGCGCTCGTTTATGATGACTTTAGCGTTTTCCACTGGAACCGAACCAATGTTTTCGATAATCAGCGATTCATTGGGCTGCCAGCCGATGTCCCAATAACTGTGGCCGTGACTTATGCCGTGGTCCATATCTACTGTGCCGCCCATCGTGATGGTGTACTCCTGCGGCGAGGCATCAGTAATGATTTGCCTGTTGGATTTGTTGATATGTGGTAATTCGTGCAACTGCCATTTGAGCGGAATGCCTATTTCGCCCGCACTGGCAATGGCGACAAACATAACCATCAGTGCTGCCACGATGGTTATGGTTTGTTTCCGATGCATTATATATCTATGTAACATATTGACTTTCCTAAATCATAATTTTCTTAATTTCCTACAACCAATCTATAACTTTGGAAGTTGGAACGAGGGTGCAGGTTTCCAATGGCTCCGTCTTTGCCGGGTCGTTTTTCGTAAGTTGCTTTAATGCGCAGACGGATATAATGGTCTCCGGCGGCGGCAGTTGGCGGCGTGCCGGTAAGCAAGCCGGAATCTGAGTCAATCCTGAGCCATTCGGGTGCCTGTTCGATGTAGAATTTCAGATGTTCCCGCTCCCAGAATTTTTTGCCGGGTTTGGTATAGAATCGCTGGAGGTCGCCAAGACTGCTAACAGAAAAAGGTTGATAACAATATGGCTCGCCAACTTTTGCTATGGTAACAGGTTTTGTGTAAATGTATGGGTGCCGCATTTCCGCAAAATTACTGGGGCCGCTGCGTGTGCCGTGCTTATCGACAGCAACAACACGATAATAGCAACGGTTTAAATTCTCTGGATTTACCACACCTGCCGGAGGATTGTTGACATCCAGATGCCCGGTAACGAGTATTTCATTGTCTGTGGTTTTGCCTAAGAAATTGCCGGAAACTTCTCCAAGGCCATAGACATCATAGTTGGTTTTGCTGAGACTGAAGCCCTTGATATCGCTGGCGTAAATTTCATACGAAACAGGTTTTTCGCCACGTGGATTGGGCTGCCAGGAAAGTGTTGTCAAGCCATCCCTTTCAGTTAATTTTACTTCGATGGGAATGCGCGGGCCTGTCCAGGTGAAAGTGGATGGCTTGCTCCAGTCGCCCCAGATACCCTTATCGTTTTTAGTGCAAACGCGCCAATAGTATGTTGTGTTGGGAGAGTAAATACCCAGAAAAGGAACGATGTGTTCGGCGGTCTCTTTATAGTTAACATTGAGACACGGGCGATATGGCCAGCGGAAGTCTTTATCACGGGCGACCTGAAGATGATAGGCCTTGGCGCCTTCGACCGGCTGCCATTTATAAGTGAGTATCTCATCACGGATGATGCTTTTATCCGCAGGGTAAGTAAGGGCTGGAGCTGTGAGAGGTTTGGCGTCCATAGTTTCGCGCCAATTATAAGTTACACGTACTTTGCGTTCGGAAGTAGATTCGTCGGAATAAACAACCTTGTTTTCTCCGAGTTTGAGTCGAGGCAAAAACATAGGCGAAACCATAATATCGCCGCGAATTGCGAGATGCGTCAGAGCAGCACCACCCTTGCCGCTATTGGAGTTTAGGCGAATGCGAACGAAGAACTCGTATTCCGGTCGGCCACGGGTGGGCGCGATGGCTGAATCGATTTCAAAGTCAGCTACCTGCATACCTGCGCCTTCGCTCTGCCAAAGTACAATCGGCTCGGTTTTACCCTCACCTTTATTGTCCTCTGCCCAAGCCTCGATGATAACCTTATCGTTGGCATCGGCAAGTTCAAATGTTGCGTTCATCAAACCGCCACAGAAAACAAAGCTGCTGTTCATACGATATGTAAGTGAAGCTTCGTTGCTATCAGCGGTAACGGCGGCCTGGCCGTTGAGTTTTATGAGTGAGATATTTTCCGCTTCCGTGGCTCCGGCGTTGGGGGCATCCAGTGCCGGTTCGTAGATTTTGCGCGAATTGCCAACCTCTGTACGCCCAAAATCGCGATCCATTGACCATTTGCCGATATTGTCCCAGCGGTATTCGATTCTTTCGCCGGGTCTCAAATTCACACGAATTTGATGGCCTCTGGTAAGGCGGGTGGTTCGTGTGTCATCACGCCCGTAGAGGGCAGCGAGCTTGCGTGAATCTACCCAAGGATTGGCAGTGTCGTGCAGATGAATTTCGCGATGAACCAGGTCGTGGTCACGGGCAATGGTCGCACCGGAGGCGGGCAGTTCATTTTCACGGTCGAGATAAAAAGTATGCACATCGCTATCCATAAACTGATAATGCCCCTCGTTAAATACCTCGCACATTATGTGTCCACGATAGGCACCAGCGAATGGTTCCTGTTGTGTGATACCAGCGGCCTGAAAGAGACTGCCAGTAACAGAGCCGGCATCGTCACAGATGCCGGCACCGTAGCTGGTGAACATCTTGACAGGGTCGTGAAGCTCCTCAGCAAAAGTAACTTCGTGGAGCGGAAGGTTGTGGTGGCGGTTTAAGCGGACAAACTGCCAGATGAGATAGACTTTTTCCTGGTCACTCTTAGCAGTAGCAAGGATTTCGTCGAGCATTTCTTCAAAAGAGTACCAGTTGCCGCGTTGGTTTATGATTATTTTAGCATTTTCAATCGGAACCGAACCAATGTTTGCGATGGTCAGCGATTCGTTGGGCTGCCAGCCGATGTTCCAATTCATATAATCGCGGGTAATGGTGTGGTCCATATCTATGGCTCCACCCATTGTAATGTTGTACTCGTATGGCGAGGCGTTCGTAATGACCTGCTGGCTGGATCTGTTGATATGCGGCAATTCTTGCAGTTGCCATTCGAGGATAGTGCCTACTTTGAAACCCTCTCTGCCCGCACCGGCAATGGTGATTAGTATGACCATCAGTATCGCTGCGAGAGTTATAATTCTTTTATGTAACATATCGATTTTCCATAAACTAAAGTTATTTGATGAGTATTTTACATTAAAGGCCCAAAAGTCAAACTGAATTTTGGAACTCTATGCTATATTTCCTTATTTTCCAACAATCAATTTGTAGCTTTGCAAGTTAAAGCGAGGGTGCAATTCGTCAACAGCTACCTCTACGCCGGAATGAGGTTTGTGAGTTCCGGGTTCGCACAGACGGATATAATGGCCTCCGGCAATTTTTTCTATAGCAGGACGTTCATCGTAAGTTGCTATAACACGCAGACAAATATTATAATCTCCGGCAGCAGTGGCTGGCGGCGTGCCGGTAAGCAGACCAGACTTTGAATCAATCTTGAGCCATTCGGGGCCTTGCTCGATTTTGAATTCCAGTAGTTCCTTATCCCAGAATTGTTTACAAAGTTTGTGGTCGCGGCGCTGAAAATCACCCATACTGCTTATCGAAAGGGGTTGGTAGCGATATGGCTGGCCAACCTTTGCTATGGTAACCGGCGGTGTGTAAATAAACGGGTGAGGCATTTCCGTATAATTGCTTGGGCCGCTGCGTGTGCCGTGTGCATCGATGGCAACGACACGATAATAACAACGGTTTAGGTTCTCCGGATTTGTTACACCTGTAGGAAGATTATTGGAATCGAGGTATCCACTGACGATTATTTCATTGTCGGTGATTTGTCCCAGGAAGTTGCCGGGGACTTCTCCAAGTGTACGAACCGGATAGCTGGTTTTGCTGATACTGAAACCTTTGATATCGCTGGCGTAAATTTCATACGAAACAGGTTTTTCACCTCGTGGGTTCGGCTGCCAGAAAAGTGTGAACAAACCATTCTTTTCCATTAGCTTTACCTTGAGAGGAACGCGCGGGCCTGTCCAAGTGAAAGTGGATGGCTCACTCCAGTCGCCCCAGATACCCTTATCATTTTTGGTGCAAATGCGCCAATAATAGGTTGTCTTTGGAGAATAAAGCCCCAGGGAAGGAATGCTGTGCTCAGGCTTCTCTTTGTAATTAACATCAAGTCCCGGGCGATATGGCCAGCGGAAGTCTTTATCGCGAGCGACCTGAAGATGGTAGGCCTTGGCGCCTTCGACCGGCTGCCATTTATAAGTAAGGATTTCATCACGAATCATACTTTCATTCGCAGGATAAGCAAGAGTCGGAGGCGCGAGTGGTTTTGCTGCCATGGTTTCGCGCCAATTATAAGTTACACATACCTTGCGCTCTGCTGATGAGTCGTCAGTGTAAACAACTTTGTTTTCTCCGAGTTTGAGTCGAGGCAAAAAGATAGGCGAGACCATAATGTCGCCGCGAATTGCGAGGTGCGTTAAAACTGCGCCGCCTTTGCCGCTATTAGAACTGAGTCGTACACGAACGAAGAACTCGTATTCTGGTCGACCGTGAGTGGGGTCAATGGCCGAGTCAATTTCAAAGTCGGCCTGTTGCGTGCCAGCACCTTCGCTTTGCCAGAGTATAACCGACTCGGTTTTACCCTTACCTTTATTATCCTGTGCCCAGGCCTCAATGATAACCTTATCGTTGGCATCGGCGAGTTTAAATGCTGCGTTTATCCTACCGCCACAGAAAACATAGCTGCTGTTCATACGATATGTAAGTGAAGCCTCATTGTTGTCAGCGGTTACGGCGGCCTGGCCGTTGAGTTTTATAAGTGAGATATTTTCCGCTTTTGTAGCTCCGGCATTGGGGGTATCCAATTGCGGTTCGTAAATTCTGCGTGAATTACCGACCCATATGCGGGTATATTCGCGGTACATTGACCATTTGCCGATATTATCCCAACGGTATTCGATTCTTTCGCCTGCTCGAAGATTAACGCGGATTTGGTGTCCACGAGTTTGACGTGTTGTTCGGCCATCATCACGTCCGTATAATGCAGCGATATTGCGAGAATTGTATAGGGGAGTTAAGACAGAGCCGTATGTGCTAATTTCGCGATGGACCAGGTCGTGGTCGCGAGCAAGAGCAGCACTGGAGACAGGCAGTTCATTTTCACGGTCGAGATAAAAGGCGTGTACATCGCTATCCATAAACTGATAATGACTTTCGTTAAATACTTCACACATTTCGTGTCCGTGGAAGCAGCCGACGAATGGTTCCTGTTCGGTGAGACCGGCAGCCTGATAGAGACTCGCGCCAATGGAGCCGGCATCATCGCAAATAGAGCCGGCATAGATAGTGAGAAATTTGACGGGGTCGTGATGTTCCTCAATATAATGAAATTGGTAGAGGCAAAGGTCGTGGAAGCGATTTAAGCGGACAAACTGCCAGATGAGATAAACTTTTTCCTGGTCGCTTTTGGCGGTGGCGAGTGCTTCGTCGAGCATTTCTTCAATAGTGTACCAGTTGCCGCGTTGGTTTATGATTATTTTAGCGTTTTCCACCGGAACCGAGCCAATGTTTGCGATGGTCAGGGATTCGTTGGGCTGCCAGCCAATATCCCAATTACTGTTGCCGCGAGTAATGCCGTGGTCCATATCGACTGTGCCGCCCATCGTGATGTTGTACTCGTGCGGCGAGCCATCAGTAATAATTTGCTCGTTGGATTTGTTGATATGCGGCAATTCGTGCAACTGCCATTTGAGAATGGTGCCTACCTTTAAACCCTCTTTGCCCGCATCGGCAGTGGTGATAAACATAACCATCAGCACTGCTGCGAAAATCATAATCCCATTACCGAAAACCGATGCCTTGGTTTGTTCCTGACGCAATTTATTGGCAGTGTTCTGCATTATATATCCTTACAATCTTCCTTAATATACAGGGAACCTCTAAAAATTCATTTTGGCGAACAAACGAACCTTTTTGAGAATTATTCTGAGCTATCTTCAATCACCCTGCCGTCATCCAATTCATCGACCTGCTTCTTATGGAGTTCCTTAAGAAGATATGCCAAATCAAATCCGCCGCCAATGGCAGATACTGCCGTAAATACAACCATAATAATTATATTTACAACCACATAATACATTGAAAAATTCGACCAGTCTAAATTCATCTTGTTATGTCCTTAAATATCAGATATAGTTATTATCCATCCCAAAACTATCATTTTTAACGCCCCAAATGCCATTAACGTTACCTCTTAGACATTTTGGGATAACTTCTAATCGTTCTTTTCCGATTCGCGTACAGCAGCACCATAGTCAGTCCATTTCGTTGGTTTCTTAGATAAAAGCGAAATTATAATCAGCAACGCCGTGGCAGTAAAGATTGTAAAAATGCCCGACAGTTGAGCAGAAACCTGATAAAATTCATATTCACCTCTTCTCAATACCAAATCGACCAACGGCAATATCACCCCCGTAAAAACAGCGGCGTATGCACCTGCGGTACTTGCTTTTTTCCAGTACAACCCTGCTACCATAGCAATGCCTGCACCGGAAATTATGGTTCCCGTTAAATACAGGTAGGCAAGTATTGTCGTATTAAGTTTATTCATAACGCCTAACCCCCACACATACAGGAAAATTCCTATCAGGACGATACAAATCTGAACCGCCCAAATATGCCCCTTAGGCGTGAGCGGTTTTTTTCTTATAACGCAAAAGACATCGTTAACCCATACTGATGCCCATGCCATAATAAAAGTGTCATAAGTTGAAATGGCCGCGAAAAGAAAGGCTGCAAGCAATAAACCTTTTAGTATAGGTGGACATAATGCGCCAATGTACATTGGCGCGACAATCTTTTCATAATTTTCAGCAAGCATTGACTCAGGACACAGCGTCTTTCCAACTGCTACAAAGGCTCCAACACCTAAAGCAAGCATCATTAATGATTTGCCCTGACCAAAGAGAGCCGATATCAATGATATTCTCCTGACCACTTTAGGATTATCCGCTGAGGCATTTTTGCTCATATGCGGGGCAAAAGAAAAAGGTCCCAACACAGCGGTAATAAATATCCATATAGCCCACAAAAAACCATAAGAACCTTTAATGTATGGATTGAATGCCGCCTCTCCTTTTGTCTCTATCAATACATCGTGTACATTAGAAACACCCGTATCCTTGAAAACCAGCCAGGTAATCGCAAACAGGCCGGTCATAATTACAATGCCCTGAATATAGTCCGTTATAACAACACCGACCTGGCCGCAAACCACCGCAAAAAACACACCAAAGAAAATCATAACTCCTGCCACAACCGCAAGAGTTGACAAAGTCATACCGCCAAGTACAAAGGTTGCATCCCATCCAAGAAAGTGAATGATGAACATACCTCCCACAATTGGAAAAGCAGCCATATTGATAACGCCTCCAATCCCCATCGCGAAACCAACGAGAAGACGCACACCCCGACTATATCGCATTTCGTGGAATTGACCACACGTCATAGCTTTACTGGCTCTGAGTCTCTCGATACCAAATCCCATAAGCCCGAACAGGACAATGGCCACAAGAGCCTTGAGCAGATTTATCCACATTATCGCAAAACCACTTCGATAACCTTCCTGGCATAAATACGCAAGCGTACATAGCCCAAGACCTGCTGAATTGTTATTGTTTAAACCCAGCCACATCTTTTGCTTTCTTCCCGCAACAAGAAAAGATGAAACATCCTTGGCAAGACTTTTCGACCAGATAACCACACCAATAAGGAAAGCCAACAGTCCCGCTGCTATAAACCAATCAAGTCCAGTCATCAAAACTCCTTTTTAATTCCAAATTAAACTTTTATCAAAACTCTTCATTTTATACTTCAACATAATTAACAGATTCACTTTGAAACGTTCAGTTCTAAAACTACTGCCCGTGTAGGACCCAAAGTTTCTTTCATCTTTACTTTCCCTGCGATAATTGTACCAGCGGAACTGGTTCCTGCCGAAGTCTGCCTCGTAACAGTCAACTTAGTACCTGCTTCAAAACCATATTCAACAGCATCAAATTCAATTTCTATATCTTTGACTTCTTCGGTCAGATTCACAAGCACAATTGCCGCCCTGCCGTCATACGACTGCCAGCTTGAAGTTATTATTTCCGGAAGCTGAAGCTGTTTTTTGCCCTTTTCGCCAGCAGTAATTATTTCAGGTTTGGGGGTTATCTTCACAGGCCGTTTGTATATGCCTAAGTTTAGAAAATCCTTATTTTGCTGTTTTAACTTTATAAGCTGGGTCGCAAACTCAAGCAAATGTTTATGTCTGGGGGCAAACGGATAAGGCACAGCGTTGACCTGGAAAAATCTTCCAATCTGCCCTCCCCTGATAAAAATACTGCCCGCTCCCATACGAAATATATCATCGCCACCTTTCACATCTTTGTTATCGTGACTGCTTCGCACCATTCGGCCAAGAAATATCTGATAATCGTGATACACAGCCGACCACAACGGACAGCCGTGTTGAAGGACATTGTAGTGCATCAATTTAGCATCGACTACATCAATGAAAAACTCTATCGGTGCTTCAGCGGACAGACAGGCTTGTGGGTCAATTTTGCGAATCGCCTTGCGAGTCCTCTCCGCCATTTTATGCTGGCCGGCACATCTGTAAGTACCGGTTCCCATCCCGTGATTGTGCGAAGGGTTGTAACACATACGAGAATTCCTACCGAAACTGTCCATATGAATACCCGCAAAATGACAATCCCTTATCGCAAACTCACATTGCCTGATAAACCTGTCCTGCCACTGTTTCGTGGCTCGACACATCAGCCAGCAGGGAAGGATTTCATCAAGGTAGAAAATTTCCTTGCCATCAATATCCTGAATCGCCGCAGGACGCATCATCTTAGCATCTTCATTTAGCGGATAGCCTACCTGATCATAAACCTTACTTTGGATATAAGAAAAAGGCTTTCCTCCTCTTTTGCGAATTTGGGCAACAGCCTCCGGCAGACCCTCACGTCCCTCGCGTGTTTGACCATACTGTCCCGGTTCAAACACATATCGCTCTACGCTAATAGCACTTACACTTTGATTTTCTTTCCACCAATTCCACCAAAGAGACATTACATTGGGGCCAAATTCATCCATCATCCTATTATACCCATTAATGCCGTAAATCAACTTCCTGTCCGCTCTTTGGCAATTCTTTAAAATAACAGCGGTGTCCTTCAACCAGTCCGGTATATCATCACGGTTCACAACAGGACCTTTGCTGCACCACGGCTGCTGCAAAGCCCACTTTCGATATATCTGGCTGGCATCGTACCAGTCGCCCTTGAATGTTCCGAAAACTATCGGGTAAGCGAGCTTAAATTGGTACGCTCCGCTGCCACGGCCATACGGGTAGTGCCTTAGCTTGTGCCTTATGCGCCCGCGCAAAGGAACATTCGTCATACTAAGCTCTTTGACCCAGCCTTTTGAGTCGTAAATTCCTACATAGGCTCCCGCAGCCTCACCATAAACAGCATAAAACTGCATATGCATATTTGATGGGTACCCGATATTACGCGTCCATTCTTTCTTATCCTTGGCTTTAGCCTGGAATGGATCCGGAACCACAATGCCCCACCTGTAAGGTAGCGCAAGGTAAGAGTCCTCAGTCTTATCCTTTACCGGGTTGGCAAAGTTAACTATCGGAAAATCTATATTCCAAAGTGCCCATTCTTTGTCCTTGTCCTTGCTGTTTATCTCAATCTTCCAATACGAAAATTGAGAATCGTCCGGCAAATCAACAGTAACCACAACATCTACCACGCCTTTGGCACCGGGCAAAGATAAACCGTCCCAGCAAAGTTTTACGAGTTCGCCTGTCGCTGTTTTTTCTTTCTCTATCCGCCTCTTTACTGCCGTTGCCTGATTATTAAGAATAAACCTTTCACCCTTACCGAGTTCTGTCATAAACTCAACCTGCCAAAGAAGCATCTCGTCTGGCAATAAAGAATCGCAAAGCAAAGGGACCTTGCCGTTGACTGCCATCGCACCGACCGGAACAAGCGCATCCTTTGCAAAACTGATACTCAGATGCGAATTGTCCAAAGTAACAACATCTTTGGCCTCAAACTTTTTTTCGGTCTGTACTACGGCCGCCTGCTGCGATATTGGCTGGTTCCATAATTCAAATAAACGGATAATCCCCTGCATTGTGTGACCGCCTGACCGCTCGTTGCCGATTGTCATCAGCTTGGTTCCTTCGGTGAAATTTGCCGTCAGACTAAGCAGCGTTTGCGCAACGATTTTACCGTCAAGAGCAAGTTGTAATGAGTCTGAAGCATCCCAGGAAGCCGTAATATCATACCAACGCCCTGCCGTAAAACTCTCGTCAGGAGCCGTTGCGTGATACCATTTGTTTGAGTTACGGTGATAGTAACTCAAACGCAATTTGCCGTTCTTGCAAGCTAATTTGATAATATCTCCATTTGTTGTATAGGCACTCCATAACGCCGGCTCGCCACTTAACTTGTCAAGATTTACGGACATAACCATTCTGCCCTTGCCGCCCGGAAAAGCCTTGAAGGGAACTTCGATTCTATCCTGCTCTCCAGAGAATTTAACAATCGAAATGCCATCTACTTCCATCCAGGCTCCCTGGACTGCTTCGAAAAGTATTACGCCATTATGGCCGTGTCCGGTCGCGTCGCGCAAACCCTCATCGTATGTCTGAGTAAAATAATAGCGGACTTCAGGCACGCCTTCAGCCATACGGGAAGTTTCTTTCTCCGCTGAACAGGATGGCAGTAATAAGAAACTAACCGCCAACAAAACAACCAAAAACATAACTCTTTTGATATCTGATTGTGTAAAATTCATTACTGAAATCTCCTAAAGATTGATAAAAACGAATTTAATTTGCAAGTGCAACTGAGTTAAACTCTGTGTTGTTATCCTGTTATTTTTTTCCGTTCGTAGAACAATGGAAGTGTAGCACTTTTGCTACACATTGTATAGTCATGATCCTTATTTTATATCTTCAAACCTTTGCTAAATTACCACCCTCAAAATCATCACTGGCCAGTACTTGTGCCAGCTATCTATCTCAAAAAAGTGCGTATCCCAACAACCAGAATACGCACTATAGTTTGCCGCCAGAATTGCAAAACATCTCAAGTTGTAATGGCTTCCTACTGTATGTTCACACAATTTGAATCTAAAGGGTCTGTGCAAGTAAGCCATGATTCCGCCATCAAAGCAAAATCTATTAGATTCACATAACAATCCTCATTTACATCAGCATCAGAATACCCCCACTCGCCGCAGGCAGGAGGAACGGAGGGGAAAGCAAAAATATTGTCAAGCATCCCAAAAGAATTTATCGCGGCCGCATCCAATGCCTGAAACGCATCACCACCGCCGTAATTGCCGTAACCGAAGCCTGATACTACAAAATCAATGTCATCAGCTACCAATTTCCATGCGCTCGAACCATACAAGCGGTAAGACACATCATATGTGTCCGTATCGTAATCAGCGTCTATTTTGACATCGTACCATGCATGCTCGAAAAGCCCCGTTGCCAATGTTATCAGTGTATCACCATCCCAGGCTTGCAACTCTACCGCATCATTAGTAGTATTGTGCATTCGTATTTCCCAAGATATTCTCCAGGCAGCAGAAGTACCGTCCGGGCCATTCCTGCCGAGCAGATATGTGTATCCACCCGCATTGCTATTCTGGTGTTGAAACATTATAATCGTAATAGTGAATGAACCGCTATCATTGCCGGTGTCGCCAGCGAATCGCAGTCGCGCAATATCACCGTCCCCCAGAAAGGCAACCTGCTCGCTGGCCACTGCTTCGACAACGTCTGCGAACATAGCACCATTCATATCCTGCCAGACCACCCCTGATGCGGGGTCGATTTCGCCATCGAGGGAATCTTGCCACGCACCCTCGGGAAGCGTCCACGAACCAGCCCCGGCACTGCCAGCCTCGAAGGTTGTGCTAACCAAATCAGCTGCACTGGCCTGAACAGACAACACACCAACCAGCGCCAACATTGTCATTATATTCTTCATCATCTGCCACCTTATTATTTTCAAAAAGTTATTCTCCAATTGCTACATACTTGCACAATCTGAATCTAAAGGATTCGTACAGCTAAGCCATAACTCCGCCAAAGCAGCAATATCCGTTAAATCCACGTAGCAATCTTTGTTTGTATCACCAACTAAATATCCCCAGTGGCCACACTCCTTAACAAGAGGAAGGGAAAAATCCCCTTCATCAATCAACCAACTGAGATATTCTTCAAGGTTGGTATAGCCATCTCCGTCAGCGTCATCATTCCTGTCGGAAGCGTCATTGGGGTTCAGCAAAAATTCATTTTCCCAAAAGTCCGGCATACCATCCTGGTCTGAGTCTGTTCTTGTTGTGTAAGAAGAAAGGGTAGGCCAGCCGCCAACTTCGCTCGGCAGATCAATAAGACCACCATCATGAGTTTCTATGTCATTCACAATCCGGCTGTCAACAGAATCTCTTTCCGCAACGCTTTGAACCGTTGCCCCGGCGCCGGCCTGTTCTAAAACAAGCGAATAAGCCTGCAAGGCAGTATGAGTGGTAACCGCAGGACAGGAAAGAGGACTTCCTAATGCTGTGTAATTACCGTAGATATTGCTGCTGTACCAGGGATGACCATCCAGATTCTCGTCCCTATCGTTGTCAATATAGTTTCCGCTGCGATAAAACTCAATGTCGCCCTGTATTGATGTGTTTTCCGCTCGCACGGCATAAAAGTCATCAGTATCATCCCCGGCAATCAAGTAGTTGCCTACGAGGTTCATTTGTACATCGTCTCTTTCAGGGTCATTCCAGGCACCGGCGTATATTGATTTATGTCCCCAGTTGTAAACAACATTGTTGCGCAAATCCAGTATAATGTCAGCATTGTCATAGGGGGCGCAATAAGGGTTGCGTTTGTAATTCTGCGACATAATATTATGGTGCATAGATACCCTGCAAAGGTTTCCATTGGTGGGGCTTAAAAGCGCTGCCATTGAATGGCCCCACCCACCCCCCTGGTCAAAGGGATCAGTCAGACCCTCCGACATTATGCACCACTGTATCGTTACATCAGAACGAGCTATATTACTGTTGCCTACGCCCAAATTTTCGTCAACCGCCCAAGTCAAGGAACAGTGGTCAAGAATAATATCGTTGCCATCTAATATAGATACAGCATCGGTTTCAGTAAGCGGAGCAGCCTGATGGCCCGGCCTGAATCGCATATGACGCACTATAATATCGTCAGCATTGATTTTGAGAGCAAAATTCTTCAGGCAAATTCCATCACCTGGTGCCGTTTGACCGGCAATCGTAATATTGTCATTCGTTATATCCAGATAATCAGATAACGCAATAGTTCCGCTGATATCGAAAACGATAGTTCGCGGACCGGCAGCACTAACAATTCCGTATCGCAGTGTACCTGGAGTTTCCGTGTCATAAAGTGAAGTTACGTGATACACATCACCGCCTCTTCCTCCCGTGGCATTACAACCGTATCCTTCGGCAGTGGGAAATGCACGTAGCGCAGAAGGATCAGGAGGGTCAGCAAGCTCAACTACGATATTATCAAACATCACACCACCAGTACCCGGGGAACCAAAATCCAATGCCTGAAACGCATCACCACCACCCCAGTCGTCGTAGCCAGCGTTTTCCGCAACGAAGACGATGTCGTCAGCCGCTAAAAGCCATGTACCTGAACCATACGAACGATAATACACATCGTATGTCTGCGCATCATAATCAGCATCTATCCTGACATCATACCACTGGTCCTCGCTAAGACCCGTTACCAGTGTCGTTAGAGTGCTGCCATCCCAGACTCTCAACGCCACTGCGGTGTCGGTAGTATTGTGCAGGCGTATTTCCCATGAGATTTTCCAGGCATTACCAGTTCCGTCCCCCCCATTTCTACCCATCAGAAACGCGTATTGACCTGCATCGGTATTCGGATGTATAAGCATCATAGCAGTGGTAGTAAATACGCCGCTATCGTTGCCTGTATCGCCAGCAAATCTGAGCCGGGCAACATCGCTGCCGTTCATAAACGCGTTCTGACCATCCACTCCTTCAACAACATTTGCGAATTGTGGAGTATCACCGGGACCTTCCCATGCCACATTAGATTCAGGGTCAACTTCGCCAACCAGAGAAGCGTTCCATCCGGTGGGAATCGTCCACGAACCGGCTCCGGCGCTGCCAGGCTCAAAATTTGTATCAACCTTCATTTGGGCTGCACTGGCCGAGACAGACAGCACGCCGACCAGTATTAACATTGTCATTATATTCTTCATCATCTGCCACCTTCTTATTTTTTTATTTTTCTGCTACTACAATCTCAATTATTGTTTCAAAAACGAGATCGCTTCGCTCCACTCGCAATGACAAAACGAATTTTTATAGGCTTCCTTATGTATTGCAACAACCAAAAGGGCAAAATTAACCCAAAAATTTCATACACCCGATACCCAACTGATAAAAATTAGGGCAGGGAAGACACCTCTCCACCTGCCCCATTTTTTAATTCTTCAAACTCTTCAGTTCTACTTTATTTCTTCCTGCGAATCGCAAGAAGACTGCCAAGTCCAAGAAGAACCATTGTTGCCGGCTCAGGAACAACCACGATATTGTCAACCATTCCGTAAGCACCTGAACAACCCGTATCTAATACCTGGAACGCATCACCGCCACCCCAGCCATCGTGGCCGGAAACATCGTCGTCAGGCAAGAAATCAAAGTCGTCAGCTCCCAAAACCCAGGAGTTCGAACCACCCGAAGTCCATGTGCGGTAAGACACATCGTATGTGTTCGTGTCATAGTCAGCATCTATCTTGACATCGTACCATGCGTGCTCAGCGAGACCAACCGTCAGTGTCGTCAGAGTAGCACCATCCCAGGCCTGCAACTCTACACTACCATTGGTAGTATTGTGCATACGTACTTCCCAGGAGATTTCCCAGGCAGCAGCAGTTCCATCAGGCCCATTTCTACCCATCAGAAATGTGTAGCCACCCTCATTGGTAGCGTCATGCTGGAACATCATAGCTGTCGTAGTGAACTGGCCACTGTCGTTGCCGGTGTCGCCAGCAAATCTAAGCCGGGCGCAATCACCACTACCCAGAAAAGCGACCTGGTCGCCTGCTACTGCTTCGCTGACATCCGCGAACATAGAAGTACCAATGTCCTGCCAGGCCACACCTGAACCGGGGTCAATTTCACCACCCAAAGACTGCTGCCATGTGTTTGGGGGATCAAATGTCCACGAACCGGCTCCGGCACTGCCGGCCTCAAAGTTCGTGTTGACTATGTCCGCACTCGCCGAGACAGACAACACACCAACTAACATCAACATCATCATTACCTTCTTCATCTTATTCTTCCTCCAATAAAAAAAATAAAACATTCCTTTGCGAGACACCACGGTGGTATCCCTAATTTAACAAAATCACAAAATCTTACGGCATGGCCACACAATTTGAATCTGCGGGATTCGTACAATCAAGCCATGATTCCGCCAAAATATCAATATCTTTAAAATCTACATAACAATCCTCGTTTCTATCACCATCCAGATATGACCAGTCGCCGCAGACAGGCGGATTTGAATCGGTAATGGAGGCATTGTCCATCATCGCGTAAGAATTCTTACAAGCCATATCCAATGTCTGGAGTGCATTACCGCCACCCCAACCATCGTGGCCGTAACCGTAGGCTACGAAACTAATGTCGTCAGCAACAAGAATCCAAGCATTCGAACCATCCGAAGTCCACACGCGATAAGACACATCGTACGTGCTGGCATCGTAATCGGCTTCCACCTTGACATCGTACCACACATCTTCGCTAAGACCTGTCGCCAGTGTCTCTAATGAAGGACCACTCCAGGCTTGCAACTGTACTGTATCGTTGGCATCATTGTGCATGCGTATTTCCCAAGAGATTCGCCAGTCATAATAAGAATTAGGCTGATCCGGCCCATTTCTGCCCTCTATGTGTGTGTAGCCACCTGTGTTGGTAACTGGATGCTGAAACATCATAAGCGTCGTGGTAAACGAATTGCTGTCGTTACCGGTGTCGCCGGCAAACCTAAGCCTGGCACAATCGCCGCTGCCCAGGAAAGCGACCTGCTCGCCTGCTACCGCTTCGGTAACATCTGCGAACATGGCACCATTGATGTCATGCCAATTCACACCGGACACGGGGTCTGGTTGACCGCCCACGCTCTTCTGCCACGGAAGACAGGGGTCAGGACCAGGAAGCGTCCATGTGCCGAGTCCGGCACTAGCTTCCTCAAAATTCGTATAAACCAGCGCAGCTGCATTGGCCGAGACGGACAACACGCCAACCACAACTACCAGCATCAATATCATAATTACATTTTTCATCTTATTTTAACCTCCAAAAAAAATAACTATATGTTTTATATTGTACGAGACGCCGCAGTGATGTTCTCTATGCTTAACAAAACTGCAACATCTTACGTTATACTAATTTACCATACACTCACACAATTTGAATCTGTAGGAAGCGTACAATCAAACCATGACTCCGCTATCAACGCAAAATCTGTTAAATTCACATAACAATCATAGTTTATATCAGCATCTAAATATCCCCAGGCACCACAGCCAGGAGCAAAATAACTGGAAATGGTAACGTTATCAGCCATTGCGCAAGAACTCGCACAACCCAAATCTAATACCTGGAATGCATCGCCACCGCCGTTTGGATCGCCGTGGCCAGAACCGGCCGTTACGAAATCCATATCAGCAGCCAAAGTCCACGTACCTGAGCCATTCAAATCCCATTCGCGATAAGATACATCATAAGTACTCTCATCATAATCGGCATCTACCCTGACATCGTACCATACATCTTCGCTAAGACCAGTCGCCAGTGTCGTTAAACTGTTGCCATCCCAGGCCTGCAACTCTACCGCATCATTGGTAGTATTGTGCATACGTATTTCCCAGGAAATTTTCCAGGCAGCAGCAGTCCCATCCGACCCATTCCTGGCCTGCAAAAATGTGTATTTATCCGCATTGGTAGCCGGGTGTTGAAACATCATAATTGTCGTAGTAAATTCGCCGTTATCATTACCTGTATCGTTAGCAAATCTGAGTCGGGCAACATCGCTGCCGCCAATGAAAGCAACCTGTTCGCCCGCCACTGCTTCGTCAACATCCGCGTAGTTGGTACTACCACCAATGTCCTGCCAGGCTATACGAGACGCAGGGTCAAGTTCGCCGTCCATAGAATATTGCCACGCACTATCAGGAAGCTCCCACGTGCCGGTTCCGGCACTATCCTGCTCAAAGGTAGTCTCAACTAAGGTATCATAACTGGCAAGAAAATCGGAAACCCAAATGTCATCTATCATTCCATAAGCACTATCACAGCCCGTATCTATTACCTGTAACGCGTTACCGCCACCGAAGTCGTCGTGGCCGGCATCTTCCGCTACAAAATCAATATCGTTAGCTTCCAAAATCCATGCTCCACCACCATGTACACGGTAAGACACATCATAAGTATTCGCATCGTAATCGGCATCTATCTTGACATCGTACCATGTATGCTCGGCAAGACCAGTTACCAGTGTCGTTAGGCTGTTGCCATCCCAGGCCTGTAACACCACTGTATCATTGGTAGTATTGTGCAGGCGTACTTCCCAGGAAATTCCCCAGGAATTACAAGGGTCAGGCTGACCCGGCCCATTTCTACCAATCAGAAATGTGTAGCCATTCTCGTTGGTAGCGTTGTGTTGAAACATCATTGCCATTGCGGTGAATTCATTGCTGTCGTTTCCGGTATCGCCGGCAAATCTAAGCCGGGCGCAATCACCACTGCCCAGGAAAGCAACCTGGTCGCCTGCCACCGCTTCGCTGACATCCGCAAACATAGAAGTACCAATGTCCTGCCAAGCCACACCTGATTGGGGGTCAGGTTCGCCGCCCAGGGTCTGCTGCCATGTATTTGGGGGATCAAATACCCATGTACCTGCTCCGGCACTATTAGGCTCGAAGTTTGTGTTAACATAGGTGGCTGCGCTGGCCGAGGTTGACAACACGCCAACCACAACTACCAACATTAATATCATAATTACATTTTTTTTCATCTCACCTTCCTCCATAAAAAAACATAAATCGCTGACAAGCATTTTCATAAAAATCGGGCGACGCACCCAACATCAAATACCCATCTCTTAAATTTTTAATTCACATCACAACTAAATTTCAATATCACCAATGCTATTTAGTCCATCTGGTATTAACTATCCCCTTGCTGGGCCTCCACAATGGCCACGGTCTCTTATCAGCACGAGTAGGGTCAGGATCAGCCACTAAATCCAGAACAGACATTCTCTTTGCATGGCCATCGACAAAACCTACATTCACAGTTTTCCCCGGATGTCTTGCGTTTCTTGCATCAATATCGACACCAATGGCAAGTTTGGCTAAAATAGGTTCCCAGTTCCTGTCTATTTTAGGGTCAACAAGACCGGGGATGTAATAATGAGAACCTATCCCACCCCCCTGGACACTTGTAAAAGAATCAGGATTGCTCTGTCGCCATGTAACATGAGTTCCCCCACTGTCAAGGACCAACATAGTACTTTGCGGAGATTTTATATGCTTCACCCCCAGCGACAATCCGTTAACTTCGGGTTGGTCGGTGGCAAGCCCACTACCTTTATTCGCACTAGTATTCCGGCATACGCACTGATTAGCCGCATAGTTCCCAAAAATATCTTCTATCTCCCAAAACTTCCACTCAAGTTTCATATTCTTCCTGCCAGGACAGGCGTAGAGCGACCGGGGGCTTTTCCCAAGATTTGGACCAAGAGCATCCGCAGCGTAATGAAACCAGAACCATATCTTATCTTTAGGTGCCGTAGGATTGCCAATCCACCCGCCCGGCGGTTCCTCGGTCATATAATTTATCCATCCCTGCGGAAAAAGGCCGTGTTCCTGCTCGTACATTATCATCCCTAACGTCAGTTGCTTCACATTTGAGCCACAAACCGCCGCCTGGGCCTGTGCCCTGGCTTTGCCGAGAGTTGGCATCAAAACTGACAATAAAAGAGCGATAATCGAGATGACAACGAGAAGCTCAACTAATGTGAACGCTCTACTATTTTTCCTCACAGAAGCAATTCTGACAGTGGCTTTTTTATGCATCTCAAATCCCTTTCTCATTTTTTGTCCCCTAATGCAAATAAAACACTCTGTAAATGAAACCCTAAACATTGGGACACTTTGCAGTTGTTTGACGAACTACTAATTTGGTTCTAAGAACTTCATTGACATACGATTTTTTCTGACCGTTTTTGGCCAGTTCAACAACTAAAGAAATACACTTGCCCAGCAGTTCTTCGGTCGCTCGGGCAATTGTTGTAAGAGGCGGCGAAAAATAAGCCGCAAAATCAAGGTCATCGTGTCCTATCAGGGAAATATCATCCGGCACACGCAGGCCTGCCTCATCAATCGCTCTTTTTATAGCAATACAAGCCATATCGTTTACGCCGATAATCGCTGTAAATTTTCGCTCGGCGAGCAACTTTTTTGCGTTCAAATAAAACGACTCCATCATATCTGAACCCTTTATTTCGCACTCGGCTATCTGCCAGGGAGCTATTTCAATGCCTCTGCGACGAAAGGCCATCTCAAAGCCCATAATGCGTTCAAGAATAGCCATAGGCATCAAGACCGGCTGTTTGGCTTCAAGAAACAAAACAATGTCCCTGTGGCCGAGGCCTAACAGGTGCTCGGTAGCCGCGAGAATACCCCAACTTCTGTCTATTGTGATTGAGTGGCTTTTGATATGACCATCAAGGCCGTCCGTAATAACTATGGGAATTTTTACCTTTTCATAGATTGAATTTAGTTCTTTACTCCAGGCACTAACGCAAAGAATTGCATCGACCTTTCGGTCTTCGAGGGAGAGAATGCATTTTCTTTCTTCTTCAATACAGCTATACGTTGTCAGCAGTGTACTGAAACCCGCCCTCTTCAAGGTTGTTTCGATTATATGAAACTCGTTCTGATAATAAGCAGAACCGCTAACCTGCTCGGGCGCAATTACACCAATAAGATTTGTCTTGCCCAATGTCAACGACCTCGCCACTAAGTTCGGTCTGTACCCCATCTGTTTCGCGACAGCGACAATATGTTGCCTTGTCTGCCTACTCGGCCCGGGCTTGCCTCGCAGGGCATCACTTACCGTCCCTCTGGCAACCTTCGCTTCGTTTGCTATATCCGTTATTGTTACGGCCATAATAAAATTCCCAACCTCCTAATATCATCAGTAATTCCTGAACCGAATCGGTTCAAATGTATAATACAACTTCCTGCATTTTGATGCAAGAAAAAAAAAGATTTATTGAAAAAATTTGCAATTACAACCCATATTAACCCATATAACGCTTGGTAAACTGCCACAAAACACAACGTATCTCTTTGAAACACAAGCGGTTATAGCCCCAAAATCACGGCCAGCCCTTTCTGCCTCAAAATACTACCATTTTGCTCTTGAAAGATTATACTTTGCTGGGTACAATAAAATCCTCTTTTACGGTCGAATCGATTCGATTATATGGGACTTTTAAGCTGAAAACAGCCAAATATTGCAATGAAAGTGGAATTTTGGATAAATCAATGAATTTTGAACCTGACTACCAAAATATGTTGTCGGCGGTAAATAACAATCGCCCGAAACGTTTGCCAATTTACGACCATTTCGTGAATGACCCTGTCATCGAGAAAATTATCAATAAACCACTCGAAAGCCTGATAGATGGCAACGATTCGGATGTGAATGAGTACTTCAAGCGGTATTGCAACTTCTACCTGCAGATGACCTATGACACCGTCTCCTATGAGTCCTGTATAACTGAAATTTTGCCTGAGGGCGGAGCGCTTTTAGGCGAAAAGGCCGGTGCTATCCAGACCCGGTCTGATTTTCAGTCCTACCCCTGGGATGAGGTTCCAAAACAGTTTTGGAAAAAAAATCAAGGCCGTTTTGAAGCACTTCGCAACAATATGCCTGGTGGAATGAAAGCCATAGGAGGTATTGGTAACGGCGTATTTGAAATATGCCAGGATTTAATGGGCTTTGAAAGGCTCTGCTACGTGCAGATAGACGACCCCGAACTTTTTGCTGATATATTCAAAAAAGTCGGCGACCTTATGATAAATATCTGGTCAACCTTTTTGCAGCAGTATTCTGATATCTACGCGGTGTGTAGATTTGGTGATGACCTGGGCTTTAAGACAGGCACGCTGCTGTCTCCTGTGACAGTTATTGTGTATATTGTTCCGCAATATAAAAGGGTTGTCCACCTTATCCACGATGCTGGAAAACCGTTCCTCTTTCACTCCTGCGGTTGTATATTTGAGGTTATGGATGAAATAATTAACACAGTCGGTATTGATGCCAAGCATTCAAACGAGGATGGTATCGCCCCGTTTGACAAATGGATAGAACAATATGGGAGCAGGATAGGGCTTTTTGGCGGCATTGATACCGACCATCTGTGTCGCAAGAACCCTGATGAAATCTACGAATTTGTTTTGGAAGAGGCAACTCGTTTTCGTCAAAACGCCAGAGGGTTTGCCCTCGGCTCAGGCAATTCTATCCCCGCGTATGTACCGGCGGAAAATTATCTGGCAATGATAAGAGCTGCACAAAAATTGCGAGAACAGGAAACACAGGTGTAAGACTAATTCAAAAACACGCTCTGCCCTCTATTATCCGATTTTCCCAGCTGTTAAAGTGAATGATAAAACCCGCGTTTATGAAAGATATGTATGGCAAGACAATCTATTATTTACTTTTTATTATTATCGATTGGCATCACTAATTGTGAATGTACAGATAAAACTCCTTGCGAAAGTTCCTCTCGTAACGAGTGGCAAACTTTTCCAGCGGATTGGCAGCCGGAGGTAATCGGAAAACGGCTGGTCGATAATTATCTGGCGCGTGATTATTGGTATATGCGAAAACACGGATTAGCTTATCCCGAAGGATGCATTGCCATTGGCGCGATGGAATTTGCGGCTAAAACAAATAACCACGAATTGGTCGAGAAAATCAGGGTGCGATATAATCGCTACCTGACAAAGGAAGACCCCGATATTTTCCCGAAGCACCAGCACACTGACACCAGCCTTAGCGGAGCCTTGGTATTAAGACTTTACCGATATACAGATGACCAGCGTTTTCTTGATTATGGGATTAGCGAATATGCCGACAAGCAGTGGGAAAAGCTGCAGGAAAATAATCTGACGTATCTGGTGCGATGGTGGATAGATGATATGTATGTGCTGACGATTTTACAGGCAGAAGCATATCGTGCCACGAAAAAGCCTATCTATGCAGACCGGGCCGCACGCTTAATATCTCTGTATATTCAGAAACTTCAACAGCCTAACGGCTTGTTCCATCACGCCGACGATGCTCCTTTCTTCTGGGGACGTGGTAACGGCTGGGCTGCTTCGGGCATTGCCGAGGCATTATTGGTTACCCCGAAAAATCATCCTGAGCGCCGCGTGATTATGGACGGCTACCGAAAGATGATGAAAACACTCTTGCAGCAACAAGGGGCCAACGGTCTCTGGCGACAAATCATAGACCGTTCAGATGCCTGGGCAGAGACTTCCGGCTCGGCAATGTTTGCTTATGCGATGGCGTTAGGTGTCAACAACGGCTGGCTGAAAGAGACAGCTTATCGCGAAGCGGTCAAAAAAGCGTGGCTGGGACTGTGTACCTATCTGGATGAAAACGCCAACCTGCGGGAAGTTTGTGTTGGAATGAGTACGAGAAAAAATGTGCAGCTTTATCTGGAACGGCCGAGACGTGCCGGAGATTTGCACGGCAACGCACCGTTTCTGTGGTTGACAAATGCTCTAATCCAGAGGAAGGGGCTTAAGGCTTTTACCATTTCCGATTCCCAAGACACTCTATCAGCAGTTCCCGCCAAAGAAGCGGTTGACTGGGTAGATACATTTATTTGCACGCAAGGTGATAACGGCCAGCTATATCCGGGGCCGGTCTGCCCGTTTGGACTGGTAAAACTAAGCCCTGACACCGGCATCGACCCCAACGAAGAACCGCCTCACTGTGGATATTATTATGATAAGACGCAAATTCACGGCTTTTCTCATCTGAGAATGGGCGGAACAGGCTGCGGCGGCACCGGCGGCAATATCCTTATCAAGCCGGGAATTGGCAGCTTCACTAACAATCCAGAGGAGTATAAAGAAACTTACGACAAGGCTGCCGAGAAAGCCGGGGCGGGATATTACAAAGTTGATTTTGAATCCGGCATCACTGCTGAACTAACCACTTCGCCTCGTGTCGGGTTTCACAAATATACTTTCCCAAAATCTAACGAGGCCTACATCTTGGTTGACCTTTCCCGCGCTTACGCTGGAATGATAGACGCGAGCTTAAAGATAGAAAACACCAATGAAATCTCAGGGATGATAAAATCGGGCAACCCCTGCTATAAGCCATTTTATAAGGTGTACTATTCAATTAAGTTCGACAAAAATTTCGAAGCCTTTAAGACCTGGAAAGATTCAGATACAGTTGATGATATTAAAAATCGCAGTGGACCGAACATTGGAGCGTGGTTTAGGTTTGCCACTTCCGAAAATCAAGCCATCCGCCTCAAGGTGGGAATTTCTCCGGTCAGTATTGAGACAGCAAAATATGAACGGGATAACGAAATCAAAGGCTGGGATTTTGAGAAAACACAAAAGACAGCAAGACAGACCTGGCAGGATATACTCGGCAAATTTGAAGTGCCTAAAGGCAACGAAGAACTAAAAACCATTTTTTATACACACCTTTACCATTCTTTCCTCATACCAAGCGTTGCCAGCAGCTCTTTAGGAACATATCGAGGCGCAGGCGATGAGCATACTATCCGCAAAACTTCTGACATAGCTGACGATTTTGTTTATTATTGCACGTGGAGCTTATGGGATGATTTTCGCAAGTATATGCTGATTTCTCTGACCGCCCCTGACATTTCGCGTAATATCGCGCGGTCCCTTATTGACTGTTACCGCACGAGAGGCCATCTCGCATCAACAGACAGAGGTAGTACATATTGGCCTACACCCTCAGTAAGAATGGAGTTTGCCAGCGCTGTCATTTTGGATGCTTACCAGAAAAATTTAGGTGGCTTCGATTCAGAAGATGCTTATGCCGCAATAAAAAGTAACGTGGACGAATTCAAAGTCAGAGATATTGGAACCTATCTGGAAAAAGCTTATCAGGCTTATCTCGCTATGAAAATGGCCAAACTGCTGGACAAAACCGAAGATTATCAAACGTATCACGCTCAGGCGTTATCTTATAAAAGCATCTGGAATCCCTCACAGAAAGATGACCAGGGTAATGCGAGAGGCTTTTTTACTCCCGGTGCCAATACCGTCGATAGCGTTGAAGGTGCCGGCGGATTCGAAAAATACTGTTATGAAGGAACTTTGTGGCATTACCGATGGTTTATGCTCCACGATATGCAGGGACTGATTAATTTGCGAGGCAGCCGTGAAGATTTAGCTGATGACCTCGAATACTTTTTTGACCGCGATTTATATATGCACCTTAACGAACCTGATATGCACGCGCCGTTCCTGTTCAATTATCTTGGCAAGCCATACCTGACACAAAAATGGGCCAGAGCATTTACCACAAAGGTTGTAACGCAGAAATACCATAATCACGGCCTATACGAAAGGCCCGTAGTCGAACGAATCTACCGAGCTGACCCGAAAGGCTATATAGAAACTATGGATGATGACACAGGCGCAATGTCGTCGTGGTTTGTTATGAGTGCTTTGGGATTATTTCCGGGTACTCCCGGCGACCCTCATTATCTAATTGGCTCGCCAATCTTTCCTGAGGTTATATTACATCTAAAAGACGGTAAAACTTTTACTATCAAAGCAAATAATGTCTCTGAGGACAACTTCTACATCCAGTCAGCTAAATTAAATGGGAAAAAATTTGACAAACCCTGGATTGAATATTCTACTATAATGGCTGGCGGTATTTTAGATTTCGAAATGGGTCCGGAGCCGAACAAATCCTGGGCCGCTGCTGAGGAAAATGCTCCACCTTCCTTAAGTGAGAAAGTCAATTAGAAGTTATCCCAAAATGTCTGAAAATAACGTTAATAGCACTCAGGATGTTAAAAATGATAGCTTTGGGATGAGTAAAAACTATTTTTTAAAAAAAGCGAAAAGGACTTACCTTATGAAAAAGATAATACCTGTTGTTATAATAGCCGTTTTGGCATCTGTTGTCTGTACGGTCGTCTTTTCCGGTTGCAGGAAGCAGCCGCAGGGGCAGGAAGCATCGCAACGACCAAAAATTGCGGGTATCATTTTTCAGGAAGACCAGTTTTTCCGACTGGTTCAGTTCGGTATGAGAGATGCCGCTCGAAAAGCAGGGGCCGAACTCCTTGAGGCCAGCAGCCTAAACAAACCGGATAAGGAGATTCAGCTTGTTAATACATACATCGCGCGCAAGGTTGACGCGATTGTAATATCACCACTCAGTATGAAGGCATCGGTTACAGCATTGAAACGTGCGCACGATAAGGGGATTAAGATAATAACTTACAACAGTACTATCCAAGGCGATATCCCGTCAGTTTACATTGAGAGCGACCAAGGCAATTTAGGCACCGAGTCCGGCAAAGCTGCGCGAAAGTACATTGAAGAAAAGTTGGGGGGCAAAGCCAAGGTGGCAATTTTAGCTTTTAAATCTCAGTTGCCGGAACAAAGCAATGCCCGCAGCGAGGGATTCAAGCGTGAGATAACCAAATTGGCCGGAGTTGAGATTGTTGCTGAACAGGACGCCTGGTTGGCCGAGGCAGCGATAAAAAAAGCAGCGGCAATTCTGACAGCCCATCCGGATATGAACATTGTCTGGGCAGCCAATGAGGGTGGCACTGTAGGTGCTGTTATGGCAGTCAAGAGTGCCGGCAAGGCCGGTAAGGTCGCTGTGTTCGGAACAGACATAAGCGAGCAGTTGATAGATTTTCTTCTTTTTGAAGATGACATCCTGCAGGCAATTACCGGCCAGTGCCCGTTTGAAATCGGGTCTATGGCTGTTGAATCAGCGCTGAAGGCAATAAAGAATCAAAGGGTCGAGAGACAAGTTTCCGTAACCGGCGTTTTGTTGACGAGGGACGACCCTGAGGCAATCAAGGCATTCAGCAAAAAGCGAGAGGAATTGATATCCAGAGGTTCTAAGTGAGTTCGCCCAAGCTCGAAACTGTTGGCATACACAAAAAATATCCGGGTACAGTTGCGATTGACAACATTTCCATCAAATTCGAAGGAGGAAATGTCCACGCACTGATGGGCAAAAATGGTGCCGGAAAAAGCACGCTGGTAAAGATATTAGCCGGTGCTGTTCAACCGACAAGTGGCAAGATTCTCATTAACAGCACCGAAGTCAGGTTGCACTCGCCAATCGATGCCTTTGACAGGGGCATCGCCACCGTTTATCAGGAATTGAGTCTTGTGCCGCACTTAACGGTGGCGGAAAATATTCTGCTTGGCCGACTGCCGAAACGGAAAGGGCTTGGCGGTATTATTATTGACTGGCCGCAGGTTTTTGCCCGTGCCGAATCGCTGCTGAATGATATGCAGGTTAGTCTTGACGTAAAAGCCAAGGCCACCGATTTGGGAGTGGCGCAGCAGCAAATTGTTGAAATAGCCAAGGCTATGTCATTCAACCCTTCAGTAATTATGCTGGATGAACCAACCTCCGCTCTGGCGCAGCACGAAACGGAGAACCTGTTCAGGCTGATACGTAAACTGGCACAGAAAGATGTCGCAATTATTTATATCACTCACAGACTTGGAGAATTGCAGCGAATCGCGGACACGGTTACGGTTCTCAGAGATGGAAAATACATAGACACTGTTGAAATGAAAAAAACTACGCCAGAGAAAATCGCCCATATGATGTTTGGCGAGATAATCCAAAAGAAAAGACCTGTTGATATCAAAGCGAGCGAGAAAACTGTAATGGAAGTTCGAAATCTGGAGCGGAAGAACAGCTTGCACGGAATTAATTTCACGCTCCGCGAGGGAGAAGTATTGGGAATTGCCGGAATGTTGGGTTCAGGCCGGACAGAGTTGCTCAGGGCTATTTTCGGAGCCGAGCCTTTCGACGATGGCGAAATCATTCTGGATGGTGTGTCCATACGAAATTTAACACCGGCACGAATGAACAAGCTCGGCGTTGCTTTAATGCCGGAGAACAGGAAAGAGGAAGGACTGGTGCAGGTGCTGAGTACCCGTGCCAATATGTGTCTGGCTGGCCTTGAGCGAATTTCGACAAGGGGCTTTACGACCAAAGCACGGGAACGGACTGTCGTTAACAGATTGGTTGAGAAGCTGGACATCCGGGTCTCCGATATCGAGCAGGCGGTTTCTTCACTGAGTGGAGGAAATCAGCAAAAAGTTATTGTAGGAAACTGGCTGAACACCAACCCTCGAATTATACTTTTCGACGAGCCTACCAGAGGTATTGATGTTAAAGCGAAACAGCAGATTTTTCAGATTATCTGGGATTTGAGTCAGCGCAAAATCAGTTCAATCTTTGTTTCCAGCGAGCTTGAAGAGCTGCTCGAAGTCTGCCATCGAATTCTCATTATGAAGAGAGGCCAAATTGTTGATGAAGTTCAGCCTCAGAACCTCTCAGCGGACGATTTATTTGTTTTGTGCCAGGAAACTAACCAGGGAGAAAAAATATGTCATTGAATAAATTACGCTGCCAGGCTAAACAGTCGGCGATGGAGATTGTCCTGCTTTTGCTCTGTATTATTCTGGCGTTCAGGGCGGAAGGTTTTTTTACAACAGACAACCTTCTCAACGTTCTTCGCAACGTCTCAATGCAGGGTGTTATTGCCTTTGGTATGACAATGGTAATTATTTCAGGCGAGATAGATTTAAGTGTGGGTTCAGCGGTTGCTTTTTCAGGTTGCCTGACAGCACGTCTGGTGCAGCTTCTTAGCGGTTCGGATATTGCTATGCCAATGGGGTCGGCCATAGTCATAGCGATAGTTTGCAGTTTAATCACGGGGTTTGCTGTCGGCTGCCTGACGGGTTTCATACGTGTAAAATTCGGCGTACCCACGTTTATTACCACCCTAGCGTGGATGACGGCTCTGACCGGAGCGGCAGAACTAATTACGAATGGCTTTCCTCTGACCCCCTTCCCCCAGTGGTACAACTTCATCGGCGGCGGCTATCTCTTTGGTATCCCGTTTCCCGCAATTATATTCCTGCTCTGCTTTGTCATTATTCATTTCCTAATGAATTATACTTCGTTCGGACGCTCTATACATGCCGTGGGCGGTAACGCCGAAGCTGCCAGGCTCAGCGGAATAAATGTAAGCAAAATAAAAATACTTGTGATGGGAATAGTAGCATTGCTGGCAGCTATCAGTGGAGTGATGCAATCGGCGGAGATAATGTCCGGGACAGCAACTATGGCCAAAGGGTGGGAACTGGATATTATTTCAGCGGTAATCATCGGCGGCACAAGTTTGTTCGGCGGACAGGGAAAAGTCAGGGGTACACTTATCGGGGTTATTTTCCTCGGAGTACTTGTCAATGGAATGACACTGTTAAATATCAGCGAATACTGGCAGCATGTTGTCAGGGGTGTACTCATCCTCGCTGCCGTACTAATCAATCGGGCTCAGCCAACAAGCAGGTAAGACCGGCGTGAACTGGAATGAAAGAACTTAATAAATTTAGGATTTTATTATACGGTTGTATATTGTGAAGCAATTTTTTTGAAATAATTTTAGGAGGTAATGTCGTGGGTAAGTACAAAGTAGCTTTCATTGGCACAGGGCATAGAAGTGCTCGTTACGCGTCAACATACGTCCAGTGCAAAGATATTGACATTGTTGCGTTAGCAGACCCGGTAGCGGAAAACAGGAAGAATATGTGTACTATGGCCAATATCCCTGCCGGATTTTCTGAATATGATAATTGGGAGGATATGCTGCGCGAACATAAGGATTTAAATGGAGTTGTAATCGGCAGCCCTAATCACGCACATACAGACCAGGCAGTCGCGTGTTTAGAGTTAGGTATTCCCATCGCATTGGAAAAACCCATTGCGACAAACCAGAAAGATTGTGAGCGAATAATCGATACCCAGCAAGCCAACAATGGAAGAGTACTTGTTGGTTTTGTGCTACACACTACTCCTTTTTACTCAAAAATATATGAGTTAATTAAAAATGGTTCTATCGGCCGAATCGTTTCCATACAAGCCGATGAACTGCCGGGTATAATAGTAAGCTCTGCGATGAGCCGCAGCCCCTGGCGTCGTTACCAAGATATATCAGGAGGGGCTATGCTGGAAAAATGCTGCCACGATATGGATGCTCTGAACTGGCTAATCGATTCCAGACCCGTATCTATAAACTCGTATGGAGGCAGCTTGATATTTAAGCCCAACCCTGAATTGCCGCAGATATGCGATGATTGTAACTTGGGTGATACCTGCCAATATCACCAAGAAGCTGGACGTTCCTCCGATGGAGAGCTTATATCACGCGAATCTTACTACAACGACTATGGATGCATATACAATATCGAAAAAGACTGCGCAGATGTACAAAGCCTGAACATACAGTATGAAAATGGAGTGATTGCCAATTTTATGTTAAACTTCAATTGTATGGGTCCGCGCGCCAGCAGAAATTTCCACGCCATCGGAACCAAAGGCAGAATATGGGGAAATCTGCGTGAGAAAAAAGTCTTCTTATATGATAATTCCTCTGACAAGGAAACCTGTTTTGATATATATGACGATGGTTCAGGTCATAGCGGAGGAGACAGGGTCCACTCAATGATACTTCTGAAAATGATGGAAGACCCTCAATATCATCCTGAGCCAAACGCTTTTGATGGTTACATAAGTGCAATGATGTGTTTTGCTTCAGACCAATCCAGACTTGAAAACCGCAGGGTAAATCTGGAATATGCTGAAGACGGATATGTGCGTATAGTATAAATAATCGAATTGCTCGTCAATATCCGAGCGTAGAAAAGGAAGAATTATATGAATTGGCACGGTATCGACTGGATAATTATTTGGGGGTTTTTGGCCTTTCTTACACTAATGGCGATGAGTACCAGAAAGTACACAAAAAGTGTAGCGGATTTTTTGTCCGCCAATCGATGTGCCGGCAGGTATCTCATTTGCATCTCTGACTTTATGGCGGGAGTATCGGCCATTGGAATTATCGCACACTTCGAGGTGTATTATAAGAGTGGATTCACGCCGTTATGGTGGATGAAGATGTCGATGCCGGTAGGACTTATCATCGCTCTGACCGGCTGGGTGATTTATCGCTTTCGAGAGACTCGCGCATTGACTCTCGCACAGTTTTTTGAAATTCGTTACAGCAGGCGGTTTCGTGTTTTTGCAGGAATGCTTTCCTTTGTTTCAGGGGTCATTAATTTTGGCGTGTTCCCAGCAGTTGGTGCCCGGTTCTTCATCAATTTTTGCGGTTTACCTGAAACAGTAAATATCTTCGGCATCGCAGCTTCGACTTTTGTATTGATTATAGTTGCACTGGTATCAGTCGCCCTTTTCTTTACATTTTTAGGCGGGCAGATTACAGTGATTGTTACCGATTTTTTTCAGGGCATATTCTGCAATATCGTGTTTATGATAATACTGGTGTTTTTATTGTCGAAGTTTGACTGGTCCTCGATTTTCAGTACTTTAGCCACTGCCCCTAAAGAACAGTCTATGATTCACCCATTGCATACCAGTAAATTAGATGATTTCAATATGTGGTTTTATCTAATAATCACCTTTCGTATATTTTATAATACTTTAAGTTGGCAGGGGCAGAGTGGTTATAACTGTTCAGCTTTAAATGCCCACGAGGCCAAGATGGCAAAGGTTTTGTCAAATTGGCGAAGTATGATTGCGGCAGTTTTTACTGTTATGCTTCCAATATGCGCACTGACACTATTGAAACATCCAGACTTTGCGGAAACAGCCCAACTGGTAACCGCTAAGCTCGATGTTATCAGTGCCGCTTCGAATGATACGAGCAGAATACAATTAACAACACCAATAGTGCTGGCTCATATTTTGCCTACCGGGCTTCTTGGCGCATTTGCCGCGATGATGTTAGCTGCGTTTATAAGCACTCACGACACATATCTGCACTCCTGGGGTAGCATTTTTATACAGGATGTGGTATCGCCCTTACGAAAAAAACCGTTCACCCAGAAACAACATATGCGATTGCTGCGTTTTTCTATATTAGGCGTGGGAGCATTTATTATAATCTGGAGCAGTTTGTTTACACTGAAAGAACATATACTAATGTATTTTGCTATTACCGGAGCAATTTTTATGGGAGGGGCTGGGTCAGCAATTATTGGCGGACTGTATTGGAAAAGAGGAACGACCGCCGCAGCTTGGTGTTCTATGATAACAGGTTCTGTGCTTGCTACAACTGCAATATGTTTGAGCCAGTTGTGGCCAATTTACCATAATGGCACCAAGTTCCCAATCAATGGAATGGTAATGACATTTGTGGCAATGGTAGTTCCAATCCTGACATATATTTTGGTTTCTCTACTCGGCGAGAGAAGTATATTTAATATGAACAGGATGCTGCACCGGGGCGAATATGCGATAGAGAACGAGCATATTGATGTGGTTGCCAATGTTCCAAAACTGTGGAAATTGCTTGGGGTTACAAAAGAGTTTACGCGTGGCGACAAAGCTATCTTCCTTGGAGTTACAATATGGAGTATCGGATGGTTTTTGATATTTGTGATTGGTACAATTTATAATATCGTGAACGATGTGCCGGATGAATCGTGGGCAAGATTCTGGAAGTTATACATTTGGCTGTTTTTGGGCATAGGAGTCGCTACTACAATCTGGTTTGCAATTTTCGGATTTCGCGACCTGGGCAGAATGTATAAAACTCTGCGAACAGTCAAAAGAGACAGTCATGATGATGGCACGGTCGACCTTCCCTCCAAAAGTTGACCCAGTTTTAGAAAACACGCCATAAATACTCTATGCGGGTGCTGTCTTCGAAGAACTCGACGGATTATGCCGAACTATTTCGCCTTTAACCATATATATCACATCTTCCGCAATGTTTGTTGCGTGGTCTGCTATTCTTTCAAGATGCCTTGAAACTGACAATAAGTGGATAAGAGTTTCGATATTTTCGGGGGTTTGCTTCATCTGACGTTTTGTCTGGTCGTACATTTGGCGATTGATAGCATCAATTTCGTCATCATCCTCACAAACCTGGCTGGCAAGGTCGCAGTCGATATTCACCAGGGCATCGAGACTTTTTTTGACCATCGCCTGTGTTTTTTCCGCCATCGTCTCGAAATCAAAAAGCATATCGATTGGTTTCTGCGCAGAAAGAAACCGGCTATTTTCAGCAATACTAACTGCCAGGTCGCCAATTCGTTCAAGGTCGTTGTTAATCTTCAGTGCGGTAATAATAAATCGCAGGTCTATTGCAACTGGTTGATGTAAAGCCAGAACCTTAAGGCAGTCCTCTTCGACCTTGACTTCCATCCGGTCTATCTCAATATCGGAGTCAATAACCTTTTCCGCGAGTTTGACATCTCGTTTTTTAATGGACTTGACAGCCTGAAAAAGGCTGTCTTCTACCATTCCGCAAAGAGTAAGTAACTCTTTCTTTAAATTTTCAATTTCTTTTTTCAAATGTACCGGCATCTTAAATACTTTCAAGTTTAATATCTGTTATCATAGAATGATGATAAAACACAATCTACCCTTCCATCACTCAATGCTATTTTCCCATCTTTTTTAGAGGCAAGCTCGGCATTGATATAATCAAAAGAAGAAGGAAGTTCGTTAATTAATTCTATGCGATTCCACGGCAGAATCCTTACGCCTTTAGCACCAACTTTGACATCTTTGACATTATTAATAGCTTTGCCAAAGTGATATGTTCGGCAATCCAAACGAACATAAGATTGGGTTATTTGAAGAATCTGCCCAATAAATAAGTGGTTATGCGCTTCAGGATAATTTTTTACTGTACGCACTTTCCAGTTTTTTTTATTTTCCTGTTCAATCATTTCACCCAAATCTTCCCGTTACATAATCTTCGGTCTGTTTTTTGCCCGGATTTCGGAATATCTTAGCAGTCTGGTCGTATTCTATTAGTTCTCCCAGGCAGAAAAAAGCAGTTCTTTCACTGACTCTGGCAGCTTGCTGCATATTATGAGTAACTATAACAATGGTATAATCCGTTTGGAGCTTGTCTATCAGGTCTTCTATTTTGCCGGTAGCTATTGGGTCTAAAGCCGAGCAAGGTTCATCCATTAGTAAAATGTTAGGCTTTGTCGCCAGTGCACGGGCGATGCAAAGCCGTTGCTGTTGACCGCCGGAAAGGGCGAACGCACTTTTTCTTAAATCATTCTTTACCTCATCCCACAAAGCCGCCGACTTGAGAGATTCCTCAGCAATCTGCTGTAATTTACTACGGTTCTTAATACCTTTCAACTTCGCACCATACACAACATTATCAAAAATACTTTTTGGAAATGGGTTAGGTTTTTGAAAAACCATACCAACCCTCTGCCGTAACTCGACAAGATTGGTGTTTTTGCTGTAAACATTATGGCCGTCAACAATCAGCTTTCCAGAAGTCGATGTATTCAACACAAGGTCATTGATTCTGTTAATACTGCGAAGAAACGTACTCTTGCCGCAACCGCTTGGCCCGATTATAGCGGTAACACTGCACGGGTAGATTTCCATAGTGATATTTTTTACCCCTGTCTTATCGCCATAATAAAAACTAAAATCTTCTGACTTCACAACTGCACATTTACAATTATCATCTTTTTGTTTCATAATTATATCTGGATTTTTATTAGCCTTGAATTTGCTGACGCTATTTATATTTGACGTTTTTTCAGTCATAACTGCCATCAAAGTCCTTTCAGTTTTTTAAATATCTTAGCCCTTAAAAATATCGCTGCTGTGTTGAGAACGATAATCAGCAGCACTAAAGTTACTACCATTCCATACTGATTGTGCGGCACCTGCATCGCTAACCTGTCGCCCACGGCAATATCGTAACTGCCGTAAGACAGCGTTCTGGCCGGGTCAAAAAGTGATTTTGGTAAAGGCCCCAGTGCCACCGCACCGGTAAACAAAACAGGGGCTGTCTCGCCGGCTACTCTGCTTATACTTAATATCACACCTGTCAAAATGCCCGGCATTGCCGCCGGCAGTGTAACTTTCACAAAAGTTCTTAATCCCGTCGCGCCCAAACCTAAAGACGCTTCTTTATAAGTTTTAGGCACAGCCCTGATAGCCTCTTCGCTTGCCCTTATCATTACCGGGAGCGTCAAAACACCTAATGTCAGCGAGGCCGTTAGCACACAACCTTTAGATAATGCACCCATTAAAGGTAAAAGATACAAAACGAAAAACGCCAAACCAAAAAGCCCGAAAACCACACTCGGCACACCAGCCAGCGAATTTATACACATCCTGACAATTCGAGTTACAGGCCCATCACTTGCACACTCGACAAGATACGCCGCTGAAATCACGCCTAATGGAAACGCAAACAACATCGCAACAATGGTAAGCAGCAGCGTACCAATTATCTCATGCCCAACGCCGCCAAAATAATGGCCCGCGGTGCTGTCATCGATAAAATACTGCCAGTAAAATGTGGACTTTGGCATTAGCATCGCGTCGGCATTATTTTCAACAAAATCGAACAGCCTTGCCATCTCGGTCCCTGCAAACTGCTGAACCCGTGAAATTTTAACTTTTACCAGCGAATCGTTGTTCGCCTGAGAAACCCATCGCTGAGAGTACAATACCCTGTCAATCTGCACCTTGGCCATATCCATTCGGGTACAACCATATCGGTCCTGCACCAAAGCAGGCACCGCATCGCCCGGCAGCGGCCCAAGAAGTTTTAAAACCGCCCCTTCAATCTCTCCCAGCGAATTTGCATATTCTTTTCGCCTCTTCAAATCTATGTTTTCAACTATTTCTGAAAATTCTTCAGCCAAAGCAAAAAAATCTTTAGCAGAAGTCCCCTCAAAATCAGTATTATCTTTATATCCCAAAACATTATCAAGATGGGCTTTGATTTGCTCTTTATCGCTCAGAGAAAAAGCCGTCATAAGCTCATTCCTGATTTTTCGGCTAAGCTCTCTTCGTCTCCTGAACTCCTCCGAGGCAAGCTCTTTATCACGTATCTCCTTGCCGTAATTTCGGTAAATGTTTTTGGCCCGTCCGCTTAGAACATCAACATCAAGACCTTTCTTAAAACCCTCTATCATCGCATAAAGTTTATCGCGAACCTGCTGAGCCTTTGCCTTTTCAGTTGCGATTACCTCAATATCGCCCCTGCCAAATACATCAAGCTGCATCTTGCGGTACTCGATAGTGCCCTGAAACACAACCGCTTTTGTTCCGCGATAAACCATCGGCGTAAGCACTAACAACAGCACAACGACCAGCAGTCCTGCCGCACCAGTGGCAAAGCCTGTAAAAATTTTATCCTGTATATACCTGAAGCTGAATTTCATCTGATTCACTTCCCTGTTTTTTTCTTTGCTGAAGCCAGAAAATATTCGCTGACCAGATTGAGCATAAAAGTCATAACCAAAAGGGTAACTCCGACAAAAAACAGTGAATGATAATGATTGGTATCCTTGGGTGTTTCGCCCATCTCTCCTGCTATAGTCGCTGTCATTGTCCGCACCGATTGTGACAAATCCCACCACGGAGATGGTATCTGATTAGCATTACCAGAGGCCATCCATACCACCATCGTTTCGCCAATAGCCCTCATTACACCGAGTATGACTGCCGCGACTATTCCGCTATTTGCTGCCGGCAGGACGACTTTAAAAATCGTCTCAAATCGCGTTGCCCCTAACCCATAAGAAGCCTCCCGCAAATCTCTGCCAACTGCTGATATTGCATCTTCAGCAACGCTGATGATTGTTGGAAGTGCCATTATTGACAAGACAATCGCCGCATTCAAGGCATTGGTACCAGTTGAAAAACTCCAACTGTTCTGCATCCAGGGAGCTAAAACCAAAACAGCGAAAAAGCCATAAGCAACTGAAGGAATCGCCGCCAGTATCTCGATAACAGGCTTAATATAATTACGAACTCGCATAGAAGTAATATCGCTCAGAAAAACCGCGACCGTAATACCTATCGGCACAGCAATCATTATAGCAGCGACTGTAACATAAACACTGCCTGTCAGCAGAGCGAGAATACCAAATTTTGGCTCATCCGCCTCCGGGTACCAGGCTGAACTTGAAAACAAATCGCCGATACTATGCGTTTGTAAAAACGGCAACGCTTCTTTTATGACGAACAAAAAAATCAGCAGTACCGCAACCACGCTGCTGCAGGCAACAGCAAAAAGCGTTGCTCTGCCAATATGATGAGCCAGAAAGCCGCTTAAATCCTGTAATGGCGTAAGAACCAGTGTTCTCTGAGAGGCTGTTGGTTCTTTTGCTGTATCTATTTGGGGCTTATTCATCTTTTCTTTAGTAGTTAGTTACAGGGATAAAACCTTTAGCTTCAATAATTTCCTGGCCGGTTTCAGTCAGATAGAAAGTGCAGAATTTGAAGACCATCGTTCCAGGTTTTGGGTAGCCATTTGTGAAAAGGAACAAGGGTCTTGCAATCGGATACCTGCCTGATGCAATGCTTTGTTTGGTAGGAATAATACTGTCAATTTCCAAAGCTCTCACTGCTGAATCCAAAAAGCCGATACCCACATAGCCGATTGCACCGGTTGTCGTCTTAACCCTGGCGTGAGCCTGTGGATTAGAGCTTACATACTCAGTCGCCGAACACATCTCTTCCTTTTTCATTACGAGTTTGTGAAATGTTTCAAAAGTTCCGGAAGAAGTGTCCCTGCTGATAATAACAACATCCATATCAGCACCGCCAAGTTGTTTCCAGTTAGTAATTTTACCGGTATAAATATCGCGAATCTGCTTGGCCGTCAACGCTTTGACGGGGTTCGATGGATGAACAACAACGCAGACACCATCCATCGCCACTACGTGAGCTACGGGCATAATGCCTTTTTCAACAGCGGCCTTAAACTCTTTGTCCTTCATAAACCTGCTCATCATTGCAACATCGCAGCGACCATCTATCAAAGCGGCAGCACCATCGCCTGAGCCGGTCTTTTTAACTGTAATATCGAGGCCCTTATAATTGTTTTTGAACGCCTCAGCAAACGCATCGCCGATAGGCCCAACTGTTGTGGAACCATCAATGCGAAGCTCTTCAGCAAAAACTGATACGCTCGCCATAAGCATTATTGTTGCCACTAACACATACGCAATACGATTTGTTTTTTTCATTTTTCAGCATCCTTATCTTTATTTCGTTCAGTTTAGTTTATATTTTCATTGTTAGGGTTTTGTTAGTATCAGATTAGAAGTTTATGAGAATGTCTTAGAACTTAAACACCAAATCAGCCTGCAACATCCTATACTTATCGTCGCCACGGCTTGAGTGAGCGTTTTTGTCAGTCATAAAATATGTCAGGCCGGCAGTAGTGTTTTTAGAGATAGCATATTTCAGGCCGACCCTGTGTCCCGAAGAATCAGTAAGTCCGCCGGCAAAATCGGAATCATTCAGACCGCCCAAAACCGCGTCAGCTTCTACATCGCGATAGTCGTAGCTCAGTGCCCACGTGCCAGGGGCCTTTGCTTTGTTGAGAGCAAACCCGACTAACCAGCCAGAATCTCTACTGTTATTTGCGGCACCATTTTTTACGAAATTACCATAAACTTTAATTGGCATCTCGCCCATTTTGAATCCGTATTCACTGAACAACTCTGTAACTTCAAATCCGCTGATATAAGTTCCATCAGCATTTGTTACGTTGCCGTTTGCACCGATAGCAAGCAAATTTTCATCGCCAACATTACTAAAGTGGTAGTGAGAAGCACCGCCGAGGAGATAGTTTCCACTTTCAAATTTGTGTTTTGCATAGACTTGGGCGGCAAAAAGTCCAGAATCAGGCGCTCCAGTGCTTTCTTGTAGCCAGAACCCACCGGCGTTTGCGTGTAATGTAGTTGCATCGCTGATTTTACGTTGATACTTAATCGCAATACCCTCAGGCGTTACATCGCCATCCCATATCAACTGATTTTTACCAACACGATAGAACGGGTTTTTCATCTTACCCATATAAAGCTCAAAGCCTGGATATGCGGCCGGGTGATATTTTGCGTAACCCAAATCGAGCCAAATGTCCTTGCTTTCAAATGCTCCGCCGAGCGTCTGGTTTGTTGATGTTGGCGAATCACTGCTGCCGGTTGCAATTCGGAAACCCAGGTCCCATTCATTATTGACCTTTGCATCCAACTGAAGTCTCGCACGAATCCTGTTGCGTTTGCGGTCCCGGTTAGCGGTCTTGTCAGATTGATATTCGTGACGATAGCGAAAATCACCACTAAAATTCATCCTTGAAGCCCATTTTAGCGAATCCGGCAAGGCCCCAACCCCTCTGGTTTCAACAGCTTTTGCAACAGAAGCGTCAATTTTTATGTCCTGCTGACTTTGTTGAACTTCAAGTTGCTCAATCCTTTGCTGCATTAAAGCCATCTGTTCCTTGAACGCTGCAAACTCGGCATTGCTAACTGCCCAGACAAGGTTCTCAGAAAACAGTAGGCAAATTACTAACACAATCCATTTTTTCATTTCCATACCTTTCGTAAAGAATCATTATTTAAGGGTTCCCTATATGCTTCAGTTTTGCTTTCCCACTTGTGGGAATCTATATTGCTGCATACACCAATATCCCAACTCCAACATTCATTCCACCATTTCCAAACAGAGCGAAAAACTTTCATATCGTAACTCCCGCAATAGTGTTTCCATTTTGCAGAGCAGTATATGCGTGTAATGTTAGCTGTGTATGAGGGGGCTGTTAGATTTGAATTAAAATGTGAAAATCTAAGCAGGTAATTTGATAGTAAATATACTACCAGAACCCGGCTTACTTTCGACTGTTACGGAACCATTATGGGCGCCAGCGATGTGTTTTACGATTGCAAGGCCAAGGCCGGTGCCGCCGAGTTTTCTGCTCCTGGCTTTATCGACAACGTAAAAACGCTCAAAAATTCGAGCAAGAAGCTCTTTGTCGATTCCACAGCCAAAATCGGTAACTGTAATACTGATTTGTTCATCAGCCTGCGCAGCAACTACTCCCACTTTGCTGCCGGCAGGGCTGTATTTGATAGCATTGTCCAGCAAATTGACAACAGCCTGTTCAAGCAATGGCATATTTATATTGGTGGCAAGAGCATCGGCACATCTTAACTCAATCTCGATTTGTTTTGTCTGTGCTTTATTCCTGCAAAGTTCGATAGCAGATTCAAGCACATCTTTGATGCAGCCGTTTTCTCGTTCAATCTCAGCCTTTTCAGCTTGCTGTTCAATTCTGGATAGTGCAAGTAGGTCGTCAATAATAGCATCCATCCGGTTCGTTTGCTTTGCTATAATATCCAGAAATCTTTTCGCTTCGGCTGGCTTTTTCATCGCTCCTTCCAACAGCGTCTCAACGAAGCCCTTAACCGAAGTTATCGGGGTTTTCAACTCGTGTGAGACATTTGCCACAAAATCACGGCGTACCTGCTCAAGCTGTTTCAGTTTGGTAATATCATTCAGAACAACAAGAATCCCGATTTTCTGACCCTGTTCATCCTGCAGAACGCTGCTTTTGGCTTGCAGGAAATGCTCGCTGTTATCTTTGAGTAGCGTGATATTGTCTTCAATAGGTTCACTGCCAGCCAGTGAGTTTGTTACAAAATGCTGCAAGGCAGGATTTCTGATTATCTCCTGCAAAGTTCGCCCTTTAGCATCAAAAATTTTGACCCCGAACATTTCTGCCGCGGAGGAATTAAGTGTTATCAATCTCTGCTGACTGTCAACCGCCAAAACCGCCTCTACCATACTTGACAAAACTGCTTTATGTTCGTTCCGTTGACGACTGATAATTGAAATTCGTCCATCAATTTCTTCCGCCATCTGATTCATCGCTTTGGCAACAGCATCTATTTCCTGGCAATTACCAGCGGAGAGTTTATGGCTCAAATCGCCATCGGCAAACAGCTCAGCACCTTTCCTTAATTCTTCCAGAGGCTTGCTAATCCTGCGAGAAACAACAAGGCTCAACAATGCCGCAAAAACCGCGACAAAAGATGCACCAATTAATATCTTGTAATAAATGGATTTTAATTGCTCATTAATTGCACTGACAGGTTTGGCAATTCGTAATATAGCAATAACCCTGTCTTGAGTTTTTAACGGTATTGCCACATACATCATATCCAGACCGAGAGTACGACTGAATCTTATCTTAGAGCTTGTCAGGTTTTTCATTGCCTCAATAATTTCAGGCCTGTCGGAGTGATTGTCCATTTGCTTGGGATTTTCCTGCGAATCCGCCAGCACTTTGCCGGACGTTTCAATTACGGTTATCCGTCTTTTCCCTGCTGTGCCAAGCATTTTACACAATTCGTCCAGACTGACTGAATCGCCTGTCTCGTAAGAAGCCAAAACCTGTTCTTCTATAACGCGGGCACTTGCCTTAAGGTCTTCAGCGACCTGAGTATAGTAAAATTGCTGCATTGAGCTGGACGCATACCACCCAATCGCTGCTAACGAAATCAGTGTTATCAGAAGATAAGATGGATACAACTGCCAGAGCAGACGTTTTGGTTTCATAACTTATACCAGTCAAAATTTATTACTCTAAGGTGTGTCCTTAAATCGGTATCCTATGCCCCGTACAGTTTCAACATATTTGCCCGTCGGCCCTAATTTCTTTCTTAACCCGACAATCTGAACATCAATACTACGGTCAGTAACGGGATAATCCGCTCCGTGGATGGCATCGACAATTTGGTAGCGTGTGAAAACCCATCCGGGTCGAGCCGCTAAAAAATACAGCATATTGAATTCCGACGAAGTCAGTTCAACAGCTTTGTCTTTGACAAGCACTTTATGACGGCCGGGGTCTATTTGAATATCGTGTATTTTTACAATTGTGTTTTTCTTCGGTATATCTGTGATTTTCCTTCGCAGAACTGCTCTGACTCTTGCTACTAAAACCTTTGGGCTGAATGGCTTGGTAATATAGTCGTCCGCACCAAGCTCCAGGCCGGTTACAATATCCGATTCATCGCTTTTCGCGGTTACCATTACGATAGGGATATGTTCTGTTTGAGGACTGCTTTTTAGTCTTTTACAAACCTCCAGGCCATCAACCCCCGGCAGCATTAAGTCAAGCAATACAAGGTCAGGCAGCATTACCTGAGCCTTTTTAAGGGCATCCTGGCCATTATAAACGGCATCACAATGCAAACCTTCTTTAGCAAGATTATAACGGATAAGTTCCATTACATCTTCTTCGTCCTCAACAATAAGGATTTTTTCACCTGCCATAAAGCTCCTTTCGGCCATTCATCCATAATTCTACCTGATACATATTAGCACACTGTTAGCGTTATGTTAAATTATTGTTTTGGATACTCAAAGCTGTGAGCAAAAGGCCTTAACGCCCTTTCAAATATGCCGAGTGTATAAGCTATTGCAACGCCATAGTTTGTTATTGGCACACCCCCCTGGCGACAATACATTATGCGCGATAGAATTTGTCGTCTGTTGGTCATACAACCTCCACACTGAATAACGAGTTTGTAATCACTTAAATTTTCTGGAAAGTCATTCCCCTGATAAGTATCAAAACCAATTTCGCACCCCGTATATTGTCTTATCCACGCCGGAATTTTGACCCGCCCAATATCATCGGCGATTGGATGGTGAGTACACGATTCGACTATAAGAACTTTGTCACCGGAAGTTAATTTTCCTATTGCCAATGCGCCATTTGCGAATTCGTTTAAATCACCTTTGAGCCGGGCAAACAGAATAGAGAAAGAAGTCAGCGGAACATCATCAGGCGTATCGGCGGCAACTTCCGCAAAAGCCTGCGAGTCGGTAACAACAATAGCAGGCGGTTCAGTCAGTTTTGAAAGAGCAGCAGATAGCTGGCTTTCCTTAACTACAACACAATAAGAATCACTATCCAGCAAATCCCTGATAGTCTGAACCTGCGGCAAAATCAACCTGCCTTTGGGAGCTTCTTTATCTATGGGAACAACAAGAACTGCCATCTTGTCAGGCCCGATTATATCACCGAGTATTGTAGAACTGTTAATAAATTCGTCCGGGATAACCCGTATAAGGGTTTCTCTCAGTTCAGTAATGCCGCTATTACCAGTGGATACGGTTTCGATGAAGCTTATTTCCATAACCTGTAATTTTTTAACAATCCGTTCATCCGGCCTGTTCAAATCAGCTTTATTGAATGCCACAATTACCGGTATTTGCCTCTTTTGAAATTCGGCCAGCAAAGTATCTTCAAAGCCCGCCCACTTGTTTTCAGATATTACTATTATAGCTACATCGGTGCGGTCAATAATTTTTTTTGTTTTATCTATTCTCATTTGCCCCAATGAGCCGATGTCATCAATGCCTGCGGTGTCAATAAAAAGCACCGGGCCGATTGGCAAAAGCTCCATCGGCTTTTCGACAGGGTCGGTAGTGGTTCCGGCAATCTCAGAGACAATCGAAACAGATTGCCTGACGATAGCGTTCAATAATGAGGATTTCCCAACATTTCGTCTGCCGAACAGGCCTATATGCAATCTTAATGATTTTGGAGTCTTTAACATTTTTGCCTTACTATTTTTAAAAATACATATCCCGTTGGTTTGTGTTCTCTATCTTTTCAAGCCTTTTTATAACTTCTCCTTTCATTTTGCTGTCAGATATTTTTTCAAGCTCCCTGCTGATTAAAATTTTGCCGACTTCCCTGGTCGGCTCGGATGCATAATCCACTAAATATTCCATCAGGGTAGTCAGGGCATTAGGAGTGCAGAATCTTTTGATAAAACCGGGAATGGCGAATTCCATAAAATGTTCACCCGTCCTTCCAAGACGATAACAACTGGTGCAGAAACTCGGCACATAGCCGTCCTGCAATAACTGTCTCATTGTGTCATCCAGACTGCGAATATCTCCGAGTACAAACTGCTCCTTTTCTATAACCTGAGCATCACCGACCTCGGTATAGCCGCCGATTTCTATTCTGCTGCCGGCATCGATTTGTGAAACGCCGAAAGACATTACTTCTCTGCGAAGTTCAGGCTTTTCTCTTGCTGTCAAAATCAAACCCGTATAAGGGACAGCCAATCTTAGTATTGCTACAATTTTTTTAAAATCATAATCATCTACGAGCCATTTTTTATTCATCTCTACACCAGAGGCCGGCTGGAGCCTTGGAAAACTTATTGTGTGCGGGCCGACACCATAAGTTTGTTGCAGAGCAAGTGAATGACTGACGAGTCCCAACACCTCAAATCTCCAGTCGTATAAACCAAACAACGCACCTATACCAACATCATCACAACCCGCTTCAAACGCCCTGTTAAGGCCATCAAGCCTGTATAAATAATCACCCTTAGATGTATTTACCGGGTGCATTTCTGCGTAAGTTTTGTGATGATATGTTTCCATAAACACCTGGTAAGTGCCAATGCCAGCATCTTTGACAATTTTGAAGCCTTCAATATCCAGAGGAGTTGCATTGATATTGACTCTGCGAATCTCGCCATTGCCAACTTTCACCGAATATACTTTCCTGACTGTCTCGGCAATAAATTCAGGGTCGTAGCTCTTATGCTCCCCGAAAACCAGTATCAGTCTTTTATGACCGACATTTTCCAAAGCCTCTACCTGTTTGCCAATTTCATCTGTATTCAACGTCCTTCTGGACACATCCCTGTTAGAAGCCTTAAACGCACAATAGGCACATTCATTTATACATTTATTTCCTATATACAGCGGCGCGAATAAAACAATTCTGTTACCATAGACATTTTCTTTTAATTGTCTTGCGGCATCAAATATCTCTTCGGCCAACTCTTTATCCGCACAAATAAGGGCAGCGGTCTCTTCAATGTTCAGTGATTCTTTTGCCAGGCTTTTTGATATAATTTCGCGAATTTGAACTTTATCTGTTTTGGCTGAAGTAATCAGCTTCTGCAGATAATCATCATTGATGAAGTCTTTCGCATTTTTGCTCAATTGTCTTTGGCCCTTTTTCATATCAAACCTTACCTGCTACTTCCTCGGTAAATTTAAGCGAATCTCCACGGCCTGCGCCGATGGTTCTACCTATATTTTTTATCCGCTGTTTTATTTCAATTTCAAAATCGTCAGCTTTTTTACAAGCCTTGCCGAAATACAAGTTATATAGTTTTCGATATTTCACTGGCGTAATGTTAGGCATAACGACATTACAGCCGCGTTTTAACCCGTTTTCATAACCCTGCTCAAAATTCAAAGTTGCGAGAGCGGTCGTTGCAGGCAGATTTATCTTAGGACACAGTATTCTTATAAGTGCCATAACTTTATAGGCCATCTCTTCATTTGCCGGTACCTGATTTTCAGTATCGAGCAGAAAATCTGCAAGATTCTCAGTTAATCGGGTCTTCCAATGTGGTACATACGGGCCTGTCCCAATCATATGCAGATTAAGTTCACGAATTTTTATTATATCATCAGCAAGGCTTTCGAAACTCTGACTTGGGACACCTATCATAACGCCGCTTCCGACTTCGTACCCTAAGTCTCTGAGCATCTCAAGTTTTTCATATCTTTCAGCAACCCCGATTTTACAATCAGGATGAAGTTTGCTATAAAGTTTGTCATCGCTCGTCTCAAACCTTAGCAAAAATCTGTCGGCTCCAGCCTGTTTCCAGAGTTTGTAAATATCGCAAGGCCATTCACCCACGCTCAAAGTAATCGCAAGAGATGTTTTGGCTTTTATTTTCGTAATAACATCGGCGAGCATTTGCGTATTAAGTTTTTTGTTCTCTCCGCTTTGTAAAACAACGGTACCATAACCAGAGTCAGCGGCAAATTGAGCACTTTGCAAAATTTCATCTTCAGTCATTGAATATCGCCGGCAGTCTTTGACATCCGCGCTTATGCCGCAATAAATACATCTCCTGCTGCAAACATTTGAAAATTCCAACAAACCTCTGAGATAAACATCATCGCCTACATTTTCTTTTCGGACAGAGTCGGCTCTAATCCAGAGTTTGTCAAGCTCTGTACGATTATTTTCCCTGAGCCAGGCTGTTATCTGCTCATTATCCACTTTTCTTTTCCTTTTCAGGCTGAACCAGTGGCAACTCGACTGTAAAAGTGGTTCCCACATCAGGTTCGCTGAACACGTCAACTTTGCCATTATAAAGCTGAGCAAGTTTTTTTATTACCGAAAGACCAAGTCCGCTTCCAAGTATATTATTAGTTTTTGCATTTTTTATTCTGACAAAGTCTTTGAATAATTTTTGACATTCATCCTTTGTCATACCAATACCGGTATCGCTTACAGAAATAACTGCTCTGTCGCCATTGGAGCTAATTTTTATATCAACTTGGCCGTTATCTCTATTATATTTAACCGCATTGGAAATAAGATTATTCAGAATAATTTCAATATCGCCCGCATCAGCGGAAATCACAAGGCCTTGCTCTACTTCAATGACAAATTTTATGCCCCGCTCTTTTGCTGTCAGATGTGAAGTTTCCACACATTTTTTGACAACCTCAGAGAAATCGACCTGCGTTAATTCCATTTTTTTCTGTTGCGACTCTATTCTGGTCATATCAAGAAGGTCAAATATCAGTTTTCTCATACCCTCAAGACGGATAAGGCTTCTTGTTATGGGAGTTTCATACGCCTTCAAATCATCGCCCAAAACTTTATCTTTAACGATGTTCAAATACCCTTCCACAGCAGCAAGCGGAGATTTAAGCTCGTGTGCAAGAATAGATATGAATTCAAAACGAATTTTCCTTTTATCCTCAGCAAGTTTCTGAGCCTGACGTTTATAAACTATCCGGCCGGCCGACTTCCTTATCATATGTTTAAGTTCTGCTGGCGTAAAAGGTTTAGCCAGAAAATCATAAGCACCTTTTCTGGTGGCTTCTATGGCAGTTTCAATTGAAGAATAGGCTGTAATCATTATCGTAAGAATGTCAATTTTAGCTTCGGAAAGCGTTCCAAGCAAATCAAGCCCACTCATTCCAGGCAGCTTGTGGTCTAACAAAAGAATGTCAGGCTGGTCAGCTCTTATTTTTTCAAGACCCAACTCCGCCGTCCCTGCTTCGTTAATCTCAAAAGCAATCTCCTGGCCGACTTCTTCGATATGCAATCTGAATTCAGATAGAGACCTTTTGATGCCGGAACACATTCCAGCTTCATCATCAACTATCAGAACTTTAAATACCTGTGCCATTTTTATACCTCCAAGAGCTTATCAATCTCACGTTTTAACTGCTCAAAACGGATAGGCTTGGAAAGAAAAGCATCTGCTTTTATCCAGGATTTTCCTTCCGGCGTGGAAGAGTTAAACTCAAAACCAGTTTCACTTGTTACAGAGGTAACTATAATTACGGGCAGAGTTTCATATTTTTTCTTAATATGATAACACAGAGCAAAGCCTGCGTCAGGCGTTTCCATCATCAGGTCGAGAATTGCGAGGTCGGGTTTTTTATCTTGAATATATTTTTCCGCCTCTGCTTTACTGAACACCTTATCAACTGCAAATCCAGCAGTCGTCAGCATTATTTCAAGCTGGTTAATAAAATCTATATCGTTATCAACTATTAAAATATCTTTTTTCATCTTTATACCTGTTAATCAATTTTAAACAATATCTTAGACCGACAATTTCAAAAACTGTCATTATATTTTCTCGGCAATGTTACAGTAAATGTTGTCCCTCGCGGGCCTTTCTTCGGGTCAGCGTTGGATTGAACTGTTATATCTCCTCTGTGCATTTTGACTATACCGTAAGTAACGGCAAGCCCAAGGCCTGTTCCTTTACCTATATTTTTTGTTGTAAAAAACGGCTCAAATATCCTGGGCATATTCTCGACAGGAATTCCAAAACCGTTATCAGTTACTTTTAAACTAACCTTATTTTTATCTCCGGCAATATCAATAATTATTTTGCCATCAAGATAAGTAGCCGCAAAAGCATTTGTAATCAGATTAGTGAGTACCTGAGTAATCTGGTCTCTATCAATCTCCACTGTGTTATCCTGCAATTTATTTTTTATCTCTATTTTGACATTTTTTTCATTTGGTATTGCTTTGACGACATTGTCAATAAACTCAAAAACATCAATCGGCTGAGGCAAAACTTTATTCCTTCTGGCAAAATTCAGTAAGCCGCCCACAATTTTTTTACACCTGTCAGCCTGCTCAGCTATAAGACCGAGGTCATCTTTCAGATTTTCGTCATTCTTGTGCTTATCAAGAAGTAGGTGCGCATACATCAGAACAACGCCAAGTGGATTGTTTACTTCATGAGCAATTCCGGCAGCAAGCTGGCCCATACTCGCCAGTTTCTCTGACTGCAAAAGAGCCTCCTGCGTGTTAGCCAACTGGCGATTTGAAAAACCCAGGTCATCAATTGTTTTGTGTAGTTTCTCAATTGTAAAAGGCAAACACATCTCGCTTTCAGCAAGTCCCTTAAGAATTGCGACAGCGTGCTCACGACAGGTGTTATATCCGCAAGCTCCACAATTAAGCTCATCTTCAGGTTTGAATTTGCCCATCTTTTGAAGTACCTGCTCAAGCTCGTCCGAAACAATTATTTTTATTCTCTGGTCAAACGCAGCGAATTTTCTTGTCAGGTCAAGGCTTTCAAAACTATCCATCTGCCCCTGCCAGCCTGACTTGTCAAGGGTTTCCATTTTTCCCTTAACATATTGGCTTACACTTGAGCGTCTGTTAAATAAAGGCTTCTCATTGGAAATGCCGGGACCCATTATACAACCATCACAAGCCAATACTTCCAGAAGCCTGACATCCATATCGCCGGTTTCAAACTCCTTGAAAGCCCCGACAAAATTATTGCCCCCCTCTACAGCAATAACCTCATTGGTAACAAGGTCTTCTTTCAACTCAGCGGCCTGCAGCAGTCCTTTTCCTATTGGAAAAATAGCACCTATCCCGGCGTATGGCGGGTCAAAATCAGAAAGTGCCACTTTGTCCTGACTGATATTTTCTTCACTAAACATTTCTCTAAGCTCTGTAAAAGTCAGAGCCTCTTCAAGCTCGTCCGGCATATTGATACTGGCAATTTCGCCTTTTTTCGCGATACAAGGCCCGATGAAAACAATTTTAATGTCTTTACTATAAATACTGCGAAGTGCCCTTGCCATCGCAACCATTGGCGAAACGATTGGAACCAGATTTCCGACCAAATCCGGATGGTATCTTTCAACATAGGTAATAATTGCCGGACAACTGGTAGCTATGTATTTGCAATCCGGCGCGCTGTTTTCGAGAAGTTCTTTATACTCACGAGCAACCAGGTCTGCGCCAAAGCCGACTTCACTAACATAATCAAACCCAAGTTTTCGTATCATTCCAACAAGCGTTTTAAAATCAAATTCCATAAAATCTGCGGGAAAACTCGGGGCTATAATCGCAATGCTTTTGTGTTCAGATTTTAATAATTCATAAACTTTTTCTTTTGAATCGATAACCCGCTTTGCGTTCTGGCTGCAAACTCTGACACAATTGCCGCAACCGATACATCGTTCGGGGATAATTTCCGCCTGCCCGTCAGCTATTCGGATAGCTTTAGCTGGACATTCACGAACACAGGTATAACATATCCTGCATCTTTCTTTTATCGTGCTTATAAGTGGGTTGTTGGAAATGTGTCTCATAATCTTCTTATTTTATAACATCTCTTTTAGCATAGTACGTATGAAGCAACTGGTGGCTTTTTTCCCCGAGAGGCTCGCCGAGATATTCAGCGTAAAGCCGTTTAACTGCCTCATTACCATGCGACGTTCTGATTGCGTCATTGCTGTCGATTTTGTAAATGGCTTTCATCCTTGCCTGTATCGCCTTTTTGTCGGCATTTAAAGGCTGGCCGCCACCAGCTATACAGCCGCCAGGGCAGGTCATTACCTCTATAAAGTGCAGGTCGTCTCTGCCTGCCTTGATTTGTTCCAGAAGTTTTTTAGCATTATTAAGACCACTCACAACAGCAACTCCAAGCTCAATACCATCAATGTCAACTTTGGTTTCTTTAACACTGTCCAGGCCTCTTACCTGTTTAACTTCAATTTCCTGAAGTTCATTTCCGGTTACCAGAAAGTATGCGCTTCTGATAGCAGCTTCCATCACACCGCCGCTTACACCAAAGAGTTTTCCTGCTGAGCTTCTCATACCAAACGGTGTATCCGCCGCTGAAGGCTGAGCTTTTTGCATATCAATACCAAAATATCTTATCAACTCCGCCAACTCACGAGTTGTGAGTACCGCATCTATATCCGATATACCTGAATTCCCCATTTCGGGTCTTTGGGCCTCAAATTTTTTAGCGGTGCAGGGCATTATAGCCACACTGTAAATCTTTTTCGGGTCAATCTTTTCACGCTCAGCAAAGAAACTTTTTGTTACAGCACCAAGCATCTGCTGCGGACTTTTACAGGTCGAAAGATTAGGTATAAACTCAGGATAAAATTGCTCAACATATTTTATCCAGCCGGGAGAACAGCTTGTCATCATGGGCAAAACACCTTTATTCTTCAAACGATGAACAAGCTCTGAGCCTTCTTCCATAATAGTCAGGTCAGCAGAAAAACTGGTATCGAAAACTCTCTCAAAACCAAGCATTCGAAGTACGCCGGTCATTAAGCTGCAAACATCCGTGCCAGCCTTAAGGCCAAACTCCTCTGCCAGCGTTACCGAAATTGCCGGTGCGTGCTGAACAACAACCATCTTTTCAGGGTCTTTCAGAGCATCTATAATATCTCCGACATAACTCTGCTCGTGCAATGCCCCTGTTGGACAGGCAAGAATACACTGGCCGCACTTGATACAACTGGAAACATTCAGACCCTGGTCAAAAGCCGTGCCGACTGTTGCTTTACTGCCCCTGTTTATAAAATCGATAGCAGAGACTCCCTGTATTTCCTCGCAAACCCTCACGCATCTGCCGCATAGAACACATTTGTTAGGGTCTCGTACAATGGAAGGACTTGAACTGTCAATTTGATGAACGTTTCTGTCCCCTTTATATACTCGCTCTCTAACTCCAAACAGTGCTGCCAAACTTTGGAGTTCGCAGTTGTCATTTCTTGCGCAGTAAAGACAATCGTCGGGATGGTTCGCAAGAAGCAGCTCAATTATTGTTTTTCTGGCTTCCATTACCCTTGGCGAATGGGTTTTGACCTTCATACCCTCCTGTACCGGATACGCACAACTCGGCACAAGACCATTAGCGCCTTCGACCTCTACAACACACATTCTGCACGCACCGCTCGGAGCAAGCCCTTCAATATGGCAAAGCGTTGGAATGTCAATACCATCACGCCTCAACGCCTCAAGCAATGTATGACTCTTTAATGCCTCTATTTGTCTGCCGTTAACTTCTATCGTTACCATTATTAAGCCTTTTACTCTACTTCTATCGCATTAAATGGGCAGGCTTCAACGCAGCTTCCGCACCCGATACATTTTTCTTCAACAATATAATGAGGAGATTTTTTTGCGCCTTTAATTGCCCCGACCGGGCATTTTTTAACACATAGAGTGCAACCTTTACACTTCTCTTCGTTTATACGGTAGTTTAAGAGTTCAACACAAACTCCAGCCGGGCATTTGCGCTCATAAATGTGCATTTCATATTCATCTTTGAACCACCTCAAAGTACTGAGTACCGGATTTGGAGCGGTCTGGCCAAGTCCGCAAAGGCTGGTGTCCTTTATAACATTTGCCAGCTTTTGCATTGACATAACTCCCTTGAATCTCTGAAGGGCATCGTAACCGGTTTCTGTTCTGTGGCCTGAACTGATTCGCTTCAGGATTTCCAGCATCCTTCGCGTGCCTTCCCTGCACGGAATGCACTTGCCGCAGCTTTCACGTTGAATAAAATCCATAAAGAATTTTGCAAGGTCAACCATACACGTGTTCTCATCCATCACAACCATTCCGCCCGACCCCATCATCGCGCCGACAGTTTTCAGGGTTTCGTAATCTATTTCTATATCGAGATGCTGTGCTGGAATGCACCCGCCGGAAGGACCGCCAATCTGGACGGCTTTAAACTTCCTGTCTTTTTCTATTCCACCGCCAATATCAAAAATTATTTGCCTGATAGTTGTCCCCATAGCGACTTCTATCAGACCCGCGTTTTTAACATTGCCGCTCAGTGCAAAAACTTTCGTGCCTTTACTGGTTTTAGTACCAAAGGCACTATATTTGTCAGCACCGATATTTATAATTTCAGCGAGATTTGCGAGCGTTTCAACATTATTGATTATGGTCGGCTTATCAAACAAACCCTGAACCGCGGGATAAGGAGGACGAGGCCGAGGCATTCCGCGTTTACCTTCAATGCTGTGTATAAGAGCCGTCTCTTCGCCGCACACAAACGCACCGGCACCTTTTTTAATCACAATCTGAAGTTCAAAGCCGCTATCCAAAATGTTCTTGCCAAGAATACCGTGATGCACTGCCTGTTTGATGGCCTTTTCGAGCCTTTTAATCGCAAGCGGATACTCAGCTCTGATATAGATATACGCCTTGGTTGCCCCGATTGCATAAGAAGCTATTGCCATTCCTTCCAACAGCCGGTGCGGGTCCCCTTCAATAACAGCCCTGTCCATAAAAGCGCCGGGGTCTCCCTCATCAGCGTTGCATATAAGATACTTCTGGTCTGCTCCGCTCGCCTGCGCGAATTTCCATTTTTTACCTGTCGAAAATCCACCACCACCCCTGCCTCGCAGACCACTTGATTCCACAACATCGCACAATTCAGCAGGAGTCAAAGTTTGCACTACTTTAGTCAGAGATTCATATCCGCCAGCGGCAACATACTCTTCTATGCTTGAAGGGTCTATAAGCCCGCAGTTTTTCAAAACTATACGAGTTTGAGGCGAAAAAAACGGATGCTCATCAATGAACAATACATTATCATAGGCTTTCCTTTTGTCATCTCTGAACTGATAGATTGCCCTTTCAGTTTCAATATCCCCCGCAAGTGTCTGAGTTAAAAGCGATTCAACATCTTCGCCTTTAACCTTGGCGAAACCAATTCTGCCTCGGCCGGGCATCTCAACTTCAACTATCGGCTCAGCAGCACAATAACCTATACAGCCGACCTCTACTACTTCAGCGTCAATATCATTCTTTGCTACATAATCATTGATGGCATTAAGCGTTTTGCCCGCGCCGGCACCAAGCCCACAGGTTCCTGTCCCGATATAAAAATAAAACTTATCGGGATTCCTTGGCTCAACCGTTATATTAAAATTATTTGCCTTGGTCATTTTCAACAACTCTTTCACGATATGTATTTAATATCTCTTTTATACTGTCAGGCGAAACACCGGCGTGAAACTCGCCGTTCACTGCAATTACCGGTGCAAGACTGCAAGCTCCTATGCAGGCAACCACTTCAAGGTTGAACAGGCCATCACGAGTAGTACCGCCCGGCTCAATCTGCAATTCCTGCTTCAACGCTTCCAGAACGCTGGCAGAGCCTTTGACGTGACAGGCAGTACCTCGGCAAACCTGTATTTCATAAAGTCCGGCCTTTTCAAATCTAAACTGATTATAAAAAGTCGCGACTCCATATATTTTGCTTGCCGAAAGATTTAACTTTTCACCAACTTCACATATCGCCTCGCGGGATAGATAACCAAGCTCTTCCTGAATCTCCTGCAAAATCGGGATTAGTGTTTCGCGCTTGGGCTGTGAATGTTTTTCTAAAATTTTCCTTACTACTGACACGTTTCTATCTCCATTACTTTTCAACCAACCTTGTAAAATGAGCCACTTTCTCGAAATGCATAGTCAAATCAACATTCTCAACAAAAATACCATCTGTCACATTAAGATGAACAGGTGCGAAGTTGATAATCCCTCTAATCCCGGCACTGACAAGAACTTCAGCAACACCCTGAGCCTCGGCAGCGGGAACAGCAATTATTCCAATACTGATATTTTCTTCTTTTATCGCTCGCTCAACCTCATCAATTGAATAACATCGGCAACCGTGAACAATCTTATTCTCTAACTCAGGGTCTTTGTCGAAGGCTGTCTTTATAATTAAATTCGCTCTTCGCCCGTGAAAAAAAGCAAGAATCGCGGTTCCAAGATTCCCAACACCAACAAGACAAAATTTGTCAGGAGTATCAGATAATAAATGTTTTTCTATATTAACTGCCAGTTCATCGAGGTCATACCCGGAGTTAGCCCTGCCATTCGTTCCGATGAACATAAAATCACGCCTTACCTGAGAACTGGTAACACCAGCGGATTTGGCGATTTCGTGCGAATAAGCCGACTTTTCCCCCTTTATCTGATAATTTTCCACTATACGCCTGTAAAGGCTGAGTCTTTCGATTGTCTTTTCGGGCAACAAAATCAATAACTCCTGATTAATCTCAATTCGTTATAAAGAAAACATCGTTATTTCAATAACGGATTGTACAGTTAAAATATCTAAGAGTCAACAAAAAAATAATTATCGCCGTTTAGCCCACCTATGACCCGTGGGTTTGTTTAGCCTCGGCCGGCACGGCCGAGTTAGTTAATTCTGATTTATCGGGATTATTTGTCATTGCGAGGCGATTTTATCGCCGTGGCAATCTCATCTTTGTCATGCCCGCGAAAGCGGGCATCCATTTTTTTAGAAGCCGAGCCGCGGGAGCGGCCGGATAGTTAGCCCGCAATTGTAATCCTGCAATCCGTCTATTTGCAAATCGCCTTGAAAGCCAGGGCAAGGCTTTCAAGGTAGTGATAACAGCCTGTATGCGTAAATTATTGATAATCCTGAATACAATGATAAAGAACGAAAGCTTATGGGAAACAAAAATAATCCTAAAAAACACTTGAAATCAAACACAGCCGCTTTGTGGCTTCGTGGCTAATTAGAGTACTTCAGGTAAATGGCAGCCCTAATACGTCTGGCTATTTTTTTTAGAATAGTCTCGCAGCACCTGGCAGGCTTCAGAGCGAAGGACATCGATGATAACTTCTATATTGCGGGCTTCATACTTTTCTATCCAGTCACTTGGCTTGTCGCCTTCATCGAATCCTATTGCTTTTGCGTCTTCCTCTCTTCCGCTGCATACCAAAGACCCTACTCCTGACCAGGGTATTGCCCCCATACACATTGCGCAGGGCTGACAGGAACTTACCAGTTGATATTTTGAAGGGCCGGGCAAACGATATGTGCCAAGTTTTTTTTGGGCAAGCATTATAGCTATCATTTCAGCGTGAGCGATACTGCAACCCATAGGAACAACCATATTTGTTCCCGCACTGACAAGGGAGCCGCTATTAATATCAAATATCGCCGCTCCGAATGGCCCGCCGGTACCGTGTTCTATATTGAGATGGGAGAGATTTATAACAAATCCTGCTCGTTCTTCAATACTATTGTGTGTAATATCTGCCGCCCTGGAGTTAATACGATTCAACCATTCAGGTAATTTTAGTTCAAATTCCATAGTTACACCGCGTAAAAGGTCTGCGCCAAGCGGAAGCGTCGGATTGCTTGAACATTTCACAACGCACTACGAGCGGAGGGAGTCGAACCCACAAGCCCCTAAGGACACCAGGACCTAAACCTGGCGCGTCTGCCAATTCCGCCACGCTCGCATAAAAAATAATGAACCGAAATACAAAAATCTCGCCGTCAAAACCGTTGGTTATTGAGATACGGACTCTGCGGAGATTTTTTCAATCCGCTTCTCAGCTTTTTGCAGAATCTCCCTGCAATGCTTTATCATCTCCATCCCCTCCGAATACTTGTCGAGACTATCTTCGAGCTTTATCTGGCCCTGCTCGATTTGGCCGACAATCTCGGTAAGCTTCTTTATGGAATCCTCAAAGCTGAGTTCACTAATATCAATTTTTTCAGTTTTTTCTGCCATAATTTTCTCACAATTTTACTTTTTAGTAACACGACTTTCAACTAAATTATTGTCTTTTAGTTCAGTAATAAGGATGTCGTCAATATCTATATCGGCTGAGTTTTTCACCAACGCCCCGGTTCGCGAATTTCTCGTAATGCTGTAACCCCTGTCCAGAACGTTTTTAGGGTTAAGCCCACTCAATCTGCCGGCCTGCGACTCAAGCTGCAATTTTAAAGCTGACATATTCCCTGAATATCCCGACTCCATTCGGCTGCGCAAATTGTTGAGCGAAATTTTCTTCTGCGAGATAAGCCTGCTCGGCTCGATTCTCAACAACTTTTCATAAAACGACTGAATTAATCTCTCTGCATATTGACCAGCCTGTTTTGCTACAGAATTAAGACGGCCCTCAAGCTCATCGACAATTTGCGTTTTGCTATTGACTATGTAAAGCGGATTTCTAAAAGCCGCACTGGCCAGTATCGTCTCAAGATTGCCCGCAGCCATACCAAGCCTGCTCCGCACATCAGCACTGAGCCTGTTTGCGACAGCGTTAATTCTCTCAAAAATTTCATCAATGTCAGGCACAGCTATCACGCCCGCCTTGGTCGGCGTCGATGCCCTCTCGTCAGCAACAAGGTCGGCGATTGTTACATCAACCTCGTGTCCGACGGCACTGATGATTGGAATTTTCGATGCGAATATCGCTCGTGCAACAGGCTCTTCGTTGAATGCCCACAAATCTTCCATCGACCCGCCGCCACGACCGACTATCAGCAAATCCAGTTTCAAATTTTTGTTCCGCTTATTTATTTCGCTTATCGCCGATGCAATTTTTTTCGATGCCCCTGCCCCCTGAACCGGAACCGGATAAAGATAAAGTTTTGCTATTGGCCAACGGTTAAAAATGCTGTCGGTAATATCGTGCAGGGCCGCACCTGATTCGCTCGTCAGTATTCCGATTCGCTGCGGATATTTCGGCAAAGGCCTTTTGTGGGCATCATCAAACAACCCTTCAGCTTTTAATTTCTCCCGCATCTGCTCAAACGCCAATTGTAACTCGCCTATGCCGGCAGGCTTCATTGATTCTACATAGAACTGATATTTGCCTTGAGGGGGATAGACATCGACATAGCCTTTAGCCAGTACCGCCAGACCGTTATCTGGAGCAAATTTTAATTTGCCTGCCGCGCTTTTCCACATCACTGCCGGCATAACTGAATTTTCGTCTTTGAGGTCGAAATAGCAATGCCCGCTGCGATGGCTTTTGAAGCCGGAAATTTCAGCGGCAATGGTGAGCCTGCCCGGCAGAGAGTTTTCCAGAGCCGTTTTTATTAGCGTATTGACCTGACTAACGGTATAAACTTTTGGCTCAATCGCAGGTTTACTAACCGGTTTTTTAGCTGACTTCGCCTTTTTGGCAGATATAGCTTTTGTCTTTTTAAAATTTTCTTCGCTGAATAACGATTTCTGTTCCATAGGATTGGATTATATCTGCTCGGACGATTTTACTCCATAAAAAAAGCCGCCCGGATTAAACCGAACGGCTTTATGCTATCTATACTCTTACAAACTGCCTCCACAGCCGCCTGGCAAACTAGGTCCATGTGGCGGATTTTTTACCAGCCAATTTGTCTGCAGAATGAACAAATCCGTGGCCCCAACGTGGTGATAACCGTTTTTAGCATCACCGCCTAAATCACGAGCAAAATCTGCACAAATACCATTTGGTACACTACCAATACCAGGCCCCTGTGGAGGTTCCTTAATCAGCCAACCTGCCTGCAGAATGAACAAATCCCCAGCCCCAACTTGGTGGTAACCATTTTTAGCATCGCCTTCAACCGCTCCGTCAGCATCACCTCGGCACTGATATGTGTAGCACCAACAAGTAGGCCTGCCAGCACTAACCCAAGCTACATAATCAGGATGAGTACTATCAAAGCATTCCTGTATTGGCGTCGTCTTAATTGCGAAGGCCAAATCGAGCGATTCCGGATGAAGCTCGTGCCCAAATGGATAACGCAATTCGTTCCACGGGCCAAAGTAAGGCTCAACGCCCATACCCCAAACCGCATCGTCATTCCAATGCTCAAGCGAGGTCTTCCAGCCGAACTCTGCCTCGCCCATTGAGTCGTTTGGCTCTGCCTGAACATCAAGCCAGTAAACGATTGGCATTTCAAGCGTGCCCTCCTGAACAAACGCATCGCACGGGTCGATAGTAAAGACATACTTGAAGCAAATCGTGTCGCCCGGGAACGTATAACCAAATGGGTCATCCGGCGACCACCAGCCCTCAAGAATATCATCTCTTTCAATTGTAACATAGTATGTCTTCGGCTCGAACGTCTTAAGCCAAACAGTCTCAGCCGGCATACTGTATGTGCACGGGTCAGCCGGATCGGGGTCAGGAATATCGGTGTGCAGGCTCAATATGAACTTTACATCATCCGGGCCACCCTCAGGCAGCATATCATATTTCCACGAACCCCATACTGTGATTTCAGTAATGAGGTTCGTCTCATTACACTCGAAATCGTCGGCAAGAATGAAAGGCTCTGTCGCTTTGATATCGATACCCATTTCACTCAGGTCGGGTCTTTGCAGCCATTTAAGATTCGGGTCAACAGGCCCTTCAATATTGTGAAATACCGAGACATCACTACTACGACCAACTTCACCAGGGTAAGGCTGACCATTATCGACAGCAACCCAATCCATCCATGTGCTTATCTTCAGCGACGTAGTACGATTCAGGAAAATATCATCTTCGGTCTGAGCGCTCTGTTCAATAGCTATTCGCCTTGGGTCGCCCGCTGGCAGTCCGCCACCATCAACGGTAAATTTCAGTACTCTGGTAGCCGATGCTCCCTGCGCAATATCACCGAAATCATAAGTCGGAACAAGGTAATCGCCAAACGGCATTAATTGTGGTTCGTTCTCCGGTGTCCAGCAGTACCATCCAAGCTGATTAGGCTCTATAGCTTCGATATGCGGAAAAATATCCTGATATGGGGGATATGTCATTGAACCCCACAAAGCAATCCAATTATCATAAGAACCCCTCTCAATAGCAAACTCAACCGTCAGTTTAGTGTCGTACAAAATACCCTCATACTGCTCTGGTACGCTAAGTGTTTCGCCGTGACTGTTAGTACCGTCTGCCCACGGCGTGGAGGCTGGCGTGTCATTGGTAATGGTAGCATTAATTTCAAAATAAACAAGATTACCAGCATTGTACTGCAGGTTAAAAGCAACACCCTCAATAGCGAAATAACTTGCAAGGCCGCCGCCATGCTCTATTACATTGTCATAAAACTCATGCGTGCGAGCCTCCTCAATCCCATCGGGCAATCTCAAAAACCATTGTCCCAGTGATGCGGGGGGATCGATCATTGGCCCGGTCCATCCATTGTTCATAACAGGCGGGGAAGTAATTCGGAGCGATGGTGCTGCAAGCACCATTGTTGCCGAAAGCACCAGCATTGCTAAAACTACTAATCTCAGATTCTTCATTTCAATCTCCTTAAAAAAAGATTCGTATTGCTTACTGACATTTATTTAAACTGCGCGCAAGCGCAACAGACTTCTCAACTAAACAGCGGATATTACCATAGATACTTTTCTTGACGTGATTACAATACAGCCGACGACTAACCCAGATAGCGGTATCCATCATTCTCAACACTTTTCCTATCTCCTTAACCGTCCAAACATAATCTCCATTTATGCTCTACGGCCTCGCATTATAATCGAATTGTAGATAGAAATCAAGGATTTATGTTTTTTTATGAGAGTTTAACGACTGCCTAAGTGCTTTTTTGACAAGGCGATAGGTTGTTCCATAACAATAAAAATTTAAAATCCGTTATTGCCATCAGCGTTGATGCCACCACTACCACCGCTGCCATTGCCTTCTGAGTCGAGATATATTTGCACTCTCTCTATCGATTCAGCGATTCGTGAATTGCTGTCAACCGTTACAACAATCCCGCTCATTCTCACATCGCCGTCGGCAATTTCGAATGGGCAGGGCATTTGCGTTCTGAAATTTTTCAGCACTGATTCGACTTTCCTTCCAAGCACCGAATCGTGTGCACCCGTCATTCCGATGTCGGTTATGTAGGCCGTGCCTTTTTTTAGAATTTTTTCATCTGCTGTTGTAACGTGCGTGTGTGTTCCATAAACGCAGGCTACTCTGCCGTCGAGGTAATAGCCCATCGCAATTTTTTCACTCGTCGCTTCCGCGTGAAAATCCACAATTATTATTTCCGCCTGATTTTGGAATTTGCTTATTATGGAGTCAGCATAGTCATACGGATTCTCAGCAGGCTTCATAAATACTCTGCCGATAAGCGAAACCACTGCGATAGTTGGTCCTGCCGATGTTTTATAAAGCGCAACTCCTCTGCCAGCCGCTTTAGCCGAAAGATTCGCCGGGCGGATAATGTTATCAGCCGTCTCCAGTAGCGGTATAATGTCTTTTTTTCGAAAAACGTGGTCGCCGAGCGTGATAACATTCACGCCGTACTTCAAAAGTTTGTGGTATATTTGCGGAGTTATCCCGCTGCCGCCGGCGGCATTTTCAGCGTTGGCAATTACGCAGTCTATGCTTTTGTCTTTGACAAATCCTGAGAGCTTCTCAGCCAGAATCCTCTTACCCGGCCGACCAACGATATCACCTATACATAAAATTTTTAACTTCATTTCTTATCAACCGCAACTTACATTTCACCATTTAGCCCCCAAGCAGGCTTGGGGGTTCGTGCTTACATATTGTTTATCACTTTCCCATCGCCATTAGCCCGTAGGTCTTGCCCTGCGGGTTGCTACATATTGTTTATCCTTTACATATCGCTGATTAGCCCTGCCATCACTATGGCAGGGTTTCCCCTATTCGGCCGGTAGGCCGAATCCATAACTCAAAACTAAAGACTCACAACTCATAACTACAAGAAGGCACTACCTTGCGTATTCTATACAGCGAACTTCACGCAGTAGTGTAACCTTAATTTCGCCCGGATACGTCATTTCGTCTTCTATTTTCTTGGCGATATCTCTGGCCGTCTTCGTCGCGGCCTCATCGTTAATATTCTGAGCGTTTACAATCACCCGAATTTCCCGCCCTGCCTGAATAGCATAGCAGTTTTCCACACCATTGAACTGGCTGGCGATTTCCTCGAGTTTTTCCAGACGTTTGATATACCGCTCAAGCGTCTCTCGCCTTGCTCCCGGCCGGGATGCACTTACCGCGTCAGCCGCCGCGACCAAAGGTGTGTACGGGTTATCTGCCGCTATATCACCGTGATGAGCCTCGACAGCATTAAGTATTATCGAGGATTCGTTAAAGCGTTTGAGGAAGTTCGCTCCGATAGCCGGGTGCCCGCCCTCGACATCGTGGTCCATCGCCTTGCCAATGTCGTGCAAAAAGCCTGCTCGCCGTGCAATCGCCCCGTCAAGGCCGAGTTCATCAGCCATTACCTGAGCAAGAAACGCAACCTCTATCGAATGACGCAGAACGTTCTGCCCATAGCTCGTTCGATAGTTAAGCGTACCAATTTCCATTATAATTTTGTTATTCAATCCGCGAATATCGGTCTCAACGCACGCCTCTTTTCCAACCTGTATCAACTTTTGGTTCACATCTTTTTTCGTCTGCGCGACAAGCTCTTCTATTCTGCTCGGATGAATCCTGCCGTCCTGTATAAGCTTTTCCATCGACTGTCGCGCGACTTCACGTCTAACCGGATTGAACCCGCTGATAACAATAACGCCAGGCGTATCATCAACAATCACGTCAACACCGGTAGCTTTTTCAAAGGCACGAATGTTCCGACCCTCTCTGCCGATAATCCGCCCTTTCATATCGTCGCTGGGAATATCGATGGTCGATACTGTAACTTCGCACGTCTGGTCTGCCGCATACCGCTGAATAGCGGAAGAAAGTATTTCGCGACTCTTTTCCTCAACGGTCTCGTTTGTTTCTTCGGCCTTACGCTGAATGATTGCGTTCATCTCGTGTTCGCATTCATCTTCAAGTTTTTTGAGCAGAAGCTGACGGGCATCTTCGGCATTCATACCCGAAATTTTCAGCAATTGCGTTTTCTGCTCCGCGATTACCGTACTGACCTGCCTGTCCTTAGCCTCAACGTTTTTAACTCTCTGACCAAGGCTCTGCTCAGACTGCAAGAGTTTCTTTTCTCTTTCTTCGACCTGCTCTTTCTGACGGTCAAGGGCATCTTCGTGTTTACTCAGCCTGCGTTCAGCCGCTCGCAGTTCGTTTTTCGATTTATCGACATCCTCTGCCAGTTTTTCTTTTCTTTTGATAGTCTCTGCCGCCGCCTCAAGCCTTGCCGATTTTAAGATATTCTCAGCTTCAACATTGGCATTTTCGATTTTTTTCTGTAGGTCATTCGTAGCATTCTTTGTTTTTATTTTCGAGACAATCGCCTTAACAACAAGAGCAATAATGCTGCCGGCAAGAATCCCGATCGCTAAATAAAGAACGTTGGCAAGGGGAGCTTGTGCTAAAATAGCCATCTTTTTGAACCTTTCCAGTATATAATGTTTATAGTAAGGTAAACACGACATACGGACAAATTCGGAAAAGGCAGCAATAGCTACAAAAGAATTGTATTATGAGTTTTCAGAAATCCGTTTCAGTAATTTTAGCACAAATTGACACCGGCTATCAGCACCCAGGCTGATTCCAGGCGACTGCGGCATCTTTCAGATGCGCAATTTCGCCGCAAAATTTACAAACCCTCTTTGCTGAAGAAAAATTTATGCTTTTCATTATCTAAACTTCTTTTCTCATAATTCACCTTTTCGCTGTGAATTGCCGACTTGAGCATCTTTTATAGACCTCTATCGCCGCCAAATTCCAGCTTACGGTGCTTTTGTAACGTTATACTGCTCAATTAACCGACCCAAAAACCCCGAATCGGCCCGTTATCCGCTGCAAACCGCATCGATTTGCACTCGTGATACACATATATAATAGATATTAGGCCTCGACTCGTCAAGTTAAAAATCAGCCCCGCACAAGTTTAATCGCCCGCATCGCCATTTAGAAGCCGAGCAACGTAAGTCGCCGGAATACTTTCTGTCATTGCGAGCGCAGCGTGGCAATCTCGACCTTCCATATGACTTATCCCACCCACATCGCCATTTAGCCATCGCCCCCTGCCCGACGGTTCGTGCTTACATATTTTCTATCCCGCCCGCACAAGACTTTGTCATTCCCGTGAAAACGGGAATCCATTTTTTCCTCTGTACTCTCTGTGTCCTCTGTGGCTAAAAAAATCTGTGTTAATCCGTGTCTAAACTTTTGTGTCTTTGGGTCTTTGTGGCTATTTCCTCTGTGGTAAGAAAATCTGTATAATGCCATTGAATGTTTTGCTCGGACGCATTTGCTTGGCCGCAAGCTCCGAATCAGGCAAATAATAACCGCCAATATCGACCGGCTCTCCCTGTGCCGCCAGCATCTCCTGCTCAATCTCAGCTTGGTTCTCTTCGAGCTTTTTCGCCATATCAACAAAAGACTCCCGCAGCGATTTATTTTTGCCCTGGGCCGCAAGCGCCTCTGCCCAGTAAAGAGCGAGATAAAAACTACTTACCCTGTTATCGATTTCGCCAACCTTGCGAGAAGGCAGCTTAGCATTTTCGAGATACTTACTGATAGCTTCGCTGAGCGTCTCAGCAAGACCAGCCGCCTTTTCGTTGCCGCTCTTTTGAGCGACCATTTCAAGAGATGGTACCAGTGCGCAGTACTCACCGAGAGAGTCCCATCGCAGGTGTCCTTCCTTGAGAAATTGCTGAACGTGTTTCGGAGCGGACCCGCCGGCACCCGTCTCAAAAAGCCCGCCGCCATTCATTAAAGGCACAATCGAGAGCATCCTCGCACTCGTACCAAGTTCAAGAATAGGAAACAAGTCGGTCAGATAATCACGCAAAACGTTGCCTGTTATAGAAATCGTATCCTGACCCTTGCGAATCCTGTCTAAGGAAAACTGCATCGCCTCAACAGGGGGCATAATTTGAATATCACAGCCAGCCGTATCACTTTGCGGCAGGTACTCATTAACCTTTTTAATAATTTGCCCGTCGTGCGCTCGGTTCTCGTCTAACCAGAAAATCGCAGGCACCCCGGAAGCCTTTGCGCGGGCAACTGCTAACTGTACCCAGTTACGAATTGGAGCGTCTTTAACCTGACACATCCTGAAAATGTCGCCAGCCTCCACAGGCTGAGCCATAATAACATTACCATCGGCATCGACAACACGAATTGTACCATCAGAAACCGCCTCAAATGTCTTATCGTGTGAGCCATACTCTTCCGCCTTTTGTGCCATAAGCCCGACGTTTGAAACACTGCCCATCGTCGCCGGGTCGAACTGGCCGTGCTTTTGGCAATCTTCGATAATCTGCTGGTACATCGTCGCGTAAGAACGATCTGGTATCATCGCAATCGTGTCCTGAAGCTCGTCATCATTATTCCACATCGCCCCGCCATCACGAACGACATTAGGCATTGATGCGTCGACGATGATATTGTTCGGCACGTGCAGATTAGTAATCCCTTTTCTCGAATCGACCATCGCCAGTTGTGGATGAGTTTTATAAACAGCATCAATGTCGGCCTCTATCTCAGCCTTTTTGTCGGTATCGAGTTTGTTAAGTTTTTCCAGAACATCGGCAAGGCCGTGATTGACATTAGCCCCAATACTCTTTAGTACCTCTGCTTGTTTTTCAAGTGCGTCTTTATAATATACCGAAACACAATGCCCGAATATAATCGGGTCAGATATTTTCATCATCGTCGCTTTCAGATGCAGCGAAAGTAACACGGAATCTTTTTTAGCGGCATCAATCTGCTCCTGATAGAATTGACGTAAGGCGGCAACATTCATAACTGCCGTATCGATAATTTCGCCAGCCAGCAATGCAAAATCGTCTTTTAAGACTGTTGTACTGCCGCCGGGAACGACAAATTCAATTTTCACACTGCTCGCTTTGTCCATAGTAACAGACTGCTCGCTGCCATAAAAATCCTTACCACTCATACAAACTGCACGAGTTTTGGAACCGGATTTTGGCCATTGCTTCATCATTTTATGCGGATGTTTTTGTGCAAACTTTTTGACTGATGCCGCCGCCCTGCGGTCGGAGTTACCTTCGCGTAAAACAGGGTTCACCGCTGAGCCAAGTACCTTTGCGAATCGCCCCTGGAGTTTTTTTTCAGCGCCGGTTTTTGGCTCTTCAGGATAGTCTGGAATATCGTAGCCTTTTTTCTGCAGCTCATTGATGGCCGCTTGCAACTGAGGAATGGAAGCGCTGATATTGGGCAGCTTGATAATGTTGGCACATTCTTGTTTAACCAAATCGCCGAGCTGGGCCAGGCCGTCTTCAACTTTTTGGTCTTGCGTAAGATTTTCCGGGAAGTTTGCGATAATCCTGCCCGCCAGCGAGATATCTTTGGTTTCAACTTCGATGTCGCAAACCTTTGCGTAGGCCTTTACGATAGGCAGTAATGAATAGGTTGCCAGTGCCGGAGCTTCATCGATTTTTGTCCAGATAATTTTGTATTGTGTCATCTTCTTCCCTACTTTTTCGAATAAAATAATTAATGAAAAGTACTCTGCGGAATATACAAAAACCAAGGGGCTATAACAAGCAAAAAAACAGGAATTTAGCCCTGCCATCTTGTATGGCAAGGTTATTTAGCCCCCTGATGAATCAGGGGGTTTTGTTTTGCGAATGGTTTACATCTTCCCCACCGTCGATTAGCCCCCTCATCACTATGAGGGGGTTCGTGCTTACGAATTTTAACAATCCGCCCACATCGCCGTTTAGCCGTCGTGGCCTGCCCGACGGTTCGTGCTTGCGTATGGTTTGTATCTTTCCCACCGCCATTTAGCCCTGGCAACTTGTTTGCCGGGGTTTGTGCTTGCGTATTTTCTATCCTACTCCCATCGCCATTTAGCCCCCTGATTCATCAGGGGGTTTTCTGTCATTGCGAGGCCGTACTTTTTATTAAAAGTCCATCCCGATTTATCGGGATTCCTTAACTCAAAACTAAAGATTCAAGACTCATAACTATTTTTTTGTCATACCCGCGAAAGCGGGTATCCATTTTTTACTTTTTTAAAATCTGTGTTAATCTGTGTCTAATTAAATAAATCGGTCTCGGCCAAAAGCGGATTCCTCAACTCAAAACTAAAGACTCATAACTCATAACTATTTCAGTTGTCTTTGCGTGGTTAAAACTTTGCCTGTCAGGTGGTCGTTGAATTTAACTTTCAGTGTGAACTCGCCGTTTTCGGTTTCAATTCCGTTCAAATCGAATTCGAGTTTGAAGTAATTCGTCATAAACGTTCCCGACCAGGCCTTTTTGAGGGTCTCTGCGCCGGCTTGCCATTTTCCGATGAGCGCTTCGCTCGGCTCAGCATTTAGATTCCAAAGCTCAACTTCGCAACTGCCCGCTGCCTTTATCGCGTCCCCAATATCATCGATGGTTCGCAGATAGATTCGCAGGTCATCTTTCACGTTGTCTTTATCGCTGTCGTAAAGTCCGCACCTACGGGTAAGTTCAATTCTCGACAGCCTCGTGATAGCGTCATATTTAAGAGATTCGTCAAGGTTTGTCAGCGATGTGATTTCTTCTTTGAGCCGGGCATTTTCAGCGATGAGTTTTTCGTTGGCGTTTTCGAGTTGTTTTTGTGCAAGGAAAGCTTCATCCTGCTGGTTGGCCTGTTTCGCTTTTTGGCTCTCTGCGCATCCGCCGATAAGTAACAAAAGGGTGCAGAATACAGGTGTTAAGATTATTAAATAAAATCCGTTTCGCATTCTTGTAAGTCTCCCTGACTTTTTTACATCATCTTACCCGACCGTTCTAATCGTCGCTTTTAGCGACAGGCCCGTCCGGTGCTTTTTCGAGAATTTCATCTGCAAGGCCATAGCTAATCGATTCGCCGGCTTCGAGCCATAAGTTTCTGTCGCAGTCAGCCTCGATTTTGCCCGCATCCTTGCCAGTACTCTCAGCGAGTATATTGTAGAGTCTGCTCCTGAGCCTTATAATTTCGTTCGCCTGAATTTCGAGGTCGGTGGCGGCCCCTTCTACAACGCCGCTAATCAAAGGCTGGTGCAGCAGAATTCTGCTGTTGTTGAGCATAAAGCGTTTGCCTTTTGTTCCGCCTGTAAACAGAATCGCACCCATACTCGCCGCTTGTCCGATACAGTAAGTTGCGACATCGCACCGCAAAAACCTCATCGTGTCATAAATCGCCAGCCCCGCCGTAACGCTTCCGCCGGGCGAATTGATATAAAAGCTGACATCGCTTTTGTTGTCCTCATTGCTGAGAAACAGCATCTGTGCGATTATAAGGTTGGCCGTATCGTCATCTACCGGCCCGCCGAGAAAGATGATTCTGTCTTTCAGCAGACGCGAATAAATATCATAAGCACGTTCACCTCTGCCGCTTTTTTCGATAACCATTGGTACAAGAGCCTGATTCACAGTCATTTTATCCTCGCAATTGCGTGGTCTATAAATTTTGGAAGAATTTTAAATTCTATTTTTTATTTTTTTTATCGTCGATAACTTCGGCGAGCACTTCGTCGATAATTCCGTACTCCAGTGCTTCCTGAGCGGTCATATACCTATCCCGTTCGGTTTCGGCGGCAATCTTTTCGATAGCGGTACCGGTTTTTTCCGCCAGCACTTCGTTAATCATCTTCTTGGCTTTGATAATTTCCTCAGCCTGAATTTTGATATCCGATGCTTGGCCGGTAACTCCGCCCCAGGGCTGGTGCAGCATTATCTTCGCGTGCGGCAGAGCGTGTCGCTTACCTTTTTCGCCGGCTGCCAGAACTATCGCACCACCCGATTGTGCCCTGCCGATGCAAAAAGTCGAGACAGGTGAGCCGATGAATTGCATCGTATCATAAATCGCCATCGTATCATCAACGCTTCCGCCGGGCGAATTGATATAGAGACTAATTTCGCTGCCGCGTTTGGTGTTGTCCAGATACAGCAGTTTCATAATTACCGTCGTCGCCATCGAATAGTTTATTTCGCCAATCATAAACACAATCCGATTCTCCAGCAGCATATCGTCGAGCGTCATCTCGCGTGTCCGCTGATACCCCTGCGCTTGGTTACGAATGTCCATCGGGTTAACGATTCCGCTTTTTACCGGCTCTATAATCATTTACGTTTCCTCAATTACTCAAACTAAAGGGAACCTCTAAAAATTCATTTTGGCGAACAAGCGAACCTTTTTGCCGATGGACTGCGTCAGACAAAAGCCGCTTTATCTACGGATAAAGCTGATTTGTCTTCCTTGCCATCGGACAAAAATTTTCTACTTGTCGCTCAAAAGCAATTATTAGAGCTACCCTAAAAAATATGCCTTAGATTAACAGTATCGGCTGATTTTAGTCGCTACTTTTCTTTTTTGACGTGGTTTTCTTCTTAGAAACCGTCTTTTTTTTGCTGCTTGTGGCTTTTTCAGCCTTTTCCGTCTTTTTGGCAGCTGGCTTTGCGGTCGCCTTTTTCACTGTTTTCTTAGTCGTAGTCTTCTTGGTGGCAGTTTTCTTCGCAGCCTTTTCCGGCTCAACTTCGGTTATCTTGGCCGATTCCAGTAGCTTGTCGATACATTTCTGCTCGCGAATTTCCAAAACCGCCTGACTCAGCGAGCCATCTTTGGACATCTGTTCTCTCATCTTTTCTGGACGCATCTGCTTGTACATCGCCATCTGAGCGATGTAACCGTTGACCTCTTCGTCGCTGGTCTGAATCTCGAACTTACGCGCGATTTCGTCGATAATGAAGAAGCTCTTGAGCTGATTCTTTGCCTGCTCTTCGCTGGAGGCCTTAAGCTCATCGAGCTGCTCAACAACTTCGGCAGCTTGGGTACCTTGCTGCAATAGTTTCATATACTGCCTCTGCAACAACTGCTGCGACTGGTCAGCGACAACGCTTGCCGGCAAATCGAAATCGACCTTGTCCAAGAGATATTTATGTACCGCTGCCTGCATTGCCTGGCGAACCTGACCTTCGAGCTGCTGCTGACTCCTCTGGCGGATTGCGTCCTTAAGGTCATCAAGGTCTTTCACACCGAACTTCTCAAAGAAATCGTCGTTCATTTCCGCCGCGATAAGCTCTTTCACATCGCCGACCTTAATTTCGACATCGACTTTCTTGCCGCGATATGCTTCATCGAAAAATGTTTCCGGTATTTCGACAGTTGTTTTCTTTGTATCGCCGGACTTGGCACCTTTAAGCACTTTTACAAGGCCTTCAATCGGCACCTTCCACGCGAACCCGCGGTCTCTGACAGCGATTTCGACGTTGTTCTTACTATCCTCGTCGTCATCTGTCTTTAGCGTAACGTCGGCGATGACCTGGTCGTCTTCTTTAACCGGGCCGTCTTTAGGCTTCCACGTTCCGAGCCTCTTTTGCAGTTCGCCAACTTCGGCCTCGACAGCGTCATCGCTGACTTCCATCTTAGGCTTATCGACCGGAATACCTTCCAGTTCCGGCAACTTGAACGTAGGCCTGACTTCGACTTCAAACTCGAATTTCATTGCGCCTTCTTCCGGCAGCACGATGTCGGCGTGATTGATGTCCGGCTCGCCGAGTGAGTCAATTTCGTTATCCTTTATTGCCTCTTCGCTTGCCTCTGCCAGAAGTGTCAGTTTGGTTTGTTCGAGAACGTCTTTTCCGAACCGTTTTTCGAGCAGCCTTTGCGGTGCTCTGCCTTTGCGGAAGCCGGGGATTTCAGCATCACGTCGCAACTGCGAGTATTGCTTGCTGAGGGTCTCCTGGATTTTTTCTCTTGGGACTTCGATACTGATTTTCTTCTTGCACGGGCCGGAATCTTCGACCGTTACGATATTTTTGATTTCAGCTTGTTTTTCTTCGTTGGCCTTATCTGCTTTTTTTGCCATTTTGAACTGCTCCTAACGTTATTTAAAAAATGTAGAATTTTGTATTTTGTTTTTATTTAACCGCGGATTTTGCTGATTACACGGCTTTTTTTATCTTTGTGTTCTCTGTGGCTAAACGAAAAAAGCCCCGCGGACTTTTAATATGTCCCGAAGCCTTATGGCAACTTCCAAACATATCAATAACCTGCGCCTGACTAACGAGTTAGCCGATACCTTACTGATACTATATTAAGTACTGATACTATTTTAAGTACTGATACTATTTTAAGTACTGATACTATTTTAAAGCGGGTGATGAGATTCGAACTCACGACAGCCACGTTGGCAACGTGACGCTCTACCACTGAGCTACACCCGCGGGTAGGGTTGTGAGTATAAGGATTTTGGGGGGCGTTTCAAGCGTTTTTTTTCGTTTTTTTCATCGATATCTATCGTAAATGGAAACTAAGTAGCAATTTCTTTCGGAAGTATGTACTTGACACACAGTTGAAAAGATTGAAGCCATTTCAGATTGTTATCCCTTTTGGATAATCAGTTATCAGTTAAGGAGTGGCTGGACTTGGACGGCGAATAGAAAATTTTTGGTTGGGATAATCTATTTTTAAGACAAAATTAGTCAAGAAGTTTCTTGTGCCGAGAATAAAGTTTTGGCAACCAACAAGGTAATCTATTGGAGTATTCTTGATGGTGTACAGCACTTTAGTCGTTGGTAGTCCGACAGAATCTATTTCCAAAATTTCTATTGTTGAAGTGTGGGGATAAGCCAAGGCGGGGGTATTTACGCCATGGATAACTTTGGGTTTTACGGTTGTTAGGTTGTGTCCTAAGGCTTGCGCAGCGCTTGCTGGAAACACACAATCATCCGCTCCAGTATCTACAAGAGCCATAAACTTAACAGGCGATATTTCAGGGTGGTCAGGATTAGATATCCTTATCCACAACATAGGCCTCGTTATGTCAGATGCAACGATGGTAAACGGATAATTTTGTATGGGCATAAATCAATAAATATAGGCTGTGTTATCTTTTGGAACAAAGACAACAGCGGGTTCGCCTACACCCTTTCCTCTCGCTTTATTGATCACATCGCCAACATCTTCACCAAAAGCAACGACATCTTTCCCCTTTAACGGGTCAAAAGCGACATATTTACCCTGATATCTTTTGTCAGCAACTAAAACCTGTGACATTTCTGAACTCTCCATCCTACTGGTATCGTCTTTTTTTCGTATATCCTTTAAATATGGGAATAGACACTCCTATATCATGGAGCCGCCACGCAAGATTGTTGCATTCTCCTGCTCTTCCATCCTCAACACCGCATTATACATAGCTTGGCTATCAATTGTCAAGAATAATGCTTCTTAGGCATCATAACCGCTTGCTCTGACTGCGCTTAGCGGCTTTTGCGGGTTGATTCACTTTACATTATAAACAGAACTTTCCACCAATAACAATAGAAGTATAGTAAATTTTGGCAATTAGTCAAGTCTCTACTGGTATCCAAATGCTCATCATAAAAGGCACCCGATACTTTTTTACTAACGCACAAACCCTGCCATAGTGATGGCAGGGCTAATCGGCGTTGTGGGGAATATAAATCAACAAGTGTAATCTATGAGTCTTGCGATTTCGCTTCGCATATCCTTGCGATGCACAATCATATCGACAAAGCCGTGCTCAAGCAAAAATTCCGCTCGCTGAAACCCTTCCGGCAGTTCAACCTTAATAGTCTCCAAAATCGTTCTCGGCCCAGCGAACCCAATCAACGCTTTAGGCTCTGCAATAATGACATCACCCAGCATCGCAAACGAAGCGGTAACCCCGCCAGTTGTCGGGTCGGTCAGAATCGAAATGAACAATCCGCCAGCATCATCCAGTCTGGCAAGTGCCGCTGATGTTTTTGCCATCTGGCCCAGCGAGACAACGCCCTCGTGCATTCTCGCTCCGCCTGAAGCACTCACGACGATTAACGGAAGTTTCTCTTCGATAGCTTTATCGATAGCGGCACACAGCTTTTCGCCGACAACAGCACCCATCGAGCCGCCGAGATAATTGAAGTCCATCACTGCCAGCGATACGCCTCGGCCCTTGATAAATGCTTTGCCTACAAGAATCGCTTCCTTACCGGCAGCTCTGGTTTCAGCGGCGGCGGCGCGGTCTTTGTAAGTCGTTCCTCTAAAATGGAAGTCCAGCGGGTCGGCAGAGACCATTTCGGTATGAATCTGCTCGAACGAGCCCTCATCAGCGAGGTAGCGGATACGGTCGGCTGCGCCGATGCGGAAATGGTAATCGCATTCGGGACAGACATCACGATTTTCGACAGCCTTTTTTTTGTATATCGTTTTCTCACAACCCGGACACTTCACCCAAAGCCCTTCAGGCATTTCCCTGCGGGGTTTCAGGCTGAAACCGTCCCACTGTGATTTATTATCTTTAGCCATATTTTAATACCACTTTTAATACTAAGTCGATTGTAATTTCGGCAGATTATAGCAGGTGAGCGATGAAAAATCGACCCTTTATTTGCTACAGGCGCTGCGGATTGCTTTGATGGCGACGGCGCGGTCTGTTTGGCCGAAAATCGCGTTGCCAGCGACCAGTGTGTCAGCACCATAGCTTGTTACGAGCCGAGCGGTTTCAGGGTCGATACCGCCATCGACCTCGAGTCGCACGTCAGGGCCGACGATTTGCCTTATCGGTGCGATTTTTTCAGCGGCTTTGGCGATGAAACTTTGCCCGCCGAAACCGGGATGGACGGTCATAACGAGTATCATATCAGCCAGCGGGGCGTACTTTTCGATAGCTGAGACCGGCGTTTCGGGGTTGAGGCACAGCCCTGCTGATATGCCGGAATCGTGGAGCTTTTTGATGAAATCGGTGGGTTCCGGCACGACTTCGATGTGGAAAGTGATATTGTCAACTCCCGCATCGATAAAGGGTTGCGCGTATTTTTGCGGGTCGGTTATCATTAGATGAGCGTCGAAGAACAGGTCGGAGCATTTGCGGATTTTTGCCACGACCGGCGGGCCGAAAGTGATGTTCGGCACGAAATGGCCGTCCATAACGTCCAGATGTACCATTTCTATGCCGTTAGAGGCGATTTCCGCAATTTCGTCGGCGATTTTTGCGAAATCACAGCTTAAAATCGATGGAGCGAGCTGTATAGATGGCGTTTTTGGCAATTTTTTGGCCATTTTCTTTCCTTTTGGTTCGTTTTTCAGTTTTTGACCGGCTTTTGAGCAGATTATCACAGTTTTTTGACGGAAAATCAACCACGAATGAACACGAATTTTATTAGACACAGATTTCATTTGTCATTCCCGTTTTCACGGGAATCCATTTTGTTTTGAATTTTACTTTTTGGTTATTTGATATTGTTTAGGATTTAGGGTTTAGATATTAGTTTTTTCCTCTGTGTAAATCCGTGTCTAAAAAAATCAGTGCAATCCCTGCAAGTTGCCATTAGAATGGCAAGATGGAAAATCTGACCAATAAAATCGTCTGCGGAGACTGCATAGAGATTCTGGCTGCTGCTGAAAAGCCTTTCGCGGATTTGATATTCGCTGACCCGCCCTTCAATATCGGGTACAAATACGACAAATATCACGATAAGAAAAAGAAAGACCAGTACCTGTCGTGGACGAAAGACTGGATAACGGCCTGCTATAACGTTCTCAAGCCTAACGGCTCGTTCTATATCGCTATCGGGGACGATTACGCAGCGAATGTAAAAATTATCGCAGAGGAAATCGGACTCATCTGCCGGAACTGGATTATCTGGCATTACACTTTCGGCCAGCAGATGAAAACGAAATTCGCACGCGCCCATACCCATATTTTCTATTTCGTAAAAGACAAAGACAATTTCACATTTAACGACAAAGCGGTCAGAACGCTGTCGGACAGGCAGTTGATTTATAAAGATAAGCGCGCAAATGCTGCCGGCAAGATGCCCGACGATGTATGGAACGATTTTTCGAGAGTTTGCGGGACATTTAAAGAACGACTCGGATGGCACCCGTGCCAAATGCCTGAAATGCTGCTGGCAAGAATAATCGCGGCAAGCTCAAAGCAAGGCGATTGTGTACTCGACCCATTTATGGGTTCAGCAACAACGGCGGCGGTGGCGGTTACATACGGCAGGAAATACGCGGGTGTGGATATATCAGCAGATTATGTCAAAGGCGCGATTGAACGAACAGCACAGGCCGAGAAGATTGTTCACAAACAGCAAGACTCAGCCTTGGGCGCAATGGAAACCGCTGAACTTAAAAGGCTGTTTGTGGAAACGCAGGTTCCGTTTGAAACGCTGAACGAAAATGACAAACTGATGGATATATTCATAAATCATTTCCGAATGAGAATCGGCAGCGATAAAAAATATGAGCTTGCCGAAATTACGAATGCGTTAAAGGAATTCAGCATTTGGATAAAGAGAACCTGAAAAAATTATATGTTCCAGCCTGTCTTTTGCTGAGCGGTTGTTTGCTGACGATTATTCAACTGCCTTTTGGGTTTGGTTTTTTAGGCTGGGTTGCTTTAGTACCTTTTATACTCGTCTGCAACTCAGAAAGAAAAACCAAACCATTACTAATAACAGCATACATAATCTCTGCGGTCTATTGGCTTGGAAATGTTTACTGGCTCAGCTATGTAACTGCCGCCGGCTGGATTGTGTTCGCCCTGTATATGGGGCTGTACTGGCCGTTATGTATGCTTGCAATCAAACAGTGCAGAAAAATCGGAATAGTGCTTTGGGTGAGCGTGCCAATAATTATCGCCGGGGCAGAAGCTTTTCAGGGAATAATTTTCGGAGGCTTTAACTGGCGACTGCTCGGCCAAAGTCAGTATTCAAATATCACGATTATTCAGATAGCGGATATTTTCGGCGTAGCGGGAATCAGCTTTTTGCTGGCAATGGTTAACGGACTCATCGCACAGTTAATAATAGATTTCAAAAAAAATAAACTTTGGCGATTATCCAACACGGCAGCTTTTGTTTGCGTTGCGGTACTGACAGCCGGTGCTTATGGGTACGGGCGGTATCGAATAAATCAAACGCCCGACTGCATCGAGCCTGCGACAATAATAGCAACGGTACAGTCGAATCTTGTCATCACCAACAGTGAAAAAATGGAAGACGCGGCAAAAACTTTTATGGATACGCTTATCGATAGCAGAAATGCGATGATGGGCAGCAAAGCTGAACTGATAATATGGCCTGAAACTATGGTCGAGGCGGTGCTTGATGAAAGTTTTGTAGCGGTTGCGCCGGAGTATTTCAGAGCGACAATTTTCAATCGCGCACTAAAAAGACACAGCAACGAAGGAGTGTATCTGCTGGTGGGAGCTTTCGGCGGGAAAGCGGTCGATAAAGGAGAGACGATTAAGGTCGAAGAAAAAACTAATTCGGTATTTTTTTACGAGCCTGGAAAGGGCAAAAACGAAAAGTATTACAGCAAAATTCATCTCGTGCCTTTCGGAGAATATCTGCCTTTTAGGGATGTGCCTTTCGTTGAAAAAATTATGAACCTGCTGAGTCCTTACTCGCACGATTATAATCTCAGCAAGGGCAGCGAATATACGGTTTTTGAGATGGTCTCGGCCAATGGCAAAAAATATAAATTCGGCACGGTGATATGTTATGAAGATACCGACCCGGGAGTTTGCAGGCGGATGGCGGTCGATAAATTCGGTAATAAACGAATCGATTGGTTAGTTAATATCAGTAATGACGGCTGGTTCACGAGGGAAAAGGCCAGCAGCGATGATTATGAAGTTCTGCCAAGCACTGAATTAGCCCAGCATACCGCGATAAGCATTTTTCGAGCGGTTGAGAACCGGCTAAGCATCGTCAGAAGCGTAAATACCGGCGTTAGCTGTATGATTAACTCGCTTGGCGAGATAGAAAACGGCTATAAAAACGGAAATTTGCCGAAAAAATGGCAGGCACGGGCTGGGGAAAAAGGCTGGCTTGCGGGACAAGTATTTGTCGATAAAAGAGTTACACTGTTCAGCAGGTTCGGCAGAGGCCTTGAAATTTGCTGCGGAGTATTATGCACTTTAATACTGGTTATGACGATATATAGGAAGAAAGTTCAAAATAAAGGGTAGCTCTAAAAAATAAGAGGTTGAAAATGAAGAAATTAGTTCTCATATCAATACTGATAATGCCGCTGGCGGTAAGTTTTGCGGTCGGGGCGAGCGAAAACCCGGCCAATTTGAACGTTTACAGGAGCGGGCCGGTCGCTGAGGCGGCTAATATCGTTTCAAAGGCATTGAAAAACCCGGACCCCAGAATTCGTACCAATGCAATCGAGGTTGTTTCGGAGGGCAAAATCAGTTTTCTCGCATCTAATGTTGCAGAAATGCTCAAAGATGAGAGTATGCCTGTACGATTCGCGGCGGCGACAGCTATCGGCGATATGCGGTATCGTCTTGCTAAACAACAAGTTAGGTCGCTACTGAACGATGAAAAGGAGAATGTCGTTATGGCCGCCGCTTATGCTTTAGTAAAGCTCGGCGAAAAAAAATACGCAAAGGCCATAGCCGAAAGAGCTATGTCTGCAAACCAGACCGTAAGGGCAAATGCCACTATGCTGCTCGGCAAAATTGGCGACAGAGGGGCTTTGAAAATTTTGTACAGAATCAAAAACGACAAAGATTCATCCGATGCGGCAGCATTCGGCGCAACCGAAGCAATCGCTCGGCTCGGCGACAAAAAAATATACGGCAAAATCTGGACTATGCTCATAAGTGCCTATGCTGACGATAGATATATGGGCACAATAGCAATGAGCCATTTGAATACGCCAGAGGCAGCCGGGGCGTTAATCACGATGCTGGATGATGAAACAGCAGAAGTTCGGCTCTCAGCGGCGGGGAGACTGGGGCTGTGCGGCGATAACAGCGGCAGTATCGTAGTGGCTGATTACCTCAAGGGTGCCGGCAGTATGGAAAGCGATAAAATCGTCAAGGAACGCAGGGATGTTCTGGCGGCGATAGCTATCGGCCAGATAGGCGATACGGCCCTGGTGAATTATCTGCCTAAAATGCTGAAAGACAATTCCGTCCGAATTCGATTGGCCGCAGCTAAGTCGATTTTTCTAATCGAAGGCAAAAAGCGACCAAAAAGGCCATAACAGTAAAAATAGCTTGACCTTAGCGAATTTAAAATATAGAATCTACCCTGTTTTAACAGGTTAATCGGAAATTTTATGGAGCTTCCTGCCAGGCTTGGGCTTATAGCGTTTTTATGAAAGGAGCGTGTTTTGAGTACCCTTACCAAGATTTTGATTGTGTTACTGTCGCTGTTAGTGATTTTTCTGTGTGGAACAATTGTAACGTATGTCGGCACAGCTACGAACTACAAAGCGGCATATGAAAACGTTGAAAAAGAGCTGATGGCTTCGGAAAAAAGTAGCAGCCAATATCAGCAGCAACTCGAGGAAAAGAAAATCGCGATGGAAGCACTAAACGATAAGCTCGATGAGGAAATCGCGACTATTTCGTCGGAGAGAGACCAGCTTAAGAACGATTTGAGAAATGCTGAACGGGCTAAAATTGCTCTGGATGAAAAAGTTCAGAACCTTGCCTCTTCCGCTCTGAAGTTTGAGCAGACGGTAGGCGGAATGGAAGAATCGCTCAAGACTACCAGGGCCGAGCTTGACACTGCCAGAGCAGAGGGTATTAAGCTCAGCAAGAATCTCAACGAGATAACCGCCAGCCTTGAACAAAAAATGGCTCAGCTAAGTGCGCTGGAAGATGAACGCAAAAGGTTGCTCGAAGAAAAAGCGAATATGGAAAACGCGATGGCCGGTGGCAATTCTGTCAGTTCAGGAACGAGTGCGGTGGTTTTTGAGCCTGTAACACAAATTCAGGATTCAGCAATGGCCGCGGTTGAATCGGCAGAGGAAATTTCCATCGATGGCGTTATTACCGCTATCGACGGTGCTATGGCTACAATTTCGGTCGGCAGCGCAGACGGAGTTCAGCGGGGAATGATTTTCCACGTTGTGAGCAATGACGGCTTTCTCTGCGATATCAAAATAACTGATGTGGATACGGAAGTTTCGGCCGGAGCGTTGCAGCTTGTTCAGCGGCAGCCGGCTGTCGGAAATACAGCGTCCACTTCGTGGTAAGATTAATTTAGACGTGGTGAGATTAAAAGTTATCCCAAAATGTCTGAGAAGTAATGCTAATGGCTTTGGGAGCGTTAAAAATGATAATTTTGGGATGGATAAAAATTTAAAATTTGGGAATTTGCGATGAGTCCAAAAAAAATTGAGGCTTCAAGTAATATCTATACGGCACTACTGGCTCTTGTCTGCGGTATCGCCGGGGCAACGGCGGGCCTGGTCGCTTATAAGTGTTACTTTGATTACGAAACACTGTTTAAAATAGTTAATGTGTTTAGATAAATCGATAAAGTTATCTGCAAAACAAGTACCATTATAGTGGAGAACGTTACATCGAAAGGGACTTCAAGTGCTGCTGGACACGATATTAGGCTGGTTTAGTGTTGATATGGGAATCGACCTCGGTACGTGCAATACCTTGGTCTGTGTCCGAAACGAGGGGATTGTTCTCAACGAGCCCAGTGTTGTCGCGGTGCGCAAAGGCACTAACGTTGTACTGAACAACGGCGAAGCTGTCGGCCTGGTCGCCAGAGAGATGCTCGGCAAAACGCCGGGCAGCATATCCGCGATTCGTCCGATGAAGGACGGAGTCATCAGCGATTTTGAAATCACAGAAAAAATGCTCGGCTACTTTATCCGCAAAGTTCACGGACGAGGCGGACTGGTCAGGCCGAGAGTTGTTATCGCAGTTCCCAGCGGAATTACCGCTGTCGAAAGGCGTGCGGTAATTGACAGTGCCGAGCGTGCCGGAGCAAGAAAAGTTTACCTCGTTGACGAGCCGATGGCCGCTGGTATCGGAGCGGGACTGCCGATTACAGAGCCAACCGCTTCAATGATAGTGGATATCGGCGGAGGCACAACGGAAGTTGCGATAATGAGCCTTGCGGACATAAGCACGTGCGAATCAATCCGTATCGGCGGCGATGATATGGATGAGGCCATCATCAACCATCTCAAGCGAACCTATAATCTGCTCATCGGAGAGCCGCGGGCCGAACAGGTAAAAATTCAGCTCGGCTCGGCATCGCCAATGGAAGAGGAAACAACGATGGAGATAGCCGGCAGGGATACCATTTCAGGACTGCCTCGCAAAATTGTTATAACCAGCGAAGAAATACGCGAATCGCTGCGAGAGCCGATTTCCGGAATTATCGAGACTGTAACGAGAACACTGGAAAAGGCTGAGCCTGAACTGGCGGCGGATTTGATAGATAACGGCGTGCATATTTGCGGCGGCGGTTCGCTGCTTCGTGGAATGGATACGGTACTATCTAACGCTACCGGGCTTAACGTTCTCAGGGCCGATGAGCCTTTGACCTGCGTAGCCAGAGGCACAAGCGTGTACCTGGAAAATTTAGAGGTGTGGAAAGACACAATGGATCACAGCGGCTACGGCTGGGAATAAAGCTGTGCCATCCGCTCCATTTTTAAAATCGGTTTCCGTCAGCAATGGCACAAAAAAAAATCAAACCATCAAAAATTACAGTCTTCATCAGTCTGTCTCTGATAGGCATAATTCTGATGCTTATACCGACCAGCTACACCAGCAAAGTAAATTTCACTTTCATCGACCTGTTCGACTTCTTTCTGAACATCGGTTCATCAGCAGTGCGGTACCCGCAGGCCGACAGCAATTCGCCCTACTATGTGAGCCGGGGCGAATATAATAAGCTCTGGGTTGCGTACTCCAATTTGCAGGCAGAACTTTTTGAGGAAAGAAAAAAAATCGTCAAGCTCCAGCGCATCCGCCTGAGCGAGCCAAGTCCAAACACGAGTCTTATACTGGCGGAAGTATTGAGCCGTCGCAACGGCAATCTTGTTATAAATCGCGGCTCTGAATATGGAATCAGGCCTGGCCAGTATGTGCTGGGCGACAATGCGGTTATCGGCGTCATCGGAGATGTATCGCCGACGGTTTCGAGCGTGGAAGTAATCACCAGCGGCAGTTGTAAGATTCATATAAAAATTTGCGATACCGAATCGGATGTCTATTATAATGGCACCATTGAAGGTAACGGTGCCGGGGGCGGACGGATTCTGAACGTGTCCAAAAAATATAAAATCAAGGTTGGCTTCAATGTCTATGCCGCCAAAAAGGCCGGACTGCTCGAATTTCCGAGGATAATCGGGCGAGTCTCAAAGTGCGCTATTGATGAGAACAACCCGGTAGTCTGGGATATAACCGTTGCCCCCGCCTACGATATAAAAACAATCTCTGATGTCGCGGTAGTAGCAATCAACACCCTTTAGGGTGATAAGTTCGCGTTGTGTGTGGAATAAATAAAAATGAATGGTAGTTTAACAATCGAGCGATTTGACTATAATTTGTATGGTACGGAGGCCGAATAATATGCGCTGGCTCAGATTCAGTATGCTTATTCTTTTTATATCGGTCGTCCAGGCCAGCACCGCGATGAACATCGCCGCGATTACCGATTTGCATATCAAGCCCGACATTCTGCTTATTTTCCTGGTCTATTTTGCAATTAAGTGCGAAACCTACGATGCGGTTATCGTTTCCTTTTCGCTCGGATTTGCTGCCGACATTATAAGCCCGACGCTCGGGCCTTACTTTTTGAGCTTTGGAATAGTCGGCTCTGCACTGGCACACGTTCGGCGGGTAATACTGCTCAAAACGACACGACAGCAATCGGTAACAATCATTGCGGTGGGCATAGTAACCGGCCTGCTTGTCAAAATTCTATCAGGATTTAAAGGGCCGACAGCAATGATAAATTCGGTGTTCACTATTTCGGCGGTCGCTGTGTATTCGGCGATTGTGTATTTCCTGATAAGACTGTTTGTCGAGGCATCAGCAAAATGGCTGGGTGTCGGCCTGCACCGTTTCGGCAACAAAGGCAGCAGTAGTAAATAGCTCGGCAATGATTATTTATGTACAATAAACGCCTGAAACAATTTGTGTATTTTTTCGCCATTGTCGCGATTATCTGCATTGGCCGATTAGCCTATATACAGCTCAATCCAAAATCGGTATGGCAGGGACAGCTCGAAAAAATCCGCCGTGGCTCAACCAGAGATTTGCCATCACTCAGAGGCGAAATACTCGACAGAAACGGCAAAATACTGGCCGGCGACGAAGCAAAATTTACGCTCTGCATCGATTACAAATACGCCCGGCTGGCTGACGACCGTTTCTGGAAGGCTCAAACTCTGCGAAGACTGAACAGGGGCAAAACATACGCCCAAGCTGACGAGCAGATTAAAAAAGATTACAGCGAAGACTTCAACACGCTTTTTGAGATGATTGAAAAGTGCGCCGCCTTTGCCGGCAAAACACCGGAAGAGATGAAGGCGCAAATCAATAAAAAAATTAACGCACCGCTCTGGAGATTAAGGGAACATCTGGCCTGGAAGCGTAAATACCCTGAGGCAGAATCGTTTTCGCTGGCCCAGCCCAGCACTGATAAAAGACTGCTGCTGGCATACGAAGTTGATTTGGCGGAAATGCACCAACCGCAAAAGTTGATAACCTTTGATAACGATGACCAGATGCTCGCGGCACAATTGACGCTAATAAATGTCGAGGGCGTAAAAATAATGCCCAAACCTGAGAGACTCTACCCTTATAAGCAGACGGCATCGCAATTAATCGGATGGGTAAGGCCCTGGAATCCTGATGAAGAACAAATTTTTGCCGAGCACGAACTTGAAAAATACCGGCACGGCGACATCGCGGGCTTTTCAGGAATCGAATATATCTGCGAGTCAGTGCTTCGAGGCAAACGTGGAAAAATCGTTTATAACATCGATAACGAAATAGTCAGAAGGGACGAAACACAATTCGGACAAGCGGTACAACTCACTATCGATATTGAATTGCAGGACAAAATCGAAAAGCGTTTCAAGAACTGCGCGATGAACCAGTACTGCAAGAAACCTGCCGCGGCGGTGGTGATAGACGTTAACTCCGGCGATGTCCTGGCGATGGTCTCTCTCCCCTGTTTCGACCTTAACAAAGCCAGAAGCAATTACGGCACTTTATGCAGCGACCCCAACAAGCCAACCATTGACCGAACAATAAACAATCGCTACCCGCCCGGCTCGACAGCAAAACCTATAATACTGGCAATGGGAATGCAGGAAGGCAAAATCGGTCCCGGCGATACTATCGCCTGTACATCCGAACCCGCGCCAAGAGGCTGGCCGAGGTGCTGGTACGAAAGAAAATACCATCTCGGCCATAGCGACCAATGGGGCTATGAGGGTGGCAACTCCGCACGCAACGCAATAAGGGGCAGTTGCAACATTTACTTTTCACATCTTGCGGTTCGCCTCTCGCCGAAAAAACTCCAGCGATGGCTGTGGGATTTCGGGTTCGGACATAATGCTTTGGATGTGCCGGAGGAATTTTCGTATGGAGATGGCCGGCAAAGAACTTTCAGACAGATGGCCGGCGTGATTTCGAGCAGGATTCCGGATGACTGCTCTTCGCTGGAAAGTCTTCCGCCGATAACTTCTGCCGAGCGGAGATTTTTCGGAATAGGCCAGGGCAATTTTCGCGCAACACCGTTGCAGGTCGCCAATGCCTTTGCGACAATCGCACGCGATGGAATATACAAAAAAGCAAAAATTTTCGCAGGCCAAAATGACGCAGGTTTAAAAAATCTTGAAATGAGCGAGACAACACTGATGACCATCCGCGATGGAATGCGAGCGGTCGTCAGTGCCGATGGCGGAACAGCGTACAAACAATTTCGCAATAGCGGATTTGAGGAAAAAGGCATTACGGTTTTCGGCAAGACAGGCTCGACAGAAAAACCTTATAACGCGTGGTTTGCTGGATTTGCTGAAGATAAAAAAAGGAACGCAATCGCGGTGGTAGTACTCGTTGAAGGCGGCCAGCACGGCTCAAGCGATGCCGCTCCAATCGGACGGGACATCATCAGCTTTTGCATAGAAGCTGGGTATCTGGATGGGCAATAAACTACGTTTAGCCCTCACCATTAGAAGCCGAGCCGCGGAAGCGGCCGGACAGTTCCGATTCATCGGGATTCACGTTTCCATATTTTCTGCCCCACCCACACCGCCGTTTAGCCCTGCCATCACTATGGCAGGGCTTTCTTTTACGAATGGTTTGCCCCGTTGGCACCGACTTTGTCATTTAGCCCCCAAGCAGGCTTGGGGGTTCGTGCTTGCATATATCCTATCACTTTCCCACCACCATTAGCCCCTGGGTCTTGTCCCAGGGGTATTTGCGAATTGTTTATCACTTTCCTACCGCATAAAAACCGAGCCGCGGAAGCGGCCGGACAGTTCCGATTCATCGGGATTCCTCAACTCAAAACTAAGGACTCAAAACTCAAAACTACTCTTTGCCGTGGCAATCTTTTTTTTAATTAACCGTTCGCACAAGAGACTCTGTCATTCCCGCGAAAGCGGGAATCCAGTTTAATCGGTCATCGCCGAAAAGCGATTCCTTAGCTTTGCCTTTTTACTTTTAGGTTTTCACTTTTTTAAAATCAGTGCAATCCTTCGGCTACGCTCAGGACAAGCCTGTGAAATCCGTGCTTAATTTCCGCTTTGCAGGTAGCCGAGGCTCTTATCGAGAATTTCGTTCACAACAGGAGCAGCGACTGAACCGCCGGTATAGCCAAGACCTAATTTTCTGTTCGGCTTTCTTATGGAAACAAGCACCACTATTGCCGGGTCTTTGGCGGGCACTCCGCCAGCAAAGGAAGCAACGTAATTCGACTCGTCATAACCTTTTCCGGTGGACTTTGCGATATTAGCGGTGCCGGTTTTGCCCCATACCTGATACTTTTTCAGAGCGGCTCTCTTGCCGGTTCCCTTTTTGACAGCGTTCGACAGGGCCTGACGAACGAGCCATCTGGACGTTTCGGAATTTATGACGCATCCACCGAGAGGTTTTGGCGATATGATTTTTGTCTGACTGCTTGAGGTGTCGATGACTGCCTTTGCCAGATACGGCTTTATTATTTTGCCGTCGTTGGCCAAAACGCAATAGGCTTTTGCTATCTGCATTCCTGTTACGAGTACTTCGTGTCCGTACGGAATGCGAGCAACGCTATAGCCGTCCCATCTTTTCAACGGCCAGATAATTCCAGGCTCTTCGCCGGGCAGGTCGATACCGGTTTTAACTCCGAAGCCGAAAAACTTTATACCCTCATAAATTTTTTTCGCGCCCATCTTCTGCCCAATTTTTGTCATCCCGATATTGCTGGAGAAAGCGAGTATGTCGCCTATGCTGAGATGGCCAAAGCCATCGCGGTATTCGCCTATTCGTCCGAACCCTTTGCCCGCGTAGCGACCGTTCTCACAGAACACCACATCATTTTGCTTAAACACGCCACTATCAACTGCCCAGGCGGCAACTATCGGCTTGAAGATACTGCCCGGCTCGAACGGGTCCGAAATAAGGTGATTGCCCATACTGTTCGCGTCAGCATCGGCAAGGGTTTCCGGGTCGAAATCCGGCAGCGAGACCATCGAAAGCACCGCCCCCGTGCAGGGGTTCATAACGACTGCAAAACCGGATTCGGCGTTGTATCTGGTTATTTGTTTCGACAGAGCCGAGCGGGTAAATTCCTGAATCACGGCATCGATTGTCAAAACTATATCGGAGCCATCGGCTGCAAAAGATTTATTTTCCTCCAAACCTATCGGCCTTCTGGCAACATCTGAAAAGAAGGTACTCTTGCCGGTTTTGCCGCTGAGCAATTTGTTATATTTTAGCTCAATGCCTGCCAGAGCCTTGCCATCAGTTCCGACAAAGCCAACAACGTGCGCCGCGGTTCGGCCGAGAGGATATGACCGCTTCCATTTCGTTTCTACGCCGATACCGCGAATTTTGCGAATAGCTTTTCGCTGCTCGTCGGTCAGCGTTATTTCTCTGGCAACCGGAGCATAACCCGGATTGCGCCCCGCGAGCACTTTTTCCGTTATCTCACTTGCGCTAATATCGAGAATTTCAGACAGTTCATTTGCGACAGCTTTTAAATCGCTAATCGCTCTTGGCTCAGCAAAGATGGTCTCCAGAGGCACGCTCGCAGCCAATGTTCTGCCGCGACAATCAAGAATTGCGCCTCTTCTGGTTTGTTCGATAAAATTGGAGTGCTGCGATTTCTCTGAGGATTTTTGGTAGAACTCTCGGCAAAAGTATTGCAGGTAGAAACATCTGCCGCCAATGCCCAAAAACGCCGCGGCAGCTATTACGAGCATCACTATCGCGGTTTTTATCCTAATCATTTTTCTCGCCTGCACCAGATATCACGTTTTTTTCGAGCTTTTCGGTTATTGAAGCAGGATTTATCATACGCTCAAGCTGAAGCTGTTTTTGCCATAATCTTTGCTTAAGCCTGCTCTGAGTTGTGCAGGCAGCGCGGAAATCGTAAAAACTGCTGTTGTTAATCCGCCGAAGGTAAACCGCCGCCAGCAAAACGGCAACGATTGAGAAAACGAAAAAGATGTAACGGGTAATAGACAAGATTTTTTATTTAACCGGTAGATTCAACTTCATTCCGACAGTCAAACGGTCGGAATCCGAAATTGCAGACTTGTTAATTTTCAATATCTCCAGATACCTGCAGCCGTTCCCAAGCCTTCCTTTAGCGATTTTCCAGAGGCTGTCATTTTCCTTGACGATGTATTGTTTGTACTCGCTCGGCGAGACGGGAGTTTCAACCATCTCTAAAACTTTGCTGTCCACTGCCTTGACAGCCTCACCTGCCAGAGGCGGTACGACGAGCTTTTGGCCAATCCTGATTCTGTCCGGTGCTTTGAGAATAGAACGGTTTGCCTTGAATATCTTTTCGATATTGACGAGCTTGTTGCCAGCTTCAGGGCCATAAAATTTCTTCGCTATCCCGGAAAGACTATCGCCGGAAGTTACTGTATAGTATCGCGGCTTCTGCTGAACAGGGGCAATTTTAACAGGAGCAATTTCTATCTGCTCAACGGGTTTTTGGATTTGCACAACAGTTGTACTCGGAGCTGTGTCCGGCTTGGTTATTTCGACCACCGCCTGAGCCTGCGGCAGAACCCGGCTGTAACGCTGATAACTTTTATCTGCCGGAATAACAGCCGCCGACGGACTGCGATAGTTAATCCGCTCCCTTATAACGGTTCTGCTGGAGCCGACAACTCCTGGCTCGGCAGAACGATGGTGGCGGATATAAGGGCCGGTTTGTTCTGCAGGTTTGTCATCACTGAGAAAGCCAGGCAGCCCATTGATTACGAATGTTATGGCAACAACGAAAACAAGTGCTAACAATAATCCGATTTTTGCGTCAGCAGTCATATGCGAAACTCCATTTTCTCAATACCCCGCCCGTAGCGGGTAAACTATTTACAAGCCTTTTAAACCTTCTGAGCTATCCTCATTTTCGCGCTTCGCGCTCTCGGATTTTTCGAAGCCTCCGATTGTGAAGCGGTGATAGGCTTCTTTGTTATTATCTTGTAATTGCCGGTATAAACGCTTTCCTTAAAATCGTGTTTCACAATCCCGTCTTCAAGACTGTGAAAACTTATGACCGCTATTTTGCCGCCCGGGGTCAAAAGCTCTTTAGCGCGAACTAAAAAAGTTTTCAAGCACCCAAGTTCATCATTTACAGCGATACGCAAAGCCTGAAAGGTCTTCGTTGCCGGGTGTATCTTTCGCTTTCTCGATTCCGGATTAACCTTGAGAGCCTGGCATATAATTTCGACCAACTGGGATGTCGTGGTTATTTTCTGACGAGACCTGTGATGAACAATGAAACGGGCAATCTTCCGTGATGCCCGTTCCTGTCCAAATTCAAAAATCAGGTCAGCCAATCCTTTTTCATCCCTGCTGTTGACAATTTCCGCGGCGGTTACTTTTAGCCTGTCGTCGAGCCTCATATCGAGAGCACTGTCGAGTTGAAAACTGAGGCCCCTTTCAGGGTCGAGCAACTGCGCCGAGCAAATCCCTAAGTCGGCGAATATCAAGTCGGCCTTTTCAATTCCAGCGGCACTGAAAACATCATCAATCTCAGCAAAATTGGCACGGAACAACCGTACATTGCATTTGACATTCGCTAAAGCCTTTTTGGCATTTTCGAGCGATTTCGGGTCAACGTCCAGCCCCACCAGCGTTGCGCCTGCGCCGAGCGACTCAGCAAAAATACTGCTGTGGCCTCCATAGCCAACCGTCGCATCGACAACTACCGCATCGGGCGAAAGCACCAGAGAATTTTTCACATCCTCAGCAAGTACAGGTATATGTTCTGCCGGCATATTATTCACTTTTCACATAACCATTCTGAAAGGTACAAATTTACCACCAACACGGCCCTTCCAAACAAACTTCAGCTTACAGCAAGAGTCATCTCGCCAGAGGAAATGGCCTGCAGTTCATCAGAAAATTCGATGTCAAGAAAAGCCCTGTGGGTTTTCTTCAACTGCTCAAGCCGGCCGGCAAGTACGCCGACAGAACCAAGCATATCGTCGGAGACATTATTGCTTTCGAGGCCGTTCTGAACAATTTGGCAATGGTCAAATTCTTTTGTGTACATCCCTTACTCCTTTAAAGTATGTCTTAACTTATAAAAGCCTTAAATTTCTTTACTTTGTTTTTGCAAAACGGTCTGCCTTGCCTGGACAGCCTGCTGTTGAAACTGAGCGAAGTTATCCGAGACATAACTATCCCAGTCGTCGTTGTTCCACAACTCGATATGGTCCCTGACACCTACAAGCGTAATACCGCTTTGCAGATTTGCCCTTGTCCTGATTCTCTCGTTAATCAACAACCGTCCTTGCCGATCCAGCTCAACCCTGCTGGCCAATGCGAAACTCATTCGCTCAAAAACTATAGACTCGTCCGGGGCCACCATCCCTGGCGACTCGGCAAGGGCGATTTGCTGAAAATACTTTTCGGGGTAGAGACACAGAACACCATTTGCTCCGAGGGTGAGATAAAAATTACTGCCGTGCTCATCGCAATCGATTTGGCTGCGGAGTTTGTTGGAGACGAAGATTCTACCCTTGTCGTCCAGAGTACCCTCGTATTCTCCTGTTAGTAAAAGCATGGCCATTGTCCCACTTGATTTCCTTTATGCCCCAATTATTACCACTTTGCCCCACCGTGTCAATAGACAAAAAATAAAAAATGCTGTTTTTTTAAAAAAATTAGTTATCGGACTTCCTGTGCAGTGGAAGCTGAGCCGTAAGGCCTTGGGGGTGTTTTTTTGATTACAGGGCAAATATGGTAGTAAATACCCTATATATAGGGGAGGGGTGCTACCATTGCGACTAACGTGGAGAAATCTTGTTTTTAAAAATTAGCCCCACATTTACAAATGTGGGGTTGCCCTTTTTCGGCCGCAGGCCGAATGTTTAGCCCCCAAGCCTGCTTGGGGGGGCAGTTTACTTTATCTTTTTACTTTTTCAAAATCTGTGTTAATCCGTGTCTGTTTTTTTACTTTTTTCAATCCGCGTAATCTGCGAAATCAGTGTTTAAATAATCCGTCCCGATTTATCGAGAATCGTTATCATTGCAAGCCCCCGCGGGTATCTGCTCTAAATTTTGTCCGGCCGGATTCTTGCGAAAACCGCTATCAAAATCAAACCAAAAACAACAAGTCCTATACCCATATTCTGTGAAATTGTTAAACCATTAGCTCCGAATGGATTGTCGTCCCGCAAAAATTCCAGCAGAAAGCGAACAATGCCATAAAAAATGAACATCACGGCAAAGGTCGAACCAGGCCGCAGGAAAAATGGCGGCCACTTGCCGAATATCTCACAACGTATCCCCCAACTCCGCCAGGCATATAATGCCATCGCAACAAACAATGCGCAAATGGATGAGTAAATCTCCGTGGGTATTACCGGCAGCGGACAATACGCCCCCGTCGTAACTTCCTGCCTCTGAGCGGGCGTGAGCATATCGAAAGGCTTCAGGTTGTACATCAAATAATCCCAGGCCGGGGCATCGACCCAATTATTATTTTCATCCATATATCCAAAATACTCAGCCGGCATATCAATATAGGGCAGCGGCCTGTCTCTATCGAGATTTGGCCTTACCTGGCTTTGATGAGCTAAAGAATTGTACGGAAAAGTTATCGATAGCGAAGAGTTGGTGGGCTTGCCGAAACAGCAGCCGTTAAGAAGGCAACCGATTCGCCCGAAAGTAAGTGCGACAAGCAAACCTATCGCAAGAATATCGAGGTACCTCCTGACGGGAAGTCTTTTCGCTTTTAGGTACATCGCTATAACGCAAATAGCCGTTAGAACGCCGCCAAGCAGCTCTAAACCGCCCTTCCAAACCGCGAAAATATCGAAGAAATTGCGTCCGCTAAATTGCGGCCAGTAGTGAATAACGTAAAAAAGCCTTGCCCCGATAACGCCTGTAATAAGCGAATATAAAGCCGCCGTCGTTATGTACTCGGCGTTATGGCCCATACCGCGGGAGAGTTTGCGAATGACATACATTGCCGCGAGAAAGCCTATGACAACCATCGTGCCGTAATTTTTTACGGTAAGGTCGGTAAAGGGTATCCTGAAAAGTTCGGGATGCATAGATAGATAACTTTAAAATTTAAAGTAAAAATGTAAAAGTAAACTGTCCTGATTAGCCCTGCTATCACTACGGCAGGGTTTTCTTTTTGCGAATAGTAATGCCCTTATTTAGCCCCCTGATTCATCAGGGGGTTTTCTTTTTGTCATTGCGAGCGCAGCGTGGCAATCTCAACCTGTCCGCACAAGACTCTGTCATACCCGCGAAAGCGGGTATCCAGTTTTACAAAATAAGTCTCGGCCGCAAGGCCGATTCAATCTACTGCCTACTGTCTTCTATATTCTTTATTCCATTGTTCGCATCGGCGATTATGACTTTTGGCTTGAAATTTTTTGTCTCTTCCAGATTCCTCAACTCAAAACTAAGGACTCAAGACTCATAACTACTCTTTGCCGTGGCAATCTCATTGTTTTGAATTTTTAAATTTTTGTGTTTTGATATTGTTTAGGATTTAGATATTAGGATTTATTTTCCCTACTGCCATTAGCCTTGGCAACTTGTTTGCCGGGGTTCGCGCTTACATATTCTTTATCCCGTTGTTTTCATCAGCAATTATAACTTTTGGCTTGAAATTTTTTGTCTCTTCCAGAGTCATCAGGCCAAAACTCATAAGAATAACAATATCGCCTTTTTTCATAAGGTGAGCAGCCGCGCCGAGTATCGTTATTTTGCCACTGCCGGCAGGCTCTGGAACAACGTAGGTTTCCAGACGATTGCCATTAGTAACATCCGCAACGAGAACCACCTCGTAAGGAACGATTCCAGCCGCTTCCATAAGCGTAGTATCTATGCCGATACTGCCGGGATAATCGATAAGAGCGTCGGTAACCGTTGCGCGATGGATTTTGCCCTTCAACGTCTTGATAAGCATATTTTTACGTCCTGTCTTAAGGGTAGCTCTAATAATTGCTTTTGAGCGACAAGTAGAAAATTTTTGTTATCCGGCAAGGAAGACAAATCAGCTTGAGCCGTAGTTCAAGCGGCTTTTGTCTAACGCAGTCCGGTAGCAAAAAGGTTTGCTTGTTTGCCAAAATGAATTTTTAGAGGTTCCCTTAAATATAAACAAAAATTAACGAGGTGCATTTTACCTATTACTTGGAACAATTCAAGCATTTTTGATGTCGATAATGATATTGTCGATAAGCCTTGCACTGCCGAGGCCCGCGGCAACAGCTACCAGAATCTCGCCATTAAGGTTCTCAATCGGCCTTAGCGTCTCAATATCGACGATGCTTATATAATCTATTTTGATGTCGGCCCCTGTCTTGAGAATTTTTTCCATCGCGGCGATAATCGCTCCTGCTTTTCGCTGGCCGGAAGCGATTAACAACTCGGCATACTGAAGAGCGGCGTAAATCAGAGTTGCCTGGGTTCTTTGACGGGGGTTGAGATATTTGTTCCTGCTGCTCATCGCTAATCCGTCCGACTGGCGAACAGTTGGGCAGACCACAATTTCCAGCGGCATATTCAAATCGGCAACCATTCGCTTGATTATAATCGACTGCTGTGCGTCTTTTTGGCCGAAAAACGCAAAATCGGGACTAACGATATTGAGGAGCTTGGCGCAAACCGTTGTTACGCCCCTGAAATGGTCTGGACGACTTTTGCCGCAAAGCAAGCCGCCGAGGGCATTAACGGTTACCCAGGTGATATTTTCTGACGGATACATCTGCGAAACGGCAGGAGCGAAAACCAAATCAACACCCAGAGAACGACAGCCATCACAATCAGATTCAAGCGTTCGAGGATATTTACCTATGTCCTCAGTTGGGCCAAATTGCGCAGGGTTAACGAAAATGCTGACGACGACAAAATCGCAAGCCTTTTTGGCAGCACGTATTAGCGAAAAATGTCCTTCGTGCAAAGCGCCCATCGTTGGAACAAAGCCGACAGTTTCACCGGCAGTACGGGCAAAAGCGATAAGCTCCCTGGTATCCTGAATTGTTTCTGTAATTTCCATAAATGTATTTTAGCCGCTAAGACACGAAGACACAAATATAGTTTTGAGTTTTGAGTCCTTAGTTTTGAATTGAGGGGTCTCGGTTTCTGTCATACCCGCGAAAGCGGGTATCCATTTTAATCGGTCATCGCCGAAAGGCGATTCCTTAGCTTTGCCTTTTTACTTTTAGGTTTTTACTTTTTTAAATCTGTGTAATCAGTGAAATCTGTGTCTAAAAAACTTCGTGTCTTAGTGCCTTCGTGGCTAAGAACCCGAATTGTTTAGTCTTGTTTTTTTTAGCCAAAATGGCCTCAAAAACAGTAAAAAACCGTTCAAAACCGGTAAAAAAGTGAGCAAAAGTGTTCAAAAAATGCAAAAAAATGCAAAAACGTTCAAATTTTTGCCGTTTTTCTATGGTTCAACAATGTCCTGAATGGGTTTTAGGCCTAAAAACGCTACTGCAATTTCCGGCTCAATAATATACTAAATAGGTTTCTGGCCTAAAAACGCTGTTCTCGCCCCTCTTTTGGCAACGTAAAATAAGGAGTTATGCACGAAACGCACAGTGTAAAATAAGGACTTACAACCATTTTTACTTACTGTGCTATTGTCATTTCGACTGAAGCGCAGCGTAATGGAGAAATCTATTTTTACATTTTTTAAATTCCTCGACTCCGCTCGGAATGACAAATGAATCCCGATTCATCGGGACTAAATAACAGCGGAAATATAGGCCTCTATCTTTTCAGCAAGAGACTCAACACAATCAGTCCGCCGAAAATCACACTCAGCAGAATCAATCCTAAATAACGGACTCTTAGTCCAATCAGAAAACAATCTCTCATACTCAGCGTCAAGCGATTGTAAAAAATCCAAATCTATGTCCTGCTCGTACGGACGGTTGCGGCTGTGTATCCGCTCCAGACATAATCGCGGCTCAAGTCTTAAATATATAACAACAGCAGGAGTAACAACAGACTCGCACAACTGAATGTTTATCTCATTATACCGCTTCAACTGCTCGCTATCGAGCCAGGCAGATGCGTAAATTTTTTCTTTGTCAATTACATAATCGCTGATGACGATTCGGCCAGGCTGCAAATTTTCGCTGCTTAACTGAGCGACCCTGCTCCTTAAAAAGAACAACTGCGAATCGAGAGCTAATGTCTTATCGCCGGCATAGACCTGCGGCATAAAAGGGTTCTCGCTGTAAGCCTCCTTGAGAATTTCACAGTTGAACCTTTCAGCAAGAGCATCTGCCAAAGTCGTTTTGCCCGCACCTATAACGCCTGCAATACTAATTAACTGCGGTTTTTTGGAATCGAAATAAAAATCGCCGTCATTGAGCCTGTCCGCCAAAACAGATACGCTCTCTTTGAGAATGGGATGTACAAAATTCGGCGCAAGTTCACAAAGGCCATCCAGAACAAACGAACGCAAATGCAACTGCCTGTGCGGGATGGTGAGTGAATCCGTATCGATGATTCTATCGCCAAAGAAAAGTATATCCAAATCGATTGGACGGCTGAGCCATTGTTCGCTTGTTGCCACCCTGCCGAGCGAGCTTTCAATTTGCTTTAAACAATCGAGAAGTTGCTGGCCGTTCAAATCTGTTCGAAGTTCAGCGACCGCGTTTAAATAATCGCCCTGCTTTTTACCAGTTAAGGGTTTTGTGGTAATCTCTCTGCTGACTTTGCAAACAGTGATATGTTCGTTTTCACCGAGCAGTCTGAGCGCATCGCGAAAATTCGCGGCGGGAGCACCCATATTACTGCCAAGACCAATATATACAGTTGTTTGTTTAGACATTTCGAAATCTTATATTTTTTTGAATCGCTGGAGCGCTTCGATAACATTGTCAGGTGAGCCGAAAGCACTTAATCTGAAGAAGCCTTCGCCAGCCGAGCCGAAACCACTGCCGGGAGTACCGACAATGTTTGCCTTTTCGAGAAGGTAATCGAAAAACTGCCACGAAGTCATATTGTCTTTTGTTTTTAGCCAGACATAAGGAGCGTTTACGCCGCCATAAATTTCATAGCCGAGAGCAGTAAGCGATTCTCTGATGAGTTTGGCGTTTGACATATAAAGATTGATTGTCTGGCGAATCTGGGTTTTGCCGGTGTCAGAATAAACGCTCGCCGCCGCGGCCTGAGAAATATATGATGCGCCGTTGAATTTTGTGCAGTGTCGGCGATTCCAAATCGCGTTTACATCAATAGTCGAGCCATCCTTTTTATAAGCCTTGAGTTGTTTCGGCACTACGGTATAGGCGCATCGCAGGCCGGTAAAGCCGGCAGTCTTGCTGAAGCTGCGGAACTCGACTGCTACCTCTTTGGCACCATCGACCTCATAAATCGAATGGGGAATGTCAGGGTCCGATATAAACGCTTCGTAGGCGGCATCAAAGAGAATAATCGCATTATTTTTTTTGGCGTAATCGACCCAGACTTTGAGCCGGGCTTTGCTCGCAACTGCGCCGGTGGGGTTGTTGGGATAGCAGAGATAAATTAAATCTACTTTTTCTTTCGGCAATTCGGGAACGAAGTTATTGTCGGGCGTTACAGGCATATAAACTATGTCGGCGTACCTGCCGCTGGAGTCAGCTTTGCCGCCTCTGCCAGCCATTACGTTGGTATCGACATAAACAGGATAGACGGGGTCTGTTACGGCAATGACGTTGTCAGTATCAAAAACTTCCTGAAAGTTGCCGGTATCACATTTTGAGCCGTCACTAACGAAAATCTCGCTGCTGTCAAGAGTTATGCCGCGAGGGGCGAAGTCGTTTTTGATGATTTTTTCTATGAGAAAATCGTATCCTCGCTCGGGGCCATAACCTTTTACGCCCTGTTTTGAGCCCATTTCGTCAACGGCTTTGTGCATTGCCTCGACGATTGCCGGAGGCAGGGGCTCGGTAACATCGCCAATGCCTAATTTTATTATGGCAGAATCGGGATTATCAGTAGTGAAAACCTTGACCCTGCGAGAAATTTCAGGAAAAAGGTAGCCGGCCTGTAACAAAAGGAAGTTTTCGTTAATCTTAGTCATAGCAATTCCGTTAAATGCGTTGTCGTTAATAAGTTATATCAAAGACTGAAAAAGCCGATATAGAATGCAAGGCTCGTCTTGTCGGAAGACTAAGATACCCCAGAGCCGCTTTAGTGTCAATAATTAACAGAAGTTCTTTTATTAAAAAGAGTTGCTAAAATTAGATATATGAACGATTTTACTTGCAAAACGACCTATAATCTGGTACAATGTACGGGCTTTTTGGGGTTTATGGAGAAAGAACACTTCGCAAAGTCCTATATGGACTGCGCCCGGAATGCGACAAGCGAAGTTTTACCACGAATAACGGATTATTCAAAACAATTCAGCAACAAACAGAAAATTTATGCGCATAGTGCGTCTGTTTAACAAAACGGAGACAAAGTGAATAATTTAAGGGAACCTCTAAAAAATCATTTTGGCGAACAAGCGAACTTTTTCGCCGATGGACTGCGTCAGACAAAAGCCACTTTATCTACGGATAAAGCTGATTTGTCTTCCTTGCCATCGGACAAAAATTTTCTACTTGTCGCTCAAAAGCAATTATTAGAGCTACCCTTAAGAACAACCGAACGAAATATATACCCGAATAAATGGAGTTGTATGATGAAAAAGTATTCCGCGATATTAATTATTGTTCTGAGCCTTTACAGTTTTGCCGGCGCAGCAACCTTTAACGTCCCTGCCGATTATCCGAATATCCAGGCGGCGGTGAACGCAGCCAGTGACGGCAATGAGGTCATTGTCGCAGATGACCCTACGCCGTACACCGGCGTTGGCAACCGCGATATTGATTTCGGCGGTAAACTTATAACCGTAAGGAGCGCAAGCGATAATCCGTCTGCCTGTATTATTGACTGCCAGGGCTTAGGCAGAGGCTTTTTGTTTCAAACAGGTGAAACCGGGGCGGCAGTCGTGCGCGGATTTACTATTAAAAACGGCGACGAATACTATGGCGGTGCTATCGAATGCGATGGCGCATCACCGGAAATTAACAACTGTATAATTACAAATAATACGGCAAGCTATGGTGGAGCTATCGACTGCTTTGAGGCATCGCCGGCAATAATAAACTGTGTTATAATCAATAACACCAGCGACAATGACGGCGGCGCCATCGAATGCGGAAGCGATGCATCGCCTGAAATTAGAAACTGCCTTATAGCTAATAATACCTCTACTTTATATGGCGGTGCTATCGATTGCTACGACGCATCTTCGCCTGTAATAACGAACTGTACAATCGTAAACAACAGCGGCACTTCCAATCGAGGCGGCGTTTATACCTTTGATTCTTCAAGCCCGGTTATAAGAAACAGTATTTTGTGGGGTAATGGCGATGATATTGACGGTGCAAGCGCAGAGTACTCGTGTATTCAGGACGGCGATGCCGGAACGGGCAATATCAGTACCGACCCGATGTTTAGAGCAGGGCCCTTAGGCGATTATTATCTGCGCCAGATTACCGGCGGACAACTCGCAGACAGCGTTGCTGTCGATGGTGGCGGCGATGACGCTACTGTTATCTTCGGCGCAGGACATTCCTACACAACGGCGACAAACAATACTCTGGACGACCCTACCGGCGGAACTGTCGATATGGGTTACCATTACCCCGACAGCGGTGCGGCAGCTCAGCATAACCTTACAACAGTTGTTGACCCCAATGGGAATTTTGGCACGCTCGACCCGAATAATCCCGCACCCGGCGTTGCGTATGACGAATTCAACGAAGTGCTGCTTACAGCAAGCCCTGACGCGGGTTTTACTGTCGCAAGCTGGAATGGAACTGACGATGACGGCAGTGTCGCTTTGACTAATGTCGTAACAATCGACGGCGATAAAACAGTTACCGTGAAATTTCTCGGCCTGACAATGCACAAACTGCTTACCGGTGTCAACGGAACTAATGGCACGGTTTTGCCTGACAACTCCGGAAACAATTTTTACCCTGAATATTCGCAGGTTGATATTACGGCCACTCCTGACGCAGGTTATGTAGTTAATCAGTGGTACGATGGTAACACGGCAACATTCAATATAAATGACCCCTGCACCTATACTGTAACAGCCGGGCCGAACGAAATATATACCACGATAATGGATGCCAATACTACCGTGCTGGCTGAGTTTGTTGAAGACCCCTGCTCGTACAGGTTCGAGGCAAGAGTTGTGGGGGGCAATGGCACGGTAAGTCCAAAGCGACAGAGCTATCCCCAAAATATAGTTGTTCCCGTTGACGCGACACCCGATGCGCATTATCACGTTAAAGAGTGGACAGTAAATGGTACTCCGTTAACCTTAACAGGAACGACCATTTTCGTAACAATGACCTCGGATAAGAGCGTTACGGTGGAATTTGAGGAAGACCCGACATTTGCAATAATAACGAGCAGCTTTGACATAAGCCACCCCAACCTGAGCGACCCAAATGCTGGCAATGACCCGAACGTTTACGACCCGAATTACAGCGTCTACTACAACTTAGAAATCGATGCGAACATAGCTAATGACCCGAACGTCGGATACATCGAACCAAATTATCCCGCAGGCGGAACAATTTATCAAAATGAAACAGGAATCTTTACGGCTCATCCAGCTATTGGTTACAAAATTTATTCGTGGTTCGATGCCAACACAAATGCCAATGCATTTGACCCTTGCGACCCTAACACATACCATTTGATATACACTGATAGTGTAACACATAACGTAGTGATGGACGCAAACAAAGCAGTCAAAGCATTTTTCCAGCCTACACCAATATACACTCTGACAACCGATACATTTGGAGGGGTAACGGTTGCTCCTGATTATCAGGCAGGGGAAGACTTTGCAGAAGGTACGGTCGTTACGCTGACAGCAACGATTCCTGCCGGCGACGATGTAATCGTCTGGAGCGGAACAGATAACGATGGCTCAATACAACTTACAAATACTGTAACAATGGACTCCAACAAATCCGTAACGGTCGGTGTAAGAACGCCGATAACTCTGCACGTACCCGGGCAGTATCCATCCATAGGCGAAGCGGTTGACGCAGCTCAGGGCGGCGATACGATTATTGTATCCGAACGAGCGGGCGACCCTTATAACGAAAACGGAATCGACCTTGACGGCAAAGAAATTACAATCGCCGGTGAACATCCCGATGACCCGTGCTGTGTCGCGGCGACAGTTATTGACTGCCAAGGTCTTGACGCGGCATTCATACTGAAAAAAGGACAGGGCCGAGATACGGTTATTGACGGCCTGACAATTATCAACGGCGGCGGTGCACAAGACCCTGACAACCCAACAACAAACAGATACGGCGGAGCAATAGCGTGCTTTGAAGGTTCGGCCCCGATAATTTCTAACTGTGTTTTCAGAAACTGTGTTGCTCAGGGCCAAAACGGCTCAAACGGCGACCATGAGTACGATGACATCGGGGACTACGACGACCTCCCTGACCAAATTGACGCTAATGAACCCGACGCTAATTTTCCGGACGGTCAAGCCGGAATATCCGGAATAGATGGAGCAGACGGCCAAAATGGAGCAGATGGCGAGGATGGCGGCGATGGCGGAGACGCATACGGCGGAGCTTTATATTTCAGCCTTTCAGGCAATCCGAAGATACTGAACTGTAAAATGATTAACTGCTCGGCAGCAGGTGGTAATGGCGGCTGGGGCGGAGACGGCCAAAACGGACAAAACGGACAGACCGGACAGGCCGGCCAGACCGGACAAGAGGGTATGGAGGGCGACCCTAATATGCCTGGCGGTACAGGCGGTACAGGCGGTGATGGCGGTACTGGCGGTGATGGCGGCGATGGCGGCGAAGGCGGTAAAGGCGGCGACGGCGGCGAAGCAATCGGCGGAGCGATTTATTTCGCAGGCAATAGTAATATAGATATGGAATACTGTGAGTTTATAGAGTGCAGCACAACGCCGGGTATAGGCAACTATGCTGGTAACGCTGGTAACGCTGGCAATGCTGGAGATAGCGGTGAAGGCGGTACAGGCGGTGAGGGTGGTGATAACAGCGAACCCAATGGAATCGACGGAATCGATGGGGCTGACGGAATTAGCGGATTGGCTGGTGACGGCGGAGACGGCGGACGCGGCGGCGATGGCGGAGTGAACGGCCAACTCTCACACGCAGGTGCTGTATTCTTCGGAGACACCTGCAATACGACTATGCTCGAAACGCTGTTTGAAGGCAATTTCACGGTAACTGACATGTTGCCGTTCAGATGCGACGCAGGTAACGGCGGTAACGGCGGTGATGGCGGCAGCGACCCTAACGATATAGGCGGCAACGGCGGCGAAGGTGGCGATGGCGGTACTCCGGGCAACTCCGGCGACAACAAAGAAATAGGCGAAGGCGGTAACGGCGGCGATGGCGGCACAGGCGGCGGGGACTTCGGCGCAGGTGGTGATGGCGGCGACGCGACAAACGGTGATACCGGCGGAACAATAGGCGGCGAAGGCGGCGAAGGCAATCCTGATGGTGTTGATGGTACCGACTATAGCGAGTCAGACGGAATATCGCCGTGGATTACAATGACAGCCATAGCCGGCGGTAACTACTACTCGCACGACTGCACTGTTACGATGACGAATTGTACTTTCAAAGGCAACCATACCGAAGACACGTGGACAAACACAAACTCCAGCGGTGGAGCAGAGTACTACGAAGAAAACTGCACACTAACAATAGACGGCTGCAAATTCGTAGACAATTACGTCGGCTCGTGGGGCCACGGTGGCGGGCAATGTCTCGCGGTGTGGGGCTACGGGCTAAGCATTACTGACAGCCAATATCTGGACAACCAGTGCGTCGGCTCCGGCGGCGGTGTTTACGTTGGCTGGGGAGTAAATATAGATATCAACAGAACAACATTCAGCGACAATATCGCCGGCTTCAGCAAAAACGGCTACCAAAACTATAGTTACGGTGGCGGTATCTGCTGGAATAATAGTGGCTTTTCCGGAACAGTAAATATAAATGACAGCGAATTCACAAACAACTACGCCGCGTTCGGCGGAGGAATGTACTGGTACAGCGATACAAATATGACAACAAATGTCAGGAGATGTTTCTTTGCTGACAATTCTGCAAATCACGGCGGCGGTATATACTTTAGCTTAGGCGACCCTAACATCAGCGATTGTACTTTCAAGCGCAACCACGCGGAAGGTCTGTGGGTGTGGATGGACAACTGGTACTTTGAAGACTTCTACGGCGGTGGCGGCGCGATTATGGCGTTCAGTACTGACGCGGTTATAAAGGATTGTTCAATAAGCGAAAATACTACCAGCGGCTCCGGCGGCGGTGTGTATCTCGGAGGCGGCGCAAACTATCCATCGCTGAATAACTGTCTGATAACAGATAACGTCGCAACGCTTGATGGCGGCGGTGTAATAACATATTGGTACGTCGAATCTACTATAAGAAATTGTACAATCGTCGGTAACAGTGCCTATGATGTAATGGACGAAAATTACGGTAAAGGCGGCGGACTGAGTTGTTCGTATGAAAGCCAGACAACACTCATCGACAGCATTGTGTGGGGCAATCTCGCAGTAGCCGGTGACCAGATTGCAGTAGGCAGCGACAGCGACCCGTACTATATTCAGCGGCCAGCAACGCTGACCGTTTCGTACAGCGATATTGAAGGCTGGACGAACCCTGATTCCATATATGTTGAGCCTGGACGAACTCTTACTGATGCCGGCGGCGTAATCAGCGTTGACCCGAATTTCATAGAGCCTTACTATCTGGCATTTGACAGCAATGCAGTTGATGCCGGTAGCCAGAGCGCGACAGCAGCAGGACTTGATACATATACAACACATATAGACAACACGCCGGATGCCAACACGGTCGATATGGGTTACCATTACGGGCTGGGACAGTTCAGTCTCGTTATCATAGGTAACGGCAGTGTAACGGTTGACCCGAACAACTTCGACCCAGGTACCGGCTTATACAGCGGCAGTATGTTTACGCTGACGGCTGTGCCGGATTACGGATATAGAGTTAAGAGCTGGGACGGAGCCGAAGAGGCCCCTGCCTGGAACACGAACATCAATACCGTTGTAGTTAACGGCATTAAGATTGTTACGGTAGAATTTGAAGTTGCCCACAATAACACCATTGATGTTTTCGGCGATGTTATGGGTATCCAAAAAGCTATCGATGACGCAGTCGATGGCGACACTATTAAGATTCATCCGGGTACATACGTCGGAACAGGATTCTATGTCGATAAAAACATAACAATCGTCGGCGACCCTGAGAATCCGGAAACTGTTGTTATCGACTGCAATGACGAAAGTCCTGACAGCCGTGGCTTTGTACTCGTTGGCGATAATACTCATTCGGTAGAACTTAACGGCCTGACAATAATTAATTCGATTGTCTGGGTAGGCAATGTACACCAACCGGATGACCCGGGCGAGGATGGTTGGCCTAACGAAGAGAACCGCGATAACGGAGCCGCTGACCTGTTTGGCGGAGCTATCAGGATATTGGGTAATCATACAGTAGCAAACTGTATTATAAGAAATTGCTCCGTAACAGCCGGACACGCTTCAGACGGCGTAGCCGGAGGCGACCCTGAAGATGGCGAGTTACACGATGGCGGCGACGGCGGATTCGGCGGCAACGCTGGCGGAGCGGGTATATGCGTGTTCTGGGGAGAGCCGAATATAATCAACTGCACAGTCGAAGATTGCGTAGCTATCGGCGGAAATGCCGGTGATGGAGCCATCGGATGGACATTCCCAGACCCTCCCACACACCCGAGCGGTATAAGCGGGAACGGCGGCGGAGGCGGCAATGTTTATGGTGCCGGTGTTTATGTACGCAACGGCAGTCCGACTTTTGAAAATCTAACCGTCAACAATTGCCTGGCAATAGCTGGTAACGCAGGCGACGGCAGCGACGGCGCACCGAACGCAAAAGGCGGCGATGGTGGTTTGCCGGGACAGATTAGAGGCGGTGGCGTTTATTGCGCAGTCAACTCTATGCCGGAATTTATAGACTGCGACATCGAAAATTGTACCGCTCTCGGCGGCTTTGCCGGCGATGGTGGTGATGGCGGCGAAATGGAAAGCGCAGAAATAGAAGGCGGATACGGCGGTCTTACAACCGAGGCTGGCGCAGAACAAGGCGAAATATGGCGACATAGCGGTAATGGAAGCGGCGTATATTGTGACGAATGGTCAAGAGCGACATTCACAAATTGCAGCTTTGTTGACAATATCGGTTACGGCGGTATAAGCGGTCTTGGCGGACGTAACACCGTAAGTAACTGGCAGTGGCAGCCGAGGAAGAATTTCATAATGCCTGTTCACGGCGGCGGTGTTTACTGCTCTGAAAATTCTTCTGTAACATTTGACCAATGCCATATTGAAAATAACAGAACAGCATTCCTTTACGATTATGCCTCGCCTGACTTCAGTGATTTTCAGGGACTTGTATGCCCGGCAATCCTGCCTGACTATAACGATGCTGTAAGTAGCTATGACGGCGAGTTGATTGGCAGAGGCGGCGGTGCGTATCTATTAGAAACAGCATCGACAACAATCACAGATTGTAATTTCGTTGGCAACAGCTCACCTGTCGGCGGTGGTATTTACGCGTTTGATTCCGGAATAAATATAGCAGACAGCAACATTATGGAAAATATCGCTTACTCTGGTGGTGGCGCACTTATCGAAGACAGTGTGGCCGACATCAATAATACGATTTTCCAAAATAATGCGGCGGGAACCCAGGGCGGCGACGCTGAGTATCTCGGCAATGTCGATTTCGGTACCGGCGGTGGTTTGTACTCGATTTCAACGGAGTTAAATTTTGTAAATTCAACCATAACAGAAAACTATGCTAAACTTTACGGCGGCGGCGTGGTCATTGACGGCGATTTGCCGATGGCCGGTTGGCCAATAGTAAAGAACTGCCTTATAACCAGCAACAAAGCTGTCGAGGCAGGCGGCGGTATAGCGAGTATCTACTTCGCTGAGCCAATAATCGCAAATTGTACAATCGCTGAAAACAGGGTAAGCGATGCCAACGGTCTTGGCGGCGGTCTGTTCGGCTCTTACGGTAGTGATACATTCGTCGTTGACAGTATTATCTGGGGCAACAGCGGTGTTGACGGCGGACAAATTGCGCTGAGCAAAGGCGGGCCAGGAACAAACTACCCTGCCAACGCAGTCGTTATATACAACGATATAGACCTAAGAACGGTTGTGCCTTTTGAATTTGAATCTACTTCTGGTTCATCAGGCGGCAGCGGCACAGGTTTGCTTGTCAATGGACAGACAATTCAAAACCATATCGATGCTAATGGAGTCGCTAACGTTATAGTAACATTAGTTGATTCGGAGATGGCGGGGTCAACGAACTGGAATTCATCAGCTTCTGTTGCCGCTCTCCAGGGTGATGTAGCACTTATTCAGCAGCAGGTACTGTCAACTCTTGACGCAGGTGAATTTGCCCTGCGTCAGCAACTGCAAAATACGCCTATCGTCAGCGGCAGTATAAGCCAATCCGGTCTGGACAAATTAGTTGCCAACCCGGCAGTAGCTCATATCGAACCGGTAAAACAGGTTCATCCCGCACTGGCACAGGGCATTCCGCTAATGCAGGCCCTGAGTGCGAGACAACAATTCAATGGTTCGGGTACTTCTGTTGCAATCGTTGATACGGGCATAGATTATACACATCCAATGCTCGGCGGCGGCGGCTTCCCGAACGCAAAAGTTATTGGCGGTTACGATACCGGCGAAAACGACACAGACCCAATGCCACTAAGCCAAGCACACGGCACGAATTGTGCTGGTATCGCAGCTGGTGATTTAGGAACTGTTGGAGATTACATCGGCGGTGTAGCTCACAGTGCAAGATTGTACGCACTTAAAGCAAATCCCGATGGTATGGGATACTTCTTCACTGACGCTATAATCGCAGCCTGGGACTGGTGTATAAGCCACAAAAATGATGACTCGGCAAACCCGATTCTGGTCATAAGCAATAGTCTCGGTGGAGGTAAATACTACAGTGCTGAAGAAGCAGACGATGACAATCCTGCAACTTTTGCTGCTGCAAGTCGCGCAAATGATGCAGGCATAACGGTAGTGGCAGCGTCCGGCAACGATGGGTACACCGATGGAATAAGTGCCCCGGCGGCAATGAGCAATATCATAAGCGTCGGTGCGGTTTACGATGGTGTATTTTTGTCCGGTGCGTGCGGGATAATGACAAGGCCTGATGATGTTACCTGCTATTCAAATACGGCAGACTTCCTTGACATTCTCGCGCCTTCAGAAAACGCCTATACCACCGATATTGTCGGTGCGGGTGGATACGGCAGTGGAGATTACTATGCCTACTTTAACGGTACAAGCTCGGCGTGTCCCTATGCGGCTGGAGCTATTGCAGCTCTGCAAAATGCGGCGATTGAAAGCAAAGGGGCAGCACTTAGCCCTGAAGAAATCAGGACTACGCTCACAACTACCGGCGACCCTGTTACCGATACGAAGGTCAACATTACCAAGCCGAGAGTTAATCTCGGAGCGGCAATCGCGATGCTGAGTGAAGCTGTTCCGATTTATCTCGAAGAAGGCTGTACAATATACGGAGTTGAGCCAAACACCGCAGACCCTAACGAAGCGTGGATGGTTTCGGCTGACAGCAATAATATCGATGATGACCCGAACTTTGTTTACGGATATTACCTGAGCCATATTGCTGCCAACCAGGAAATAGACAGCAACGCAATTGATGCAGGAAGCGACCTTGCTACTGCACTGGCAATGCATATTTACACGACACGTACAGACGGTGTAAACGATGTCAATACCGTTGATATGGGTTATCACTACTTAGCGGCTTATCCGAGCTACATTCTAACTCTTGAGGTAAACCAGCCGGGACTTCCAAATGATGTGAATTATTATGGACATATCGAATTTGACTGGAACGACGTCAACACGACAGCGGCTACGCCATATAGTATCTATAAGGGTACTCCGGTCAAAATTGAAGCTGTGCCGGATGCCAACTACAGGGTTGCCAAGTGGTTTATTGAACTGCCCGACCCGAATTATGACGACCCGAATCAGACTTTCACAACGACCATAGAAACTCGTGAGCGATATCGAGAAATCGTTATGACCAGCGATATAGCAATTACTGTTGAATTTGAATTTTATGAGCCAAGACATCTGTTCGTGCCTGATGAATATGCAACTATCCAGGAAGCGGTAGATGCAGCGGAGCCGGGCGATACGATATATGTCTATCGCAAGGACAACGGAGACCCCCATTATATAACGGGTGCGGACGGAATCGACCTTCAAGGCAAGGGTATAACAGTTCGTTCTGAAGACCCGAACGATGCGAATATTGTAGCGCAGACTGTTATCGACTGTCAGAACAACAGCAGAGCGTTTATCTTCCGGAACGAAGAGGATGCTAATACTATCATTGACGGCCTGACAATAATCAACGGTTCAGCTTCAGGTGGAATCGGTTATCCGGGCGGAACCGGTCCGTGGGACCCGTGCGACCCGAACACACGCTACGATGGCGGCGACGCTGCCGGTGATGGTTACGGCGGAGCGATGTACTTCGATGCCAACACCAGTCCGATTGTACGCAGATGTACAATTACGAACTGTCAGGCAACCGGCGGTATTGGCGGAGACGGTATTAAGGGATTCTCAGTTGATGCAGACGATGGAGCTGATAGGGCCGGCAGAGGCGGACACGGCGGTAACGGCAGCGGTAGCGGTTATGGCGGTGCGTTCTACTGCGACGCGAACAGCCATCCAACAATTGATTTCTGTTTCATCGAAAATTGCAAAGCTCTCGGTGGCATAGGCGGCGATGGCGGCGATGGCGGTAACGGTCTGGATGACAAGATTGGCGGCGATGGCGGTAATGGCGGTAACGGCAACGGCAACGGTGCCGGCGGCGTAGTGTACTGCGAAGAAGACGCAGCTCCGAAATTTATCGATTGCAACTTCCCGGAAAACAATGCCTCGCAGGGCGTTGGCGGTACCGGCGGCAGCACCGGAGCAGGTACTATACCTGATGACCCTGATATTCGCCTTCCACATAACGGCTATAACGGCAGCAGCAACGGCTCCGGTGTCGGAGGCGCAGGTTACTATACAGAAGCTACCATCGCAGACTTCAATAGCTGCCAGTTCATCAGCAACAGCAGTACCTCTGATGGCAGTACAATACATAATGATGGTGGCGGAGCTCTTTACTTTGAGCCTAACTGTGTATCTGTTGAGCTTATCAGTTGCGACCTCTATGGCAATATGGCAACCGGCGGTGATGGCGGAGCCATCAAGTGTAAAGCCAAGAACACAATCAAACTTACCGGCTGCTACTTCGGCGGTAATAACTCAGATGGAGACGGCGGCGCGATTTGTGTCGGAGACACGGAAGACGCGAATACCGTTTTTCTTGAATTTACAGACTGTGCTATCACCGACAATACGGCTACGGCCTTCGGCGGTGGTATATACGCAACGAGCTTTGACGCAGATATGATAGATTGCTACGTCAATAGAAACACCGCTACAAGCGGCGGTGGAATGTATCTGACGACACAAGTAGATGCCTCGACAGAATCTGAGCTCGAATTCGTTCGCGGCACCATTATGCAGAACAACGCTACCGGAGATTATGCCAACGGCGGAGGCGCATATATTGTTAATCTGCCGGCAACGATAGTAAATGTGTGGGTAAAGGGCAACAGCTCTTTCTATGCCGGTGGTGGAATTATGTTCAGAGGCACTAAGACAAGCGAAACGGAAATATATAATTGTCTCTTTACAGAAAACACGGCCACTACCAGAGGCGGCGGTCTTTTGGTATCTATCAATTCCTCGCCTGAAATTACAAGCTGTACTTTCGTCAAAAACGGTGTGGCAGTGAGCGGTATGGGCGGTGCTATACTCTGTATCAACAACAGTTCGCCAATTATCGCCAATTGTATCTTCGCTGAATCCGGCCAGGTGGCTGTACGGGAAGGTAGTGCCGATAGCGTTGTCGATATGTCTTACTGTATGTTCGCCAAGAACATAAACGGCGATTATTATGAATTCGACTCCGGCAGAACATATAAAACCTACGGTTCGACCGACCCAAATGAACTTGCCGCTTTAAATGCAGCGACCGGCGGTAATCATAGGATTGGTCTCAACACAACCTCTGATTTCACAAAGGGTACGTTGGGTGATTATTATCTGGTTCAGGCTATGAGTCTGGCAGTCAATAACGGAAGCGGCGACGCAAATGACGCTAACCTGCCGATTACCGGCGAGACTATGGCTGACTACACGACAAACCCCAACGATGTTTTCGTCGCCGACAGCGGGCTGCTCGATATGGGTTATCACTATCCGAACCCGAACACTTTGGTAGAATATACACTGACAACAATCGTCGATGGTGGTAACGGCGATATCATTCCAGCCACAGACCAGCACTACGCAGGCACAACGGTAGAACTTACCGCGGTACCGAGGACGGGCTGGCGAGTTAATAAGTGGAGCGGAACAGATGACGATACCAAGACAGAGGTAACAAACTATATAACCATAATCGGCGACAGGACTGTAAGTGTTTCTTATGAACTGCCAGATGTCCTTTATGTGCCGAGTGAATACACCGCGATTCAGTATGCAATTAACGATGCAAAGAGCGGTGATAAAATTGTTATGGCTCCGGGCATTTATCCCGAGCCGGACGTAAATTATGACTATGGTGCCATTATAATTAACGGCAAGAATATCGTTATAACGAGCAGCAATCCTGACGACCCGTGCATCGTTGCCGCTACGGTCTTTACAGAAAGCCGTTGGTATATAAATAATGTTGACAGGACTATGGTAATTGACGGAATAACTATCCGTGATGCTCATTACCACGGCGGAAACTGCGACTGCCCACCGCGATGTGCCAAAGGTCCTACCGGAGACGGCAACAACGGCGGAAGCTTGATGGGCGGTGCAATTATACTAATCAACGCATCTCCAACAATCCGCAATACCAGAATTGTTGACTGCTCAGCTGGCGGCGGCAATGCTGCTCCTGCCTGCGATGAATGGGGAGACGGCGGCTGGGGCGGCTATGCAAGAGGCGGTGCGGTCGGCATCTCTCTCGGAAGCGACCCGCTCTTTGCTAACTGTGAATTTATCGACTGCTATGTACGAGGCGGTGACGGCGGTAACGCCCGCGAAAATAAGGGACACGGCGGAAGCTGGGGCGACCCGAATGATGATGTATGGCATACCTGGGACTGGGCACCGGCCGGCGGCTACGAAGAATACTGGTATTACAGCGGTTACGGCGGCGCGGTTTACTGTATGCCAGGCACAAAGCCATTATTTGAGAACTGTCTGTTCCAGGGCAATAGAGCCTATGGCGGTGTCTGCGGCAACAGTCACACAGCAGCGTGGCCGTGGCCTCAGTTTAACTATGTCATAGATGCCTTCGGCGGTGCGATTTTTGCCGGTGCAGGCAGTGAGCCTAATTTTGTTAATTGCAGCTTTATAGATAATGAGGCTGATACCAGAGGCCAGATAGATGGCGGCCTTGACCCGAACGAACCTAACAGCACAGAGTTCACTTTGCCAGATGCTGTTATAAGCTATGGCGGTGCGGTTGCGGCCGAAATTGGCGCGAAGCCGAAATTCACAAATTGTGATTTCAGCGAGAACATCGCCTGTTCCGGCGGTTCAATGTACCTTGAAGGTGCCGACGCGATGATTGATAATTGTACGTTTGAAGAGGGATGGTCAATGCTTGGCGGCGGGCTGTGTATGATAGACAGTAATTCGATAATCTCGCAAAGCCGAATCAGCTCAAACACCGCTATCAACCCGACAGGCCAGGGCGGCGGTATATACAGCGTATCGTCAGGCATACAGTTTATCGACAGCCAGCTCAATAGTAATATCGCAACCATTTCCGGCGGCGGTGCATACTTTGGCGGCGAAAGAGAGCCCAATATGTTCAACTGCCTCGTCGTTGACAATAGCGCAAACAGAGATGGCGGCGGTGTTTCAGCCAACTGGCACAGTCAACTGCTGATATCCAACTGTACCATCGCTGATAACACGGTTAGCGGCATCAACTTCGACGCGGGTTACGGCGGCGGCTTGAGCGCTGCTTATTACGCATACGTCGATGTCATAAACAGTATTATCTGGAGCAACACAGCCAGTTACGGCCTAAGCATATCGATAGGCAGTGTGTACGACCCGAATGCCAAGCCTATGGCAGAAGTTAAAGTCAGATATAGCGATATTCGCGGCGGTGAGGCCAACGTATTCGTTGATACCCCGCACGAGGCAGTACTCGACTGGAATGATATAGGTGAACCAAATACAAACCTGCTTGGTACCGCACTGGATGACCCGAATTTCGTTGTCGGCCCACTGGGCGGTCTGCTGGAAAGTTACTACCTTAGCCAGTTGGATACAGGCGACCCGAGCCAGACTGTCGATAGCCCTGCTGTCAATAGAGGCAGTGCAGATGCGGTAGATGTTGATATGTACAGACACACAACCAGGACAGACCATATGTTAGATGCTGGCACTGTCGATATGGGATACCATTATGTATTGGATACGTTCAGTAATGGTATTAGATGCGACTACAACTATGACGGTATTGTTGATATGCAGGATTTGACACTGTTCCTGCTTTACTGGCTCCAGGATGATTGCCAATTCCCGGGCTGGTGCCACGACAGAGACCTGACAACCGATGGCGAAGTAGATATGGAAGACTATTCCGTCTTTGCCAGTCATTACGGAGGTACGGAAGATGTTCCGCCTGAGCCGAACTCGATGACGTGGGCGGTAACTCCGCACTCCGCTGGAGATGCCGGGATTACAATGACGGCAACAACGGCAGTCGATGATTTCAGTCCGCCAGTCGAGTACTACTTCCGTTGCGATTACAATCCTAATGGCGATGGCAGTGATAGAGATTGGGGCGAGGACAGCAGCTACAGCGATGAAGGCCTTACTGAAGACGTTGCGTACGGCTACAAGGTAAGGGCCCGCGATTCAAGAGGCAACGAAACGGACTGGTCTGTCATCGGCTATGCTGTACCTGGCGAAGATGTAACTCCGCCAGAGCCGAATGTGATGACCTGGGCGTTAGTGCCTTATGCGACATCGCCTAACTCAGTGAGTATGACCGCTACGACAGCCAGCGATGGCAGCGGAGTTGAATATCGCTTCTACGAAACCAGCGGTGAGCCTAACGGGACAACAAGTGATTGGCAGGATAGCTCGATATTCGACGATTTCGGACTCGACCCGTGTACAACCTATTCTTACTACGTTGTCGCACGAGATAAATCCAGTAATCACAACCAGACGGCACCCTCGACAACAGAATCGGTTACAACATCAAGCGAGGCAAATGACCCTAATGTTACCGATGTATATCCGCCGGAACCTAACCCGAGCCAGTGGGCTACATATCCTTATGCATACGAGGAGTTCGGCACGGGTACCTGGTATCACACAATGACAGCTGTTGTCGCCGAGGACACCAACACCGGAGGAAATAACCCGTGCGAGTACTACTTTGAATGCGTCGGCTTCTCCGACAGCGGCTGGACAACCAGTCCAACGTGGACATATCACGTCGGAGGCGCTGCAAACCATAGAACCTATCGTGTGCGAACCAGAGACTCTATAGGCAACACGGGTGGTTGGTCAATATATCGTCACACCTCTGATTAACAGATTTTAACAGAACACTTTCAGGCCTCTGTGGTTTTTATAACCGCAGGGGCCTTTTTTTTAAAAATGAGCTTGCTGCGACAAAGAGTAATTTTGAGTTTTGAGTCCTTAGTTTTGAGTTGAGGAATCCCGATGAATCGGGATGGATTATTTCACCACGGAGGACACAAAGAGCACAGAGTTTTTATTAGCCACTAATACCAAGTACGAATAATAAATGCGCACACACGTCATTCCGAGCGTAGTCGAGGAATCTAAAAACGACAGATTTCTCCGCTCCATTCACTTCGCTCGTTCCGGTTGAAATGACAATGGCGCACTTAATAATCGGAATTGGTATTAGACACGGGTTAACACAGATTTAAAAAATTCAAAAGAATGGATTCCCGCTTTCGCGGGAATGACAAAGTCCCGTGCAAACGGTTAATTTAAAAGAAGATTGCTGCGACAAAGAGTAACTTTGAATTTTGAGTCCTTAGTTTTGAGTTAAGGAATCCGCTAACGGCGGATGGATTTTTAATAAAAAACAAGGCCTCGCAATGACAAAAAATATTCCGGCCGCTCCCGCGGCTCGGCTACTAAGCGATGCGGGCGGGTTATTAAAATTCGCAAGCACGAACCCCCTGATGAATCAGGGGGCTAAACGGCGGTGGGTAAGGGACAGAAAAATATGCAGCAACCCGCAGGGCAAGACCCATTCGGCTTCGCTCAGGGCAGACTCCACGGGCTAATGGCGATGACAACAGCGCATTTAGAGCCTATCTTTTAAAAATTCTTAAAACCATATCAGCCATCTTCAATCGCCTTGAAGTTATTGATGTTATATGCGATATTAAGAGCCGCTCTATCGCCAGCAAAGAAGTTTTATCAGCGTTCAACATTTTTTTTCTATCGCTCAAGCAATCGGCTACAGTTTTGCTAAGCTCTATCTTATCCGCAAAATTGCCCTGGCAATCTCTGCACACAAGGCCTGATGCGGTACTACTGAAAAAACACCTTTGCCATAACGGGCCATAATGCGATTTGCAGTTTACGCAGAAATCCAGCACAGGTTCGCCACCTGTTTCCTTTAAGAGGAAAAGCTGGAAGCTGAGCAGCGTCAAAAGAATTTGTCTTTCATCGGCACACCGCTCCATCTCCTGCATAAATTCGAGCATTCCCATATAAAGCCTCTGATGAATATCGTGCTCAATCGTAAGGATGTTCAGAATTTCAGCGGCCAGCAATACGCTGTTGAGAGCCGGCAGGCTTTTTCGCAGGCTAACAGGATAAAAAATCTGCTCAAACTCGGTTAGAGTCCAAAGCCTGTCATCGGCTCCGGGCATTATTACCATCTCTCCGGCGGTAAGAATCTCCAGGGGTCCCGCGAACTTATTTTTTGGTCTTCTTGAACCCTTGGCGATTGCGGAAACCTTGCCGTTAAGCTCAGTAAAGAACGTCAAAATCTGAGAGGTTTCCGAATAGTTTACATTGCGAAGCACTATGCCTTTATCTTTTGTCAGCATAATCAGCTACCAGTGTCCTTTTCGGAAATTTTCTGTATTTTCAAGCGGTCTATCCTTCTAGCCTCGGCAGCGGTAACGGTAAACCTCAAACCGTTATAGTCGAAAGTATGGCCCTTGCCGGGAATGTAGCCGAGATGTGAGAAAACAAACCCGCCAACAGTGTCGTAATCCTCTTCTTCGGGCAACTCGATTTCAAACTCTTCGTTAAGGTCATCTATGTACATTCTCGCGTCAATTTCAACAGTCGTTTCGTTTATTCTTTTCAGACTGTCCGGCGGCATCTGCTCGTATTCATCGGTTATTTCGCCAACAACTTCTTCGAGAATATCTTCTATCGTTACTATTCCGGCAGTACCGCCATATTCGTCAAGCACAATGGCAATATGAAGTTTTCGCTCCTGAAATTCTTTCAAAAGCTGCCGAAGCGATTTTGTCTCCGGCACAAAATACGCATCCCGCAGACATTTGCGAAGGTTAAATTCAGAAAAGTCCTTGCCAATCATACTTAAAAGGTCTTTGGCGTAAACAAGCCCTATTATACTATCGATATTGCCTTCGTAAACCGGGAGCCTCGAATGCCCCTCCGATATAACCTGCTCAAGGACCTTCTCTATATCGTCCTCAGCCATTATGGCAACTATATCAGTTCTCGGAGTCATTATTTCTTCTGCCGTGGTGTCGTTAAGCTCGAGAACGTGCTCAATCATTTCCTGCTCAACCGCATCAACAACGCCTTCGGCTTTGCCCTGCTCGACAACACTGAGAAACTCTTCCTGCTTTTCCTCCTGTGCTTCTTCGGCGGTAGTCTCGGCAATGCCGGCAAGCCTGCGGACAATCAAATCGTGCAGTTTCAAAACCGCAAGCACCGGAAAAAGAATGTATGTCAGGAAGTGCAAAAAGCCATAAGTACGACTAAGAATAAATTCGCCGGTGTACCTTGCCCAGGCATAAGGTATTACAATTTGAAAAACGATGAGCAGCAGTGAGCCGATTATAAATGCTGATACCAACCACAGCAGCATAGTACCGCAGAACGGCCTCATAAGAACGAAAATCATCAACACCATCGCTACGCCGGAAATTATCCTCAGAAATGAACACGCCCAGAATATCTTTTCGGCCTCGGCAACAAATTTCTCGGTTAATTCCTCTTTTTTGCAATCCTTAAAGGCTTCCTGGATTTTCACCCTTGAAAAAATCTTCGCGGAAATCGAGATTAAAGAAAAGAACAACCCCGCCAACAAACAAATAACCATCATCACGGCAGATAAGCCGACTTCGTCCACTTTTTTTACCCTTTCAAAAAACCATTTATTCCTGGCTGTAAACTATTCCGTAGCCAAATTCCTGTAGAATCTCATCTTCTGTCCTGTGCATTTTTTCCGCATCGCTTAAAGCAATGTCGTCAAAGCCAAGATTATGCAAAAGCCCGTGCAGAGCATAAAGCGCAAGTTCAGCCTCTGGAGAGACCTGTCTTTGCCCGGCCTTTTCCTCGGCCAACTGAGCGTTTATGACAATATCAAAAAGCCGTTCCCGCGAATCATCGGAAAGGTCAAAACTTATAACATCAGTTATTTTTGAGCTGTTAAGGAATTGGCTGTGTATTTCGCATATACCGGAATTGTCAACTATCGCTATGTTAATTTGAGCCGCAACCGTTCCGAAACGAAGGCAGGTTTGTCGCAGCATTTCGGCGAGTTTATCTTCGCTGAATTTTACACAGTCGCATTCGATACAAAACGCGACTTTGATTGGCCCTGAGTCGGGCTTTTCCGGCTCACTGGGCATTTCCCTGAACCTCCTGCTGCTGTTTTTCGACAGGCTTTGGATATGCGATTCTTCCGTGATGATGTGCCGCAAGGCTCTTTGCGATGGAGGCTTCAATCCGGCTCAACTGCCTCAGTGTGAGTTCACATTCGTCAAACTGGCCGTCCTGCAATCTTTTCATCGCCATATTATGAACAACAGTTTCTATCTTTGTCGGCGTAACTTCCGGCAAAGCTCTTACCGCCCCTTCAACCGCATCGGAAAGCATCACGATAGCGGCCTCTCTGCTCTGGGGTTTCGGCCCGGCATAACGGAATTCCGCCTCCGAGGGCGGAGCGGTTTTTCCATCGGCCTTTTTCTGCGCTTCGGCATAAAAATACTCAACCAGTGTAGTCCCGTGATGGGTTTCTATAAATTGCCTTATGACCGCCGGCAGCCTGTATTCGCGTGCCATCTCGATGCCGTCTTTTATATGCCCGACGATTATCAACTGGCTCATAGCCGGCGAAAGCTGTTCGTGCCTGTTGGCCGAGCCCATCTGGTTTTCAACGAAGTAGCGAGGTTTGCCGATTTTTCCAATATCGTGATAGTAAGCACCCACCCTGCACAGCAGACCGTTAGCACCGATTGATTCTGCCGCCGATTCGGCTATCGAACCTATTAAAAGGCTATGGCTAAACGTGCCCGGTGCTTCCATCGCGAGCTTTTTCAGCAACGGCTGATTAGCATCGCTGTAATCCAGCAAGGTCATACTCGTGGCAATCCGAAAGACCTTTTCAATAACCGGCAGCAACGCCTGAATTATAATACCGACCAGTATAACAACAGCAGAGGCCTTGGTCGCGGCGATTAAAATCGCATTGCTGTAGCCCGTGCCAATCAGATTGGTCGCAAAGAATGTTACAAACACGGCAGCCGCAGCCAATGCACCGACCTCCAGGAGCTTTATCCTCGTTCTTATTTCACGAAGCGAAAAGCAACAAACGATTACCCCGGAAGCCATCGTTAAAAACAGGCCGAAATCGGCGCCCTCGCCGTTACTGAAACAGGCCAGCGGCGCATAAAAAAGGCTCATCCCCAGCGCAAACCTCTGGTCGTAGGCAATTGTGAGAATTATGGCACAGGTGATAACAGTGGCAATCGTAAAATAAATACTGTTCGAAAAAAAAGAACCTATCTTCGCCAGAATCAACAGCGTTGTAAACAAGCCTGCCAAAGCGATAGCCCTTACGTGCTTTTTGATTATGCGATTATTATAATGATGAACGTAAATCGCAATTCCGCCGCTGATTAAAATTACGAGAACGCAAATCGCCAGTATCTCCGACCACGGCCGCCAGGTAATACTGTCCGGGTCAGTAGAAAGGCTCAGCAGAATAGAACTCAGCAAAGCAAAAACCACCAGTATAAGAATAGATACCGGCACGCCGCTATTGATAATATCACTGAAACGTCCGAAACGCTCGGTAGCGATATTTTCGCGGACCTGCTTACGCCGTTGGCTTATTTTTTTTCTCAGTATTCCCATTTAAAATTTTAAACCAAAAAACATTACGAATGCTTCTTTTTTCTGGCCTCGTAGGCCTGAACAATACTCTGCACAAGATTATGCCTTACAATGTCCGTTTCGTCCAGTCCAATTAATGAGATTCCATCGATATTGCCCAGTGTCTCCATCGCGTCGAGCATTCCGCTTTTCACGCCCTTGTCGAGGTCAATTTGGGTGGTATCGCCGGTAATTATCATTTTCGACCCCCTGCCCATCCTCGTCAGGAACATCATCATCTGCGAAGACGATGTATTCTGGGCCTCATCGCAAATAATCACCGCCTCATTAAGCGTTCTGCCACGCATAAACGCCAGCGGAATTACCTCTATTATGTCCATATCGATGAACCTTCGCATCTGCTCAAATTCCATCATATCCTCAAGGCTGTCGAAAAGCGGCCTTAAATAAGGATTGACCTTCGCCTGCAAATCGCCGGGCAAAAATCCGAGTTTTTCGCCGGCTTCGACTGCCGGCCGAGCCAATACAATTTTCCTTATCTGTTTTTTCTTCAGCATTGCTACCGCCACCGCCACCGCAAGATATGTTTTTCCCGTTCCGGCCGGGCCTGTACAAAAAGTGAGGTCGCTTTTCAGCATTGCTTCTATGTACCGCTTTTGTCCTTTAGTGTAAGGGGCGATAGATTTTTTCGGGGAAAATACTTTTATGGTTGTGCCTTGGTCGCTCTCCATATCGATTTTCAACTTGCCCATAAGGCTGATGACATCATCTTTATCGACTCTGCCGAATTTAACGAGGTGCTTTTGCATAAGCTCAATAATTTCAGCAGCTTTTTTTACGTCCTGACTTTTGCCCTTGAGACCGATATTACCATTCCGCGCAGTTATCTGAACTCCGCAGCGATTGCGAACAATTCTGAGGTTTTCATCGCCGGGGCCAAAAAGCTCGAGGCACTTATCGTCAGAGGCAATTTGAAGTGTAATTTCCAATATATTTTATACCAGTAAAAAAAACAAATACGCGAAAACCGCAGCAACAACAGGCGAATCAATTAAATCGAGAACACCGCCAAAGCCCGGCACAGACGAAGCCGAATCTTTCATATCGGCATCGCGTTTCAGCATCGATTCCGCCAGGTCGCCAAGCTGGCCGATAAAAGCCATCACAACGCCAAAACAGACAGCAGCCCAGAGAGCCATTATACCGGTTTGCCAGGCGAATAGCCAGGCGATAGCAGCGGCTAAAAACGCACCACCAGCCATACCTTCCCACGTTTTTTTGGGGCTTATTCGGGGCGAAAACTTGTGTTTGCCAAAGAGTCTGCCGAACGTGTAAGCTCCTATATCGGAAGATTTTACAACGCAAATAAACATCAAAAAAGCCCACAGGCCAAACTCAATGCGAATTGCGGCCAAAAAGCAAGCCAACCCACCTAAATACAAAATCGCCAGGCAGTTTGCCCCGCAGTTGATTATCGTCCGGCCGCAACCGATAGTGATATTCTGATACAAAAAAAACGACAACAGCGACAGCACTATAACGACTGGAACATAAATGGATATGAATCCAGATGGATTTGTAAAAAACTGCGACCAATACCACGTCCCCGCCAAAAGTACTGAGGAGATTATTACAACGGGTCTGAAAATTACGGCCTGTATATTTTTGAACAGGCGAGCGATTTCAAAACAGCCGATAACGATGACCATACACAGCAGCGTCATCGCCAAACTCCCCTGCACAGGTGCATCGGGGGCCTGCGAACTTATCGAGCCGTCAATCCACGCATCGAAAAGCAAAAGCCCGATGAGGGTGATTACCATCAACGTGCCAAAAATCAGTCTGTGCCGTAACATAAAACCACCTATCAAATACTCCTTAGCAGCCGAGCCGCGGAAGCGGCCGGATATTTTTTTTATTTTGCGACTACATCGCCTTTTCGGCGACTGCGAGCGGCATACGCCAAAACAGCTTTGTCAAGCTCGGCCTCATTGAAGTCCGGCCAGAGAGTCTCGGTAACGTAAAACTCGGCGTATGAAATCTGCCATAGAAGAAAATTGCTAATCCTCATCTCGTATGAAGTCCGCACCAATAAATCCGGTTCGTCAAGGCCGGCAGTATAAAGGCTGTTACTGAAAAGCTCCTCGTCTATATCCTCAACAGACAATTTGCCATCAATGCAGAGCTGGCTGATTTTTTTCGTCGCATCGACAATCTCTTCACGACTGCCGTAATTCAACGCCAGCGCCAGCACCATTCCGGTATTGCCAGAGGTGAGTTCGACAGTTTTTTGCATTTCCTTAACAACCCTTGTCGGCAGTTGCTCAGTCCTGCCAAGATGCACCAGACGCACGTTATGCTTGTTGAGTACCTTTCTTATTCCGACCAGGTAGTGAACGTAGAGCTGCATCAAAAACGCGATTTCCAGTTTCGGCCGTTTCCAGTTCTGCATACTGAATGAATACAGCGTCATCGCGCTAAGACCGAGATTCACGCCGTGAAGAACAACTCTCTCGACCATCTTGCCACCCTGGCGATGCCCCTGCAGACGCTTCTTCCCCCTTTGCGTTGCCCATCTGCCGTTACCATCCATAATGACAGCAACGTGTTTTGGTATTTTGTCAACGGAAATTCCCAGCCTCTCCGCTGCCATCGCGCGTTTCTGGGCTATCGTTAAATTTCTTCTATCTATCAAAGGACAATCCGCAAAAATTATTTCCTGAATATGGTCTGGCTGCGTTTGGGTCCAACGCCAATAATCATAACCGGCAAGCCCACGAGCTGCTCAACCCTTTTGATGTACTGCTGCGCTTCTTTCGGCAACTGCTCAAATTCGCTCACTTCCGGCGAAACTTCACCCCAGCCTTTGAGCGTCTCAAAATGACACTGCACTTTCGCAAGCTCATCGCCATCCGATGGGAACATTTTAATTTCTCTGCCATCGATGGTATATTTGCCGCATATTTTAACCTCATCAAAACCAGCAAGTGTATCAATATGCATCATAGCAATTTCGTTAATTCCGCCAATTTTTGATGTGTATTTCACCGCCATCGCATCAAACCAGCCGCACCTTCTCGGCCTGCCGGTTGTTGTGCCGTACTCATGGCCCCGGTCTCTTATTGTCTGTCCGATTTCGTTATCGAGTTCGCTTGGGAAAGGCCCTGCCCCTACTCGTGTCGAATACGCTTTTACAACACCGATAAATCTATCCACCTTCTGAGCAGGCACGCCGCAACCGGCACTCATACCCAGCGAGCTGGCGTTGGAGCTGGTTACAAACGGAAATGTTCCGTGGTCCAAATCGAGCAATGCGCCCTGAGCACCCTCGAACAACAGGCTCTTGCCTGAATCGATAGCTTCGTGCAGATACGCGGTTGTATCTGTGATATAACCTGCGAGCTTTTCGGCATAAATTTTACACTTTTCAAAAATCTCATCAGCATCTATCGGAGGAGCTTCATAGAGAGCTGAAAAGAGTTTGTTTTTGTACGCGACAATTTTTTCGATTTTTGCTTTGAGCCGTTCGAGGTTCCTAAAATCAGCAACTCTTACCGCATAACTTCTTCCTGTCTTGTCGGCATAACACGGGCCGATTCCGCGAATCGTCGTGCCGATTTTATTCTTGCCCAGCGCCTCTTCCCTGAGACGGTCTTCGGTCTTGTGATAATCGAGTACAACGTGCGCATTTTCGCTGATGAAAAGCCTGTCGTTGAGACTGATATTCTGTTTGGCCAGCGATTCAATTTCGCCCAGCAGAACCTCCGGGTCAACAACAACGCCGTTAGCTATTACGCAGGCAGCTTCTTTTCGTATCGACCCGCTCGGAAGCAGATGAAGCGCAAACTTCGTATCGCCGACAACCACGGTATGTCCAGCATTGGCCCCGCCGCCATAACGAACGACAATATCACTTTCGGCGGCAAGAATATCAACAACTTTGCCCTTACCTTCATCGCCCCACTGCAACCCTACAACACAATTATTCATAATAACTTTCCCTGTTTTCGCAAAAATAAACCGCAGTAGTTTACACCGGCATTCTACCACGGTCAACACTGACTTTTTTCAAGCTGGCCATCGGTCAGTTCGAGTTTGTACTATTATCACCTTTAAGTTTCGACACGAGCAAATCGAGTACCGCGTCGAGATTATCATAATTCCTGTCGCTGATTTTCCGCTCCAGCACCGCACCGGAGGTGTCTTTAAAACCGATAACGAAAAAGCCCTTTGAGCTGAATTTCGTCTTATCAATACTCTGTATGGAATCGTACGAAATCTTTTCGCTTTCACTAAAAACAATTTCATTGTCTTCGGCTACGATTTGTTTATTTTTTCTAAACCAAAAACACCCACCCACCGCAACGGCACCTGCCAACATAAAAGGCGGAGCTTTTCTGTGAAAGTTGAGCGTGGAATCAGGCTCGCCGCTAATGACATCGGTGTGCTTATCTATAAAACCATCTCTCATATAGCCATCATAGCTGAACCAGACTGCCGCGATAACCAGGATAGCGACAATCAGCTTATAGTTATTTTTTTTGTACTTACTGAATGGAGCAACAACTGCCATTTGTCATATCTCCTAAAAATCCATTTCAATATAATACCGGCCAATTTCAGTACCAGCCAGCTACCTTCGGTGCGCGATAGCGGCGGTTAAGGGCATCACAAAATTGGGAACAATTTTCTCGTCCATCAGTTCCATTATCAGCCGGCACTGCTTTTCGAAAGACTCTACAATATCAAACTCTTTGCCTACCTGCGGGTACTGCCTTACCGTAAGATAGAGAGTTACGGGCTTGTCCTTATCGTACTTTTTGCTACGAATTTCGCTTTCGTCCGTCTTTGAATCTATCGAAAGCCTCATCCTTGTGGAACAGTCGTCATCGAGAGCTGTGATAATTGTCGGCGAAAGGGCTACCGGCCCGGCCCCGGGCAAATCGAACATTTCCGCAAAAGGCGAACCGCTAAAAAACGCCTCCGCGATGATTTCATTATGATTGCCGCTAAAATCAAAATCCAGCCCGAAAGTTAAATCAAGAGATTCAACATCAAGACCATTGATGCCAAGCATATACGGAACAAGGCTGAGCACAAACTTGTCAAGCCCGAAGACCTCCTCGAAACTTAGAGGGTTCAGCACGCCAGAACCTACCCGGTCAACATCGACACTTGCCCAGAAATTACGCCCGGCCTGACGGTCGTGTTCAAGACAGTATTCGGCATTATTATCGCGGGTCAAAGTCGCCATCTCCGGATACTGCTTCCGGATTCGGTCGAAAAAACCAAGCAGAGTCTCCCTGTTGCTCGGCAGGTCGAACTTGGTATTCACATACATATCGACATAAAAATCATCGCATAGTGATTTATAACTGACAGACATCTTCTATAACTCCAAAAAATTACGCTGGGTATTGTCGCACAAAGCTGAGCAAAAAACAAGCGATAAATCAAAATGGGCATTCGATTTTAATGCATCAAAAGGTAAGCAAAAACCAGGAGCGACAGGCCGTAACAATAAAACGCAAAAATCCTGAGTTTGGCCCTGCGAGATACGTTAATAAGGATTTTCAGCGCAAAAACCCCAACAATTGCCGCCGCCACCGGCCCGGCGAGCAGAACGCTAATCGGCAGAGCAGCCGAGGTAATATGCTCAAAATTCGAGATTGTCTCAACCATCGCCGCTCCGAGAATCGCCGGTATCCCTATTAAAAAGCTGAACTCCACCGCCCATCGGCGATGCAGCCCTATCAAAATAGCGGCACAAATAGTCGCCCCACTTCGTGATATGCCCGGCATAATAGCCGCCGCCTGAGCCAGACCGATTATTATCGCCGCGATAAATCCGAGTTGGCGAAGACTCATACGACTTTTTCTTCTTCTATCAGTAATCAAAAGCAGCGTGCCGGTAATAATCCACATCGCCGCCACTACGCCAAGCGAACCGCGTGCGGATTCAAAATACGACTTGAAAAGAACACCCGCTACCGCCGTAACAAAAGTCGCCGCCATTGCCAGCACAAGTATATGAACACTGGGCGAGCGTTTATAAATATCCAAAGGTCCCGGCCCGTACCTGCGGCAGGAAAGCAGACTCGAAATAAATGCGACAATCGATTTGCGGAAAACGAACAAAATCGCCAGCACCGTCCCAACGTGCAGAGCTAAATCGAACAGCAGCATTTGCGGCGTTTCGGGGTCAAGATTAAAAATGTTCTCGAACAAAACCAGATGCCCCGATGAGGATACCGGCAAAAATTCTGTCAGACCCTGAACACCGCCGAGTATTATCGCAACCAAAGGGTTCATTGATGTAAAATCAACGCAACACAATTTGCCGAGATAATCGACCGCACCGGCCGTTACCAAAAAGAACAAAATTATTCCCGCATATACGCCGGCGAGCAAATCATCTGACAGCACGCCCCAGCCGCCGGGAAAACTTTCTAATTTTTTTATCGGCCAGGGCTTTAGAATGTCAAATAGCCTGAACAACGCAAAACCGATAACCGCTGTTATGCATATATTTGCATCTGCCAGAAAAACGATTGGTATAAGAGCTACGCTTTGGCCGGCAATTTCGTCAGCGACAATATAGCCGGGGTCAGTTTTGCCTGCGCGAGCTTCTTCGGAAGAGGTAAAAGCAACACAAACTGCCGAGGCCGTAATCGTCATAAGAATAAGAGCCGCCATAACAATCGAGGCTGAACCAAAAGGCAAACAGCCGAGTGCGATAAACACCGCTACCGGCAGCAGCGAACCCCACGTACCTGGAGCAAATGGCAAAAACCCCAACCCAAAACCTGATAACAATAATCTCTTCATAAAATCAATCTTTTTTTATTGTCTTTAAACAGTACCTGTCTGTCATTCCTGATATGTAGTCGCAGACCGCCCTTTCGAGACCAAACTGTTCGATAAAGCCCTGATAATAGCCCGGCATCAAAGAAGGCATATCGCAAAATCTCATAAAAAGTTTTTCGAGCCACGCATCGACCTGTCGGCCAATGGGCCTTATATCCGGGTGCTCGTACATATTACTCAGCAGAAATTTTTCAAGCTCGGCAAGTTCTTTTTCCGCACCGGTGCTAACGCAAATAATATTCTCATCGGATGAATAAATATCATCCAGCGAAGCTATACCCCTGGAATTAATCCTGTCGCGACTCGTTTCGATACAGTCGCTGACAAGTATATCGATAATCGTCTTTGCAATTCGCGTATTCCTGATATAAGAATCGCAAATATCATCCGCATTGCATTTTTCGCCAGCCAAAACGCAAACCTCAATCCCGCTAATCTTCTCAGCGGTAATAAGTCCCGCGTGCATACCGTCTTCAAGGTCGTGGCAGTTATAAGCGATACGGTCGGACGTATCAGCTATCTGCCCTTCAAGCGAGCAGCACTTTTGGGCAAAATCGTTTTTAGCCGGGTCGTCATAACTCGTGCGATGCTTTGCCAGTCCCAGCCGAGTTTCGTACATAAGGTTAAGCCCCGCAAAATCAGGATAAGGCCTTTCCAGCAAATCGACGAGCCTTAGCGTCTGGGCATTATGCTCAAAGCCTCCGAAATCTGCCATCAGACGGTTAAGCGCCTTTTCGCCACTATGGCCGAACGGGCTGTGCCCCAAATCGTGTCCAAGACAAATCGCCTCGGTAAGAGCTTCGTTAACGCCCAAAGCTTTGGCTATCGTTCTGCCGATTTGCGCAACTTCCATTGTGTGCGTCAGGCGGGTGTGGTAAAAATCGTTTATGTCCGGCGCAAACACCTGCGTTTTGCCCTTGAGCCTTCTAAATGCTGATGAGTGTATAATCCTGTCCCTATCGCGGTCGAATTCATCGCGGTACGGGTGCTTTGCCTGAGCAAATTTTCTGCCCTGGCTCAAGGCCTGGCTAACTGCGTAGGGTGTAAGATTTTCGGACATAATTATACGTTCGGCAGATTCTGCTCTGTACCTATCTCTTTAAGTTTTTTATATAGCTGTCCCAGCGACTGACTGACAACATCCGTCTGTCCGCAAACAGCCATAAAACTCGTATCGCCATCCCACCTTGGCACAACGTGGATATGTAAATGTTCGGGCAGCCCGGCCCCGGCACATCTTCCAAAGTTCATTCCCACATTAAAACCGTGCGGACTTATCGCAAGGCTCAAAACTTTTTGGCACTGGCTTATGAGCTTGGTTATCTCCAGAAGTTCTTCATCGCCCATCTCGCTAAAATCCGGGACGTGCTTATTGGGAGCAATCAGGAGATGGCCATTATTGTATGGAAATCTGTTCATTATCACCATACAATTTTTCGTACGCCACAGCACCAGGTTTCCCTCATCCTGAGCCGGGTTATCAAAATTATGACAGACAAAACATTCGCTCTTTTCGGTAAGGCCCTGTATGTACTCCACCCTCCAGGGTGCCCAAAGATTCTTTCTCTGCAATTTATTTTCTCCGAATAACCCTGTCTCTGGCGAGCCTATTCGACAAGCTCTGTGGTAATCGTCTGATTGACAATGATATTAGGCTCGACGCTGCCGCTGCCGAGACCGAAAATAGCCGCACTGACTTTTGTCGTGTAGGACTGCCGGTCGGATTTTATAATACCTTTTTCGACATCAAAAACCTGCCTGCCGGTCCCTTCGATAGAAATTATCTTATAGTTGCGTAAAAAACCTAACATACCCCGCATCTGAAAGGAGCCGGTATAAGGCATCGGTAATCCTTTCATCGGTTTCTCCGCAAGAGAGTATGTACTTTCTATAATCGCACAGCGACTTTCCTGGGTTTCTTCAAAACCCGCAAGCCGATATTCAACGTCCCTATCTGAGCGCATAACAAAAGACATTGGAGCGACGAGTTTGGATTGCCATTTTTGACCTGCCTTAACACCCTTCAACGGCTTTTCGATTGCCGCCACGGCATCCCACATCGTCCACTGCGTCGCGGCAATATCCATTATCATATCCGGGTCTTTAATCCTTGTTCCGCTTTTGGTTTTGGCAAAGGCCTCTACGCCCAGCTCTTTTATAACAGCAAGCAAGCTGGAATGGTCAACGATTTCACCGGTCGGAGTAATTTTAAGTGTAAAGGTTTTGCCCTGAAGATATTCAGCGGCATCTTTTTTGCCGGAAGCACTGGCGACTCTGGATGATGTTCTGGTTACCTTTGCCTGTTCACATCGCGCCGTTATGGTGGAGTACCCGTACAGGTCAACCTCGGTCGGTGAGTAGCTGATTTGCAGTTCGAGTTTTTCGATATTTTTTTGCGGCTGAGAAGATTTTTTACCCTTGGTATGTTTACCCGACGGGTCAAGGTCAACCAATGTTTCTCTTTCGCAAATAAAATTATAGACAAGAGCGTTTTCGCTTTCAAAGTCAACCGTCAAAAGCTGCCTTGTCGAATCAACTCGCCTCTGGCCGGACTCGCAACCGACAAACATAAAGCAAACACAAACCAACGCCATACAACACAATCGATACCAAAAGAATCTCGTACTCATAATCAAGGCCTTCAAATCAATCCTTTGATTCCAGGGAATCTCTAAAAATTCATTTTTTAAAGCAAGCTAAAATGCTCAGTTCACTGTCTCGATACTATAACTACTGGTAAGGCCCATAGTCAACTGGTCGGGGCCTTTATCATTTTTCTGCGTTCCTGCCTGCTCGATGGCAACCCACTGCGCTTCAAGGGTTTCATAGTATTTTTGTATCTGGCCGGTAGTAAGGTTAATTTCCATCCGACCGGTATAATCGTCCTGCTCATCAAACATATTCGCCAGAAAGCCCATCCCCGACTGCCCGGATGAAACGTTAGGTGCGCGTTTTGAGCTTGGCAGAGCCTTCATATTTATAACAGCAATTTTATTATCGCCCTGCTGATTTAGCTGCTCAACGGTATATACCTTTTCGTAGGACTTGGACTTGAGCATTCCGGGAGGCGATGCGGCCAAAACACTCCAACTGTCGCCCTTTGCGTATGAGCCTTGTTTTGCACTCATCAGCGCCATAACCTGATGACGTTTTTGTATTTCTTCCTTTTTGAAAAGCCTGGCGGCAATGCGTTTTTCGAGTCCGCCTTTTAACACATTCTGTACCGCTGAAATATCTTTGGCAGTTACAACACCACTCTTTGAGATTTCGATTTTATAGCTCCTGCCCACAAACTCCGAGAGCGGCTTGCTCCCATCTTCGGCACGAGTACTGTCAAAGTCAATTGTTGTACCCTTCGGGTCGCTGGAAACAACTTTAATCGCCTTTATCGTAATATCAACTGCGGCATTACCATTTTCTTCAATGCCCGTTACGTTTTGGGCAAAGGTAATTTCTGCCGTGTTCAGCGTTTTCTTCTTCAGTTCCTTATTAAGTCCCGGCTGAATAAATTCATAATCCTTAACCGAAGTCTTAACAACCTTGTAAACAGTTTCTGACTGCGGGGCAAGGTTCATCGTCATATCTACCGTTGAGCCGCAACCGGCGAAAAACGACAGCATCAATCCAACAGCAACAATCGCGATAATCTTCTCAGTCTTCATATTCATCTCCAAAAACAAAAGTTAGTCCATTAAATAAAACTATATCAGCGGCATTATAGCCTTTTAACGGATAAGGGGCAATTTTTTTTCAAAAAGGCGGTATAGTTTTTTAAGATTGGGTTTCATTTATCGGTTTTTACATATATAATACGTGTTTCAGACGCAGATTAATTTCATTAACTCTTTCAGGAGCATATACCTATGAGAAGTGATGCCGTCAAAAAAGGTACTCAGAGAGCACCCCACAGAGGACTGCTCAGAGCGTGCGGACTAAAAAGCGAGGATATGGGCAAGCCCTTCATAGCGATAGCCAACAGCTTTTGCGAAGTCGTGCCCGGCCACGTCCATCTCAATAAAGTCGCTGAAAAGGTCAAAAAAGCCGTCAGAGCTGCCGGCGGAGTACCCTTCGAGTTCAACACTATCGCGATATGCGATGGAATCGCTATGGGCCATAACGGAATGAAGTACTCGCTCGCCTCAAGAGAAATCATCGCCGACTCCGTCGAGTCGATGGTAATGGCGCACTGCTTTGACGGAATGGTTTGCATCCCGAACTGCGATAAAATAATACCCGGAATGCTGATGGCAACCGTCAGATTGAATATCCCGACGATTTTCGTATCCGGCGGGCCTATGGCCGCTGGCAAAGATTCCAAGGGCAAAGCCGTTGACTTAGTCAGCATCTTTGAAGGAGTGGCCGCTTACAAAGCTGGAACTATCAACCAGCAAAAACTCGACGAACTCGAATGTACCGGCTGCCCAACAGAAGGGAGCTGTTCTGGAATGTTCACCGCAAACAGTATGAACTGCCTCTGCGAAGCTATCGGACTGGCCCTACCCGGCAACGGCAGCGTCCTCGCTATTGACCCCGCAAGGGACGAGCTATACGAAAAAGCCGGCAGAGGAATTATCGAACTCGTCAAAAACGACACCAGACCGCTGGACATCGTTAACCACGACACCCTCGACAACGCTTTCATAGTCGATATGGCAATGGGCGGCTCGACCAACACCGTCCTGCATACCCTCGCTATCGCCAACGAAGCCGAAATCGATTACGACCTTCAGCGTATAAACGAAATCAGCGACAAATGCCCCAACATCTGCAAAGTTTCGCCATCGAGCAACTGGCATATGGAAGATGTCGATAAGGCAGGCGGCATAAGCGCTATAATGAAAGAAATTAGCAAGGTCGATGGCCTGCTCAATACCGACAGGCCAACGGTTACCGGCAAAACGCTTGGCGAAAATATCGCAAATGCCGAAATCAAAAACGCCGAATGTATCCACACCATCGAAAACGCTTATTCAAAAACCGGCGGCCTTGCGATACTAAAAGGCAACCTCGCACCGAAAGGCTGCGTAGTAAAATCGGCAGGCGTTGCAAAAGCAATGCTCACCCACAGCGGCCCGGCAGTAATTTTCGAGAGCCAGGAACAAGCCTGCGAAGGTATTCTTGCCGGGGAGGTAGTCGCTGGCGATGTAGTTGTCATTCGCAACGAAGGGCCAAAAGGCGGGCCGGGAATGCAGGAAATGCTCAGCCCGACGAGCTATATAATGGGCGCAGGTTTAGGCGAATCGGTCGCGCTGATTACCGATGGCCGATTTAGTGGCGGCACGCACGGCGCTTGTATCGGCCACGTCAGCCCGGAAGCCGCTGTTGGCGGAACAATTGGATTAGTCAAAGCGGGCGATATTATTGAGATTGATATAGCTGCGAGAAAGATTGATGTGAAAATTTCTGATAATGAGTTAGCCGCAAGGAAGAAATTGTGGAAAGCTCCACAACCGAGGGTTACTAAGGGCTATTTGGCCAAATATGCCGCGATGGCAACGAGCGCAGATACTGGTGCGGTTTTGAAGTGGTAAAACTAATTCGTTGTCATTTCGACCAATGTGGAGAAATCTATTTAGCCCCCAAGCCTGCTTGGGGGTTTGTGCTTACATAATTTTACTAACCCGTCCTCACCGACTTTGTCATTGCGAGGCAGTTTCACCGCCGCGGCAATCTACATTTTATCTTTTTAAAAAAATCCGTGTCTAATAAAATCTTTAACTTCCCCACCCTTTTTGATACAATTTGTATTTATGACTGCTAAAAAAATAAAATGGTATGTTGCTGGCCTGCACTTTGAATGCACACAATGCAGCGCCTGCTGCTGCGGGCCGGAAGAAGGGGTCATCTGGATAACCAAGCCGGAAATGATTCTGCTCGCCGATTTTCTTGACATCACCGTTGACGAACTGCAAAAAAACTACACCAAAAAGTACGGCCTGCGAACTTCGATAATCGAACATCCAAAAACAAAGGACTGCATTTTCCTCGACCGCCAAAAGGGCTGTCGCATTTACAACTTCCGTCCCAACCAGTGCAGAACCTGGCCCTTCTGGACAGCGAATCTTGAAAGCCCCCACGACTGGAACACCGCGGCTCTCAAGTGTCCCGGCATAAATCGCGGCAGACTTTACAATTTCAAAGAGATTGAAAAGCTCAGAAAACAGAAAAACTGGCACGAAAAAAAGCAGAAATGAGCCAAAACGAGGAAATAACACGCAAAACCCGCCAAATTTACGACTGGATTGATAAAGAGGTCGATTCTTTGCAGAATTCGTGCGAATCTTGCGGAAAGTGCTGCGATTTTGCCGATTTTGGGCATAAACTGTACGTTTCTCCGCCTGAAATGGTCTATTTCGCTCAGAATGTAACGGTTTTGCCGATGACGAAATCTATTTGTCCGTACCAGAAAGATGGCCTTTGCAGTGTATATGAACATCGTTTTGCCGGCTGTCGGATATTTTCGTGTGGGAAAAATGCTGAAGCGCGAGCCGACTTAGCTGAAAAACAGGCGATTTTGAGCGAAAAGGCACTCGGAAAGTTCAAAGATATTTGCATAACGCACGATTTGGATTACTTTTATACTGATTTAGCAACCGCCTTGAATCGCTAAAAAAATTTATTAGACACAGATTTACACTGATAAACACAGATTTTTTTTAGCCACCTATGAAGAGCTCAAGGTCAAGTAATAAAATCCCTTTTTCCTCATCTTTTT
>JAIORA010000015.1 GCA_021108375.1 Anaerohalosphaeraceae bacterium
AATAATTATCTACCGTATTATACTTGAGGATGCTCTCTCTTCATATCTTCACAGAGGACACGGATTAACACCGATTTAAAAAAATGGTTTTGACGCAGATTTTTTATTAGCCACTAAGATACAAAGACACAAAGTTTTTTATTAGACACTGATTTCACAGATTACACAGATTTTTTTTATTTAGCCGTCGAGCCTGCTCGACGGTTTGTGCGTTAATATGTTAGTAACGGTTTGATATATTTGAACACACGAACCCCAGCATAGTGATGCCGGGGCTAAACAGCGTTTCGGCGGGAAAAAGTGTTTGTGAGCGTAAACCCCCAAGCTGGCTTGGGGTCTAAATGACAAAGTCGGTATTGGCGGGGTTTTATTTTTGTTTTTCGGTATGACGGAGTGCAGGGGGGTATTCAAACAAAGTTAATCTAGCTTTTCTTGCTCAAACTTTATGATGATAGAAGCCCATGTATTTTTTCCAATGATTCCATCAACTTTAAGGTTGTTTGACAGTTGAAATTCCATCACAGCATTGCGTGTTTCTACTTGATTTCCATTAAATTCACTATTGTATGTTCCGATGACACTCAGACATTTTTGGATATGTTTATACAGTTCTTTCTTTCCAGATTCCTCGGCGGGGCACTTCGTGTTAATTGTGCCATTACGATCTAATTCAGAACGAACAATGGAAAATGAAAACTTTACATCTTTTTCTAGATCAATTGTTCTGGTAAAAAGCTCTAAGATTTTTGGAAAAACTAACTTTAAATTTCCTTCTGAAGGAGCTACTAGGTTTGCTATTTTCAAAAGTTCGTTGTTGGAACTTTTATGTTCGGCTTTAATTTTTTCGTGTTCTATTAAGAGTTTGTTGTAGGCCTCTTTACCAATAGAACTTTTAACTATTTGTTCTAGCTCTTCAATTTTTTCATTTCCCATAGGAGTTGTTTTCAACCAGCAATCTTTAGAAGATGATATTTCTGCTTCTTTGTAGATGGCATATGATAAAAATATACATGCCACAAACAGCAGAATGGTGAGAAATATCCAAAATTTGTTGGATTTCAATAATTGAGGAGAAATATTTTTACCCTTCCATGACAAGTTACTTATTCAATCCTTTTTTGGCAGTTGCGTTACTCTTGACTTTTTTTGGTACTGACTGTTTTTTAGACGATGCAATAACTCTAAAAACAGGAACCGTTAATACGGGCAATCCCATTCGAGAAGTAGTATTTTGTACATACTCACGCCAATAAGGCCAAGCATTATAAATGCCATTAGCTTGCCCAAAACTATCAAATGCCTTTTGGTTGAAATTGCTCAAATCTTTGGCCTGATATACGAGCAGGAAGACTGCCTTGATATTCAAAAAAGGGTTATTTTGTTTTAACGCTTCTGACTCAGAATAACCCTTAAGCTCAAATGTGGGAAAGACCATGATATTTTTTGAATCCATGTCTACTTCAACACGAACTGTTCTATTGATGTCGAATTGTTTTTCACCTTGCACAAAAACCTGTTGTTGTGAACATGAGCTTTCCAACAGCCTCACTTCTTTTAGTTCAATTTGGTCAGATATTTGTATGGCCAATTCTAAGTCAACGTCACAATTCTTTTTCTCGGCAACCGTTTTTTTAGACATAATTATGCAGGGATCCTTCCTTCTTCTAATTTATGTTTATGCTTTGAGTCGCATAAATTATTGCTTATCCATTGGGTTCTGCTTGTCAAATCAGACATGTCTTGAGAAAAGCTTTGATTTCCACAAGTAAGATATCTTTTCGGGTCCTCAATTATGGACACCCCTTTAATTGTAAGCGTATGGCCTAATTCAAAAAATACGTTTGAAATGGTTTTTAAGGTCATATTTTTTGTGCCATCCAAAAGTTGAGTTATATAGCCTTTGCTGCAACCGATACGCTCTGCTAAGTCTATTTTTTTAACATCTTGTTCTTCCATGAGTTCCGATATTATATTTGTAACTTTAAGAATAAGCCGTTCTTCCAAATAAAGCTTTTTGAGGTCATCATCTCTCTCAATCTTTTCGCCAAATTTCTGGATGAAATCCGACATATTAAACTCCTTCAAAAATACCGTGTAATTTTAATTTAATTGTTTTTGTTCTTTTTAGTTATTTTGATTTTTGATTCTAATTGCTCTGTTAATCTCTGTTATTGGGGTATGTCGACTTTTTTTGTGAAAACCGTGTGTTAAATACCAAGTACGGCCTTTTCTAAAACAAAAAATTCGAAAATTGCCAATCCCATTAACTTTAACCCTTAATTCCCATATTTTATCTCCCCCTTTAAGTTTTGTCATTTTCTGAGAGTTTGATATGAACCCATTGTCAGAATCGAGTAATTCCTTAAAAAGTCCAAAAAACTTGGCTTGTATGACCTCATTCAAGTTCTCTAAAAACTCATTCGCAGGCATTTTGCCATTGGAAGTTTTAACAAATTCTATGTTGCAATATTTACCCTTATGCATCCATTGCTCTCTACGTTATTGTTTCGGCCATCCATATAGTACAGTTTACATATAAGTGAACTTTTTGTCAAATTTATTTTTAGTAATTGCGACAAATTGTAGCCTAATTCGGCGTAAAGGCAATAAAAAATAGTGAAATCCGCCCCGATGTATCCATATTTGTTGCAGAATGCGCAAGAAAATAGACAAAAAACCCCGGTATAGTGATGCCGGGGCTAAACGGCGGTGTGGAGGGGATAAAACATATTGTGTTGAAACCCTGCCCATATATAGAGGGACTGCTTTTTTTTATTCAACCCCTACAGGGTTGGTGGATAGAGGAGAATTCTTTTACCCCGAGTTTCGCTTCGCTCACACGGGGCTATTATTATTTAACCCCTTCGGGGTTTTAAAACAACCCCGGCAAAGTATTGCCGGGGCTAACTTAGATTCCGCATCAAGTACGGAATGACAATCCCCCCCAGACAAGTCTGGGGGCTAAACATCGGCCTATCGGCCGAAAAAGAAGAACCCCACATTTACAAATGTGGGGCTAAATGGGGTTGGGGGCGTTTGGTATTATCGTTTTTTCTCTTTTACCACCAACATCGCCTTTTTGTAATGATAAAACCGGCTCCTGAAACGAGCAGGAAGATTGTCGCAGGCTCAGGATTTATGAATAAATCGAGCCTTGCCCCCGCGAGAGTGCCGGTATCGCCATAAACCGAGTCAATAATCTTCACCATCCAGATGCCGTAGGGGTCTTCCTCATCGAAAACCGATAGCGGGGTTATTTTCGGCTTGAAAACACCCCTAAACGGGGCGTTTGCACGGGTGATTGATGAAGCGGTATCATCGTCGAATACTGTCCAGTCATAATTGGCCTCAAAAGCGACAAACTCGTAAATATCGTAAGAGTTAAGGCAAGCGATGGTTCCGGAAGGACTGATAAGATAAATCTGCAAATCACAAATGCTTGGATGCAATATATTTAAGGCTAAATCGACATCAAAAAGCCTGCCTGTCTGAGGAACGAATATCTCGGTAATAGTCTCGGTTTTCAGCCTGTCAATGCCGATAGCTTCGCCGCAAGCCCTGCCGTAGGTGTATCTGGCGATGCCGCAGGACTCGGCGCAAAAAAAACATAAAATCAGCGCGCACAACACAGGCGTGCGCAGGGTATGGCTGTGAATATCCATAAGCGGATATTATAGTACCTCGAAGAAGGTAATCAAGAGTTATTTATTTAGTCAGAGCGGGCTATTAATCCTTGCCTTGAATAATTGCCGATGATAGGTTGTAAGCGAAAAATTTATATGCAACCCTATGAAAGCTATCAATGTCTGATTTTGAAAATGAAGTTCCAGATGAACCGCTAAACGAACTGCCGGAAGATACCAAGCGATGCCCCTACTGCGCGGAACTGATTTTGGCGGCAGCGGTAAAGTGCAGGTATTGCGGTGAATTTCTTAGCCGTTCTGAAAAAATCGGCGGCGAGTTTCCCGAATTACATTCGTCTGTGGCACGGAAACAAAAAGCAGCGGACAACACGGTACTGTTTGAATCGAACGCATCGGGGTGGATAGCTGCCGGGGCGATTATCAAAGCAATTATGGTTATCGCAGCGGCGGGGTTTATCGCACTTTGGCCCATTGAGAAAATACTGACCGACTACGAGATTGAACAATCTGTTATCAATGCGATTGAAAAGTACCGCGTTCTTGGCGCTGTCGGTGTTACAATCCTTGCGTTGCTGATAGTGGTTATCAGAGTTTTGCAGATTAAAAGTATTCATTACGAAGTTACGCCCGACCGGGTCGAATGGTCGCGGGGGATATTCGACAGGAGAATCGATAATGTCGATATGTTCAGAGTTGTCGACCTTAAACTGCATCGGTCTATGATGGACTGTGTGCTGGGGATTGGCTCGATTGTGCTGATTACCAAAGACCAGACTGATCCGGAATTTCGGTTCGCAAAACTGCGCAAATCGCGAAAACTATACGATATTATCAAAACCGCCAGCCTTGATGCCGACGCTAAACGCGGCGTGATTCACCTTGAATAGTTTTGAGTTATGAATCTTGAGTCTTGAGTTATGAGTTATGAGTTATGAGTTTAGGAATCCCGATAAATCGGGATGGAGATTTATTTAACCGCGGATTTCGCAGATCACGCGGATTTTAAAAAAGATAAAAATATGGATACCCGCTTTCGCGGGTATGACAGAAATGAGATTGCCGTGTTGCGCTCGCAATGACAACAACCTTATCCGGTAGCTTCCGCCGTTCGGCTACTATAGCAAAATAAACCGGCTCTACGCCAGGTATGGATTTGTTTGTTTTTCCGCGGCGATGGTTGTTTCCGGGCCATGGCCGGTAAAAACCTTTGTCTGGCCGGGCAGGATGAGTAATTTCCGCTTTATATTATCTATCAACCGCTGGTGGCACTTCTCTATATTATATCCGGGAAGATTGGTTCTACCTATCGAGCCTGCAAAAAGCGTATCGCCGCTGAACAGCACCGCCTCGGCAGCATTGTAAAGACATATCCCGCCAGGGGTGTGGCCGGGAGTGTGGATAATTTCAAATTCAAGGTTGGCGTAACAAATTTTTTCTTCGCGAGCGAAAATGACATCGGCCTCTGGGGCGCTCAGCGGTAAGCCCGCAAAAGCAGAGAGATTGCTCTGGGAATCGCCGAGCATTGCAGAATCTGCCTTATGGATGCATATTTTCATTGAGGGGAAAATTTGTTTGACCGCTGCGACACCTGCGATGTGGTCGGCGTGGCCGTGAGTTAGTATCAGTGCGACCGGCGCGAGCTTGTTTTGCTGAAGAAACTTTACCAGCGGCTCAGCATCAAGGCCAGTATCAATGATTATGCAGTCGCTAATATCAGGTTTTTTTCGGACTACGTAGCAGTTGTTTTCATAGCCGCCAAGAATCAATGTCTCAATATGCATAAAAACTCCACGATAAAAACGGGACATTAGCATAAAACCTGCGCATCGTCAAATTTTTGCGGAATAGAAGACGGTTTTATTTGTCCTGAAACAGCCCATAAAAAATCTGATTTTACACTCTTTAAGGTTTAAGTTGGACTAATATCTGGCCGAGTAAGCTGATAGGGCCTTTGGTGTGCTTGTGCTGAAAAAGAGTAAAAAAAACGGATTTCGGAAGGATTCCAATAATGGCAAATTTTAAGAGAGAACAGTTAGCGATGAGCCTTTTCAGAAGGTATGAAGGCAACCCGATACTGGAAGCCAAAGATTGGCCCTATCCTGTCAACTCGGTTTTTAACCCCGCTGCGATAAAACTTAACGGCGGAACTTTGCTGCTGTCGCGTGTGGAAGATATGAGGGGATTTTCACACCTGACACTGTGCAAGAGCAAAGACGGTTTGACGAATTGGCAGATAGACGAAAGTCCAACATTGGAGGCCGACCACGATTCACGCGAAGAGCGCTGGGGACTGGAAGACCCGCGAATTATCTGGCTCGAAGAACAGGGACAGTTCGGCATTACCTACGTCTCGTTTAGCGAGGGCGGGCCGGTAGTTTCGCTGGCGATAACGAAAAATTTCAAAACGTTTGCGCGGATGGGCGGAATGCTGCCGCCGGAAGATAAAGATGCGTGCCTGTTTCCGCGAAGGTTTAACGGACGGTTCGCGATGATACATCGGCCGGTAGTGAGGGGCGAGGCGCATATGTGGATAAGCCTTTCGCCAGACTTGAAACACTGGGGCGACCACCGGGTGCTGCTGAGGACCCGGCACGCCTATTGGGATGGATTGCGTATGGGGCTGGCGTGTCAGCCTATCGAAATCCCGGAAGGATGGCTGATATTTTATCACGGCGTACGAGGAACGACGGCCAGCCAGATATATCGTATCGGCGTTGCGCTGCTGGACAAAGACCAGCCGTGGAAGGTTCTGCGAAGAAGCCAGGAATGGGTGCTTGGGCCGCGTGCTGATTATGAACGTGTTGGCGATGTCAGCGATGTTGTGTTCGTTACCGGAGCGACGGTACACGAGGACATTAACAAGCTGTATCTATATTACGGTGCTGCCGACGATAAAATCGCGGTCGCTATCGCTGATATGAATGCTGTGCGTGAATATATTATGATGTGCCCCGAAGACGACTGATAGGAAGTATTATTTAAACGCTGATTTCGTTGATTACACAGATTTTTTTCACCACAGGGTACAGAGAGAAAATATCAAAAATGGATACCGAAAAGAAAAAAGGTGTCCGGAAATTTATTTTCGCCTCAATTTATCATTAGGCTGATTTTACCTTTAAAAATTTGGTTTGGGAAGTGTTTTTTTGCTCGACCCCTTCGGGGTCGGAGTTGATTTTGGGGTGATTCCGAACCCAGAGTTGCACTCGGGGCTATTGTCATTTAACCCTTTCAGGGTTTTAAAACAACCCCGGCAAAGTATTGCCGGAGCTAACTATTCCGGCGACTTACGTCGGGCGGCTTCTATGCGATGGAAAGGTGATAAACTTTGCGAAAACACGAACCCCCTACAGTGCAGAGGGCTAATGGCGATGGAAAAGACATAGACCGTATGAAAGGCACAAATCCCGATTCATCGGGACTGAAGAAATGCCGGAAGCTGATTTATTACTGCATATCAATTTTAGCGCCTCGCTGTTTTTTTAGAAAACCCCTTTTCTTTTTTGTAACAAGCCTCCTCTCTATCGATGCTCGGCTCGGACGTGTTTTCTTTCTGGAACGGTTGGTTTTTAAGGCGTTGGTTAAAAGTAAATTCAGTTTTTCCATCGCATCAATACGATTTGCAAGCTGGCTGCGATTACGCTGTGAAACTATTATAATGCTGCCATCAGAACTGATACGGCCAGCAAGCTTTTCAGCAATCCTTCGCTTCTGCCAATCTGAAAGGTAACTCGATTGGGCAACATTAAAAAACAATGTTATCTTCGTGTTGAGCTTATTAACATTCTGTCCGCCTGGGCCGGCACTGCGAGAAGCCCTGAACGTTAACTCGCCCTGAGGTATTTGGATTTTAATGTTCGTTTGCGTCATTTTTAGAACGCCTTTGAAGCTGCAAACAAATCAGTCTTCTTGAAATAAGCAACTGCCCGCCGGAATAAAGCTGGAAGCAGTACTCGCCGGGATGAGCGAAAGTAAGGCCTTCAAAACCAAGAACGACGGAGACGATGCTTTTGACATCGGGAAACTTTACAGTATTTTTTTTGTCGAGCAGAACCTTATCGTCTTCGTTCGTGTCGATGAGCTTAACAGTAAGTTCCGTTTGGCCGTGGCCGTTGGTCAACTCTGCGAAAAAGAAAATCTGCGGATACCTTATCGGATATTTCGGCGAGACAATTGTATCCCTTATACTAATAAGGCTTGATGTCTTTGTGGGGGCATCGAAAAGAACGCGGTCGCAAATCACCGCTGATAAGACCATTGGAGCAATATCTGTCATTTTTTATACCCTTTTATTTTTCCATTTCGTTTTAGAACGGTTTTCCATAGCAAAGAGGATAACCCAAACGAATCAATCGGTCAATTACAAAGAATTAGCACACTTGAAAAACTGCCGGGACAATGCTAAGATGCAAACGAAAATACTTTCCGGAAAATTTTATGAAAATTCTGTTTTTACTTGTCGGCGGGCCATTATTTATGATTGCCGTTGCTGCACATATATATGTCAAAATCAAGCTGCGACCCAAAGATGATAGCGACCTTGACGATTGTTACTGGGAATTTGAAGAGTCACATCCGCAATTAGCAAAATATAATAAATGGTCGCAGGCTACCTTTGTCGCCGCAATAATCGGAGCACTGCTGCTTTTTTTGTCATTGGTATTTTAAAAACAAAGATTCCTCGACTGCGCTCGGAATGACAAAATCGTATGCGAACAAAAATTGTTTTGGCGTAAAAAAGTGGGGCAAAGCTCTTTCGGCCTTGCCCCTGTGTTTTATGGCTCTTTCTTTTTTGCGTTTTAGCTCGTTGCTCGAATCGCCCTAACTGCCATCAGCCTTGTGAGAGTCCCTTCAAGACGGCAAAAACGAGCGGGCTAAACATGACCCTGTTCCGGATCTTCGAGCCATCTATTTCGTTATCAATGTTATCAGCACTGATAAGTATATCGACACAACTCCGAGCAAAAAATGAATTTTTGCAGAGTTTTTTTGCGGAGCGATAAAAAACCAATTTTAGTGGCACAAACCGGTTTTTTCTGTTAAGAAAACAGATGAAAAAATTTCAATATAAAGTGGAGGCAGTATGAAAAGTTTTAAGCTAAAACTCGTTTTGAGCACAATAGCCCTGTTAGGAGCCATTTGCACAGCAGTTTCGCCAAGATGGCACGCGCGCAGCAAAGTTGATATGGGGCAATTCATAAAAGAAATAATGATAATCAATATCGACGGCAAACAAATGAACTCGGCGATATGGCTGCCCTTTGAGTTTAACGCCCGCGCCAGCGCATCAGCGGGAGAGAGCATCGCTGAAACAGAAAAAGAACTTGCCTTCTTAAAATCGTATCTGATTTTTATGGTGCAAAGCTCGCTGGAAAGGACCGATGGCTCGCTGCGGTACGCATCGGAGGCGGAGACAAAAGCAAGAGCCGTTTTGCGATGCAAAGATGGAACAACCGCCCACCCGCTCGAAGATATTCCTGCCAAACTTGCGGGAAGACTTGAGGCGCTAAAGTCAGTTATGGCCAGCTCCGGTCAGGGTTCGGAAAATATGCACATACTGGTATTCCCATTTAAGGACAGAAACGGCAAGACGATTGTTGATGCAGGGCAAAGGGACAAGCTGCGACTGTCGCTGCGAGGTAAGGGTGTTTTTAACAGCAGAGAATTTGTATGGCGAACTCCGTTTGAGGCAGTTTTCAATGGTGGAGTCTGCAACAAATGCAACGAGAAAGTAAAAGCCAAATGGAGCTTTTGTCCGTGGTGCGGCAATAAATTATAGCGGTTGTTACGGCGAGGAAATCGCCTTGCAATGGTAGCGATTTTATCCGGTAGCTTCCGCCGCTCGGCTGCTAATTTATGCCACCGCTACATATTCTGGTATCTCGGGCCGCCGGAACCTTCCGGAACTGTCCAGCGAATATTATCGAACGGGCATTTTCGCTGACACGTTTTGCAGTGCAGACAATTCGACGGGTTAGCGGGCGAGACCTGCCCGGCAACCGTCTCGTACACGCCCGCAGGACAAAAAGTGATGCAGGGTGAATTAAACTTCGGTGTGCATTTTTGGGCGCAGGTGTTACGGTTGATTATTTTCAAATGCGATGGCTGTTCTTCGCGATGAGTGGTTGCGGCCATTGCGGTAAAGGTGTCTTTATCATAATTTTTGGCAGGTTTGTATTTGTATTTTTTACTGCTGAGCTCCTTGTAATCTTCTTCGGGGGTAAACTTCGGCGTTTTTTGGCCAAGACTGGCAAGAGGCATACCGAAAAGCGGGCCGAGTTTCGCAACGGCCTGTCTGAATTTTCGGGCTGATCGCATTTCATTTATCACACCTAACCTATTGAGAAGCTCGGTGTATTTCGATGCAAGGGCTACGCTGGACTGAGTGTTTTCGGCGATAGCGGTGCCTGCGGCTATGCCGGATTTTATCGCGTTATGCAGGCCCTTGATTTTCATCATATTGACCAAACCAGCAGAGTCGCCGAGGAGCATAACATTGCCGCTGCCGATTGCGCTGGTCCTTGCATCACGAGGCATAGAATAATAGCCGCCCTCCGGTATCATTTTAGCACCGGCCTGGACTATTGTGCCGCCGGCGATAAACTTTTTGACGAAGCTGTGGTTCTTGAAATTCGTGAGCGCATCCTGCGGGTTGAAATCGCAGTACTTCCAGTCGAGGCCGACAATCATTCCAACAGCGATTTGGTTTTTGCCCATCGGGTACATAATTCCGCCGCCAAACATCGCGGGGCCGAGTACCGGAGTCCATAGCGGATAGCCCATTGCGTGGACAACCCTGCCGGATGTGAATTTTTCGTACTGGGCATCGCTGACTTTTATCAGCTCCTTAACGCCAAGCGAATAAAGCTGCGGCATTTCTCTGACGAGAGCGGCCTTTTCGATGAACCTTTCGGTAACCAGTCCATCGCAACCCTCGGCGAGAACTATCGCATCGGCAGAAATGACCTCGCCTTTAACATAATTTGGCTGGGGCCTGCCATCTTTGTCCAGGCCCTGGTCAACGAGCTTTACGCCGATTGCTATATCCTTTTGACTGTCATAAATAATGTCCTCGACAGCAAAGCCGGTAACAATTTCAACGCCGAGCTTTTCGGCTATCCCGGCAAACCATTTGGTGAGCTTGCTGACCGAAACGATATAGTCGTCGCCGTGGAGCATCTGTCCGAAACATATTCCGAACTTTTTGGCCAAAGCCATCACAAAAAAGATATTGAACGAAAACTTTTTGCCAAGAAAGAACATTATATTGTCCCTTTTGACCTTTCCAACGAGGACATCTTTTGCGAGCGGGTCGAGAGCCCAGTTTTTATCCACGGGGCGAAGTAGCTGAGCCAATACTTCGCTCTCAATAACAGCACCAGAAAGATTGTGATTGCCGGGTTCGTGAGATTTATCTATTACACAAATTTTCGCGTTTGGATTTTTGCACTTGAGCGTTATCGCTGCTGAAAGACCGGCCGGGCCTGCACCTACTATCAATACGGATGTTTTTTTATAATCAGATTGATTCACTTTATCCTCTTTTTTAAAAATTGTTACGCTAACGCTTTTACCAATTTCGGCACGACATCTTCAACGGTTCCGTTAATATAGTAATCGCAGTGCCTGAAAATCGGTGCGTTCGGGTCGCTGTTTATCGCGACAATTATTTCGCTATTAGCTACGCCTATCATATGCTGAATCGCGCCCGAAATTCCCAGGGCAAAATACAGCTTCGGCCCAATCGAGGTACCGGTCTGTCCGACCTGATGGATACGGTCAACAAAGCCCTGCTCGACAGCGGCACGCGAAGCACCCCTTTCGGCCGGTGTCTTCAGCGACTTACTCAAAGATTCGCTCAAAGTCGCAAGGAGCTTTTCATAATTGTCCCTGTTCTGCATACCTTTGCCGCCACTTACGATTATCCCGGCGGCAAGATTGACAGAGCCGCTGCTCATCTCGGTTTTTATTATATCGAGACTTATATCTTTGTCAGTAATTTTTATTGGTTCGTTAATTGTTTTGCCCTGCCTGTTCGGGTCGGGGGCGAGCCTTTTCATCACGCCCGATCGGGCAGAGGCCATCTGCGATTTTGAATCCTTGGTGCAGATAGTTGCCATAACGTTTCCGCCGAGAGCCGGACGGCTCTGCATAAGGACAGCGGTCTGTGCCTTGCGGGAGCTGTCTCTGATTTCCAGGCCGGTACAGTCTGCTGTTAGGCCGCAACTTAGTTTGTATGATATCATCGGGGCCAGAACCCTGCCGCGCGGAGTTGCGGCGAAGAGAACTATCTGCGGCCAGTGCCTGCCAATGATTTGTTCAAATACTTTGGAATAACTGGCGGGGTCAAATTCTTTTAGCAGTTTGTCTTCGGCGGTATATACGCAATCGGCACCCGCGGCGATGAGGTCTTTGCAGTACGACTGCACATTTTCGCCGGCGATAACAACGCCGACCCGCGTATCGAGCGAATCAGCCAGGTGGCGAGCCTTGCCGAGCAGTTCAAAAGTGGCGGGGTGAATTTTGCCATCGTTGGTTTCGGCAACGACCCATACCTGCCCGTTATAAGCAGGCTCCCGCAGGCTCAGGCTGGCAAGCATATCGCCGAGAGCCTTCTTATGGAACGAGGCGGCGGGTGAATCGAGAATCTTTTCCTTAACGTCTTCGGTAATTTCCGAAACGTCTTTTATGGCAAGCTCATCAAGCAGACCGGCGAGAGCCTGATAATCGTTGTTTTCTTTTTGTGTGCCCTCAAAACTCTTGTCAAACTTTTTTGCCCTCTTTGCAGGCAAAATATAATCAGCTGTCTTGGCGGCAAGGGCAGCTTTGCTGTCGTCCGATTTGCTGAAACTCTCTTTCAAAATTTTCGCAAGGGCATCAGGGGTATCGAGCTTCTGGCATTTACGGTTCGTCTTGCCCGGAGGATAAACTCTTATAACTCTGGTTTTTGAGCCGCTTATGCCAACAGCGGCGGCGTTGATATCGGCGGCAGTCCATTGGATTAGCTCTGTTTCGTTTGCGCGGCGGGTTGCGGCGAAAGAAGCAAAAAGCGGATATTCGTACTTTGCTACCGTTATAACAGCGGGAGTGGTTTTGGGAGAGACGACCTGACTGCCACGACTGATGATACGTTCAAATTCAAACCTGCCGGAATTGTATTCAACGTCAGTGGCATAAGCGATGCAGGGAATTTCCAGCTCCGAAGCAATCTGAGCAGGTACCTGCGCGGTATCGCCATCGACAGACTGCATTCCGGCAACCACATAATAATCATCGCTGCCGCCGAGCAGCTCTTTTACAATTTTGCGGATGGCAAAAGCAAGAGGGTTTGCCGTTGCCCATGTGTCGGCTCCGCCCAGCGCACGGTCTGTCAGCAAGACCACTTTGTCGGCACATCTGGCAAGGCTGTAACGCAAAACCTCCGCAGCCATCGGCGGACCCATTGTAAGGGCTATTATTTTGCCGGCAGAATTGCTAATATCCTTCATACGATAGGCCATCGCCAAGGCGCAGGTGTCCAGTTCGTTTATAACGCTTGCCAGTCGGCCTCGAACCAGCGTACCGGTTTCAGGGTCGAAAGCATTGTCGGTAATCTGGGTTACGTCGGGAACCTGTTTTACCAATACAATAAAATTACTCATCAAAGAACCTCGTCGTATGTAGAATTAAATTTTCAAGTCCGAAAAGCACTTATTAGAACTGCCCTTAATTTTCGCTTATTTGCGGGATTTTCACTATAAACCAATCGCTTTTTTTTTGCATTATCGTGCTTTCAGACAACTCCGCCTCAGAGGGCCATTTTGTACAAATCTGCCGATTTTTATACCTATTAAGCTGAAAAATAACCAAATAACAGTTAGAGCTTGATTTTTTCAGGCCGGTAATGTTAGAATTTGCAACCACAGGCATAATATAATTGCGAAAATAGCAATTGGCGAAACGTTTAAACTAATACTAAGTTCAGAGGAAAAAAATGGCAGATTTAAAAGAATTGGGCGAATCGATAATCAAAGGCGACCAGAACAAAGCGCTGGAAATCACGAAGCAGGCTCTTGATGAGGGAATGTCGCCGGAAGCGATTCTCAATGACGGACTTATCGGCGGAATGAACATCATAGGCGCAAGATTCAAAAACAACGAAGTCTATATCCCGGAAGTACTCATCGCTGCCCGCGCTATGAAAACCGCAATGGAAGTTCTTGAGCCAAAACTCGTTGAAGCCGGCGTAGAGCCGCTGGCCAAGGCGGCAATCGGCACTGTCCAGGGCGACCTGCACGACATTGGCAAAAACCTCGTCATTATGATGTTGAAAGGCGCAGGGTTTGAAGTTGTGGATATGGGCGTTGATGTAACCTCCGAAAATTTTGTCAAGATTGCAAAAGAATCGGGAGCAAAAATTATCGGTATGAGCGCACTCCTGACAACCACAATGCCCGCAATGGAAAAATCCATCCAGGCTCTTAAAGATGCCAGCGTTGATGTCAAGATTATGATTGGCGGAGCGCCCGTAACACAGGCCTATGCTGACAAAATCGGTGCAGACGGCTACGCGGCAGATGCTGCCTCGGCAGTCGATGTCGCAAAAGTATTGATAGCATAAAACAATCCTCCAAAACAAATTGTATAAGGACACCGAATTTTTATTCGGTGTCCTTTTTTAGACACAGATTTACACAGATTCTAAAAAAGTAAAAAGATAAAAAATGGATACCCGTTTTCGCAGGTATGACAAGGATGAGATTGCCACGCTGCGCTGGTCGAAATGATAACAAAACTTTGCGCATAAGACGTTTAGTTTGATGGGAAAAATGGCCTTATGGCTTGACTTTTGCCAAGAGGAGAATCTATAATGGCTCTATGAAAAACATCGAAAACCAGATATTATCTCAACTCTTTATGGAAACACGCTTTGCGCCTCGGAAACAACTGCTGAGGCAAATCGATTCGGCTCGAAAACTTTATAAAATAATCGATACAGAAAGAAATTATCCGTTTGAGTTTGTCTGTTCCAAAATTACCGGCTATCGCCCAAAACAGACCCCGCAAACAGAGACTATCAGCGGAGAGGATTTGATAGAATCTCTGCCAACTTTCATCCTGAGGGCCAGCGCAAGGCTGAAACTTAAGGCCGACGAGCAGGAAGAAAAAATTTACAGCATTGATGAACTGGCCGAAAAATTCAGCGTCTCCGGCAGAACCATTGAGCGATGGCGTAAAAAAGGATTGGTCGCCGGGAAATATATTTTCGGAGATGGTATTATGCGAACCGGCTTTGCCGCCGAGGAGGTCGATGAGTTTACCGGGGAAAATACCGAACTCCTCAAAAGAGCTTCGCAATACAACATTGTTACCGAGAAGAACAGGCAGGCAATAATCAAAAAAATTATTGCCATAGCCACTGATACAAAACTGAGCAGGCAAGGCGTTATAAAAAAAGCCGCGGCGCAATCAAACCGCTCGGTTGAAACCGTAAGGTGTCTGCTAATCGATTACGAAAAACAAAATCCCAGAAAAAATATCTTCAAAAAACCGTGCCTCGTAATAGGAACAAGGGAAAGAGCTATAATTTTTAATATGTTCGAGGCCGGGACAGAAGTTGAGGAACTGGCGGAAAAATTCCAGAGGAGCAAAAGCTCAATTTACCGAATTATCAGCAGGCGAAGGATACGCAAACTGCTTAAGCATAAACCCGAATATATCGAAAGCAAAGAATTTACACAAGAATCCGCTCAGGAAAAATTTCTCGGCAAAAGCCTCTCTCTTCCGGGCGTACTCACCGGCAAAAGATTTGATTTGCCCGGCAAAAGGGGCAAAGTGCAGCAGAGATATTTCGATTTAATCAAAAAAACGCCTATACTGAACCGTCAGCAGGAAATGGAGCTTTTCAGGCGATACAACTTTTTGAAATACATAGCGAAAAAGAGAATCGAAAGTCTCGACCTGGCCAAGCCATCGGCAAGGGCTGTTACGAAAGCACAACAACTTCTCGACGAATCCGAAGATGTGAAAGCAGCAATCATAGAAGCCAACCTCCGGCTCGTTGTCAGGATAGCGGCAAGGCACTCGGCGGAAGAACACCTTGGAGACCTCGTGAGCGAGGGCAATATGGCTCTTATGAGAGCGGTTGAAAAATTTGACTACACCAGAGGCTTTCGGTTCAGCACATACGCATCCTGGGTTATCGCTAAAGATTTCGCAAGACATCTTCCGGCAGAGGCGGCTCGGTTAGAAAGAACGGCCAGCAGCGAGATAGACGAATTTGAACAAGTCGCTGATAAATTCAACTCGGCCAAAATCGAAGCGGTAGAATCTGCTCATCACAGTCTTGAAGAAGTTATCGCAGACAATCTCACCGAGCGGGAGCAGTATATTATCCGCTATCATTTTGGACTGGTCGGGACGCTGGTAAAGAAAAAGTCGAAAACTCTAAAGCAAATCGGCGATGAACTTGGACTCAGCAAGGAAAGAATAAGGCAAATTGAACTGATAGCAATCCAGAAACTCAGGCAGACGCTAAGCCCGAAAGAATTCCAGCTTCTCATAGGCTAATGAGGCCATCAATTTATGGGTTTGTAAAATACAACCTTTGAGTGTAGAATCGGTTAAAGTGATTTTTGTAATGGAGAGGTTTTATGGCTGATAAAATAGGGTTCATCGGCGCAGGTAATATGACGGAAGCAATCATAAAAAGTGTGATAAACGCAAAAGTTTTTGCTCCCAGCGATATTTTCATAAGCGATATAAATTCAGAAAGGCTCAACCTGCTAAGCAAAAACTACGGATTGAGCATGTCAGCGGACAACTGCAAACTCTCAGAGGCGAGCGATATAATCGTTTTGAGCGTTAAGCCACAGAATATGAGCAAGGTTCTTGATGAAATAAAACCTTCTGTCCGGCAAAACAGTCTCGTAATTTCAATCGCTGCCGGGGTAACTATTAAAAAAATTGCTGAAACGCTCGGCGATTTAGCAATCGTGCGGGTTATGCCGAACACCCCTGCCTTTATAGGCGAAGGGGCAGCGGGAATTTACGCAAATAAAAAGGCAGAGGCGAAAATTAACGATGTATCGAATATATTCTCGGCTCTGGGCGAAGTTGTTGTTGTCAAAAGCGAAGGCCTCATAGACGCGGTAACCGCTGTCAGCGGTTCCGGGCCGGCATACTTCTTTTTGCTGGCAGAAGAAATGATAAAGGCCGCGATGGAACTCGGCCTTAACGAAAAAACCGCAAAACAGCTCGTTCTGCAGACCGCAAAGGGAGCAGCCCTGCTAGCAGAGGCGGCTGGCAAAGCAGGACAAAACCTACAACAACTTCGGCAGAATGTAACTTCTCCGGGTGGGACGACCGCGGCGGCAATCGAAACTTTTGAACAAAACGGATTTGCGAGAATAGTTTCAGACGCTGTGAAAGCCGCCGCAAAACGAAGCAAAGAACTCTCCGGCAGCTAACCTCGGCTCTACTCAATTATGATGGACTCTACCGGACATTCGTCGGCGGCCTGCTGGGCGGAATCCTCAAATTGGGGAGGGACAATTTCGCCTATTACCTCGGCGATAGTCTGGCCCATCTGGAATAATTGCGGACAGGTCTCAATGCAAAGACCGCAGGCAGTGCAGCTATCTTCAATTCTTACCTTCATAGCCTTTTCTCCTAAATACTAAAGGAACCTCTAAAAATGGTCGGGTTTACCAAGCACAGTCGACAAGTCGCTTATGGCTGCTCGGTTCCCCGCCTGACCAGGTTCGCGGAGCCAACTTGACTGGGCCCGACCATAAAACAGTATAACAAATTGAGGATTGTTTGCCAGAAAAACATTTTAAATTAACCTGTCATAGAGTAATATCTAAGAAAGCAAATTTAACGTAATATGGAGATATAATGGCCTATACAGTTCTGGCAAGAAGGTACCGCTCGCAGAGGTTTGACGATGTTGTGGGGCAGGCCAGCGTTGCCCAGACCCTGAAAAACGCGATAAAGACAAACCACGTCGCGCACGCATATCTGTTTTCGGGTACGCGAGGCGTGGGCAAAACCACGATGGCCCGGATTTTAGCGAAATCGCTCAACTGTCTATCCGCTGACGAGCCGACCACCGAGCCTTGCCTTGAATGCGACAGTTGCAAAGCGATAAACTCCGGCGACGACATTGATGTTATCGAAATTGACGGAGCATCCAACAGGGGCATCGACAATATTCGGGAACTGCGACAGAACGCCATCTATCGGCCAGCAAGAGCGAGATTCAAAATCTATATCATCGACGAAGTGCATATGCTCACAAACGAATCGTTTAACGCACTATTGAAAATTCTTGAAGAGCCGCCCAGTCACGTTAAATTCATATTCGCCACGACCGAGCCTAACAAGGTTCTGGCAACCATCCAGTCCCGATGTCAGCGATTCGATTTTTCGAATATCAGCAGTGGCGACATTATCGGTCAGCTCAAAAAAATACTCAAAGAAGAAAAAATGAAATTCGAGGACGACCTTCTCATAGCTCTGGCAAGGCTGGCCAACGGCTCTATGCGGGATGGGCTGAGCCTGCTGGACCAGCTAATAAGCGTCGGGGCGGAAACGCTGAAAGTCGATATGCTCGAAACCTTTCTCGGCCAGCCTAGCAGGGAAAAAATTTATGAACTGCTCGAAACCATCGCCCAGGCAGATGCTGGCCGAACGCTTGAAACGGTAAGCAATCTCATCGATTCAGGACTTGGCTGCGTACAGATAATTGATTCGCTAACCGAAGCTATCAGGGACACTATGGTTCTTAAAGCTGCCGGAGCAAAAAGCTCGCTGGTGATTCTTACCGATGCCGAAAGGAATCGGCTCGGCAGCTTGTGCGAATACTTTGATACGCCGGGACTGATTTACAGCGTTTCGCTGTTGGAAAAACTCCGCTGGCCAATAAAGAACAGCGACAATCCGCGAACCCTCCTGGAAGCATCGGTGTTGAGACTGGCACTGAGTGAACAATTTATGGGGCTTGATGAATTGCTGAAGCAGCTTGGCAGAGGCGGAGGGGGCCAGACCCAAACATTAAAAAAAAACATAACTCCGCTGGCAGCAACCCATAAAGCACCTCCAGCAACGGCTGAAAAACCTGTTCCGGCTGAGCCGCAAGTCGCCGTGGTATCGGCAGATACGACAATAGAGCAATTGCAGCAAAAATGGGACGGAATACTAACTTCCTGCAGGAATGACCAAAACTCTCGCATAGTGGATATGCTCAAAAAAGCGACACCGGTAGATTTTACCAGCAGCAGGATTGTGCTGAGCTTTAAGGCAGCGGATGATTTCACGAAAAAACTATGCGAAAATAATGGCCGGGCCGAGGCTATCTGCCAGCTACTGAGCGGTGCTTTCGGCAAAAAAATAGATGTTGTGTTTGAAACCGAGACCGGCGAAAAGCCAGCGGCGATGCGGCCGAGAGGAGCTAAGGTCGGCCAGAAAACAATCGATGAGGCAACCAATAACCCGGCGGTAAAGAGTCTGCTGATGGAACTTGATGCCAGTATTATTGATGTGAGCGAAGGACAATAATGCACATCGCGAACGCATAACTTAAAAACGAACCAAAGATTGCTAAAAAAGCTATCGCATTAACCAATCGGAATTGCAAAATGACAAATTTGGCATATACACAAAGCCTTAACAAGTTGATTGAAGAGTTCGGCAGGTTGCCAGGCATGGGCCCTAAGACGGCAGAGCGTCTGGCGTTTCATATTCTAAAAACATCTGGAGCCGAAGCGATGGCTCTGTCGGAGGCGATAGCAAGCGTCAAACAGAACATAACGTATTGCAGAACCTGCTTCAATCTTTCAGAATCAAATACTTGCCAGATATGCCAGGACACCAAGCGAGATAAATCGATTATATGCGTTGTCGAAAAACCCAGAGACGTAATTTCGCTGGAAAAGACAGGGCTATGCAAATGGGTTTATCATATTCTCGGCGGCCATATCGCACCGCTGGAGGGAATCGAGCCGGAAGATTTGACCATTGATAAACTCCTCGAGCGAATCGAGACCGGCGAAATAAAAGAAGTGATTATGGCCACAAACCCGACCGTCGAAGGCGATGGAACGGCACTTTATATCAGTTCACTAATCAAATCATCGTCCGTCAAAATTACCAGGCTCGCAAGGGGTCTGCCGGGGGGCAGCCAGATAGAATATGCCAGCGGCACAATACTCACCGATGCTATCCTGGGACGAAGCGAGATAGAATAACTATTGCGTTGCGTAGAGTCCACGGGGCGAGACTTGCTGGCAAATATCCTCCACAAAAAACCTTTTTTTTGCTTTTTTAACCGGTTTTCTTGATTTCCAAGCCGACTTTTGCTAAAATAGCACAAAACTGGAACAGGAATTGCTCATAAACTGCAATTCTCTAAATCATAACGGTAAAGGTTGTTGCGGATGAAGCTCAGTATGACAGGACAAATGCGGATGGAACAGCGAATGAAGCTCGCTCCGCGTATGATTCAGTCGATGGAAATTTTGCAGTTGCCGGCAATGGCGCTTCTGGAAAAAATAGAGGCCGAGCTTAACAGCAATCCCGTTCTTGAAGTCGAAAACGACCAGACCGAGGCGGAAACTAACAGCGATGAAAAAGGTGAAGTATCCGAACTGGACACTCCTGCCGAGACTACTGAAACAACTGAAGATTTTGAAGACATAAGTCCGCCCGGCGACACATACGACGATTATGTCTATCGAAATGATATTGCCAACTCGCGGCGATACGACAGCAGCGAGCCGGACAAAAAACTTGAAGCGATGAATAACACCGCAGATGCAGGGCTAAGCCTTCACGAATATCTCAGTCAGCAGTGGCGGCTTGTCGAGGCAGATGAAAAAGTAAAAACCGCAGGCCAGAGCATCATCGACTACATAGACGAAAAGGGCTATCTGAAAGTTCAGCCGCAGCAGCTTTACAGCAAAGACAGAGACGATTTTGAGCTTGCCGATATTGAAAAAGCTCTCAAACTGGTTCAGGAGCTCGAACCTGCCGGAGTCGGGGCCAAAGATGTGCGGCAGTGCCTTGCAATTCAAATGGCACAAATGCCGGAAGATATGAGTTTTGAAATTGAACTTGTCGATAAGCATATGGAAAAATTGCTGGAAAACAAACTTCCGGAAATTGCCAAAAAGATGAACACCTCTCTCAAAAGAATCAGCCAGGCTATACAGAAAATGCGAGTCCTTGACACCTCGCCGGGCCTGCAGATAAGCAAAATTCAGAACCATCCGATTCGGCCTGACGTTATCGTTGAGCCGAAAGATGACGAATCCGGCTATAGCGTTTATCTTGCTGAGACTTCCCTGCCGAACCTGAGGGTTAATCAGTTTTACGCTGACATTTCCAAAGACAAAAAAATCGATACCAAAACCAGACATTTCCTCAAGGATAACATTCGTTCTGCTCAATGGCTGATGGACGCGATAGAACAAAGAAAGAACACGCTGCTGCGAGTAAGCCGGGCGGTAGTAAACAGGCAGGCGGAATTTTTTGATAAAGGCCAAAAAGCTCTAAAGCCTCTGCCGATGTCCGTAATAGCCGATGAGGTTGGCGTACACGTTGCGACAGTTTCGCGGGCGGTAGCGGGCAAATATATACAATCGCCGCAAGGGATTTCGCCATTGCGAGACCTTTTTAGTGGAGGTATGGACACCAACGATGGCCAGAGCGAAAGCTTTGAGGCTATTCGAGCAAAAATGCAGCAGATTATCGATAGCGAAAATAAATTAAAGCCGCTTAGCGATGATGCAATCCGCAAATTACTTGAAGATACCGGCATAAACAATATCGCAAGAAGGACAGTCGCCAAGTACCGCAAGATAATGAATATACCGACAGCACGTTTCAGAAAACGCTACTGAAAAAGCCGCTACAAAATCGACTGCGGGTCTTCGAGCATTTTCACAACAGCAGAGAGAAACTTCGCGGCGTAATCGCCATTGACAATTCTGTGGTCAGCGGCAAGACAAAACTCAACCTGTTTTATCATCGCGAATCCATCATCTGCCGGGACGGGGACATTCAGTATTTTCCCAACCGACAAAATTGAAGCCTGTCCTGGCGATGGTATGGCGAGGAAAGATTCTGTTCCAAACATTCCAAGTGCCGTCAGCGTTATACAGGCACCATTGAGGTCATCAAGGGTTAGCTTGCCGAGCTTTGCCTTGTCAGCCAATGCGGTGCTTTGGGCCGCAATTTCAGTTATTGGCTTTTCGTTGGCGCATTTTATTACCGGCACGACAAGGCCAGCAGGCGAAGCAACCGCAAGACCGATATTTATTTCATCGGCAATTTGAATATAGTCGCCTTTAAAGTCCCCTGCCATCAACGGAAACTGCTCTACCGCCATCGCCATAGATTTGATATAAAAATCATTTGTCGAAACTCGCGTGCCGAGTTCTTTGCTCAGGGGCCTGCGGTTTTTTGTTATCCAGGTAATATCAGCTTTTGCGCGAAGATAAAAACAGGGCTTGGTTTGTTTGGACTCAAGCATCCGCCTGCCGATAAGTTTTTGGATTTTAGTGAGTTTGATTTTTTTTTGGTCAGTAACGGCCATAAGAATCCTTACTCGGCAAGCAAAATAGATTTCATATCGCCCAGATATAATCTGCCTTCAGTGATGATTTTTACTGTACCATCTGGATTAACAAAGAACGCTGTCGGGTAGCCTCTTAGCTGGTTAAGAAACTGAGGATAAGCACTCATTAAAGCAACCGTGTAATTCATATTCATCTTGCCGGCCATCTGCTGCACCGCAGCATCACTCTCGCCTGCGGATATAGCAATAATTGCCAAATTCTTCTCGCTCATTATGTTCCGCAATGCAATCAGGTGCGGCACTTCCTGCTTGCAGGGCAGGCACCAGGTTGCCCATAACACAACCATTATCTTTTTGCCTTTGTAGCTACTGAATTTATGGCTGTTGCCATCGAGGTCCCTGAATTTAAAATCCGGTATCTCTTTGCCATAAAGGTCTTTTAGAATTGGACCCCAACCATTAGACTTGGAAACTATTTCAGTAAGGGCATCCGAAAGACTCAACGTCTCAGGGTCCTCTCTTTTGACATCAGGATTGCTCGGTATGACCGGCTTGTTTTCAGTTGGAGTCTTTTTACAGCCCGGCAAAGTAACCGTGCAAAAAACGAACATCGCCAGCAAAACCACTGAAACAAAAATTGATTTAGATTTATTAAAAACCATAGCCATCTCCATAAGAATTAATTTTAGGGTAGCTCTAATAATTGCTTTTGAGCGACAAGTAGAAAATTTTTGTTGTCCGGCAAGAAAGACAAATCAGCTTGAGCCGTAGTTCAAGCGGCTTTTGTCTGACGCAGTCCGGCGGCAAAAAGGTTCGCTTGTTCGCCAAAATGAATTTTTAGAGGTTCCGTTTATTTTTTAAATATCGCTCTGCCGCTATCGAGACCTCTGTAAATAACGGTAAAACCCTCTTGGTTTTCGAGCTTATCCATATAATCGCCGGTGGCAGAAATGTATCCGCCATTATTATATATCTCACGAATTTTCGCCAAATCCGCTTCAACTGGTACCGGCCTTTTGAAATAGTATATGAAAGAAGGGTTGGCTTTGCAATAAGCAGTTAGAATAGATTTTTCATCTTTTTTATTGATGATTTCCGATGTCTCCAAAGCAAAACTTTTTACCGCTGCATCGTGCGATATTGTTTTACCCTGCTTACCCAGCCATACTGTCCCGGCAATAGCGGTTGCAACCAACGCTACGGCATAAATGCAAAGAAAATTTCTGACAAAGATTTTAGTATATGCCTTTCTGATAAACAGCATATCATCGAGAATTACGCCTGTTAATATCGCCATCGCCGGCATTGCCGCCAAAATATAATGCTGTCTTTTGCCGCCGCAAAGAGTCATTGCAACTACACTGACAACAAACCAGAGCCACAGATAGTACATCGGCTTTTGTTTTCTTTCCCAGACTCTGTAAAAAGGTGCCGCAATCGCGGCGGGTATAAAACCCGACCACGGAACAAACAAGGCAAACATCGCCCTGAAATAATAATAGAATGGCTTGCCGCCGGAAGCATAATCGCCAGCGGCCCTGCCGAGAAACTCGGCCTTCCAGATTTCCAAAGCCTGCGGCGATTTCAACAGTACCGCAATAGGCCAAGGCAGAACGACAGCAAGAAAAATTATAACGCCCACTATCGGCAGCATAGATGGAATCTTTTTCCACTTGCGGAAAATGGCAATGTAAAAAAACAGCGGCGGCACGAGCAAAGGCAGAGGCGCAGGCCCCTTAGCCAGCATTGCCAAAGCAAAACTGAGCCAAAAAACCAGCATATAACAAATCTGTTCTTTGCGAGACTGAGTTTTGATTCCCGCAAAAAAACTCAGCATAGCTATCGTTACCAGTACGGCCAACGACATTTCCGGCCTGCCGGTATGGCTATATCTTATATAGCCGAGCGATGTTGACCAGATAATCGCTGAAATTACTGCTGCCGAAAGTCCGGCCCATTGCTTTACAAAAAATATGATGGCTATTGCCGATACCACCGCAAGAAACGCATTGGGCAGGCGAAGGCAAAATTCGTTTACGCCGCCTAAGACCTTCCCTGCTGCGGCAACGAACCAGTAATTAAGAGGAGTTTTTTGAAGTCTCAACTGGCTGTTAAAAATCGGCACAACCCATTCGCTGTTTTTGAGCATATTATCTGCGCTAACGCCAACATAAGCCTCGTGATTGCCAACAGGGGCAAGAGCAAGAAGAAAAAACGCGGCTACTATGGCAATTGCCGCCGTTGCGATAACCATTAGCCTTGGCGTTTTTTTGCTTGAAAGAATATTCGTTAACATTGACTCATCAGCTTTATTATTTTATCAAGGTCGTTTTCGCATTCAACCGGGGCATTGCTGTAACTGCCCTGCAGGTCTTTGTGGTAGTTAACCGTAACGTCAGGGTCTTTGAGACAGTGGCCGGTAAGAACGCAGGCAATTTTTTCGCCGGGCTTAATTTCGCTGGAAGCAAGAAGATTTTTCAAACCCGCAATCGTTGCCGCCGAGGCCGGCTCACAGCCCAGGCCGTATCTGCCAATCAGTGCCTTGGCATCAGTTATTTCAGAATCCGTAACGGAAGTTACTATGCCGTCGCAAACATCTATCGCACGGAGACATTTTTTGAGATTTACCGGCCGGGATATTTCTATTGCTGATGCGCAGGTGTGAGGCGAATAATTCTTTGCTGTCAGCTCGGCATAATAGTCATCAATAATGGCTGTATCTATATGCCCATCGTTCCATCTAAGCGATTTATTATTCACCAAATCGGTCAGCGTGTCAGCACCGGAGGCGTTTATAATCGCCAGTCTTGGTATCTTCTCAATTAAGCCCAACTGCTTAAGTTCGGCAAAAGCCTTGCCGAATGCGCTGGAGTTGCCGAGGTTGCCGCCGGGGACAATAATCCAATCTGGCACTTCCCAGCCAAGTCCTTCAATAATACGGTACATAATTGTTTTTTGCCCTTCAAGCCTGAACGGGTTGAGCGAATTGAGCAGGTACAGTCCCATATTCGTACAGACATCCTGCACCTGTTTCATACAATCGTCGAAATCGCCGAGTATCTGTATGGTCTTCGCTCCGTAGTCCATCGCCTGGCTGAGCTTGCCGAAAGCTATTCTGCCGGAACCGATAAAAACCGTACACTTCAGCCCGCAATGATTGGCGTACACCGCGACAGCGGCACTGGTATTGCCGGTAGATGCGCACGCACAGGATTTCGCGCCGACCATATCAGCGTGGCTAAAAGCAGCGGTCATTCCGTTATCTTTGAACGAGCCGGAAGGATTGAGTCCTTCGTATTGCAAAAACAAATTACCGGCATCAACACCTAAAAATGATGCCAAATTGTCGTTGCGTTCCAGAAGCGTTTGGCCTTCGCCGATAGAAATTTTGTTTTCGTCAGGGCAAAAATTCAACAGCTCTCTAAATCGCCAAACACCAGAAAAATCCAGCCGGTTATTTCTCGTTGACCACCGTTTTCTGAAATCCGAAAGTTTTTTTGGAACGTTAATGTTTTCCCAATTATATTTGATGTCCAGTAAATCGCCGCAAGTCGGGCATTTAAACATTGACTCAGTGGTGGCAAACTCGGCACCGCATTTTGGATTTATACATTTCTGGTAGGCTGTTTGTTTGCCAGACATTCTAATCTCCGTTACTTTATACCTTGCAGCCATTATTTATTTTTTCGACAACGCCGGGCAGCTCGGCAAGCTTTTCAATCTTTATCACATTTCCAGGGACTTTTTTATTCCTGTTTGTATATGCCTTTTTCAGCACAGAAAGCATATTAGCACGCATTGAGCCGGCCACGTCCGTATCAAGCCTGTCGCCGACAAAAAGTGTGTTTTCAGGAGCGATGTTTATCTTGCTGGCAGCGTCGATAAAAATTCTCCTGTCGGGCTTGCGATAATTAAATTGATATGAATACAGTTTGATATCGAAAAAATCCAGCAGCCCAAATTGCTCAAGATGCCTTTCAAGGCTGGCAGCATTGATAAAAGTATTGGACAGAATCCCAAGTTTCAGCCCGGCAGCTTTCAACTTGCCGAGAGTCTCTTTAACGCCCTCTTCGGCCTTGCCGAATTTGCTCAGGGGGGCATACCAGCACCAGGCAAACTCTTTCCACTGCTCGGCGCTGAGCTTGACACCTTTTTTCTGTGTTTGTTTGCGGAGCAGCTCGGAAGAATCGAAATCTCTTCCGGCAATAGTTGACCAGATATGATAAAGACGAATCATCATCAGATGTTTTCTGAGAAAGCATCCCACTCGGCCGACCGGCTGATTCATCTCCCTCAGAAAGTCATACGCGCGCTGGCCACCCTGCCTGAAGAGACCAACCGCATCAACTTTGCCGAAAGTCAGCAGTGTCTCGCCAAGGTCAAAAAGAACAGCTTTTACCTTCGCATCACTCAAGAAAAACCTCGTAATAACATTCGGGGATGATTTCCACAATGATTAGCCAAGGTGGGAGTCGAACCCACACGCCCATTACGAGCAGGGGATTTTAAATCCCCAGCGTCTGCCATTCCGCCACTCGGCCAGCCTCTTTGAAAAATCCACAATTTTGCTCATATCAACCAAAATTGCGGAGAGTATAATAGCCTTAAAAGCAGTAAAAGTCAAATGCCGATTCCTCATTTACGAAGAACCGGCATTATAAATCTGAATCGAAATTTTCAGGCTTTTATGCCTGTTTTATATTTTGCCTGTCGGCGGCCTGCTGTTTTGCGATTGTTTTCCAGTCGTCTTTTGCGAGAAATTCGACAAGTGCCTCGAAAACCTCCTTAAATTTCGGGAAAATACTATGGATTTTTTCCAAATCCTCGTCCCGACCCGCACATTCAAGCTCAGCCGCCAAAGATGACAAAACAGCAGCTCCAACTGTTCCGGAAGAACCCTTGATAGCGTGGGCATAAAACTTCACTTCCTGGCAATCATCCACTTCGCAGGCAGTGGTCAGCTTTGCCATTCTCTCGATGCTGTCGCTCAAAAAGATAGGCAGAATCTCATCGACAAGCTCTTCATCACCCATCCTGTCCATCAAGAGGTCCCAGTCAATAAGTAGGATTTGATTGTTGACGCTGTTTACATTTTCGTTTGACATTTTTTTGTCTCCTTTTATTTTTTTCCCTGACACCGGCAGGGCATCGTCCCGGCTCGGCAGATATTTACTAAGTATCGTAAAAAGCTCATTCGTATTTATAGGCTTCGGTAGATAATCATTGCATCCAGCGTCGTAGCATTTCTGGTCGTCGCCCCTCATCGCATTTGCGGTAAGGGCAATAATCGGAGTTTCAAAACCCTTTTCCCGCAGCAATTTTGTGGCTTCGTAGCCATTCATAACCGGCATCTGAATATCCATTAAAACAACATCAAACTCCTCGCTGTGAGCCCTTTCCACAGCCTTGCGTCCATCATCTACAATAACAGGTTCAAGCCCTATCTTTCTGAGAATAAGTTCTATAAGACTCTGATTTGTATGGCTGTCTTCTGCAATGAGTACCTTGCCGCAAAGTTTTTTATTCTTAGCATTTGAATTTTTAGCAGGGGTTGCTGCAGGGGTTGCTTTGCTATCGATGAGGCTGGGAGGAGACTGTTTTTTTATTTCTATTTTCACACCCCTGTCGCTATCTATCCGGGCTTCAGTACCGGCAGGTATCATCAGTGAAAAAGTTGTTCCGTTTTTACCTGAACTGACAACGTCTATTTTTCCGCCGAGCAAATCGGCCATCCGTTTTGTAATCGTTAAGCCAAGACCTGTGCCGCCATATTTTTTTGATACACTATCAGCCTGAGAAAACGGCTCGAAAATAGTCTTCCGCATACAAGCAGGCACGCCTATTCCCGTATCCTTAACGTCAAATCTGATAAATAAATCGTCCTCCTGCCAGGCTGAAACATTTATCTCTATACTGCCGGAATCAGTGAATTTTATGGCATTGCCAACGATATTGACAAGGCACTGTTTCAGCCTTAAGGGGTCAGTAAAAATTGCGTCCGGCACATCCGGGCTGATTTCTGAATTTAAACTGATATTTTTTCTCGCCGCGGCCTGCCTGAACAGATTCGCAACGCCGCTGATTACTGTCTCCGGGCTGCAATTGGTAAATTCGACATTGAGTTTGCCGGACTCCATCTTTGAAAAATCGAGAATATCATTGATTGTACGCAAGAGACTGCGACCGCTTTCGCGGATGATTTCTATCTGGTCCTTGTATTCTTCATCGATATTTTCTTCGGAAAGCACCTCGCTGAAACCGATTATGGCATTCATCGGAGTGCGTATTTCGTGGCTTATCTTGGCAAGAAACTCGCCTTTGGATTTATTTATTTCGTTATTTTCCTGAACAAGCTTATTGACGTGCAGGAATGAAGCCTGGAGTTGTTTTTTTATTTTCTCGACATCCTGATGAGATTTTTCAGCCTCGGATGTTTTTTTATTTACGAGTTTTTCGAGAATCTTCTTTATCTTTTTGCTCCTGTAAAGTTCCTGTGCCATAAACAATGTCATCGTCGATATCACTATTAAGGAAAATGTCGTTACCCCAGCCTGGAGCTTTGCTGCTTCCTGCGAAATGCTATCCATAATAGCTGTATCTAACTCAGTTATTACAGATTCTCGCAAATCTTTGGACCTATCAAGGATGCATCTGTTTTGATTGATTATTTCCGATATGGCAGCGTACTCATTCTTGGCCAAATCACTTCGGCGATAAAGCCCGAAGGAATACAGCAGGCCATAGCCATTACCGCTGGCAGAGGCAGGATTGCTCTTAATGCAATCCTGCAATCTGGTGTTCATCTTTTCATACTCATTTTTGATGCCCGCCCATATCTGCCCGACACGAGAGAGCTTAACTCCTAAAGCGGAATTATTTTTCGCTATCATCCGCGCCTGGGTATTCATAAGCAGCAGAGTTATTTTCTGGTCGAGAGATTGTATATTATCATACCAACAATATACATCCTGCCCATTCACAGATCTGCTCAACAAACCCAGAGTCTCGGCATCGACCATATACCAACTGTGCAATACCGAATGAATCTGCTGTCTTTCGTGATTCAGATTTGCGATTTCCCTGTTAGAATATTCCATCAATACAATGATGGACACAAAGCACAAGCTACCGATAACAATGGTGCCTTTGATAGAAAAATGATATTTGTTCTTTCTGCTGCTCATCTAAAAATAGTTCCCTACAATTTACTCGTTCCACAAATGAAAGGTCAAACTCTCGCACTGTCTTTTGTCGGCCTAAACGACCCATATATATGGCTTTAAATAAACATTTTAGTCACCAAGACCATAACTTGTTGCTTAAAAAGGAGTTGCGATATGGCCTTTTGGTAAACTTCCCCAAGCAAAACCCTATTGTCTCCATTATGGGACGTTTAATCGTTGCTGTCGGAGCAGAGGCGGGTATAATCCCACGATTATGACAGAACTTTTAAAAAAACTGATAAACGCCAAATCTACCGCCGAAGATGGCGAATTTGACGCTGCTGTTGTCTTGGGCGATTATTTTAAAAACTGCGGACTCAGCGCAGAAATCGACTGCTGGCAGGACAATCGCGCAAACCTTATTTTAAGAACAGGCCCCAAAACTAAAGCCGGGCCGCTGGTATTTTTATGCCATCTCGATGTAGTACCGCCCGGCAAAGAACCTTGGACTTCGGAGCCGTTTGAAGCAACTGAAAGAGATGGCAAAATATACGGCAGAGGTGCCGTCGATATGAAAGGGCCTATCGCCGCTTGTGCAACTGCAATAGCCGAAATTGTAAACTCGAACACCACGCTGAAAGGCGAAATAATCTTTGCTGCCGTTGCCGCTGAAGAAACCGACAGTTGCGGAGTAAGTCGCTTTATGCAAAAATATGAAAAAAGCATAACGACACCGGCAAAAATCATCGTAACCGAACCGACCGATTTTGCCCTGGTAACTGCCCACAAAAGTTTGCTCTGGCTGGAAGTTATCACAATGGGCAAAACCGCGCACGGCTCAATGCCCGCACTTGGCGTAAACGCGATTGAGTTTATGGTCGAATTTATAGAAAAAGTTTCCAGCTATAACGTCAGCAAAAAAACCGATGAACTGCTTGGGCAAGGCTCATTAAGCGTTAATAAAATATCAGGCGGAACAGCAACTAATATCGTACCGGAATTTTGTCGAACAGAAATCGACATCAGAACACTTCCGGAAAATAACAATGAAGAGATTTTGAGAGACCTTGAAAATATCTTCGAAACAATCAAAAAAACAAACAGCAAATTTAAAGCAGAAATGAAAATCCTGAGAAATTGTCCCGGCCTGCAAACCGACCAGCAATCGGATTTTATTAAGCGTCTGCAAAAAATTCTCGGAATCGACAAATGTACCGCTGTATCGTTTACAACTGATGCCCCACACGTCGCGGGGCTCGGCCCGGTTGCGGTTTTCGGCCCTGGCAAACCGGACATGTGCCATAAGCCAGATGAACACATCTCGATAGCAGACCTTAAAACTGCTGTTGATTGCTATAAGAAGATTATACTGGAATTTCCGGGGTAGAGCGATTTAAGCTATCGCATCGTGAAGTTGGGCGAGTATATCGCGGGCGGGAACTATTTTGTTGCCGTTAGGACTCTGCCAATTTACATCGGCGTTTCTTTCAAGCAGGCCTTCGATTTTTCTGCACGCCAAAATCACCGTCGCGTGATTCTTATTTCCCATCAGCCGACCTATCTCCGGAAACGACATCTTGGTACACTTGCGAGCCAGATACATACTGAAAGACCTTGCAGTGCTTACAGTTCTGTCCTTTTTGGACGAATGTATATCAGCTGGAGTTATGCCAAAAAATGTCGTTGCCGCTGACTCAATATCGGAAATGTGAACAATCGGGTCAGTCCTGGAAAGATGCTCGGCAAGAACCTCTTTAGCCATCGCGATAGTAATATCCTGGCCGCAAAGCGATGAGTAAGCGGTAAGTTTCAGCAACGCACCTTCTATTTCGCGGATACTGTTGCGAACATTTTCTGCGATATAAGCTATCACTTTCTCCGGCAGATGCCTGTTCATCGCCTCGGCTCTCTGGGAACATATCCGGCATCGCATTTTAAAATCCGGCGAGTTAATTTTAACTACCATACCAGAGACAAACCTGCTGACCAACCGCTCGCAAAGTTGGCCAATCATCTTCGGGTGAGCATCACTGGCGAGAACAATCTTCTTGCCGGCCATATCTATCGTATTAAAGGTATGCAAAAACTCTTCCTGGGTCGAGGGCTTGTTGGCAAGAAAATGGATATCGTCTATTGCCAAAAGGTCGGCCTTTCTGAAACGCCGCCTGAAGGCTTCGAGTTTTTTGGTCTTCAGTGCCAGGATAAACTGATTGGTAAACTCCTCAGCCGAAACGTAAATCCACTTCGCCGTCGGGTTCAATCTAAATGTCTTGTTGCATATTCCCTGCATAAGATGCGTCTTGCCCAGCCCATAACCGCCGTGAATAAAAAGCGGATTAAACGGGCTTACAGGCTCATTAATCATACTGGTCGCCGCGTTATAGGCAAGTTGATTCGATGGGCCAACGACGTAATTGTCCATCGTGAGTTTCAAAAGCCGCTCATTTGTCGCTGGCTTTATCCGATTACGGGTCGTTGTGTTTTTAGCTCTGGCGACAAATCTGGCCTGGCTGTCAAGCTGTACTTTCCGCTGATTGCCGGACAGTTCCGGCTCGATATTGAAAGTTACCTTTTTACTCTCGCCGGTAACATCAAGAGCGGCCTGACTTATTACGCTAAGGAAATGATTTTCAATCCAGTTTCCAATAAACGGATTCGGCACACCAATTTTCAGATAGTCATCAGCGAGCGTAAACCTCGTTGATTTCTGAAACCAGACGCGATGCTTCTGCTGGCCTATCTTTTCAGCTATCATTTGATTGATAGCGATAATTTCATCCGTGATTGTTGCCTGCGTCATGCAGAAAGCCTCTTTCCTGAATCGCATTATTAATACTGATAATCAAGGTTATACTAAGAATATATTACCAAACGATTGCCAAATCAATATCGTTTTATCAATATTCTTTTCCACAGAACCGAGGCGTTTAAATGGTATGACCTTGCGCGCGTTTTTTTTTTTTAATGAACATGTTTTACACAGCGCAAAACCATTTTGTGGAAAACATGTGAACTAATTTCTGCAAAACACCAAAACTTTTGGCTTATCTGCATACAACTGCCGCGTATCCGCCATCACAATCTTCCTGTGAAGCGTTTGGCAGAATAATTCGCTCGCTGAGCAGATGAAAATCACTATGTTGATTAAGAAATGCCTTAATGATGTCCCCGTTTTCGTCGGCAATTATGCTGCAAGTGCTGTAGCAAATTTTTCCTTGCGGTTTTAACAACGCAACTACCGACGAGAGCAGCTCTGTTTGAATTTTACAGATACTTTTGAGGTCTTTTTCGTTTATCCGATAGCGAACTTCCGGCCGTTTGGCCATAACACCTGTGTTTGAACAGGGAGCGTCTATAAGAATTGAATCGAAAAGGCCAAGTTCTGACGCAATGGCTGGTAATTTGTCATAATTCACTGTTTGCACAGATGTTATAGATAGTCTGGATACACTTTGGCTGACCTTTTTTAGCCTTTGAGAATTGATGTCCGTAGCGATTACCCTGCCATTATCGCCAATTAGCTGGGCAATCTGAATCGTTTTCGTCCCCGGTGCGGCACAAATATCCAAAACGCTCTCACCGGGGGCCGGAGCCAAAAGTTTAACCGCTTTGCCTGCTGTAATATCCTGAATCATAAACAAGCCCCGCTTAAAACCTGCCAAAGCGGAGATATTGCCCGGACTGCCAAGTCTTATCACGTTTGGCTCGCTCGTCAGGCTGCAATCAACACCCTCAGTGAGCAATTCATCGCAGAGCTTTTCAGCTGATATTTTGAGCGTATTGGCCCTTGCGTATATGCTCGGCCTGCGATTGCACCCGAAACATATCCCGATGGTTCGCTCAAAACCAAATTCGTCCAGCCACCGCCTTATCAGCCATAACGGCAGAGAAAACGCGCAGCTAAGATACTCCGCCGGAGCTGTTTCAGGCTCAGGCAGAATGTCCAACTTGAATTGACAGCCCGAAGCGGTGCTTATCGGCACTGTTTTAGCTTTGTCAGACTCGACAAAATCGACGGACTTGTTCTCTATCGCCCTGGCGGTATTGCGTAAAAGCGCATTCACGAAACCAGAAGCCTTTTTAGCTGTGCAGGAAGCAAGATTGACCGCCTCGTTTACGATGGCATAGTCTGCCTGGCTCGAACTAAAAACGATTTCGTAGATGCCGATTCTAATAATGTTTAGTATAGGCCTTGATATTTTATCGATATTCCTGTCGGAAATTGTCTCAATGATTCGGTCTATCAGCAGTCGATTTCTAACAACCCCCAGCACAACATCTATAACCTGTCTTCTGCGCTCACTTTTGCCGGTGTATTGGTCGATAAGCTCAGCAATATTTTTTTTCGCGGGGTCAAATCTATCCAGAACAGAGGTGGCAATTCGCCTGAAATTTACCTCCGAAATGCTCATAACTGTTTTTCCTCAATACCCTTAAAACAATCGCCGAGACCTGAACCTCTGCCGTTAAGAAATGATTTAAAATCCATAATTTTCCCGCCCTGAGGCTTAATCTGCAAAATTTTCAAAGCGCCGTCACCACATATTACATTAAGATTTTCATCAATCGACCCAACGCCGGCATCGCTGACGGTGCCGGGGACAACTTCGGCAGAGGCGATTATGACACGACAGGGTTCAGCGTTTTTTGAAGAAACAAAATCGCTCTGAGCTGCCGGCCAAGGCCAAAGCCCCCGAATTTTATTGTTAATTTGCTCAGCAGAAGCCCGCCAGCCTATTATACCATCAGCCTTTTTGAGTTTTGGGGCAAGCGTTACCAGCGAACTGTCCTGCTTGACATACTCGGTGCTTCCGGCAGCAATTTTGTCGATTGTTTCCAAAAGAAGCCCACCGGAAAGCTCGGCAAGCCGGTCGTGCAAACTCCCGGCCGTATCTTCAGGCAAAATATCCAACTCCGCACAAGCCAGTATCTCTCCCGCGTCCATTGTCTCAGCCAGCGTTATGATACTTACGCCGGTCTTCTTTTCGCCATTGATAATCGCCCAGTTAATCGGAGCGGCCCCGCGGTATTTCGGCAGGAGCGAGGCGTGAACGTTTATTGCGCCATTGGTGGAAATGGATATAAATTCCTGTGAAACTTTCTGCCCGAACGCAATTACAACAACCAGGTCCGGCGAAAGTGATTTTAAAAGCTCGATACCCTCAGGGCTGTTGGAATCCGCTATCTCGGTAAAATCGACATTGTTCTTCGCAGCCCACTGGGCAACATCGTTCGGACGTGATTTTCTCCCCCGCCCGGCAGGTTTAGCTGGATGCGTAATAATATGAACAAGCTCGTGGCTGGATTCGGCGATTCGCTCGACAGATTCAATGCCAAATCGGCCGCAACCGCAATAAACAATTTTCATCGTTCTCAATCTTTTTAACAGCTCTAATAAAGTGGGTAGAATCTGTACAGTGGAAATTCTTAATCGTTTTGCTCAACGTGCTGTTGTCGAAGTTTTTTCAGCTTTTTCCTGGCAGAGATTCTTGCCACCGTCGAAAGCCTGTCAGCTACCAGCGTCCCTTCAAGATGGTCGTATTCGTGCTGAAAAATCCGAGCTTTGAGTCCTTCAGCCTCCTCGGCAAACTCCTTGCCATCAAGCCCCGTGGCTTTTATGGTGCATTTTTTACATCTGGTGATATTTCCGTAAATTCCCGGCAGAGACAAACAACCCTCTTGGCCGACCTCGGTTGAGCCGGAAGGCGAAATCTCCGGATTTATATATACTTTCGCACTTTCCCTGCTGCCGTCCGGCGAAGCGACAAAAATCCTCAGCCCCACACCAGCCTGCGGGCCAGCAAGGCCGACACCTTTGGTATCGACCATTATTTCAATCATCTTCTCTGCCAGCAGAGCGATATTTTCGTCAATCTTTTCGACCGGCTTTGCTTTTTCGCCCAATACCGGCGAAGGATAATGAGTGATTCGGCACTTTTTTACGTCCATCATCCAATTACCTCTTTGCTATCAGCATCGTCAAACTCATCGCCTTTGAAAGTATGTCCCAGATAACTTTTCTTCACGCGTTCATCCCGGATTATCTCCGCCGGCATTCCCTCAGCAATTACTCTGCCGTGGTCCAAAATATAAGCCTTGTCCGCAACCTCCAGCGTCCTTTCGACGTTGTGGTCGGTAATAAGTATGCTGACTCCTGAGGAAACCAATCTGCGAATTTCGCCCTGAAGTTCTTCGACAGCGATAGGGTCAACCCCGCTAAACGGCTCATCGAGCAGTATCAGCGATGGATTAGTAACCATCGCGCGGGCAATTTCCAGTTTCCTGCGCTCGCCGCCGGAAAGGAACCGTGCCTGACTCTCGGCAACCTCATCAAGTGCGAACCTCTGGATAAGTTCCTCTGCTCTATGGCGGCGTTCTTCGGCGGTTATCGACATTGTCTCAAGTATCGCCAGAAGATTGTCGCGAACGCTGAGCCTCTGAAAAACGCTCGGCTCCTGCGAAAGATACCCCATCCCAAGCCTGGCCCGTTTGTACATAGGCATTTTCGTAATGTCTGTACCCTCAAAAACTACCGAACCACTATTAGGCGCTATCATACCGACAGCCATCCGAAAGGTGGTGGTCTTGCCCGCACCGTTTCTGCCCAGAAGCCCTACGATACTCCTCTGGCCAACGGTTATCGAAACCTCGTTTACCACGGTTCTGCCTGAGTATTTTTTTATCAGGCCGTGAGTTTCCAAAAGCGTCATATCTACCAAAATACTGCCTCCAACATAAAAACGCCCGTATTATAACAGGTGATTGTTTTTTTGGGAAACTTTCTTTTTTGACGCAATAAACCCCTCGCTATTTCAAAAAGGGGATTGTTGTATTTCAAATCATAGCAACACTGTTTTAAGGGAACCTCTAAAAATTCATTTTGGCGGACAAGCGAACCTTTTTGCTACCGGACTGCGTCAGACAAAAGCCGCTTTATCTACGGATAAAGCTGATTTGTTTTCCTTGCCGGATAACAAAAATTTTCTACTTGTCGCTCAAAAGCAATTATTAGAGCTACCCTTAATGTTTACGGAAAGAGCCACAGGAAGGGTGGAAAATAGTTATTGACATTTCTGTCGAGAGTATCTAACATTCGGTAAGGTGATAAATGCAAAAAGGCTGCCTTCGTAATGGAGAAATTCATTCATCCACAGGGCGGCCTTTCTTATTTTCTCGACTGCCCGAAATGTGAAATGGTAGTGATTACGCCAATCGTTTTTTTAAAGGCGAGTTTCATTTGAATTTTTTTTCTGAACGCAAAAACAGAAAAATCGTTTTTCACAAAACTCACAGCATTTATCGCTATTTCCGGTTTTTGCATATCCGCATAAATCATCGCGACTTTCTTAGCAATCTCCGCATCGCCGGGACACAGTTCCATCGCATATTCGAGAAATTGTTGCGCATCATTTTTTTCTCCGTGAAGGGTGAGAACCTTTGCCATAAAAATATAATTTATCGCATCGGTCGAGCCTAACTCAGAAGCCTTTAAAAAACTGTGCATTGCATACTCGAATTCGCCAAGCCCAAACATCATAATTCCGATAGCGGTAGCAATCTCTGCTTCCGGCAGTTCCTGCTGCAATTCTTTCGTAAGTAAATCGAACGCCTTTTCATTTTCACCAGCTTCGATAGCTATCTGAGCGAGCCGAAATTTTGGGCCTGGAAGTTCGTCATCAAGCCCTAAAGCCCTTTCAAATAGCTGCTGTGCTTTATCTGTGTTTTGCCGAGACAACTCTATTTCGCCCATATAATGCAGAGCCGGGGCAAAATCCGGATATGTCTCGATAATTCTTCTGAATTTCTCTGTTGCCGATTCGATGTTTCCGCAATGCAAAAGAAAAATCCCGAAATCGAAAATCACATCTACATCGCCGGGATTGATACGAAGCTCTTCGATAAAATGAGAAAACGCTTTATCGTTATCAGTAATTGCCCAGTAACCTTGCGCGATTCGATAATGTATCTGCGGATGACTCGGCTCCAGCGAAGCGGTTTTTTCCCAGCACCATATCGCCTTTTCGTAAAGGCCCTGAATAAAGAACGAATTGCCGATATTATAAAAACACAGTGGACAATTTTCATTGAGCTGTTGAGCCTGATAAAACATCTGCTCAGCCATTTCGTAATTGTCCATCTCGGTATAGGTAATAATCCGGTTGCAGTATGCTGGCTCGAAATCAGGCCGTATATTTTCGATTTGCTCAAAGGTGCTTACCGCCAAATCGTAACAGCCGATGCGTGTGTAATCTATCGCAAGACAGTTGAGAATCTCGACATCTTCGCTGCTGTTTTCCAGTGCCGCCTGATATTCTTCAATCGCCTGCTCAAAACAATTCATAACATCGAGCGTCAGTGCTTTGTTGAAACGCCATCGGCTATTGGTCGGGTCTATCTCGATAGCCTGGTCAATCAGCTCCAAAGCCTCAGAAGTTTGCCCTTCTTCATAAAGGTCAAATGCCTTAGCAGCTTTTTTCTCAGCCGCGTCCCACGACCCTGCCTCGAAGTCATTCTCAAAATCGCTTTCAAAATGCATAATATCATCCGTAATTTAAACATAACATCCGCTATATTGCCCTGCTATGAAAACAATCGGCAGAAGAAAAGGGCGAGTTGCCGACTTTTTTGCCCCTTTTAAAAAAAAGCATCCGCCAAAGAATTATTATGGAAATTTTGCGTCTAAGCCTTTATAATGCAATTGGTTATATTTGCATTTGAGAACGCAGCTAAAAGCCAGCAGGCTAAAAATGCGTGTTTTTCTGGAAAAATTCGCTTTTAAGCCCTATAATAATCACCTAATTCATTATCCAAAGAATAGGAGTAACTAATTATGATAAAAGAAATTAAAGGCAATTTAGCTGCCGGCAAGGCCAATTACGCCATCGTTGTCAGCAGGTTCAACGAGTTCATAACCTCCAAACTGCTTGGCGGAGCGATTGACACTCTCCAGAGACACGGCGCTTCGGATGAGCAGATAACCGTAGTATGGGTGCCCGGCTCGGTCGAGATAGCCACTGCCGCCAGAAAACTGGCAAAAAGCGGCAATTGCAATTCCATAATTTGTCTCGGCGCTGTCATCAGAGGCCAAACCAGCCATTACGATTATGTCTGCCAGCAGGTTACTCGCGGCATCAGCCAGATAAATTACGATACCGGCGTGCCGACGATATTCGGAGTCTTAACCTGCGAAACAATCGAGCAGGCCATCGAGCGGGCAGGAACAAAGAGCGGCAATGCCGGCTCAAGCGCCGCGACAAGCGCAATGGAAATGGTGGATTTGCTCTCCCAAATATAGTGCGATTGTTCACAGCGTTTTAAACTTAAAATTTACCTTCACCACAGACTGCCAAAGATATGGACAAACGAACCATAGCAAGAGAGCTTGCGATGCAGGCAATTTGCCAGCTCGACGTACAGGGCGGTGATGTGCTGGGCATTATTGAAAGGTTTTTCGCTGAAAACAGCGACGATGGACTGGTGCTTTCGCTGGCATCGGACTGGACAAAGGGCACTTGGCGAAATTTAGCATCCTGCGACCAGCTCATATCGCAGGCAGCGATACGCTGGGAACTTTCACGGCTTAGCCTAGTGGACAAAAGCATATTAAGGCTGGCAGCTTACCAACTAAAATTCTGTTCGGAAATACCGCCGAAAGTTGTTATTAATGAAGCGATAGAAATCGCAAAAAAATTCAGCGGCATATCCTCGGCTGGCTTTGTAAACGGTGTCCTCGATGCAATAAGTAAAGGACTGAAAAACGTAAAAAACGATGACAAGGACGAAAATGCGTAAAATCGCAATGCTCAACCAGAAAGGCGGGGTCGGCAAAACAACTTCAGTGGTAAATATCGCCGCGGCGTTGGCGATGGACCAGGCAAGAGTCGTCGTTGCGGATTTTGACCCGCAGGCACATCTGACAATCCACCTCGGAGTAGAACCCGACAACGTCGAGATGGGGACTTATAAAGTATTGACGGATTCGGTCGATTTTACTCAAGCGGTAACAATGGCAAGGCCGAACCTCTGGTTGCTGGGCGCTAACATAAACCTCGTCGGCGCAGAAAGCGAACTGGTAAGTGTCGTTGGCAGGGAAACAATTTTCCGTGAAGCGGTAGTCGCCGCTGAAGATAAATTTGATTATATGATGATCGACTGCCCCCCATCACTTGGGCTTTTAACACTCAACGCCCTCGCCGCCGTCGATGAAGTTATCATACCTCTTCAGCCGCACTTTTTAGCGCTTCAGGGGCTTGGCAAGCTTCTGCAAACTATCTCACTCGTCAGCAAAAGGATAAACCCTTCGCTGCGGGTAAGCGGAATACTCTTTTGTATGTTCGACAGCAGGACATCACTTTCGGAGGAGGTTAAAAACGACATCCAAAACTTTCTGGATAACGCTCGCGACACCGATTGTCCCTGGAAAGATGCCCGAATTATACCAACGGCGGTACGAAGGAATATCAAGCTCGCCGAGAGTCCAAGCTACGGCAAAACCATATTCGAGTACGAACCGAACTGTCACGGCTCCGAAGATTACCGCCAGATTGCCCGTTTTTTACGTAATGGCCAGACAGAGGAAATCAGCGAACAAACAGCAGCGGATTTATGAGATTTTACTGCGAATTTATAAACGATGGCTCCATCGAAATCACAGGCAGCGACCTGCATCATATGACCAATGTTATGCGAGTAGGCTCTGGTGATAACGTGGAACTTTTCGATGGCAAAGGAACTATTGCCCAGGCTAAAATAGTTTCGATTGATAAAAAAATCGCAACTCTGCGAATTCTGCAAACACAAAAACAACCGCCCCGGCAAACCAGCCGAATAACCATCTTTGCCAGCGTAGCCAAAAACGACCGTTTCGAATGGCTCGTAGCAAAATGCACCGAGTTGGGGGTTGATGCGATAGTACCGACAATTTTCACAAGAACAGTTAAACAACCCAAAGGCAAAAACACTGTCGAGCGTTACAGAAAAATTGCGCTCGCCTCTGCCGGACAGTGCCAAAGGCCGCACCTGCCGCAAATTGAAAACTCTGAAAACTTTCCCGATTCTCTTCTGAAAATTCACGAACAAGCCCCCAATACAAAAATCATATTCGGCTCATTAACCGCTGGAACAGAACCAATAGCCAGTCTGCAATTCGGCGATAACAATATCGCTGCATTCATCGGCCCAGAGGGCGGGTTCACCAACGAAGAAGAACACCTGCTAATCGAAAATCAGGCAACGCCTATTCGACTGACAGAAACCATCTTGAGAATAGAGACCGCGGCGATTGCAATCGCATCATTTTTGACAATTAAAAGAGACGCAAAAAATGAATAACAACATACTCAATAATAATTTCGCAAATCCCAGGCTGGCAATTACCGCTGTGTTACTGCTTGCCAGCCTGTTAGGTTTTTGGACTCTAACCGAAACACCGCTAAACAATCACGAGTGCCTCGTCTCGGTCTCTGCCAGAGAAATGCTTGAAAGCAATGACTGGATACTGCCAACCTTTAACGGCGAGCCACGACTGCAAAAAACTCCCCTGATGTACTGGCTGGTCGCTGTGACTGCTGCGATTACCGGACAGGTGAATGAATTCAGCGCACGAACTCCGAGCGTATTATTGGCAATACTATCGGTTGTCGCTATTTTATATTTCGTCAGGCAGTGGCTCGATTTAAGAATCGCCTGCCTGTCTGCCGCGGTATGGGCTTCAACGCTCGGATATATGAAATACGCCCAGTGTACCCGGCCGGAAATGGCAATGTGTTCATTTATAACGATAGCGATGCTGAGTTTTTATTCAGCGACAAACACACAAGGCAAAAAACGTTCCGTAATCTGCATACTTGTTTTCTGGCTCAGCTTTTCGCTGGCAATGCTGGCTAAAGGACCGGCTCCGCTTGTGCTGATTTTCCCGCCGCTGTTTTGTTACTTCCTGTTTATGCGGAAATGGAAACACTACAAAAAAACAATGCCAATAATTGGGACGATTATTTTTCTGGCCATATTTTTGCCCTGGCCGATTATGGTTCTTTCAAGAATCTCCGAAGGCGGAGCGTTTTGGAAAAGAGAATTCATTGACCGCTTTTTCGGCGAATACGCTGCCGGACACAAGCCGATATGGTATTACGCTGGAGTAATTTTCTCGTTTTCAATTCCATTTTCAGCACTCGTGCCGTATGCACTCATTAGCCCGTTCTATAAAATCTGGGACAGGAAAAGACCGATTATGTGGTATCTTTGGCTGTGGGTGGTAGTACAAATTTTGGTTATGACAATTTCCGGCGGCAAACGCCAGCATTACATCCTGTCGGCATTTCCTGCATTTTCAATCCTCGCCGGCATAATGCTCAACGATATGATTTTCGAACTCAAGGCCTTTAAAGCAAGGGAAGTTAAAACATTTTTCATTGCCCATATCATCGCTATAATCGCAAACTCAGCGGCACTTGTTTATTGGGCTGTTATGATAAAGCACGATTTTGTAACACCATCGATACATATCTCACTTATGGCAATTACAATTATCACGCTTGTCGCATATCTATTTTCGGCAGGCAAAAAATACATAGCGATTACAACTTTATTCACTGGCTACTGCGCAATCATAATGGTCGTACAAATTTATTTCATCGCACCACTAAGTTATAACAATCACTCAAGAGAATTTTCAAAAGAGATTGGCCATACTGTTCCGGCCTCTGACAAACTGGTCGCTTTTAACGATGTGTCAGCCCGTACAATCCAGTACGCAGGCAGAAGTATCCCCGAAATTTTCGACATTGAGCAAATCTACGAAAGATATGAAAATGGTGAATGGATAATCGCTACCGGCGGCAGTTACGATGACTTAATTAGGGACGGCCGATTCAACGTTGTCTTTGAACACGAAAAAGCCGAAAGAAAAGGCCTGGAAGATGTTGCTGGCGCACTTCTACACAAACAAAATTAAAAACGACTAAAGGCCTACTTCGCCAGAGCATTGAGAAATGCTATTTCATCATCGCTGAGAGACTGCCCCTTTATTTGCTTAGCCTTTTTCAACACATTCTCAATTTCATAGTTGCCACTGCTGAGCATCCAGGCACCGACGAGCATCGCAACTCTTTTTTCACCGCTGCTGCCGTGAACGAGAACCGGCAGGTTGTCAGAATCCGACATTATTTGAATAAATTTTGCGATGGTGGTTTTATCCGGAAAACCCGGGGTTGAGCCATATCTTCCTATTGGCAGCTCAATATAATTAGCACCATTTTCACGCATCCACATAATCTCTTCGTTGTGCCAGTTATGGTCCCGATGTTCATCTGAGCTGCGGATATTTACAAACGCGGCAATATGATACTTATACAGAAGCCTGGTATAATCCATCCCTCTCGGCTGGCCAGCCGAATAGAGCGTATTGGCTTTTATGGTGTGAAAATTGTCAATACGAAAATGCCTCAGCGTCGCTATGACAACCAAAACTATCAGCACAACAGTAATCAAAGCGGCAAGATTTTTCTTTATATCTTTCACTTATTTTCTCCCATACTGTTTTTGCGGTAAATTTTTCTCACAGTATATATTTTTCTATCGGTTGATTCAAAATATACCCTGCTTATCATCTCGCCAAGCAAGCCCGTCGAAATAAATATCATACCTATTATAAGCAGAATAACTCCCGCTGCGCCAATCGGAGCGTGAGCTTTGAGTATCGGCACATTAAAATAAACCTTATCGAACAGCACATACGCAAAAATAATCGCCGCAATCGTAATACTGTAAAAGGCAGCCTTGCCAAAAAAGTGTAACGGCCGGGTAATATACCCCAGCAAAAACCGCAGCGTAATCAAATCGAACGCAACTCTAAACGTTCTGGATATGCCGTAATTGCTTACGCCGGCAGGTCGCGGGATATTTTTGATTGGAACTTCAATAATTTTTGCTCCGCTGGAAGAAACCAGAGCCGGTATAAAACGATGCATTTCTCCGTAAAGGTTCAGCTCTTCAATTATTTCCCGCCGATACGCTTTAAACGTTGTGCCAAAATCGTGAATATCAACACCGCTGACTTTTGATGCTATCCAGTTAGCCGCCTTAGACGGTATTTTTCGCATAACAAGATTGTCAACGCGTTTCTCTCTCCATCCGCTGACAACGTCGTAACCCTCATTAATTTTTTCGATGAAGCTGGGAATCTCTTCCGGCAGATGCTGCAAATCGCCATCCATACTTATTATGACCTCGCCGGAGGCGTTATCGAAACCAGCGGCAAGGGCCGGAGTCTGTCCAAAATTGCGACGCAAATCCACCGCCAAAACATTTGCGTCCTTAGCGGCAATCGCTTTTAGTTTCTCAAGCGTGCTGTCGGCACTGCCATCGTTGACCAGCACCAACTCATAAGAAGCCCCGACCTTTACCATCACATCCGTCAGTCGCCGATGTAGTTCATCAACAACACTCTCTTCGTTGTACAAAGGCACAACAACCGAATATCTTATTTTTTCACTCATTTTTAATCCCTGTCAATTTTGCCGTAATGCGTCAGTTCAATTTCCGCCCGACCTAAAATGTCTTTCGTGCTTTGCTCGCAGAGCCACTTCAACTCCAGTTGTCTTTGGGCTACCAGTCTTGTTTTGGTCGCATCAATCCGCTCGCTATAACCCGGATGCGTCATCACCTCGGCAATCCCGGCAAACTGCGTCTGTCCCAATTCCGCCCAAAAATTCCCATCGATACAACCGGTATGGGCCAAGCCAAAGAACAAATCGTTTTTGATGAATCTGTTATCAATTCCCTCGCAACATTTTGCCAAATTCCGAACAATCAAGGCCCGTCGCCGGTCTTTTGCGCGAACTTTCGGCCAATCGCCCTGGCAAACCGTTGCGGGCTCCCACGGCCAGCGAATCGCGGCAATACCAAACTTTTTGGCGAGGCGGCATACTATTTTATAAATTGTCCCAAAGCAATGGAAATGTTTGTGCGAATCCAAATGACTCGGCGTTATGCCATTATTGATAACCCAGCGAATCTGCTCACCAAGCTCGATTTCCACCGCATCGCGGATTTTAGCACTGAAAAAGCTCATCACAGCCAACTTGAGCGGCGAAAATTTGAATTCGCCATTTTTGCCTAACAAAACGTCCACTTTGGCATCCTGCGAAACCGGCTTGCCCTCAAGTATATTGAGATGCACCCCAACGCCCAAATCCGGCATTTGCTTTGCCATCGCCGCCGCTTCGCCCGCCGCAGGCATATTCGCCATAAGAGTCGCACTTGTCAGAACGCCATCGCTGTGCGCATTCGCAATAGCATCATTGACACCGCCGCAAAGCCCAAAGTCGTCAGCATTGATAATAACTCGTTTTGTCATAACCGATAAGTTTAAGCAACAAAGACGCTTAGGTCAATCAAATTAGCTCGTCGTAAATTTTTAAGTAAAATAGTACAATGCACTATTTATATGCCTAAGGCACACTATTTTTGTTGCAAAATCGGGGCTTTTGTTGAAAATGGACAACTGAAACTGGACGGTAAAATATGGTTTTTATACTTCATAGATACATATTTCGGGAACTGATGAAGATTTTCCTGCTGTCGACCCTCGGGCTGACGGTAGTGCTTAGTCTCGGTTCGCTGCTGCGCCCGATACAGGAATACGGCGTTGGGCCTGACCAGGTGCTGAGCCTGCTGGGCTATTTTATGCCTATAACGCTGACGTTTGTTCTGCCGGTAGCGGCACTTTTTTCGGCGGCACTGGTTTACGGCCGATTCGCAAGCGACAACGAATTTGATGCCTGCAAAGCCAGCGGAATCAGCCCGGCAATGCTGGTTTACCCCGGACTGATAATGGCAATCGTTGTGGCGATGGCAAATCTGGTTTTGAGTTTTCACGTCGTACCCGCATACGTTCATCGAGCAGAGGCAGCGATAAAAGCGGACGCAAAGCAAATTCTTTTTCGAAATATCCAAAGACAGGGCTATTATTCTCTGCCGAACGGCCAATTCAGAATTTACGCCGATGCCACCGACATAGAGAGTTCTTCGCTGGCCGGAGTGGTGATTATCGACTCGAAAAAAGGACAGGCAAAAAAACTCATAACCGCCGAATCAGCGAACATAACTTTTGAAACTGGCGAAAAAAGCAACGACGTAAAAGTGTTCGCGCAAAACGCTTTCCAGCTTGACCAGCACGGCGGAGTTTTCTTCAAAGCAATACTCGTACTGGGACAATTTGAATCTTTGATGAAGGAAAATGTAAAGTTTCAGAAAATCGGACAGATGAACGCCATAAAAGAAAATCCGACAAATTACTATCCGATTGCGGTACACGCCTGGGGCTGTTACGAAAGGCTTTCGCTGGAAATGTTAGAAAAGGAAATTTCCGCCGCACTAACTTCTACTCAGGACAATAAGTTTTATGAACTATCCAACGACAAACACCTATTGCGAATCACCGCTGAAAAATGCGGCGAGGACGAAAAAACCAATAGCCTCGTCATATCGGGCAATATAACATTGTACGATTATGACATTGAAACCGAGCAGTTGCAAAGAAGCTACCGCGGAGAGAAATTGTTCATCAGCCTTTCCCAGGACTCGGAAAAAAGGCCTTATACAACTTTGCTGCTGGATTTCCCCAACGCTACGTGGCTCGACAGAGGCGTAGAATATATTAAACCAAGATACACAATTTCGAACCTGGAAATGCCCGAAACAGTTGCCGCAAAACTCGGCGAAGATATAATGTCAACCGTCAGGACACATTCATATCTTCCACAGCCAAGCAGTCGCTTTGGGGCTATGGTAAAAGAACTGGAAAGAAAAACCAGAGTAACAATGCTTGAGATAAAAGCTGAAATTCACTCCCGGCTTGTCTTCGGAATCGGATGCATCACCCTGATAATGACCAGTATTGGTTTGGGTATAAAAATAAGGGGCGGCCACTTGCTTACCGCTTTCGGCGTTAGTGCTATGCCAGCAGCAGCATTGCTTGTCTTTATAATGATGGGCAAGAATATGACAAAAAACCAGCTTTCCGCCGCCGGTGCAAATATAGGTGTTATCTTTATGTGGGCAGGTCTGGGGCTGTTAACCGTGCTGGCATTTGTACTGTATAGAAAACTGTTTAAAAACTAATCGATAAACCTGAAACGTCAAAATGAAAACATTAGATAAATATGTTGTAAAAAATTTTCTGACAGGCTATGCCATCGCATTTTTGGTATTGATGGGCCTGCGGATTATGATTGACCTTTTCGTTAACATCGATGAGTTTACCGAAAATATCGATATGGGCACAATGGCGGTACTGAAAAATGTTGTCGTCTATTACAGCAGGCAGAGTGTATTATATTACAGAAATTTCTCCGGAATGATAACCGTTGTAGCGGCAGTATTTTCGCTTGGAAAGATGACAAGGGACAACGAGCTTGTCGCGGTGATGGCATCGGGTATGAGTCTCAAACGGCTCATTGCGCCAATAGTTTTTCTCTCCGTGTTTTTTACAGGACTGCACGTAATCGACCAGGAAATAATCATCCCGCCAATGGCAGACAAGCTCGTACGCTCGCACGATGTAATCGACCAGGAACTCAGCTATGATATGTGGTTCATCTCCGATGGACAGGGCAATTTGTTCTGTTCGCCGAAATTCAATGTCAGCGAATCGATTATGATAGACCCTACGATAATTACCCGAAAACTTCGGCCGGATTCAATCGTCTGGGACGTTGCCGGCATTATAAAAGCCGACTCAGCACATTACGACTTTGACACCACGTCGTGGATTCTTGAAAATGGTATATTCCAAAGTGTTTCAAGAGAAGTCAACGGCCAAAGCTACCGCGCAGTCGACGCCTGGGTCAGCGACTTAACGCCAAAGGACATACCGGTAAGACGCAAAAGCGCTCATATGGATTTGCTCAGTTCGTACGACCTGGTAAAACTCGCTCGGCAAAGCCCAAAGGACCTGGCAAGACTGTATGCGCAGAAAAATTTCAGGGTAACCGACCCTGTCATAAATCTGGTAATGCTTATGATATCGCTGCCGCTTCTGGTATGCAGAGACCCCAAGGGTATGAAGTCGGCGATAATAATAAGTTTTGCTCTTACCAGTTTGTGTTATATTTTAACTTTCGTATGTAAGATATTTGCTGGCGAAACAGTCTTTATCGAAAGGTCGCTTCCGGAACTATGGGCGTGGCTGCCGGTATTCGTATTTTTACCAATAGCATTTATAGAATTCGACGCGATGAAAACATAAGGGTATCTGTAATGGAAGAATTTAAAATTGAACCTGCACAAAGAGTCAAAAGCCTGCCACCCTATCTTTTTGGCAAACTTAACGCACTGAAGTTGGCCAAACGCCAAAATCAAATTGACATCGTTGACCTTGGTATGGGTAATCCGCTTGAGCCAACGCCGCAAATAATCGTTGATAAACTCTGCGAAGCTGCACAGGACGCTCGCAACCAGAGATACAGCGTAAGCAAAGGAATATACAACATCCGCCTGGCAGTTGCATTAAAATACAAACGCAAATGGAACGTTGACCTCGACCCGAACACAGAAGTTTTGGCTTGCGTAGGCAGCAAAGAAGGCTTTAGCCATATGTGCCTTGCGATGCTCAATCCCGGAGATACCGCTATAGTCGCAGACCCTGCATTTCCTATCCACGTTTATGGCGTTGCCCTTGCCGGCGGAAGTGTCGTTACCGTCCCGCTCGGCAACGACCAACAATCTCTCGACAACATAGCACTTGCGTGTGAATCACACCCCCGACCAAAAATGATAATACTAAATTTCCCGCACAATCCGACAGCAATGACCGTTGACGATGTCAGCTATTTCGAAACCGTCATCAATATCGCCAAAAGATTCAATATCGCCGTCATTCACGATTTTGCTTACGGCGAGACCTGTTTTGACGGATACAAGCCACCGAGTTTTATGTCTGCCAAAGGGAGCAAAGATGTCGGCGTGGAGTTTTCCACTATGAGCAAACCATACAATATGGCTGGCTGGCGTGTTGGCTTCGCTGTTGGCAATAAGGAAATGCTTAATGCCCTCGCAACGGTTAAAGGATACTACGATTATGGAATTTTCCAGGCAATCCAGATTGCCTGCATTGTCGCAATGCAGAAATGTGATGATGATATTGATAAGCAGAATTTGAAATACCAAAACCGTCGGGATGTCATCTGTGAAGGTTTGACTGAAATTGGCTGGGAAGTTGAAAAGCCCAGAGGCTCAATGTTCGTCTGGGCTAAAGTCCCACCGGAACAATTACAGGGCAAGGGCAGCATTGATTACGCAATGGATTTGATGGAGCACGCTAACGTTGCGATAGCTCCTGGCAGAGCGTTTGGCGAAAATGGCGAAGACTATATGCGAATCGCGCTTGTCGAAAACGAACAACGCTTAAGGCAGGCCATAAGAAATATAAAAAGATACGTCCAAAAATGACCAATCTCAGTTGACCCCGGCGTAATAATGCCGGGGTTTTAATCAACCGAAAACACAGACGTAGGGCTTCTTATTTACCGCTTTTACCTTTTAACTGTTCAAGGGTTTCTTTGTCAGTTCGTTTCTGCAAATTTTCATTTGCCCACTTCTCATTATCTGTCCATTTTATCTTTACGAAAGAACACTTGTTATCGACCTTATTCTTGTACCACGCCCCCCACTTACGCCAATTATCACCCAAATCCTGGCCGGTAAGTCTTATCAGTGAAATTCTTGCATATATCCTCGTATTTTGGTTGTAGTGATACATAAGATGTATCAAATCAGGTATTACTGATTCATCACCAATAAGACCAAGTGCTCTTGTTGCCATCCAACGAGGGCGATTGCCTTTTTGTTTTCTGCCAAACGCGATTGTCGAGATAAACGGCAAAGCCTTTTTACTTTTGATTGCACCAAGACAATTTATCGCTTTGTTGTAATCATCAGCTTTACCGGTTGACAATTGCCTTATCCATTTTTCCTCCATTTCAATCAATTTATTACCTAAAAGATTTTCATATTGGCTGCAATCAAAATAATTTTTAAACTTATCCATCGACCATTTATCAAAAGCCTGCAAATCATCCGATAATTCAACTGCGATTTTATTTGACCGTAAGATGAAAAGTCCGTTCTCATCCAAGCCATAAGTTAATCCAACTGGCCTGAGAATATCGGTTAATACATCTTTGGCAGACACATTATCCATAGCAACCGTGGTAATGAATGTTCTCCTTTCCGGCTCAGCCAATTCTGTGGATTTATCCCAATTGTAAGGCACGCCAGCCGCCTTGCACACGGCAATGACGGCATACTGAACTGTTAATTTACTGTTATCAGGGCTTTTGTCGATAGTAACAGAGACATCTTTTTCAAGCCGACCTTTAAATTTTTCTCCCGTATCAGTCTTGGCATCTTTTTCTTGCATTTTGATGAGTTCGGGTATATAGCCAACAATATCATCTATTTTCCATTTGTCGGACTGGTGGTCATGTATAAAGTATATTTTCCACAACTCCTCTTTGTACTTGGTATCCAGAACTGCCCCTCTATCATTCAGGTTATCTGTGCTTGCCTCAAGCCTTTTAATTTTGAGCCGAACAAATGTGTCTTTGTCCCAACTGAACGCTGCATCAAGAATATGTTTAGGCTCCATGTGAAGTTTGAATCTCTCGAAACCTCTGACTTGGTATTCGGACTGTTGATAGTCCTTCGTAAAGCTGTTCCATACATTTTCATAATCTCCTTTTTTGATACCGGCCTGAATTCCCTTAAAGATATCCATAATTTCTTCTGCCATTTCTTCGCCAGTCCAACTCTTTTTTGTTTCTGTCTTTGCTGGTTTTGGCAAACCAACACCTTCAAAACGCTTTTCATCAAAAGGTTTTAAATCCTTGTTTTCATTATGTATGATTGAAGTTGCTTCACAAAACCTTAGTCTTACATATGTATTGTCCGTTACAGGCCCTTGGATTTTATAGGCATAGCGAAGTTTTTTAGTTTCTTTCGGAGCCAACTCTTCATAAAAACCCCTCCCCCACCCAACGCCTTGCGGGCCGAAATCAACCGAACGTGAATAAACGTTAACCCTAAAAAACCGCTTTTGGCCAGTCTTATTCTCAACTGTCATATGAACAATATTTTTACCCTGATGCACCGACTCAAGATAGATATTCTTCACAAGAAAACTATCCGATTCGGCAACAGTTGCTCCCATTCCAAGCACACGCATTTGCTGATTCTGCGAAAATTCAACCTCGTTAACATCAGCCACATTCAACTGCACTCTTTCAAGATGATTTTTGCCTTGCTTAACTGTCTTGGTCCACCAGTAAACATTGAAATTCAGTAGCTCCTGACTTCCCGCAGGAGGATTGCTTTGTAATATTTTTAATTTCTTTGGCAACACAAGAAAAAATGTTTCAACCACAGGACTGCCATATTGGTTCTGCATTACCAATGAATACACACCGCCAGGCAATTGTGGTGTTTTCCGTTTGTCATTCCGGCTCCAGCCGTAATAAAGACTCTCTTCTGGCAATAGCGGTTCGTCTGGAATCCAATATATTTGCCAGTGATTCGGCCTGCTTTTGTGCGGCACGATTTCTGTATTAAGCTTTTGGCCATCGACACCATAATGGGTCTGATTTGGGTAGCTCGTTCCCCCAAAACTGACTTTCTGGGCGATAGTCCGGCCCGTCCAGTTGTAATAAGCGTTTATTCCGCCCCAATAACTGTAACCATCTAAATCAATATAATAAACGTGACTGTTAACCGAAAGATGCTGTTGCCCGGCCTCGAGAGCAGTTTTACCAAATTCCTCACCAAGAAATCTAAGTACCTGTCCATCGACTTGTTCAAAAACAGATTCTACGCTGTCTTTGGATTCACTTGCCGTAGTATCAACCTTTTGCTGTGTCTTCGCAATACTGGGCTCATTGCTATCGCTACCGGATATTGCTAAACAAGCCGGTATCAAAATTGCCATTACCAGCAAAACGGCTATAATCGAACCGAGCCAGCCGCGACTTTCTTTGTGCGTTTGTTCTTTGCCGAGAAGTCTGCTGATACGTTCTAACAAACTCCCCCCGCTTGCCGCAACAGCCAATTGCGGCATTGTCGAACGAACCTCCTCCACCGCAACCAAAGCCTTTGCATAACTGATTTTATTTTCAGTAACAGCTACCGCAATATCGTCGCAACAGTTTTCACGTTCGATTCTAATCTTTCGCGATACCCACCATACGGCCGGATGGTAAAATCCGAGAATATCCACAACCACTTGCAGCATATTGACAAGATAGTCATAACGTTTTATATGAGCCAGTTCGTGAGCTAAAATCGCCTCTACCTGTTCGGCAGTCAACCCGCTCAATGCAGAAGCAGGCAATAGTATTATAGGCTTCAGCCAGCCAATAACTGTCGGAGTCTGCACCAATGCCGATTGGGCGATTTGTATCACTTGATTAACACCTAAACAAGTTGCGATGCTTTTCATACTATCCTGAACTCGCTGGCTAACAAGTTGAAGGCTTTTGCGTCTGAGTTTTTGCAGTTGGCACCAGCCGCCAAGATACCAGATACTCAAAACTACCACGCCAATCATCCAGAGGCCGACTATCGTGGATAGCGAAGATTCAACCACACCAACAAACTTTTCACTAAATGGTATTTCGACTTCCATAGATGCCCCAGCGATAATAACAGTTTCAGCTACCGGCATCTTAACTATCTTAGTTGGTCCCGGCATTACAATGTCGAAATTCGTGCCTTCACGTATTTGACTCTGCGCCGCTATCCCGTTATCAACCTCGACAATGCTCAGGGTCGCTATCGGCAAGGCAACCATCACGGCCAGACCGATACAAGCGATAATGTAACGTAAATTTGCCGAGGATTTTTTCATCATTTTTAGCACAACAGCCAAAACAATCGCAACAGCAATGCCCTGCCACATAAAATGCACAAGAGTCCAGCCAAGCCTTTGAATAACTTCCTGCGAAAAAACATTTTCTAATGTGTCCATTTTATTTCTCCTATATTTTGTTTATCATATCTTTTATTTTCGATAACTCTTTCGCTGACACCTTTTTTGCTGACAGCGCCTGCATTACCAGCTTTTCCGCCGAGCCTGCAAAAGCCTTTTCGAGCAAATCGCCGACAAGCTGTTTTTGAGTTATATCCTGACTGACAGCCGAATGATAAATATGCCTTACGTCAGATTCATCACGAACCAGCAGGCCCTTGTCAGTCATTATCTGCATCAGTTTCAATGTCGTTGTATAGCCGGTTTTGTGAATTTTGTTTATCTCATCGTTAACCTGCCGAACAGTGCTTGGGCCTTTGCCCCAAAGAACACTCAAAATTGCCAGCTCCTTTTCGGTCGGGCCATTAACTTTATTTCTTGCCATAACAACAGACCTCCATATTAAATTTCCATTACAAAAAAGATGCTATACGAAAACTTTCGTAGTGTCAACGAAAAAATTCGTACTTCTGAGATTTTTTTGAAATATTTTTTGTATTCCCTCACAATCGACGAAAAAAGAGGCTGGCTCATATGCTAAACCAGCCTCCGAAGGAGGAAAAGATTGTGATGTCAAATGCTACACGTCTATTCATATGGACTCTGCTGACTGAAAAATGTTACCCGTTTTTTTTAAAAAAATAAAAAAATTATCCACTCTAATTTCATAACCCTCATTTTTACCGGACAAAGGCGGTTTTTGTGTTAAAACAGGCAAATTGCGTTGACTTTTCTGCCTTTATTTGCTCTAATAGCACCATAGAAGTATTTCTCTCCAAAATGGGGGCAGAGAAAGTAACAAAACTTTCAGTGGCTTTTAGCAAATTTAAAATGGGGCAAAAAACCACAATCACAGTGCAAAGATACTACGCTTGGATGAAACTAAATGGGGTGTAATAGTGAAAGTTTTATCAGCCACACTAACAATTTGCTGTCTGCTACTCCTTGCCGAATCGGCCTATTCGCAGAAAAGCAACTACGCAATACTCGTACAGGAAAGTCCTGTCGGAGCAGGGTCGATAACGCCCGGACTCGGAATGCACAGTTTCGGTGAGAACGAAACCATCACGCTGAACACCGTCCCGAAACCTGGCTATCACTTTGTGTACTGGCTTGGCGATGTCAGCGAACCGACAAAAAACCGGACAACACTTTCTATCAACGGGCCTAAAATCGTTATCGCTGTTTTTGAACGAGATTCATACGAATTGTCTGCGTCAGCAACTGCCGCTACAGGAAACAGCCCGACGTATCTTACGCCACGACATCATAATATCAGCTCGGCATCTTTTTCGGGAGGCAGCGGAAAACCGCCCAACCCAACTCCACCGCCGGGACCGCCGCCGATAGACCCGCCACCGGAACCCGTGCCGGAACCAACTACAATTGTGATACTCGCGGTAGGTGCTTGTTGTGCCATCAGCAATAAAAGAAAACATTTAAAGACAACAACCAGTCATTGATTTTAAGCAAACTTATTCCAGCCGATAAGTAAATAAAATTTAGGAACGCAGGAGGCAGAAAATTTAGATTTTAATCGTTGTGGTAAACATTGAGGCCTGATCCCCGGAACACTTTTTTATTACAGCCAATAAATTTTCTGTCAGCGGGAGAGAGGATGGTCGATGGCTTAAGGAACCATCGGCCAATTTTTTTTATATTCAATGAATTTATACCTATCCCAAAACTATCATTTTTAACGCTCTGAGTGTATTAACGTTACTTCCCAGACGTTTTGGGATGGCTTTTAACAAAAATCAACTACGGAAGGTCTCGAGATACCTGCCATATCGATGCTTGCTGCTGTTTATTATTGTCTGGGCCATCGCCCTTGCATTTTCATCTATGCCATCTTCTGCAAGAACAGCTTTTGCATTTTCAAGAAGCGGACTCTCCTGTCTGAAAAGTTTTTTGAACGTTCTGAAGATTTCCTTTTGCTGCCGCTCGCTCAGGCCGGAACGCATTAGTCCTCTTTTATTAATCGACCGCACCTCAGGCGGATAATGGCCGCTAACAATAACGTAAGGCGGCACGTCGCGATTCAAACCGGAAAACCCCGCCGCGTAACTCCACTTACCTATCGTAACGAACTGGTGTATCTGAACGGTGCCACTGAGCCAGACACCGGTTTCAATTTTGCAATGGCCGCTAACTTGCGTGCTGTTGCTTATAACAGCCTTATCTTCAATAACACAATCGTGGCCGATATGAACGCCAATCATAATCATATTATTATCACCCACTTTGGTAATGCCGTCAGCGTAAATACTTGGATGAATGGTAACGTGTTCACGAATGGTATTGCCGTTGCCGATTTCGAGTTTGCCGAAAGGCGTATCGAGATTAGCGCCGAGCATCTGCGGATTTCTGCCGATAACGGAGCTGGCATAAAATATGTTATCGCTGCCGACTTTGATATTTTTGCCGATAACAACATTAGCATCAAGTACACAACCCGAACCGATTATAGTGCTTGAATCGATAAAACAGTTAGCTCCTATTGTAACATCGTCACCAATTTCAGCGGACTTTGCAATCACAGCAGTTTGATGAATTTTGCTCATTACTTTTTGAAACCTCGAATATAATAATTTTACTACTAAACAACATCGTCATCGACAAGCATAAATTTGATGTCCGCCTCAGCCGCTTTTACCGAACCAACCATCGCCCTGCAACGGCATATCGCGGTTCGATTCTTTGCCCTTATGGTTTCAGCAATCAATATAAGCTGGTCGCCCGGCACTACCGCTTTACGCAATTTTACCGAATCCATTCCAAGCAGCACAGCAAGCCTGCCGGTATTTTCGAGCGTCTGCGCAAAAAGCAAGCCGGAAACCTGTGCCATTGCTTCGAGAATTAAAACGCCGGGCATTATAGGCGTACCTGGAAAATGTCCCTGAAAAAACAACTCGTTATACGTTACGTTCTTCACACCCTTAATCGACTTGACACCGTTAATTTCTATAACCTTATCCACTAACAAAAACGGATAACGGTGCGGCAGTATTTTTTGTATCCTTCTGATATCGAGAATCGCATCTGTCCCAACCTTGGCAACTCTATCGGCATTACCCGCCTGTTCAAAAATTTTCGCCGCAAGTTTTTGATTCAGACGATGCCCACTCTTATAGGCAACAATCCTGCCCTTTATACGCCTTCCCGCCAATCCCAAATCGCCTATCAGGTCAACAATCTTATGCCTGACACATTCATCCGGAAAGCGGAAGCTGTTTTTAATCGGCCCATCGGAACTTATCACGAGAATTTCCTTTGGACTAAGGTGCGTCCCTATGCCGCTTGCCTGAAACTGTTTAGCCTCGGCCTCAAGCAGGAACGTTCTTGCCGGAGCAAGGTTCTGCTCAAAATAATCCGTTGTCAACTCGCAGCTGAAGAGCTGTTTTCCTACGCCGGTATGCTTTGTGTAATCCATTTCATAAGTTATCTGCAAACCATCGCCATCGTATGGAAGCGCGTAAATATACGAGCCGCCTTCAGAGATGCTGATTTCTTCTGAAATGACAAATTCTTTTTTCGCTGAAGCCTGCTCAGTAAAGCCGACCTTTTTAAGAGCCTTAAAATATTCCCCACTGCCCCCGTCGAAGCCGGGCATCTCCGGGCCTTGCACTTCTATTATGAGGTTATCTATTTCGAGTGCATTTATCGCGGCCATACAATGTTCGATTGTCTCCACGCTCGCTGAGCCTTTTTGCAAAGCGGTTCGCCTGGCCCGTTCCGTCACATTGGTAATAACGGCAGGAATTTTTACAGGCACATCGAGGTCTGTTCGCACAAACACAATCCCCGTATCCGCCGGCCCCGGCCGAAACAACACCTTTGCCTCAACACCTCCGAACATCCCCTTGCCGGCGAGTCCTGTTTCTTCAGCTATTGTTTTTTGCGGCTTCAAGTTTCTCTACTTTCTTAGTAAGCTGCTTCAATTGTTTAATCATACCCGGCAGTTTTTGCGTAGCGAGTACCTGCCTGATTTTTTCTTTGGCATCTATTGCCGGCGTCCCTACACATTCGCTACCAGCCGGAATGTTATTTATTACACCTGCTTGTGCGCCTATCTTCGCCCCATCACCAATTTCAACGTGATTTCTCACGCCGACCTGACCGGCAAGTATAACGCCGTTACCGATTTTACTACTGCCAGCAACTGCGACCTGAGCCACAATCAACGAACATTTTCCAATGGTAACATTATGCGCGATTTGAACCTGATTGTCCGTCTTTGTCCCCGCCCCGATTACGGTATTGCCGAACTTGGCTCTGTCAATACAACAACCTGCCCCAATATCGACAAAGTCCTCTATCAGCACTCCGCCGGTATGTGGTATAAACTTATGCTGGCCGTTGAGATAGGAATAGCCAAATCCCATCGAGCCAATAGTGCTATTGGCACCTATGACACAGTTGTTGCCGATAACGCAGTTATGATAAACGACAACGTTGCTTTCGAGTCTGCTTCTGGAACCGATTTTTGTATTCTGGTCAATTTTGCAACCCGGACTAATAATTGTCTTCGCGCCGATTTCAACGCCGGCAGCTATAAAAACCAACGGCCCTATCGACGCTGTCGGGTCAACCGATGCTTCCGAATCAACTACCGCACTGGGATGGATGCCCGGCTTTGGCGGGGTAAGCTCCGGCATAAATTTTGCGAGGGTCTCGATAACCGCCGCATCTACATTTTTTACAACGAGCAACGGCATAGGCGCATTATCAACTTTTCTATTCACGAGTACTGCGCCCGCTTTACTGGCCGGAATGTCCTGAACGTATTTCTCTTCTGAGACAAACGCGATTTCAGATGCACAGGCAGATTTTATCGGTGCCATCGCGACAATCTCAGCCGTACCGTCCCCGACAAGCTCGGCTTTGCAAATCTCGGCAAGCTGACTAACGGCAAAAACTTTGTTTTGTTTTTCTCTAACCATTTGCTATATACCTAATAACACCAATTTAATACTATTTTAGTTCTACCTTTTCATCGAACCTCCCGATTCATCAGGGGGTTTCAGTTAGCCCTGCCATTACTATGGCAGGGCTTGTTTTTAGAAGTTATCCCAAAATATCTGAGAAGTAGATTTATCGGGATTCCTTAGCTTCACCTTTTTACTTTAAACTTTTAAGTTTTTTTCTCTGTGTACTCTGTGGTGAGAAAACAACTCTCGCATCGCACTATTTGCCCATAGCTTCAAGCACTTCTGCTGTTATATCGAGAGACTTGTTATAGTATAAAAGTTTGTGCGTCTTGGTAGTCATTATAAAATCGGAAGGATTCTGCGGAGGGGGTACCACCTCCGGCATATTCAGGTAATTGTCATCGCGACTAACAACCATACCAAGCCCCCTATCCTGGGCAATTTTAGAAATCACCTCGATAATTTTACCATAAATTTTCTCTTTGCCCTGTATTTCCTTAAACACTATCGCCTGCTGGAAAAATTCCTGTTTTGTTTCAAAGCTCGACTGCTTAAGCATTATGCTTTGCAGCAAGTTAAGATAATCATCGCTTCCGGGCTTGCGTTTTTCCAGAGCGGCTTTGTCATTTGCTATTTCCTGCTCGATACTCTTAAGCTCATTAATTTTTTTCTCACCGTCGGCGGTCAGTGCTTTTTCGACCTCATCTTTCATAGCGCAATTCTCAAAAACCTCTCTTATACTCACAATACCTATTTTGGGCGGAGCAAACTGTTTTTCTTTAGCGGCCTGTGTATATTCAAAACCGACAATCGACAACCCGAAAATACAAAGAACTATTGCTAATGTGATGTTTTTTGTTTTCATATTTTTCCTTCCTTAATAAAATTGTTGTATAATTTGCTGTCATTGCGAGGCCGCAAGGCCGTGGCAATCTCTTTTTTGTAACTCAAAACTATTTACGCGACTACAAGGCGATTAAAACAGTCTTCCGACAGAAAAGCTGAAGAACTCGGTATCGTCTTCACCGTTTTTCATAATCGGTGTCGCTATTTCAAACCGCATAGGAACTTCTCCGAACCACTGCGGTATCATAATTTGCACTCCTATACCGACTGATGCCCTGACTCCGCCGGTATCTATAATACCGGTATCAGCAAAGAACAACCCTGCAAGATTATCACTACCTAACGGCAGAATAACTTCGCCGGACGCAGTTGCTATCCAGTCGCTGCCGACAGGGTCGTTGTCCGGGCCTGAACGTTTGCTTATACCTCTATAAGCAAAACCTCTTACACTGCCCGAACCGCCAGCGTAAAATTTCTCGAACAGCGGAGCATCTCCAACGATAGTCCCAGCCATAAATTTCATTTCCAGTATCGTCTTCCGCCGGGCAATATCTTCTTTGAGAACTTTGTACTTACGATAGCTTGCCGAAAGCACACCAAACGTATGGTCTCCGCCGACCTGCTCGTAGCTCATCTCATAACCGTAACCTTTGCTCGGATTGGTTCGACTATCGGTTGCATCCCGACCAAAACTAAGCTTTACACCCGCAAGCAGATTATCGCCTTTAATATCTCTTACTTCCTTCGGAGCGTCGTTATCAATACTTTCGATACCAACATTTTCAAGCCGAAAAGCGAGACCTCTATACTTGCCCTGCTTTAGCCTTTTCACATATCCGAGACGGCCGCTAAGCCTCTCCTCATCATAACTTTCCCGACCTCGCTGCCAACTCGAACCAGAAATACTCTTTGAAATCGGCTTGTCATTAAGATATGGCTCGGTAAAAGAAATTGAATATCTGCTTATTTTGGTACCGGGTTCCAGAGCTATTCGGAATCGCTGGCCAGCGCCTTTGAACGCATCATCTGAGAAAAACTTTCGCCACGATTTAGGCCATTTCTTTGAATCAAAATTCCGCTGCTCGTAAACCACCTGCCCAATTGCCCCATCAGTAGAGCTAATTCCCGCACCAAATATTATCGAGCCAGTCTTGCCTTCCTTTATCCTTACCTCGGCATCTTTCTGCCCCGGCTCTTCGCCAACGGGAGTTATCGTTACCGACTCGGTATAGACGCTTGACTTGACAAATTTCTCAAGCTCGCCCTGTCCATCTCCGCGGGCAATATCCGCGTTATACCATTCGCCCGGCTTGAATTCCTCTTCGTCGAGAACCCTGCGAACAACTTTATCCTGCACCGTCTTGTTGCCGGAGATACTGACTTTGCCTATGCGAAAACGCTGACCTTCTTCAATATTGAACTCAGCGTTAATTCTGTCCTGGCCGATAAAACGCCTCTTATTCTCAACCGTTACTTCAATAAAACCAATTTGACGGTAAGCACTGAGAACATTGTCTCTATCATATTCTGCTTTTTCATCGCTGTAAAACTGCTCCTTTTCCAACCTGAAATCCGTCATCAGGTTGGCATCGCTCAAAAACTCATTACCTGAAAACAGAATTTCCTCGACCATATACTCCCTGCCTTCGGTAATTTCAAAAGTTATCTCGGACTTTTTATTATTAGAGCTGTAACTAACCTGTGATAACACTTTGGTATCAAGATAGCCGAGCCTGTCGTAGGCCTTTTGAATCTTGACAACATCATCGTCGAGTTTTTTCTGTGAAAAATAATTCTGTATCACAAGAAAAGTTTTCGGCTTACTCTTAACCGCTTTCAAAAGCTCTCTTCTTGATATATTTATATTGCCTTTGAAGTACGTTTTTTTTATCTTCACTCGCGTACCTTCGCTGATACTGTAATGAAGCTGGCCACGCTCTATTTGCGAATCATCAAAAGAAACCTGTACAAAGGGATACCCCTTTTTGTTATAATGCTCAGTAAGTTTTTCAGCGCCAGCAGCGGCAGTAAACTTATCCAGATAATCTCCCCTGCTAAAACCGATTTCCTCAGCGAGTTTCTTTTGGCTGTATTTATCATTGCCGGCGAAAGTTATCTGTCGAATAACATTTTTTTCCTTCACTACAAACGTCAGTATAACTTTACCGTCGGAATGAGCAAGATTGTAATAGACGTATTCAATACCTTTGAGAGTTGCTATCCTGCGAACATCTTCCTGAACTTCGGCAACGCTGAACGTCTGTCCGACCTTACTGCGTGTCATCGCCAGAATCTTACCGCGACGGACATATACATTTCCAGCCGTTTCAATGCTGCCGATAGTAATGCCCTCAAAAGCCGCCGCATCGACAGGCTCGGCCGCTCGACCGAAACCCGCAAAAAACAGCAGCGATAAAACACCAATCGCTGAAATAGTTAACCATATCCTGCCAGGCTGTTTATATAACATAAAATCCCTTTCTCTTTTGTTTTTCAGAGCAGGCCTACAAACCGTTTTAGCGATTAGAAAGGCTCCTGCACCCTGGTACTATTGCCGAAGCGTGTATATCTTCCGTCAAAGTTCAGTTCAACAGTACCCGTCGGGCCGTTACGTTGTTTTGCGATTATGATTTCGGCAACATTATTAGGTTCAAAGCCTTCCTCGTTTCGGCGGTAATAATCCTCACGGTGCAGCAGCATAATAACATCGGCATCCTGTTCGATACTGCCGCTTTCACGAAGGTCACTCATCCTCGGACGATGGTCTTCCCTGTTTTCGGCACCACGATTAAGCTGGCTAAGCACTACAACCGGTACCTCCAACTCTCTCGCCAGAGCCTTCAAATACCTGCTCATTTCGCTGACTTCCTGCTGGCGTGATTCGATTCGCCCGCCAAGACTCATCAGTTGAAGATAATCTATGAAGATACATTGTATTCCGTACTGGCTTTTTAGCCTCCTCGCTTTTCCGCGAAGCTCAAGCGGCGTAATGCCCGGCGTATCATCAATATAAATCGGCTTTTCGCTCATCTCCCCGGCAACGTGTACCAGCTCCTGATATTGCGAATCGCTCAGAAGCCCCTTTCGCACGAGCTGAGAATCTATCATCCCGCGACTGCAAAGCATACGCTCGGCAAGCTGCTGCTTACTCATTTCAAGCGAAAACACTGCTACCGGCTTATCATCATCGGCACCAATATACTCAGCGATATTCATCGCAAGACTTGTTTTGCCCATACTTGGCCGGCCCGCCACAATTATCATCTCGCCGTTCTGAAGCCCGCAAGTCATCTCGTCAAGCTCCGCAAAACCCGTCGCAAGACCGGTAACGTGATGGCCTTCGCGTTTATCAATAGCTTCAAAAGCCTGTGCTAACAGACTCTTAATCGAAACAGCCGAGCCTGTTACTTTCTGTTGAGTAACATTGAATATCTTCTGCTCTGCACGGTCGAGTTTGTCCCCTGCGTCGCCGGACGGGTCAAAGGCTTCGCTGAGTACTTCGCCGGCTGCGGAGATAAGGTCCCGCATCATATGTTTTTCTTTAACAATCCGAACATACTGGTCGATGTTGGCGCTCGAAGGGACGGACTCAGCGATTCTGACTAAATAATCGGCCCCGCCGACATCGTCAATCTGATTCCGTTTTTTGAGCTCGTCCCTCAGCAGAACAAGGTCGAAATCTTCGCTGGTCTTTATTTTTTCCCACAGCGCAACAACCGCGTTAAAAACCATCTGGTTCTCACTGCGATAAAACGCTTCAGAAGTCAGCTGCTGAACAACCTGTCCGATACAGTCCGGGTCAATTACCATAGACCCAAGCACGGCAGCTTCAGCTTCGAGCGATTCGGGCATACTCCGCCCGCTCAAAACCCCATCTCCCATAGCGGCTGTACCTGTTCGGCACTGGCCGGAAGTTTTATTATTCGTCTGTCTGTTCGACTGATTCATCGGCTGGTTCATCCTGACTTTCGGCAACAACGGTAACTTTAACAGCGGCAGTTACTTCGTATCCAAATTTCAGTTCAACAGAATATTCGCCAATTTCCTTGATATGTTCGTCAAGCTGGACGTATTTGTCGTTAACTTCAAAGCTCTGCTCTCTAAGTTTCTCAGCGATGTCTTTTTCACTGACAGAACCGAAAAGATGCCCCATCTCGTTAGCCTTGGCCGTGATGGTAACTTCGGCTTCGTTAACAAGCTCGGCAGCAGCCTTGATTTTGCCCATAGCGAGTTCTCTCTCGCCTGCCCTGACAGCCTTTTCCTTGGCCATCGATTTCATCTTGTCATCGCTGGGAACAGTAGCAACTCGCTGAGGAATAAGATAATTCCTCGCATATCCCTGCTTGACATCAACAACATCTCCATACCAGCCCAGGCCCTCTACGTCCTGGCAAAGTAAAACTTTCATACGTTCATCTCCGCTTTTTAATTAGTCGCCTCGCAGGCCAACAATGTCTTGTCCGCACGAGGTATTTTTACCTTAATTTACAAATTCCCATACCACTCAATTCGTCCCGATTCACCCTTTTCGGCCGCAGGCCGAATGTTTAGCCTCCAAGCCTGCCTGGGGGGTTCTTAGCGTTAAGGCACACTAATTTTTTACATTTTTTTTGTTTTTTTATCTGTGTAAATCCGTGTCTAATAAATTAGCTCGTAAAAGGCAGCAAACCGATAAACCGTGCACGTTTAATTGCAAGCTGAACCTTACGCTGACAGCCCGCACAGTTTCCACTGCGTTTTCGCGAGAAAATTTTGCCTCTGTGCGTCAGGAGTTTTTCCAGGACATCAAGGTCTTTATAATCAACGTATTTAGTTTTGGCTCGGCAGAATCTGCATTGGCTCTGCTCTTTAATTTCCCGCTTCTTCTTTCTTTTGCCACCTGGCTTGTTTCTTGTATTTTGAGTACGCTTCACTTAAAGCTTCTCCTAAACAGAGTTAATATACTTTTTTAATTTATTTTTTTAAAACCCGTTCTCTAAAACGGAATATCATCGCCGCCTTGCGGGGCCTGCGAATAATCAGTTTCATCTCTTACCGGTGGTTTGTTATCAGAATAACCTCCACCACCTTGCGACCCGGCAGCAGAATCACGAGAACCAATGAACTGAAAGTTCTCAACCGTAACTCTTAACCTGTTGCGCTTCTGTCCGTCCTTGCCTGTCCAGCTATCAAATGTGAGCCGACCATCAACCATAAGCTGCCGACCCTTCTGGCAATACTTATTAATAGTCTCAGCAGTTTTACCAAAAGCTCTGCAATCGACGAAACAAGTTTCTTCTTTTTGCGTGCCATCCTGGCCCTTCCATCTACGGTTAGTGGCAATACCAAAATCAACCACTGCCGTCTGGCTCGGCGTATAAGACAGTTGCGGGTCTCTCGTAAGATTGCCCAGCAGTATAACCTTATTAAAATTAGCCATCGTAAAATCCTTTCTTATCCCTCAGGAACTCATCGCTCCATAATTTCCATTATGCTTCTTCTGCGTTCTCGTCAACGGCATCATCTGCTTCAACTGCCGCCTCTTCGACGGGTGGCGATTCGACTTCTTTGGCTTCCGCAGCCTTTGCCTCTGCCTCAGCGGCTTTAGCGGCAGCAGCCTCGGCGGCTTTTGCCTGAGCGGCAGCGACAGATTTTTCTGCCGCCATCGAAGGTGTATCGCTGTCCATATCTTCCTGAGTAATATGGTCTGCCCGAAGAATCAGTACACGGGTGATATTCTCCGAAAGCTGAACATCCCTTTCCATCGCGCCGATGTTGGCACTTGGTGCGTTGAAGTAAACGAGAATGTAGGTGCCGCGTTTTTTGCCGTCAATAATATATGCCAGCGGCCGCTCATCCCATTTACGCATACTAAGAATCTCGGCTTCGCCACGGTCAAGAATCTTCTTTATATGCTCGCAGGTTCCATCCCAGTCAGCAGCTGCCTGGCCGGTATCGACAAGAAACAATGCTTCGTACAATCTTTTGGTTTCTGTTTCCAAAATTAATACTCCTTCGTTATCTGTTACTAAAATTACCTTTTATTTTTCTTCTTTTATTTAATCCCGATAAATCGGAATTCGTGCTTACATATTTTCTATCCCACGCCCATTGCCGTTTAGCCATCGGTCCTGACCGACGGTTCACTTGTCATTGCGAGGCCGTAAGGCCGTGACAATCTCATCCCGACTGCACAAGACTCTGTCATTTCGACCAACGCGGAGAAATCTATTTTTTTACTTTTCTTCGCTACTGCCGTTTTTAACGTTATATTTATTCATCACCTCGGATGCACCTTTTACAATCCAGAGCTTTATCGCTTCGACCGCTTTTGCTATCGCCTGATTTAGCAGTTCTCTTTCGTCCTGACCTGGCCTGCCAAGCACATAATCTTTGCTGTCAGGATAACGACTGCGGCCAATTCCGATTCTGAGCCTTGCAAATTTATTAGTCCCAAGATGAGCAATAATATCACTCAAACCGTTATGTCCGCCAGCCGAGCCGCTCTGACGCAGTCGGAGCATTCCCGGCTCGATAGCCATATCGTCGGTAACCACAAGTATCTGCGAAATATCGATTTTGTAAAAATTCGCCATTGCGGCAATCGACCTGCCGCTCCTGTTCATAAACTGTTGTGGCTTTAGCAGTATTAACTTTTTATCTTCAAACTCAGTCGCTCTAAACACAGCACCGAATTTTTCTTTTGTAATCTCAACGCCAAGCACCCCGGCCAGCTCATCCACCGCCTCGAACCCCGCGTTGTGCCTGGTCTGGGCATATTGAGCTCCAACATTACCCAAACCAGCTACTAATTTAATTCTGTCCATCGCAACTCATTCATTTGGTTCCGATTCATCGGGATTTGTATTCACTAATCCTTCGCATCTTCGTCATCTGTTTTCTTCTCGGTAATAACTTCCGGTGATGTAGGCTCGTCGCCCTCTTCGACTGTCTCTTCAACTTCGACTTCAACTATCGGCGGCTGGCAGGCAACTATCAGGGCATCAGGGTCAGAGGCCAACGTAACGCCATCGGCCAACTCAATATCCTTTGCGTGAATGCTGTCGCCGATTGCCAACTCTCTAACTGATACTTCCAGCGATTCGGGAATATCGGTAACGAGACATTCGATTTCGATAGAGCCAAGATGTTCTTCGAGTAGACCGCCCTCGACAGCACCCTTGGCGGTACCTTTCAGTACCAGTCCGAGAGAGACTTTCACCTTTTCGGTCAGGTCAACACGAATCAGGTCGGCGTGAATAAAGTTTTTGCCGAGATAGTCGTACTGAACATCTTTAAGGAGCAGCTTTTCGATTTTGCCATCAATGTCCACGTCAAAGAGTCTATGGCCGTGATGCAATGCATCTGTAAACTCTCGCAAATTCACAGCTATACTTTCCGGGGCCTGATTGTGTCCATAAACAGCAACCGGAATATTCCCGACCGCTCTGAGCTTTGCGGAATCTTTAGTGCCGGTTTTCTGACGTGTTATCGCTTTTAGTGTCAATTCTTTCGATACCATTTTTACCTCTTATAATGTTTAGTTTAATTTTCGCTATTAGCCCATAGAGCCTGTCCTGAGCGAAGCCGAACGGGTCTTGCCCTGTGGGTTGTTGCATATTTTCCAAACCGTTCCCATCGCTATTTAGCCCCCTGATTCATCAGGGGGTTTTCTTTTTGTCATTGCGAGGCCGAAAGGCCGCGGCAATCTCTTTTTACATTTCAAACTTTTGACTCTTTAAACCAAATTGACTTGTTCAACTTCAGTTGAACTTATGCAGATGAGCGAGAATTTTTGTAGATGCTTGCATCGTAAAAAAATTCAAGTGAATATGCAAAAGTCGATTTTCTCTGTGTTCTCTGTGGCTATTCATTTTTTAAAATCAGGGCAATCTGCGTAATCCGCGGTTAAATAATTTATGTTTTCTTGTCTGCCTCTGAGGCACTAAGTAAACATTGCGCTAATTGATTCATTCCTGTGCGTTCGCTTTATCGCTTCGCCGAGAATCTCCGCAACCGTCAGAGTTTTCAGGTTTTTCAATTTCGTAACATCTTCTCTCAGCGGAACCGTATCGGTAGCAACGATTTCATCTATCGGAGCCTTGCTAAGTCTTTCAATCGCTTCACCGGCAAAAATCCCGTGAGTGGAGCCGATATATATTTTTTTCGCGCCGCGAGCCTTAACCGCTTCGACAGCACCGACAATCGTTCCAGCGGTAGATATTATATCATCACACATAAGAATGTTTCGGCCTTCGACTTCTCCGATAATTTCTCCGCTCTCAACTTCTGAGCCGCTGATACGTTTTTTATGTACAATAGCCAGTTGGCCGTTAAGGGTACGAGCATAAGCCGCCGCCCTTTTTATATTACCAACATCCGGCGACACTACAGTAAGGTCAGGAATTTGTTTACTGCGAAAATACCCTGTCAATACTGGCTCTGCGAACAGATGGTCAACAGGTATATCGAAAAAGCCCTGCAACTGAACAGCGTGCAAATCCATAGCGATAACTCTATCGGCCCCGGCGGTAGTTATAAGATTGGATACCAGCTTAGCGGTTATTGGAACTCTGCCTTCGTCTTTTCTATCCTGCCTTGCGTAACCGAAATAAGGAATAACTGCGGTAATTCGGTTGGCCGAAGCACGTTTAAGGCAATCGAGAAAAATCAGCAACTCAACGAGATTCTCATCGACTGGCCGGCATCCGGATTGCACGACAAAGCAATCTTTCCCGCGAACATCGTCCTCGCATTTGATTATCTTCTCGCCATCGGGAAAACGCTCTATTTTCGCCCCGCCGATTGGAACGCTGAGATACTTACATATCTTAGCAGTAAGCTCAGGATTACTCGTCCCGCCAAAAACCTTAATGTTGTCATTTAAGAACATTTCAAACATCCTATTTTACGCCCTTTGTTTATCCTGTTTATATTGTTTGCCAACACCTTTTCATCTCCCAACACGATTGCCTGTCTTGATGGCCAAAATTACCGTAACTCTTTCTCTTGTGAACACTTAACTAAAACTAATTCTTATCTTGCCACATCTACCCGGCCAGGACTTGAACCTGGAATGCGAGTATCAAAAACTCGTGTGTTGCCAATTACACCACCGGGTAATACACAGGGAACCCCTAAAAATTCATTTTGGCGAACAAACAATTATTAGAGCTACCCTATATCATTCCAAATAAATGTGAGCCAACTTGAGCTAACCTTCTTCCCGCCCTTAAGTTACGAACACAAACAGATATTGCCTTACCCTGATAAGGGCATAATTCTTAATCCATCATAGCTGTCACGGAATCCCGACGCATCGGGACTGAACTGGCTCTGTCGGAGGCTTGAACCGGCTATGCCGTGATGCTGTCGGTCCCTAAATAATTACCACCTCTTGCGACAAGAGCTTTTTACAACGCGTACTATACTGAGTAGCTATCGGCAATGCAAGGATTTTTCTATAATAAAAATCGCTTTTTCAATACTGATAACGCGGCAGCAAAGGTAGATATTTAGCCCCCAAGCCTGCTTGGGGGTTCGTGGTTACATATAATAATAGCGGTTAAATAGTTGTTCCTGAAAAATTCATAACTATTTGATTTTAGTGTACCGTTTGTGCCTACTGCGGTTTCGATCACATGCAGCACCAATGCCCCATTTATTCGACCAGCGTGGTTAAATAGCGTCAGCGGGTTGGTGCCGAAAAGCTTGAATTGCTATTGGCAGAAACCATTCGTATTGCTTTGAAACACAAGCAGGTAACTTCTCAGCAATTGCGTAAGGTTACCGTTGATACAACCGTACAGGAAAAAGCAATTGCCTTTCCAACTGATGCAAGGCATTACACGGCAATCCTTATGATGGTCATAGTCTTGGTGGTGCTATTGAACAAGTTGAGCGATAACCAGCAGAAAAATAAAAGAAGCGTTTGTTGACAAGGGCTATCGCGGCTATGATTATACCGGCGATGGACAGGTTCATATTACTGGCCGCTTTTTGGCTTACGTTATTTGATTGGAGGAAGATTTGCGTTTTAAATTGCCAAATGATACGAAAATCAGAATGTGAACAACCTAAATTAGCTGTGTAAACGTTCAGAGCCGACTTTTTCAGGGACGACTAATTAGCCCGTAGGTCTTGCCCTGCGGATACCTGCATATTTTTCTTTTTCGTTCGCACAAGACCTTGTCATTCCCGCGCAGGCGGGAATCCATTGTTTTTAAAAGTTAGCCCCACATTTACAAATGTGGGGTTGCAGTTTACTTTTTTAAAATCTGTGTAAATCAATGTCTAAAAACTCTGTGGCTAATAAAAAAAAACCGTGTAATTTGCGAAATGCTACTCTGCGAAGTCTCGCTGCGAAGCACGAGTTCGTGGTTAATTTTTTCTGCGGAAGCACGCAAACGATGTTGCCACCAGCCCGGCCCCTGCGACAAACATTATTATTCGGCTGTGTTTTTCGCCGCATCTTTCGAGCCAGGCAGGGCATTGTTGGGGGTTCTTATTGGCTGTATTTTCATCTAAAATCTGTTTAGCCCTTGCGATTTTCTGTTCCGCGATTCTCGCTGCCGGCTCATTTGTATCGCTCGTTTTTGCTCCGATAACAACCGGCGCAATTCGCCTGAGCATATTGGGTTCTCGTTTGATATTGGCGATAAGTTCGTCGTGGTCGGATATAAGTCGGGAGATTTGGTCGTTGCAGCTATTGATTTCAGCAATGGTTGTTCTCATCTGTTCGATGTCCTGCAACTCACCGGCAAGCATCGCCACTCCCATCGCCAACACACCAACGCTGGAAAAGACTATAAACAGAATCGTTCTCACAAGATTACTTACTGACATTTTCGCTCATTCCTTTTTTTGCCTTGGCAAGTATATTCCCGCCCCGGCAAAAATGAAAGCCAAATTCGCCGATGCTTCCCAATACTATTGTATCGCGTTTCTACTACTTAGAAGCCGAGCCGCGGGAGCGGCCGGATAGTTTTTTCGTTTAGCCCTGCCCTGCCGCAAAAAGACTCACCGTTTGGCCGATATTGCCAAGATTTCTGTTTGAGAGCCGGAAAAAATTTGCTGACAAAATTAAAGTTGACTTTTATCCATAATGTTCCAGCCGAATTTGGCTAAAAGTTTAAGTTCCGAGAATAACTTGTGCGAAATCACAAAACCATTGATTTGCTCTTTTTGCACGATGTTACAAAAAAGAGTTATTGCCCCTTTTTTTGTGCTTATCCGCCTGAATAGACCCAAAAAGGCAGTTTTATATTGACAATTTTACCTATTTTGTTAAACTTAACATAATGCAAAACTACTTTAAGGGGAGGAACCTTAAGTATATTTTGGTCAAATCAGGGATGAACCTATTATTCAAGGCAGGATTTATTTTTTCTCACGGAGGGGGGGGGACTGTTTTTAATTTGAAATAGTTTAATGATTAAAAATAAAAGAGATATTATGGCAAATAAAGGCTCAGGACATAACGTTGGCATATTTTTACTGCCGGATTTTTGGCTCCATTTGCTTTTGGCGTTTGTGGTTGCTTTCCCGACGGCTCAGTTGGCCTCTGCCCACACCGAAAAGTATCAGGAACCAATTGACCAGAACGTTGACCATTTCAGGTTGATTTCCACCGTTGAATACACCGCCGAGCGTGGCAATGAGAATCGTCAGTACCGCCACCAGGCCGAACCCTGGTTCACCGTTGAGCGTACGCCAGAAAACGCTGAGCAAACTCGTTATAAGGTTTGGACAGAGAGTCTGCAATTTATGGGAATCTACGACGACCCGGAATATAATTATCTCAGCGAAATAAATTACCTGCTCACCGACAAGCGATATATGTCTGAAGTTGACGACGACCTCATCCATCTGCAGAAGATGAACAACGAGGCGATACGTTCTCTTAATGGCCGGGCAGTAAACGACATCGGTAAAACCTGGACGCACCGTTTCGATTTGGGAATTTTCGACCACTATTCGCTCCCTAAGGAGTTGAAATTTACAATTAAGTCAATCAAGGTTCCGACAAAATATCTTGGCGACCTCATTGCTGTTCGCGCAATCTCCGACGAATTTCTCATCAAAGCCGCTACTCAGGCCGATGGTTACGGCTACGTTCGCTGCAAAACCGCCAGCGTTTACCTTTTCGACCCGAACGTTCCTTACGGCTCAGGCGAAGAAGTTTACGTCAGTGCTACTGTTTTCGTCGCAGCCACTAAGATGGACGATATGACCCAGCAGTACCGCTACGAATTTGGCACATACAAAACCGATGCCAACGAAGCCGCCGTTGACCTTGAAGGCCTCGATTTCAATTTAGAAGATTTCGTCCGCGAAATCAAACTCATTCCATATCCGATTGAGGTAAAGGAATGGGCCGGACTTCCTTACTGGGCACAGTCCGAAATAGTAAACGCCGCCCAGATTGCATCCGCCTGCTCAGCTGTTGTCTGTGAGCAAAGCCTTGTAAACCCTGTCGCCAGTCGTTACCTTGCTGCCGCCAGAGTTTATGCTTACCAGGATGAATGTGCATTGATTTCCTGTGGCCGCCGCAGCGTTTGCCAGGCACTCCGCCAGGACGTTGCTGCTATTAACCCGATGAATATTTGTGGCGAAGACAGCAAGTTTTTAGCTGGCTGGCTTCTTTGGGGTGCTGCCATTGCGATTCCGCTGGCCATCTGCCACGATTGTGATAAACCAAAAAGCCCGTGTAAATAGTTTTTACTTTTGAGATAGTAGTCAGCCCTGTCATTATTATGGCAGGGCTTTTTTTTTATCATTGTCAGCGCGGCACGGCAATCTCAACGCTCAATATGTTTTATCATTTTCTCAACGCATTTAGCCCTGGCAACTTGTTTGTCGGGGTTTGTTTTTGCGAACGGTACTTCCCTTAGTTAGCCCCACATTTGTAAATGTGGGGTTGTTGTCATTGCCAGCGCAGCAATCTCAACACTCAATATGTTTTATCACTTTCTCAACGCATTTAGCCCCCAGGTCTTGTCCTGGGGGTATCTACATATTGATTGTCCCGTTCGCACACGACTTTGTCATTGCGAGGCCTTTAGGCCGTGGCAATCTCGCCTCGTTCGCACAAGACTTTGTCATACCCGCGAAAGCGGGTATCCATTTTTTATAAATCAGGTCTCGGCCAAAGGCCGATTCGATATTCAATCTACTGTCTTCTGCCTACTGTATTCTATCTTCTTAAAAAAACTTTGTGTCTAAAGTTCCAACAGTCTTTCCGCGTTTTTATGCAGAATCTTTTCTTCTAATTCTGTCCCCAGCCCCAGTTCTTTTACTGCGTTGAGCGTTTCTTGTTGGCTCATCCAGGGACTATCGGTTCCGAACAGCAGAAAGTCTGCCGGGTGTGTGGTAAGGATTTTTTTAATCCTTTCTTTTGGCAGATACCCGAACGCGAACGACAGTTCCATATAGATATTTTTGCCCAGCAGAAATTCTTCCGTCTCTTCCCAGATTTGCCACGCCCCAAGATGCGTGGTTATGAATTTAAGTTCGGGAAAGCGTGCTGTTACGTTCAGCACTCTTTTTGGCTCTGCCTTTCGCACGCGCTCAAACGCGACATCATATCCGGTATGCGAAACGAGCATCAGCCCTGCCTCGCAAACTTTTTCGTAATAGCCCATCATCTTTTCTTCATCAAGGCAGAAGTCTTGATAGAACGGATGAATTTTAAGCCCTTTAATCCCTGCGTCTTTCACTTTTTTGATTCGCTCTGTTAACTGCGTATCGTCCGGATGAATGGAAGCGAAAGGCACGATTCTTTTTGAGGCGATTTTCCCTGACCATTCGAGTATAGGCTCAAACTGTTTTGGCTTTGTTGCGATTGAGCAGATAACGCTTTTTTCGATTCCCGCCTTGTCCATTGATTTTAGCAGAGTCCCAAGCGTCCCGTCAAGTTTAGGCTTAACATCTGAACAGCGTGCGCACATTGAAGTCATTGCTCGTTCAGCTATATTGTCGGCAAACGCGTGCGTATGAAAATCGATTATCCCTGCCATCGCAAAATCCTCATAAAAATCAATGTATAAGAGGGGATTTTAACTTATGGCAGTTACGAATCAAGCATTTTTAATTTCCATCGCCATTAGTAGCCGAGCCGCGGGAGCGGCCGGAATACTTTCTGTCATTGCGAGGCGATTAAAAATCCACCCCGATTCATCGGGATTTGTTTTGAGACCCCGAAGGGGTTATAATAATAGCCCCGTGTGAGCGTAGCGAAACTCTGGGTAAAGAAATCTCTTACGCCCGACCCTGAAGGGGTCGAATAACCCTCACGCTAAAAAATTCTTCGCCACGGCAATCTATCTTTTTCATTTGTGTTTATTCGTGGCAGTCTATTTGTTTTGCAAATTTGTATTTGGTATTTTGATATTGTTTAGGATTTAGATATTAGAATTTAGGATTTATTTCCCTTCAATACCGACTCTGTCATTTCCGCAGGCGGGTATCCATTTTTTATCTTTTTACTTTTTTAGAATCTGTGTAATCAGTGAAATCTGTGTCTAAAAAAACTTTGTGTCTTCGTGCCTTCGTGGCTAATTAAAAAATCAGCAAAATCAGCGTTTAAACAAATGGTTTGTAAATTTTAAGAGAAAATACTTGACAATTCAACGAATAATGCTACCGTAGCCGGAGAGAGCGAATTTCAAATCTTTATTCTTGGAGGAGTTTAGAATGAAAGCCATCGATTTAATTTCCCTTACGTTCTGTCTTTGTATGACAGCGAATCTATTAGCAGACACCTTTTATGTCGATGCCCAAAACGGCGATGATGCCTGGAATGGTGAGGCCGCGGTTTACGACCCGCAAACTGGCGATGGGCCAAAAGAAACTATCAGCGGCGGGGTTAATGTCGCATACGATGGCGACTTGGTCATTGTCGCTGATGGACTCTATGTAGGCCCGGACAATTACGGCCACAACGTTATCCACAAATCAATTACTCTGCGCTCAGCCGATGGTTATGACGACTGCATTATAAATACTATGGGCCAATACAGACCCTTTGAATTTAATTCCAGTTACTATAATGGCCCATTCGTAATGGACGGTTTTACAATTCTTAACGCAACAGATATAGTAATGCTTTTCTCTAACCAGTATGATAGCCCGCCTGAGATTAAAAATTGTGTCATTCGCGATTGCACAGTGCAGGACGCTGCGGTAGTATTTGAAAATGGTGCCGAGGCAACTCTGACCGACTGCAGGTTGTTAGATATATCTGCCGAGAATAGTTATAACATAATCAGCAATATCCTATGCAAAGAAGGAGGTTCCATAGCAACCATATCCGGCTGTTACATCGAAGGCCCAAGACAGGACTCTGACCCATACAGTGCGGGCGTAAGATGCGAAGATGGCGGAGAGGCTGTTATTACCGGCTCTACCATTACGCAAAGTTGGGGCGTGGGAGTACTAATTGACAGAGCCACCTGTAGCATTGAAGGCGGTGAAATATCTGACAACTGGGTAAGTGCCATTTGGTGTGAGAACGCCGATGAATATACTCCGACGCTATTAACTGTCAGCGATTGCGAAATTACCGGCAACTGGGGTGCCGACGCTGTCGCGATGCGCATTGGCCAGGATGTAAACGCGGTTGTTACTGATTGCGATATAACCGAAAACGTACTGTTTGATGGCGGCGGCCTGAATCCGCCTGAATACCCTGCCATTATAGGAAACGCGAGAGGGGCGCTGAAACTTCAGCGATGCAGTATCACAGACAACTGGACTTACATAACATCATCTCCGGCACAGGTAATAAACGCCGCTTCACCCAACAATTTACAAATCATCGATTGTGATATACGCCATAACGATGACCTGATTGGTATGTACTTAGTGTACAATGGCGGCTACAGGAGTAATGTGCTGGTCAGCAATACCATCGTCGCTTACAACGAGATTGGTATTTGGTGTAATTTGCCCGCGTTAATATCAAATTGTACGATTGTCGCAAATGGCTATGACCCATACGGCCCCCCAACCGGAATCAAAATTCACAGCAGTGACACTAACTCAGTTGAAGTGCTCAACTCTATCGTTTACGGAAATTATGGAAATGAGCAGATTCTTGAGCAGCACCTTGGGGCAGCCCTGGTCAATTACAGTGATGTCGAGGACGGCTGGACGGGGACTGGTACAGGCAATATTGATGCTGACCCGAACTTTGCTGATTCTTATTACGATGACTACAATGATGTAATAGTTTATGGCCAGGATTTCCATCTGATTTCCATTGCCGGCAGATACGACCCTGCGACCGAGACGTGGGTTAATGATGCCAATACGAGTCCCTGCATTGATGCCGGCGACCCGACCTCAGATTATTCACTGGAGCCGGATCCATCGGGTACAGGAATCAATATGGGCGCTTATGGCGGAACGATTTACGCAAGCCGTTCGCCTCACGGGCCAAGGCCTTATTGTTCAAACTACATCCCTGCGGATTTAAATATGGACTGCAAGGTGGACTTTATAGATTTAGCGGAGATGGCTGCGGCCTGGCTGGACTGTTATCTCGTGCCGGCATCAGCGTGCTATGAATAGGGATTTTGTTACGATTCTCAACGCTACTTAGCCCCCGGGTCTTGTCCCGGGGCTATCTACATATTGGTTATCCTTTTCACATCGCCGTTTAACCCCCTGCAATGCAGGGGGTTTCAGTTGGCCCTGCCATTACTATGGCAGGGTTGTTTTTTTGCGATAACCAACAGTGAAGGCGTTGTTCTTCGCGGGTATCGTCCATAGGAAAATTCCACTTTAAAACCATATTTCAGCAGGAATCTTCGCATAAGCGTTATGTTATATACGCTTTTGTGGAACATCCCATCGTGTTCCTGCGACCCAACTATCATCTGGACGGTGCGTGCGAGTTTTGCGGGCCGGGGCTTAATTGGATACCAGATTATAAATTTCAGCCACCGCAGGCATATCCTCGTAATATCCGGAAAGGTGATAACAAGCAGCCCGCCGGGCCGGGTTACACGCTGCCATTCCTTCAGTGCCTTTTCGGCCTCGGCAAGCGACAAATGCTCAATCATATGATGCGATTCGATAAGGTCGATAGAGTCATCATCGAACATTTCCAAATTTGTCGCATCAACTTTCATATCTGCCTGCGGATTATAGAGGTCGCAATTGATTAACCCTTCCAGCTTCAAAGCGCCTGCGCCGAGGTGGAGTCCTTTGCCGACATTTTTGCGCAAATCTCCTAAAAATTTGTCTATGATGGGTTCGACAGCCTTGTTGCGTCTGAATATGGTTCGTGGATATTTAATCTGGGCATTCCTTTATCTTTTTACTTTTTCAATAATCAGTGTCTAAAAAATTTTTGTCATTGCGAGCGCAGCGTGGCAATCTTTTTTTTAAGCCCGTAGGTCTTGCCCTGCGGGTATCTACGCAAAGTTTATCACCTTCCCATCGCCGTTTAGCCGTCGTGGCCTGCCCGACGGTTTGTGCTTACGAATGGTTTGTCGCATTAACACCGACCCTGTCATTTCGACCAACGTGGAGAAATCTAAGTTAGCCCCACATTTGTAAATGTGGGGTTGTTTTTCACTTCCTTTTTTTCTTTCTCCTTTTCGAGTTGCTTCTCTTTTTTGTGTTTCGGGTCTTGTGATTCTTTTTTTTCTTACGGCTTTTCTTTTCTGTAACAAGTTGCTCTGCCACTGTCAGGTTAAGTTGCCTCGCCGCGAGATTGACCGAAACGATTTTCGCTCTTATTTCTTTCCCAAGCCGTATGGTTATACCGGAATTTTCGCCATAGACGCACTGGCCTTTCTGGTCGTATTTAAAATTATCATCGCCGAGCATTTCCAGCGGAACCAATCCTTCGATGCCGAACTTTCTGCACCGCAGAAACAGTCCAAAACTGCTGACACCCGATACTACTGTATCAATTTCGTCTCCGATTCGCTCTTGCAGCATAATCAGTATCAGCACTTTTTTCAAATCGTTCTCAGCCTCACCCGCCCGTCGCTCGGTGAGGGTAATATGCTTGCCGATTTCGCTCAACTCATCAACAGCCTTAATGTTTTTCGAGTCGGTCTTGAGTTTGCCCTTAATGTACAAATCCAAAAGCCGATGCACCAGCAAGTCCGCATAGCGCCTGATAGGGCTGGTAAAGTGTCCATAATCTTTCGATGCCAGCGCGTAATGGCCGATATTGAGCGGGCTGTATTCCGCTCGCGACAGGCTCCGCAGCACATAGGTATTGACCGCCAGCGATTCCGGCGTTCCCTTAACCTTATCGAGCAGCCCCTGCAGCGAGAACCTGTCAACATCCTTGCCTATCGAGTACCCAAGCATTTTCAACGTCTGCGCCAGCCCTTTAAGACTCAGACTGTCCGGGTCAGGATGAATCCGCCGCATATTCGGCACCTTCGCACCCCGCAGCACCCTCGCCGCCGCCTCGTTCGCTTCAACCATAAACATTTCGATTATGGTATGCGGATAGCTGTCGTCTGCCAATTTTGCGTCAACGACTCTGCCTGCCTTATCGAAAACAAGCTCGGTTTCCGGCAAATCCAGATGCAGCATTCCGGTCTTTCTTCTGCGCTGCTCGATAATTTTCGCCAGCGTGTTCATATCACTAAGTAGCGCAGTTGCTTCGCAGCTAACAGCTTCATCTTTTTTGCCGTTCAAAATTTTATTTGCCTGCAAATACGTCAATCTTGAATTCGAGCATATAACAGCATTCGCGAACTCGGATTTTAGGACCTTGCCATTCGTGTCATAAGTTATAAACGCCGATTTGGTAAATCGTTTTTGTCCCGGCTGCAAGGAACAAATTCCATTACTAAGCACTTCCGGCAGCATCGGTATCGTCCGTCTCGGCAGATAAACGCTGTTACCTCTTTTGGCCGCTTCGACATCCAACGGCGTTTCGCCCCCGACAAACGTTGAGACATCCGCGATATGAACGCCGAGGGTAAAACTGCCGTCAGCGTTTTTGTCGATACTTATAGCGTCATCAAAATCCTTAGCGTCAGGCGGGTCGATTGTGATAATCACTTTTTCGGTTAGGTCGAGCCTGCCCGAATCACCGTCAGCGTCAAAACTTTTCGCTTCTTCCGAGGCCTGCCTTGCGCAATCTTCGCCAAACTCACCCGGCAATTGGAATTGACGGACGACCGCCTTTATTTCCGTTTCGTAACAGCCGGCCTTGCCGAGCATCTCGACAATAACCCCGCTGCCGGGCTGGCCTTCTTTGGGATAATCGATTATTTCGACAACCGCTTTGTCGCCGGGCTGAGCGTTCTTAGCGGTTATATCGGTTATCTCCCACAGTCCGGCAAACGCTTTGCCATCTGGCCTGAGAAAAAAGCCCGCTCTTTTTTTGGCAATCGTCCCGACCAGCCGGTTCGTTGCTCTTTCGAGTATCTCGATTATTTCGCCGTTTATCCTTGCATCTTTCCGACCTCTTTCATTTCGGATAACTTTTGCGATGACCCTGTCGCCGGTCATTGCGTCTTTGGTTTTGTCTGGCGGAATAAACAAGTCGCCGCAGGCGTTTGCCTCGGCTGGAATAACGAAGCCGAACCCTTTGGGGTTCGCTCGGAACAGGCCGTGAATTTTTTCTGAAATTCCCGGCAGGCTGATGGCGTTTTTTGCGCTTACGACTAATCGGCCTTCGCTTCGGAGTTGTTTGACGGCTTTTTTAAAATCGTCATAATCGTTTTCGTTTGCTCCGACCGATTTCGCCAGTCCGTCAATTTTTCCTGGCTGATAATCGCTATGTGTCAGGATTCGCAGTATCTGTTTTTTGAATATATCTATCATTTTTTTCCTTGGTTTTTCAGTTAGCCCCGGTATCACTATGCCGGGGTTCGTGCTTCCGTATTATTTATCACTTTCTCACTGCCATTAACCCTGCCATTTACTATAGTGGGGCATTAGTTGGATATTAACGGCAAAAATAGCAATTAACAAAGTTTTTCCACAGATTTATGACATTTTGAGAAATTCTAAAAAAAACGGTTGCTTTAACAAAATTAAAGTGTATATTAATAATGTTAAAGTTGTGTGTTTGGAGCAAGGCAAATGTCAGAAAAAATGCCGGAATGGATGAAAGGACTGTCAGAGGACGATTGGAGGTTCGTCAAACGTCTAATCCTCTCTTCCGGCTCGCTCAAGGAAGTAGCCGCTGATTATGGCATATCGTATCCGACAATCAGGATTCGGATGAATCGTCTTATAGAAAAGGTTTGCGTGTTGGACTCGACAAGGCCGCAATCGCCATTTCACCGCAAAATCAAACTGCTGGTAACCGACGGCAAATTGGATATTGCTGTCGCCAGAGAACTAATAAAAGAATTTGAACAAACCACAAAAACTGAAGAAAAGGGAGATGCACTATGAGATTTTTTAATTGGGCAAAGGCGTTTGAAGAGAAACCAACATGTGAGGATATTCTGAAAAGTGTTAAAAAAACGGAAATAATATACTGGATGTTTGAAGTTGTTTTTGTTGTTATTACCATTATTGGAGTCAGTATTTTTACAGCAGCTTCTCAGGAAGATATAAAACAGCATATCCTGGGGTTATTTATTTCTATTGTTGGGATTGTGAATATTACGGTTATAAAAATGTGGGCTTATGTTTACACATCTATGTTGTATATGATATGGGACTCCCAGAATCGATTAAAGGCTGAGCTGGCCAAAATGGAGTCAGCAGACCTGTAAGAAGTGTGTTTTCTGAACAATCCACAACAGCCGAGCCGCGGAAGCGGCCGGAATGTTTTTTTGACACGGATTTTTTTATCCCTTTACCCATCGCCATTTAGCCCTGCCATCTTGCATGGTAGGGTTTTGTTTTTTATTTAGCCCCCAAGCCTGCTTGGGGGTTCGTGCGCAAGAACAGTTTTGCCCTTTCCCACTGACTCTGTCATTCCCGCGAAAGCGGGAATCCATTTTTCTGTATTTTGTTTTTTAATCAGTGCAATCTGCGTAATCAGTGTTTAATAATTTGTGTGTATCCGCGAAATCTGCGGTTAATACACCATTTAACGGCCTTGTTTTGCTCAAAAACGCCAAAAATCACCATTTGACAGCATTTTAATTGACGCAGGGGACTGATTATGGTAACTATACCGAGTTTCGGGTTAAGGGTAGCTCTCAATTATATTTATGGCCGTATCTTATGTCCTTGGAAGAACTTCGTAATAAAATAGATGAAATCGATACAAAGCTCGTTGAGCTGCTCAACGCTCGCGCGCAAGTTGTCGTCGAGGTCGGCAAGCTCAAGGGTGATGGTCCGATATACATCCCTGAACGCGAGAAGAAGGTACTCGCAAAAATCGCAGCCAGCAACAAAGGCCCTCTCCCCGATAAAACTCTCCTGGCTATTTGGCGGGAACTAATGAGCGGCTCGTTTTTCCTTGAACGTCCTCTGCGGATTTCGTATCTCGGCCCGGCGGGCAGTTTTTCACATACCGCCGCGATTCGCAAATTTGGTCAGAGCGTTGAGTACGAAGCGGTAACTGATATAAGAAGCATCTTCGACGAGGTCGCCAAAGGCCATTGCGATTTGGGCGTTGTCCCGGTCGAAAATTCCGCTGGCGGCGGAGTCATTGAGACCCTCGACGCTTTCGTTGATAGCAACGTAATGATTTGCGCCGAAGTTTATATGCCGATTCATCACAACCTGATGGCAAACTGTTCGCTTGATGAGGTCGACAAGGTCTATTCCAAGCCGGAAGTTTTCGCTCAGTGTCGCAACTGGCTCAGCCAGACTTTCAAGGACGCTACAACGATTCCAACCGCTTCGACCGCTCGCGCAGCGCAACTGGCAAAAGATGAGCCTCTTTCCGCTGCGATTGGTTCCGACATTGCCGCCGAGCTTTACGGCCTGAACATAATCTGCGAAAACGTCGAAGACATCGCAAACAACATAACGAGATTTCTGATTATAAGTAAACAGGATGCCAAGCCGAGCGGCGACGACAAAACCGCCATTCTGTTCAGCACCAGCCACAAGGCAGGAGCTTTGGCAGAGGTTCTTATGGTCTTCAAAAATCGCGGCGTAAACCTGACAAATATCGAATCCCGGCCGAGCCGGACTCGCCAGTGGGAATACTTCTTCTTTGTCGATTGCATTGGCCACCGGACTGACGAAAAGGTTGTTGACTGTTTCGAGGATGTTCGCCGGCACTGTTTACAGCTTTCCGTGCTGGGCAGTTTCCCAAAAAATGACGAATTAATGGAAGCAAAGTAAGGATTTCGCAGATTATTTCAAAAAATCGGTGTAATCAGTGGAATCAGCGTTTAGAAAAACCCCCGCCCATAAGTCGGCGGCGATTAAAATAAAACTTAACTGATGGAGTGATTTATGAGAAAGCCATTTCTTGGCGGAAACTGGAAGATGAATACTGACAAGGCATCAGCGGTCGCACTGGCCTCTGCTTTGGCAGATAGCGTTGGTTCTTTAACAGACAAAGTGGACGTAGCGGTTTGTCCGCCTTTCGTGTACCTTGACACTGTTTCGCAGGCCCTTGCCCAAAGCAGCATAGCCGTCAGTTCTCAGGACATTTATTTCGAGTCAAACGGTGCGTTCACTGGCGAGATAAGCACTGATATGCTCAAGGACGTTGGCTGCGAATACGTTTTGGTTGGCCATTCTGAGAGACGGCACGTCATCGGCGAAACCGACGAGCTGATTAACAGGAAGGTCAAAGCCGCGATTGCTGCTGGCCTCAAAGTTATTTTCTGTGTTGGCGAATTATTGGCTCAGCGTGAAGCTGAACAGACCGACGAAGTTGTAAAACAGCAAATCGAAAAGGGCCTCGTTGGCATCGATGCTGCCGGCGCCGCGAATATCACTATTGCTTACGAACCTGTCTGGGCTATCGGCACAGGCCTGACCGCCACTCCCGCCCAGGCTCAGGAAGTCCACGCTATGATTAGAAATCTCATCGCGGGAATGTACAGCCAGGACTTCGCCGACCAGGTAAGAATTCAGTATGGCGGCTCAGCAAAGCCAGCCAACGCGGCAGAGCTTATGAGCCAGCCCGATGTTGACGGCCTCCTCATTGGCGGTGCAAGCCTAAAGCCCGAAGATTTTACCTCGATGATAGCATCAGCAGCAGAGAGCGTTTAATAAATTATAGATAAGAAAATTTACCGGATTTTTGAAAGGTATTAAAATGTTAAGTTTGCCCTTGGCAGCGGTTAGTCCTTTGATGAAAATTGTCATTGTGATTTGGTGTATTTCAGCGGTTTTTCTCATACTGCTCGTACTGGTACAAAAGGGTCGGGGCGGTGGCCTTGGCGCAGCTTTCGGCGGTACCGGAAACAGCGTACTCGGAACAAAAACCGGAGACTTTTTAACCTGGGTTACAATTGGTACTGTCATATTATGGCTTGTGCTTAGCGTCGCCGCCGCTCGTTGGTATCGACCGGTACAGAGTGACCTTCTCAGTGAGCAGCCCATCCAGACCAGCTCGTTGCCGCAGGCTGTAATTCCTGCTGATACCAATACGCCACTGCCGGATTCTGATACTAATTTGCCGACGCAATAAAGGGTTTGAATATGATTAACAGTATGACCGGATTTTCGCGTATTCACCGAGAGGTTGACGGCATAAGCTACGCTGTTGAGATAAAGACGGTGAACAACAGGTACTTCAAGCCGTCTCTGAAAGTACCTGAATCAGCTGGTTTTTTGGAAACAGAAATTGAAAAGCTCCTCAGGAGTAATATCCACAGAGGTTCGGTCAGTTATACGCTGCGTTTTAAGAGCGTCTCCGGCGAGCCGATGTTTGAAATAGATACCGCTTTGATAACCGGTTATCTCGACAAGCTCGGAAAAATTGGCACCCAGTCCGGCATTGACAATTCGCAATGCAGAATAAATCTTGCCGACTTACTGACTCTGCCCGGCGTAGTAAGGCCGGAAGAGCCGGAGCCGGACAAAGCAGAGAAAATGCGTAACGCTGTTTTGCAGATTACCAGTGATGCCATCGCTCAGCTCAAACAGATGCGAAGCGAAGAGGGCGCTGTTCTTGCCGATGATATGCAGAATAATTGCGACCTGATAAAGGGCAGACTGGAAGGCCTGCTCGACAAGCGTGATGTGGTCATAAAGGAGTACCACGAAAAGCTGAAGAACAGAGTCGCTCAGCTTCTCGATTCTGCTCGGCTTGAGCTTGACAGCGATACCCTGGCAAGAGAGGTCGCCATTTTCGCCGACCGCAGCGACATTGCCGAAGAGGTTACCAGGCTCGGCGCACACATAGAGCAGTTCGTCGCGAATTGTAAGCAGGGCAGTAATGTTGGAAGGAAGCTGGATTTTATAACTCAGGAAATGCTCCGTGAGGCAAACACAATAGCCAGCAAAGCCTCCGATTCGCGGATTTGTCTCGAAGTGGTCGAGATGAAATCGTGTATAGAACGTATAAAAGAACAAGTACAAAATGTAGAATAGCAGGGCAATAAATGAATGATAAAAATAGCGGACAGTTAGTTATAATAAGCGGCCCAAGCGGTGTGGGCAAGAGTACTATTTGCGACGAGGTCGTCAAGAGGCTCGACGATGCGCATCTTAGCATCTCGGCAACAACCAGACCAAAGGCCGGAGATGAAATCGATGGCCGGCATTATTGGTTTTTGACAACCGAGGAATTTCAAAAACGGCTCGCTGATGATGCGTTTGTCGAATATGCCGAAGTTTTCGGAAATTTTTACGGAACACCAAAAGACCAAATTGACTCAGCAATCGCTTCCGGCAAAATAGTTATACTGGAGATTGATGTTCAGGGCGCTTTGCAGGTTAAGAAAAAGTTTCCCGATACCAAAATGATTTTCATTGTCCCGCCAAAAGCTGGCGACCTGCAGAATCGCATCAACGACAGGGGGCGCGACGCTCAGGCTGAAATAGAAAAACGGCTGAATATGGCATCTTCGGAAATCGCCTCAGCCTGGCAGCATTATAAGCATTTAGTCATCAATGATGATTTGAATACGGCAGTGGAAGAAGTAATACAGATAATTAAAAATAAACCTGACGGAGAATAAGTTATGATAGAAGCACTTAGAAACAAGGAAATTTTCGAAAAGGTCGGCGGAGCTTTCAGGCTCACCGCTCTCATCCAGAAGAGGATGGTCGAAATAATGGAAGGTTCTCGGCCGCTAATCGAGGATACAAAAGGCAAGACGACGATGGAGGTTGTAATTGAAGAGATTATGCAGGACAAAATCACCGTTGATGACGGCACCGATTCCAAACCATCTGACCTGCCGACACTTTAGGGGCTAAAGTCAATGGCTGCCAAAAAATCAAAACTTAAAGGCGTAAACATACTGCTGGCGGTAACTGGCGGCGTCGCGGCCTATAAAGCTGTTGACCTCGCTTCCAAACTCACCTCCGCTGGCGCTGTCGTTAATACCATAATGACCGCTGGCGCCTGCCGTTTCGTACAGCCCAAAAGTTTCGAAGCCGTTACCGCCAGACCTGTCAACACTTCTCTTTGGGACAGTACCGCCGGTTATGAAATAAGCCACATCTCCGCCGCCGACACTGCCGACATCGTAGTTGTCGCCCCCGCAACAGCCAACATCATCGCAAAAGTTGCAGGCGGAATATGCGACGATTTGGTCAGCACCGTTTTGTGTGCTTGTTGGCAAAAGCCCATCCTGTTTGCCCCCGCGATGAACGATAAAATGTGGTCTAACCCAGCGGTAAAGTGGAACACCGAGGCGTTAAAAAATATGGGCTTTGAAATGGTAGGCCCGGAAAAGGGCAGACTCGCTTGCGGAACTGATGGCACAGGCAGAATGTCCGAGCCAGTCGATATACTCGCACGCATAGAAAAGCTTGCCGCCAAAACGAAAAAATAAAACTGGTACATTGTTTTTAAAAGTTAGCCCCCTGATTCATCAGGGGGTTGCAGTTTACTTTACCTTTTTACGTTCTTTCAACCAGTGTAATTTGCGTAATCAGTGTTTAATTTTTTCTGTCATTCCCGCGAAAACGGGAATCCAGTTTTTGTTTTTTAATCAGTGCAATCTGTGAAATCCGCGGTTAAAATAATTTGTGTTAATCCGTGTCTAATTTAATCTATGTCTAAAAAGAAGATATTAATAACTGTCGGCCCGACCATTGAGCCTATCGACCCTGTTCGCTTCATTTCCAACGCGAGTAGTGGCAAAATGGGACAAGCTCTGGCAGTCGCTTCCGTCAAGGCAGGTTTTGATGTAACGGCCATTACTTCAATTGCCGATATGAAATTGCCCGCTGGTGCAAAACGAATAATAGCAACTTCCGCAGAGCAGATGTTCAAAGCCGTCAAAGAGTTATTTGGAACTTGCGACTGTTTAATAATGGCCGCCGCCGTTTCTGATTACACTCCGCAGGAGGTTTCAAAGGCTAAGCTGAAAAAGGCTTCTCACGATTTGACTATAACTCTCAAGCCTACTACTGACATTTTGAAATGGGCTGGCAAAAACAAAAAACCATCTCAGTTCCTCGTTGGCTTTGCGCTTGAAGATATGGATTTAAAGGCCAGTGCTGAAAAGAAGATGGCTGATAAGAATCTTGATATGATAATCGCTAATTCACCATCAGCGATAGGTGGCGACAGTTCACAGCTTTTTGTTAAGACGACTTTTGGAGATTGGCAGATTTTCCCAATGGCGACAAAGACTGTTTCTGCCCGCAGAATAGTTTCAATCATCAAAGACCAACTGGATTGATTGCTTCCGATTCATCGGGATTTGTTTTGAAACCCCGAAGGGGTTAAATAATAATAGCCCCGTGTGAGCGTAGCGAAACTCGGGGTAAAGAAATTTCCTACACCCGACCCTGAAGGGGTCGAATAACCCTCACGCTAAAAAATTATTCGCCGTGGCAATCTCTTTTGTTTTGAATTTTAATTTTTGGTTATTTGATATTGTTTAGGATTTAGAGATTATAATTTAGGATTTATTTCCCATCGCCATTTAGCCCCCTGCATTGTAGGGGGTTGCAGTTTACTTTATCTTTTTACTTTTTTTAAATCTGTGTTAATCTGTGCAATCAGTGTCTAAATAATCTGTGTAAATCCGTATTTAAAAGAATTTTCACAGTTTTTCAGTATGTTAACACCGCTTCATTTTTGTTCGATTGCAGCGATTCATCAATTTGGATTTTTCCGAACATTTATTTTACCTCTTATTTTTAAAGGGTTTACGCTTTTGGTTGCACTTCAGCGGAGCCATCCCAATTTTCAGCCAAATTTTAAGGATTTTAATCTTGACTTAATCGCTGATTTTGGCACAATCTTGAGCGTCAAGGCCGTTTACAGCACTGTTATCGGGCGTTGTTACAAATAGACAGTTTTAGTGTTAAGAATGTGCCTTTTATCGGGTTGTCCGATAAAAACTTAAAGTTTTCAGTACTAAAAGGCCGAGAGAGAATATAGGAACCTGTTTATTAGTACTGCAAGCAGGGCAGATGAGTGTAGGCAAATACAATTTTTTACTCTTTGAAAAATGGAGTTTTTGATGAGGACGATAGCCGTAGTAAATCAAAAGGGTGGTTGCGGCAAGACTACAGTATCCATTAACCTTGCAAGCTGTCTCGCACAGGAAGGCAAAAAAACGCTTTTGGTTGACATTGACCCGCAGGGCCACTGCGCAGTTGGCCTCGCTGTTCCTGAGGAGCAGACAGAGCAGAGCATTTACGATGCTCTCATCAGTGTTGGCCGCAAAGAGCTTTTCAATTTCAGCGAAATTTTATGGGAGATTTCCGACAATTTCGAGCTTGCCCCGGCAAGCATCGACCTTGCCGCTTTCGACCAGCAGACAAACGGCATAACCGACCGCGAAAACTGTCTCGGCACTCTGCTCAAAACCTCCGCTGGCAAGTACGACTACGTCGTCATCGACTGTCCTCCCGCTGTCGGCCTGTTAACTTTCAACGCTCTTCGCGCCGCTACCGATGTTATTGTTCCGGTAGAGACTGGCTATTTTTCTCTGCACGGCCTGAGCAAACAGCTCGAAACGCTCAACATACTCTGCAAGCAGTGTTCGCAGGACATAAACGTTATGGTACTCGCGAGTATGTACGACATCCGAACGAAGATGGGCCGTGAGATATTGGCTGAACTCAAGAAGCATTTCTCGGACAAAATGTTCAAAACGGTCGTCAATTTTAATACCAAGCTAAAAGAGGCCGCAAGTCTCGGCCAGCCAATTGGCGAATACGACCCTGCAAGCAAGGGCCACAAGGATTTCCTTGCTCTGGCACAGGAGCTTATCGCAACCGACACTCAAGTCGAGTCCGAGGCCATCTCTGTAGCCCGAAAGAAACTTGCCATAACACCTATCGGCCCGGCCAGCGAGCAGATTGCAGACAGGCACGACCAGATTAAAGACCTTAACAAGAGCATTGAATCGATGAGTTCTTCTGCTCAGGAGCTTTTAGCCGGCATCAATGCCACATCCGATTCTATTGAAATCGTCCCCGAGGCTCAGCCGGAACAGCCTCTTGTTTTGCAGGAGTTAGCTCTTGACGAAAAGCTGAACGATTTTTACGGCGTGCGTCAATTCGGCCCGGGTACCAGATTCATCACTCTTTACCCGCGTGCTAACAGTGTTCAAATTGCCGGCGACTTCAACAATTGGCAGCCGGAAAAAACTGTTATGACTAACGCTGATGGCACCGGCAAATGGATTCTGGATTTGGACCTTGCTCCCGGCAAGTACCGTTACAGAATGGTTGTTGACGGCCAGTGGCAGCAGGACCCATACAACGAAAATTCCGAAATGAACCCTTACGGCGAATATAACTCGATACTTGAGGTCAAATAGAGGCTGTCCCAAACCCTTATTTTTGGCACTGACAATGCCACGGATGGTCTTTATTATGGTTTTTGGGATGAATTATAAAAAGGATTCTTATTCTTGAAGTAGAGTAAGATGAAGATTGGAGAGTTGCTGGCCGAGAAGCTGGCGACTCTTTTTTTCTATCCTGCTCGCATCGCTGATTAGCCCCCTGCACTGCGGGGGGTTAGTGCTTTCGTATTGTTTATCACTTTCTTATCGCATAGAAGCCGAGCGACGTAAGTCGCCGGAATAGTTTTTGTCATTGCGAGGCGGTTTCATCGCTGTGGCAATCTCTTTTGTTTTGAATTTGAATTTTTGGTTATTTGATATTGTTTAGGATTTAGATATTATAATTTAGGATTTATTTCCCATCGTTCAGTTAGTCCCACATCTACAAATGTGGGGTTGCAGTTTACTTTTTTTAAATCTGTGTTAATCTGTGTCTAATAATTTGTTTTTTAATCAGTGCAATCTGTGAAATCCGCGGTTAAAATAATCTGTGTTTATCAGTGTCCATCTGTGAAGATATGAAGAGAGAGCATCCTCAAGTATAATACGGTAGATAATTATT
>JAIORA010000019.1 GCA_021108375.1 Anaerohalosphaeraceae bacterium
GCACCAATATTATCTATGAGACTATTATTAACCATAACTTTTGTCAACATACAAGGACACAGAGAGCACAGAGTTTTTAGACACTGATTTCACAGATTACACAGATTTTAAAAAAGTAAAAAGATAGATTGCCGCGCTGCGCTCGCAATGACAAGAAGTATTCCGGCCGCTCACGCGGCTCGGCTACTACGAGGTTGAAGACGGGGTAGAAAATATGTAGATACCCGCAGGGCAAGACCCATTCGGCTTCGCTCAGGGCAGGCTCTGCGGGATAGAGAACCCTGCCATACAAGATGGCAGGGCTAATGGCGATGGGGAAAATTTGGTGTTTCGTTAAAATAGCGAAAAATCGCGTCAAACTACGCAGTTTGCGGGCAAAAAATGCATAAAAAAATGAAAATAGCCGATTTTATAGTGGAAATTTGGCGCCTTTGAGCACATAAATAGTTTGTTAGAAACGTGTTAAAAAGTTTACAAAATCGGCCTGTGGCCAAAAAGGGAAAGCCACTGCAACTATGAGCAGGGGCTAAATGTGAAGCAGAAGTTGTGAGCTGTTTTTAGTATTTTTTAGATAACAGGAATTGTTTGAAAGGAGACGGGTATGTTTGGCATTGAGGATAAATGGGTTGCCGCTGCGTATGTGCTTTGTATTCTCAGTACATTGCTGTGCGTTGTCTATGGCATCATCAACTGGAACAAAGGCGGCGAGGATGTCAAGCCTGAAGATGTACACTGGGCACAAGAGGAGAAAAAGGTCGAAGACGAATTTTGATTTCGCTTGGCGAAAGGATTCAAAGCCGAACGCATTTTTTTGTGCGAATTGGTATCAAAGATATTTCTGTCTTTAGGAGGCAAATCAAATGTTAGCACAAACCGTAGGTATTGTACCCATAGTAGTTGTATTGGCATATCTTCTTATCGTTATTTATCTTGGCTGGCTCGGTTACAGCAGGACCAAAGGCGCAACCGATTATCTGATTGCTGGCAGGGAAATTCATCCGTTTGTTATGGCTCTCAGCTATGGTGCGACGTTTATATCGACAAGTGCTATCGTTGGTTTTGGCGGAGTGGCGGGGCTGTTTGGTATGAGCCTGCTGTGGCTGACGATGCTGAACATATTCATCGGTATTTTTATAGCGTTTGTTTTTCTCGGCGGGCCTACACGAAAAATGGGACGGCATCTCGATGCTCACACATTTCCGGAGCTTTTGGGCAGGCGCTTCGAGAGCAAATTTATACAGGTTTTCGCGGGGCTTGTGATTTTCCTGTTTATACCTCTTTATGCCTCGGCGGTTCTGATTGGCGGTTGTGAGTTTATCTCGACTCAGTTGGGTATTGATTATGAAGTTGCGCTTCTGGTGTTCAGCGTTATTATCGCTGCTTACGTTGTTATGGGTGGTTTGAAGGGCGTGATGTACAGCGATGCGTTGCAGGGAGCGATAATGTTTGTCGGTATGCTGATACTGTTAATCTGGACTTATAATAAGGTTGGCGGTGTTATGGCAGGTCATCAGGCGCTGGGAGAAATGTCAGGTTTGGTGCCGCCCAAGCTCGCTGCGATTGGTCATCAGGGCTGGACGAAAATGCCCGCTTTTGGCTGGGGTGATAATAAATATAACTTATGGTGGATAGTTGTTTCGACTATCGTTTTGGGTGTTGGTATCGGCGTGCTGGCCCAGCCGCAACTGGCGGTGCGTTTTATGACGGTTAAGAGTAAACGCGAACTGAACCGTGCGATTCCTGTCGGCGGGGTATTCATTCTCGTTATGACCGGTGTTGCCTTTACGGTCGGGGCGCTTTCAAATGTTTATTTTGCTCAAAACGGCAAGCCTTTTGTCGGCAGGGTGGTTAAGACTATTGATGCCGAAAAGGGACAGGCGGTTTTGCAGTTAATGAAAGTCGGCGAAGATAACCTCTGGAGCGATATTGAAGGCAAGAAGGTTCCGGTTGTTCTTGACGAGAGTGTTACACAAAGTTTTTTAGGGATTGTGCCGGAAGGTGTTCAAATTGTTTCCGGCAGAAGTATTTCGATTGTTTACGCCAAGGGCAATGCGGGTCAAATTATACCATCTTACATAACAGCGGCGATGCCGGGATGGTTTGGGCTGGTGTTCCTGCTGACGCTGCTGGCGGCGGCGATGAGTACTTTGTCGAGCCAGTTTCACGCGGTGGGTACGAGTATCGGGCGCGATGTTTACGAGCAGATTACCGGCAGGCACGGCGAGGGTATAACGGTTACGAGGGTCGGCATTCTGGTTGGTATCATTATCGCGGTTCTCTGGAGCTTTTTCTCGCGGGAAAGTACTATGATAGCCAGGGCAACGGCGATATTTTTCGGGCTTTGTGCCTCGGCGTTTCTGCCGGCATTTATCGGTGGACTCTTCTTTAAGAGGATGACAAAGCAGGCGGCGATTTGGTCGATGGTAGTCGGCTTCGGAGTTACCACCTTCTGGTTGCTGTTCGTAAAGGCTAAGGAGGCGGGGGCTTTGGGGTTGGTGCAGAAATTTACTGACGGCAAAAGCAGTATTCTGGCTGAGAGTCCGAACTGGTCTGTAGTTGACCCGATTTTGGTGGCTCTGCCGATATCGATTCTTGTGGCTGTAGTGGTTGCGTTGATGACAAAACCGCCTTCAAAGGAACATCTGGATAAATGTTTTAACGGGCAGGAATAACGCAAAAAGTCGAAATGTTAGCAAATTGTTAAAAAAAACATAAAATTTCTTGAAACATCGTGGAAAATTACTATTATGCACAGAATTGGTATTAAGGGAACCTCTAAAAATTCATTTTGGCGAACAAGCGAACCTTTTTGCTACCGGACTGCGTCAGACAAAAGCCGCTTGAACTACGGCTCAAGCTGATTTGTCTTCCTTGCCGGATAACAAAAATTTTCTACTTGTCGCTCAAAAGCAATTATTGGAGCTACCCTTAAAAATGAACAGGAAGTTTGTCTATAATTTTATGGAGAAAGATATGAAAAAGGGTGTATATATTGAAATTATAGCGATTTTAGTCGTTGTGGGTTTGTTTGCCACGGCTTCTTTCGCTGCGGAGGAGACCGGCAAGGACGTTCAGCCGAGAGTGGAGCAGACGATTTCGCCAGCATCGACAGCAGTACACGACCATAGCAGAAATTTCGGCGATTGGTTTCACAATCCTGCCTCGTGGCTTGAGATGGGAGCCGATGTTCGGTTCCGTTGGGTTTACGGCTGGAATCTCGACACCATTAATGATGATGCCAGAGGGCGGAGCAGTAAATGGCATTTTCTGAGGAACAGATTCAGGTGGTGGACGAAGACGAAAGTTACCGAAGACGTATCGTTTAACCATCGTTGGACGTGGGAATTTCGCAGTTGGGATGACCCTTACCGCAAAGGCAAAGAGGTTGACTGGGACGAAATAGTTTGGGACCACTTCAATTTGAAAGTTAAAAATTTCGGCGGAATGCCTGTTACTATGGTGGCAGGGCGACAGGATATTATTCTTGGCAAGGGTTGGCTGGTGCTGGATGGTTCGCCGTTGGATGGTTCGAGAACGATATCGATGGATGCGTTGAGATTTACCTATGATATGGAAGACAGGGACACTACTGTCGATTTGATTTATGTTCAGAATTATGCCGCTTCCAATAAGTGGCTCAAGCCTATCGGCAGTAACGACCGGCATATTACAGAGCAGGATGAGACTGGCGCAATTATTTATATAACTGACAAGTCTCGTGAAAATATGCAGTTGGAAGGTTATTTCATTTACAAAAATGACAATCCTATAAATCAACCTGCCAATGATTTCCCTAATCCCTGGCCTTCGGCTGTGTGGAGTAAAAAATCAGAGATATATACTTTCGGCGGAGCCATTTCAGGTTCGTTCGGCCAAAACAAAAACTGGAAGTATAGAAATGAGTTAGCAGTTCAGACAGGCGACAAGCAGAAGCAAGACCTTCACGCCTGGGGCACAAGGAACGATATTGAATATCATTTCAATAATGAAAAGAAACACGTACTGCACGGTACTTTGGAATATCTTTCCGGCGATGACCCTGAGACAAAAACTGACGAAGCGTTTGACCCGCTTTGGGGTGAGTGGCCGCAGTGGAGCGACCTTTACGTTTATTGCTACAATCTTGAGACAATGATTGGTGAGACAACAAACCTGTTCAGGCTTGGCGGTGGACATTCGTTCTATCCGACAGAAAAAGTTCAGATGTGTACCGATTATCATCTGTTGTGGGCAGATGAGAATACCAAAAAAGATGCCCCGCATCGCAGCGGCTTGACGTGGTCTGATAGCGGCAAATTCCGTGGCCAACTTGCAACCTGGATGCTTAAGTATCAGATTACCAAGCAGTTAAAGGGTCATTTGCTACTGGAAATGTTCCTTCCGGGCAACTACTACGAAGACAGCAGTCGCGACCACGTATTCTTTAGCAGATTCAACCTGGAATATACTTTCTAAAACGCGGTATGCTAAATTTAGTAAATTTAAAAGCCCGAACATTGTTTCGGGCTTTTTTTATTGAAAGATGTCTTTGAGTCCTTTAGAATCAAGTAGTTATGAGTTTTGAGTTGAGGATTCGACCTAAAGGCCGAGACCGATTTATCGGGAGGTAGTGCTGTTATGATTTGGAATGAAAAATTTGAATGTATGTCGCCACAAGAACTTAGGGATGTGCAGGGGCAAAGGCTTAAAGAGTTAGTTTCTTATGTTCGTTACAATTGCGGTGTTTACAAAGACCGGTTAGCCTCGATTGGTATTAGTGCCAGCGACATCAAAACGATTGACGATATAGCTAAACTGCCTTTCACTACAAAGCTGGATATGCGGGACAATTATCCTTATGGTCTGTTTTCGGCAGACCAGAAAGACGTACTCGAAATTCACGTTTCCAGCGGTACCACCGGAAACCCGACGCTGGTTGGTTACACCAGAGATGATATAAAACTATGGTCTGAAGTTATGGCCAGAACTTTGTGTTGTGCCGGCGCTGAACCCGGCGATACAATACAGATTGCTTATGGTTATGGACTCTTTACCGGCGGGCTGGGCTTTCATTACGGTGCGATTGAGATGGGGCTGCGAGTTATTCCAACTTCGTCAGGGCAGACGGGGCGACAGTTGAAAATTATGCAGGACTTTCAGCCCAAAATAATTGCCTGTACGCCGAGCTATATATTGTTTATGGCAGAAGAAGCAAAGCAGATGGGAATCGACCCGGCTAAGGGGAACTGGAAAATTGGTATTTTCGGAGCAGAGCCCTGGACCGAGCCGATGCGGAGCGAGATTGAGCAGAGTTGGAATATGCTGGCGACGGATGTTTATGGCTTGAGCGAAATTATCGGGCCGGGCGTTGCGCAGGAATGTACGCACAAAAATGGACTGCATATTTTCAGCGATGTTTTTTACCCGGAAATAATCGACCCCGAAACGGGCCTGCCGGCAGAGGAAGGCTGCGATGGTGAGTTGGTGATTACCACGCTGACAAAGCAGGCGATTCCGCTGATTCGGTATCGCACGCGAGATATTGTCAGTATCAATTACGACAAGTGTGCCTGCGGCAGGACGAGTCCGCGAATCAGTAAGATTAAGGGCAGAACTGACGATATGATTATTGTCAGGGGTATAAACGTATTCCCATCGCAGATAGAACACGTGCTGCTTGGTATTGAAGGTACGCAGCCTCATTATCAGATTGTGGTTGACAGAAGGGAACATGGGCTTGACTACGTTGAAGTGATGGTTGAGGTTGATGATAAGATTTTTTCCGATGAGGTTAAAAAGCTGGAACAACTGCAGCAGAGAATAAAGAAGGAAATCGAATCCGTTCTGTCCATAGGGGTTAAGGTTCATCTGGTCGAGCCTAAAACAATCGAGAGAAGTATGGGCAAGTCAAAGAGAGTAATCGATAAAAGATTTTTATAGGGGAACCAAATGAAAATCACGCAAATATCTGTTTTTCTGGAAAACCGTAAGGGCAGGCTTTATGACCTTTGCAGGCTGCTTGGCGATAATGGTATCAATATCCGCGCACTCAATGTCGCAGAGACCGAGTCGTTCGGGGTTTTGAGGATAGTGGTTGATAAATCCGAGTTGGCAATTAAAACGCTCAAGGATAATGGCTTTGTTGCCAATCTTACCGATGTTATTGCGGTTGAAATTGCTGATGAGCCTGGCGGGTTGGCCAACGTATTGAAAGTTTTGTCCGAGGAAAATGTTAATGTTGAATATATGTACGGCTTCGTTGAAAAATCGTCAGACAAGGCATTGATGGTTTTCAGATTTGAAGATTCGCAAAAGGGAACAGAGGTTCTGAAAAAGTGCGATATTAAAATTGCAACGGCAGAAGAAATCGAGGGACTCTAAAAAGTGAGCGATGTTCGCTATTGGAACAAAGAGATTGAGACTGCCGGTCGAAGCGAAATAGAAACGGTTCAGCTCGACAGGCTGAGAGGGATAGTTACCTCGGCTCTAAATGCCCCGTTCTATAAGAAGCAGCTCTGCAAGGTTGGTATCAATTCAGCAGAGGATATAAAATCGCTCGACGATTTGCGGCGGATTCCATTTGCGGAAAAGGACGACCTGCGGCAGAATTATCCGAAAGGTTTTTTGGCGGTCGAGCCAGGCGAAGTTGTGAGGATTCATACCTCCAGCGGAACTACGGGGATACCAACGGTTATCTACCTTACAGCAGCTGACCTCAATGCGGCTACCGATTTGCTGGCTCGCAGCATTGTTGCGACGGGGGCAGGGCGGGAAGATGTTTTTCAAAATATGATGAGCTATGGTCTTTTTACCGGCGGGCTTGGTTTGCATTACGGTGCGGAGCGGGTCGGGATGATGGTCATTCCGGCTGGCGGAGGTAATACCAAAAGGCAGGTTCAGTTGATGAAGGATTTTCAGACGACGGTGCTTCATATAACGCCAAGCTACTTGCTGCACATCGATTCAAAGCTCGCTGATTACGGCGTTACGCTTGAGCAGCTTAATCTTAAGAAGGCGTTTATCGGTGCCGAGCCTCATTCGGAAAATGCCCGGTGCAAAATAGAGGATACTTACAGGATTGACGCTTATAATTCGTATGGGCTTAGCGAGATGAATGGGCCGGGAGTTGCGTTTGAGTGTGTCTATAAGAATGACCTGCACGTTTGGGAAGATGCTTATATAGTTGAAATCATCGACTCTGAGACGGGACAGATTCTGCCGGACGGGCAGGAGGGCGAAGTTGTTTTGACGAATCTTATTCGTCACGCGATGCCGTTGATGCGGTATAGAACCAGAGACCTGGCGTTTATTCATACCGAACCCTGCAAGTGCGGCAGAAGCCATCGGCGGCTTTCGCGGATTCTTGGCAGGACGGATGATATGCTGATAATCAATGGGGTTAATGTTTTTCCATCGCAGATTGAAGAAGTGATAATGAGGATTCCGGAGGTCGGAACTAATTATCAGATTTATATCGAAAAAGATGGCGTGCTGGACAGGCTTACGGTTAAGGTTGAGCTTTATTCGAAAATGTTCCTCGGAGAAGCTAAGCAGATAGAAAAGCTCAAAGCGAAAATCAGGGAAGAACTGAGTGCGTCGATAACAATTAAGCCGGCGGTCGAGCTGCACGAGCCGGGCATACTCCCCGTTTCAGAGGGTAAGGCGGTGCGGGTTGTTGATTCAAGAAAACAATTATAAAGGAACGTCAAATGGCTAAGCAACTTCACATATTTATTGATAATACTCCCGGCAGGCTGGAATCGGTAACGGGTAAACTCGGTGCTGCCGGCATAGACGTAAGGGCTTTTGCGATTCAGGATATGGCTGATTACGGGCTGATGAAGCTGATTGTAAGCAATCCGCAGCAGGCTTATCTTGCGCTTGCTGATATGGGCAGTGCCTGTGCGCTGAAAGATGTTTTGGCGATTTCTGTGCCTGATAAATGCGGAAATTTACACAAGCTGATGGCGGTTTTGGCCGAGAATAATATCAATATCATTGATGCTTATGGGTTTGTGCTGCAACCGAGCAATCAGGGAGTTTGTATTCTGGAAATCGAAAATATGGCAGAGACGAATGCGGAAAAAATCGTTGCCGATGCCGGCTTTGACATCCTTGACGACCAGCAGTTGCGTGATATTTAAGGGTAGCTCTAATAATTACCGCGGCCTTACGGTCTCGCAATGACAGCAACCCCCCCGGTTTTTCAGGGGGCTGGTTGCCTTGCTTAATTTAGTTTCTTCTCTTTTTTGTCGTTGCCGAGTACGTCTTTTCGGGTCATTTTCAGCATCGGTCGTTTCGTGATTTCGTTATATTTTTCCATCTGCCTCTCAGTCGGTGCTTCGTCTTTATATATATGCGGCGAAATTAAAACTACCAGTTCGGAATGGTTTTCAATCGAATCAGTAGTTTTGAAAGCAAAGCCTATACCAGGCAAATCGCCGAGTATTGGTATCTGTTTAGCTTGCTCTTTAAGTTCTTTTCTGCGAAGCCCGCCGATAGTTACCAGTTGGCCATCCTTAAGCATTAGAGCGGTCTGTACTATTCTGGCATCGACCTGCGGAACTCCACCAGTTGTGCCTGTGGTAACTTTTTGTTCGGACTCAATGTTCAGTAGTATTGAGCCATCATCTGTAAGTATTGCACCGACTTTCAGCTTTACACCAACATCCTTAAATTCTGTACTCGTAAGACTTCCGCCTTCACTTGTGTCGGACGTTTCTGTATAAGGTATTTCTTCGATAGCTTCAATGGATGCGGTCTGGCCGCTAACGACCATTACGCGTGGGCTGGCAAGTATTTCGACATCCTGTTTTGTTTGCAGCATCTTGATGATATTTCTGATGTCTCCATTTAATATACTAAAAGCTCCGCCTGTACCGCTCGTTGCAAGCGCGGTTAGATTTTCGATAGTACCTTCCTCTCCGGTTGTCGGATTGGTTAGGCCTATTCTGTCGGTATATCCGAAGTTTTGCCTGTATGTATTAGTTCTTGAATTATTTGAGAGAAAGTCCCAGTTTACGCCTATTTCGGTATCGTCGTTGAGTTTCACGTCAATCAAAACAACTTCAATCATTATTTGCTCGGGCTTTTTGTCAGCATTTTTAATCTGTTCTATAATCTTGTCTACGTTTTCCTGTGAGTCGCAGATTATTAGCGAGTTGGTTTTTGCATCAGGCTCAATATTGCCGAACGTGCCGGACATATTTTCCATAGAGTTTTTAAGGCTCATCGCATCAAGGAACTTTAGCGTTATCGTCTCAACGACGAAGTCTGGTTTTGGCTCAGCTATCACTGCGGTTGGCTGGGGAGTTTGCGAGGCTCCGGCGAACTGCGCGAATGGATTGGACTGATTCAGCTTGCTAAGGTCTATGTCCTGAGAATCTTCAGCGTAAACGGTGAAGACAACGGATACAATCAATATCGCGGCAAGTGTGCCCTTTAAGGTAATAGAATTTATCAGTTTTTTAATTGTTGGCTTTAACATCTTTGTTCAGCTCCTTAACTTGTATTGTGTGTATAACGATGGACAAATCGCAAGTGAGATTTCCGGTACGGGAATCAGTCAGGTGAAGATTGAGAGATTCTATCCAGACTTTTTCCTTTCTGTTTTGCAGAGCGGAAATAAGTTTGACGATATTAACGTATCCGCCTACAAAGCTCAGCTCTGTGCGGTATTGGTCGATATTTATTTCTTCTTCCTGCTGAGTTTGCAGGATTTTTTTGGCGGGCAAAAATCTGAGAGAATCCACACGGCAACCATTTTGCTGTGTTATAGTCTGGATGCTTTGGAGATATTGCCCGGCATCTTTTGCGCTGAAAAGGTCTTTTAGACTGCTGTTGAATTCCTGCTGCATATCGGCAAGCTGTTTTTCCTGACGCAGAAGTTTTGAGCTCAGGATTTTATGGTTTGTTTTCAGCGATTTGGCGGCGATTTCATATTGTTCGGCAGCCATCAGGTATGCCGAATGCGGAGAGGTCAGCCATCCGTACAAACCGAACATTGCAATAAGCGTCAATGCTCCGGTGAGTACGTTTTTTGGTGTCCAGTTCACGTTTTTTATTTTATCCAGTAACATATTCCGTTCCTTGCAGTTATTTTGTAATCTCGCAGGTTATTGAGTAATCTACCAGCCCGCTATTATTAATGTCCATATTACTTCCAGTCAATAGTACCGAATCAATGCTTTTGCATTCGTTGAGCAGTTTGGCAAAGGCGTTCACCGCTTTGTAAGAAACGGCAATTCCTTCGAGTTCCATAGAGTTCGAGTTTTCTACGGAGATATTCTGTATCTGCACATTCTTTGGGATATTACTTCCGAGTTCTGCCAGTACCTTGGCCCAGCTTACGAAAACTTCCGGTTTGCCGGAATGTTCCATAGCATCCAGACTCAACTGTGTTTTTTCGATTTGTCCCTTAATTGTTTTTTGAGATTCCAGCAATGAACGCATATCATCTTCAATGCTTATCTGTTTTGTTTGGGCTACGGCTTCGTCAATTTCCAGCGATTTTGAAGTCAGCAATCCGAGCTTCAAAAATATAATCAGCAAAATGACAGCCGCGACGTTTGCGATTAAGAGTAATTCGCCTTTTGCTTTGTGATAAGCCAGAATTTCTTTGGGCAGAAGGTTCAGGCTGTGTCCGGCAGAATCCGGTTCGAGTATTTTCATCGCGAGACCTACTGCCACCGGAGATATATATCCGGTGTTATCTTTGATTTCAATTTCACCGCATAAATCCTGCTGCCCGGAAATGTGCAGAACGAGATTTTCAGACGATAGCCCATCCTTAAGTTTGTCAGCGGTTTCATCGTCGATTTCATCGCCATTGGTGAACAGCGTTATCTGCCAGGATTGTTCGATGTTCTGAACTTCAAGGTCGTAATACTGCAAAACCGAATGAATTTCCTGTTCGAGATAGCTGTGCAGATTTTCGAGTTTTCTTGTTCTGAGGAATTCGATATTATTGTTTCTGAAAACGCACAATGTTAATATGCTGTCGCGAATCATAACCAGCAGCAGGTTTTTATTTTTCGCAGGGGCAGCTATATTTTTATAGCAAGCTCTTAAATAGCCCAGTATTGCCGGCTCAATTCGCCTGACATTCAAATGCTCTTTTTCAAATTTTCTTACCGAGAGTACCATTTCATCGATTTTTGCGGCGCACATCAGGATTTGTTTCAAGTTTGTAAATTGGTTTGAACCCGATGCGCAATAATCCATTTCTATATTTTTCAATGGAAGCACAGCGTATTGTTTTATTTCATCCTGAACGTATTTTCTGACGTTTACCGGCGCAGCCTTGGGCAGTTCGAGTATCTGTAGGAGCGAAGGCTCCGCACAGAGCGAAACCGAGCTTGCACGAGTCTTTATCTTGTTCGTTGATTTGGCAGTTTTTATTGTTTTTGCCAGCGCCAGATGGTCTTCAACTCTGCCATCTACAATGACTCCGGGAGCCAGAGCGATACTAACGGCCTTGACGAGTTTTATGCCTGTCTTGCTCTTTTTCAGCAGGGCAAGATTGACCTTGTTTTCAGTAATATCAATGCCTAAGGCTATTTTGGCGTTTATATTCATTCGTTAATCCTCAAACTATTAACTCTTATAACATATGGACTTGTGCTTCCTATTGTAATATCAGCGGCAATTTCAGTAACAAAGCTCTGCGGTGAGGTGCCGGTCGATGTTATTGTGTTTGTGTTGGAAGTCCACGCCCCGGCTGTTACTGTGTACGAGCCGCCTCCGAAAGATTTGTTTGTAAATCCGGAAGTCCAGGTGTTGTCGCCTCTTATTTGGGCAAATGCATCGGCAAGGCCGGCCTCGGCGATTGACGTTGCCTGAGTTGAGAACACCTGATTGCGCATAAGCCCTATTCGCTCGGAATCCATTTGGAGCAAGCCGGCTATGACAGCGGCCATCAATGCTATTACAAAGACGACAACAATCAGTATTGAGCCATTATTTTTTTGTTTTATGTTTTTATTCATCACGGTAATATCTCCCCGCAGCTGATTTCTGTGGTGCTGGCCGGAGTTATAGCTATAGTAATCATTCTGGCTTCGTTGGCTGAGCCGAGCGAGAAGTTTGCACCTCCGCTGGCCCCTGCGGTTGATTGTTTTACGTATCCTGCTCCGCCAGAGACGCCTCCGACAGAAACCGTTACGTCGTCTATCCAGAGATATTCGCCACCATCAATGCTTGAGCCCTCAAATTTAAGGCGGAAGTTGCTGCGCATATATTGCGAGTTTGTTACAGTGGCCTGATAATTGTGCCATCTCCTTTCCGGCCAAGTGTTGCCTAACTCGAATATGTTATCGTAACTGCTGCCATCGTAGAACTGCAGATAAACATTGTCACTGTTATCGACACGACTGTCCCTGTACCAGAAATCGATTGTGAATGAGCTGTAAGAGCTTGTATTGATATTATCAGATATCATATCGTTATCATTTCCGTCGCATCTTGCAGAACGAACTCCGGTGTGCTTCTGGTCGCTTCTCCAGTCCCAGTCTGTGGTCCACTCTGCAAAGCCGGATGTTTCAAAGTCGTCTTCAAATAATATGTAAGCACTTTTGTCCATTGTGATATTTGTGTGGCCCGACAGGCCTGTAACATCTGTAGTAATATCGCTGTCATCGAATGCACCGAGGCGAAGAACTATGGAATTATTGACAGTCGTTGTTACCGTAGGGCTGGTTGGACTGCTGTCGGAATCATTGCCTGTTGTAAAGTCAGCAATTGGGTCAGTCGTATCATTGCCTGAGAATCTCATTACCCAGCCGTACGCCTGGCGATTTCCAGACCAACTGAAAGTTGGATTTGTCTCTGAGGTGCCCGCGATTTTGTACCACGCGCCCAGTGTTACATCATTGCTGTAATCATCAATGTCAATTTGTGTCCAGCCCGAAGGTGATGTTAAAGCTAAAGAGCTTGAAGTGTCGCCGTCGGTTGCAACTGCTGCGATGAGCAAATCGTCTGCGCTGCAACCTGAGGGGATAGTAACCCTAAGAGATGTGCCTGATTCCTCTTTGTATTCGTTAAATTCCTCGTATCTGAGGGTATTGGCTAACTGTGCAATCTCGGCAGCACTAAGAGCAGTGTTGTAAAGCCGAACATCGTCCATTCTGCCGTCGAATGAGGCGATACGGCTGATGGTCAAAACTCCGGTTGTTGTTCCTATGGCGGGAGCGTAAGTGCCCGAAACATCTTCCTGTCCATCAATATATATTTTTCGCGTAGTTCCATCTCTTACGGCAGCAATGTGATGCCATTTGCCTATCGAAAGTTCTGAGCCGGCACCGGAAACTAAATTACTGTTGTTGAGCTCAAATATCACCCTGCCCGTGCGATGAAGCCAGAGCGAATACGAAACGTTTCTTCCTCCCTTAGTGAAGATGTCGCAAGTGCGATTGAAGCTGTCTGCACGGAGCCAGAGTGCGATGGTGATGTCGCCTGTAATGTCAAGGCTTGAATCTCTTCCGCAATCGACGTAATCACGCCAGCCATCAAAATAAAGTGCTCCGTCGATTATTCCTGTAACCCAATCTGTGGCAGGGTTTATACCTACAAGTGTTCCGTTGTTTCCATTGCCTGATGAATCGGCAGCAGTTGACGAGCCGCTTCCGTCATCCATTTTCCAATGGCCTACCAAGTTGCATATGGCAGCAATGTTAGATTCGACATAGACATCGGCAAGTACGGTTTTGTCTGAACCCAGAGCCGTTGAGTTTGTGAAGTTTGTTTCAAACTGTATAAAACGTATTTCGTTAACGTCCGTTGTGGCGGTCAAAGTCGGGTTGATGCTGTAGCAGGTTATCTGGAATTTGTCAACCGGGCCCGCGAGTTGAGCTTCGCTTCCAACTGGGCCGAACTCGACATAATTTGCATTGACCTGATAACGGTAGGTTGTTGTGCCTGCATTGTTGGTGAATTCGATGTACCCGTTTGTTACTGAGCTGGCACTGACGAGGCGAATGTTTTTGGCGGCGCTGAGGTTTCGCTGGATATGTTCGACGAGTACTCTGCCGTTCTGCAGCATTTCAGCAGAAGCTTCGTTGCCAGCCCAACTGTTTCGCATAGCGGTTATCTGTGGAATCATCACAGCGAAAATAACGCTGATTATCGCCATCGCAATGATGATTTCGACAAGCGTAAAGCCTTTTTCAAATTGTAACGATTTATTTCTCATTTTATTACTCTAAAGGTACTTGTTGCGGACATAGTCCTTACTTAAAGAGTATCGGCAAAAAGGGCTAAGGCGGTAACTTCTTTGTCAGCAGGGGGGGGTATATGTTTAATGCCGCTCAATGCGATGTTTTTGTTGTTTTGCCAGCGATATTATAGGATCATACAGGGTTGCTCAGATTTTTTTTGCTCAGGCTGCGGAACGTCCGATAAATTATTATTCCCATCTCTTTGCGACTTGTGTTTGGAGGGTAACTTCGATTTCGTCAGAGGCCAGCGTTGAATTCCCGTTTTTGTCGATTCCGACCGATACGGTAATTGCTTTGAGTATCGAATCTCTGTCATCGGTAGTATTGCAAAGGTATGAGCCTTTCAGCACTTCGCCGGTTTGGTTGAAGTTGTCGGTGAAATTGTATATTGACTGAGCTTTGACTTTGTTGAGTTTGGATTGCGCTAACATTAGGCTTTGTGTTCTGCGGTCAACGATATTGGCGTTCAAGTTTGCCTGCGTCAGAGCCTTCAGCATCGGGACGACTGCAATCAGCAGCAGCACGGAGGAAACAACCACCTCTGAAAGCGTAAATGCTTTTCTGTGTTTTCTTGGTTTTCTTAACTTTTTGTGCATTTTACTATTCCTGTTGCCGATACTGCGTTTACATTATGGGTTTTATTGCTTTCGGTTTCTTCAATGATGTGATTGCTTTTTCTGTACATTTTACCATTCCTGTCGCTGAGACTACGCTTATAGCGCACCTCTTACCGCTTGCTGAAACAACAAGGCCGTTGGTTTCAGTAAGACGGTTGCCCAGTGGGCCGAAAGTAAAGGTTGATGCGCCGGTGCAGCTTACCGCGGAGTTGATCGTTTCGGTCTGTACTATTTCAGATGTGCCGAGGTTGGTTATCGTATAACCGCTGTAAGACGAGCTGGTTCTTGTAAGACGGATGCTTTTGGAAGCGGACTTTCCGGTCATCGTTAGCCTGAAGCCGCTGGGGTTTGTCTTGGCATTTGTGATTGCGAGCTGTCGGCATTTTCGCAGGCTGGCTGAAATTTTGCGAGCGGTTGCCTCGGCCTTATACTTAGCGGTCAGCCCAAAGCTCATTCGCGGTATCGCGACAGCCGCCAGTGCGCCGAGCATCGCTACTACGATGATTAACTCTGCAAGCGTAAATGCTTTTTGTTTAGTTCGCATAATTGCCTCTTTACTAAAAAAGGATGGCCGCAATGATTGCAACCATCCTCAGTAGTTTGTCAAAACGGATTCCGTTATTTTTGTTGTCTACTTAGTGTCCCGTGGTGCTGCAGCTTACTCTCTTGGTTGTAGCGCTCATTGAGTAGCTGGTACTCAGTCCGGTTGTCGGGCAAACTGGTGCGCCGCCAGGGAAATACGATGTGTCGCCGGTAATGGTTGCCAAGGTTGCCGGATAAGTTCCGTCGTTATTAGCGGCGTAGAGCTCAATCTGTGTGTTCATCAAATCAATGTTAGTGGCGCAGCCGTTGAGCTTTGCGGTTGCTGCACTTTCAGTAATTCTTGGTACAGCGATTGCAGCCAATGCACCGAGTATCAGTACGACAATCAGCAACTCAACTAATGTAAAACCATTTCTTTTTCTCATTTTTGTTCTCCTTTTAGGAATCTTTTAAGGATATTTAGTTCTTTACTTAAAGCATAAGAAGTAATCGGTCTGACAAAGACCGAACTTTGCTTAAATTTTTATTTTTATTTCAAATGTGTCATATAATCGAACATAGGCAGGTACACAGCCATAAGTATTACTCCGATAATAAGGCCTAAACTCAGCGTAAGAATCGGTTCGAGCTTGACCATAAGGCGAGCAATACTGCGTTCTATGTCTTTTTCGAGAAAATCTACGCCCTTATTCAGCATTGCTCCGAGCGTGCCGGCCTCTTCGCCGGTATTGGCGAGTTGAATTATTATCGGAGGGAAAAGCGCGTGCTTCTGCATCGATTCCGCTACGGAAGTACCGGCCTGTATGGATTGCTGTATGTCGTTGGAAATTTCCGATAGCTGCCAGTTGTGTGCGACCAGGCTCGATATTTGAAGAGCCTTTATAATAGGTACGCCGGTCGATGAGAGCATCGCAAAGCTGCGAATAAAATTGGAGACCGTTACCATACGGTTCAATTTTCCAAAGACTGGCACTTTGAATTTAAATATGTCCCATTTAGCTCTCACATATGCGTTTTTGCGTAACTTGTGAATTGCAAATGGGGCAGCAACGATAATCCCGAGGATGATCGACCAGTAATTTCTCATTATATAGCTGAGAATAATCAGTACCTGTGTAGGCCCCGGCAGGGCGACGCCGAGCTGGCTGTATATCTTTGAGAAAACCGGCACGATAAATACTATCAGAATCGTTATTATCACAACGCAAAGCACGCTAACTACTATCGGATAGGTAAAGGCGGCCTTTAGCTTGTTTTTCATATCCGCGCGTTTTTCCAGATATTTTGCACTTATTTCGAGACTTTCAGCAAGTTTTCCGCCTGATTCGCCGGCTTCGAGCATTCCGAGAAAGAAGTCTGAGAAGATTTTCCTGTATGTGTCGAACGCATCGGTCAGGGACATTCCCAGTTCGATTTTCCTCTTTATGTCAGTAATTACAGATTTTAAAGCTTCGTTTTCGGTTTGCTTTTCGAGCGTTTCAAGGCATTGAATAATCGACAGCCCGGCAGAACTCATCCCCGCGAATTTATAGGCGAATTCGACAACTTCAGCCTGCTTTATGTTTGCAAGCGTTGCCTTGATGTTCTTTCTCTTTTTTGCTGAGACGAGTTTGTATCCGATTTTGCACAGCTCATCTCTAAGCTCGGCCAAATTGCGGACATCTTCATAGACACCGATGAAAAGGTCGCCTTTTTCGTCTCTTGCTTCGTACTGAAAAGCAGTCATCAGTAGTCCTCCATATCAACAATCCGCCTTAGCTCATCGATGGTTGTATTGCCGTCGAACACTTCATCAAAACCGCTGGCTCGCAAAGTTCGCATACCATCACTGATGGCAGTTTCTTTTATTTCGGTATCGCTTAAGCCGTTTATTATCATCTTTTCTATTTTGTTCGTAACCGGCAGGATTTCGTAAATACCCTTTCGACCGAGGTAGCCGGTATGGTTGCACATATCGCAGCCTTTGCTCTTGTGCAGAACGAAATTGTCCTTTTCCGGGTTTACATTTTTGAGCATTTTCAGAGTTTCGTCGTTCGGCTTGAATGACTCTTTGCAGTTTTCGCACGATGTTCTCATAAGCCTTTGAGCTACCGAGCCCAGCAGTGATGATGCCAGCAGAAACGGCGGCATACCGATGTTCAGGAATCTCGATATAGCGCCCGCCGCGTCGTTTGTGTGCAATGTGCTGAGAACAAGGTGGCCGGTCATCGCTGCGCTTACAGCGATTTCAGCGGTTTCGAGGTCCCTTATTTCGCCGATGAGAATAACGTCAGGGTCCTGACGCAGAATGCTCCGCAGGGCCGAGGCGAAAGTCAGGCCGGCTCGTGCGTTGACCTGTACCTGTGTTATGCCGTCCAGCCGATACTCGACGGGGTCTTCTACGGTAATGATGTTTTTGTTGCCGGTATTGAGAAGCTGCAAAAGCGAATACAGAGTAGTCGTTTTACCGCTGCCGGTCGGGCCGGTCATAAGAATCATCCCATAAGGATTCTCAATCAGTTTTCGGAGGTTGAAATTGTCCTGCTTAGATGTAACTATTGCATCCAGGTCCCATTTATTGTTGCTTTTGTCGAGGATTCTGAGTACGATTTTTTCGCCGGTAACTGATGGCAGTGATGATACACGCAAATCGTATTCGCGGTCGTTGTGCATAGTGCTTATATGGCCGTCCTGCGGGATACGTTTTTCGGATATATCCATATTCGCGAGAATTTTTATATGGCTAAGCACTTCGGCCTGAGCCGATACTGGTATATCGATTTCCTTGTGCAGTACGCCGTCAACTCTGTATCTGATTTTCATATCAGATTCCTGTGGCTCGATGTGAATATCGCTGGCACGGGCATCTATGGCACCGGTGATTATATAGGATACGAGATTGCTTATAGGGTCTTTCTTATCCTGCATCTCTTTTAGGAATTCGGTTTTCTCCTGGGCATCTTTTTTGTCGTCCTTTTTCAGACGCATAGAAGCGATGGTCTGCTTTGTTACGCTCTGGACGCTGAAGTGGTATCGGATAGCTGAACTTATAGCCTCAGGAACCGCCGCCAACGGTACGACTTTGCTGCCGCAGCGAACTTCTATCTGGTCTCTTACAGCAAGGTTCATAGGAGAACTCATTGCTACGTAGAAGTTTTTGCCTTCAAGGCGAACACCTATCAAATTATGCTCATTGCAAATATCGGAGGGAATCATTCTCGCTGCCATCGGGTCAATGTCATCAGGGGAGAGATTTATGAACTCGATTTTATGGCTGGCCGCGATGATTCGCGTGAGCTTTTCGCCTTTTATATGTTCATACTCTTTAAGCAGGGCTATGATACTCTTGCCGGTTTTGCTCTGCTTGTCCAGCAGCTCTGTTAATTGCTGAGTTGAGAGTATCCCGTTTTGTCGTATATATGAAATTGTTTCCTGTTGGTTATTCATAAGTTTTGGATTCCGTACTTTCAGACGCAATAATAACATTTCCATTGCTAAAATCGTCATTCCTTACAGCAGCCTTAACCTGATAACTACTGTTAAAAAAATAAAAAGGAATAGCACGTCCTATAAAATCGGTCTTGTCATTCTCATTGTTGGTAGCCGGGCAGCGGAAGCTGCCGGATAAGGTTATTATTGTTTACGAGGAGACTAAAATTTTGGGTCATTTTTGTTAACGGACTCTGGTTTTAAACCGATGAAAGAGTGGGGAAAACCTGAAAGGAGAAATTTAGATGCTTGGTTTATTTAAAAAGAAGGGCAAGGTAGCTAGCGCAAAAATCCTGGTTGTGGATGACGAGCCGGATTTGGTCAGCACAATAAAGAGTCGTTTGCAGTGGGCTCATTTCAAGGTTGTTACCGCCAGTAACGGCCAGGAGGGGCTTGAGGTGGCCGAAAGTCAAAAGCCCGACCTGATATTGCTGGATAACAATATGCCGGTGATGAATGGGTTGGAGATGCTTGACCATCTTCGCCAAACACCATCTATAAGTGATATTCCGGTTATTATGCTGACGGCAGTGTCCGAGCCGGAAAAAATCACTACTGCCTCTGGTTTTGGAATAGTTGATTACATCACTAAGCCATTTAACTTTTCTGAACTGACTAATAAAATTACAGCTATTCTTGAGCAATAAATGAATACCGAAAATATCGTAACGAACTTACCAAACGAAAACGAAAACCTGCGAGTTATCAGAGAACTGATTGAAAGAAAGAGCAAGAACCTTGAGGCGATATTTGATGCTGTTCCGATTGGTATGCTCTTGCTGGACGAAAATCTGATTGTCAGAAGAGTTAATAACGCAATCAGGAAAATGGTCGGCAAAAGCTACACTGACATTCTGGACAAGCCAATAGGTGATGCATTGCGTTGCAGGACTATAACGGTTCAAAAAGGTCGGTGTGGTATTTCCAAGCAATGTTCTTTCTGTCATTTACGAAAAGAGATTGAACTGTCGATTGAGACCTCAATGCCGATACTTGAGTTTGAGTTCAAGAGCAAAATTAAGTTTGCCCACAGGTCGGAACTGCCGTGGTTTTCTTTGAGTATCGAGCCGGTAACGATAGATGGCAAAAAAGAAGCCGTTGTCTGCCTCAACGATATTACTGAACGCAAAATCGCTCAGGAAAAAATGGTCGAGGCGATAGAAATGAAATCTCAGTTTACTTCCACCGTATCACACGAACTGCGAACTCCTCTGACAGCGATAGGCGAAGGGCTTAATATCGTATTAGAGGGTGTTACCGGCAAGCTCAAGAAAAAACAGAGATATTTTCTTGAGCTTGCCAAGAGAAATGTCGACAGACTTGGGCTTTTGATAAATGATATACTCGATTTTCAGAAAATTGAGTCCGGGAAGATGACCTTTGAGTTCCTTTCAGATAATATGACAGATACGGCAAGAGAAGTTTACGAAATGATGGCCTTAGCTGCCAAGAAGGGCAATTTAAATTTTGTTCTCGATACTGAAAAAGAGGACATCATTGCTGAATTCGACCGTAACAGAATGATTCAGGTACTGACTAATCTGCTGAGCAATGCGATAAAATTTACGCCTGCCAAGGGTACTGTAACGTTTAGAGTATTTCGTAACGATTCGGATTTGGTGATTAAGGTTTCGGATACCGGTATGGGTATTCCTGAAGATGACCTCAAAAAGGTTTTCGATAGATTCTACCGTGTCAATCGGCCGGGCAAGGAAATAAATGGTACTGGTCTTGGCTTGCCGATTGTGGAGCAGGTTGTCTCACGGCATCACGGCAAAGTAATAGCTGAAAGCGAGGTTGGTAAAGGCACAACCTTTACTATTACTATGCCTGTCGCTATGCCCAAAAATAGTAGCCGAGCCGATGAGTTGCTCGAAGAGACGGTTTCAAAATCCTGACAGCCGAGTGACCTACGTCGCCGAATAGTTTTTTGCATCAACACCGACCTTGTCATTTCGACTGAAGCGCAGCGCAATGGAGAAATCTATCTTTTCATTTTTTTAAAATCTGTGTAATCTGCGTAATCAGTGTTTAAAGAATTTATGTTTATTCGTCTTTCCGAATTATTTGCATCTTACATTTCGTCGTTTAGCCTTGCCATCACTATGGTGGGGTTGTTCATCATATGGTTTGTATCTTCCGCATCGCTGTTTAGCCCCCAAGCAGGCTTGGGGGTTCGTGCTTACATATTTTCTATCCCGTTCGCACAAGACTCTGTCATTCCCACGAAAGTGGGAATCCATTTTTTACTTTTTTAAAATCTGTGTTAATCTGTGTCTAATTAAATAAATCGGTCTCGGCCAAAGGCCGATTCCTCAACTCAAAACTAAAGACTAAGAACTCAAAACTAACAATCTCTATGGCTAAAAATTGAATTGCTCTATCTTTCCCACCGAGTTTTAATGGTTTTATTCCCTTTATTCTATTGACCGGCACAGAGTCGATGTGTAGAATTGTCAAAATTTTGTTTTTTAGAGAATGCGTTTTTAGCTCAATAATGCGGAAACGGTAGAATTTTAACAGGAGTTGGCGATGTTACACGAACCGGCACAAAGTTGCGGCAAGGATTTTGCGGCAGGCTATAAGAGCAAATTGGGTATCAAATTATTCCTGGTTTACGCGGTTATCTACGCGGGATTTGTGGCGATAAATGTCATAAAGCCGGTGCTGATGGAAAAGGAAATCATATTCGGCCTTAATCTTGCCGTTGTTTACGGTTTTGGTCTGATTATATTTGCGCTACTGCTGGCGGTTTTTTATAACCACCTTTGTATCAAGCGTGAAAAAGCGGCAAATGGCAGCAATGCAAAAGGAGGGCAGGAGTAATGGCTATAGCAATTTTCGCGGGTTTCGTAGCGTTTGTACTGTTTTTATCCTTTTACCTTTCCAAAAAGTCCAGCTCGGCCAGCGGATATTTCGCAGCGGGCGGACAGATACACTGGAGTGTTAACGGCATTTCTTTTGCGGGTGATTATCTTTCAGCGGCCTCTTTTCTCGGCATCTGCGGTTTGATAGCGGTCGCCGGATATGACGGTTTCCTCTATTCGATTGGATACCTTGCCGGCTGGATTGTCGCGTTGTTTGTGGTTGCTGAGCCGATGAAGAGGCTGGGCAAGTACACCTTCACTGACGCTCTGGATTCGACATTTGATTCCAAAGCGATTCAGCTTGTAGCGGGAATAAGTACGCTTGTCGTTTCGATATTCTACCTCATTCCACAGATGGTTGGTGCCGGCGTGCTGGTTACGCCGCTGCTGGGACTGCCCCACGCTGTTGGTGTAATTATGGTTGGAGCGATAGTTATAACCATCGTTGCCACAGCAGGTATGACCTCGACGACTTACGTGCAGTTTTTGAAAGGCGGATTACTGATAATCTTTTCGACGGTGCTGGTTGTTGCGGTTTGCCATCGCGGATTGTCAACCGAGCCTGACCAGGGCGGGCAGGTAACCTGTTACGATTACAGAAAAATGGCAGTGTCGATAGTTGACGGGGCGGTTATTCCTGCCGATGAAAATTTTAAAGTTGTCGCAAGCAATATCAAGACGAATTCTGATGGCACGGTGGAAATCGATTATGTAAAACTTGATGAAACCGACAAATTTACATGGTGGAAAGTTCAGCATTTAGCTCAAGGCGGGGCCGAGCTTGTCGAAACCGCATCGGTGGCGATAAGCAGCGATGGCAAAAAAATTATTAACGGAGTCGAATCAGATGGCGGTTTGCAGGTGGGTAACGCTCAAAAGCTCCTCGGCAAGAGCGGCCCTGAGGCAAAGACGGGGCCGGTCGGGCCATTCAAATTTTTGTCCATTCTTGGCGATAAGGATACTGTAATAAGGCGATGGAAAAAATCAGCTCAGTTCAGCGATGGCGACGGTACTGTAACACTGTTCGCCCCGACAGAGACACCCGGCAACAAGATTATGCGGCCGGGCCTCAAGTTTAAGGTCGAAGGCAACAAGCTCGAACGGCTCGATTTCGTATCGCTTATGCTGGCACTTTTCTGCGGGACGGCAGCTTTGCCGCACATCCTGATTAGATACTACACCGTGCCGAGTCCTGCCTGTGCGAGGAAGTCAACCATCGTGGCAATCGCGGCCATCGGATTTTTCTATATACTGACGCTCTATATGGGTCTTGGTGCGATGACCAATGGGGTTGTCAATCCTTTCAGCAATAATATGTCGGCACCGTTGTTGGCCAAGTCGTTCAATCCGATATTGTTTGCGATAATTTCAGCGATTGCTTTTGCGACAGTCCTTGGCACGGTCAGCGGACTTATCGTTGCCGCATCGGGTGCGGTTGCGCACGATTTGCTCGACAGATTTTACGACCTGAAACTCAATGATAAGCAGAAGGTTGTCATCGGCAAGGCTGCGGCATTTACCATTGGGATGATAGCGATAATACTTGGCATAATTTTTCAGGGTATGAACGTTTCTTACCTTGTCGGATGGGCATTTGCGGTAGCGGCCTCGGCCAATCTGCCGGCAATTATTATGTTGCTGTTCTGGAAGCGTACCACTTCAGCAGGCATTGCCGCATCGATTACAGTTGGTATCATCGCGGCGGTTGGCCTCATTCTGATTTCGCCTGATATGTTCGAGAGGTACGGAATGTTGCGGTCGCAGGCTCCGATACCGATAAATCAGCCCGGCATCATTTCGATACCGCTGAGCTTTCTAACGCTGATAGTCGTTTCGCTTATGACAAAGAAAAAGGCCGTTGTCATTTCGACTGAAGCGCAGCGCAATGGAGAAATCTAAGTTAGCCCGCCTTGTCGTTTAGCCTCGGCCGGTACGACCGAGTTGTCATTCCCGCTTTTGCGGGAATCAATTAGTTAGCCCCCTGATCCATCGGGGGGTTCACGCTTATGTATTTTCTATTGCGTTCACACTGTCGATTAGCCCCCTCATCACTATGAGGGGGTTCGTGCTTACATATTGTTTCTCCCGCCCACTTCGCCATTTAGCCCTTGGGTCTTGTCCCAGGGGTACCTGCAAATTGTTTATCATTTTCCCATCGTATAGTAGCCGAGCCGCGGGAGCGACCGGAATACTCTTTGTCATTGCGAGCGCAGCGTGGCAATCTCGTCCCATCCGCACAAGACTTTGTCATTTCGACCAACGTGGAGAAATCTAAGTTAGCCCCACATTTACAAATGTGGGGTTGCAGTTTACTTTTATCTTTTCACTTTTTTTAAAAATCTGTGTTTATCAGTGTCCATCTGTGGCTAAATAAATAAAACGGGTCTCGGCCATAAGGCCGATTCCTCAACTCAAAACTCAAAACTACTCTTCACCGTGGCAATCTCAAGTTCGCTCGCTCGACTTTTGGATATGGCAGAGAGTACCAGCTGTGCATTTCGATAGGTTATATCCTTGTCGATTCTCAGCAGAATACTTTTAGAAGTGGAATCGGAGGTGTTTTTCGGCAGGCTTGCGTTTATCATTTTCGTTAGCCAATTGGAAACATTTCGAGAATCGCCGGAGGTTTTTTTAAATTTTTCAGTTCCCGCCGCGAAAATTACGGCATCATCTTTTTCATCTTTAAAGATACTTATAGCCAAAGCAGGGGCGTTTTCAGATTTCGTATTAGCGAAATTACAGTTAGTCGGCAGAAGCAATTCGATTCTTTCATCGTTGCTACCCTGATAGACTACTATCAGAAAAATTATCAGCAGAAACACTATATCGATAACTGGCGTGAGATTAACTTTCATTTTTGCCCTGTCCGATATTTGAATTGCCATCGACAGATTTTTTAATTTCAACGATAATCATTTCAGTTTCGACAGCAGCTTCGGCGACGATAGATTCGATATTATTTTTGAAAATGCTGTGAATACCCAGCGCCGGTATCGCTATCAGCAGTCCCCAGAAAGTAGTTACCAGTGCAACGCTTATGCCGTCAGCCATTTGTTCTGGCCTTGGCGACCCGCCGGAAATGACGATGCTGTTAAACAATTTTATCATTCCGAACACAGTGCCGAAAAGTCCAATCATTGGCGAGATATTGCCTATTATGCCGACCCATTCGATTTTCCGAATCAGTCTTAGCGACTGTTCCTCCAGCGATTCACTCACGACGTTTTGCAGTTGTAGCTGGAGATGAATCTGCTCTGTCGAGCCAGCCATATACATCGCCGCTCTTGATACAGCGGCACTCACCATATCTTTGTTCTGCGATAAGTTCTCTGTGAGGTTGCCGCAGCCGTTATTTCTTATATGTTTTATAATACCCGCGCCGAAATTTTTCGGGAGCAGCTTTTTGCGTCTTATTATAAAGCAATAGCTCAGCGTAAGATGAATCATAACAATCGAGAGCGGCAGGAGAACGAACCAGACGATGGGCCCGCCGGAAAGGACAAACTGCGTGAAGAAAGTTTTTTCGCTTGCGACCTCGGCCGAACCGGACGATTTTTTCATCAGCATCCCGGCCAGCGCACAGACAAACGCCAGCGCGACGATTAAAGTTATGATTTTAATTTTGCTGTTTTTACTCAATCTCGATGTACCTTTCAATTTTTGGTTTGGCGATAAGCGTAAAGCTGCCTTGCGAATTTTCAGCAATGTCGGCAAGTATGACGCAATCAGAAGGTTTTGTCCAGAACCCGATGGTATTTATTATCGTTTTCGGGCAATATGTTTTTCTCTGTTTCTCAATCGCCTGCGAAAAATAATAACTCCCGGCCGTCTCCGTTAAATCGAATCCGTCGGTCAGCAGGTAGATGACTTCCGGGCTGTCCCCGAGAGAATCTTTTACGCTGAACGCCTTTTTCAGAGCATCTGGTGCGTTTGTTTTTCCGCCAGGGTTGACCGAGTCTATGAAGTTAAACGCCTTGGCTTTGGACACGGGGTAGGCACGCGTCATTTTGGCGGAGCTGAACTCGTAGAGTTGGTCGTTACCGAAAAAAATTATGCTAAAATACTGATTGGGCATGAGATTGTTTATAGAGCTTTTTAGCCTTTGTTTAACTCTTAAAAAGATGCCCTGCATACTGCCGGATGAGTCAACGACATAGCAGATTTTTTTCTTCTTGGCCTCTGCTCCAAAAAATTCTGTTGCTGCCATTGCCGTATTTTCCAGCGGTTCGTATGACGGGCTTGATGCGAGTGTTTTGATTGATTCGTTTATTGGAGTTGTGATTGCGGTTGCGTTGGCTTGTTCGGCGGCCAGAGCGGGGGGGCGATTAGCTGTTTCGGTAGCAGTGCTTTGCCTGCGAACTTTTGGTATTGGCAGCAGTTTCGGCGATTCTATCAGATTTTTAACCGCCTGTATTTTTGCTGATGGCTTGCTCTCTGTGGTCGGGCTGGGTTGATAATCTGATATCCCGAAAAGAGTTGCAGCCGCCAGCAGCACAGCGTGAAAACACAGCGAAATCGCGAGTGTCAAAATTGTCAACCGGACTTTTTTTTCTTTACTCGCCATTGCAATCTCAATTTTTCAAACCTTTCCCACCGTATAGTAGCCGAGCCGTGTGAGCGGCCGGAATACTTGTTGTCATTGCGAGCGCAGCGTGGCAATCCATTTTTCTGCATCTTATTTTTTAATCAGTGCAATCTGCGAAATCAGCGTTTAATAATTTGTCATTGCGTCACAGCCGTACTATTCAACAGTCCTGACTTCGGATTCACCTGGCTCCATCATATTATAAACCTCTATCAACTCGCCGTTAAAAAGGCGGACGCAGCCTCGTGAGCTTTTTGTGCCTATGCTGGTTTCGTCTTTTGTTCCGTGCAGAGCTATGCCGGTTATACCCTTGGTTCTCGGGCCTGTTCCTTCAAGACCAATCCACCCTGAGCCGAGCGGATAATCGGGGTCGTTGGAATTATATGTCTGTCCGGTGTCGGGGTCTGTCCAGGTCGGCGAGATGAGCTTACCGCCAATTTCCGTCCGCCACCTGCCGATGGGTGTGTTCTTACCCTCCTTGCCGAGTCCGACGCGATACGTTTTGATATACATATTCTGCAAATACAAATCCATCGTAAATGACGAACAGTAAATAATGCAGTGGAAAGGCCCGTTAACGACCTTGATATTCTGCCCAACCTGCAGCGCTCGCTCGTTAGTTATATTATTGATTCTCATTATAAATTCGTAAGGAATTTTGTGTCGTTTGGCAATCGCCGAAAGTATATCGCCGCTCTGCACTTTATATGTTGTGCAGAGTCCATCGCCCAAAAGTACCGTTCTGTCAAAGAGCCAGTCGCCTGCCAGCAGGGTCATTTGTTTTTTTATATTGTTCCGCAATTCGCCGGTAAGCGGCATATTGAGAACGTCGTTAAGCGTATCCCTTGCCGCTATGATTCTGCCTGTTTTTATATCGTCTGCGGCATCTTTAAGCAGAGCCATAACCCGCTCACCGACCTGCCCATTGGCATCAGAAACGATATTGCTGTATTCTGACGGGCTTTGCGTTTCGCTATCTTTTGGCCAGGCGGTGTTAAGTGGCTGGCTGTATCGTTCTGCCGTTTCAGTATATTCAGCAGGCTGTTTTACGGGTTGGGTTTGCGTTGCAACGGGAGCGGTCTCTGTTTGTTCTTTATTTTTAAGCGGATTGAAAAAGAAAAACAGTATCGCTGCGATGACCACCACAATAACGCCGTAATAAAAAAGGGCTTTGCGTCTTTGATTTCTGTAAGAGCTGTAACCTGATATTGCCATTTAGAGATTTCCTCGAAATATAGTTCTTATATTTTTAAAATCCGCGAAATCTGCGGTTAAAACAATTCGTAATAATCTGTGTTAATCCGTGTCTAAAGTCTCTGTGAACTCTGTGTTCTCCGTGGCTATTTCCCTTAATCTTCGTTAAAGCGCAGAACTTCTTTATCCGTAACTATCATATCGACCGGCTGGTCGTGTTCAAATGTCGGAACTTTTTCAACTACCTGTTCTGAAAAAGCAAATCCGCATCGGACAGCTCTCAGATTTTTGTTCTGAAAAAATCTGTCATAATACGACCCGCCTCTGCCGAGCCTGTTGCCTTTGTCATCAAAGGCCAGTCCGGGAGTTATAACCAAATCGATATCGTTCATCGGAACCGGCACTCCGGTAACAGGGTTTCTCAATCCGCCAGCTTCGGTGGCGAGTCCGGTTTCCAGCGAATTTATTTCGACCGGAATCATATGCCTCTGCTGCCAGGACACTTTAGGCACAGCAATAGTTTTCGCGTGCTGCCACGAGTAAAGTATAAAAGGGGTAGTATCAGTTTCCTTAGGCAGAGACAAAAATGCCATTATGATATTTGCGTTTTGAAATTCCTCGGACTCAATCAGTTTTTTACAGGCCATCTGACTCTTATCGAGAATTTGCTGCGGACTCATATTATAAAGTTTAGCCCGAATTTGCTGCCTGAGCTGCTGCTTATCCATTTATCACCCTTCCGATGGACTCCAAACTACTTTAATCGGTTTTTACGTATCCGAATCGCTATCTTTTATCAGAATTTCAAGCTTTTGTAAATAATCGTTGATAATTTTTTCTCTTCCCCGGTTTACGGGCTTGTAATACTGGCCCGCCTTTTTGCCTGGCAGGTATTCCTGGGCTACAAAACCCTCAGGCCAATCGTGGGGATACTTGTATTCTGTCCCAAAACCTTCCTTTTTTGCCCCTGCATAGTGAGAATCTTTCAGATGTCTGGGTACGCCGATAGTTCTTTTGTTTTTGGTATCTGCCAGTGCCGCCGCTATTGCCTTGGCACTGGCGTTCGATTTGGGAGCGCAGGCTACGTAAATTGCCGCCTGTGCAAGGGGTAGTTGTGCCTCTGGAAACCCCACAAACTCAGCTATTTGCACCGCTGCCGCTGCCAATATGGTTGCCGCCGGGTCTGCGTTGCCGACATCCTCCGCCGCACAAATTGCGATTCTGCGTGCGATAAACCTTGGGTCTTCGCCGGAAGCGATAAGCCTTGCCAGCCAGTAAACGGCCGCATCCGGGTCTGAGCCGCGCATACTCTTTTGGAGTGCGCTCGCAAGGTCGTAATGGCTGTCGCCGGACGGGTCGAAATGTATATGCTTTTGACTGATGGATTCTTTGGCGATTTCGAGGTCGAATTTTATGGTCTTTTCGCCGGTGTTTTTCTGGCTCATAACGCCCACTTCCAGCGCGGTAAGTGCTTTGCGTCCGTCGCCATCGCTCATTATCGCGACATAGGCCAGAGCTTCCTGGCTGGTTTGAACGTCAAGACTGCCGAGTCCGCGAACCCTGTCGCTGAGGGCCTTTTTCATAAGCTCGATTATATCGTCTTTGCTCAGCGGGCTGAACCGGAAGATGGTACTGCGGGAAATCAATGGCGAGTTGATAGCGAAATATGGATTTTCGGTCGTCGCGCCGACAAGGGTTATTATCCCCGTTTCGACATCGTTTAAAAGCACATCCTGCTGAGCCTTGTTAAAACGGTGGATTTCGTCAATGAACAATACCGTTTTGGTTTTCGTGGTGATTAGCAGGTCTTTGGCCTTGGCCGCGATTGAGCGGATGTCGCTGACCGTCGCGGCGGGCGCACTCAAATAACGAAATTTTGCGTTTATCGTATTTGCGATTACCGCCGCCAGCGAGGTTTTTCCCACTCCGGGCGGGCCGTAGAAAATTACGCTGGAAAGGCTCTGCGCGTCGAGCATTCTCCGCAGGAGTTTGCCGGGGCCGATGAAATCTCGTTGCCCGAAAAAGTCATCGAGTGTTCTCGGCCTCATCCGTGCCGCCAACGGCCCGTCCGAAGCGAGCCGAGCGTTTTCAGCTTCGGCAAAAAGGGATTTGTCGTCGTTTTTGTTGAGCATTCCAGCATTATAACGCCTTAGCTGGATATTTGTCGAGATTCTTTTATTGTTGCGGCAATCTATCACCGTTCACATCGCCATTAGCCCCTGGGTCTTGTCCCAGGGGTGTCTGCATATTGTCTATCCCGCTCGCACAGGACTTATGTCATTTCGACCAACGCGGAGAAATCTGTTTAACCCCACATTTGTAAATGTGGGGTTGCAGTTTACTTTATTTTTCATTTTTTAAAATCAGTGCAATCCTTCGGCTGCGCTCAGGACAAGCCTGCGAAATCCGCGGTTAAAATAATCTGTGTAAATCTGTGTTCTCTGTAACCTGGCAATTTGTGATAGCCGCCAATGGGTATAGATTTTCTTGAATTGCTCTAAGCCAGTTGTTCTTCAGCGGCATCAAAGACTTTGACGATGTTTTTGCCGGCCTCTTTAGCTTTATAAAGTGCGCGGTCGCTGAATTTTGTTACTTCTTCGGGACACATATGTCCGTCATATTCCCCAACGCCGACACTTATAGAGAGTTGTATTTTGTGCCTTTCCCATACTATCGGCGAGTTCGAGACCGCCTCTGCCATACGGTTGGCTACTGACAGGGCATCGCTTACCGAGGTGCTCGGCAGTATTATTGCGAATTCGTCCCCGCCGTAACGGGCTGCCGTATCAATGTTCCGTATGCAGGACATTATTTTTCTGCTGACGCGCTTAATCACCATATCGCCCGCCCGGTGTCCATAATTGTCGTTTACCGGCTTGAGATTATCGATATCGACCATTATGATGGACAATTGTCCGCCGTGCCGCTGGTGCCGCAACAGTTCTGTTTCGAGAATCTGATAGAACGTACGGTGATTGACCAGGCCGGTAAGTCCATCTGTTTTGGCCAAATGCTGTGTTTTTTCGAAAAGTTTTATATTACCTATCGATGAACCGACAAGATACCTGAATAATTCTACTAAAGCAATATCGTCATCAGAGAATCGCTCGGAACCGATTTTGTCAGCCAGGTTCAAAACTCCGACAACCATCTTCTGGCATATCAGTGGGGCGATTATGCAGCTGTTCGATTCATAATTTCTGGAGAACTGGCGGTCACTACTCCTTATGACCGGCTTCTTATGACGGTTTATATTTTCTATTACCATCAAATCTTTGCTCCTGACCGCCTTTATCATTGGTGAACGGCTGGCCTGATTGAGCGAAACTATATTGTTAATCAGGAACGGATGATTGTGGTTTTCCAGATGCAGCATATCGCTGACTTCATCGAGAATGTACAGGGATGCGTACTTGGTACCGACGAGTTGAGGGAGTTCCTCGATGCAGATTTTGCCAATTTGCTTTATGTCGAGACAATTTATCTGTTGCACCAGAGGGGTTATTTTCTGCAAATCCTGACGATTCGGAGAATTCTGGCTGTCATTAGAGGCATTGAGATTTAAGCTGCCTTTGTCCATTTACTGTAATCCTTGCTTATACAAGATTATTGCGGGTTTCTATATATACTCTTTTCAACATTTATATCGGGGATTTATGGCAGGGGGTTTTGCAAAAAAGGCCATTTACGAAAGAATTTTTTCAGGAATTTGCCGAAAACCTTGAAAAGCTGATATTTCTGAAAAACCGGCATTTTTTCCGTTAAATCACCTGTTACAGTGGCAAAATACGCGTTATGTCATTGCGAGGCGGTTTCATCGCCGCGGCAATCTTATTTAGCCCCTGGGTCTTGTCCCAAGGGTATCCACGAATGGTTTGTGTCTTTCCCATTGCATAGAAGCCGAGCGACGTAAGTCGCCGGAATAGTTAGCCCTGCCATTACTATGGCAGGGTTGTTTTACGAATAGTTTTTCGCATTCACACCGACTTTGTCATTTAGCCCCTTGATTCATCAGGGGGTTTGTATCATTGCGAGGCCTTGTTTTTTATTAAAAAATCCATCCCGATTCATCGGGATTCATCAACTCAAAACTAAAAACTCAAGACTCATAACTACTCTTTGCCGTGGCAATCTATCTCATTTGTGTTTATTCGTGTGCATTCGTGGTTAATTTCTTTTGTCATACCCGCGCAAGCGGGTATCCATTTTTTTGTATCTTGTTTTAAAATCAGTGCAATCAGTGTCTAAAAACTCCGTGTCCTCTGTGACTATTCATAAAATCCGTGTCCATTCGTGTCTAAAATCTTTGTGCAAGCCTTCAAATCCAAAAAAAATCAAAAAAAATCACTTTTTTCTTAAAAAAATCGTTGACTACCAATGAAACAACTTTTATATTTTATAAAACGTAAAAGCTGTTTTTTAAAGCTCTCTGAAATGATGTTAAAGGACCTTGGCTTTTTGGCTGATTCTTATAGGTCTTTTGAAAGAATTATTTTTGGCAGGATTGTTTTAGGAGTTACATTTTTTTTGCTTTGATGGAAGGTATTTTTAAAAAGGTTTTTTTGATGCTCGATTCTCAGTTTGCTGCTTCTACCAAAAACGTTCACAAGGGATTTGAAATTCCTGTAAAGCTCTACCGCATTGGCGAGATAGTTCGCTACACGCCTTATTCACGTCAGACGATTCACAATTATACGATTATGGGTCTTATCAAAGAGGCCAAATGGACTGAAGGGGGGCATCGTTTGTATGACGAGTCTGTCTTTGAAAGGCTTTCGCAGATAACGGAACTCAGAAAAAATAATACGCTTGGCGAAATAATGGAAAAGCTCGGCTCACAGAACAACTAATAGAACAGCCCTTTAATTACAAGGAAAGTAAAGATTGATAGGTAACGCGGGACAAATGGATTTGTCGTTTCTTGCCAAGGACAACCTTGACGAGATTCTCATCAAGGTTGTTGAATTCACTCGTGCCAGGCACGAAGTCATCTCCGATAATATCAAAAGCTGTAATCTCCCCGACTTTACGCCGAGACGTCTTGATGCCGAAGAGTTCGCTCTCCTCATATCAGCGGCTCTGGCTGAACACGTCAAAAACAGCCGTTTGGTTCTCTGTGATGGCCAGAGCGTAAGGTTCGGCATAGGGGGCGAGCTTACCATAGAGCCTAAAATCGATACAGAAGCAGCGTTACTGCGAAGAGATGATTGCGACAGTTATATCCATCTCCAGAAAAAAAGACTTAGAGAAAATATCGCCAACAACAAACTGGCTGTCGCTCTGTATGAGCAAAAAGCTCAAAAGACCGCTCGAGTGGAAAACCACTAATGACAAAGGAGAGAAGTTAAATATGGACAGAGTCGAGACCGAAGCTAACATTGAGAAACTCGCTAAGATGGCGGCCGACAAAAAAAGTTCAGCAACTGTTATTACCATAGCAAGCGGTAAAGGCGGAGTAGGCAAAACCAATATCTCCGCAAATCTTGCCATTTGTCTTTCAGCTATGGGCAAAAAGGTAGTGGTCTTTGACGCTGACATAGGGCTTGCCAATCTTGATGTCATTATGGGTGTCAATGCCAAATACAATCTCTCGCATTTTCTTAAAGGCCGTCGCAGTCTCGACGAGGTCTGTACTTCGACAGCTTCGGGAGTTGATGTAATTTGCGGCATCGCCGGAGTTGACGGCATTGCGGAAATGGACGAATTCAAAAGGCAAAGGCTGATGGGCGAGCTGGATATCCTTGCCGGGAATTATGATGTGATAATAGTTGATACCGCCGCCGGTATTGGAAAAACGGTTATGGCTTTTTGCCAGGCCGCCGACCACACTCTGCTTGTTACAACGCCGGAGCCGACAGCGATAACCGATGTTTATATCCTTATTAAAGCGATGACAGCCAGGGGTTATCAAGGCAGAACCAGCCTGCTTGTCAATATGGCCGATTCCGCCGACGAGGGCAGAAAAGTTTACCGCCAGATAGCCGCTGCTGCTGAGCAGTTCCTTAATGTTCATTTGAATAATGCCGGAATTTTAACAAGAGACAGCCACGTCGGTGCCGCAGTTCGCAAGAGAGAGCCGCTGGTGCTTGCTTATCCGAAATGCTCCGCGACGCAGTCGCTTTTGACGGTAGCGGCCAGACTGAGCAAGACTCCGGTAGCCCGGGACGAAGGCTTTTTCAGAAAAGTTGTTAACTGGTTCTTCTGAAGCACAAAAAATTAAGGGTAGCTCTAATAATTGCTTTTGAGCGACAAGTAGAAAATTTTTGTTATCCGGCAAGGAAGACAAATCAGCTTGAGCCGTAGTTCAAGCGGCTTTTGTCTAACGCAGTCCGGTAGCAAAAAGGTTTGCTTGTTTGCCAAAATGAATTTTTAGAGGTTCCCTTAAGGGTTTCCTTAATTTGCTTAAATCAGTTTGGCAAAAGGGTCGATAATACTTATAAGACGTTAAAGTTGTTACAACCCGTACAGATAGATTTTATTTCACAGCATAGGAACAGGGTCTTTGGACTTATCGGACGTAAGTTCGTAAATGACGTAAATCCGGAGGAATTTTAAAGATGGTAGTAATGCAAAAAAAGAATGCGGAAAAGAATGCAATTGAGGCGAAGATATGGGGCGAGTTTTTTGCCGACCGCAACGACCATACTCGCAATCAGCTGATGGAGCATTATCTGCAAATCGTTAAATATACCGCGGAGCGCATTTATTTGAAGTTGCCGGACAAGGTGGAGGTTGATGACCTTATTAGTGCGGGCATTTTTGGTTTGATGGATGCTATAAACGCTTACGACCCTGAGCGGGGCGTTAAATTTGCCACTTATTGTACGCCGAGAATTCGGGGAGCGATTCTTGATGAGCTTCGGAGTATGGATTGGGTGCCGAGATTGGTGCGGTCCCGTGCTCATCAGCTTTCCAGAGCGACTCGAACTCTTGAAGCGCATCTCGGCAGATTGCCGAATGATAAGGAAATCGCGAAAGAGTTGAACCTCGAAATGGGCGATTTTCAACGACTTCAGCGGGATGCAACTGCCAAGGGTATCGTATCGCTGAATGCTACTCTTGACAGTGATGGCGATAAAGATGTTAGAGAGATGGATATTATTCAGGATGTCAAAAGTGCAGACCCGATGATAGAGGCACAAAAGCGCGACCTTAAAGGCTTGCTGACAAAAGGCTTGACTCGTGCGGAGCGATTGATATTGGTTTTGTATTATTATGAAGAGATGACGATGAAGGAGATTGGCTTGACTTTGGATTTATCGGAGTCGAGGGTATCGCAGATGCATTCATCGATAGTTGCGAGGTTGAAGGCACAGATGGATTCCCGCAAAAAGGAATTTGCTGTACAGGAATAGTAAGTAGTGTATTGTCATTCCCACCGCCATTAGCCCGTAGAGTCTGCCCTGAGCGAAGCCGAATGGGTCTTGCCCTGCGGGTATCTGTATATTTTTCTATCCCGCTCGCACAGGACTTTGTCATTCCCACCGCCATTAGCCCGTAGGTCTTGCCCTGCGGGTATCTGCATATTTTTCTATTCCGCTCGCACAGGACTTTGTCATTTCGACCAACGTGGAGAAATCTAAGTTAGCCCCACATTTGTAAATGTGGGGTTGCAGTTTGCTTTGCTTTTTTACTTTTTAATCTGCGTCATCAGCGAAATCAGCGTCTAAAAATAAAATAAAAAATCAGTGCAATCCGCGGTTAAATAATTTGTATCCATTCGTGGCTATTTTTTTTTGTCATACCCGCGCAGGCGGGTATCCATTTTTTTGTATCTTGTTTTTTAATCTGTGCTCTCTGTGTTCTCTGTGACTAAAAAAATCTGTGTTTATCAGTGTTCATCTGTGGCTAATCTTTTTAAAAAAGTCATTGCTGAAAGGCGATTCCTCAACTCAAAACTAAGGACTCAAAACTCAAAACTATTCGCCTTCGGCGAATTACCCGAATTGTTTAGTCTTGAATTTTTTGGCCAAAAAGGCCTCAAAAACGGCAAAAAACCGACCAAAAACGGTAAAAAAGTGAGCAAAAACGTTCAAAAAATGCAAAAAAGTTCAAAAAAACTCAAATTTTTGCCGTTTTTCTATGGTTCAACAATGTCCTGAATGGGTTTTTAGTCTAAAAACGCAACTGTAATTTCCGGCTCAATAATATACTGAATGGGTTTTAAGCCTAAAAACGCCGTTTTTGTCCCACTTCTCTCAACGTAAAATAAGGAGTTATGTATAAAACGCGCAGCGTAAAATAAGGACTTACAAACATTTTTTACTTCAAAAAATCGGCGTCATCCGCGAAATCCGCGGTTAAAATAATCTGTGTTTATCAGTGTCCATCTGTGGCTAATTTTTTTTTAAAAAGTCATCGCCGAGAGGTGATTCCTCAACTCAAAACTAAAGACTCAGAACTCAAAACTATATTGATTTTTGCTCTATCTTCATTTATACTCCCGTAATTAGGCAATACTGAATAATTTGAGGTTGTTATGCGATTTACAAAGATGCACGGACTCGGCAATGACTACGTTTATGTCAATTGCATTGGGGAAAAAGACGAAAAAGGCGAAAACGTTGAAAATCCGGCCCAAATCGCTTGTTTAGTAAGCGACAGGCATACCGGCATAGGTGCTGATGGACTTATTCTGATTTGCCCGTCCGAGGTGGCAGACGTAAAAATGAGGATGTTCAACGCTGACGGCTCCGAAGCGCAGATGTGCGGCAACGGGATTCGTTGCGTAGCTAAATATGTCTATGACCACGAGTTAGCGGTAGCTGGTGATGGTTTTGCTGTGCCGGGACAAGGCTCGTTTGAAGCATCTTTGGAAATTGAGACCGGCAGAGGGGTTCTAAGGCTCGGCCTTGCAATCGGTGATGATGGCAAAGTCGAAAAGGTCTGTGTCAATATGGGCCAGCCGATACTTGTTCCGGCAGAGATTCCGGTGCGTCTAAATGGCGATAGCGTGGTAGAAATGGCGATTGACGTGCAGAATCAGCGAATGCTGATGACCTGTGTCTCAATGGGCAACCCGCACGCGGTGTTCTTCTACGAAGATTTGGATTCGCTCGAACTGGAGAAAATCGGCCCGATAGTTGAAAACCACGAGCTGTTTTCCGAAAGAATCAATGTTCATTTGGTCAAGGTCGATTCAGCGGGTGAATTTACAATGCAGACCTGGGAACGCGGTAGCGGAATTACATTAGCCTGCGGAACAGGTGCCTGCGCGTGCTGCGTGGCGGCAGTATTGACAGGCAGATGCCAAAGAATCGTTAAAGCTAATCTGCCCGGCGGAGTTCTTGAGCTTAACTGGTCAGAAGTCGATAACTGCGTTTATATGACCGGCCCGGCAGTAGAAGTCTTCAGCGGAGTCTGGAACATTTTTAGTTCTTAGTTTTGAGTCTTTAGTTTTGAGTTGAGGAGTCGGCCTAACGGCCGAAGTGATTTTATTTTTTTAGACACTGATTTCACAGACTTGTCCTGAACGCAGTCGAAGGATTGCACTGATTAAAAAACAAAATACAGAAAAATGGATACCCGCTTTCGCGGGTATGACAAAGATGAGATTGCCGCGCTGCGCTCGCAATGACAAGGTTGGTGTGGATGCGAAAAACTATTCGTAAAACAACCCTGCCATAGTGATGCCAGGGCTAAATATTCCGGCGACTTACGTCGCTCGGCTTCTAAATGGTGGTGTGGGCAGCGATGGCGAAATTCAAAATTGTAAGTCAATTTGCACCGAAAGGCGACCAGCCTAAAGCGATAGCTCAGCTTGTCGGCAATCTCAAAAACAACAAACGCTTTCAGGTGCTCTACGGGGTTACAGGCAGCGGTAAAACATTCACTATGGCAAATCTTATACAGCAGGCCGGGAAAAAGGCGCTGGTCATAAGTCATAACAAAACATTAGCAGCGCAGCTCTATGAAGAATTCAAAGAGCTTTTTCCAAACAACGCTGTCGAGTACTTTGTAAGCTATTACGATTACTATCAGCCTGAAGCGTATATTCCGCAGCGCGACATATATATCGAAAAAGATGCCAGCAGAAACGATGAACTCGACAGGCTGCGTTTAGCAACTACGGCGAGTTTGATGAGCAGGGACGATGTGATTGTGGTTGCATCGGTCTCGTGCATATTCGGCTTAGGCTCGCCTGAAGATTATAAGGCAAGCGTTGTTGAGGTGAAGTGCGGCGACAGCATTGAACGCAACGAGCTGTTAGGCAGGTTAGCTGATATTCAGTATTCAAGAAACGATGTGGATTTTCAGCGGGGTACTTTTCGGGTTCGCGGGGACATCGTTGAGTTGTGGCCCAGCTATGAATCTTTCGCGGTTAGAATCGGATTCTTTGGCGAGACAATCGAGGAGATAAATTATATCAATCCGACCAGTGGTGAGGTGCTTGCCAGTGAAGAAAGGCTGTTCGTTTACCCGGCGGGTCATTACGTTATGCCGGCAGAGAGAATTGAGTTTGCGATAGGCGGGATAAAGGCTGAGCTTGATGGCCAGCTTCTGAATTTGCGGCAGCACGGCAAGCTGTTAGAGGCTCAGAGGCTTCAGGCGAGGACGATGTACGATATTGAGATGCTCAAAGAGGTTGGGTTTTGCAGCGGGATAGAAAATTATTCAAGGCATCTTAGCGGGTTAGGGGCAGGGGCGAGGCCTTATACCCTGATGGATTATTTTGGCGATGATTTTTTGATGTTTATTGACGAATCGCACGTTACGATTCCGCAAATACGGGCGATGTACGCAGGGGATAAGAGCAGGAAGAGTGTTCTCATTGAGCACGGCTTCAGATTGCCGAGCGCATTAGATAACCGGCCATTACAGTTTGATGAGTTTGAAGACAGCTTTAAGAACGTTGTGTTCGTCTCGGCTACGCCGGCAGATTTTGAGCTTGAAAAGAGCGATGGCTGCGTTGTTGAGCAGATTGTTCGGCCAACCGGTTTGCTTGACCCTGAAATTTTTGTTCATCCGGCAAGCAATCAGGTGCCGCATCTGATGGAAGAAATTAAGAAACAGGTCAAGGCAAAAGAGAGGGTGCTTGTTACGACTTTGACGAAGAGGCTGGCAGAAGATCTTTCAGCGTATATAGCTAAGAAGGGGTACAAATGTAAATATCTGCACAGCGAGATTAAGACCCTTGAGAGAATCGACATTCTCAGGGATTTGCGGCTGGGTGAATTTGATGTGCTTGTCGGAATAAATCTGCTCAGGGAAGGGCTTGACCTGCCAGAAGTTTCGCTGGTTGCGATTCTTGATGCCGACAAGGAAGGGTTCCTGCGCAGCGAGACGGCGCTGATTCAAACGATAGGCAGGACTGCCAGGAATGTTAACGCCAAAGTGTTTATGTATGGCGATAAGGTTACGAAGTCAATGCAAAAAGCGATTGACGAAACTCTCAGACGGCGTAAAATACAGGCACAGTATAATCAAGAGCATAATATAACGCCTGAAACGATTAAGAAAGAGGTTTACAGGACACTGCAGGAAAAGGTTAAGGCGAAACAGGTTGCGCGCGAGGCGATAAAGCTGAGCCAGAGCGAGTACGACAGGACAGAAATCGCATCGGAAATCGAAAAGGATATGCTGGCAGCGGCAGAGAATCTTGATTTTGAAAGGGCGGCGTTCCTGCGGGATAAACTGAAAGAACTTCGGGAACTGCCAGAAATACGAGAGGCTGAAATTTAGCCACAAAGGCACAAAAATTTTAGCCACAGATGGACACTGATTAACACGGATTTTTACGAATTATTTTAACCGCGGATTTCGCTGATTACGCGGATTTTAAAAAAGTAAAAAGATAAAAAATGGATACCCGCTTTCGCGGGTATGACAAAGATGAGATTGCCGCGCTGCGCTCGCAATGACAAGGTCGGTGTGGATGCGAAAAACTATTCGTAAAACAACCCCGTCATAGTAATGGCAGGGCTAAATGTTCCGGCGACTTACGTCGCTCGGCTTCTATGCAATGGGAAAAGGGTAAAAAATACGAAAGCACGAACCCTGCCATAGTGATGGCAGGGCTAATCAGCGATGGGAATGGGATAGATAGTATGCAGCAACCCCCAGGACAAGACCTGGGGGCTAAATGGTGATGCGGACGGGATAATCAATATATAGATACCCGCAGGGCAAGACCCATTCGGCTTCGCTCAGGGCAGGCTCTGCGGGCTAAAAACAAAAAATATAAAAGAAAGATTGCTATGAAAAAATTGGATATGAAAAAAGTCAGTACTCTGATAGGTCTTGCGATCGAAGAAGATTACGGCAAAGGAGACCCGACCTCCGATATAATGGTGCCGGCAGAGGCGAAGGGCAAAGCTTATATTATCTCTCGTGAAGAAATTGTCGTTTCAGGTATGGAACTAATCGCTGAAGTTCTCGAACGCTATGACCAGCGGTTAAAACTTCGTGTTTATAAGCAGGATGGGCAGAGGGCAAATGTGGCTGATAAGCTCGCAACAATCGAAGGGCCTATCAGGCAAATGCTCGGTGCTGAAAGAGTTGTGCTGAACTTTTTGCAGAGGCTCTGCGGAATTGCAACAGTCACAAATAAATATGTTCACGCGATACGCGGGACGAAATCGAAAATATATGATACGAGAAAGACTCTGCCGGGCTGGCGAGAGCTTGAGAAATATGCTGTCAGGTGCGGTAAGGGATATAACCATCGTTATAATCTCAGTGATGCGGTTATGTTTAAGGATAATCATATAGCTCAGCTCGGCAAAAGGCTCGATACGAAACTCGCTAAGTTGATAGAAAAGGCCAGGAACACAAAGGGCGTTAAATTTGTGTGTGTGGAAATTGACCACGTCGATAACCAGCTCAATCACGTTTTGAAAGTGCCCGGCGTAGATGTTGTGCTGTTAGATAATATGGGCCAATGGCAGTGCAGGCACGCGGTGGAAATGCGGAACGAGATGTGTGGTAAAAAGCCGTTGCTGGAAGCCAGCGGTGGGATAACCCTTAATAATGTCAGGCAGATAGCCCTTTGCGGGGTTGATAGGATATCGATAGGAGCGATTACGCACAGCGCGGTCGCTGTCGATATCGGGCTGGATAGAGGTTTTTAGATAAAAGTAAAAAAACAGACACGGATTTACACGGATTATTTAAACACTGATTACGCAGATTGCACTGATTAAAAAAGTGAAAAGATAAAAGCAAACTGCAACCCCACATTTGTAAATGTGGGGCTAACTTAACTACAACCCCCTGCAGTGCAGGGGGCTAAAGGCGATTCGGATTGGAACAGGAATTTGTGTAAATTTCTTGATGTAGATATTATAAAGGCCAACCTCGATGCGAAACTGCCCGGCAGAAAAATCCTCGTCTATAAATCCACCTCAAGCACAAATGATGTCGCGGTTGAGTATGCTAAGGCCGGTAAGATAAATAACGGGCTGGCGGTTTTTGCGGAGCGGCAGAGCAGCGGCAGGGGGCGAAGAGGTAATAAATGGCTCGGCGGAGATGGTAAGAGCTTGCTGTTTTCGGTATTGCTGTTTGATATTGCTCTGGCTCTGGAGATGGTGACGCTTGTCTCGGCGGTGGCAGTTGCTCAGGCGATAGGAGAATTTAGCCCGGTGCGGTGCGGTATTAAATGGCCTAACGATATAATTGTCGGCACAAAGAAATTAGGGGGTATATTGTTGGAGTCCTTCAGTCAAAATGGGAAGGGCAATAATTATATTATAGGAGTAGGGATTAACTGTTGTCAGAGCCAGGCCGATTTTGATGAGGAAATTGCAGAAATCGCAACGAGTATAAAAATTGAGAGCGGGCAAAATTGCGACAGGAACTTTCTCGCAGCGAAACTGATAAATAATCTTGAAAAATGGCTGGAAGCCGCAAAGGCTGACCCGCAGCAAGTGCTTGTGAGGTGGCAGCAGATGAGCAGACTTCTCGGCAGGAGGGTTCGGCTTGAGTGCGACCGTAAAGAGTTTGTCGGAATCTGCACGGGAATTGACCCTGTTGAGGGACTTGTTTTGCAGCTTGAAAGGGGCGGGGTGAGACTGTTTAACGCATCGCATACGACAGTTATTGCTTATGGGAACCTCTAAAAATTCAGCCACAGAGTTTTTAGACACAGATTAACACAGATTTTCACAGATTATTTTAACCGCGGATTTCGCGGATTACACTGATTTTAAAAAAGTAAAAAGATGGATTCCCGCTCTCGCGGGAATGACAAAAAAATAGTTATGAGTTTTGAGTCCTTAGTTTTGAGTTGAGGAATCCCGATAAATCGGGATGGACTTTTAAACACTGATTTCGCAGATTGTACTGATTTAAAAAAACAAATAGCCACAGAGAACACAGAGAGTTACAGAGGGAAAAATATAAAGGATTGAGATTGCCACGGCGATTTTCAATCGTCTCGCAATGACAAAAAGTATTCCGGCGACTTACGTCGCTCGGCTTCTATACGATGGGAAAATGATAAACAATTTGCAGGTACCCATAGGGCAAGACCCATTCGGCTTCGCTCAGGGCAGGCTCTACGGGCTAATGGCAAATGTAAGATGCAAACCATTCGCAAAACAAAACCCCCTCATAGTGATGAGGGGGCTAAACGGTTCGGTCGTGCCGACTGAGGCTAAACACAATGACAACGACCTTATCCGGCAGCTTCCGCTGCTCGGCTGCTAACGGTGGGTAATGCCTAAACAAACCGGCTATATCGGCATATTCATATCGAGAACCGATTTCAGTTTTTTATTGACTGTCATCAAGGTTTAACTTAGATTAAACTCAATGAGACGTCCTATTTTGGGCGTTGTATCTGTGTTTAGTCTTGATAATGAAACGGGTTGGTCTGTCCGGCTCGGATAAAAAATAATTAAACGGATTGTAAGTCAGGGGTAATGAAGCCTTTACGAAATTTTAAAAACTATTTTCTGCGTGGTTTGGCCGCGCTGTTGCCGACCATTCTAACGGTTTGGCTGTTCGTTCAACTTTACCTATTCCTCCACACTCACGTAAGTTCGCATATAAATCGTGGTGTGGTAAGGGCTTTGGTCTATTCGTCCAGTTATTACCCCCATATCAGCCACGAGGAAGTGGTTGCCTACGCTAAAAGTGCAAATCCCGGACTGATTGGCCAGGAAATCCAGATAATTAACGAGGCTGCTTCTGATAGTGATATGATTCGTCAGGCGCGCATAGCAAAGGCTGGAAAATTCTGGGTGCGTGGCAAGGGGCAAATCGCGGGTTTTCTGATAGCGTTTGTTGCGGTGATATTTGTTGGTGCTTTTCTGGCGAGCTTTTTGGGCCGAGCGATGTGGAAGATGTTTGAACGCGCGGTTACGGGTTTGCCCATAATAAAAAGGATATATCCCAACATAAAACAGGTTACCGATTTTTTCTTTGCCCGTAAACAAATGTCGTTCAGCAAGGTTGTCGCGGTCGAGTATCCGAGGAAAGGCTGCTGGTCAATCGCGATGGTAACCGGGGCGGGGTTGAAGAAAATTACGGAAGGAAGCAAGAAAGAATATCTAACCGTTTTTGTGCCGACATCGCCGACACCTTTTACTGGGTATGTAATCGTTTTGCCCAAGAAAGAGACTGTTGAACTTGGGATGACGATAGAAGAGGCGTTGCGTTTTACGATAAGCGGCGGAGTTATTATGCCGGAAGAATTTAAAAATTATGAAGCTCAAAAGCAGGAAAGTTTACCTGATAATTAATTGATAAAGCTGAAAAAGGAGTGTGTAAATTGGAAATAACGTTTAGCGCTAAACATATTGAACTTACCGACGCAATCAGGATACTGATAGAGGATAAGGTTGCAAGGCTGCCTAAGTTTTACAACAGTCTCAATGGAATTGAAGTTGTTCTTGATGGCTCAGAAGGCGGCGGCAGCAGTGTTGAGATAATAGCCCGTGCAGAACACAGCAGGGTGTTTGTGGCAAAGGAAGTCGGGGCTGATATGTACGCCTGCGTGGATGAGGCTGTCAGAAAAGTTGAAAGGCAACTGTCCAGGCACAAAGAAAAGGAACGCGATAATAAACATTCGGGCAGTCCGAATAAAATACCGATGTCCGATGAGTAATAAAAACGGGATTTACGAGCTGGATTAAACGTCCGTAAAAAGTCATACGAGAAGTTTTGAAGAATTTGGAGCTGATATGAATATTGCTGAAGTTGTTTGTTCTAAGGCTATCGTTGCTAAACTTGAATCTGTCGAGCGTGATGATGTTATAACCCAGCTTGCCGGTGCTCTTGTCGAGGCAGGGGCGATACCGAAGACTAAACGGACAGAGATAGTCGGGGCGGTAATCGAGCGTGAAAATGAGGCCAGTACCGGCATAGGCAAAGGTGTTGCTGTGCCGCATATAAAACACAAGTCAATTAAAAATGCAGTTGCGGCAATTGGCATCAGTCAGGGAGGGATAGATTTTTCTTCGCTCGACAAACAGCCGGTTTATACGGTTATTTTGTTAGTGAGTCCGACAGAGAGCCAGCAGCATTTAGAGGCGATGGAAACTATTTTTGAACGGCTTCAGAATGATAATTTCAGGAAATTTCTGGCCCAGTCGAAATCTGTTGAGCAGATAGAAGAATTGCTTAAAGAGATAGACGAAAATCCTTCGCTGTAACAAAACTTGAGAGGTTTTAAATAGTTTAATCTATTGCTGTAATAAAGTTTGAGAGGTTTTAGATTGCCCCGAACCATTTTTGAAGATGAAATTGAAATAAAGAATTCCAACGGACTTCATATGCGTCCGGCAATGCAGTTTGTGGATTTGGCCAGCCAGTATGAAAGCGATATTCAGGTGAGTAACGGCTCAACCAAAGTTGATGGCAAGAGCATAATGCAGATGGCGATGCTGGCGGCAACGGTTGGGACGAAACTTCAGATAAAAGCGTCCGGCTCTGATGGCGGTGAAGCAATAAAGGCTCTTAAGGAACTGGTTGAGGTACAGTTGTTTGATGAGTCTCATACCATTTAGGGTAATGTGCGTTGCGGACGGGATAGGACATATGTAAACGCGAACCCCCCTAAAGCGTGAGAGGAGGCTAATCGGCGATGTGGACGGGATAGAAAATTTGCAAGTACCCGCAGGGCAAGACCTACGGGCTAAACAAACTCGCAGGGAAGTTAAAACGAGAAAGATGTAATGGAGATTAAAAAAGGGATAGCTGTTTCGCCGGGCATTGCGATAGCAAAGGCCCTTGTGATTGACGCAGAAGACTACCGAATACCGAGACGGTCTATTCTGGCTTCGGCCAAGGTTGGCGAAGTTAAAAAAGTGCGAGAAGCCTTTCGCAAAGCAGTGGCTGAATTGGAAAAGACCGATTCCCAAAGTCTTGCGGAAAGTAAAATAAAGGACATCTTTGCAGTTCATCTGCGTTTTTTGCGCGACAGAAGTCTACGAAAGAAAATTACCGACCTTGTATATAACGACCTCCTGACCGCTGAGTATGCAGTCTCAACAACACTTCGTGATATCGCTAATCACTTCGCGTCGGTTCAGGATGCCTACATAAGTGAACGTGCCGCTGATATTTATGATATTGAAAAGCGTTTGCTTAAACATCTTCTCGGCAAAAAGAGAGAGGATGCTGAGCATATCAGTTATGAGGTTGTGGTAATTGCTCACGAGCTTAGTCCTACGCAGACAGCCAGCTTTGACCGTTCTTTTATTAAAGGTTTTGCCACCGATGCTGGTGGCAGAACGAGTCATACCGCTATCGTTGCCAGGTCGTTGGGCATACCGGCAGTTGTCGGCCTTGAAAATGTTACGAGTAACGTCAACCCGGCGGCAATGGTTATTATCGATGGCAATCGCGGCGTTGTAGTTATAGACCCTGACGCGGCTACGCTTAAACAGTACGAAGAATATGCTATCGAATTTGTCAGGCTTGAGCACGAGCTGGATTCTCTGCGAGATTTGGACGCAATTACCAGAGACGGTGTTGAGATTAAACTGCTGGGTAATATCGAATTTCCTTCCGAAGCTGAAATGATTATCGATAAAGGCGGACACGGGATAGGTCTTTATCGAACGGAATTTTTGTATCTTAACAGTGAAACCGAGCCGACCGAAAAAGACCACTATGACGCTTACAGTCAGGTAGTTAAGACTCTCGGAAATATGCCTGTAATAATAAGGACGATGGACTTAGGGGCTGATAAATATACTCAAAGCAGAAGATTTGTCAGGGAGCCGAACCCGTTTCTCGGATTGCGTTCAATAAGGTTCTGTTTGCAGAATCTTATGATGTTTAAGACGCAGCTGCGTGCGATTTTGCGGGCATCGGTACTGGGTGATTTGAGAATAATGTTTCCGCTTGTCAGTAGTCTGCACGAATTGCGTCAGGCGAAGATGATTTTGCGGGATGTAATGGAAGACCTCGACGAAGATAGCATAGCTTATAATGCTGATGTTCCAATCGGTATTATGATAGAGACACCATCCGCTGCGCTTACGGCAAATATACTTGCAACTGAAAGTGATTTTTTCAGTATCGGAACGAACGACCTGATTCAATATACACTTGCGGTTGACCGTGGAAACGAGAGAGTGTCAACCTTGTATTCCGGGGCTGACCCGGCTGTATTGCAATTGCTGCGGAGTGTTATTCACGATGCCAGCAAGGCTCGTATAAGTGTAAGTCTATGCGGAGAAATGGCATCGGAGCCTGAATATGTGATGATGCTGCTTGGGCTGGGCTTTAGAACCTTTTCGCTTGCTACGCCTATGATACCGGAAATTAAGAAGCTCGTAAGGTCGGTAACGATTGAATCGTGTAATGCCCTTGCTCGCAAAGTACTCGGTATGAATTCCGAGCGGGAAGTAACTAACTATATCAGGAATGCGGCGATTAAAGTTCTGCCGGAAGTTTTCTAAGAAACTGATTAACTAAAAGATAGTCACAGAGATACATAAATAGTTTTGAGTTTAGGTCTCGGCCTAACGGGCGAAATGATTTTATTTTTTTGGACACGAATTAACACGGATTGCACAGATTAAAAAACAAGATACAAAAAAATGGATTCCCGCTTTCGCGGGAATGACAAAAAAAATTAGACACGGATTAACACGGATTGTTTTAACCGCGGATTTCGCGGATTTAAAAAAAAGTGAGAAAGCAAAGTAAACTGTAACCCCCTGATGAATCAGGGGGCTAACTAACTCGGTCGTGCCGGCCGAGGCTAAACAAATCCGCAGGGCAAGACCCGTTCGGCCTTGCTCAGGGCGGGCTCTACGGGCTAATTAGTGATGGGAAAGGGATGGACAATATGCAGGTACAAATCCCGATGAATCAGGAAGATTTGTGAAGGAGTTTTTCAAATAAGTCAAATACGCCAAACTCTGGTTGGCAGATTTCAAATGTCAGGCAATTTAAAATTTTTGTCTCATCAGGAAACTGTTAAAGTCATTGGAACCGCTTTGCTTCGTGCCGGGATAAACCAGGTTTACAGCGAAGGCTTTAACCCGCGTCCGAGACTTTCTTTGCCTTTGCCAAGAACGGTTGGTATCGAATCTCAGGATGATATATTTAGTGTTCAGATTTTTGCTGAGCCTAATAAACTCGATAAAAGAAAACAGAGCAGCGATTTTACGGAGTCGATTGGCAGGCAGTTGCCAGATGGGTGTCGATTGTCTTCGGTTGAAATTTATGACGGCAAGGCCGGTTTTGCTGCCACCGGCGTTTCGTATGAATTTAGTGTTAAGGGTGAGTTTAAGGATTTGTTGAAGTCGAAGGTTGCTGAGCTTTGCGACAGGCTTGGTTCAGGAGAGGATATTGTTCTTGAGCGCATAACAGATGCCAAGGGCAGGACGAAAAAAGTAAACGTGGGCAATTATATCGAATCGGTAAATTGTAGCGGATGTGTTGTTTTATCGCAGTGCAGAATAACGCCCGGCGGGACTGTTCGGCCAGACGAAATAATTTGGCTTTTGGGAATAGAGCCAGAAATGATGGATTCTGCAATAGTAAGAAAAAATGTTCAATGGCAAATTAAAAACTAATTGCCATTGCAATCAATATAAGAAGAGGTTTTAGCAGTGTAAGGGATAGAAAATATGTCAATAGAAATGGTAGTAAATTATTCAGAGGGGCAGGAGTGTCGAGTCGCAATTGTTGATTCCGGCTCGTTAGAGGAGTTGTATATTGAAAGACCTTCCTCTTCCGGACACGTTGGCAGTATTTATAAGGGCAAGGTCGTCAATGTTGAGCCTGGGATACAGGCGGCGTTTGTGGATTTTGGGTCGGGCAAAAACGGTTTTTTGCATATAAGCGATTTGCATCCGAAATACTTTACTCGCAAAGGCGCAAAGTGTACCGAAAATATAGGCAAAAGAAAATCGCTGAAAGACCGCCCGCCGATACAGCAGTGCCTTAAAAAAGGGCAGGAACTTATAGTGCAGGTTACCAAAGAGGGTATCAACACCAAAGGGCCCACGATGACGACTTATCTGGCTTTGCCGGGCAAGTATATCGTTATGATGCCCTGGATGCACAAACTTGGAGTTTCGCAAAAGATTGAAGACGAAGAGGAGAGGGCTCGGCTTAAAGATATTCTTGAGAGCATAGATATTCCTGAGAAAGCGGGCTTTATTCTCAGGACGGCTGCTTCGGGTTGTTCAAAGCGGGAAATTCAAAGGGATATATCTTATATATCGAGGCTTTGGAAAGCGATAAGCAAACGGATTGATAAGGTCAGTACTCCTGCGGAATTGTACAAGGAATCGGACTTGATTATTCGTGTGATGCGGGATATTTTCAGCAGCAATATAAGCAAAATTGTCTGCGACAACGAATCGGTCGCTAAGAAAATTCGAGATTTTCTTGGTATCGTTCAGCCCCGTATGAAAAAACGCGTCAGCTTTTATGAAAGCAAGGTGCCGTTATTTCATAAGTACAAAGTAGAAGGAGAAATAAGTAAGATACAGATGCGTCAGGTGAAACTCAAAAGCGGCGGTTCTATTGTTATTGAGCAGACAGAGGCTCTGGTTGCTATCGATGTTAACAGCGGCAAATATCGCAAGCATTCAAACGCTGAGCAGACAGCCCTGAAGATTAATGTCGAAGCTGCCAACGAGATAGCACGTCAGCTCAAACTCAGAGATTTGGGCGGGTTGATAATATGCGACTTTATCGATATGCGGGACAACAAAAATCGCAGAGAGGTTGAAAAAGTTTTCCGCGCAGCTCTGAAAAACGACAAGGCTCGCAGCAGAATTCTGAAGATAAGCAGTTTCGGCATAATAGAAATGACAAGGCAGAGGATGCGGCCTTCGCTTCAGTACAGCACGTTTCTCAGGTGCCCGCATTGCAGCGGTACGGGTATGATTAAGAGCTATGAATCGATAGCGATAGAAGTTCTCAGGGCGATGAATACGGCCTCGGCAGTGAAAGAAATAAAACTGATAGAGGTTTCGGTGAATCCGGAAGTTGCCGAGTTTTTGCAGAACAGCAGAAGGGCGGCGATATTCAAAATAGAGGCCGATGAGCAAAAACAGATTGTTATTAAATCTGATGGGGCTTGTACCGCCGAGCAAAGTAATATAGTATGCTATGATGAACGTCAGGGTGTTGTTAAGTTTACCCATTAGAGTAATGTGCGTTGCGAGTGTGTTTGAAATCGTGAGGTTTACAAATGAAATTTGATATAGATTACGCGAAAAAAGTTATCGCCTCTGAGGGCAAAGCGGTTAGCAGTATGGCTGGACTTGTCGGGCCGCAATTTGTCGCTGCCGCGGAGATGATATACAACTGCCAAGGTTCGGTTATAGTCTCAGGCATAGGCAAAGCAGGAATTATCGGCCAGAAAATCAGCGCAACAATGGCATCAACTGGTACGCCGAGCCATTTTCTGCATCCGGCTGAAGCTATTCACGGCGACCTCGGCAAGCTGAGAAAAAAAGATATTTTGCTGATTCTCAGTTATGGCGGTGAAACCGACGAGGTAATTCGGCTGATTAATATGGTAAAACAGCTCGAAGTGAAAATGATAGCGATTACTGGCGATGATGAATCTCGTCTGGCTGAGCATAGTGATGTGGTTTTGTGTATGGGCAAACTCGATGAGGCGTGTCCGCTGGGAGTTGCTCCAAGTGTTTCCACGACCTGTATGCTGGCTGTTGGAGATGCGCTGGCGCTGATGGTTATGAAGGCTCGCAAGTTTAGCGTTGAAGATTATGCCAGATTCCATCCGGGCGGTTCGCTGGGTGCAAGGCTGATTACAGTCGAGCAGTCGATGATGTTCAAGTCGAATGAAAAACTGCCGCTTGCCAATGTCGATGACACCATTGGAGAGATGATAGAAAAGAGCAAGTTGGTTAAAAGGCACGGTGCGGTTATGACGGTCGATGCTCAGGGCAGGCTTGCCGGGATATTGACCGATGCGGATTTGAGGAGGCTGTTTTCAGAAAAACTCGGCGATGCTTTTTCGTGTAAGGTTGCTGACGTTATGACAAGCGGCTGCAAACGAATAAATAAAAGCGCTCTCGCTTCTGAAGCGATGGCGATTTTTCATAAGCACAGAATCGATGATTTGCCGGTAGTCGATGATGATGACAGGCCGATTGGAATGATAGATGTTCAGGATATTGTGGCTATTAAGATTGTCGGGTGAAAATGACGGATAGAAAAAAACCAGATTTGGCGGCAATAAAGCTGCTGGCGATGGATGTTGACGGCGTTCTTACGGATGGCTCGGTGATTATTGGTGATGACGGAAGCGAGTCCAAAAAATTTAACCTGCTTGACGGCCACGGTATAAAATTGTGGCACAGGGCGGGGTTGCAGACCGCGCTCATAAGTGGAAGGATGAGTAACGCAACGCAGGTAAGGGCTAAGCAGCTCGGAATTAACTTTGTTTATCAGCCTTGTCCGGCAAAGCTGGAAGGGCTTGAAAAACTTTTGAGCCAGTCGGGTTTCGCCCCGAAGGATATTGCGTATATCGGGGATGATGTTCTGGATATTCCGGTAGCGAAGCGGGTAGGCTTTAGTGTGGCGGTTGATAATGCTGTCGATGAGCTGAAAAAAGAGGTTCATTATATCACCTCCAGGCCAGGCGGAGCCGGGGCCGTTAGAGAGGTTGTAGAATACATCCTGAAGAATACGGGAAGATGGCAAGAGCTTATGGAGCGGTATCTTGTTTAGCACCGGTTTCAATATGTTAATGGCGAATTTATGATTTTAGGACGAAAATTTAAAATCTGGTTGTTTACCTTCAGTTTGGTTCTGGTGGCTTTTCTGCTGTATCTGTCGTTGGGCAATACCGGTTCGATTAAGATTTCAAAATCAGATATCAAAATAAATATCGCTGATGCCAACATAGTATCCGACGCTAATAGCGGGCGTATCGGCGATGCAAGGCTCGGCTATCTTGAAGAGGCCAGGTTTGAGACTATAGACCCGCAGACAAGAAAACTCGAAAGGGTGATAGGCTTTGAAAAGGTTCTGCACAAAAGCGGAGACCAGTGGGAGCTGGATAAGCCCTTTATGAATATATTTCAAAAAGATTTGCGGTGCGAGTTAACCGCGGATACGGGTACGATAGAGCTTGAAAACATTAAAGGTACGCAGCCATCGCCGAAGAATGCGGTGCTGACCGGTAATGTTGTGATTCACATTATGCCGAGCGGGAAAAGCTCAAAAGATGATAGCTTTATATATCTCAATGAGGTTGAGTTTGATGGCGACCGTTCGATGTTTCTTTCCGACAGCAAAATTGTTGTGGATTCCAAATTCGCACACCTCGAAGGCAAAGGGTTAGAAATAGTTTATAATGGCCTTACCAGACGGCTTGAGTACCTGGAAATTAAGCAGGTAGATTTTTTGAACATTTTAGAGACTTCGAAAAAGGAACAAGCCTCGTCTAATCCCGTTTCCGATGAACCTGCTGCTTCTGTCGAAATTTCTAAGCCGCAACCAGAAGTGAAAGCAATTGCCGCTGAAAATTCACAGAACGATTATCAGTGTATTTTCAGGGACAATGTTACGATAGAGTATGAAAGCAATGAAGTGATTCTTGCTGACGAGATTTCGATAAACAAACTTTTGTGGTCTTCTGAAGAGGATACGAAAACGGTATCTGCCGGCAGTGATGAAAAGGTTGTTTCATCAGGTCAGGTCGCAGGGCGGGAAGTTTCTGCTCCGGCACCGATAGCTACGACAAAGGTGTCTATGGTTCAGGAAATGAGGGTTGTTGCTGTTGTGAAATGTAACGGGCCGATGATTGTCAAGCCGGAACATATGCAGGCCGATTCGTTTAGCATAGATGCATTCAAGAGTTATTCAGAGCTTGACAAGAATGTGATAAAATGGCTCGGCGAGAGAAATGTGCTTTTGTCGCAGCGTATTGATTATGATTATCGCAAGCAGATTGCCAGGGCCAGCGGTCAGGTCGAATTGGTTTTTTATCCGAAGAGCGCAGATGGCAGTACCAAATTGCCGGCTGTTATAGATGCCGAAAAAAGTGCTGTGTTTGTCGTCGCGAAAAAACAGGCGCAGTTTCACGGCAATGTAGTTGGGAAAATGCCACAGGAGAGTCAGGGCTGTCGTCGGGAAAATGTTTTCTATGGAGACAGCCTTGTTGTTGACATTGCAGGGACACAGAAATCTGAGGATATGATGGCCAGCGGCAAGGTGAGCCATATTGAGATAACTGGGCCGGGCGTTCGGCTTGAATCTATAAAAACCATTGGCAGCGAAAAGCTTAGCCACGTAAGGCTTGCGTCTAAACGGATAGATTATTTTGCAGAGACGCAGGAGATAATCGCGTTCGGAAATGGCAGAATAGAATACAGCAAGGCCGTTGCCAAAAGCAGTGATTCTGCCAAGGATAACAAACCCGGCTATGGGCTTGTCGAAGGCTTTGATGAGCTTGTCTGGAATACGGACAAAATGCATATTATGGCGAAGAGCGAAAGGGCAGGCGGTATTCATATGGGCTATTTGCCGATTGAACCTGACGGCACATACGGCAAAAAAATTACGGTTGATACGCGACGGGTTGATATTGATTATATTGAGCCTGCCGATAGTAAGGCCGAATTGACGAGGCTTACCGCAAAAGGCGGAATCGTGTATTACGAACAGGACAGATACGAATTTGTCGGCGAAAATCTGCTCTATAACGCTTTAGAAAATTATATGACTGTTGCCGGTTCGCAGGAGACGGCCTGTATGCTTAATGGCGTTTTCGTTGACGGAATAGAATATAATGTTAAAACCGGCCAGGCTCAGGCTGTTCTTGGGCAGGGGGTCGGGGTTATTTCAGTACAGGAATAACGTATGGGGCTTCTGAAAAACTAAGACTTATAGAGTTTGAGATTGCCGCGGCCTGACAACAAGGCCTCGCAACGACATAAAAACGCACAATCCGTCATTGCGAGAAGCAACGCGACGAAGCAATCTCCAGTTTTTCAGAGACCCTATATCTAATTTATCTGGTTAAGACGAGCGAAGAATGCTGTTTTTGGGGTTGACTTTAGAGTGAATTTGGCTAAACTTGCGCGTCTTTAATGACCCCGAAAACAGGGAATTTACAGAATAAAACAGCAAACCCTAACGGTTTGGTATTAAAACCTTTAAACAAGGAGGTAAAGTTGGCTTACAATTGTGTGGTGTTAATTAAGCAGGTGCCAGACACCAAGAAAATTACAGGCGAGGCGATGAACGATGACGGAACAGTCAATCGTGGTGCGCTGCCAGCAATTTTCAATCCGGAAGATTTGAACGCACTCGAACTGGCTCTCGATATAAAAGACCAGTACGGCGGGGCGGTAACTGTTATTACGATGGGGCTTCCCTCGGCCAGTGATATTCTGAGGCAGTCTCTGTATCGCGGTGCGGATGAGGCGATACTCGTAACCGACCGTCGATGTGCCGCCAGCGATACTCTTGCAACCAGTTATATTCTCAGTGCCGCGGTTAAAAAACTCGACTATGACATAGTTCTTTGTGGTCGTCAGGCTATCGATGGTGATACCGCTCAGGTTGGCCCTCAGCTTGCTGAAAAACTTGGTATTCCGCAGGTAACATACGTGGAAGAGCTTTTGAGTCTTGACGGCGAATCGATGACAGCACGTCGCAATATCGGTAACGGATGGCAGGAAGTAAGATGCGAAATGCCGCTGCTGGTTACCGTTATCGATGAGGCAAATGAGCCCAGAGTTGCCTCGGCAAGAAAGCTGATGAAAAACAAAAATGCGTTGACTCCGGTTGAGGTGGAAGTGTCTGCCAGGCAGGGAAATCCTGATGCAAGCGCTGAGAAAATCGCTGAATTGGTCAAGAGGAAAACTCAGGAGCTTCAGGAAAATGGTCTGCTTATCAAACAGTGGGACTTAGACGATATTGAAGCTGATTTGACCTGGTGCGGCAGGGATGGTTCGCCGACAAAGGTACACAGAATTCAAAGCGTTGTTCTCTCAGCTAAGGACAGTAAGTTCGTTGAGCCTACAGAGCAGGGTGTTGCTGATATGATACACGAACTTATAAGCGATAAGACAATAAGTTAGACATTTTAATTGTCCGTCTTAGCGGCGGGGTCGTTGCGGAAAACATAAAATATATTTTTGGTTCAGGCAGAACCTGATAAGGACAGGAATAAAGGATGATAAAGGTCAACAGAAAAGGAGAGGTTTGGGTCTTCATAGAGCAGCACGAAGGCAAACTTGAGGATATCGGGCTTGAGCTTTTGGGCAGGGCAAGGACGCTTGGCAATGAACTTGGCGTAGAAGTCGGGGCGGTACTTGTCGGCGATAATGTTAAGTCGATGGCTGAAAAAATCTGCCATTATGGTGCCGACAAGGTTTATGTTCTTGAGAACCCTCTGCTTGGGCACTACCAGACGAACAGCTACAGCAAAGCCATTTATGATTTGATTCATAAATATGAGCCGCAAATAATGATATTTGGAGCCTCGGCCTGCGGAAGAGATTTGGCACCTCGCGTAGCAAGCGCAGCAAAAGCAGGACTAACCGCCGATTGTACCGACTTGTGCATTGGCGACCACGAGGTTAAAAAAACCAACACCGTTCATAAAAAACTTTTGCTGCAGATAAGGCCGGCCTTTGGCGGGAACATTATCGCAACGATTATCAATTATGACAGATGGCCCCAAATGGCTACCGTTCGCGAGGGTGTTATGCCTATGCCTGAATTACAGGCAGATAGAAAAGGCAAAATAATTGTCGAGCAGGTGCATATCGGTAACGATGAGCTGCCGCTGGAAATTCTCAACGAGCATAAACGTGAGAAGAAGGTTAACCTCAAGGCTTCGAGAATTATTGTAGCTGGCGGTGCGGGCGTTGGGAGTAAGGAAAATTTCAGATTTATCTGGGACCTTGCAAACGCTCTCGGAGCTTCTCCCGGAGCTACCAGAGCAGCGGTTGACCTTGGCTTTATCGACAGGGACCATCAGGTTGGACAAACCGGAACGACGGTTCGGCCGAGTCTTTATATAGCGGTGGGAATCAGCGGAGCTATTCAGCATCAGGCGGGTATGTGCGAGAGCCAGAAGATTATAGCTATTAACAATGACCCTGACGCACCGATATTCAACGTAGCTCATTATAAGATTGTGGGCGATTTGAATACTGTTGTGCCGACGATGATAAAATCGATAAAAGCGAGAGTTTAAAAATTGTCCCAAAATACCTGAGAAGAACTTTAGTGGTATCGGAAGCATTAAAGATGATGGTTTTGGGATGGATAACAGAAATACAATTGAAACGGATTTAAAAAATGGCTAATTTTTATAAAGATAATAATGATATACAGTTTATGTTCAGGCATATGGAGGTTGCCTCTGTAGCGGACGCGATAGAAGAGGGATATAAATTTGCGGGCGAGTTTGATTACGCTCCCAAAGATGCCGACGAGGCTATAACCAATTATGACCTTGTTCTGGATTCTCTTGGACAGCTTAGCGGTGATTTTATCGCTCCGCGTTCTGAGGACATCGACCGGCAGGGCAGTACGCACAATGAAGACGGTACCGTTAGTTATGCCGACGGAATTGCGGAATCTATCGACAAGCTCGCTAAGGCCTCTGTGATGGGTTTTACTTTGCCTCACAGATTCGGCGGTTTGAATTTTCCTAATGTTGTTTACTCGATAGCTATCGAAATGGTTTCGCGTGCCGATGCTTCTCTGATGAATATTTTTGGTTTGCAGGGAATTGCCGAAACGATAAACGGTTTTGCTTCAGAAGAAATTAAACAGCAGTATCTGCACGATTTTGCTGTTGGCAAAGTTACCGGCGCTATGGTTCTTACCGAGCCGGACGCTGGAAGTGATTTGCAGGCCTGCAAACTCAAAGCGTTTCAGGACGATGACGGCAACTGGTTTATGCACGGCGTGAAAAGATTTATCACCAATGGCTGCGGAGAGGTTTTGCTGGTGTTGGCCAGAAGCGAGCCGGACAGAGCAGGCGGTCTTGGTCTTAGCCTGTTTGTTTGCGATAGCGGCCCGACTGTTCACGTCAGGCGAATAGAGGATAAACTTGGTATTCACGGCTCCCCGACGTGTGAGCTTTATTTTGACAATACCCCGTGCAAACTTGTTGGCGAACGCAGAAGAGGTTTGGCTCCTTATGTTATGAGCCTTATGAACGGTGCCAGACTCGGTATATCAGCCCAGTCTTTGGGTATTGCCGAGGCCGCTTACAGAGTTGCCAGAGATTATGCTGCCAGCCGTGAGCAGTTTGGTGTGGCGATTGAAAAACTGCCCGCTGTCCGCGATATGGTTATAGATATGAAAATTGACATCGAGGCCAGCAGAACTCTGCTTTACGAAACCAGCAGAGTTGTTGATATGGAACTTGCCTATGCCAAGATGCTTGAGAATGACCCTCCGGCTGACAAGGTAGAGCTTAAGAAGGTTAAGGACGCTGCCAGAAAATATAAACGCTGTGCTGGTATGCTGACCCCGATGACAAAATATCTCAGCTCGGAGATGAGCAATAAAGTTGCTTACGATTCGATTCAGGTACTTGGCGGAAGCGGTTTTATGAGGGATTATCCATCTGAAAGGTACGCGCGTGATGCCAGGATTACGACGATTTACGAAGGTACGAGTCAGTTGCAGGTTGTAGCTGCGGTTCGCGGGGTCTGCAACGGAACGGCTGCCAAATATATCGAAGAGCTTCAACAGAAGCAGTATGCTCCAGAACTCAAGGACCTGCTCAAGGTGCTCGAAGAGGGTTTTGAGACAATGCTCAAGACGGTTGTGTTCGTTAAGGAAAAAGGCGTTAATTATATGGACCTGCACGGCAGAGCTATAACTGATATTGCAATCAGTCTGATTAACGGCTATCTTTTCTGCGGCCAGGTATCGAGCCAGTGCGATATGGAGGTTGCTGTCGCGGACGAGGCCGATAAGAAAATCAGTATGAAAAAACGCAAAGCGTTGCTCACACAAAGGTATATAACCAGGAATGCTTTGAAGATAAAATCGATGGGCGAGTTGGTGCTTAGCGAAGACAAATCAAGCTTCAATGATTACGAGGCATTGATTGGTCCTGTGCCTGAGGAGATTTAAAACCAGTGCTCAAGGCGGTTATATTTGATTTTGATGGTGTTATATCCGATTCGGAACTGTTGCACTGGCAGGGGTTCAATGAGATATTGGCCCGGTTTGATATAAAACTGTCGAAACAGGATTACTATGATAATTATCTGGGTTTTACCGACAGCGAGTTGCTGGAAAAGGTGATGGCTCGCGGCGGTGTTGATTTCGACAAGGCGATGATAGAGGAGCTTGTCGATGAAAAGGCAGATGTTTTTTCCGCATTAGTCAAAAACTCCAACCATATCATAAACGGGGTACGCGAATTTCTGGCAGAGTTGAGCGGCAGTAACATTCCGATGGCAATCTGTTCCGGTGCCTCCAGTGCCGATATTGATGTTATGCTTTCCGGAAGTGAACTCGGCGATTATTTCAGATTCATTGTCAGTGCTGATGATGTCATTAAGGGCAAGCCTGAGCCGGATGGTTATTTATTGGCTTTGCAAAAGCTCAACGAATTACAGCAGGGGTCTGTTTCTGCCGGGCAGTGTGTTGTAATTGAGGATTCGCATTGGGGCATAGAGGCAGGCAAAAAAGCAGGTATGCGCGTTTTGGCTGTTACCAATAGCTATGTCACTTCTGAACTTAAAGCTGCTGACAAAACAGTTGAAAGTCTTGGCGATTTAAAAGCCTCTGATTTGTACCAGATGTGTGATTAGAGCTTACGTACCAGTTTAGGGCAGTTATTTGTCCAAATCCTGTGATATGTGCTCGATAGCATCTGTGAGCTTTTCGTGATTGTTCTGTATCCAAAGGCATTTGCGTAAAATCATCTTGAGAAAATCACTGCCGGAAAGATGGATAAAGGAACCGGTAGCCGCTATCGGCAGAACGGCCTCTGCGATAAGTGTTTCTATCATCAAGTCGGCCAGAGCCTGCGTTTTTTCTTTTTTTATTTTTCTAAACTGAAGATAGCCATAAATAAAATGTGCCAGCTTGGCCTGGTCGAGATAGTCCGGCCAGTCTATCGGGTTTGGTCTGCCGGCAACTATTGAATACTGCAGCATTCCGTTAGCTAAATCTATAAGGGGCGGCGAGACTTTCAAAGAATCAAAATCCAGTACAGCGGTTACTTTGCCATTCATAAAAAGCATATTGCCGGGATGCCAGTCGCCGTGTACAATCTGCTGGGGCCATACGTCAAAACCGAGCTGGTTTACATTAACGCTCGAATGGTTGTAGATTGTCATCAATTTTTCGACAATTTTTTGAAAATCCTTGTCCGAGCCGTTCGAGTTATTTTCAGTGCTTATTTTTTTTAGATACCGTCTGACTGGACTTGCATCGTGAAAAGTTGTTTTCAATGGCAGTGATTGGCTGGAGAAATCTTCCAGGCAGGTATGGAATTTTGCCAGTGTTTTTCCGGCATCCTGCACGGCCTTGTCCTTACTATCGAACCTAACCCCTGGCGTAAATTCAAACAATTCGTATATGTGCTTGTCGAGTTCAAGAAATGAATTGCCTTCATCTCGTGTTGTAATAAGATTTGGCAGTGGAAATTTTTTTTTCTGTAGATGCTGCTGCACAGCGTGCGAAAATGTTACTCTGTAGCGGTCGTTTTTGTCTCCAGCCCTTCTCTTCAGCAGATATTTCCCGGTGTCGGAAACGACAATCTGCTTTGGAGCTTTTCTATTGCCTGCGGTTAGTGATTTTATACTTTGAATGATGCCAATGTCATAATGGCTCAGTACCAAAGCCAGTTCCTGTGATATAAAATGTGCTCCACCTTTTGGCATATCTTCACTTGAAGTACTCTAAAATACGGTTATTCGTTATTTGCCTGCAGATAGAAACATTACGATTAGAACGAGAATAGCTATAGCCGAACTTAAGACAATGATAGCAGTCCTGTATTTGGCTATTGTCTCCTGGTCGTAGGTTTTTTCCTGAGGCTCTAAGTCAATATCTTCTCCCATTTGAAGCTGCTCGAGTTCAGCGATATTAAATTTTTTGTGTGCTCTCAACGGCGGTTCGCCCTTGCCTATCGCTTCGAGGTCTATCAGCAACTCTTCCGCTGAATTGTATCTGTCCTTTTTGTTCTTGGCCATCATAACTTCGATGACTTCTGATATTCCGGCCGACAGCGATGTATTGATATGGTCAGGCGGTATGAGCGGTTCTTTGAGATGCTTTTTCATAACATCAGAAGGTGTTTTTGCCTCGAACGGTACTCGTCCTGTTACCATATGGTAGAATGTTACACCCAGCGAATAAATGTCCGCACGCGCATCAATATCTATTTCTCCCCTTATCTGTTCCGGGGAGATGTAGTAAGGCGTGCCGAATGCTTTGCCCGCTTCACTTTTTGCCATCGCAATGTCAGAGGCATCACGGGCCAGACCTAAATCTGCCAGTTTTATTATGCCAGTGCTGTTGACCATTATATTTTTCGGTTTTACGTCTCGGTGTATCAGCCCTCTGGCGTGAGCGTGAGCCAATGCTCTGGCTACCTGCATCACGACTTCAATGGCCTCGGCTTCAGAGAATATTTTGCCTTTGGCAAGGTCTTCGTAAAGAGTCTTGCCCTCGACATATTCCATTACGAAATAATGATAGCCGCCCGCTTCACCAACGTCAAAGGCTGCGACGATGTTGTTGTGATTAAGTTTAGCTGCGGCCTTGCCTTCCTTATAAAAACGCTGTACATAATCCGGGTTTTCGCTGAAACGTTTGGGCAGGATTTTAATTGCGACGGTTCTGTCGAGACTTAGCTGCTTTCCTTTATAAACGATTGCCATCGCTCCCGCGCCGAGTTTGCCGAACACTTTGTATCCCGGTATATGACTTGCCGCTTCTTTGGTTTCTCTGGCAGCGTCTTTGGCACGTTTGGCCTGGCTTGTGGTTATGAACCTATTGTTAACCAGAAGATTTTCGAGTGTGGTTGGATTGTTGGGGTCGTGTTCTTCAAGAAGTTTTTTACACTTAAGCAGTTCTTCTTCTGTACACAACCCCTGGTCCACAACTATCTTGCCGAACATCGTATCGTAGTTTGTTTCACTCATTTTTAGCCAAAATCCCCAGATTTTCTATGTATAGTACTGTACTGGGCCAATTATCGGTCTTAAAAGCCCATTGTCAAAGAAAAATTGTGTTAAATCAGTACACATATGGCACTTATCTACATATAATCGGCGTTTTCTGTATCCAGATTTAACAGCTTTTTGCAATAATCCAACAGGTCCGCTGTTAAATAGTACGCAAAAGAAGTCCATTTTGGTCGGATTAAAATCTTGCCATATTTGCGCAAGGCTTTTCTGATTGATGTTTCCGACAATAATTCCGCTGCATACCCCGCTAAAGACGTTGCCGAAAGGGTCTATGTGTACGCCTTTTGCGGAGAGGAAGTTTTTTTTGCAATTCTGGTCTTCGAGTTGTTCAGGTCGTTTATCAGCAAATTGCTGCGCTAAATCGCTGCCGGCTCTGCCTGTGAACCTGCACGGATATTTTTTTAGCGTAGCGATGTATTGAGCCTGTTTTTCTTTTTCTGACAGGTTTTGCATATCGATAGGGTTATCGAGATATTCCTGCCATCTCACCTGGCAGCGGTCAGGGCCGAGAATTTCCATTGCAATATCGGCCAGACGTTTTACTTTTTCATAGTCGATAAACTCTGCGTGGAATGGGTCGTAGCTTATTTTCAGACGTTTGACATTATGTTCAGCCAGAAAATTGAGTCTTTCGCGTATTTGAGTTTGGCCTTGCGCCCAATAAGCGTTTGTCTCGACGACATCAATTTTGCCGAGCTGCATTTTGTTAGCTTTTTTGAGCAGTTCCTGAAGATGTTCCCAATATACAAAAGGTTCACCTCCAGTTAAGTGTATCTTTGCTGAGTCCCCGGCGAGGTCTTTTAATGATTGCCATGCAGAAATCGCGGTCTCGATGTTCATCAACCCTTTTTTTTGAGGATTGCAATTGTAGTAACAAAATTTACAAGCCGCAGGGCAGTTATAAGTCAGCATAAGTCCTGCCGAGGTCCAGAGTTTGAGCTTGGGTTCATCTTGCCTGACATTGACGTTATAGTTGTTGTCTTTGAGATTGTACATTTTTTGAGAAAAAGCGAAAAAAAAAAAAAAAATCACAGCCGATGTAAACTACTAACAACCGTTATTATGGGACAAAGCAGTATGATACTTACAGAGCGAAAAGATACAACAATATAATGTGCCGAAGGTGTTGGAAAAACTTGTATATAGTGTTGAAGTGTTATAGGTCTTTGTTTTTTAGCGAGTTATGAGTTTAAAGAAAAAAAGCATTTCGTTCCGATACTCGTAGTAGAAGTTGTCCCAAAATGTCTGAGAAATGACGCTGATAATATTCAGGGCATTAAGAGCGGTGGTTTTGGGATGGATAATAGTCGATTGAAATCAAACAGGATATTTGGAGAGCACTAAGAATGAGCAAGCGAGAGATTATAGATTTTATATGTCAGATAAACAGGAGTGCAAAACCTGAATTTCTGGCGAGCTTTCCGGTTACAGATCTCAACGAGTATCTCAACAACTTAATGGAACTTGATTTGGAAAAATTAACAGTCGAAGTTTAGGCACAGGTTTGAAAGAGGTTTGCCTGCCGACAATCGGGATATTTTTATCGAAAAAAAGAGAGCGACTTAATCTACACGATGAGCCGCTCTTTTTTTCGTGATTTCTAATTTGTATAGTTTCTATATTTACTCTACAAGAAAACCGCTGGTATTTTTGAAACGAGCTCCTTTTAAAGCAGCAGCAGATGGCAAAACATCGGTTATTATCGTCTGTTTTGTGGTGTTGATTAGATACAGAAAATACATCTCCGATATCTCGCTTGCCTGCTTGGTTAGCCAGATTTTTTTAGGAAAAGCCTTTGTGTAATTTCCATTCGGCCCAACCGTTAACCCGTTTTCAGATTTGTCCGTTAAGCTGCAGTAATCAACTTCAAAAACTATTTTATCCCCGACCATACCCTTTGCGACAACGCCCACTGGTTTGTGGATATTGCCATCCAAGTCTTTTAGGCAGGGGAAATTAGTCGAGTTAATACTACTGCCGACTTTGGGATTGTTGCATTTAAGCCCGATTATTTTTTGTTTTTTCCCTGCGTTTAAAATACGGATAAAAGCGTGACTTCGGTTGGATACCTGATAACTGTCGTAAATCATCTTCGATTGCGTATATGAAATTTTGCCATTGCTGAGTTTCATTTTAAACTTCGTCGTGTTCTGTGCGACAGTTTGAAAAATGGCTGCAGTTCTCATAGCTAAAGGAAAAGTTTTAATCAAATCTTCGCCGGCGGCTAATTTTGTTCCGTACAAAATTGCGGATTTCTCAGGTTCAACAGTTGCTGATGTTCTCTCGCAATCTGAGGCCTGGATGAATCTTATCGCATCTGGTGCTTTATCCGAACCGGTTAATTTCGGTACGGCGGCAATAGCACCCTGTTTAAACTGCATCAGAACCGGTGTTGCAGCTTTTGGGATATAAAAAACAAAATCGAGCCATTTAACTCCGCCAGTAAAATCGCCTCTGTTGATGGCGACAGAATCTGAATGTTTTTTGACTTCCACTGTATTGGCCGAACTGATAAATCCTATGGGATAAACGGCTGTTCCTTTGCCGTAGAGGTCGCCGGACTGGTCCTTGTTTTTGCAGATAAGTTTTAATTGAGAAATTACAAATTTGACTTTGCCGTTTTCGTCGAGTCCTCCGCCTTCTTTGATTTTCTTGTTGCTGAATTCAATACGGACAATTACAGGATTGTCGGCAGTTTGCGGCAGGGGCCTTTCCGATGAAGAACTCGTTAGCTCAATATCCGGTGTCCATACCGCTTTTACTTTTATTGCGTTTGAGCCGGATATTATTGTGATGTCTTCATCTTGATTTTGACGGTTGAGATGCAGCTCGTCTATAAAATCCGAGTGAACGACGGCAAAGCTGGTCTTTGAACGCATTGCGCCGGCACTGATAGTTGAAAATACTCTCGACACGAAACCGTCGGCATTTAAAATTAATGTTTTCTCCCGCTTCAGGTTGCCCGGTTCACTATCGGCTGCGAATCTTTCGTAGGGCCATTGCGATGGAATAGGCAGCATTGCCACCGCTGTTACCAATACGCCCGCCATAACAAAGCCCGTAAGAATTCCGAATACTGTTCGCCCGATTCGGTCTATGAAATCCTTGAAATATATCTCAGCAAAGAGCAGTTTGTCAAAAGCCGTATTGACTATTATGAACGCAATTGCAAAAATCAGCAGGAATACTGTCGCATAAACCCATTGGCCTAAAAAACCGTAGCCCGTAATAAGCCCGGCGGCAGTTTCGTAATATCCAAAGGCTGTGGTAACAGCTATCACTGAAGCCATAAACGTAAGAACAGACGTTATGAATTTGCCCTTTAGATAGGCAAGAACGGCTACTCCAAAAACTATTATTATAATTGCCAGTTCGGCGTACATTTTTTCTCCGGCTAAATTAGACTATTCTTTCTTTTTCACTGGTTTTTTTACGTTGCTTTTCGGCACAGAAAGAACTCGCACAACTTCGTTTATTGATGTTATGCCCTCCGCAATTTTTCTGATGGCCTGTTCCTGAATGTAAAGCATTTTTGCTTTTCTGAAGATATTGACGATTTCGTTCATCGTTTTGGCTTTTGCCAGTGCCTCCCGAACAGCATCGTCTATGACGATTGTTTCAAAGACTCCGGTTCTGCCGTAAAAGCCCGTGCCCTGGCAGTGTTCGCATACAACTGGTTTGCCATGTTTGTCATACTGCACTTGTCCGGGCCGATAGAAAAGTTTAATTTTCTCGGCGGGTATATTGAATTTCCTCAGGAGTTCTTTGTTGGGTTCGTATGCTTCTTTGCACTCCTGGCAGAGCATTCTTACGAGCCTTTGATTGCTGATGCCCGACATAGTTTCAAATGCGGTATTTTTGTCGCCGACGAGTTTAATCCATTTGCTTACCGTCTCCATTACGCTTTGAGATTCAAATGTAACGTAGGTTATTTTATTATCTTTTGCTGCCTGACAGGCAAGGCGAGCGAGGTCGGCCTCCTGACAGTGCTCAACGCCTATTATGTCCGGGCCGGTTCGCAGCATTGTCTGAAATCTTTTGGAGTATGTTGTTGTGCCGGTATCACTGAGACTGAAGACGTTCTGGGTTATGTTCGGGAGTTCGCCGGCAGGCTGTTTTTCCAGGGTGTTTATATTGTTCATAAATGGGTCGTGATGCCTGAGCATTGCATATAAAGTACTGGTCAAGCCGCTTTTCTGTGGGCCGGATACTATGAAAACACCTTTCTTTTGGGCTTCTTTTATTCCACTTATAGCCTGCTGTTGCTCATTCATCAGGCCTATGTCGCTTATTTTCATAACGCTGTACTCAGCGGTGAGTTTGAGTCGAACCTGTTCGCCGGCAGTCGTTCCGGCGGTCATTACTTCCCATTTGAATGGCTTTCCGTCTCTTTGAACTGTGAATCTGCCGATTTGCGGCTTGCGTCTTTCTTTAATGCTGAGGTCGGAAAGATTTTTTAGATAGCGGATAAAGTAATCCACATCTTCTTTTTCCATCGGGTCCTGTTTTTCCACAACTCCGTCAATGACATACTGGACATTGTATTCCTGGCCGGAAGGGGTCAACGCGATGGTGCTTACCCTTTTCCATATAGCATCGTCGAAAAATTCCTGCGCAGTTTTATAGCCGAAAAATTCCGGTGTTTTGGGCAGCGGCGCGGGAACCTGATTTTTGTTTGCGGTTATGAATACCAGTCCCTTTGAAATTTTTTGTGCCTGCTTTTCTTCGTTGGTAAACAGGCTCTTTATGTGGTCGGCGGTCAGTACCTTTTCGTATTCGTCAACCAGGCCGTTGCGGTGCATAACGTACAATAAGGCAATAGTCCCAATTGTAATTATGTAAAATGACATACCTATAAGGAACAGCGGAATTAAAATCCAGATGAAAAAAGCCACTAATCCAGCCAGAAACGTTGCGGCAGTCCATTCTCTCGTTTTAGTTCTAAGCCTTTTGGAATCAAGATTAATCCAACTGACCAGCGGCGGCCAGGCCAGAAGAAGGAGGAAAAACGTAATCAGCTTTACGGCAGAGGCATAACTGCCTGGTTCTATAACGGCTGTAACAGCGGGCATTTGGTCTCCAATACCTTAAAATTCTATAAAATCGCGCCTGAACTGGCTCTAATTCCCTTGAGTGCCATCTTAAGCTCTTCAACATTCGAAGCGTGTTCAAGGCCGACTTTCAGGTCTATCCATTCATCGTCTATAAGTTTTCTGAGGCTCTCGGTAAAGTCCTGCATACCCTCGTTTTGACACGCTCTTATAATGGTTTCGAGGTCTGACTCGCGTCCTTCAGAAATAAGTTTCTGAACTATCGGGTTCGCTATCAGTATTTCGACGGCAGGGACTCTTGAAGCCTCTTTTCTCAGGCCGGGCAGAATTACCTGGCTGATTATAGCTCGTATCGTCAGCGCAAAAGTTTGTCTGGCAAGTTCCCTTTCTTCCTGTGGGAAGAGGTCGAGAATACGTTGTATCGTTTGCGAGGCACTAACTGAGTGCAGCGTGCCGAAAACCAGGTGGCCGGTTTCAGCGGCCCTCATCGCAGCGGTAAGTGTCTCGTTATCGCGCATCTCGCCAACAAGCACAACGTCAGGGTCCTGTCTCATAAGCGACCTCAGAGCGTCTTCAAAGTCGGGAACGTCAATCCCTATTTCCCTTTGGGATACGAGAGCTTTTTTGTCTGTGTGGAGAAATTCCAACGGGTCCTCAATTGTTACGATATGGCAGGAGCGTGTTGCGTTGATATGGTCTATCATAGAGGCAATCGTAGTACTTTTGCCGCAACCGGTCGGGCCGGTAACAAGGACAAGGCCATCCCGGACATTATCGGCAAGGGTTTCGACAACGGGGGGCAGATTAAGACTCGCAAAAGGAGGAATCTCGGAAGTAATTCTTCTGGCGGCCATACTTATCATTGTTCTCTGCCGGAAAATGTTAATCCTGAATCTATCCGTTGCTGATGGTTGGTAGGCGAAGTCCAAGGCTCCATTTTCGAGGAAGAACTTCTTTTGCTGCTCGCTGAGTATTTCAAAGACGAGCTTTTCAATCTTTTCCTCAGTTAGAACCGGTGCATTCGTGCTTCTTATGCCGTCGTGAATTCGCAATTTTGGGGGCTGGCCCACTTTGAGGTGCAAATCACTGGCCTGTGATTTTATGGCAGCACTGAAAAGCTTGTTTATTTCAGGCTCTTTTTCAAAGTGTACGTGGCTGTCTATGGGCTGTTTGTGTTCTGTCATTTTTATACTCCAAGACGTAACTCTCTATTTATTAAGAAGTTACAGATTTGTCTATTTTTTGGCATCGACTGATATTTCCAAGTTTGGCCGAGGCAGTTCAAAAATAATTACCCAAACCCTCATTCTACGCTAATATGCGATATTGTCAATAGCGATGTGAGGATTAAACCAGTGTTTAGTTCATCATATATCTTAGTATATTTAGCGTATCTTCATAGCAAAGACGGATAATGCCTCTGTATTTATTGACTGCTGTAAAAAGTTGTTCTATAATCAATAGTTTATAATTTTTTGACCAATGAAAGGATTCGAGTTAATGGCTGCTAAGAAAAATTTATGTGATAAATGTACAGGCCTGTGTTGCCGCTATATGGCTTTGCCGATAGAGACTCCCGAAGACAGGGATGATTTTGACGATATTCGCTGGTATCTTTGCCACAAGAACATTGCCGTTTTTGTCGAGGATGGCGACTGGTATATCAATGTTAAAAACGTATGCAAGCACCTTGACAGCAAAACATACAGGTGCAAAATTTATGACACAAGGCCTAATATATGCCGGAAATATCACAAAGATTGTGAGCTTACAGGCGAGGAATATGATTACGATTTGCACTTTACCAACGACAAACAAATGCAGGAATATATTAATATAAAGTTCGACAACAACAAAAACGACCATCCTGCCAGTAAAGCTGCCGGCAAAAAAGCCAAGGCATCCAAAAAGAAGAAATAGACTTATGAAGATACCCTCTGTAAAAGGAACAAGGGATTTTTATCCTGATGTAATGTCAGTTCGCAATTTTATAATTGACGGCTGGAAAGGGGCTTCTGTGCGCAGTAATTTCGTCGAATATGACGGGCCTATATTCGAATATCTCACAATGTATCAGCAGAAGAGCGGCGACGAAATTGCTTCCCAGCTTTTCGCTTTCACCGACCGTGGCGGCAGAGATTTAGCCATCCGCCCCGAAATAACCCCCACACTTGCCCGTATGGTCAATCAGCGAATAAACGCGTTGCCTAAGCCTATAAAGTGGTTTTCAGTGCCTCGCCTTTGTCGTGCGGAGCGTCCGCAAAAAGGCAGGCTCAGAGAATTTTTCCAGTGGAATGTCGATATAATTGGTGTTGATGATGTATTGGCTGATGCTGAGACGATATTTTGCGCAGTCGATTACCTGCGTCAAGTTGGCTTGACCAGTTCGGATGTTGCCGTGCGTATATCCAGCAGAAAAATGCTGGCGGTAATGCTGAAAACTTTGGGTATAGCTGATGAGCAATTAAACGCGGTTTATGCTGTACTGGACAAAAGGAGCAAAATTCCTGCCGAGGCCTTCGAGAAAATACTTGCTGAAGCAATTGCCGATGAGGTTGTTCGCAGCAAAGTCGCAGAGCTTATGGCGGTTGAGTCGGTAGAGCAGTTGGATTTGTTTGCGGCCGGCAATCAAAAATGTATTGACGCGTTGGACGAGCTTAAGCAATTATTCAGTTGCCTTGAGTCTATGGGTATTGCTGATTATTGTAAGTTTGACATAGGCATTGTTCGCGGGCTTGCTTATTATACCGGCGTAGTTTTTGAGATTTACGATACATCCAGCAGTCTCAGGGCAATTTGCGGCGGCGGACGATATGATAATTTACTGGCTGATTTCGGCGGACCGAAAATTTCGGCTACCGGTTTCGGTATGGGCGATTGTGTTTTGGCGATACTGCTCGAAGAAAAAGGACTGCTGCCGAAAGCCTCCGGCTTAGGGACAGTGGATTGTTACGTTGCGTGTCTTGACGAGGAATTAAGGCAGAAAAGCGTGAAAATAGCCGCTAAACTTCGTGCTTCTGGTATTTGCGCTGAGTTCAGTTATAAAAGCGGTAATCTCGGCAAGCAGCTTAAACAAGCCTCTGCGCTCAATGCCAAAAGCTGTATCATACTGGGGCAGGAATTTAAGCAGGATGGCAAGGTGGTTCTGAAAGATATGGCTGAGGGAAGCCAACAGATTATTGCCATTGAAGAATTGTTTAAGCAGATGCAGTCTTAGCCTATGCGCAGTCCTGCCTCAAATCATTACGCCAGGGCTTTTGCAAGTTTTCTCAAAGATAACTTTCTAAAATATATTCCGGTTGACCAGCAGAAGAGGGCGGTCTTTGCTCAGAGCAGTATAAAAAGTTTTGACTATATTTTTTATTCTTTTTCGGGCCAGCCCTGGCTCGCTGAAGTAAAGGGTCGAAAGTTCAAGGGCAAAACCTTTGCTAATCTGGCCAATCTGCAAAATTGGGTTACTGCTGGCGATATCCAGGGCCTTGGGAAATGGTCCAAAGTTTTCGGGCCGACCCAAAAGGCGGTTATTGTTTTTGTTTATTGTCTTGAAAATATAGATGTTGACCCGGACGGTAGGGAGATTTATGAGTTCGGCAACAAGAGGTATATTTTTATAGCAGCGAAATTGGAAGATTATTGTAAATTTATGACACCACGCAGCCGAAAATGGGATACGGTTAGTATGCCCGCAGAGGCGTTTCGGCAATGTGCGGTTTCGCTTGAAAAATTATTTTGATATTGATAATACAAAATGAATTCAGAAATAAAAAAACTTGCAGAAGAGGTTCTAAGCGGTTCTGACCTTGAAAGAGACAGTATAGACAATTTGGCATCACTCAGCAAGGATTGTCATTATGACTTGCTTTACTGGGCAAACAGGATTAGAGAAAAGTATTTTGGCAATAAGGTCAGGCTTTGCTCAATAGTTCCCGGCAGGCTCGGCGGATGTAACCAGGACTGCAAGTTCTGTTCGCAATCGGCCAGCTACAAAACTGCCATTGATAAAACGATTATGCTTAGCGATGAAGAAATTATGCTTGCTGCCGAGAAGGCGTATCGTAGTGGTGTTCCCAATTTTGGTATTGTTTACAGCGGCAGGACGGTTACTGAAAAGGAACTGTGCAGGCTGGAAAAACTTATTCCTGAAATAAAATCTAAATATAGCCTCGGAATTTGCGCATCGCTTGGAATAATAAACAATTCGCAGGCAAAGCGTCTGGCCGCCGCTGGCGCAGGCCGTTACAACCATAACCTCGAAACATCCAGAAGACATTTCGCAGATGTCGTAACGACCCACGATTATCAGGCTCGCGTCGAAACCATAAAAGTAGCTATGCGTGCGGGGATGGGAGTTTGTGCAGGCGGAATTTTTGGAATCGGCGAAACCGACGACGACAGAATCGATATGGCTCTTGATTTGAGAGAACTTGGTGTTGATGTTATCCCGATGAATTTTCTTCATCCGATAGAGGGAACGCCTTTGGAGAATACGCCAAAATTGCCGCCGAAAGAAATTCTCAGAATCATTGCTATGTATCGATTTATACTGCCAAAGGCTCATTTAAAAATCGCTGGTGGCAGGGTGCTGAATTTGCGTGATATGCAAAGCTGGATGTTTTATGCAGGGGCAACCGCACTGCTCAGCGGCGATTATTTAACGACGGCCGGCAGAAGTGTTAAAGAAGATACACAGATGGTAGAAGATTTAGGACTTCGGGTAGAATGCGAATAATCTCCGGTTCAAAACGAGGTACAAAACTCTTCCCGCCCAAAGGCGATACTACCCGGCCGATACTTGACCGCGTCAAGGAATCGATATTTGATGTGCTTTACAAGTACGATTTAATCGAAGGCAGAAAAGTTGCCGATGTTTTTAGCGGGACTGGCTCGTTCGGGTTGGAGGCGCTGAGCAGGGGAGCTTCCCACGTCAGCTTCATTGAACAGACCGGCCAAATCGTTGAAATACTCGAAAAGAATATCGACAAGTGTGATTTTTTCGACGAGTCAAAAATTGTCAAGGCGAACGCATTTAAGGTTGGCGCACCGATATGGGCTGGTGAGGAAAAGTTTTCACTGATTTTTGTTGACCCGCCATACGCTATGAGCAGGGAAACCGATGAAAAGTCGATGCTTGGCAGGCTTATGCTTGTTTTGGCTGAACAGGTGGCAGATGACGGGCTGGTGGTTGTAAGAACCGAAAAAAAGGTATCGCCTCTGGACAGTTATGGGAAATTGTCGATAATAGATAGTCGCACCTGGGGCGGGATGGCAGTGGCGTTTTTTAGATTGGAGTCCGATGACAAACAAGCAGGCAGCAATACAGATAATTAAAACCCTTCGCAGGGAAGGTTTTCAGGCTTTGCTGGCGGGGGGCTGCGTGCGTGATATGCTGCTGGGCAGAAGGGCAAAGGATTATGACGTTGCCACCGATGCCAGGCCCAATGAAATTTGCGATTTGTTTCGGCGGACGATAAAAGTTGGTGCGAAATTCGGCGTGATAATCGTTTTGACTGATGCACAGCAGGTCGAGGTCGCTACCTTTAGAAGCGAAAGCGGCTACTCTGATGGCAGGCATCCGGAAAAGGTAGAATTTACTTCAGCGAAAGAAGATGCAATTCGCAGGGACTTCACAATTAACGGTATGTTTTTCGACCCTGTCAAAAAAGAACTGACAGACTATGTGGGAGGGCGGAAAGACCTCGAAAGAAAAATCATCAGAACAATAGGCAATGCCGAAGAACGCCTTAGCGACGATTATCTTCGTATGCTGCGTGCGGTAAGGTTTGCCGCCCAGCTTGATTTTAAAATCGCCTCTGGAACAATTGCTGCAATAAGAAAAAATCACAAAAACATATTAGAAATAAGCGGCGAGCGTACTGCCTCTGAACTTGATGGGCTGCTGAGTTGCCCCAATCGTGTAAAAGGTCTTAAGATATTGCGAGGTTGCGGGCTTTCGGAAAGCATTTTTCCGATTCTCGAAAATGAATCGTCCGCAAAATTTGGCGAAAAAGTTTGCAACCTTTTGCCGAACAAGGCATCCTTTTCGCTGGCCCTGGCCGCGATTTTCAGTGATTACCAAACAGCGAATATTCTGGACAATTGCAAAATTCTCAAGTTAAGCAGGAATCAGAGAAAATACCTGACCTTTCTTCTGGAAAAAAGGGGAGTCCTTTTGGATAAGGATATGTCGCTGGCAAGTTTAAAAAGACTTTTAGTAGAGCCTTGTTTTGAGGATTTATATGTCCTGCAAAGAGCGATTCAAAAAACTTCCGGCCAAAGTACCTTAGCCTTGACAGCAATCCGCAAAAGGGCAAACGCTCTAAGTGGAACAGAACTTAAGCCAACGCCCTTGCTTGATGGTAATCAGCTTATCGCTCTTGGCGCAAAACCGGGTCCGCAGGTCGGTCGGATTGCTCGGCGATTATATACAGAACAGCTCGGTGAAAAAATAACTACCGTTCCACAGGCAAAAAAATGGCTTCGTAACTGGCTCAAGAAAAATAAAGACTGAGCTGCGAAAGCAGGCAATTGTAATTTTTAAGGCGAATTTGGGTTGTAACGCACGTGGTTTTTTGTTAGTATGCCGCGTCGAAGGGGCCTTAGCTCAGTTGGGAGAGCGCTTGCATGGCATGCAAGAGGTCGTGAGTTCGAATCTCATAGGCTCCATTTTGCAAAACCTCTATTTTTAGATTGAAAACAGGGGTTTTGTATTATACCAAGTCCGATTATTAAGTGCGCCATTGTCATTTCGACCGGAACGAGCGAAGCGAATGG
>JAIORA010000027.1 GCA_021108375.1 Anaerohalosphaeraceae bacterium
GCACCAATATTATCTATGAGACTATTATTAACCATAACTTTTGTCAACATACAAGGACACAGAGAGCACAGAGTTTTTAGACACGGATTTACACAGATTAACACAGATTTTAAAAAAGTAAAAAACTGGATACCCGCTTTCGCGGGAATGACAAAAGAAATTAACCACGAATTGACACAAATAAACACAAATACAAAAAAGAGATTGCTTCGCTGCGCTCGCAACGACAGAGTTAATTGTAAATTCCGGGCGTGAGCCAATATTCCAGCAGTTCACGCAAATCTTCAGCATCGACATCGCTGTCAAAATCAATATCACAATGGTCGCAATCGTAATTGGATACGCTGCAATCCTCTCTTAGCCAATTAAAAGCAAATACAGTAAAGTCGCGAAGGTTATTCTTATTATCAGGATAAACGTTTGCCGGCAGCAACTGCCAGTACAACACTGGATACTGATTTGTCGGCATAAACCAATCAGCGGGGTCGCCGTAAGTATAGGAGAAATCCCAGCCGATATAATTCGATAGTGTTTTCATCTGTGCAGCAGTTCGCGGGTCGCCATAGCCATTGTCAGTACCGGCAGTATCTAAAAAGTAGCAACTGGTGATAACACTGCCGTTGCGATTGAAACCACACAGTCCGCCGGTTGAACTGCCGCCGGTAACCGAACCAGTTGAAAAACAATAACTGAGTGTGCCGTAATCGTTGTGGCCGCACAGTCCGCCGGTAGCAAAACCTCCATTTACTGTTCCTGTCGCAAAGCAATTAGTGATAGTGCCGATATTCGAACCGCACAGCCCGCCGGTACGGTCGTAGCCTGTTACCACCACGATTGAATAGCTGCTAACAATGTCGCCGGAATTATATCCGACCAATCCGCCTCCGCGATAGAGGTTGCCGGTAATGGTGCCGCTCGAATAACAACTACAGATAAGGCCCTGACTTTCGCCGCAGAGTGCGCCGGTATAATAGCATATATCTCCGCCAATAATGTTTACGCTTTCGATGCCGAGGTTTGCGATGACCCCGCCTGAGCCGATGTATCCGAACAGGCCGAGATAATCATTGCTTGTGCCGCTTGTATCTATTGAGAGGTTGAGGATTGAGTTGCCCTTGCCTTGAAATATTCCGGTAAAAGCTGTGCCGGCAAATGGATAACTATTGCCAGGATTTGGGGCGATAAGAGCGGTAGTGAAGGTATGGCCGGTAAGGCTGATATTGTTGGTGAGGACGAAGCTCTTGTTGTAATCAGCGGTGTTGGCGGCCAGTTCTAACAGGTCGCTTACATTACTGATTCTGTATGGGTTGGCCGCAGTTCCACTCCCACCGGAATAAGTGCCGGCAAAAACCGAGCTTACAAAAATGCAGATTACAACAATGGCGCAAGTTGTGGAGCAGGTATCTGGTCTCACTTTTTGACTTCTCCTTAATTCCTCATAATCAGAAACGCATTGTAGCCTAAAAGCAGATTTAAATCAAGTATTTTAAATTAGCCACGAATATTCAAAGACACGAAAATTTAAACACGGATTTATACAGATTTTTATAAATTATTTAAACACTGATTACGCAGGCTTGTCCTGAGCGCAGCCGAAGGATTGCACTGATTTTTTAAAAAAAAGACAGAAGCAAACTGCAACCCCACATTTGTAAATGTGGGGTTAACTTTTAGAAACAAAGAAATTTCTCCATTGCGCTGCGCTTCAGTCGAAATGACAAGGTCTTGTGCAAACGGGATATAAAATTTGTGAGGCAATGAGAAAGATGCGAATCATACGAAAGTACAAAATAATCCTACGGTTTACACTTTTTACACGGTGTGTAGCCTCTGTCCTTTGCCTCGGAAAGCGTCAATGGAATCGAACTCTTGCTAAGACTGCTGCACGTCTTTCGGTGATACCGCTTACCAGTTTTAGTAACATAGACAATTACTTCTTTGGAATCGGCCATCCGGACAGGCTTTACTTTCCCAGCCACGACTGCCAACCCGGCACAGGCAGGAATCGGCCCGCTGGCAGAAGTCAAATCGAGCCTGAGCCTGATTTTGTTTTTGTCCAAGGCGGTTACTTTATTGGGCCGAGGCAATTTCCTGCGTAAAAAATCAATCACACGATTCCTGAATTGCAGCACCTCCCCGGCCGGAACATCATTTGTATCCAGAACGCAAACCAATTCAGCAATTACCGTATTGGCATCGGCGATTATTTCGATAGCGTTGACATCAGGCACCGGCGTATTGGCATCAGCAAAAACGCAAGGACAAAAAGAAAGAACGACAAACAGCATAACAGTTGATACGGATTTCATAGCAGACTCCTCTAAAAAATTTACTTGTTGGGGCAATAATAAACTAACCATTTGAATATTTACAGGGAAATTGCCTCAAAAAAACAGGCACTACAACTGCAAAGATTTCTACGAAATTGTAGATGAAAACACAATGTTTTACAATTTTGTAGTTTTTTGTCAGCAACTCCAAACTGCTATCTATCAACGTAACCTCATATTAAAAAAAACGTTACAACTATTTTCGTCCGACACAACCTTCTGGCACAGGCATTGCGTGTATTGAAGTTTAAATGAGCTGCCTTTAATTATGTAACTATTTTTTTATGAAAGGGATTTGGATATGAGAAAGTTAATTGTTGTTTCGACAGTTTGTTGTCTGCTAACACTGGGTTCAATGGCCAAGGCTGGTGATGGGATTGAGTTCGAAATTACATCAGACTTTTACAGTAAGTATGTATGGCGCGGGCAGCAACTCAATGACGACTACGTTTTTCAAACCGGTGTCAGTGCCAGCTACAAAGGACTTACCGCCGCGATATGGGGCAACCTTGACCTGACAGAGTTCGGCAACAATAGGGGCGAGTTTACCGAGTTCGATTACTCGCTGGACTATAGCGGGACAATCGGTGAAGAAGGCAAGGTCGGGTATTCAGTCGGCTTGATTAACTACCACTTCCCCAGCATTATTGGCGATACGACAGAATTTTACTGGGGCTTTAGCTTTGACGTATTCCTGCAACCCTATGTAACAGTGTATCACGATATTGATGTTGTCGATGGAATTTACGTTAACGCGGGAATCTCGCACAGCTTTGCTGAGGCGATTAAGCTGACAGAGAGTCTCTCTGCTGATTTGGATTTGGGACTTAGTCTTGGCTGGGCAGACAGCAAGTACAACAAGGCTTACTGGGACGTAGATGAAGCGACCTTTAACGACTTGCTGTTTACAGTCGCCCTGCCGATAGATTTGGGCAGCGGATGGACTGTTACGCCGAGCTTTAACTACTCGTTTATTGTTAGCGATTCGATTCGTAATTCGGCCAACTTCAATGGCGACAGCGATTCGTTCTATACCGGTATCAGTATAGCGAAATCCTTTTAGCACCCTTACATTTGACACATAACCAAGACGTTACTAAAACTCCAAATTTTAAGGAAATTCTAAAATGAACAGGCTAATAAAATTATTTCTGGTTGCAGTGGTCCTGTCCTCTCTGGCCGTTACAACCTTTGCTGAAACTGTCGAGCCGGTAACGGTTGATGCGGTAACGGCAGCAAAAGAAGAATTGCAAACCAATATAAACATCGTCTGGACGTGTATAGCGGCATTCCTGGTGTTCTTTATGCAGGCTGGCTTTGCGATGGTCGAAACTGGTTTTACGCGAGCAAAGAACGCTGTCAATATCCTGATGAAGAATATGATGGACTTTTCGGTTGGCTCTTTATCGTTTTTCCTCGTCGGATTTGGATTGATGTTCGGCGTAAGCAACGGCGTGTTCGGAACAACTCTTTTCTGGATGGCAGGTGTTGAATCCGGAAGCGACTGGAACTGGACGTTTCTGATTTTCCAGACTGTGTTTGCAGCAACGGCGGCGACGATTGTTTCCGGTGCGATGGCAGAGAGAACCAAATTCGTCGGATACCTTGCTTACAGTGTTATGATTACGCTTTTCATATACCCTGTTTTCGGGTCGTGGGCGTGGGGCGGACTGCTGGACGGCGGCGGATGGCTGGAAGGGATGGGCTTTCTCGATTTCGCAGGCTCAACGGTTGTGCACTCAATAGGCGGGTGGTTAGCACTGGCGGGGGCTATCGTGCTGGGGCCAAGAATTGGAAAATACGGACCCGGTGGCAAAGCCAAAGCGATTACCGGCCATAACATACCGCTGGCGGCGCTGGGCGTGTTTATTCTGTGGTTCGGATGGTTCGGATTTAATCCGGGCAGTACAACGGCAGGCGAGGGGAGCATCGGCTATATCGCTGTAACGACAAACCTCTCGGCAGCGGCAGCAGCAGTTACGGCGATGCTTACGGCCTGGTGGATTTTCAAAAAGGCGGAGGCGTCTATGACGCTTAACGGTGCTTTGGCTGGGCTGGTAGGAATAACAGCAGGATGCGATTGTGTATCACCTATCGGTGCGATTGTCATCGGTGCAGTTGCTGGTGTACTGGTAGTTTTGGCAGTTATGTTTATCGACCGAATACTGAAAGTCGATGACCCCGTTGGCGCGGTCAGTGTTCACGGACTATGCGGAGCGTGGGGAACGATAGCAGTTGGACTGTTCAATACTGAAGCCGGCCTGCTTTACGGCGGTGGTATCAAACAACTCGGCGTGCAACTTATCGGTGTTGGAGCAGCGTTCGTGTGGGCGTTTGGGCTGGGACTAATACTGTTCTACATAATAAGCAAAACAATCGGACTACGAGTTTCTAAAGACGAAGAACTGAAAGGTCTTGATATCGGTGAACACGGAATGGAAGCATACGCAGGGTTCCAGGTGTTCAGCTCAACCTAATGAAAAAATCGATGTTAATATAAATGTCGGAGATTTAAAATGAAACTAATAATAGCATATATACAACCTCACAAACTCAACGATGTCAAAGCTGAACTGGCTAAAGCTGAGGTCGCGAAAATGTCGGTAACAAACTCGTTAGGCTGCGGCGAACAGAAAGGCTATCACGAGAGCTATCGAGGGGTTGAGTTCGAGGTCAACCTGCTCAAAAAGATACGCATAGAAGTCGCTGTTAACCAAAATTATGCCGCAAAGACAATCGATGCCATAATCAAAGGCGCGAAGACCGGCGAAATTGGAGATGGCAAGATATTCGTAATCGATTTGGCAGAGTGCGTCAGAATCCGTACCGGCGAAAAAGGCAATGACGCAATAGGCTGAAAAGCGTTGTTAAAGATACACCACTTCCTGTTCAAATGCTTTGGTGTAGGAGGTTCTGCACGCTGTGCAGAACCTCCAATTTTGAATGAACAGGGGTTGAAATAAAATACAAAATTGTAGATACTTCTTAAAAAAACTACATATTTGTAGAACCCCTCTCAAACCAAGTAAGTCCCTCCTGCAAAGCAACACCTTTTAAAACAAGAAGTTATGCAAATAAAGATGTAACAATCAATTATGGCACAATTCTTGCAATAAAGTATATCCACTGGTATTTGAACTTATCAGTAATAATCTAACTGCAACCCCACATTTGTAAATGTGGGGCTAACTTTTAAAAACAAGAAACCGAAAGCATCGGGAGATATAAAATGAAACTCATTACAGCATATATACAGCCACACAAACTTAAAGATGTGAAGGAAGAGCTTTACAAAGCAGGGATACATAAAATGTCGGTAACGAACGCCCTTGGATGCGGTGAGCAACTCGGATACAAAGAAAGCTATCGCGGTATCAAATTCGAGGTGAATCTGCTTAAAAAAATCCGCCTTGAAATCGCGGTTAACGCCGAATATGTCGAAAAGGTTGTTAAAGCCATAACAAAAGCGGCCAAAACAGGCGAAATCGGCGATGGAAAGATTTTTATTGTCGATTTGTGCGAATGTATTAGAATCAGAACCGGCGAAAAAGGCAATGACGCGATTGGTTGATGTCGAAGACATCAACCAGTTAACAGTTATAAGTCTTGAGTTATGAGTTTATGATTCAGCCTATCGGCTGAGACTGATTAAAAAAATGGATTCGGCACTTTTGCGGGAATGACAGAGTCAGTGGAAACGGTTAGCAGGTGCGGGGCTAACTAAAAAATGGCAAAAAACAAAAACCTTAAACAGGAACTCAAAAAAACAGGAGCAAAAAGAAATGAGCAGGGAATTTGAATCAGTAGAAGAGATATTCGGCAGTAACGTCTTCAACGAAGCGACAATGCGGGAAAAACTGCCAAATAACGTTTATAAAACATTCAAAAAGACCATAAGCCAGGGCCAGTTTCTGGATTCATCGCTGGCAGATGTCGTTGCCAACGCAATGAAAGACTGGGCTATCGAAAAAGGCGCGACCCATTTCTGCCATTGGTTCCAACCTATGACCGGGTTTACCGCTGAAAAACACGACTCGTTTATTTCACCTACCACTGACGGCAGGACGATAATGGAATTCAGCGGTAAGGAACTTGTTAAAGGCGAGCCTGACGCATCGAGCTTTCCATCGGGCGGGTTGCGCGCAACATTCGAGGCAAGAGGTTACACCGCCTGGGACTGCACAAGTCCGGTATTTATTAAGGAAGACGGCACAAACATTACGCTCTATATTCCGTCTGCGTTCTGCTCGTATAATGCAGAGGCGCTGGACAAGAAAACGCCTTTGCTACGGTCAATGGATGCGTTGAACAAACAGACGATGCGAGTGCTCAAGGCTATGGGCAATACTACGACCAAAAGCGTTGGGGCAACTCTCGGATCAGAGCAGGAATACTTTTTGGTTGACCAGAGCTTTGCTGAGAGAAGGCTTGACTTGATATTGGCAGGCAGAACGCTTTTCGGCGCTCCTTCGCCAAGAGGCCAGGAGATGGATGACCATTATTTCGGGTCGCTGCACGAAAGGGTTGCATCATTTATGCACGATGTAAATGTCGAGCTGTGGAAGCTGGGCGTATCCGCCAAGACTCAGCATAATGAAGTTTCGCCGGGACAATATGAGCTTGCACCAGTTTTTGCGACAGTCAACGTCGCGACCGACCATAACCAGTTAGTAATGGAAACGCTGCAAAAGATTGCTCTGCGTTGCGGATTCGTATGTCTGCTGCATGAAAAACCGTTTGCCGGCGTTAACGGCTCCGGCAAGCACAATAACTGGAGTATGAGCACCGATGACGGTATTAATCTGTTAGACCCGGGAAGTACGCCTCACGAGAATATGGTGTTTTTGGTAATGCTCGGCGCGGTTATCAAGGCAGTCGATAAGAACGCTAAATTGCTGCGGGCAACAGTGGCGAATGCGGGTAATGAGCACAGGCTCGGTGCTAACGAAGCACCGCCAGCCATTGTTTCTATGTTCCTTGGCGATGAATTGACAAATATCTTAGAACAAATTGCAACCGGCAAGGCCAAGTCTTCCAATTCAGGGGGTGAGCTGAAACTTGGTGTCTCTGCCCTGCCGCCACTGCCGAAAGATTCGACCGACAGGAACAGAACATCGCCTTTTGCGTTTACAGGAAATAAATTCGAGTTCCGTATGGTAGGCTCGACACAGTCAACGGCTGGGCCGATGTTTGTAATCAATACCATAGTTGCGGATGCACTAATGGAAATTGCCGACGAACTCGAAAAAAGCTCCAACCTTGAGGCGGCTGTGGAAAAAATTCTGAAGAAAATCGTCAACGACCATTCGAAGGTTATCTTTAACGGCGATAATTACTCAGAGGACTGGGTAAAAGAAGCAACAAAGAGAGGTCTGCCTAATATTAGGTCAACGGTAGCCTCACTCAGGACTATATTGGATAAGGAAAATTACGAGCTTTTCGAGAGGCATAAGGTTCTGACCCCTGCTGAGCTGGGTGCCAGGACTGAAGTCCTGCTGGAAGCCTATGCGATGATTATTAATATCGAAGCAAAAACCACATTGAATATCGCTCAAAGGCAAATTCTGCCTGTGGGGGTTGAGTATTCCGGTATGCTTGCAAATGCCGTAAACGGTCTTGCAACCGCGGGAGTGGGAGCGGATACGCAGAAAAAATTGCTCAATGACGTTTGCAAGTTAGTAGACTCGCTCAAAAACGGTATAGAAAACTTGAAAATTGGTCTATCCAAGGCAAATAGTATTGACAATTCAGCCGAAAAAGCTGAGAATTACCGAGATGTAATTATCCCCGCAATGGATGGGGTGCGTCTTGCAGCGGATGGTTTGGAAGTGATTGTTGACGCAGAAATGTGGCCTCTGCCGACATACGCGGAAATGCTGTTCGTCAGATAACCGACGAATCCGTTAATTTTAAAACTCATTACAAATGGCCGATTACCAAAAAATCGGCCATTTTTTGAACAGGAACAGAAAGAACAAAAGATGGTCAAAAGACAGCAAGACCAGGGACTGTACGAAATTCGCAGGGAACACGATGCCTGCGGAATCGGAGCGGTCGTTAACATACAGGGCCAAAAAAGCCACTCTATTATAGAGTACGGCAAACAGGTGCTGCTTAACCTGCACCATAGAGGGGCGGCCGGTGCTGATGAGGTTACCGGAGACGGCGCGGGGATACTGTTTCAGATTCCGCATAAATTCTTCGCCGGCCAAGCTAAAAACAACAAAATCAATCTTCCCGCTGAGGGTAAATATGCAATCGGTATGATTTTCTGCCCGCAGAACGAAGAACTCCGGCGCAAATGCAACGACATACTCATCGCGGCTATCGCTAATTTTGATATGGCAGTGGTCGGACACAGAGCAGTACCAATTAACAGAGACTGCCTTGGCGAATTGGCGCTGGAAACCGAGCCTGTAATCGAACAGATTTTTGTCGATGGCAAAGGCGCAGAAGGCGAGGAGTTTGAAAGAAAATTATTCCTTGCCCGCAAAAAATGCGAAAAACAAATAGCTGAAAAATTCGGACCAGATGCAAGCGACTACTATGTATGTTCGCTATCGGCGAGAACGATATGCTATAAGGGAATGTTTATGGCGTGGCAGCTTTTCACGTACTACACCGACCTTGCCGATGAAACGATGGAGAGTGCACTGGCGATAGTGCATCAGCGGTACAGTACAAACACGTTCCCAAACTGGCGGTTGGCGCAGCCTTTCAGGAATATAGCACATAACGGCGAAATCAACACGCTGAGCGGAAATAGAAATGCGATGCAGGCTCAGCAGGTGAAAATGGCCAGCGAGGCCTTCGGCAAAGACATTAAAGATGTTTTTCCGATACTTGCATCTGATGGCAGTGATTCGGCGTGTTTTGATAATGCTCTTGAACTGCTGGTGCGAGCGGGCAGAACTATGCCGCACTCAATGATGATGATGATGCCGGAAGCGTTCGGAACCAAATACCATATCAGTACGGACAAACGCGCGTTCTATGAATATCATTCGGCGATAATGGAGCCTTGGGATGGGCCGGCGGCGATGGTTTTTACCGATGGCAGAATCTTAGGCGGAACGCTCGACAGAAATGGTCTGCGGCCCTGCCGATATGTCGTTACCAACGACGGGCTGGCGATAGTTGCAAGCGAGGCGGGTGTTGTGGAATTTCCGCCTGAAAAAATCCAGAAGAACGGACGGCTCCAGCCCGGGCATATGTTCCTGGTCGATACCAAAGAAGGCAGAATTGTAACGGATAAGGAAATTAAGAGTAAAATTTCCCGTCAAAAGCCTTACAGAAGATGGCTTGAGGAAAATAGAATCGAATTGCGTGGATTATTCGATAGTCCCCGTCTCGTCAAAAGCGACCCTGAAACAATTTTCCAGCGGATGAGAATTTTCGGGTACAGCAGGGAAGAACTTCGGATGGTTCTGACACCAATGGCGGTTAATGGACAGGAAGCTATCGGCTCAATGGGCAACGATACACCGCTGGCGGTGTTGAGTGATAAACCTAAAATGCTGTTCGACTATTTTAAACAGCTCTTTGCGCAGGTTACTAACCCGCCAATCGACCCGCTGAGGGAAGGGCTTGTTATGAGCCTGATGGTTTATACCGGCAGAAAACGAAATCTCCTTGAAGAAACGCCAAAACATTGCAGGCAACTTAAGCTGCCGCACCCGGTGCTGACAAATGAAGATATTGACCGGCTCAGAAGTGTGGACCATAAAGATTTCAAAGTTGCGTCGGTTACGGCATTGTTCGATTCGACTACCGAAAACAGCAAAGTCGCTCTGAAAGCAGCATTGGACAGACTTGTCAGAGACGCAAAATTTGTCGTCAAAAACGGCGCGTCGATTGTAATAATAAGCGACCGGGGAGTATCCGAAACAAAAGCTCCGATTCCATCGCTGCTGGCAACTGCGGCGGTGCATAACGGATTGCTCGACGAGGGGCTGCGGGCAGATGCGGGCATTATTGTAGAAAGCGGCGAGCCGAGAGAGGTTATGCATTTCTGTCTGCTGTGCGGATATGGAGCGAATGCGGTTAATCCTTACATGGTTTTTGAATCGCTGAATGAACTGCATCGGCAAAGTGAACTGCCAAAGAGCCTTGAACCGGTAAAAATTGCAGACAACTATATCGCGGCCATCAAAAAAGGTATCCTCAAAACGATGAGCAAGATGGGTATCTCAACGCTGAGGAGCTATAACGGAGCGCAACTTTTTGAGGCGATTGGACTCAGTAGCGAACTGGTTAAAAAATACTTCCGGCACACAAGCTCGCGAATTGAAGGCATTGGACTCGAACAGATAGCTAAAGACGCTGTCAGTCGGCACAGCTACGCTTACAGCGTCAGGAAATCAGCGGAACTCGACCTGGATTTCGGCGGCGAATATCATTTCAGGCATACCGGAGAGCAGCACCTTTGGAATCCTGTTACTATCGCGAAACTTCAGCACGCGGTACGATATGAAGATGCGAAAGCTTATGATGAATATGCCAAAGCAGTAAACGAGCTGGCGCAGAACCACTGTACGCTGCGAGGGTTGTTTGCCTTTAACGACAGGCAGGAAATTCCGCTGGAAGAGGTCGAGCCGGCGAGTGAAATTGTAAAGCGATTCTGCACCGGTGCGATGAGCCACGGGTCGATAAGCAAAGAAGCACACGAATGTATGGCTATCGCAATGAACAGAATCGGAGCGATGAGTAATACCGGCGAAGGCGGTGAAGACCCTGACAGATATACGTTGGAAGCTAACGGCGATTCAAAGAACAGCGCGATTAAACAAATCGCGAGCGGACGCTTTGGCGTAACGATAAATTATCTGGCGCACGCAAAAGAACTGCAAATTAAAATGGCTCAGGGTGCCAAGCCGGGCGAAGGCGGACAGTTGCCGGGACATAAGGTTACAGAGGAAATTGCGAAGATGCGATACTCCACGCCTGGAGTAACGCTGATTTCTCCGCCGCCCCACCACGATATTTACTCGATAGAGGATTTGTCGCAGTTGATTTACGACCTTAAGTGCAGCAATCCGGGAGTTAAGGTTTCGGTTAAACTGGTTTCAGAGGTCGGGGTTGGGACGATTGCCGCTGGTGTAGCAAAAGGTAATGCCGACGAGGTACTGATAAGCGGACACGATGGCGGTACCGGAGCAAGCCCACTTTCATCAATAAAACACGCCGGCTGTCCGTGGGAGTTGGGGCTTGCGGAAACGCAGCAGGTGCTTGTTAACAATGGCCTGCGAGACAGGATACGAGTACAGGTTGATGGCCAACTAAAAACCGGAAGGGATATTGTTATCGGCGCACTGCTCGGAGCGGAGCAGTTCGGGTTCGGGACAACAGTGCTGGTGGCAATGGGATGTACGCTGCTGAGAAAATGCCACGAAGGTACGTGCATTTTTGGTATCGCAACGCAAAACCCTGAGCTTCGGGCAAGGTTTGCGGGCAAGCCGGAATATATCACAAGGTTTATGTTCTTTGTCGCGAAAGAAGTACGGAAGATTATGGCTGAACTTGGATTCCGAAAATTCGAGGATATGGTCGGCCAAGTCGGTAAGCTGAATATCCGCTCGGCTGTTGACCATTACAAAGCTAAAGGACTCGACTTCTCCACGATATTTCACGTTCCGGATGTCGCCGATGGCAGAGCAATCAGAAAAACAAAAGACCAGATAGGTAAGCTCGACGACCATCTGGATTGGCAGATACTTGAAAAGTGCGGCGAGGCTATCGAAAAGAAAAGGAAAGTCTCGTTGGAATTTCCAATACGAAATACAAACCGCACGGCAGGAACTATTTTGAGTAACGCAATCGCTAAAAAATACGGCACAAAGGCATTACCTGATGGAACTATCGACATCTCTTTCAACGGCTCGGCAGGACAGAGCTTTGGAGCGTTTCTGGCGGGCGGAGTTACGCTGAGATTGACCGGCCAGAGCAATGACTATCTTGGCAAAGGACTTTCCGGCGGACGAATCGTTGTGAAGACTCCGGAAAAAGCGAGCTTTGCCGCTCACGAGAATATAATCGTCGGCAATACACTACTGTACGGGGCAACGCGAGGCGAAGTGTTTATTAACGGTATGGCCGGCGAAAGGTTTGCGGTGCGAAATAGCGGCGTAACAGCAGTTGTCGAAGGGGTAGGCGAACACGGATGCGAATATATGACAGGCGGAACAGTTGTGGTACTCGGCAAAACGGGATGCAACTTCGCGGCAGGTATGAGCGGCGGTATCGCTTATGTACTCGATGAAATGCAGTTGTTCGATACGCTTTGCAATCTCGATTTGGTCGAACTCGAAAGTATATGGCAGAAACGGGATAAAGACCTGCTCAGAAATCTGATTGAGCAGCATTATAAATGGACAGGCAGCAATCAGGGCCAAAGAATCCTGGATTCGTGGCGGGATATGGTTGGCAAATTCGTTAAGGTTGTACCAATCGATTATCGCAAAGCTCTGGCGAAAATGAGAGCAGAGGAACGCCGCCATACAGAAACAACGCCGGCAACCGAGGAGGTGTTCTATGGCTGAGATTAAAGGCTTTTTAAAATATAAACGTAAATCCCCGGGCTATCGGCCTGTTAAAGAAAGAATCAAAGACTACCGGGAACTTGAGTTAGCTCTTACGCCGGAAGATATTATCTCACAGGCGGTCAGGTGTATGGATTGTGGAATCCCGTTCTGTCACGGTGTGGGTTGTCCGATTCAGAATAATATACCGGAATTTAACGAACTGGTTTATAAGGGACGGTGGAAGCAGGCCTGCCAGGTTCTGCATTCGACTAATAACTTCCCGGAAATGACAGGGAGAATCTGCCCGGCACCGTGTGAGACAGCGTGTACTTTAGCGGTCAACGATGAAGCGGTGCTTATAAGGCATATCGAATACCAAATCGTCGAAAGAGGGTTCAGCGAAGGTTGGATAGAGCCGCAGGCAGCGTCAGAAAAGACCGGTAAAAAAATTGCCGTCATAGGCTCCGGCCCGGCAGGACTGGCAGCGGCGCAGCAACTGGCGCGGGCAGGACACAGCGTTGTTGTCTTCGAAAAAGATGAAAAATGCGGCGGGCTTTTGCGTTACGGAATACCAGATTTCAAATTAGAAAAAAATGTAATTGACCGAAGGTTAAAACAACTGGCCGAGGAAGGTGTTGAATTTCAGACTGGCGTAAATGTCGGAGTCGATATTTCGGCAGGATACCTCAAAAAAATGTTCGACTGCATCTGCCTGACTATCGGAGCGGGCCAGGCGAGAGACCTCGCTGTTGCGGGCAGAGGATATGAAAATGTGGTCTTTGCTTTAGATTATCTGGCCCAGCAGAACAAAATCTGCGCAGGTGAACCAATTGGTGAGACTGAGCTAATAAACGCCGAGGGTAAAAACGTTGTCGTAATCGGTGGCGGTGATACCGGAAGCGACTGCATAGGAACGGCGAAACGACAGGGAGCTAAGAAAATATACCAGCTTGAGATTCTGCCAAAACCGCCTGAGGACAGGCCGGACGATACACCTTGGCCAAACTGGCCGAGAGTTATGAGAACCTCGTCGTCTCAGCAGGAAGGTTGCGAGAGAATGTGGTTGATAAAAACAACGAAACTTTCGGGGGCAGAGACGAGGATTCAAAAAGTCCACGCCTGTAAGGTTGAGTGGGTCGAAAATCCAAAAGGCTGGGACCTGAAAGAAGTGGCGGGAAGTGAGTTTGCGATTAAGGCAGATATTGTGCTTATCGCGATGGGCTTTGTTCACGTTCAGCACGAAGGGTTAGTTAAAAAACTTGGGCTTAAACTCGATGATAGAGGTAATATCGAAACGAATAATTTCACGACGAGCGATGCGGGTATATTCTCGGCAGGTGATACGGTTCTTGGAGCCTCGCTTGTCGTTAAGGCAATAGATACGGGTAGAAGAGCCGCGGCGGAAATCGATAAATGGCTGATGGCAAAATAATCCTGTAACACCAGACAGGAGGCAAACAAAGATGGCTTTGAAAATCGCGATAGGACAATTCAACGCTTGCGTTGGAGATATTGCCGGCAATTGCAGAAAAGTTGAAACCGCCTATGAGAAAGCCTCTCAGGCGGGAGCCGATTTATTGATTTTGCCGGAAATGTTTATCTGCGGCTATCCGCCTGAAGATTTGCTTTTGAAAAAGCACTTTCTCGATGAGAGTTTACAAGCTGTAAAAAATATCGCCGCTACCTGTAGCGGTATTTCTATAATGGTCGGATTCGCTGAGCCGGGAGAAAAGGCTGCGTATAATTCGCTGGCGGTTTTGCAGAATGGAAAAATTGCAGGGATATATCGCAAGAGACTGCTGCCAAATTACGGCGTTTTTGACGAGAAGCGATACTTCATCGCGGGCGACAAACCGCTGTCGGTAGAAATAAAAGGTGTTACCATCGCAGCGACTATCTGTGAGGACATCTGGGATTTGGACTGGCTGGAGAATTTCATAGGCTCGGCAAATAACAATCAACTACTCGTCAATATCTCGGCATCGCCCTTCCACGCAGGCAAACTTGCTGAAAAAGAACAGTTACTATCAAAATGTGCGACGCGGTTCTCGGCAGCGGTGGCTTATTGCAACTTAGTCGGCGGTCAGGACGAGCTTGTCTTTGACGGCAGGAGTATGGTAGTCGATTCAGAAGGGAAAGTTGCAGCACGGGCAGAGAGTTTTGCGGAAGATTTGCTGCTCGCTGATATTGAAACGGCGAACGATGGTAAAATTAACGTAAGATGCCAAACAGCCCTGCCAGCCAAAAATACCGACGATGATATCGCTGAAATTTATCAGGCGATAGTGCTGGGGGTCGCCGATTATGTGCGGAAAAACGGATTCAAAACGGTTCTGATAGGACTGAGCGGTGGAGTTGACTCGGCGCTAACAGCAGCTATCGCTGTCGATGCACTGGGAGCAAAAAACGTAGTCGGGGTTACAATGCCGTCAAAATTCAACTCATCGGAAACAATAACAGACGCTGAAAAATCGGCGAAAATACTCGGAATTGAGTTTTATTCGATTCCTATCAGCAAGACACTTGATTCTTTCGGCCAGATGCTTAAAATCACACCCGGCTGGAAAAATGAGGGAATCGCTTATGAGAATCTTCAAGCCAGAATCCGCGGGACAATCCTGATGTCGATGAGCAATAAGTTTGGACATCTTGTGCTGACAACGGGTAATAAAAGCGAGACATCAGCAGGCTACTCAACGCTGTATGGCGATACGGCGGGCGGATTTGCGGTTATTAAGGATGTGCCTAAAACGGTTGTTTATAAACTCTGCGAGTACATAAACAAGCTGCGAAATAAGGAGATTATTCCTGTCTCGGTCATAAAACGGCCACCAAGTGCCGAGCTTAGAGACGACCAGAAAGATAGCGATTCTCTGCCGGATTACGGCATTCTTGATGCGATACTGAAAGAGTATGTGGAAAACGAACAATCGGCGGCGCAGATAATTGCCAAAGGGTTTGACAGCGAGATAGTTCAGGACGTTATCAGGCTGGTTGACCGGAACGAATATAAGAGAAGGCAGTCGCCGCCGGGCGTTAAAATTACGCCAAAAGCACTGGGCAGAGACAGAAGAATGCCAATAACGAACCGTTATGTGCCTTAGATTAGACACAGAGGACACAGAGTTCACAGAGGAAAAAAGATAAAAGTAAAAAGGTAAAAAATGGATACCCGCTTTCGCGGGTATGACATTCGTCTTGTGCGGAAGAGGAAAAATTAAAATATGCCTAAACGAACAGACATCAAAAAAATAATGCTAATCGGTTCAGGGCCTATCGTAATCGGACAGGGATGTGAATTCGATTATTCAGGAGCGCAGGCCTGCAAAGCACTCAAAGCACAGGGCTATGAAATTGTACTGGTCAACAGCAATCCAGCGACAATAATGACAGACCCGGAATTGGCAGATTGCACCTATATCGAACCTATCACGCCGGAAATGGTCGAAAGAATTATCGCAAAGGAAAAACCCGATTGCCTTTTGCCAACGCTCGGCGGGCAGACCGGTCTTAATACCGCAGTGGCTCTGGCAGAAAACGGTGTGCTGGACAAATACGGCGTTGAGCTTGTCGGGGCGAATCTTGAAACTATAAAAAAAGCGGAAGAACGAGACCTGTTCAAACAAATTATTGAAGACATAGGTCTTGAAGTGCCAAAAAGCGGATATGCCCACACGATGGAAGAGGCGATGGAGATTGTCAAACAGGTAGGATTCCCAGCAATTATTCGGCCATCTTATACGCTCGGCGGAACAGGCGGAAACATCGCTTACAATATGGAAGAATATGATGAATATATCCGATGGGGACTGGACCTGAGCCCGAACAGGCAGGTGCTTGTGGAAGAATCCGTAATCGGATGGAAAGAATATGAGCTGGAGGTGATGAGGGACAAAAACGATAACGTTGTGATTGTCTGCTCGATTGAAAACCTCGACCCGATGGGCATACATACCGGCGACAGTATCACCGTTGCTCCGGCGCAGACGCTGACAGATAAAGAATACCAGGCGATGAGAGATGCCTCGCTGAAAATCATAAGAGCTATCGGAGTAGAGACTGGCGGGTCGAATATCCAGTTCTCGGTTAACCCGGCAAACGGAAAAATTTATGTTATCGAAATGAACCCTCGCGTATCAAGAAGCTCGGCACTGGCATCGAAAGCGACAGGTTTTCCGATAGCGAAAATCGCATCGCTGCTGGCGGTCGGGTACACGCTGGACGAAATATCAAACGATATAACCAAAAAAACGCCTGCCTGCTTCGAGCCGACAATCGACTATTGCGTAACCAAGTGGCCGAGATTTACGTTTGAAAAATTCCCCGCTACCAATCCAAACCTTACCATTCAAATGAAATCGGTGGGCGAGGCAATGGCTATCGGCAGGACATTTAAAGAGTCGCTGCAAAAGGCGATACGGTCGCTGGAAATTGACAGGCATTCGCTGAGCAATAAGTATCTCGGCACAGCTAATATCGAACAGTCAAAGCTAATGGAAAAACTTCGCAGCTTCTGCTGGGATAAACTCTGGTATGTCGCTGAGGCTTTCAGAAGAGATATGACAACAGAGGAACTTTTCGAGCTTACGAAAATAGACAGGTGGTTCCTGAATAATATCCTGGATATTATTACGATGGAAAAACAACTGTGCGAAAAATCCTTAGAGAGCCTGAGTAAAGACGAGTTACTGGAAGCTAAAAAAACAGGTTTTAGCGACAAGGCTATCGCAGAGGCAATCAAATCGACCGAATCGCAGGTTCGCAAACTAAGACTCGAAAACAGTATTCGGCCGGTATTCAAGAGAGTTGATACGTGCGGAGCAGAGTTTGAGGCCGATACGCCTTACCTGTATTCAACGTACGAACAGGAATGCGAAGCTGAGCCTACAAAAGATAAAAAAGTTATTATTCTCGGCGGCGGGCCGAACCGAATCGGCCAGGGCATTGAATTTGACTACTGCTGCTGCCACGCAGCGTTTGCTCTCGATGAAATAGGTATCGAATCGATAATGGTAAACTGCAACCCTGAAACCGTCAGCACCGATTATGACACGTCCGACAGACTGTATTTCGAGCCTTTGACATTCGAAGATGTGATGAGCATAATAGATGTCGAAAAGCCCGACGGAGTTATCGTTCAGTTTGGCGGACAAACGCCTTTGAAGCTGGCGACAGCGTTGTCAAAGGCTGGAGTTAAAATAATCGGCACAAGCCCTGACAGTATCGATGCGGCAGAAGACAGGAAACGCTTTAACGCTATCGTCGAAAAACTTGGGCTGCGACAGCCTTTCAGCGGGACGGCACACACTTACGAAGAGACAGTTAAAATCGCTGAAAAGCTCGGATACCCCCTGCTCATAAGGCCTTCATTCGTACTCGGCGGAAGAGCTATGGAGGTTGTTTACGATAATGAATCACTCAAGGGGTGCGTTGAAAACGCTATTGAGGTATCGGGAAAACATCCCATACTGATAGACAAATTCCTGAACGACGCAACCGAATTGGATGTCGATGCAATCAGCGATGGCGAGATGGTCGTTATCGGCGGAGTAATGGAACATATTGAAGAGGCCGGCGTGCATTCCGGGGACAGCGCGTGTTCGCTGCCGCCAGTATCGATAAAACCAAAAACCCTCGAAGAAATAAAACAGCAGACAAAACAGCTCGCTCTGGAACTTAAAGTCAAGGGACTTATAAATATCCAGTTCGCTGTCAAAGACGATTTGATTTATATCCTTGAGGTCAACCCGCGAGCATCGAGAACGATTCCGTTTGTCAGTAAATCTATCGGCGTGCCGCTGGCGAAACTGGCGGCGAAGGTGATGGCCGGCAAAACGCTAAGCGAGCTGGACTTTACACAGGAAGTGCACAAGGGACACTTCTCAATCAAGGAAGCGGTTTTTCCGTTCCTGAAATTCCCCGGTTCAGATACCCTGTTAGGCCCTGAAATGCTGTCAACCGGAGAGGTTATGGGCATATCGGATGACTTCGGGATGGCGTTTGCGAAATCGCAGATGGCTGCGGGAAACCATCTGCCGACAAGCGGGAACGTCTTTATCAGTGTGAAAGATGCCGACAAGAAAAGAGCTGTCGAAGTCGCGAAAACACTGCACGAAATGGGCTTTAAAATTCTCGCGACAAAGGGGACTTGTATCGAATTTATAAACAACAATGTGCCATCCGAATTTTTGCTGAAAGTTAATGAGGGCCGGCCAAACGTTGTGGACTCGATTATAAATATGAACATCGACCTTATCATAAATACCACCGTTGGAAAAGAGTCTATCAAAGATTCGTTTTCAATCAGGCGGACGGCACTGGACAAGAGAATTCCGTATGTAACAACAATAAGAGGTGCCACGGCTGTTACCAAAGCGATAGTGGCTATGAAGCAGAAGGAAATCGACGTAAAACCAATACAGCAATACTATAAGTAATTTAAAAGTAAAAAATCAAAATAGAGGGTTTGGCCTTTGGCCGAGACTGTTAAAAGAGGATATTGAAATAGTGGAAGCTATCTTATTATTGGAAGACGGAGCAATTTTCCGAGGCAAAGGCTTCGGTGCTAAGGGCAAAAAATGCGGCGAAGTGGTGTTCAATACCTCGATGAGCGGATATCAGGAAATTTTGACCGACCCATCCTATAACGAGCAGATAGTTACGATGACATATCCGCTGATAGGCAACTACGGCATAAACGCACTCGATGTCGAAAGTAACAATCTCTATTTGAGCGGATTCATCGTCAAAGAAAATTGCGATTATCCGAGCAGTTGGAGAAATGAAATAACGCTGAGCAATTACCTTAAAAAAAATAACATCATCGCCCTCGAAGATATCGATACGAGAAAACTCGTGAAACACATTCGCACAGCAGGAGCAATGAAAGGGATAATCTGCTCTGACGGAACGGGAATTGAAGAGCTTAAAAAAGAACTTGCTGCCTATCCCGGACTCATCGGCAGAGACCTCGTCCAAAACGTTACGACAGATAAAAGTTATCAATGGGACAAGCCCGTTGTAAACGTCCTCACCGGCGATAGCGAAACGGCAGCACCAAAATATAATGTCGCTGCGATAGATTTCGGCATTAAGCAGAACATTTTGCGAATGCTGGTTTCGTGTGGTTGTAATGTAACCGTTTACCCTGCCGGCACATCAGCGGAAGATATTTTGGCTAAGAAGCCTGACGGAGTGTTTCTAAGCAACGGACCCGGCGACCCTGAGCCAGTGGATTATGCCATTGAAACGATAAAAAAACTGTTAGGCAAAGTACCGATATTCGGAATATGTCTGGGACATCAACTGCTTGGATTGGCGATGGGAGGAAAAAGTTTCAAACTCAAATTCGGCCATCACGGAGCAAACCATCCGGTTAAGCACCTGTGTACGGATAAAATCGAAATCACCAGCCAAAATCACGGCTTCTGCATCGACCCGGATTCGCTTAAGGATAAAGATGTGAGAGTTACGCATATAAATCTCAACGATAATACGCTGGAAGGCTTTGCGTGCAACAATACCCCTGCCTTTGCGGTACAGTACCATCCCGAAGCCTCGCCCGGGCCGCACGATTCGGCATACCTGTTCGAAAAATTTACCAGTATGATGGATGCTTTTTAGGCTATAATAGTTTAATTCACTCGCCACACTGGCTTTTCCATAGCAGGGATACTCCAGACGAGCTTGCAGTGATGGCAGATTTCCTCATCGGGCCGCCGCAATTGCCCGCAATTTTCACAGGTTACCAGCGTCTGTTTTGGGCGAGCGATTCGATAGCTGATATAGCCAGGCAAGCCGAGAATTATCGTTGCAATCAACCAGAACCTTCTATCCGATTTGTCGATGCCGATTGCCCTTGCGTCCTTGACCACTCGCCAGCTAAGGAAAAGGCCTATTAAAATAGATGGCGATATTATCCCTAAAACACCCAGAAATTGGCCATACTTATTGCCTGTACTCTCACGACCAAACATTGCTGGAAAACTATCGGGTATTATGAATATATTGCTATAACCTTTGGTCGCCTCGAAACTGTCGCTGAAAAAATAAGACAAAACATTCGCCCCGGCTGGATATAAATTTTCAACGATATATTTAAGCGTTATTACTAAAAGCCCGCCGGGCATCTCACAAAAATTCTCTATTCCCTCATTCCGATAGTTGCCCCTTCGACTGCGACTGGTATATTTTGGCCTTGAATAATTAGTTGTCAATCGTTTGCCGTTATGGTCATATACAGACACTGCGACTCCAGTATTGTCGCGGGATACCGAAGCGACCATTAGGCCTTTATACTCGCCATCGACAACCAACGGCTTAACGTCATAAGCGAACAGGTTTTTGGGCGCAGGTTTTTCCGCACCACCGAGCATTGTCGAGGCCATCGGCAGATTGCCTGCAATAGATACGATTTCAAGGGTGCTGTCATCTACCATATAAATCGTTCCATCAGAACTTAGTGCCAAAATCTTGTCTGTAAGATGGGTTCGATATGAATCCAGTGCCGAGTAGTGTTTGTTAGTATTGTAAGAAGAATTTTTCCGTTTTTGGGCGTTACTGGGAGCGTCTTTTTTGAATTCCTTCATCGGCGGAGTGAATCGCAAGTCCAGCCGGCCTTTTTTTATCCTGCCTATTTGGACTATATCATATTTTTCTATATCGAGTTGCGGACCTTTTATGACTTTGGAGTTTGCCAAATCAAACTGCCAACCATTTTCTGTCTCGATTACCTTGGTCTCTATTCTGAAAAACTGTCTCAGGGCTTTGTTATAGAATACATCGCCATTAATCCACATCTCGGATGTCGTTATGAGATTGATAAATCTGCCGAGTTTTTTGTCAGGCTCGGCCGCTATACCGTCTGGCCCGACACAGTATACCCGCTTTTCAGTCCATTTATCTTTTGCGGATTTTCTTAATACGGTTCGATATTCGATAAGGCCGGTTTTTTTATTGAATGACAAATATTCAATTTTGCCTTTTCTTTTATTTGTTGAATGAATTAGCCACGGATATGTCAGGCCGAAGTCATTATTGAGATATTTATCTATCGCCAAGCCTGAATTATAGTTTCGGTTAGAAACTGAAATATCAGATTTACTGACTACGCCCGGTGCGGTTTCGATTGCTTTTGACAATAGTCTGCTCGGTTTAACGCTTGCCCAATCGTAACTATTTTCGCAAGCCATTTCGCCTTGGACTGCGCGAAGAATCGTCTTTGTCCAGTATAGACCTACACAGAAGAAGGTCGTTACTACGATAATCGTTGCCAGAGCATATATTTTTGTTTTTATCGATTTCATCTTTCTATCTCCTAAAATGATGCGGCCATAAACTTTCGATATGCGATAACGAAGCAGCTAATAATTACAGGGGCAACTACCGGCAGCAAATCGCCGAGGTGAATGCCCTTGATGACAACGATTGAGTAGAAAAGCAGTGTTAGAAACAATCCGCCAAGAGTGGGTATTATCTTGCCGTTACCCCAGCCAACAACAAGGCCAAGACCGTATGCTGTGAGGCTGATGAAAAATACCGACCACAACATATCGGTTACAGCCAGCGACTGTATACTCATTGGGGACATATACCGTCTAATTACAAATTGAATCGCGATTGATACTGGTATAAAGAACACTGCTATTGTTACAAGGCCGGCAATAACTTTTGATAAAAACATCATACCTCTTGTAACCGCAAGCGTTGATAAAAATGCAAAGACTTTTTTATTGCGGTCCGATTGTATCTGAGCGAAACCAAACCCGTAGAAAATCACAACGCAGATAACAAGGCCGACAAGCGTAAACCCCTCCAAGCGTACTTCTTGGCCACTTGTCGAGCCGATAGTACTGAAAAGCATCATTACGACTATGGCAGAGGCCAATCCTATTACGATAGCGAAATGTAAAATGCGGTCGTTGATTTCACGTATTATTAGTCTTAGCATAATTATTTTCCTTTGCAAATTTCGCTTCTATTTTTTGTTTAAAAAACCTTCTTTATCAAGTTTTATCTTAGTGCCTTTTTGATACATTTCCCCATTTATTGTCGTTGTTTTGGCCAAAGTACAACGACGAAGTTTCCCATTATCGTATAATTGTGTCAGATGGAAAACACTGCCTTTACAAGGTATCCCGTCAATTTCCACGTCTTCATCAGGAAAAAAGTAATTCAGCTTACCATTTTTATAAAAAGACGTTTGAATGCCCTCTAATCCCATAATACTGCCTCTGCACGGATAGCCCTGAACTTTCGTATCTTCGGAAAAATAAATGATATGGATATGTCCGTCTTTGTCCAATTTAACCCAGCTTTTTGCGGGTATTACGAAATCACTGAATTCAAAATCTTTGCTAAATCTGAAGATTTTCAATCTACTGTCTTCATAGAAAAAAACAAATCCTTCTTTGCAAGGATAACCTTGTATTAGAGTATCTTCTGCCAGGTATCCCTTCATTGAGGAATGAGAAAATTTGGCAAATTTAATACCATTCACCACAACATTTTCTTCCCAATTATCGCATCCGGATATAAAAGTAACTGCCAAAATCAAGCCTGTCATTAAAATTCTTTTTCTCATTTTCAATCTCCTTTGCCGTTTTGAATATGCGTACATTCGATGAACAAATCCTCCAAGCTCATCGGTATTTCGTTAATTGTAGTAGGTTTGAAAGTCTCAATCACCGCTCGTTTTTGCGGCGACCAGTTAACAACAGTTACCACCAATTCCCGGCCTGAACGTTTTTCCTTTATTATCTCAGTAAGATGCAAATCGTCCGGCGGGTCGCTATCGAAAATCAACTGAACCTTTCGCACACGCCTTTTCAAATCCTCAAGCTCACAATCGACCACCAAGTCCCCTGCTACCAGAATCCCAATGCAGTCTGCAATACGCTCGACATCGCTTAAAATGTGCGAACTAAACAAAATCGTTCTGCCATCACGTTGAATCAGCTCTATCGCCAATTCCAGAAACTCCCTGCGTACCACCGTGTCAAGGCCGAGCGTCGGGTCGTCGAGTATCAAAACCTCAGGCGATATCGACATTGCAAGTATGAGGTTCAGTTGAGCACGCATTCCGGTTGAAAGCTCTTTGACCTTTCTATTTAAAGGCAGACGAAACCGAGTCATAAGTTCATTGAACAGGCCATCGTCCCATATAGAGCTAAGGCCTTTGTATAAACTAACGAGCTTATCGACCGAATAATCCTGAATCAGATTATGTCCCTCGGCGACATAACCGATTTTGCTTTTTGTTTTCGCTGATAATTTCCCTGAATCTTCGCCGAGTATCGAAGTTCTTCCTCGTGTAGGCTTTTCAAGCCCCAGAAGTGTTCGGATAATCGTCGTCTTGCCGATACCGTTTCTGCCGAGCAGACCGTAAATACAACCTTTGGGAATATGCAAATCTATGCCATCCAGAATTTTTCTGCCGTCATAATACTTGATGAGATTCTCGATTTTTATTGCCGGGGTTTCCATTGACTACTCCCTCAATCTGTCCAGTTTAAATTTTTCGACCGCTTTTTCGAACCATCGCGAAAGCGTTTTTTTGTTTACACCCATATGAACTGCGTCGATGACAACCGTCTCGATTTTTTCGGTGAGAATGTGCTCCTTGACTTCGGTGCTGAGATTACTGCTGAGCTTGGCGACGAATGTGCCCAAGCCGGGACGAGTAGAAATAATTCCTTCACGCTCAAGCTGCCGGTAGGCTTTAGCTATCGTATTGGGATTGATGACCAGGCTGACGGCAAGAGCTCTGACGGTCGGGAGCTTGTCATCGGGAGCAATGCTGCCAATGGCTATCTGCCGTTTTACCTGGTCGATAATCTGCTGGTAAACCGCCCTGTCGCAAGTATTGTCAATTCTGAATTCCATAAGCACACCTCGTTTGTACTACTCGATATAGTACAAGTATAACGATATAATCGGATAGTGCAAATGAAAATCTTGAAAAAAATAAAAATATTATTTCATTAGCAAACCAGCGGCTATTTTTTCGGCCTTTTCAGGGCCAAAAAGCAGTTCAACGAGCTTTAGGGCAAAGTCGAACGCTGCGGCCGGGCCTTGACTTGTAATGCAGTTGCCGTCAACGACTACCCTTTCATCCGCAACTGACGAATCTGATAATTGACTGGCCATCGATGGATAACAGGTCGCTTTTTTGCCTTTGAGCAGGCCGTGAGTCTCAAACACCACAGCAGGTGATGCGCAGATAGCCGCGTAGAATCTGCCAGATTCTTTCTGGGCTTTAAGCATTTTTATCAGCTCTGAACAATTTGCCAAATTATCCGCACCGTCCAGACCGCCGGGCAGAACAATCATATCGTAGGTCCTTCCGGCACAGTCAGCCAAAACGCAATCAGCGACAATTTTAACTCCCCTGCTTGCTGTTATTTGAATATCGCCGACAGAGGCAACGGTAGCATCAGCACCAGCCCTGCGAAGAATATCTACAATGCAAACCGCTTCGATTTCTTCGGTACCGCTGGCGATTGGAACGAGAACCTTGTTTGACATTTTTAAGCTCCTAAAAAACCCTTATGATATGTTCTCAAATGATTGGTCGCTGTCAACAATAAAACCTGTTGGCTTATCGGTGTTGGCGCATAAAAAAGCCAGGCTCCTAAAAACAGAACCCGGCTTCGGAGGAGGGTGATGAAAAAATTGTCTATTCCGCTCCTCTCGGAACTCAGTGTCCAAGCCATCTTAAAGGCAAACCCGCAAACTAAAAACAATCACCAAAGATGGCGACCACTGATATAAGTCACTATTATGTTTACAACAAATTACTATAACAGGGTATTATCAACGCTATTTGAAGCAAATCAAGAGTTTTTTTAATTTTTTATCAAATTTTGGGTAATTAACAGGCAAAATCGGATTTTTTAGCGATTTTTGGTAATTTTTTGAGAAACACTTTAAATTTTCAGCTACTTATCGTAATTAGCTTGAGAAGCGGGCAATTTATCAATAAAATGAGCGTTATGTCAAAAAAAATCACTATAAAATGGTCTTCTCAGGCAAAAAAAACCGGACAAAAATTTGCGGTAATCAGCTGTTACGACTACACAAGTGCCCTTTTAGCGGCAAAATGTCCGATAGAGATGCTGCTTGTCGGGGACTCAGCGGCACAATTTATGCTGGGTTTTGAGTCCACAAAAGATGTTCCAGTCGATTATATGCTCAATATCACCGCCGCTGTCAGCAGAGCAGCTCCGAATTTGTTGATTATTGCCGATATGCCCTACCAGGCCAGTGTTTCAGCTATCGAGCAAATCGTTAAATATACCCAAAGATTTATCAACGAAGGCGGCGCCGATATTGTCAAAATCGAAGCGACTAAAAATGATATTGAAACGATCAGAACGGTAGCCGATGCAAAAGTGCCGGTAATGGCTCATATCGGCATAAGGCCGCAATCAGAGAATTTTGCCGCTCAGGCAACCACAGCAGAAACGGCGGTAAAACTGATAGCTCTTGCCAAACAAATGGTCGAAGCGGGTTCGGCAATGCTGCTGCTCGAAGGGATTGCTGAACAGGCCGCGGCGATTATTACCAAAAGTGTAAACGTCCCCGTCATAAGCTGCGGGTCAGGGCCGGGCTGCGATGGGCAAGTCCTCATTCTGCCAGACATCTTAGGCCTGACGGACGGGCCTAAACCAAAATTTTCGAAAAGCTTTGCCAATGTCGGCGATGCCTGCGTCGAAGCAATAAGCTCTTATGCTCAGCAAGTGAAAAAAGGTCTTTTCCCTGACGATGCGCACTGTTATCATATGAAGCCGGGCGAAGCGGAAAAACTAAACGCGATATTGAAATAGAAAACGAAAACTCTGTATGTCAGACGATAACTTCACAAATACTGACAGTGTCGAACCTGCCGAGGCGGGCAAACATTCCCCAAGGCCGGTAGTAATAGTTGATGGCAAATTCGCTTATAATCAATTTGCCGCTATCAGGGACTTTTTGTTCGGCCTCTGCGCCCAGGGCATTGAGACCGCTTTCGTCCTGCCGCCCGATACCGGTATTGACAGGCAATTATGGCCCAGAACCGAAATTATAGACTATCCGCTCCTGAAACTACCGTTGCTTTGGAAACAAAACCACAAAAGCCTTACAGACCGACTGGAAAAATTCAAACCAACGGTTGTACATTGTTTCGGCACAACAAAAATCGCACTGGCAAAATCAATGTCAGAGCATTTCAATATCCCGGCAATACTTTCACTCAACTCGGCAGTTTTACCAAGGGGAGCGATTTCAAAAATTAAAACCGGCTTCATCGCTGTTATTGCACCATCACAATCAATCGCCGAGAACCTCAGGAAAAACCACGGCAAAATATCACACTTAGTAAAACATATCAAATTCGGAACTTTTGTCGATGAATCGTGTACCTGCTTTAATTTGCAAAACCAACTGCCGAGTATGATTACCGTAAGTTCTCTGGATAAATTTCAGGATGCAGAACCGCTTCTGTCTGCTCTCAGACATCTGGCGGTGGACGGAAACGAATTCTTAGCAGTCCTGATGGGTAAAGGAAAAGCTAAGAAAAAAATAAAGGAATTCGTCAGAGCTGTTGGCCTGGGCCAAACGGTTAATCTTGCTGAAGAGACCCGGCCTCTGCAAAGTATTTTTCGCGGAGCTGATATTTACATTCATCTCGATTCCGTTGGGGGATACTCGCAAATGCTGACCGAAGCCGGCAGTGCGGGACTGGCGGTGGCAGCAAGAAAATCTGATATGGGCGGACTATTAAATGCCGGCCAGACCGCAATATTTTTCGACCAAACCGATGAACTGAGCATATACTCGACTCTCCAGAAATTGCTCAACAACAGAGCTATGGCCCGAAACATAGCAATGGAACTGCAAAACCATCTTCGCGATAATCATAGTATCAGCGATATGATGAACGAATTCGTCAAAATCTATACCACCAACACCATTTAGAATGATGAAGTGTGCGTTGTGAGTATAGCGCGGATTTTGCTGATTTTACAAAAAATAGATTCGGCGTTTTCACGGGAATGACAGGGTCAGTGTGAATGGGTTCTTCGACCCCTATGGGGTCGGGTGGGGTGATGATTTCATTTCCCCGAGTTTCGCTACACTCACACGGGGCTATTATTATTAAATCCTTTCAAGATTTCAAAACAACCCCGGCATAGTAATGCCGGGGCTAACTTAGATTTCTCTCCCGATAAATCGAGACTCGAAATGATAGCTATACACTCAGGCCGTAATCGCTTAGCAAAGTTTTAAGCTCCTGTTTCTGGCTGCTGCTCAGCGGAGTCATCGGCAATCGCATTTCGTCAGAGGCCATATCGAGAATTTCCATTGCGGCCTTTATCGGTATCGGGTTTGTCGCCATACTAAGCATTACTTTTGAAAGCCTGAAAAGCTTGTTGTGCCATTTGCGGGCCGCTATAAAATCGCCCTCAAGAATTAAATCTGTCATAGCTTTTACATCGCCCGGTATAATGTTGGCAACAACGCTTATAACGCCCTTACCACCAACAGAAGCGAGCGGCAGTGTGAGCGAGTCGTCGCCAGAAAGAATCGTTAAATCGCAAAGGCTGGCAATTTCGCTTGCCTGGTCGAGCTTGCCGGTAGCCTCTTTGACAGCGACAACGTTTTCCAGTTTGGCAAGCCTTGCTATTGTAGAAGCGGTCATTCCGGCACCGCATCTGCCGGGGATATTGTACAGCACGACGGGCAAATCGACTTCTTCGGCAACGGCTTTAAAGTGCTGGTAGAAACCTTCCTGAGTCGGCTTGTTATAATAAGGCGTTACCTGCAATGACGCATCTGCTCCGATTTTTTTTGCAAAGGCGGTAAGCTCTATTGCCTCGGCGGTGCTGTTGGAGCCGGTGCCAGGGATGACAGGCACTTTGCCGGCAACTTTTTTTATAACACGTTCGATAACGTGTCGGTGTTCATCGTGGCTAAGCGTTGGCGATTCGCCAGTCGTTCCGCAGGGTACAATGCCGTCTATGCCGCTTTTAAGATGAAACCCGATAAGCTCATCAAGCGTATTGTAATCGACTTTGCCGTTATAAAACGGCGTTATAATCGCAACCATTGTACCGCTAAACATTTCGAACTCCCTTGCCTTTAATTTTTTACCTTTTTCAATATCTCCAGATAGGCCTTAACCGCCGCAACCATGCCCATATTGAGAGCATCGGCGATTAAAGCGTGTCCTATCGAGACTTCCATTACCGGCTTAACGTTATCGCAGAAAAACGTCAGATTGTCAAGGTTAAGGTCGTGGCCTGCATTAACGCCTAATCCGATTTGCTCTGCAACTTTTGCCGCTGCGGCATATTTCGCCACCATCTCATCTGGCCGCCCCTGCCGGGAAAATGCACCGGCGTATGGCTCGGTATAAAGCTCTACTCTATCAGCACCAATTTCGGCGGCGGCTTTTACATCTGACTCGTCCGGGTCAACAAATAAACTGACCCGAATGCCGAGAGCTTTGAGTTTTTTTATTACCTCGGCCAGCGGAATCCGATTTTCGTCATTAATTTTCCAACCGTGGTCGGAGGTGTTCTGGTCGGGCGAATCCGGAACCAGCGTTGCCTGAGTTGGCAGAATATCCGGCATAAGCTCCATAAACCTGCCGGTAAACGGATTGCCCTCGATATTAAACTCAACGCTTTTTACAATGTCCTTCAGCTCATAAACATCGGAATATCTTATATGCCTTTCGTCTGGCCGAGGATGGACCGTAATACCGTAAGCGCCGGTATTGATGCAGGTTTGCCCGGCTCTGATGACAGAGGGAATATCGAGACTGCGTGCGTTGCGAAGCAGTGCGACTTTATTCAGATTTACGCTTAACTTAGTCATAATTTATCGCCTTAGTATATGTTATCGGCGGCACTGAGCAAGAAAAAACCGCTTTTCATCATCGCGACTTGCTGTTATCATAATCGATTATGGAGATTAAAGGCAAAACAGCAATAATAACCGGCTCCAGCGGCAAACTGGCTGGAACGGTCGCGATAACTCTTGCCGAGGCCGGGGCTAATTGCCTTTGCCATTACAATACCAATATCCAGGCGGCGAATCAACTCGTCGAAAAGATTCAATCACTCGGCCAAACAGCTATCACACTGCAAGCAGACCTGACGACCCAGGACGGTATTGACAAACTTCTGGCTGGGGCCAGCGAACTGGAAAACCTGAGCATACTTATCAATTCCGCATCGGTCTTTGAGAAACGCCCGATTGAAAATATCGATTTCGCATCTGCCCGGCAGACGATTGATTTAAACCTGATTTCGCCAATCGTAATTAGCTGCCAGTTTGCTGAAGCTGTAAGGTCGGCAAACCCTGCCGCAAAATCTCCGGCAGCAAAGATAATAAATCTTGTCGACATCGCGGCAGAAAAACCCTGGGCAGGCTATGCCGTTTACTGCGCATCAAAGGCGGGACTGGCAGCAGCGACAAAATCGATGGCGAAAGAATTGGCTCCGGAATTTACCGTAAACGCTATTGCGCCGGGGCTGATTGACTTGCCCGAAGATTGCGACGAACAGGAAAAGGCTAAACAGCTTGCGATGATACCTGCCAGTAGGTGCGGCGAGGCCAGCGAAGTGGCGGCAGCAGTGAAATTCCTAATAGAAAACGATTATATCACGGGACAGGTAATAAATATCGATGGAGGCAGGAGCGTATGAACCTGAATCACGCCAACCGGGTTACCGTTATCAGGATACTGCTAATTGTGCCGTTCGTGATTTGTATGCTCAAAATTAATGAACCCGAAACCGGCCACATTATGCGGTACATCGCTCTTGGGATATTTCTCGTGATGGCACTTAGCGATGCCTACGATGGATACGTTGCCCGACGAAAAAATGAGGTTACCAAACTCGGTTCGTTCCTCGACCCGATGGCTGACAAATTGCTGATGACCTGCGCGTGCATACTGCTGACGGTTAAACGTACCGCTGTCGCAGGCTTTGTACTGCCGCCAACAGTGGTGGTTCTGATTATCGGCAAAGACCTTTTTTTACTGCTCGGCTTTATGGTGCTGTATTTTATGACGTTCCAGATAAAAATCTTCCCTGCATCAATAGGCAAAATCGCAACCGCTCTGCAACTGACTATGGTAGCGGCAATTTTGATAGCACCGGAGACATCTTTGTTGTTTGAAGGCTGGATATGGTTTTTGCGGGCTTTATGGTGGTCGGCGGCGGGGACGGCAATTATTGCAACGCTTATTTACATTCAGGCCGGAAGTCGTTATATTGATGATTTCTGACCGCTTAAAACCGAACACATTTGTTAATCGTAGTTGGTATTATAAGGACGATAATCTCTGATGAGCGTGAAACTTAGCGAAATAGACGAAATTCTTGAAGATTTGAAGCAGGGCAAAATGATTGTCCTGGTGGACGATGAAGATAGAGAAAATGAGGGCGATTTGGTCTGTGCGGCCGAAGCCGCGAGGCCGGAAGTCATCAATTTTATGGCTAAACACGGCCGTGGACTGATATGCCTGCCTCTGACAGCCGAGAAATGCGACGAATTAGCCCTTTACCCCCAATCGGCGGAAAACACCGCTAAATTAGGGACAGCCTTTACCGTCAGCATCGACGCTGCCGAGGGAATAACCACCGGCATAAGTGCCCCCGACAGAGCGCTAACCATACAAACAGCCATCGACGATATGGCAAAACCGACCGATTTGGCACGGCCCGGCCATATCTTCCCGCTGCGAGCACGTGATGGCGGAGTCTTAACCCGTGCAGGACAGACCGAAGGAGCTGTTGACCTTATGAGGCTGGCGAGGATGAAACCAGCGGGAGTAATCTGCGAAATTATGAACGATGACGGGTCAATGTCGCGTATGCCGGAACTGCTTGAATTCTGCGAAAAACACGATATGAAAATCACCTCGATTGCTAAGCTGGTTGAATACCGCTTGCAACGTGAGAGCCAGGTCAAGCGAATTCAGTCCGTCGCCCTGCCGACCGATTACGGCGAATTTCAACTTATCGGCTACGAAACTGCTGACGGCGGCGAACCGCATCTGGCATTGTGCAAAGGCATTGTCGGCAAGCTCGATAAAAACGGCCAGCCAATTGAAATTGATGAGCCGGTACTGATAAGAGTACATTCGGAATGTCTGACTGGCGATTTGTTCCACTCGCAAAGATGCGAATGCGGATACCAGCTTATCGAAGCGATGAAAAAAATCGAAGCCGCCGGCACCGGAGTAGTGGTTTATCTGAGGCAGGAGGGCAGAGGTATCGGGCTTGCAAACAAACTGCACGCGTACAAGCTCCAGGAAGAAGGACTCGATACCGTCGATGCCAATCTTAAATTAGGCTTTATGGCCGACAAAAGAGATTACGGACTCGGGGCGCAAATAATACGCGATTTGGGAATCAGGCAGGTACGAATCCTGACCAATAATCCCAAAAAAACGTCCCGGCTCGAAGTTTACGGAATTAAAGTTGCCGAGCAAATACCTTTGCAGACAAAGTCAGGCAAACATAACGCGAAATATCTGAAAACAAAAAAAAACCGAATGGGACACATTCTTGACGAGGACCTTTAATGCGTTACTTTTTAACCATAACTATCCTGACAGCGGTCGACTTTCTCTGCGGATGTCAGGAAGCGACTCTTGTCGATACCAATAACATCGACACAATAGCTCAGAGCCAATGCATATTCACAGCCGAGAAAATCAAGCTCACTCAGCTAACCGAATTTGTCGAGACCTGGAAAATCGTAGCCTACATCGATGTGCTTGATGGGTTCGGCTCAAGAATAAAAACGTCCGGAATATGGAGGTTCGAGCTGTATGACTACACCCCCCGCTCAGCAGAGCCGAAAGGCGGGAGGCTATATCTCTGGGAAGACATCGCGCTGACCGATGCCGAGATGAACAATAACAACTGGCAGGATTTTATGAGAAGCTATAAATTCACGCTGGAAATGGACACCGAGCAAGCAACAGGCAAAACATATATCCTCAGCGTTACCTGCCTGACCGCTCAGGGCAAACGCCTTGTCGATTCGGTTCATATAAAACTGTAGGGTAGCCATATTCAGAACACTTCAGAATATACGCAAAGTTCTATAGTCATTGTCGCAACTGCCAGAAAGCAACACCCTGCCTTTTTCCAAAAATGTTCTAAAGCAAGCCATCTTTATATACGATAATATATATGTCGCTTTTTAATCGATAAAGCGATGGCTGAGTCTGCAAAAAACGCAGGGTGTATGTCTTCTGAAAACTGATAAATCCGTTTGCGGAAATACAAAAATCTTTGATAGACGAGCCTTACAAATGCCTGTTTGCATTGAGCGGAAAAAAGGTTCTAACAAAAAAATATCTTTACCCTAAAGAGTACTATCTTTTTTGTCTGTGATTTTCCAAAGCTCTTCTCTTTTGAGATTATAGTGCGCACGGTTCTGATAGCTTATTTCCCGCAGTTTTGGCAAAGCCTTCAGAAATTCCAAATTTCCATCAGCAACATTTGTAGATTCGACAAAATTGAACATCGCAAGTTTTTTCAAGCCTGTCAAATGGCTGAGTGTTTTTATTTTGCCGGCATTAGAGACGCTGAGACTTTCAAGGTTTTCGAGTCTGGCAATTTCTCCTAAATCATCTATCCTTTTGCAACAGTCAAGAGCGAGCTCTTTCAGTCCCTTCAACTCTGCTAACCCTTCAATAGAGACCAGCTTTGTCGCACCATAGATACCGACAGCAGCGAGACTATCTAAAGAAGAAATGCCGTTAAGCGAAAAAAGGGTCGGCATTTTTAGGCTCAAATTCCGCAACTGACCCAAACCTGAAAGCCCGGACAAATCCTTGCTTTGGGGATTATATTTATAGATGAAAAGTTTTTTCAGTTTATCGCAATTCGAGAGTACTTTTGTCTTTGGCCGCCAAAAAAGCGATAAATCCTCAAGATTTTTAAATACTGAAAAATCCAAAGCTGTTTTACAATAGGTGCTTATTTTGAGATGCCGCAAATTCACCAAATAATGCACACCACTGATGTCCTTGATATTGTAATCGCAAATAGTAAATGACGTTAGAAATGGCAGGTTCTGCAGAAAGGACAGATTATCACCTTTGAAACCATTAGCCCAGTTCAATTCAAGCTCGGCAACTTTTTTCCTGGCGCAAACCTCAGCTAAAGCCTCGTCAAACTCACCGCAGACTATCATCCGCTTGCCAAACTCACCTTTTTGTATAGTAAAATTTTTCATATTTTATTTTTTGAGTAAATACTGCCTTGCCGGACCGATAGCATTTTTCATATTCTCAAGTTTATCGATTCCGCCAAGCTTGTTTATTCTAAGCTGCTCATAAATTTCCCTTGCCACTTTTCCACCGCCAACTTTTGTCGCTTTCAGCGTTTTTACATCCTTTGTCAACAGCTTTCCACTCTTAATATGCTGAACAATTCTATTTGTAACGTTGCCGGACTGCCCCACATAGGTTTTGCCCGACGAGGCAGTAAACTCATAAATTCCCTCGGCAACCTCTCTGGCAGCGGGGGCGGTCTTTTGTATTTTAGTCAACTGATGAGCATTTTTCCAGTGAGAAAGTCCAGCCGTAGCAAGAGCCAGAGCACCTTCGGAGCCGAGAAATTTGCTGGCCCCGTGAGCAAAATCCGATTCCTTAACGATTAAATCTTTCGACCAGTCCGGCGACTCGATATACCCTAATTTTTTATCGTAAATGAGTGCACCAGTGTAATTCCATATTCCGCTGCCAAGATTTACCGTTCCAATAAGACTGTCCTGAACACCGTTAGCGGTATTGAGCAGGCCTTGTGTCGTGCCGACAACAGTGCCGTAAACTACAGCCTTTGCGCATTGTGAGTTGAGAGCATCATCGCCGGCTTTGACTTTTCGATATATATTGAAGCATCTATCCGCCTTGCCGCACTGCGAATTCATCTGGCCTTGCTGGCATCTGGTCGTATCGCAATCGAGTTGGAGAAACTCACAATTTTTCTTCACGTTTCCAGTGAGCAGCCCTACCCGCCGACGAACATTTCCAAAGCCCAGCAGAAATTGCAACTCCTGCTTCAAACTGCTCTTTAGCCCCAGCGGGTCTGAAAACATAATCGGATTGCTCTGGGCATACTCATACAGATTAAGCCCATCCGCATAACCGAGTTTGTCAGGACTTAAAAATCTCCCCAGCAATGAATCATAATACCTGTTATTGCAATAATATTTATCGATTTGCTCATCGTAACTGTATCCGGCAAAAAAGTAAGGATTGCCAACATCGCTTAACCTGTCGGATTTGCCGAAAGCATCATATTTATAAAATTCCCTGTCGCCGGGCCGATTAAATTTTGCGCCGACAATACCCGCTACCGAGCCGAGAGCATCTTTGAGATAGTACCATCGAGTTTCGTCAAGGCCTGGCAGATGAAAACTATTCTCCGACGCAAAGGCAGCATAGTCAGCCAAATCTACCCATTCGTTGTCATCGTAATCGTAATCGCTATTATAGCCCGGTTCGCCGACTCCGAGCAGATAGCTATCACAAAATTCATACAACATGGCAACATCATTGGAATCGACCACCCTTTCCGGCAGGAACATCGCCAAAATGTCGGTCTGCCCATTTCCATAAACGTAATTTCTTGATAATTTCGGGCCAGACCCTCCTATATCGTACTCTGCTATTACTCGATTATTCAAATCATAGTAAAACAGCTTCTCGCTGAGGTACTGGTTCTTGCTATATATCCTTCTGCCGAGTGCATCGTATGCAAATTCGATTATTACTTCGGAATTGTGAGTAACTTTTATAACATTGCCGAGACTGTCGAACTCGTAACTGAATCCGTTAATTTCCTCCGACAATATATTGCCGTTATCATCGTGATGAATATCAGCATCACTTGTCAGGCCTCCAAAATTATAATCCGTATGTACTTTTGTATATTGATTGAGTTGATTATGATAATATGTGTCTGTAGAACCCTGCCGGGTATTTACCACACTGCGATTGCCGAGTCCATCATAGTTATACTCTTCGGATTCGCCCCAAAGTCCGTAGTTAACGTCGCTGATTCTGCCCAGCGAATCATAGCTGTAACTGTCCTGAACCGCCCCTGGTATATGGTTATACGCAAGCATTTTTCGGCTCGAAAATTCGTTGTAGGCATATATGTAATCAATAATAGCATCATCATTTGCGTCAGCAACTTTGCACTGCGAAATCCTGCCTATCTCGTCATAGCCATATGTATTTTCAATGCCGGCCTGCGGATAGAAAATAGTTTTGAGCGCTGGGCCAAAATAATCGCAACAGGCAATTTCGACATTGTTAAACCCCACCACCCTTACACGGCCAAGCCCATCGTAGCTGTAAGTGGTAGATTCACTGTCCAAACTTATTGAAAAGACATTGCCCGTCTGGTCGCGAGTATATTCAATTGTCTTTGGAGCAAAACCATAGAGACAGGCAATCTCTTTTGTGATATTGCCGAGTCCGTCATATTCAAAATACGATTTGGCAATAGTCTCGCCAGTAACAGTCTTAGCTGCGTAGGTAATCCTGCCAGTCGGAGAGTATTCAAACTCGATTAAGAAATCGCAACTGTTGACATCGCCGAGCGGGCCGTTAGGGTCATCGCTTTGCCAGATTAAATCATCGCTGCCGTTATAACCGTAATATATTGATTCGCCGTTACGATTTTTTTGCTCACAAATCCTGCCAAGCCCATCGTAAAAATACTCAGCGGTTTTGCTATCGGGATAAATTATTTTTATCGGCCGGGCATTTTTGTCGTATTCATATTGCGTCTGCTGAACATTAGGGTCATAGGCAATATCAACAACTCGCTCGGAAAGCCTGTTATAACAATGTTCTGCGACAACACACAAACCATTTGGGTCTTGTATGGTTTTAACGAGATTGCCGAACACATCATATTCAAATTCCGTTACCAACCCTGAAGGCGAAATCTCCTTCACAATTCTTCCGAGTCCATCACGGCAAAAATGGGTTATCAAATCGTTGAAATCGGCACTGCCATTATTGTCAAGCCTGCTTGATATTACCCTGCCGTAATCGTCATAATTAAAATAGGTCGTTATCACCGTCGATTCAGCCGAGCCGTTATAGACAAACTGCTGTTTGTATATCCGCCCGGGAAAGTTTACATCATAAAAAACTTCCGAAGCATTATCATTAGTATCGACAATCTTCGTTAGCCTTCCAAGCAAATCGTAAAAATACTCAGTCGTTACAATATCTGCGCCGTTGTAATAGCTTATCTGCGTTTCCAGCAGGCCGGTTACATCGTTATAATCGTAATCGGTTACAGCATCGATGGCGATATTGACATCAGCGGTGCTTACGGCCGAAGTCATAACAACTGTCCTGCTCAGATTGCCGAGATTGTCGTATTCAAACCTTTTCTGCTCAATAGCGTAATCGTCATTCCCCGTTGCTGGCGTGCCGTTACAATCGAAAACAGCTTGCCTTATAACCCTGTCAAGGCTGTCATAATCAAAAACAAGGTAATGGCCATCAGGAGTTGTAACTTTTCCGACCCTGCCATACAAATCGTATGTATTGACTGTGGCTAATCCGCAAGCATTGGTTATGGACAGAATCTGCCCGTCTGCGCCTCTGTCAAAATCAGTAACATTGCCCAACGGGTCAATTAAACGCTTTTCCCTGCCGAGCGAATCATAATCTGCCATAATTAAAATATCGTTGGTCTCATCTATCGAGTTGGCAAAAACCGAATCGACATTTTTAATCGCCTCTGTCGTTACATTGCCCAAATAATTACGGGCATACAGCACAACCATATCATTGGTATCATCCGTAATACCCGGCCGTGCTGCAACCCGCTTTTGCCACAACCTTGAAAGACAATCATATCCAAAAAATTCCTCGGCGACTATTGTGTTGTTGCTGTCATAGACTCTCTCTCCGGTCAAATTACCCGCATTGTTGTATTCATACTCTGTTCGCTGAACCCAAAGGTTAGGGCCTGAATAACTGCAAAACCTCTGCTCAACAGGCCTGTCAAAATCATCATATTCAAATCTGTAAACAATTCCTTCAGAGCTGCTGCGTTTTATAAGATTGCCGGCTGCGTCATACTCAAATTCCGCTACAGCCAAATCGTCCTGGCCGAAGCCATCAATCTCATAAACCACCATCCCCCTGCCATCGCGAATATACTCAGTCCATTTGCCGGATGACTCGGTCGTCTTTACAAGCTCGCCCTGATAGTTGTAATCGTAAAAAGTCGCCAAACTACAGCCATTAACGTCTTCGACGACTTGCGTAACCTGGCTGAAAGAATCGTATTCAAATTTGGTATAGACCCATTTTTCAGGCCCGCCAAAAGCAAATTCGCCACCAGAGATTGCCTCTGCAATCATCTCCGTATTGCCATTTGCGTCATAGGTATATCGAACCTGCGACATCAGGTTCGGCTCAGCTAAATGGATGTCGCCGCTATCAACTAAGGTGAACTCGCTTACGATTTGGCCCTTTTGGTTATAGCTTTTGCCAAAAACCGTCCCACCCGAAATTTGTGTTCTGATAAGTTCGTTAAAGGAATTGTACTCATAAGCGGTTACTTCATTAACATCGTTTCCATCGGCGTACTGCCCGGATATGAGGTTGCCAAAATCGTCATAGGTATAATTTGTTGTCAAAACTACCGCTTCGCTCTGGCGGTCGATATAATTAACCGAAGTCGTTCTATCGTAATCGTCGATTATATATTCACTTCGCAGAGCTGACGGCACTAAAGGTGAATCGGAAATTGGATACAAAATCTCTGAAGGGCTAAGGAGCGAAGATGTATAACTAAAGGCTGTATTAGCATCGAGCGAATTAAACGTTTCAATAAGTCGAGCAACATACAATTGATTCGGGTCGGATGTCGGCTGTCCGTTAGGGTCTAAGTATTGATAGCTGTTGCACACCAAATTTATCGCAACATCATTGCTGTCATAAACATTCTGCTCTACAAGCTCGCCACTGTTAACATCATAGATAAACTCCGTCCTTGCGCCACTGGGATAAATAATTGTTTTCTTACTAATCGCACCCGATGCAGCGTTCCTATCGTAAATATATTCTTCAGTGTAATACTGGCCAGATGGGCTATCGGGATTATCGCCAAGTTGCTGGAAAATCGTTTTGCTTATCGGTTGCCCGGAAGCCTCAAAAATTTCGCGGGTTATCCTGCAATCATATAAGTCCACATATTCGTTGGTATCTGCGATATATCCGCTTGGGTTGTCCTGATATTTTGTGAGCAACACAGGCTTGCTATCCGTTTTGGTCCCCAGCCACTTTTCAGTAAGTCTGCCATCACTGTCATAAGCATATTGATATAATATCGCCTCATCCGAAGATTTTTCAAATTCGAGAAGCCCCGCATCATTATAAGAATATCTTCTCGCCGAGGCCGGCTGGCCACATTCACCGCACCCGTTACCTATGCCGCTAACCCTTTCTCCATCATAGCTGATGACATACCTGCGATAATCGGTCGCGTTTTCGTATTCGCGAATTTCACTCATCAGGCCATTACTGTCATAAAGATATGAAATGTAATAGTCGGTATTCGTCAAATCGTTTTGACGCAGAGGCAGGCCATTAGCGTCGTAAATAAACTCAATGATATTCACATCGCAGGGACTCTTTACAAGACTTATTTTATAATCGTCTGCCTCGTCATATATGAACTGGCTGCCATGCAAATCACTGGCAATGATTCTACTGCCCTGCTGAACCTGCACCCGATAGCCAGCCAGATAAGCTGGGGCTTTGCCGTCATTAAATACAATCGGTGTAAACCGTCCAGGCAAAATAACCTCTATATCCTGATAGTTGTCTGACTCATACAGTTTCGCACAGGGCCATTCATCGAGCGGATTTACTCCCGCCCTTATTTTTGTCGATACATTACCCGGCGAGCCAGAGAGCAAAACCGGCTTTTGAAAATTCTGCCCGCACTCATCGCCATCATCCGGACGAACTTCAATGGTAACAGTTTTTTCGGTCTTGAGAACTATACATTCCTCGGCCATTGCCCTCTGATAAAATATCGCAGTACATTCCACCGTGGCACTGCCGCGCAAAGCACGCACAGTAATAATTGCCGTATCGCCGGAAGAACAGTTTTGGGGTTCAACTGAAACAATTACGTCATTGGGCGCAGTACTGGTAATTTCGGCACTAACCAAATCAGCGTTAGGACAATAAATTTTCGCTGAATTTATCGTGTTACCTGCCTTGGCAGAGACTTGGCTTGTCGGCGGCGAATGCAAAACTATCGGCCCATCATAAAAAGCCTCTCCTCCTGCAAAAGCGGTGTACTGTCCGAGAGTCTCGCAGCTCAAATCATCACAATTTTGATTGATGCTGTTCGGTTCGCAAGACGGACAGTTGCCGTCTGCCAAAATCGCTGGCCGCCAATACGCTGTGCCGGAATAAATATCCGGCGTTGGGCCATTGCAATAAGAGAAAAAATCTGCTATATCGATTTTGCTGCAACAGTTCGGAACTGAAACCACTGAATAAAACGCATCATACCAACCGTAAAAATCCTCTTGTGTTGTAATGATAAATTCTGTTCCGTTGGGTGAGGCATTAAAATCGAGGTAAAAATAAAAACGGTAGTCGTTGTAAAACCCATCCATATTGAACACCGGGCCGATATAATGGTATCCGCAGGAATAATCACCGTCCTGCTTGCAGATTATGTCCATAACTCCGCCAAAGCCGGGATAGACAGCCGCCGCTCCATCGTGAAAATACTGCGGACAACCCTGCAATGCCGTCAGCGTAACCTGCATATAAGCAGCCGTCTGGCCTGAACAAGCCCCGCAGCTTTGGCCGCACCCGCAATCAGGATTCTCGGCAAAAACCGGCGTTGTAAATGCACAGGCGAAAAATACAAATAGAAAAATCGATGGACGCAGAGACACTTTTCTCATAGCTTTCTCCTCTGATTATTCTACCTACTGCTTTGATATAGGCAGACCCCGACCACGGTTAGTGAATTAGTCCATTTGAATTGGCTCGCAAAAACTTCGGCGAGCGTAGATACTTTTCCTCTGCTCCAGAATCCCTCCCAGAACTGTGGAATATTTGAACAAAAACAGTGGAGTTTGTCAAGTAAAAAACACTACAATTCTACGATGTCTTTTTACCAGCCTCCATACAACGGTTCTGCCACTACAACCGAAATGTTTTTTTGAAAACCCCCTACCTATCCCCCCTGCCCGGCCTTTAGGCCTCAAGCTCAACTTTCTTTGCGTCTCCCCATATCAGCTCAAGGTCATAATAGTCTCTGTACTCTTCATCGAGCAAATGCACTACGACATCGACAAAATCCAACAGTATCCACTGGCCCTTATCGTAGCCTGCCCTACCGAAAAGCTTCCAGCGGTTATCCTTTGCCATTTTGGTTATCTCATCGGCAACGGTCCGTGTCTGACGGTCGCTGGTTCCGGTAGCGATTAAGTAGTAATCCGTTGCCGGACTTTTGCCTTTCAAATCCAGCAAAACCACATCAAGGCTATGCCTTTCGATAGCAATTTTCGCCGCTACAATCGCCAACTCTTTAGCGTCTATATCTGTATCTGTCTGTTTCTTTGCCAATTTAATCCAATCACATTATTATCCATCCCAAAACTATCATTTTTAACGCTCTGAATGTCATTAACATTACTTCTCAGACATTTTGGGATAACCTCTAAGTAAAAAACGGGGCCGGTTTTGTATCCGACCCCGTATGGTTATACACTTAATTTGCTTCTAAGTCAACTACTGACCCATATTCAGCCACTCAGCAATCATCGGCGAAAACTTAACAATAACGCCTGCGAATACCACACTGACCATAGTCATCAGCTTAATAAGGATATTAAGGCTCGGGCCTGAAGTATCCTTGAACGGGTCGCCGACTGTATCACCAACTACTGCGGCTTTATGGGCATCAGAGCCTTTTCCACCGTGAGCGCCCTTTTCGATGTACTTCTTGGCATTATCCCACGCACCACCAGCATTGTTAAGCGTAATAGCAAGAACGAATCCACAAGTAAGACCACCTGCCAAAAGGCCCATAATGCCCGCTACGCCCAGAACCAAACCGGTGAGAACCGGAATGATAATCGCCAGCAGTGATGGCAAAATCATTTCCCTCTGAGCACCGGCAGTTGAAATCGATACGCATTTTGCATAGTCCGGCGTTCCGGAGCCATCCATAATACCAACGATTTCTTTGAACTGGCGACGCACTTCGTTGACCATTGCACCAGCCGCTCGGCCAACAGCCTTCATCGTCATCGCACAGAAAACAAACGCCATCATAGCACCGATAAACAGGCCGCAAATGAGTTTGGGATTCATAATTGTCAATTCGTAAGCATTTACAAAATCAGCAACCGAAGCAACCTTTGCACTTGCAGCGGTAAAAACCTGACTGCCTACGATATACTCGCCGGTTTCACTTTCCTCAGCCAGCCGAACAATCCAGATTCTTACTTCTTCGATAAACGTTGCCAAAAGAGCCATAGCTGTTAATGCCGCCGAACCAATAGCAAAACCCTTGCCAGTAGCGGCGGTAGTGTTGCCCAGAGAATCAAGAGCGTCGGTTCTTTCACGAACCTCTTTGCCCAGTCCGCACATTTCTGCGTTACCGCCTGCGTTGTCAGCGATTGGGCCGTAAGCATCTGTCGCCAGGGTAATACCCAAAGTTGACAGCATACCGACAGCGGCAAAACCGATACCGTAAAGACCCATTGCAGGATTGCTGAAGCCACCGGCAAAACCGAATGCACAAAGGATGCCAACAACAATAGTTATTACGGGAAGTCCTGCTGAGTACATACCCGTTGCAAAGCCGTCGATAATTGTAGTAGCAGCCCCCATCTCGGTCTGTGCCGCGATTCCCTTCGTCGGCCCGTATTCATCTGATGTGTAATACTCGGTAAACTGGCCAATCACAACGCCGGCAGCAAGACCTGCAACCGCTGCACCAAAAATGCCCCAGCTAATCCAGTCAAGACAAACCATTCCGACCAATGCACCAAGAATAAGAACACTACTTCCGAGAGTACCAATTAAAAGCGAATTAAGAAGGTTCTTTTGCGTTGCACCCTCTTTGCATTTAACCATAAAAATACCGACAATTGAAAGGAGAATACCAATACCAGCAACAACCATCGGAGATAGTACGAACTTGAGAATCGCAGCGGAATCGCCATTTTCTTTATTGATTGCAAGAGCAGCACCTAAGGCCATCGTTGCAAGGATTGAGCCGCAATAGCTTTCGTAAAGGTCTGCACCCATACCAGCTACGTCGCCAACGTTATCGCCAACATTGTCAGCGATTGTAGCAGGGTTTCTTGGGTCGTCTTCAGGAATACCAGCCTCGACCTTACCAACAAGGTCAGCACCAACATCAGCGGCCTTGGTATAAATGCCGCCGCCAACACGTGCGAACAATGCCTGGGTTGAAGCACCCATCCCGAACGTAATCATCGTCGTTGTAATCTCAACGAGCTTGTGGTCAGCGTGCATACCTTCTTTAACGAGCTGCAAGCCTAAAAAGTTCAGGCCGTTAGTCATATTCGATGCGGTATAAACAATCTTATCGAGAACCAGGTACCACAGCGTGATGTCGAGCAGGCCGAAACCAACAACGACAAGACCCATAACAGCACCACTTCTAAAAGCAACCTGCAAGCCGCGATTAAGGCTGACACTTGCACCCTGAGCAGTTCTATTAGATGCATTCGTGGCAGTCTTCATTCCTAAAAACCCGCAAAGACCGCTAAAGAATCCACCGGTCAAAAACGCTACCGGCACAAACGGATTCTGAACACCCATATAGGCCAGCGCGGCAAAGATGGCCAGCAGGATAGCAAAGACAATCGTTACCACTTTGTATTGTCTAAAAAGATACGCATAAGCGCCGTCTTTGACGTGACCTGCGATTTCAATCATTCTCTCACTACCAGCATCTGCCGCCATAACCTTCTTATAAAAGTAAACGGCAAAAACAAGAGCCAGAACCGCACTGACAGGGGCAAGCCACCAAATAAACGGCGTTGTACTTATTGCGCCGTCAGTTGATGCCGCACAAATTTTCCCAGCTGCATCATAACTTTCACTCGCCAGAGCTTTGCCCGCAAACAACAGCATGGCCGACAATGACAATAACTTAACACTACTACCAATCTTTTTCACTTTTTAAACTCCATTTTTTGTAGATAGACATTGTTCATCAGAGCATTTTAAGATTTTATGTACTGGTTTAGGCCGTTATGAGGACAAGACTGACAAAGAAGATTGCGCAGCGATATTGAAATCTCGCGAGCAAATCTGATGCCATCAGCCGAAGCCGCAGTAGGCGTAAACGGTACACTAAAAATTAAACTGCTCTAAACTAAAGAAGTATTTATTCGAGCTTGATAGCTCGCAAAGACGTTTTCTTGCGGCATAACAGGGGTTTATTCTGACATATGCGCGAAATTAGCGGTAGTTTAAGCAAAAACGGGCGTATTACAAGCTTTTTTTTTGCAACCAAGATGGATTTCCGCAAAGATTAAACCAATAAAAAAGCCCGCGATGTTAATCACGGGCTTTATATTTTTAAATTGCTTTTTTGTGCGAATCTAAATCAGCGTTTTTTCCTCAGCAACAGTCCGCCGAGACCCAAAAGAACCAGTGTTGCAGGTTCCGGAACGACCGTATCCTGGTCGCCATAAAGGGTTATAGTTAAACCGTTCGTGGAATCATAATCGTCATTGCCGTAATCTCCAAATGCTGCGTCAAGCAAAGCTCCCGACTGTAAGCCAAAGATACTATCACCTAAAGACAGACCACCAGTCGCACCAAATTTATCACTGACCCATGTAGCATTGTAACTGTCAAGACCGACATCTATCCAGGCCTTGCCATCCACTCCGTTTTCGCCATTCCTTTCGTCTTCCCAGTACTGGCCGTTGAACCTGCCACTGTCTAACGTACCCGACAGTTCAAGAACCGGCGAGGTTCCGTAACCGCTGTCATAAAGGCCAACTGTCCAGCTTCCGACCAGATCAAATTTCGCCCATGCCAAACCACCTGAAACACCTTCACTGACCAAACCGAAATTGGCGGTAAGGTCAACACCATTAAATGTTGCATACCCTCCGCCATAGGTAGCTATATAGCCGCTTATCCCGGCAGACCAGCTAAGTTCACCTGTCGCAAAGTCATAATCGGCAGTCGAGCCGGTGGTTTGCTCAATGGCTATTTCGTTAACATCAGACGCCGAGACAACCGCCGCAAACACAAAACACAGCACAATAATCGCTAAAATTCTCTTCATCTCCAAACACCTCCTTCTGATATTGTTTTTATTCATTTTCTCTTTTTCGCAATAAAACCATCCCTGCCCCAACCAGCACCAGTGTAGCTGGTTCCGGTACAACAGAGTTTATCTTTATATGTGAAGCCAGCCAACCACTGTTAATATCGACTCCAAAATCATTCACCGTAGATGCCGTTTTAAGCTCAAGTCCCATCTTTGGATATTCTGAGTTAGCTGCCAGCTTGAGTGTATAAGTTGCCGTCTCATACTCAAACGTTACACCTGCCCCCAACCCTACAGTCGTGTCCAATTCAATATCCAATGTTCTGTTAAAAGCACCCTGAACTAATGCCTCTTCTTCAAGAGACCATCCGCCATTGTAGGCAGGCTTTAGGGTTGCTTGTAGTATCTGGTTTGCGTCATTTCCGGTACCGCCATATACATAAACTCCACCCTGCTTAATACCGCCGACAAAGCTTATGGTTGCACCGCCGGCAAAAATGCCTTTAGCTATACCGCCTGAACTGTAATCCGAAGTCAGCTCGGATATGAAGGTGAACTCGCCTGTAACCTCAAGGATGTTGTCAGACCCGATATTGGAAAAAGTACTGAGAAAACTTTGGCTGGCGGTTATTGCGGTATTATTAAAATTAATCGAACCCTCTATCGGGCTTGGGTTGGTATTGTCATACCACGTATTAAATAAGAAGCCTAAATCAATTTTGTCTGTATAGACCAATTCACCAAAACAAATACACGGGGACAGACCGACAACAATAACTGCCGTCAGCAAACACGAAACGAAACACCCTCTTCTCATAACTATTTCCTCCTGTATCACTCTTCTTCCAATGCTCAAGGCCTCCCAGCCTCTTTTTCCGCAGAAAAACCCACGGTTTTAAGCATCTTGAATGTAAGCGAATATCCGACAAATGTCAAACAAAAAACAAAAATTTATAAAAAAAGTCCGATATTATATTAATACATCAGGGTTTTTAGTATTCTGGCATCCATAACATTTACATAGAAATCGCCATTAAGGTCGGCACGGTCGTTGTAACGTTCGTAATAGTAAGGGGTTGTGCTGTATAGACTGCCTCCGTAGGCTTTCTTGAGTTCCCTGACATCTTTGACGTTTACATAGCCGTCCATACCAATATCTCCCGGTATGGGCATTAAAGCCGCCCCGCCCGGGCCATAGTGAATTCGCATTAGCGGGTCGCCGATAACGACTTCCGACCAGCTCAAAAACGGTATCGCGGTAAAAGCAGCCTCGACGAATGTCAAGTCAGCTACACCATCGGCATCTTCATCAGCCAATAGGTTGTAATGCAAATACAGATTGTCCGGCACAGATCCTGCCATTGGCTCAAAGGCGTGCCCTATTGCACCAGTGCCACCAATTGTTATGAAATCAACGATTTTTCCCTGTGCTGTCGGCAGGGTATTGACATCGGAGAACATTGTTACGGCGTTGAAACTCTCGATTGAGGTAAAGACTGCCCCGTTTACCGCATTGAATAACGGGGTATTGTTGGGGCCTGCGCAGAGTAGATAATTGCTTGCGCTGCCTTCATCGCCGTTACGTCCGAAACAGGCGGCTAAAACAATGCCTTGATATTCATCTCTATTTGGGTCGCTGGCAGCATAGTTATCCAAATCGGCCTGTGATGTCCGTGTGTTGTTACGCCTATCCAGCATAACAGGCAAATCTCCGCCGTAGCCCATCATTAAGCCAATGTTCAGTACATTTTCATTAGACTGGCAGTTGGTTAATGTGGTAAACGCTTCTGCATAGTCGTCTTTAATCAATATAGTTTTGGCATCAGGCGGCTGATTTACATTTGGGTCATAGACTATATAATTTGCCGAACCATCCAGATTATAAATACGGTTCTCATCATAATCATCCGCACCTGGCGCATCATCCAGAACAACTACTGCCTGTAGTGGATTGACCCCCTTGGCAGGGTCAGAGGCTCTTTTGGCTCGTTCAAGCATTTTGTGGACTTCAAAGATGGCCGAGCCGCCCTGTGTCTTAGGCCCGTCAAGCCTGCAAGTCAGGTAAATATCACCGGCATTGAAACTGCGGTTAGTTGCCCCGTAAACAGGCGGAAATCCCCATCCATTTTCACCTTCAATTTTTGGCGGGTCTCCGACTACATTCAATGCATCCGTCCACTGCATTGTTTTACTTCCGGGCTGCAGCCTTTCAAAAGAGGCTATGCTGCTTTGCCGATAGCCCTGATAAACATTTACCATTCTATTTTCAGAACTGAACTGCCCGGGACCGTAGTCGCTATACCAAAGACAGGTTAATTCCGATTCTACCGATGCCGCGTTAATAAATGGTAGATTGCCGGATACAACGCCTGCGTTTGAGCCGGCAGGATAAACGGCATCACTATAAACCGTATCCTCAATACGATAAGGCATACCGGCCGTAGTTATTATAACCTTTATCGCGGTCGTCAGATTATTAGCAACAAGAAAATCCCGGAGGGGCTGGGCGATTAGCTGCTCATAGTCGCCCCTGGATATAATTTCGTCGGCTGGCGTTGCGGTTTTGCCGCTGCAATCTGTCAGGCCTGTAAGTTCCAGAACGTTTTCAAGCGGAACGTCAGGATGATATTGGCAGTAAATTTTTGCGATGTATCGGCTGGTCGGGCTGTCGGAGTTGACCAATATCAACACATCGTTTCCGGTAAGCTGGGCCAAACAAATAGATTGCGTGAGAATCAAAATAAGTAAAAGCGGCAATAAGCCTACAAAAACAGCGTGTCCCCTTTTGATGTCCTTTTGGCCGAAGCCTTTAAGGATTGTATTTTCCACACTCCTCCTTTTGCTTCACATAGATGCCAAAACTGTAAATTCTGCATCATCCTGAATCGCTCTAACGGATTAAACCTCAATCCGTTTATATCGTCAATTCTTTTTTCGTTTTAAAGCAGCGGTTATTCCAGCAAACATAAACAGAACTATGCTTGCCGGTTCAGGCACTGCTGTTATAGTAAAGACATTGTCAGAGAGGTCAGTATCAAAGACCGAATTTGTTCCATCGTAATAGTCGTCGTCTGCGGTGAATGCGAAAAAGCCTGTACCGCCGAAATCACCGAGCAAATATGTTACAACTCCCGGTGCAAGAGCAACAATCTCGAAAGTGAATACATCGCTATAACCGCCAATGCCTGTAAGTGAAGGAGCACCTACGGTGTTCTGGCTGACTGCGATTTGTCTGACTTCTCCTGTTTCTGGATTATTTACAGACATCGCATCCCAGCCACTAAAGGTGGGGTCGGGGTCAGGGGCTATCAGATTGATATTTGCGACTCCTGCATTTTCGGTGATTGCAATCACACCGGAACTGTCAACGTCCAAATCAAGCTGCCATGTATCAAGGCCATTGGTGCCGGTACCGCCTTCTATCCACGCCGAAACAGTTACGGTTATGGCCTGGCCGATAGTGAGGTCTGTCGTTGGTGCCATCATTTTGTAGTGAAGTGTGTTGGCTTGGACGGTTGTAATACCTAATGTCAAAAACATAAGCACAGAGAAAAACCGTAGTCTTTTCATCATCTTCCTACCTCCAATAAAACACAGGGACAAAGGCTCCTCATTCCCTCATATCCCATATAATCGGGTGTAACTCCGCATTTAACCTATACCCAGAGACCCCCCCCCAATTCTCTGCACTGTAACAGAATAGTCTGAAATGTCAAGGACTAATACCTATTATAATTGTGTTTTTGTCGGTTAATTGGTGGTTTTATAGGACAATTGAATCAAATGTGAGGATATTGCTGTGGACGAAAACCTGGAGTATGTTCTTGGTTTTTGGGGTAATTGAGGCGATTTGAGAACCTCTTGCCGGAACAAGCCAAATAACATCTTTTGAATCAGTTATTAAAAATAATTTTTTTTTATTTTTTTCTGAAATTTTAGCTGACGTGATGAATTTACCCACTTTTTGCGGTTGTTTTTGCCCGATTGGCGTAAACCTATCCCCCTCAACCCTGCCCCTTGCGAGCAACGGCAGGGTTATCTTGTCCATATCGAACCATTCAATTAGCTCATCTTTTTCTGTTTTAAATTTTTCAAGGTCGCATTGCTCTGCCGCCAGGATTTTTGTCTCGATTTTCCATTTACCAAATTCAGTTATACCGCCCACCACAATTTCCACGGGCGCAATTGCGGTTGCAGTTTCATTTAACTCGGCTGAGAAAGTTACTTCATCCAAATCCACTGTTACAAAAAAATCGTTGGGCAGTGAAAGCCTTTTGCCTTTTTTCGCAACAGAAACAAAATCTAAAATCCCGCGGTAATGGGCCGATGTAATTTTCTGCTGGCCACAATTGATTTCTTCTAAAATAATCTTAATCAATTCAACAGCAACCGGCTCGCTCAAATTCCGCAACTCTGCTTTGTCAATAATTACTCTCTGCCGTTCCTTATCGCAAATACAAATATCGCACGCTGCCCGTGCAAGGCTTTTCACTCGGCCGTCAAAACGACGACAAACTTTCGCAAGCTCACCTAAAGTTTCCCGCAACGGCCTTGAGCAATCTTCCTCAATAGCAGGAATAAGCTTGTGCCTTATAAAGTTTCGCATAAACCGGCAGTCTGCATTAGTCTTATCTGTCCGCCACGACACCTGCCGCTGGCCAAGATAGCTTTCAATTTGCACCCTGCTCAAAATCAGTAACGGCCTTATAAAAACGATGCCGTCACTAAACTCCTTTTCAGGCCATATCCCAGCCAGCCCCGCAAAAGCCGTCCCCCTAAGCAGTCGATGCGTCAGAGTTTCTGCGTTATCGTCTGCGTGATGAGCGGTAGCGATTACTTTACAGTCATATTTTTCAGCAATTCCCCTGAGCGCATCGAACCGTAAATTTCTCGCCGCTGTCTCAATTGAAACTTTGTTACCGGCAACATATTCTTTGACCGCAACGCTTTTTGTGGCTATCGGCAGTGAAAGTTTTTTCGCCCACTCTTTAACAAAAATTTCATCGCCATCGCTATCTGCCCCACGGAGTTGGTGATTGATGTGCGCTAAATGGAGATTCACTTTCAATTTGCCTCTGGCTATAAGTTGACTGAAGATTTCAACCATTGCCACCGAGTCTGCCCCGCCGGATACCGCCAGCAGCACGTTTTGTCCAGACTTTAAAAGCTTTTCCGCAAAGATATATTCGCAAACATCATTTTCGATTTTTTGAATATCTTCTCTCATTGGATTTCTCTGTGTGCGCCAAAGCCATTGATTGGTCATAACACTGCGATGTTTTTTCGATGTTTAGCTGACCGGCCGTTCCATAAAAAAAGCGGGCGATGGGATTCGAACCCACGACATTCAGCTTGGGAAGCTGACATTCTACCACTGAATTACGCCCGCAACAAATTGAGGTGCTGAATAGATGGCAGATACTTGAGTTGCCAATTATGCCGCCGGTTGGTTTTACTCCGGCGCGTCAATCTTTAATGGGATATTGGCTTCCATTAAAACGCCTCCGCAACTACGAGTGGCATCTTTGACATATTCGATACTTTCCGTTCCATCGGGCATAGCAGGGAATTTAGGTTCCGACAAACCAGAAACAATATCATCCACTCTTATCTTTTTGCCCGTCGCCATAGATTTATTAGCTGCAATGCCGACAAGAATTGAATAAGCACCCTGAACATAATCAGCGGCTCTTAGATATTTATCATCCTGCTGATTATCAAAAATTTCTTTGAGCATAATAACATCACCGCCGCCGTGACTACCTTCACCTGTCCACATTTCGACCTCATAGGGGGTTTTAAAATGCGGATAAACCTTGATAGTTGAACCCTCGGCTTCGAAAGCACCTTCAACTTTGCCGCCGCTATTGATATAGGATGATTCGTGGCATTCCTGTTCAAGCCGACCCTTGGTTCCATTAAATACCACACGATAACCCTCCCACGAAGTAAACGCATTCAAGCTATAACTTAAAATGGTTCCGGATTTATACCGAACGATAACATTCATTGTGTCTTCAATATCAATTTCATCGCTGAATACACATTTATCCCTTAGGTATCCATCATATTCTTCGCAGTCCAGATACAAATTTTTTATTGATTCGTGGGCACTCATATCCAGATAGAAATTGCATTTGTCGCTTACCTGGCAATTATGACATCGCTCCGCGTGCTCTTCAAGGCCGTAACATTTTGCCTGACGGCTGTTATAGAATACTCTGTCGCCTTCAGCGAAAACCGTAGATGGAGTCGAACTTAACCACCAATTTACAAGGTCAAAATGATGTGTAGCCTTATGCACCATAAGACCGCCTGAGTTGACTTTATTTCTATGCCATCTTCTGAAGTAATCCGTGCCGTGATTTGTGTCTAAACACCACTGAAAATCTATGGACAAAACCTTGCCGATTACGCCACTCATCAGCAAATCTTTTATCTGCGTACGAGATGGTGCATAGCGATAGTTAAATGTAACACGAACATTCTTCCCGGTCTTTTTGGCAGTGTCAACAATCCGCTGACATTTAACCTCATCCGTGGTCATCGGCTTTTCTGTTATAACATCACATCCGGCCTCTAATGAACGGCAAATGTAATTATCGTGCTCACTATCCTTTGTACAGACAATAACAGTATCAGGATTATGCTCTTTGAGCATTTTATCAAACTGTTCATCAGAATAACCTACGAGTCCGGGGCATTTTGATGCATATTCTTTTATTACTAATTCAATTCTACCCTGATTTTTGTCACAGATTGCTGCCAATTTGGAACTATCCACAAAACGCTCCAAAAGAGCGTCAAGAAACATTCTTGACCGTCCGCCAACACCAACTACTACATATTTTTTCACCGTTGTTTTCCTTTTAAATACTATCTACTCTTTAAATGTTCATTAAAAAAAACAAATGCTTTGCTACCAAAAAGCGCATTTCCCACCCTCAAATCCGCCATTAATCGCGGATATTACGGCGAATGCGTCATATTAACGGTATTAATCGGGGTGAGCAAGCAAATTCAAAACTATTTTTAGAGGTTCCCTAAAATAACTTCACCATAATATATTAGAAGAAAAACAAACCAATGGCTTGCTATTGCACATCCACACAATTTGAATCTGAAGGGTTCGTACAATCAAGCCAAGACTCCGCCAAAATGGCTAAATCCTTAAAATTCACATAACAATCTTCGTCTATATCAGCATCTAAATATCCCCAGCCGCCGCACCCGGGAACATACTCAAATGCTCCTATGTCCAGAGCATCGCCGCTGTAAGGAAGTCCTACATCTATGCCGGCATCAATACAGAGACTGCCGTCGGTTAGATGGTAGGCATGGGTGCGTGTGAAATCAGGGACAGTTACAGGATTGAGACCGCCAAGCACGAGGTCCGTTAACGGCCCGACGAATTGCGGGTCAACGGAAATGTCCGTAACACCCTTTCCTGAATAGTCTGAAAGAAACCAGTCATTGTGTTCCAAAAGAGGGTCGTTCCCGTAATCAGGCGTCCATACCCAAAGATTTGTAGCACCGGGACCGAGATAGTAAGCGCTATGCTCGTCGCTGCCATCGGGATCGAAATCAGGTGCCTGCAGTACTCTCATCTGTTGTGAATTATTGTAGAAGATATTATTTCTAAGGATAGGGTTCGCACCATCGACAATCGCGATGCCGGTATCGCAGCCGGAGACTGTATTGTTGTATATCTCGGTATCACTGGTGGCCGCTTCGATTCCATACGCGCCTTCGACATTAATGATAACGTTTTCATAGACCTTTGAACCAGTGGAGTTGGCCGCTATTTGTATGGCAGTATGGCCTCCGGGAACCTTATCCATTGAGTCCATAAAGTTATTTCTAACGATGGCATCGTTAACATTGGCTATGCAGACAGCCCTCTTGGCGACGAAGCCCTGGGCCGGTCTGAACACATTGTCTTCGGCAATCAGGTCATTGCTTCTGACCACACGCCCCTGAGCCACATCGTCGTTTTGCCCGAGATAAATCGCCGAGTACAGGAATCCGTCGAAGGTGTTGCCGGCGACACGAGAATCGCTCATCAACTCCTTGAACGAACACGCCTGATGGTGTTCACCGTAAAAATAATTATTCAGCACCTCCACATTATCCGCGTAATAGAGACACAGGCCATAATCCTGACGCTGACCGCCGGCCGGGTCCAGAAACTGGTTCTCGGTGAAAAGGTAGTGATGGTTGCTGCCCATCTCCGTTAAGCTGCTGAGACTGGTGGTGATACCCGCAGCGTTGTTATCTACAAAGATAGATTCCCTGACAGTGATGTAGGCAGCTCGTTTACAATAAAGCGCCTGGGAATAATTGGTGAACTTCAGCCCCTCAACAGTGATGTGCGAAACATCAACAATACTCAGGCCTCTGCCGGAACCAGTGCCGCCATCCAGCAAAACTTCACCAGCCGTTTCGGCCTGGATGAGAATAGGCTCGCTTGCCGTTCCGGTATGCGTAACACTAACGTGTTCACTGCCATAGTTGCCCGACGCTATAATCAGTGTATCCCCGGCGGTGATAACCGTGGCACCTTTGGTTATTGTCCTGAACGCCGTCCCCGGCGTTTGGCCGTTCCAGTTATCGTCTCCGCCCAATGATACATAGTAGGTATCCCCCACAGCGATATTCACACCCGCACTGACCAAAAACAACACGCATATCGCTTTAACTAATACGCTCACTTCGCTATTCTTCCACATTGCCCTATCTCCTTTTCAAAAACCCTCATTCGCAAAATCGCTCACAACTCATTATAACCACATTTATTTGTATCCACATCAAAAAAAACATAAAATACGACCAAAAACCCTATATTTCATACCCCCTTTATCGGGCTAACTTTACGCTCAATTCTGACAATAAACAGGCCGGGAACGCCAGCCATATTCGCCTGCGTTCCCAGCCCTGCTAAATAACATTCCAAATTACGGTGCTAAATAATACATCAGCCTTAATCACCGGCCTTCCAATTGAGGTATTCTTCAAGGTTGGTGTAGCCATCTCCATCAGCGTCATAATTCCTGTCGGCTGCGTTATAAGAGTTCAGGCCGTGGCTGCTTTCCCAGGAATTCGGCATACCATCCTGGTCGCTGTCAGTAGGAGCTGAGGAAGAATAAAGGGTAGGCCAGCCGCCAACTTCACTTGGCAGATCAATCAGGCCGCCATCCTGGTCTTCTACCTCGTCCACAATCCTGGCATCAACAGAATCTCTTTCCCCATATGTTACGCCAGCACCGGCATCATCCAGGACAAGCGAATAAGCCGCCGAAGCACTCTGAGTAGAGGTCGAAGGGGTGGTAGGAAGAAGACTTCCTAATGCTGTGTAATTGCCGTAGATATTGCTGCTCCACCAGGTATGACCATCCAGGTTGCCGTCCTTATCGGTATCAATATAGTTTCCATTGCGATAAAACGCGATGTCGCCCTGTATTGACGTGTTTTCTGCTCGTACAGCATAGTAGCTGGTAGTATCCGGCCCGGCAATTAAATAATTCTTGTCGAAATTCATTTGTACATTGTCTCTGGTAGAATTGTTGAAAGCGCCAGCCATTATTGCTTTATCTCCCCAGTTGTAGATAACATTGTTGCGTAAATCCAGTATAACGTCCGCGTTGTTATATGGGGCACTGTAAGGGTTGCGTTTGTTATTGTGCGCCAGAAGATTATGGTGCATAGATACACGAGCAATTTTTCCACTGTCAGGGCTAAAAAGTGCTGCCATTGAATGGTTCCACCCATTATTGCCAGGGTCACATAGCCCCTCTGACAGTATGCACCACTGTACCGTCACATCACAATTGGTGCTGGCGCATTGCAAGCCCAGATTTTCATCAACCGCCCAGGACATAGAGCAGTGGTCAAGAATAACTCTGTCGCCATTTAGTATAGATACTCCATCCGTACTTGTGGACCCAATGGCCCCGGCGCCCGGTCGGAATCGCATATGACGTATTATAACATCATCAGCGTTAACCTTAAGGCTATAATTCTTCAGGCAAATCCCATCGCCTGGCGCCGTTTGCCCTGCAATGGTAAGATTGTCATGTGTTATGTCCAGATGTCCTATCAAACTTATCGTTCCGCTGACATCGAAGACAATGGTTCGCGGGCCGGACGCAGAATAAACTCCATAAGGGAATGTCCCCGAAGTGTATTGGCCGGAAAGTGAAGTTACATGATACACATCGCCGCCTCTACCTCCTTTGGCATAGGCACCATACCCCTGGGCAGCGGGGAATGCTTTGGGCCTATCGGCCTCAACCTTGATATCATCAAACATCGCACCACCAATTTGAGCCCCGGCACCCATATCCAATACCTGAAGCGCATCACCGCCACCCCAATTATCGTAGCCTTTATTCTCCACTACAAAAGCAAGTTGATTGCCAATTTTAATATATGAACCTGAATTATGTGTGCGATAATACACATTGTATTTCTTTGTGCCATAATCAGCAATTGTCTGGATGTCGTACCACGTATTCTCGGCAAGACCCGTCTTTAGCTGATTTTGTACGTTGCCATTCCATGCCCTAATTCCTACGCTGGTGCCGTTAATACTGTGTATGTGCACTTCTGTGGATATTTTCCAGGCACAAGAAGTTCCATCCGGCCCATTTCTACCAATCATCATCCCATATTGACCCGAATTGGCAGTTGGGTGTATAAGAACCATGAATGTAGTGGTGAATACGCCGCTATCGTTGCCTGTGTCGCCAGCGAATCTAAGCCGGGCCACATCGGCACCGTTTATGAAGGCGCACTGCTCGCCTTCCACTACTTCGACAACATCCGCGTATCTGGGAGTATCACCGGCCTGCGACCAAGCCGCATCGGATGCGGGGTCTTTTTCGCCTATCAAGGAGTACTGCCACTGGCCGCTGGGAAGCTCCCACTCTCCAATTCCGGCGCTGTTTTCCTCGAAGCTCGTGTCAACCAGAACCTGGCCCGCACTTGCCGTGGCAGACAACAGGCCAACCGCAGCCATCAACATTAATACTGTCATTACTCTTTTCATCTTGTCTTCCTTTCACAAAAAATAACAATGACTATTCACGAGGCTCATGGTGTTCTCCTCTATCGGTGCCACCCTCTACATTAATTCCAGAAGTTTTGGTATCAGGACAATCACAATTAATCACCGTTGTTTTAAATCAATGGATGAAGCAGTATCATAGTTGGAGGATTCCAAAACTTTTTTTTCATTCTGCCGTCTCCCACTTCAACATATAGTAACCCCACACCCCCTGTCGCAAACCCCGGGGATTCGCAAGCCTGTCTATTATAATACAACATCCCAACAACTATGTCAAACAAAAAGTTTGAAAACCCCTATAAATCACATATATTATTCATAAAACTCTTTTTTATAAACACTTATACGATTAAAAAATTGGCCTGCAAAAACCAGAGCTTGTCTATACAACCTCAAAAACCCTGCCCCGCAAAATTTTCATTGACAGACAAGCTGTCTAATACATACAATACACCTCTGTTGTTTGCGCTTAAACAAGGTCAAAACGAGGATTGTTAAAAAATTATGGACAAAACTCCTGCAATTGAAGTGAACGAAAACGAAACAAGGGCGAAGTTTGCCCATGAAAAGCTCTACGCCAAGTTTCTGGAGCAACTGAGAAATGGAAAATGGCCTAAAAACGCAATGATTCCATCGGAGCATCAACTCGCAAAAGAATGCAATTCTTCTCGTGAAACAATTAGAAAAGCCCTTGGAACTCTCGAAAACGAAGGCTACTTGCAAGCCGAGCGGGGACGCGGCAGAATAGTCTCTGCAATCCCCGAATCACCAAATTCATCCTCAACAAAAACAATAGGCTTATTAGTAAGTGAATTAAGCATTGATGCTTACGGGGAATTTTCCCAGATACACCAAACTCTCAGCGAAAATAATCAGAACCTGACAATTTACACATTAAAACCCGACAGTACCGCACGCCCTTTGGAAAATATCTCGCATAACAATACATCAGGCGTTTTGGCCTATAGCCAGCAGATTTTGAAGAGCGATATTGTGGAATTTAACAAAACAATCCCGACGGTGTCTTTAATGCACCGCTGCAGCGATTTTGGCATCCCCTCTTTTTACCTTAGTTGGAATTTGGCCGCCTATCAATGTTCAACACATCTTTTTGAAAGAGGATTTAAGTCGCAATTTCTTGAACTTTCAACCGTTGATTATCATTCCAATTGGGTAAATGAATTTTCAGAGGGTGTATCGTGCGCTCATTTCGCGAATGGGCTGCAATTCGACAGTCAACAAGCACTCAATACAACCAGAATAACTGATGATATTATAAATTCGGATTTTGAGAATATATTTGACGAATTGAAAAAACATAAAAAGGTTGGCGTGGTTACTTATTTCAGCAAAACGACAGTTGACCTGATTGAAATCGCATTAAAAAGAGGCATAAAAATTCCGGAACAGTTGGGTATTACCTGTATAATGGACACAAACAAACTAACCACTTCGCCTGTACCGGTTACCGCCGTATCTTTTAACAGATTGGAAATGGTTGAACAGGCAACAAAAACTTTATTGAAAATGGTTCAGGGCGAGAACATCGAGAAAAAGGATAACCCGTTTTTCGGTGCCCTTAAAATTCGTTCTTCATCATAATTTAAAGATACTCGTTGAGCAGATTCTCAAGCATTTCCTGCCTTCCGCTCTGGAGCTTTGGTTCGCCATTTTTCAACGTGTATTTTTCAAGTTCTCCAAGGTCGGCCTTCCCTTTTTCTATTCTTTGGCCAAACACCGTGTCCCAGCCGGCATAACGTTTTTGGATTGCCTTATCAAACCTTCCGCCCCTAATCATCTTCGCCGCATTTTTAAGACCTCTCGCAAAGGCATCCATTGCTCCGATATGGGCATAGAAGAGGTCCAACGGGTCGATTGACTGCCTTCTGAGCTTGGCATCAAAATTCAGTCCACCGGTAGTAAAACCGCCGCCTTTGAGGATTGTGTACATCGCAAGAGTTGTATCGTAAATATCGGTTGGGAACTGGTCGGTATCCCAGCCAAGGAACAAATCGCCGCGATTAGCATCAACAGAACCGAGAATGTCATTGTCCACACAGAACTGTAATTCGTGCTGAAAAGTATGGCCGGCAAGCGTAGCGTGGTTAGCCTCGATGTTCAGCTTGAAATCGTCTAAGAGGTTATGTCTCTGCAGAAACGCGAAACAATTGCCTGCATCAAAGTCATACTGATGTTTGGTCGGCTCTTTTGGTTTTGGCTCAATATAAAATGGGCCTTTGAACTTGATTTTCTTTTTGTAATCAACAGCCATATGGAGAAGCATTGCCAGGTGGTCAAGCTCACGTTTCATATCGGTGTTAAGCAAAGTTTCGTAACCTTCCCTGCCGCCCCAGAATACATAAGCAAGGCCGCCAAGTTCCTTTGTAACTTCCATAGCTTTTTTGATTTGGCTTGCGGCATAGGCAAAAATTTTCGGGTCGGGGTTCGTGCCCGCTCCTGCCATAAATCTACGATGGCTGAAAGCGTTAGTGGTTCCCCACAACAGTTTTACGCCTGTATCTTTTTGAAGTTTTTTGGCAAGCTTTACGATTTCATCCAGCCGTTTGTTGGTTTCTGCCAGCGTGTCGGCTTCAGGAGCAATATCTCTATCGTGGAAGCACCAGAAATTAACGCCAAGTTTGGTAAAAAACTCAAACGCCGCCACCATAGTATCTTTCGCTACCTGCATCGGGTCGCCGGAGCTATTATAATTTCTAATAATCGTACCGGGGCCAAAAGGGTCAGCGCCAAGGCCCTTGAATGTATGCCAGTAGCAGACTGCAAAACGCAGATGCTCAGCCATATTTTTGCCCATTATCTTCTGCTTTGGATTATAATGCTTAAAAGCCAGCGGATTTTTAGAATCTGCGCCTTCAAATTTAATCTTTTTGATTTTTGGAAAATACTCGGTCATCGTTCAACTCCAATTTGTGTTTTTAATACATCCAGCCAATTATTATAAGCTCGGCTGTAATCGCTTTTTAATTTCTCGTTCGGCTCGATTCTGCTCGTGCATTTCAAACCCTCGAAAGCATCCTTACAATCTTTATAAATACCAGCTCCAATCCCCGCACCTCTGGCCGCTCCAACTGAGCCATCTGTATTATACAATTCAACGGCGGCACCGGTAATCGTCGCAAAGGCTTCCCTAAACAGCGGGCTTAGGAACATATTGGCATCGCCTGCTTTTACCGTCTTTATTTCAACGCCGATATTTTTCATAATATCGAGGCCGTAATTTAATGCAAAGACAATTCCCTCCTGCCCCGCTCGCAAAAGATGAGCTTTGTCGTGTGTGTTAAATTTCAGATTGTGGAACGTCGCACCGATGTCGTTATTTTCCAGCGTTCTTTCGGCGCCATTACCAAAAGGCAGGATTGTCAAGCCATCAGAGCCAACCGGCACTTTTGAAGCTGTTTCGTTCATCTGCGGATAGTCAAGGCCGCCCGCAACAGTGTGCTTTAGCCAACTGTTCAAGGCACCCGTGCCATTGATACATAATAAAACCCCGAACCTTGGATTATCCTTGGTATAGTTAACGTGGGCAACGGTATTAACACGCGATTTGCTGTCATAGTTTGGCTTATCGCCTATTCCGTAAACAACTCCCGAAGTGCCCGCCGTAGCTGCTATCTCGCCTGGATCCAGTACATTGAGCGACAAAGCGTTATTAGGCTGGTCGCCAGCCCTGTATGCTACTGGTGTACCCGCTGCTAAACCGAGTTCCTCGGTAGCCTGCTTTGTGAGCTCGCCCTGAACAGAAAACGTCTGCACAATTTCAGGTATCAAATCATTATCAATACCGTAATTATGCAACACAATATCAGCAAGCTGTTGCTGTTTGAAATCCCAAAGAATACCTTCCGAAAGACCTGACGGCGTGGTTGCTATTTTGTCGGTTAATTTCATTGCGATATAATCGCCCGGCAGCATTGCTTTATAAACTTTTTTATAAATGTCAGGCTCGTTGTCTTTTACCCATTTGAGTTTGGAGGCAGTAAAATTGCCCGGTGAATTTAGTAAATGCTCAAGACACTTCCGCTGTCCGATTTGCTCAAAGGCTCTATCGCCAATCTCAACTGCCCTGCTGTCGCACCAGATAATTGAAGGTCGTAAAACGTTTTTGTCCTTATCAACAAGAACAAGTCCGTGCATCTGATAGGATATGCCAATTGCTTTTATATCCGCGGGGTTAACATTTGAATCAGCGAGGACTTTTCCAGTAGCTGCCTTTAGATTGTCCCACCACATTTGCGGAGCTTGCTCTGCCAAGCCGGGCCGGGCAGCAATAATCGACATCTCTTTTTCAGGCAGGACGACAGATGCAACCACATTGCCATCCTGAGCATCCAGAACAGTTGCCTTAATCGATGACGTTCCGCAATCATATCCTAATAAATACATAGTATTGGCACATGTATAAAAATGGCATTATGAAAAATCTGTCAGGCTCGTAAGAACCGCTTACAATATCACCAGCAGGCATCTGCGGGCACTAAATTGCATTCGAGCCAGTTTTCGGCCATCATAGCAAAATCAGTGAAATTAACTCGGCAGTCGCCATCCAGGTCGCCCACCAAAGGCTCTGAGCAGGTTATATCAGTAATCACAGTCAGCCCGTCCCAGTCTCCGGGATTTGTAAGACGGGCGAAGCCGCAAAAGCTGCCATCAAAACCAAATTCACCTACCTGAGCATAAACATCATTAGGCTCACCTGTCATTTGATTCCAGTCGGATGTTCCGCCGGTACTGAGTCCACCATAATAATATGCTCCCGTTGAACCCTGCACCGCATCAACAAAAACCGGCTCACGCGAAGCGATAACATAATATGTATAATCGCCGGAAACAGTAACGGGTTCGCCATTAAGACTTTGGCCTAACTTTACATAATCATATTTGTCAATGTTGTGATAATACTCCCACCATTGCGGCTGAGTCGTATAATCGGTATCACCTGCCCACACTTCATAAGCAATCCATTGCAAGCCGACAGCAAAAGGGCTGCCCGTGTATCTGCATTTGCCCATATAAACTTCAATGCCTTCGTTATTATAAATGTGATGTACCTTATCAAAACAAATGTCTGCCTTCCAGTAGCCATTATTCACATCAAAGGGTCCCCAGCTTGTGGCAGTTTTAGGCAGACTGGTTTCATATTCGGTATCTTCAGAATCGTTTCTAAGTTCGACCCACAGATTATTGACATTCGGGTCCGTGCAGCTTTGCCAACTGATGGTAAATGGTGAAGACACGCTGTCTCTGAACTGTGGAGAAATAAATTGCGGCACCTGCATCGGCTGAGCTATCGGGTTGGCGGTACACGGATCAAGAAACGTTACGGTTGTCTGCTCACTGCCACCAGCCTCATAGTGAATGGTAAAAGTATAAATACCATCGCCAAATTTGTCCAAATCGTTGTAATTTTCGTTTATCGACCAGAAGCCCCAGTCAGATTCGTTATGTTCCGTGCCGATTTGGTTAACGTCGTCCCACGTCTGTGGCTCATTAGGAATTTCATAAACAAAACCGCCCGGCGTGCTGAATTCTATATACGAAACAGTATCATCAGTCTCCACTTCGAGATAGAATTCATATTCAACATCGTTGGCATCTTCCGGATTGCTGTGATTGACCTCATACCACAGGTCAAACAAAAAGACGTGTTCGCTAACATCGGCACTGGCCAATGGCAAAATGACACCCAAAATACAAAAGATAAGTGGTAAATTCTTCCTCATAATAATCTCCTGTGTTTAAGTCCCCTTTGAGTAAGATAATTGCTGAACTAAAGAGTTATAGAAATGGGCAGGAGTGGATTTGAACCACCGACACACGGATTTTCAGTCCGTTGCTCTACCAACTGAGCTACCTGCCCTGATGCAAAACACAGCAAGGCCAAAGCCTGTCGAAAAAAGCAAACAGACCCGACCGCAATTGAGGGCGCAGGGGCTCGAACCCTGGACCTACGGCTTAAAAGGCCGTTGCTCTACCAACTGAGCTACACCCTCTTTTCTCGCCTGCAAAGCACAGCCAGAAACTGCATAGCAGTACAAAGACCGACGGAAAGCACGGGAGTTTACAGATATTTTTGCTATATTGCAAGAAGAATAACTGCCGGTTTTTATAATTTTTAGCCCAAAAACACACATACCTATCACGTTATACAAGGTTACTGTCATTGCCAGCGCAGCGCGGCAATCTCAAATCTTAGAAATTTCAAATCGTTTTATCGCTGAAAAACCGAAATAAACGTGAAAAAAATCACAATTAACCATTGATATTCCACAATTTTAACCTACTATAATCATAAGAAGTGCATCGTTATGCCCAACAAAGATGAAAGGTCGTTTAAAATGTCGAGCAGAAACAGAATTTTAAGACTGTCGAGGTACAAAAACGCTGTTTTGCGATTGAAATCGCTGAATTTTGTGCGAATTTTCTCTGACAACCTCGCCGACGCTACCAGCGTAACGGCCTCACAAGTGCGAAAAGACTTCTCGATTTTCGAAATACGGGGCAACCGACGAGGCGGATATAACGCCGACGAACTGCTTAACCAACTCAACAACGTTCTCGGCAAGGACAAACTCCGGGAGTTTATTATGGTCGGGGTCGGCAACATTGGTCGAGCATTGATGAGGTATCCCGGCTTTGCCAGGAGCGAAATCAAGATAACTGCCGGCTTCGACATTGACCAAACGAAACACGCTCCCGATTCAGATATGCCGGTTTTGCCGATGGAAGAACTCGCAAATTATGTCCGGAAAAATAAAATCGAACTCGGCGTTTTAGCGGTGCCCGATTTTTCAGCGCAAGAAGTTTTCGAAATAATGGCCAAGGCGGGAATAAAAGGGATACTGAATTTCTCGCCGATAAGACTGCACAGCGATAAAAACGTTGTCGTCAGCAATCTAAACCTTGAGACAGAATTCGAAAACTTAATCTACTTTGTGAACACCGGCACTGTTCCCGCTGAGGAGTAACAAAAAAGCGGTTGCATTCATTGCTTCACAAACCGGATTATAAGCGCGCCGTCTTTGATAGTTATTTTTTCAGCGCGAATTTTGTTGCCGTCAATTTTAAATACCGGCTCAATAACTTCGCCTTGTGCAATAGCTCGAATTGTCTTAGCTGCATTTGGTTCAGAGCAGATTGAATCGAGATTTTCCAGTAGCTTTTTTCTCACTATTCCACTGGCAAAAGGGATACGAGATTTTCCTATCCGCACACCTTGAGATTTAAGAAATAGTTTGCCTTGGTCGTTAATTGCAGGCTCGATAGCTGCGGCAAAGAGCATTTCGATACCCATATGCTCGGCTTTGCCCATAAGGAGAATTTCATCGGCAACAAAGGCCACCGCGATGTCGCTGAAGCCTGCCGCGGAAATTTTTTCAAAGTCGCTATGGCGGGCTACAACATCATTTACACCATCCTGGGTTACGATGTAATTGAAAGGCTCGTCGTACTGCGATTTGTTGTGTAGTTCCGGGATGAGATAATTGCTGAGATAGAGACTGACATTTTCTTGGTTTATGGGTTTGATGGGTTTGTAGTATTTTGGCTCGGAGAACAGTCCGAACAGCCAGACAGCAAAAAATATGACCGCCACAACGGAGACAATTGCCCCTGAAATATAAATCCTTTTAGCCTTTTTCTTCAATTTAAAACCATACCTAAAATACGATAGAGAGCAAGTGCCATATATTTATTCCCACTCTTTTTTCATTAAAAACAGGTATTCGTGATGTTTTGCATCACTACTTCCCCATTCATTTGTCCATCGCATATCGGCCATTACATTTTTTTTATAATTGATTTCAACGGCATCTATTAAAGTTCCCGACTCATTGATTATATCATTCAGCTCTTGTTTTGTGGCTCTGCCGCCTGAACTATAAGACAATAAAATATAACGTGCTTGTGTTTCCATTACCAGCTTTCGCAACGCTTGCATTGCAAGAAAAGAACCGTTCTCATCTTTTCTAAATTCTTCAAATACCGAGCCAGCAACCATATCCCTGCTATCTTCTCTACGGTTTACTTTGCCAAAAACGGATGGCTTGTCATTCTTTATAATTGTTGTCCAAATGTGATAATAAGATGCATAGCGGACTCTGCTTGGGGGCATTTTTTCATTATTCGAACCGTAAGGAGGGTCAAAATATGCTAAGTCATATTCATCACTATTGATAGTTTCAAAAATATCACCCTGAATTACATTATGTATGCCTTGGCTTTTAAATCTTTTTGGTAGTCTTAAAAATAGGTCATTGTTTGAACGGGGAGACCATTTTGAAAGATATGCAGCATAATGTCCTATCGTACTATCAACGGAATCCAAGGCGTAGATTAGACTACTCAGAATTACACACTTATCTACCCACTCTAAATTCAATTTTTCAATTTCATCTCTTATAGTGTCCAGCTTGCGTGTGTTTTTTGCCTGAAAAGGCCTTTTTTTGTCCTCAAATAATTCCGCTCCATAATGCTCTGTGTACCAACCATCGTAACCATTTAGCCCATTCAAATGGTCAATGATTTTTTGATAGAAACTATTCGGCTTATTTGATTTTAGGTAACAATTAGCAAAAACTTTTGACCAGACAGAGATGTCACTTGCAGTTACGTCATAGTCGAGTTGAGCGAGTGCTTGTGCAACTCGAGTTGTGCCTGTAAAGCCATCCAGTACTTTTTTAACATCTTCTAAACCGCTCAAGACTTCTATGATATAAGGCAAAATTTTCAGTTTCGACCCAGCATACTTAATGCCTTCAGTTTTTGGTACTGTTAATAGGGTCTCGCCAAATATGTCTAATTGCTGATTTGCCATAGAGTTTTTAATCTTTCGATATCTTTTTGTAGGATTTCATTAGCTAATTTATGGCCTTGTTCAGAACTGTTAAGTGCAAGACTAAACAATTTTACAAGGGTATGATTATGAGAATAGTCTATCCAGCCGTTAGTCAGAGAATCAAAATATGGGAGTGCGTTTTTTGTATGTGTCCAGAGGCCTCTCTGCAGAGCGTTTGCGGAAGCCCCTCCGTATCTCACTTCGCATATGTATTTACCAATTGAGTCGATGAATATGTAAATCGGATGCTTACGACCTTTGCCGGAAATTACATTTCCTGTTCCAAAATCAAATTTTTGATTTTTACCAACGTAAATAATCTTCTTGGTTTTTTTTATTGTTTTTTTGTGGTCGAAAATCATTATATTGCAACGTTGTTTTTTTTCATCATAGATAAGCGGCATAACATTTATATTATCGAAATCTTCAAATTCCTTTGAATGAAAAATGGTCTTAATTTTGTCTAAATCGGCAATACTCTTTCCTTGCTTTTCAAGAAAAGGAAACATTTTTTGCGTGCTGTCCGTAGAAAGTTGCAGAGGCCCATCTCCATAGGCTTTTAGGCTTACCGGAAATTCGGTTTTTGTGATTTCGTTGACGATGACAATGTCTTCTTCGTGTTCCTTTGAACGAAACTTATCCTTGCCAACGTGAACACTCTTGAAATCGTACATAAACTGGTTAATAAATTCGGCCATTCCAATTTCAGCTAAATCACCGTGTGTTTTGTTGCCGATTAAACGCATTGTGAAAATATTGGATAAAGTGTTTACAACCAAATTTTTATTTTTACTCGCCAATAACTTAAATCTGGTTTTAAAATCGTCGTAATTTGACATCAAGCCATTCCCATTAGATAAGGTCTCTTTTATTAAGGCATATCAACGGTATCGTGCTTAAATTTCTACTTTCTCGTATCATACTTGCCATATCCGTTTTTATCAACCCAAAACATCTATCTCAGCAGACTTCCGTGTTCTTTTACTTTCTAAAACTCGCCTGTAGCATCAGCAGTAAATTTTTCCTGTCCTAAGCATTAGTTGCTTGCCAAATTAGTTTTTCTGCTTATAGTATCTGTCTGAGATGGTAAGATAACAATAATTCGGATAAAATAAAGATTAAATTTATATAGCTAAGGAGGCTGATTTGGCCAATCATTTTTCTGACAGACTTTGTGAAGCAATCAAGAATAAAAAGACCCCGCTAACGGTTGGCATAGACCCTGTTTACAGCCGTCTGCCCAAAGCGATAATCGAGCACAGCCAAATGAACGACGAAAACGATGCTGCCTCTGCGGTTGACGCGATATTCGAGTTCTGCACAAAGGTCATTCGCATCGCCGCTCCGCTGGTGCCGGCAGTCAAAATCAACAGTGCATTCTTCGAGAAATACCTCTGGGAAGGCGTCGAAAGCTACTATTCGCTGGTTACCGAAGCACAAGACCTCGGCCTTGAAGTTATCGGCGACGTAAAGAGAGGCGACATCGGCCACACCGCCCAAAGCTACGCTCAGGCACATCTGCAGAACAGCGAACTCGTCGGCCTTGAAGACGTTCTCGCCCCGGACGCAATAACAGTTAACGGCTTTGCCGGGGCCGATGGCATCAGTCCATTTGCCGAAGTTGCAGACGAGCAAGGCAAGGGCCTTTTCGTATGGGTACGAGCCAGCAACCCCAGTGCCGCTGAAATTCAGGATTTCGCAGACGCTAACGGCGTTAAAATGTACGAAAAATTGGCAGAGGTCGTTGCCAAAATCGCATCCGAGCCACAAAGGATCGGCCAAAGCGGTTACAGCAATGTCGGGATGGTGGTCGGCGGAACTTCGCCGAAAGAAACAGCCGCTCTTAGAGCAAAGTACCCCAACATATTTTTCCTCGTACCGGGTTTCGGCTCACAGGGTGCAGATGCAAAAAGCTGTCTGCGGTTCTGCAAACCTGACGGCACAGGAGCTTTAATAAACGCGTCAAGGTCGATAATTTACGCCTACGAAAAGCCACAATACAAGGACCAGTTTGCCAGCAACTGGGAAAAATGTATCGCCCAGGCAATAACCGATGCAAAAGTAGAATTGGCACAGGCGGCGTTTTAGGATTATGACAGGAATGCTCAGCGGCAAAACGGTTTTGGTTATGGGGCTGGGAAAATTTGGCGGCGGAGCCGACTCTGCCGCTTTCGCAGCCAAAGACGCTAAAAAAGTTATCGTTACCGACAAGGCCCCTGCCGAAAAATTTGCCCTTGCAATTAAGAGCCTGCAAACCGCAAAAAATATTGAATTTCATTTCGGCGGACATACCGAAAAAGATTTTTTCGATTGCGATGTCGTAATTGTCAACCCCGCTGTGCCGAGCGAAAATAAATTTCTGAAAATCGCCCGCCAGAACGGCAAAATTATTACATCTCAAGTGGAATTGTTTTTCCAGCTCTGCCCCGCAAAAATAATTGGTGTTACCGGCTCTAACGGCAAGAGTACAACAACCGCTCTAACCGCCCATCTGTTAAAAAACACTAAAGACCAAAACCGCAGAGTCTTTTTGGGCGGCAACATTGGCAAAAGACCCCTGCTGGAAATCCTTGAACAGATAAAGCCCGACGATATCGTTGTACTGGAACTGTCGAGTTTTCAGCTTGAGCAATTGGCGGAAACACAAAAGTCCCCGCACATAAGCTGTATCACAAATATAGCTCCAAACCACTTAGACAGGCACAAAACAATGGCTCGCTATGTTCAGGCAAAGGAAAACATCTTTCGTTTTCAAGAGAGCGGCAACTTCGCAATCTTCAATGCCAGCGACAAGCAATGCGTTAAATGGTTTGAAAAATATAATCCCAGGCAGCAATGCCTGATGTTCGACGCAGCCAAGCTTGATAATAGCCTGGCAGATAAATTCAAACTGCCCGGCACAGCAAATCGCCAGAACCTTGCCGCGGCGATAGCGATTTGTAAATGCCTTGGAATAAATAACGATACACTAACCGAAGCGATTGCAACGTTTGAACCTCTGCCTCACAGGCTTGAGTTGGTCTCTGAAAAAGACGGTGTTAAATGGTATAATGATTCGATATCGACAACGCCGGAAAGCACTATCGTTGCACTTGAGGCTTTTGCTCAGCCGAAAATTCTGATTGCAGGTGGTTATGATAAGGGATTGAGTTTTGCTCAACTTGCGAAAGTAATCGCAGGCAAAGCAAAGGTCGTGATATTGCTCGGCCAGACAGCAAACAAAATTGCAGATGCTATCGAAAAAGTTCATCTTAAAAACAAGCCGAAAGTTTTCATTGCCGGCTCTCTTGAAAACGCGGTTGGAATTGCCCGTGAGAATTCTGCTGGCGGCGATATTGTATTGCTTAGCCCTGCCTGTGCGAGTTACGATATGTTCGAAAATTTCGAGCAGCGCGGCAACGATTTCATTCAGTGTTTAAAACACTGAATAGTTTTGAGTTCTCAGTTTTGAGTTGAGGAATCGCCTATCGGCGATGATGTTTTTAAAAAAAATTAGCCACAGATGAACACAGATAGACACTGATTATTTTAGGCACAAAGTTTTTTAGACACTGATTTCACAGATTGCACTGATTTTAAAAACGTAAAAAATAGATTTCTCCATTGCGCTGCGCTTCAGTCGAAATGACAATAGTACAGTACGCAAAAAACGTTTGTAACTCTTTATTTTACACTGTGCGTTTCGTGCATAACTCCTTATTTTACGTTGCCAAAAGCGGGGTAAGAACGCCGTTTTTAGGCCAGAAATCCATTCAACATATTATTGAGCCGGAAATTACGGTTGCGTTTTTGAGCTAAAAACCCATTCAGGACATTGTTGAACCATAGAAAAACGGCAAAAATTTGGATTTTTTTGAACTTTTTTGCATTTTTTGAACGTTTTTGCTCACTTTTTTGCCGTTTTTGAACGGTTTTTTGCCGCTTTTGACGGCTTTTCAACCAAAAAAAACAAGACTAAACAATTCGGGTTTGTAGCCACAAAGACACAAAAATTTTAGCCACAGATGGACACTGATTTACACTGTTTTTTTTAGCCACCTATGAAGAGCTCAAGGTCAAGTAATAAAATCCCTTTTTCCTCATCTTTTT
>JAIORA010000044.1 GCA_021108375.1 Anaerohalosphaeraceae bacterium
TAAGGGTGGTTGCTCATTTTTAGGAGTTGATATGTTTTCCTTCTCTTCTTATCTCCCTCACATGCGAGTATGATTTATTGAATTTCTATCAGACCTTCTTCAAGATAACTTTCTTCTTCCAGACATTTAATCGAATATTCCATTTTACTGTAATCGTTTTTGTCATAGTTGAGTTCTATGATGTAATTATATTCTTGCCTGTCGCTTTCGGTAGTAGCATACAAACCACCTGTCCCCTGTTTAAATTCTTTGACTAACAGCAAGGCAAAATCCCCGACACCGTTAAACTCCAATCCTCCTTTTGTGCCGTTGAACCCATTGACAAAAACCCCTTTATGAAAAAATCCTTTGAGTTCCTGTCCCCATCCATCAGGATAGCCATCATACTGCTTATAAAGAGCTAAAAGCAATTGTCCATCCTCGTAGATTCTTGTTGTGCTTCTCGTTCCCATTTTGACTTATTCAACAGTCTTTAAACTATCCATAATTTTTTTAATTCGTTCATCTGCTCGTCGTTGAATATTCTCTAATTCGCATTTACACTCTTTCATAATTTCAACATATTCTTTTTTGCCTACACTCAAGCAGGGCTGAGTACAGACCTCAAAAGCCAACTCGTCTGGAATTCTGTGTCCAGCCAAAAGATAGGCATGAGCAATTGACTGGCTCAAATTCATTCCGCCACCACATAAAACCAAAAAGTACTCACCGGTATTTTGATTTTCCATTACGGTTAGACAGGTATTTTTTACAATCTTTACAATTTTGTCTTCCTCAGGCAAATAGCACAGAGGGTATCCGTAATTCATCATCGGCTCGCAGTCATCCTCGCTGAAACCGCATTGTTCGCAATATCCACTGTAACGCATATTCGTTTCTCTGCTGCTGCCGTCTTTGTCCTGAATTTTGTGTTGACAGCTATCTTCAGCCATTCTCCGACCATGATTCATCCACTTGTCAGGGCTCTCTTTGAATTCATCGTGCCAATCAATGAAATGTGCCATGTCCATTTTAATCGAAATCATCTCCATATTCTTCATACGGGAGGTCTTCCATATAAGTCCACTGAGTTTTTATCTTAGCATTTGAATTCATTTTCTTTAAGGCTTCGTAGATTTCCTTGTGAGCTTCTTCTTCGCTCATTCCTCCATAGAGAGTACCCTCGCCGTCAAAAGTTGCTTCACTTTTCCAAGAAAAAGCTTGTCCTTCCCAGCCAAATTGTTCTGAGCAGATTTTCTGGAGTTGCTCTTCGGTAATTCCGGTGGTTACAACAAACAATCTATAACATCTGCTCATTTTGGTTTTAATCTAATATATTTAAGTGAGATTTTTTCTTCACAAGAAAGGGAAGAAAAAAATCGTAAAAAATAAATAATTTCGTTCGGAATTCAATCTAAGGCTTCAAGTCCGACTAATTCCTTGCCTTCTGCCCCTGGATAACCTACAGCGACAAGCTTTTTGCCATCAAGGTCACCGATTCCCATCAAACGCTTATACTGACCGTGTGTCAGAGCAACAAAGATTTCATTGTCATCCCACACTGCCTTGATTGAATAAGACGGATATTTGGATCCACCAAGCAATGTTTCTCTTGGCTTAGAGTACTTCGCTTCGATTACATCGCCTTTTTCAAGGATGTATCGCACTCCCTGCGTACCATCATTTTTTGGATAATTTTCTGTTTTCATGTTTTTAGTTCCTCCTTTCAGTAGTCATAAATCAAAATTTTAAATTTATTTTCTCAATTACCTGCCATTGAATTGAATCCAAATTATAAAGCCTCGACAACAAGACATCTAACGCATCATTCTCGTCATCAGTATCTTCCTCTTCCATTGTCAGTTCTATTTGATTGACATCAATAGCATGAATATTTAAAGAGCCTTCCTCGGTCAGAACAGCCAATGTTTTTGTATAGCTTCCCATTTTATCTTTAATCTTAGTGAGTTTTTTTCACACAAACCTGAAAAAAACGCGGAGTCCTTTTGATAGCTTTTGGTCGAACAAGTCCTGCCCCAAAGGTGAATTATAGCCCAGCGATAATACGCCACATTTTAGCACGAACGAAGTGAGTGCCTTTTTTTGACATAGCCCCAGCTATAAAAAAAGAAAAAAGGGCTTTTAGCCCTTAATTGTGAATAATTTCTCCAGCAATGTCAAAATGCCCGTTCTCCCATGCGTCGGTAGTAACTGGGTAAGCATCAAAGAATCTTTCTTCTTCCTGTTGAGTACTTTCGGCAATTGAGCGAATTTGAAATATTCTCAAAACATCTTTTTCCGTCGCACACTGTTGCTCTACAATTTTCTGTTTTAACTTGTTCAAGTCTTCCCAGAATTCAGCAAAACCTACATCATGGCTAAGTTCCTCAATATCCTCGAGGAAAGACATCATCTCAAGTTGAGAGACATAGTTTTCTGTTAGTTTGATTTTCTTGAAGTTAGCACCTGCAAAATCAGCCAGCTCCTTCTGCTTAACTGGATTTGCCTGACGGGTCTGCTTAATTTCCTTTTTAAAGAGAATTGAATTAGCCCCATTTACGAACCACTGAGCCTGAGACTTAAACAAATCAAACTCTCTACAAAGATTTTCTACCTGACTATCAAAGCCCAACTCATCAGAAGCGTATTTAAATGCTAACGCCCAGCATCTCTTATAGGCATCGCCAAGTTCTTCTTCCATCATTGCTCTGGTTATCTTGACAACAGAGCAGTCGTTTATTTCCTGTATTTGTTTTTCCATTTTCTTATTCCTCCTTACAAGTTTTGGCTCTCTTGGTTTGCGTAGGCAATTACCTTTTGAGTCCAAGGGACCTTGGGCTTTACTGTAAAAGAAAGTGTATCCCCGTGAGGATGAGTCCGAACTTTGCCAGACTAAGCGGGTTTCGGAGAAACAGAAAATTTAAATGGTTAACTGGAAGTGCCTTTTATGTTTTTTAGTGAAGGAGGCTGGTTGGTGACAATTTCACTTGACATAAATGTGAATAAGGAAAAGTCAAAACACCCTAAATATTCGAATCATGCGTTTTATTTTACATCCTAACACTAACAGACGAAGCCTTATATGTAAAAACAACTTTGTTCTGCAACTAAGCCCCAAACGCTTTGTTTTATACAACAACTCTAAGTGTTTCTTTTCGCGCTTATACTTCTTCTTCCAGTTTCCTTTGTTCCTAGGATCAACTTTTGATAAAAAATCAAAGCATCTTTCCAGTCGTTCCAGAGAGTTGCTTTTTTTTATTTTCTCAATATATTTTTCTACGCCAAGATTTTCACAATAATACTTGTATAATCTTTTTGCAGCAAGAAGATCGACATCAGCAATAATATCATCATGAAAACCCCATGTTTTTTCTTCCTGAACAAATTGTTTAGCTGAACCTTCAATGTTTTCATCTATCAAATGCCTGAGTTTTTCGCCTACCTGTGACCTCACATGACAAAGCATCGCTACAAATGCTATTATCGAAAATTCATCTTTATTTTGTTTAAGCAATTTTTCCAATTTAGGAGCATAATCAACAAATTCATCACAAAACTCCTTGGCTTCTTCAGGATATTCATCCTTAAGCAATTGAGCCAAACAAAAAATATGCCAGAACCCATTGGTATTGCAAAATTTAGGTACGATTCTTTGTATGTCAAGATGCTCTTCCCAAAACTCTTGCCCGATGTATTTATTTGCTTCAAATATTCGCTGTATATTTGAAGCAATTTTAGAGGCTTTTTGCAATTGAAATGCTGCTGCTAAATCATCCGCATTTAACATATGCCAATATTCCAGAGCAATGTCGTTGTCTAATTTAGAAAGAGCAGCAAAAAAAGAGATTACCGTGTCCAGCCAATCTGACTGGCTCATTTTGAACTCATATTTATCATATTCCTTATGTTCTAACAAATATAAGACATCGCGTTCATCAATACCTGCCTTATTGATGTAACAAAGATCTATTAAAAGCCGAAACGCTCCTGCGCCCTCTATTATTTTTATAGTTTTTTCAAGGCCATGCTGCTTCCAATATTTCAACACCTTTACTCTGGTTATGGCACTTAAATCTCCAAGAGATTCTACTATTCCAATTGTTTTTTTCGGTTCTATAACAAATTTTTGCGAAACTAATTGATTCCAATAACCGAGCATGACGCTTTTATGTATCTTGGATAAATTCTCAAGAATTGAAATCGTATTGGTGGGGTTGTAAAGATCATTTACTCTTCTATAAAGTCTATCATAGTCTATCGCTTTAATTATTCCCAAACAATGCTCATCGTTTAATTCACAAATGCCACCCAAACACTGACATACCGCAGAAAAAGTATCTTTGGAATATAATTGACCGACAAGTTTTTCTTTGTCTATCAATTGCCAAAAATTCAATGCGATACTTTTATCTATTTTGGATAGCCCTTCAAGCACCTTTGCTATTTCTTCGAAATCATAAGTGTTGTTTAATCCTTCAGAAATAAGCTTTTCGCAATTTATCATCTTGTCTATTTCAACCCTAAACTTTTTGTTCATTTTTCTAATTGCGCCAAGCATACTGCAAATACTATCAAAATTATTTTTGCCGTATAATTTACTAATGAACTCTTCTTTGTCTATCTGTTGCCAGAATTTCTTTAAATTAAATAGACCAAAAAACTCAAATATCAAGAGATTCTCAATCGCAGCAAATTCTTCTCTCTCAAAGAATAGATTTCCGAGGGAATAAAAAAAGCTATATGGCTGAAAAATAAAACAATTTGCATTAGTCATAAGTATAAAGGAAAGTTCAAAATACTTCTCGCTATCTCTTTCTTTTTTTACAATTTCCAAAAGATGGCCAGATATTGCAGCACATTGCAACAAATAAAGCCTTTTTTTCATATCGGTTCTAAAAATTACAGATAAACTATTTGGTGCTTCTGATATTATATACAGACATAGAAATCTATCTATGTCCTTCATGAGCGAATCACGATAATTCCCTCCGTGTTCCCAATAAGCTGATGCCAATGATGAGTGGGGCAAACCGTAATAGACCTCCCCATCAATCTCATGCTTGATGATTTCGCCCATATCTATCAGCCTGTATATGTCTTCATCTGCAAAATCAAAATTTTCCACCAAAAAACTATGAGCAGTTAAAGACTCATTGATGTAAAGTGGAGATAAAGCTACAAGTATTTGTGGTTTACATTTCAACATTCGAATATCTTCTAAGTCACTTTTGACACCTTCCTTTATACAAAGTATAGGTTCTTCAAACCCTTTGTTTCCATTGAATCCCTTAAGAGCATAAGACAACAACCACAAATTACCCTTACTAATATCTTTAATAGAATTCTTTTGTTCCGTTGTCCAATCATTACTACTAGAATTCCGTTCTATGTAGTAATTAATGATTTCATCAATGTTGGAGCTATCTTTTTCTTTATAAGCGGTTAATGTCAATCTTGGTAATTTCTCCAAAGTATCGGATCGTTGCTGCAACATATTGCTTCTAAATGAAGGGCGAGCAGTTAACAGTATATGGCCGGTATCGTGTTCCCTTGTAAGATCATCAACAATGCACTGTATATTGTGTGTTGCAAGATGAACATCTTCGATAATAACGAGATCGAAAACACTATTTATTTCATCCTTAAACTCACGAAAATCGCTGATCGGCAAATCAAGCTTAAAGCTATAATGGTAAATTTGTGATTCGTTTTCCTTTGCGAGTAAATCGTAAGCCATATGTCTGACTAATACCGATTTCCCCGAACCTCCATTTCCTTCTATAATAGATATTTTATTGTTGAATACATGTTTACGCAGTCCCTCTAATACCTCCGAACGAGGGCAAACTTTTTCTTCCGCAAAATCAATTGCAATCGGGCCTGTTTTACGAAACCATTTTGCTTTAACATTCTTGTCTTCCCACTTTAATACATCTTTCATGTTTCGTAGATATTTGAGATTTGCTGGCCCAAATTCGCGAATTATCATCCCTGAACCTGAAAATGTTTTTGATTCCTTAAAGGAAACAATATTATAAGAGTAGCGTCGATTGTTATCTTGTTTACCGACGGATGCACAAGCTAGATGGCACTTAAAATCTTTAACAATCTTGCCTAAATGATTTTTATGATAAAAAAACAACTGAATTGGTGGGTTGATTTTATTTTCGTCGCATATTTTTTTTAAATAATAGTTAATAACTTTGGTTAGCCTTGATATGTTTGTGGTTGTCTTACCTTTACAACCAAAGTTCTTGCAAATTATTCTGAACTCAACACCAAAATTTTTTAATGCTTCTTTCAAATATTTAGGAAGGTACTCTCTCTCATATAGCTGCAAACCAATACGTTCTTGTTTGTCCTCATCAAAAAATTCGGTTTGTTTTTTTATATACTCAGGAAAATGGACTTTCTGTAAGAACTGCACAATTTTTTTATGCTCCTCCTTGGTTGGTTTTTTATATTTGTCACCATTAAAAAATTTGTCCATGTGTAGGCTCTTAATTAAACAGTAATTCTACTTTCACATTCGAATAATTACTCAGATTATAACTAAAAAGCAATTTAGTTTCACTTTAATTTTATTACTCATAAGTCATAACAACCGAAAGATTTATAAATCCTTCAGTTTTTCTGAATATATGACAAAAATAGATAATCACTACAATATATTTCGTATAGGGCATAAAGAAGCTAAAGATTTACAATGTGAAGTATACTATGTCGCAGACGGCCCTGCAAATGGAAGAAACTTGGCACCGGGAAAAGATCCAAAATTTCAACATGACCAACCTATTAGGATTCCGAAGAGTCTCGATGGATTAATAGGTTTAGCCCATGAACTTTTTAAAGCTCATCAAAATTATTTAAAAGACATAAATATTGTTGATACAGCAGAGTCACCGTATTTTGGATTTTCTTTCGAACCTCCATATCAAATTGCCATGTGGGACGACAGAGTTTGGTGTGCAGAGAAACTATCTAATAAAGAAAAAATAGATTTTTTGAAAGAAATGCAAAAGAATTATATATCGCCACCAAAAGCTTGAGACCAAATACATTATTTTGAAATTCAATGAATTCACTTAATTTCCTGCTGTTCTGCTGATGTGAGCACTCTCTGTAACTCCTTTATTTCCACAGAGTTGCTTCATCGAAAATCCTACATCAAGATTACAGCACATACTCTCAAACGCCTTCTTTACATCGCCTTCTGATAGTTTAATGTCAAAGAAAATTATTACTTAATTTTGGAGATTATAAAAGTGAAAATTCCAACAAAACAAAAATTATTATCAACAGAGAACCCGCCTCCATCTATTGACCCACCCAAGATAAGGAATGGCCAATCTAGCGATAACGAGCCTTCGATGACCTATCCCGAATTTATCAAACATCGATTTGAGAAAGTTGTGTAAGCAATGGAAACTTTTACCTTAAAAACCTTAACCCACAACAGCATCAATCTGCTGATTAAAGCCATTGTAGAGATAAAGAAAACAAAAGAATTAATTTTTGATACAGGAGTTAACAAAATGCTGAAAAAATTATTTGAAGCCATCGAGGCCATATTTCGAGCGGCAATTTACTTGTTAATTTTGTTGATGGGTCTTTCGGTTGCAGCTCTCGGCAGTTACACCATTATCTTTCTGTCAATAAGATTAGGACAGTTTCTCTTTGAACTCTTATTCAGGGAGAAATGGTTGTGATTAATCTATTAAAATGGATTTTCAATAGGTCTCCTAAAAATGCAGCTAACCCACAGATGCCGCAAAATATTCCTCCTGAAATGCCAGACCCAAATATCATCCCATTAGAAAGTTATGCAGAAACAGACTCAATAATTGGGACTTCACTAAAAGTAGGATTAGTCGAAAAAGCATTTAAGAGTAACGGTCAATTAGTCAGAACCCACGATAATCTTAAAATGATAATTGGGTGTAAGCATTTAATCCATCAATTGCAAGCTGAGGATCAAAAAGAAAAGCACACGTTGGGAATTGCGGGAATATGTGTTTACTGCGAACAGGAATTGCAACAACTTTTAAAGAAAGGTCAAATTAGCCAGTTTGATGCAGAAAGATTGTCCTACGTGTGCTCCGATTGTGCACGAGTAACCGACTCAGGAGAATTGTGCTGCCCTAGACATTATAAAGCTATTTCCAATTCTGACGGCACAGAAACTTACCTGAGCTCGGAAGACATAAAAGAACAAAAACGACAAGACACTATACAAATAGCCAATAATACTTTCGCAATCTTATTCGGTTCAAACAATCAATCTAAGGAACAAAGCGATGAATAAATTACAGAATCTTATTCTATGTATATTTTTACTAACTGGAACTTTTTTATTGAAAGGAGCCGATATGGCGAAAAACAAAGACCCAGTAAATTTTCTGTTTAATCACAAACCAGGAAGATTCAAATCACTTGAACCTGACGAGGAATTATTGAAATTAGAAGAGGAAATCAAACGCAGAGAATTGATGCTTGATCATGATGTTCGGCAGTGGATGAGTATAGCAAAATTGGGTAACGACAAAAACTCCCTATGGGCTAAACAACAAATCCAGCTGATTTTGGAAACTGACCGTATTGAAGATATGACAACAGGCGATGTGTTCAGACCATTAGCTCCGGAACAATTATTATCTCAGGGAGATTTACTCCTCTTTAACCAAGTCGATGGATCGCCGTGGAAAATACCCCTTGATGCATTAACCCGAGGCGTGTTGTTAACCGGCCCTCAAGGCGGTGGGAAAACCAGATTCCTGATTTCCATATGCAAACAACTGGATAATGCTGATATTCCATTTTTCATTTTAGACCCAAAATTAGGGCTGAAACAATGGGCAAATTATTTGAATGCTACTTATATCGATGTGGATGATATCAGTATTGATCTCTCACCACCGCCAGGACTTACCTACGAGCAGTTTTTACCTGCACTTATGCCTCAGTTAGGCGAGATCATTGGTGTCATTTTCGGTATCGAACTCCTACAGGAAGCAGCTCAAATTTGCATTGGCCAAAGAAACGAATACATCAAAACCGGAAAGCAAACTGAAATTTCAGTTAAAGACCTTTATGATGCTATTCCATTTGTCAGAAATGCTTCCAGCGGCAGACGAGCTGGTTATAAAGATGGTCTCATGACAGGCCTTTCGAGAATACTTAGTGGTAGTGGGAATTTATTCTCATGCAGAAAAGGTGTTGACCTTGCAACTCTATTCAACAGTAATGTAATACTTGGATGCCGTTCAGTTGTTGATGATTTCGCAATAAAGTTTCTTGGACTTTTTATGCTCTTCTGGCTTTACGAATCTGGACGATATTCACTGCCATCAAACAAATTAAGAAGGGTCTTGGTATTCGATGATGCTAGTAGATTTTTAGCTAACTCGGCAGGTTCAGAATTTTCAACGAAAACTTCAAGTCTTACAAATATTTTCTCATGCTTAAGGTCGAGCGGGAATGGTTTTATAACCACCACTCAAGTTCCGCATTTAGCTGACCCTGGAATTGTTGCACTTTCTCACACCACGATTTGCGTTGGCGGCCTGCATTACGAAAAGGACACAAAAACTATTGCTCAGATGATGGGATTAAACAAAGACCAACGCGTAGCTATCAATCACCTTGCCAATAGAGAAGCAATCGGAATTTCCGCCGGAACTGCATGGCCGAAAGTTGTTCATGGTCACACTGTCGATGTCCCTGAGGTTAAATAATGAAAAATGATATTAAAAAAGCGTTAGAAATAGAGCCGTGGCAAAGCCTGTATGAATTAAATGTGTCGACTAAAGAAAAAAAACTTTTAGATTTAGTCCCAGAAAAGACAGAGTCTCAGGCAATAGGCCTTTCAGCAATTGCCAAAAAGTTAGCGTATAATATCGACGCAAAGATAGATTTGCAATACAGGGAACGAATAGAAGGGCTGGATGTTTCTGCAAGAAAACTTGAAAAGGCCAAGATTGAGCTTTTAAACAAAGGTCTTATCAAGGAAATGCTGTTTGGCAAAAGCCTATTTCTTGTTCCAACTACGAAACTCTTTGAAGTGATGGGTTTGGAGTCACCATATAAACGAGATGTTTCAAATGTACATTCTTTCTCAGTAACTCTGCTGAAAAAACTCATAGCACACGACCCATTGATTCAATCAATTAAGGAAGAAGTATTCTTAGGTGACTCCAATTCCACTGGTGATTTATTAGCCCATATGAAAAACGGGGAAAGGCATGTTTACGAAGTTACCATCAATTCGAGCAACGTTTGCGCAAATGCTGCCAAGCTTCAAGGCAAAGGCTTTGCCCAAATTATTTTTGTCTGTCGTGATTATGATCTGAAACAAGCTGTTTGGGCAAGAATACGCAACGGTGGTTTTGATCCAGATTTTTTAGCAACTATTAAATGTGTAATTTTCAGCTCTCTAATTAGTCAAAGAAAACAAGTACTTTCAAGGAGTTCATAATGATTCAAATAAGTTTAAAAAAAATATTACTTGGTTTTCTAGCAATCTTTTTAATGTCTCGAGGTCGTAAGATTGTCAGGTTTCTTTCAGAATTAGAATTTGATGGTGTTCTAACATTAAAACCATTGAGGGACTGTTCTGAAGAGGCACGTTACCTTGTAACAATTGCTCTATTAACAGCTTGTTTTGTTATTGTCGCACAAATTTTTAGGAACTATAAAAAATAAGGAATCAAATTATGCCAAATGAATTTAATAAAGAAGTCCAGAATTTTGAATTAACAGAATTTGATCTGGAAAAGTGCTTAGATGGAATTCTAATTGACGAATCTATCGTCTCAGTCGAATTGTATGAAGTACGCAAGATTTGCGAATATCTTAGAGATAGAATAGACAAGTTTCAACTGCCCGAAAAACAGCAAGAATTAGGTAAGCATATTGAGATAGTAGCTAACTGCCAGAAACAGACTGCCGAATTTGCAAATGCTGTTCTTGAAAGACATGCATTAGACCCTGCAATTAAAACAGTATTTGCATTGACAAACTTAATTCAGGATTTATCTGAACAATCTGCAAATTTGTTAAAAGAACCAAACTCCTGTCTTTTGTTAAAACCAATGCTCGACTCAATCAGCGAGGCGGTAAAACTAGCAAATGACAAATGTGAGTATCTGGGTATTAAAAAAATATCACCAGATGAATTGGAAGACTTCAATGCCCAGGAGCATGAAATCAAACAAACTATGACAATCGATGACAATAACAAACACAAAAAGATTCACCAAACTTTAATCCCAGGACTAGCATATCGAGGCAAGGTCTTAACACCAGCCAAAGTTTCCGTTTATTGTTTTAAAAATTAATTAACTCAAATTTAGAAAGGTAAGAAAATGAAAAGTAATAAAGCTGTTGGAATCGATTTAGGAACGACAACATCACAAGTAGCAGTTCTTGACAAGACTGGTATTGTCAAGATCCTGCCAGATTTAAATGGAGACACTACTATTCCGTCAATAGTATCTGTTGCCGGAGACAAACCTGTTGTAGGCAAGTTTGCTAAGCAGGATAAGTTTTTTAGTCCAGATTTAGTTGCAGAGCACTTCAAGAAACTTATGAGTGAAGTAGATGCTAATGGCGAACCTATTGCTATTATAACTTCGCCTGATGGTACTGAATACACACCTGTAATACTTTCTGCTGAAGTATTAAGATATCTCAAAGAAAGTGCTGAAAAGATTGAGGGTTGTGAATTTAAAAAGGCTGCCATTAGTGTTCCTGCTTATTTTAAAGAAGGTGCACGCCAGAGAACAAAGGATGCCGGACTCATCGCCGGTTTTGAAGAGGTCTATATAGAAAATGAACCCGTCGCTGCCGCTACTTATTACGGATTGACTAAAAATGAAAACATAAAACTTGCAGTTTTTGATTTTGGTGGTGGAACTTTTGATATTTGTATTTTAGACATAAAGGACGGAAAGACGGAGGTGATTGCCGTTGATGGAGATCCCGAATGTGGCGGCAGTAATATTGATGAGGCTATTTTTCAGAAGGTCAAGCAATTCCTTAAAGAAAAAGGAAAAGAGCTTGACCCTGAAAAAGACCTTGTAGAATGGCTAGAAGTTTTAGAATTATGCAAACAGGCAAAAGAAACACTTGCTCAAAAGGATACGGCATTAATTCCGTTAAAGATTGGCGATAAAAGAACTTCTTTGGAATTGACCTGTGAGCAATTAAAAGAATGTGCTGTTGATGAGATTAAAACCTTAACTGACTGCTGTAAGAAAGTATTAAAAAAAGCCAATTTACAACCCTCTGATATTGGCAAAATTCTTACCGTTGGCGGAAGTAGTCGTCTCAGATTCATTCCTGAGATTATAAAAATTGTTTTTGGTAAGGAACCTGTCAGCGATACAGACCTTGACCTTGCTGTGGCGAAAGGCAATGCAATAATTGCTGCTGTGCATTTTGGAGAGCCTGATGAAGAGATAATAATTGAGGGTCAGAAATTTCTTACCTCGGCTATAAAGACTCTACAAATCGCTGTAAGAGATTTATGTGTCGCTGCCGTTACTAAAAGAGATCAGGGTGATATGAACCTATACAATGCCCCAATCATACCAGCCGGCTCTAAACTTCCATTTGAAGCGACAGAATGCTTCACTCCTATTGAGAGCCAAACTTCTGCTGTCGCCGTAAAACTAATTGATGGTTCTCCTGGTGAATTATCCGAAAACTCCACCCCCCTCGAAGAAGCTGAGGTTAAGGTCCAACCAACGAATGAAGCTGATAATGGAGACAGGATTGAGTTTAAGATTCGTATGAACGAAGAGGGTCTTGTTGACTTAAAAGTCAGAGACAAAATTCTCAACAAACCGATTCCTATTAAGTTTAATTTTAAAACAGGTCTCTCTGACAAAGAGATTGATGGCATGAAAAACCAATTAGAACTACGTCACAAATCTTAAGGAAATAAAAAATGAAACTTTTATCATATTTGATAGAAACTGTAAATAATTATAGTGAGGTATTGGAGGGACATAACGTCCCAAAAACCTCTAATCTAAAAAAGAATTGCCTGACTGTAATTGATACACAAAGTGCACCCAGAGACACTGTTGTTATTACCGATATATCAGGAAGTATGAACATTAACGACTTTTATCCGACACGCCTTGGCGGTGCTATTGAAGCAGGTATTGAATATGTTAACGCTAGAAAAAACCTGAATGACAGAATAGCACTGGTTAGTTTTAGCACATATGCAAAAATTGTTCTACCTTTGACGAATATTAAAAATAAAGGAAGAGTTATTGAGGTAATACGCAGTCTAAGCATAGACGGCGAGACAGACATCAACAAAGGCCTTCAAGCTGCTGTTAAGATTTTCAGCGAAGGAATATCGACCTCTCAAAGATATGTGATTTTGCTCACTGATGGACATGGTGGTCATCCTCTAAAAACAGCGATGAAACTTAAAGAACAATATAATGCAGTTATTGAGGTAGTGGGCATCGGCGGTTCAACTAGTGCAGTCAATGAATCGTTACTTCGTAAAATTGCTACAACAGATGTAAATGGTTTCAATCATTATCGTTTTATCAAAGATTCAGCTGGCTTGAAAAAACATTACAAAAACATAGCTACGGGTCTCATCTGGAAAGGAGGTGAATAATGACTAAAATCGAAGCTTGTAAAATGTTAAGAGTAAGTCCTACTGCAAGTCTGGCAAAAAAGGAACTAGCATATAGGCAAATGCAGAAAAATCTGCAATTAAAGTTAATTCCTGGAAACCCTATAACAGAACGTCGATGGGCTAGAGAACAATTATCAGAAATTACAATGGCACATCAGATACTACAAAAGCCCTCTGGTGCTAGGAAACCTGTATATAAAAGACCCGCAACTTGGTCAACTGCAACGAAACCAGAAACACTTGGTGATTCATGGGATTTATTTGTTTCTTTAATGCCATTCCCTGAGCCGGTCATTGTGATATTTTTGGTTGTGGTAGTTATGTTAGTAGTTGTCGGATTGTTTTCTTCGTTATAAGGAAAAACCGAAGTGCTACTAAAACAATTTATTTAACTTTTGAAATGAGGTGAATTATGAACGTAGTCATTTACATTGCAACTTTTGTTTTTCTGTTTGTGCCAATAACGGGCATATTAAAAGAACATTTTACCCTTGGAAACAAGACTCGCGTGGTTTTATCTGTCTGCGCATCGGCTTTTGGGCTTATAGCCATAAATGAAATGTATATGGCTGATGGCATCAGCAGGCTTGCTTCTATGTTTGCGATTTGCTTGTTATTAAGCATACTAGTTCCTACAGTTGTTATAGGTGCAAGGTTCTGTAGGATTCTAATAGAATATGAAGAGGAGCTAAAGATATGGCGAAAAAACGAGAAAGAAAATAGGCAGGCAACATTAGAAAACCATGAACAACAAAAACCAACAATTTAATTAAGGATATTTTGCTATGGGTTTAATCAACGATCTTTTAGTCGGCATTATCCATCTGATTTTTGTTGCCATGGACGTTCTGATGATGATGATAATTGTGAAAATAGCTTATCAGCGATGGAAATTTGAATGGTTCAGGTCTATCAACAATGCGGTTGAGCCGGTAATAAACTCCATCATCAACTACCTTGACAAATGGTCAATAAAAATAACAGGTAAAAAATATTCTGAGAAAACACTACTAATCTTTTTAATTTTATGCCTATGGTTAATTAGAATCGGATTCTTTATTTAAAATGGAAGCCCTACTGATATCAGCTGAAGAAAGTGCCGAATTGCTTGGAGTTGGCAGAACTCTTTTCTACTCGATGCATTCATCGGGCAGACTTGGACCCTTGCCTATAAAGCTAGGGAGACGGTCTCTGTGGAATCGAAAAGAAATCGAAGCTTGGACAGAAGTTGGATGTCCGGCAAGACGACAGTGGCTAAAACAAAGGAGTTCTCCTGAAGACTAATTTTCCCATAACTGCTTTTCTGACAAAATATTATGGCACCCTTATATTTAAAGTAAATTACTTGCGCTGAAGCCAAATTGGCTGTAGAATAGAATTAAGTTAATCACATTTTATTGAGGTGAAAAAATGCAAGTTTACAAATCAACGTATAAAGATAAAAATACCAACAAGAATAGAATCTGCCAAAGATATACCATTGACTTCACTGACCACAAACAAATCAGGCGTAGATTAACAGCTTTCGCAAATAAACGAGAATCCTTACGAGCAGCAGAAAAGATTGAATGGATCCTTTCTTCACGTGGAGGACCATTAGACCCAGAATTATCAAAATGGCTTTCCGATGTTCCATCTGGAATTTATAATCAATTAGTTTCTTGGGAAATATTAAACTCAAAACAGGCCGCTCTCGGTAAGCCCCTAAATGAACATGTCAAAGATTTTGAAAAATACTTATTTGCCAAAGGAACCAGCGAAAAACATGTTAATCAAACAGTTTCAAGAATCCAACGGGTCATTAAGGAATGCAAATTCATAAATTGGCCCGATATTAAAGGCAGTCAGGTTATTGAGAAAGTAGCTCACTTTAGAAATTTTTCTGAAAATGTGAAAAAAGTAAAAATTAAAGGCAAGACTGTTAAGAAAAAAATAATCAAAGACCTCGGTAAAATATCAACAAAAACTGCTAACTATTATATCAAATCAATCAAACAGTTTTGCAAATGGATGGTAATTGATAGGCGAGCAGTTGAATCACCTTTAGAGCATTTAAAATGTATAGTAGTTAAAAAGGTCGTAGACGAAAAACATCCTCGGCGTGCATTGGAAGTAGACGAGCTGAGACATTTATTTGAAGTTACCAGAAAAGCACCCCTAAGATTTGGAATGAGCGGTTATGAAAGATATCTGCTATACAGACTTACAGCCGAAACAGGACTTAGGGCAAATGAGTCAAGAAGCTTGAAGATTTCATCATTTGATTTCAAAGAACTCACCGTTACTGTCCATCCGGAGTTTACTAAAAACGGTCAGGAAGCAATACAGTCTTTAAGAAATAACACCGCTGCAGAACTAAAAGAGTTTTTCAAAAATAAATTTCCAGAAACGAAGGCATTTGGCGGAACTTATAAGAAACTTACCCCCAAAACATCAGATATGTTACAGGCTGATTTAGCGGATGCCGGTATCCCATATATTCTTGATGGGCTTTATTTCGACTTCCATTCATTACGGCATCAAACCGGGACTCTTCTGGCAGCAAGTGGGGTTCATCCTAAGGTGGCTCAGAAGATAATGAGACATAGCGATATAAATCTGACCATGTCAAGGTATACCCATATCTTCAGTGGCCAAGAATCTGAAGCCATTGCCAAATTGCCTGATTTTTCTGAGCCGAGTAAGCAAAAACAAAGAGCAATTTCAACTGGAACAGATGGTGTCGTAAAATCTGACTTGACGCTGACTGGACAAAACAGCGTACAGAGAAGTACTTTGGCGGACTTGGACAAAAAAAGAAACCGCGTTTTTAACGAAAAAAACGCGGTTTTGAACGAGGCCGAAGGGACTCGAACCCTCAACCTTCGGATCGACAGTCCGATGCTCTAACCAATTGAGCTACGACCCCGAATCTCACAAGAACCACGGAAGATACCATTTTTAGACCTTCCTGTCAAGCACTTTTAAACTTTTTTATCTAATCAAAACGACAAAATTCCCTGCCAATGGAGCGGAGAAAAATTAGCCACGAAGACTCAAAGACACGAAGTTTTTTAGACACTGATTTCGCTGATTGCACTGATTAAAAAAGTAAAAAGGCAAAGATTCCTCGATTGTGCTCGGAATGACAAAGTCTTGTGCGAACGGGACGAGATTGCTACGCTGCGCTGGCAATGACAAAGTCGGTGTTAGTGCAAAAAACTATTTGTAAGCACAAACCCCCTAAAGTGTGAGAGGGGGCTAATCAGCGATGGGCAAGCTGTTGAAAATGCGACGCTTCCGCTGGTCTTGTAAAAACAGTCAGAAAAATTTGATGCTGCACCCTTTTTTACTTGTTTTGTCTGAATTTAGTGGTACAGTGTGCGTGCAGGCCTGTTCTGGGAGGTAGGCCGTCTGGGATGAGAACTTTTGAGAGACTGGAGAAAATTATGTCGAAGAGACGAACTATCCTCACTGTTATCGTGTTTACTTTAGTGTTCACCTCGGCAGCTTTGTCAACAGATAGTTCTTGGTACACCTGCATCACCGGCGATACTTGGAACCCAACTTATGGCAGTACAGACTATATGCTTTACGACCATCACGGCGGGGCCTGGTGCGATGCGGAAAAAACATCCGGCAATACTGAAGATGATATGATGTGCTGGGCTGCAACGGCTTCAAATGTATTGCAGTGGACAGGATGGGGTGATGTCGGCGGTATGACCAATACCGACCAAATCTTTGGGCATTATCAGGACCACTGGACTGACCAGGGCGGGATAATGGAGTTCGGCTGGGAATGGTGGTTCAACGGAACGAACAAGGCAAATGGCTGGAGCGGATGGTCGCAGGTCGATGTCGCTGGCGGTGGTACATTTTATCCAACTGAAAATTTCGATGACTACTATCATCGTACATGGCAAGATGCTTCAGCTATGTCAGCAATTAACGAGTACCTTCATAACGGTTACGGAACAGGTATCGGGATTCACGGCCCGGGCGGTCACGCCATTACGGTCTGGGGATACAGATACGGAGCAACTGCAACTGACTACGAGGGAATCTGGATAAGCGATTCTGACGACGATAAATATGGCGATGAGCCTCGTCCGGACGAGTTGCGGTATTTTGATGTTCAGTACTCGGCGGGGCAATGGTTTCTGCAGGATTTCTATGGTAGCGATGCCTGGTATATCGACGAAGTTCAGGGGCTGGATATTGTTCCTGAGCCGACAACGATTGTCCTGTTTGCTTTGGCTGGATTGTTTATGAGGAAAAGAAAATAGGCAAAGTCAGGCGTATTTACAAATTTGAATTGTTCCCAACCCCGACCATTACGGCCGGGGTTTTTTCTTGAATACGGATAAAACATTCGACCTTTGGCCAAAAAGGGGAAACCCCACATTTGTAAACGTGGGGCTAACTTAGATTTCTCCGCGCTGGTCGAAGTGGCGAAGACTGTGCCGGCCGATAGTTGATTAAATTCGCATACTGGTGTATAAACTCCGATATGAAGAAACACTTGTTTGATGATATGGCTGACTCAAAACCTCTCGAATGCGGGCAAATAGCTGTCATCGCGTTCGATAGCGGAGTCGATGCAGTCTTCGATTATCTCTTGCCAGATGAATTAGGTCAGGTCTCTCCGGGGCAGAGAGTTGAAGTGCCTTTCGGAAGGGGGAATCGCATCAAAGAAGGGTTTTGTGTCGAAATCAGAAAAAGAGATTCAGCGGTAAAAGAAAAATACAAACTCAAAGCTATTAAAAAAATTGTCGATTCAGACCCGCTAATCGATGAGCATTTGATGGCACTGACCAAATGGATAAGCGACTACTATGTAGCTCCGCTGGGACAAACGCTGGCGGCGATGGTGCCATCAGCAGTAAAAAAAGGGGTCGGCGGTAAAGAAGAGAAAAGTTTGTATCTCGCTGTTAAACAAGAATCGCTCGCAAAAACAATCGGCCAACTTCGGGGAAAAAAACAAAAAGCCATACTCGAATTCTTATCTGAGAAAAACGCGTACAGTATAGGGAATGCGATAGCTATTGAAGAAGTTTTGGCAGAGTGCGATACTACCGCGGCGCCGGTTAAAAAACTTTTGCAGGCGGGCTTGATAAAAATAAAAAGCGAAAGGGTTTTTAAAACATCGCTACCTGTTCTGCCTGAAGGGCTGACAATCAAGAGTGAAAAAGTTATCCTTAACAGCGACCAGGACAACGCGCTGGCGGCGATAGGAAAAATGGTTGAGCGGGAAGAATTTGAAGTTGCACTTCTGCACGGCGTTACCGATAGCGGCAAGACGGAAGTTTATATCCGCGCAATCGAAAAGACGCTGGCCGCTGGTCGGGACGCGATAGTACTTTTGCCTGAAATCGCGCTGACAGCGCAGACGGTGCAGAGGTTCTCCAGCAGGTTCGATTCAATCGCGGTAGTGCATTCACGGTTGACGGCGGCGCAGCGAAATGTTGAATGGCAGAAAATTCGCTCAGGAAAAGCAAGGGTTGTTGTCGGAGCGCGAAGCGCGGTGTTTGCGCCGGTGAAAAAGCTGGGGCTTATCGTTGTCGATGAAGAACACGAATCGAGCTATAAGCAGGATACTGTGCCGCGCTATAACGGCAGGGATGTCGCGGTCAAGAGGGCGCATCTGGCTGAGGGTGTTTGTATTTTGGGCAGTGCTACGCCCTCATTGGAGACGCTTTATAATTGCAGAAAGAAAAAACATTATACGCTGCTGTCCTTGCCAAAACGTGTGATGGATTTGCCGAGACCTGTGATGAAAATTGTGGATATGACGCAGGAAAAGTATGCTCACGGGCAGGTGAATCTTATTAGCGAAGCACTCGAAAAAGCTCTTGCAGAGACGCTGGCCAAGGGTGAGCAGGCGATATTGCTTTTGAATCGGCGGGGCTATAGTAATTTTATTTACTGCCCCAATTGCAGGTACAGTCTAAAGTGCAAAAACTGCGATGTGGCACTGACGTTTCATAAATCGCAGCGAATGCGGAGGCGCGGCGAGATTGCAGGGCGAATCGGCGGGGGGTATGCGATGTGTCATTATTGTATGTCGCAGACGCTGGTGCCGAAAAAATGTCCGTTGTGCGGCAAGCCTGTAATTATGATTGGGCAGGGTTCGCAGAGGCTTGAGGATGAGGTTAAAAATAAATTCAGTTCCGCTAATGTCGTTCGTGTCGATAGCGATTCGATGGGGGCCGGGGGTAATTATTATAAGCTGTTGAGTGATTTCGATAAGGGTGAAATCGATGTGCTGGCGGGTACGCAGATTCTGGCGAAGGGGCTGCATTTTCCGAATGTTACGCTTGTCGGGATAATCAATGCTGATACGTCGCTGTCGCTGCCTGACTTCCGGGCGAACGAGAGGACTTATAGTCTTATCTGCCAGGTTGCCGGACGGGCGGGCAGGAGCGAAAAGGGTGGACGTGTTTTTGTGCAGACGTTTATGCCGACCAGTAAGGCAATTACGTATGCGGTCGATGGCAATTTTGGTGGTTTTGTGGCTGACGAACTTGAGCATCGAGTCAGTTGCCGACTGCCGCCTTTCGGGAGGATGGCTATCGTTCGGATGAAGGATATGAGTTTCGAGAAACTTGAAGCTGCCGCGGATGTGGTGGGTAACAGGCTAAAGGGGATTGTTGACAGTCAGGGGCTTGGCAGTGTTAAAATTAACGGGCCGATGCCGCCGGCAATAGCACGTGTGCAGAGGCATTATCGAATGCAGATAATTGTTCAGAGTGGCAGTCCGGTTGAGATTGGTCGGCTGTTTGGGGCTTTTCGAGCGATGGAGCCGCCGAAGCCGGCAGTGGTGATGCAGGTCGATATTGACCCTGTTAACTGCCTTTGATTTTTTATTCACCACAGAGAGCACGGAGATTCACAGAGGGGACTAATGGCGGTGGGGGAGGGTATAAACCATTCGTATGATTACAATAATTGTTGCTTGCAAAGGTGCGTTTAATTGATTAGAATGCCCACTTCTTTTCGGGGAGTGGCTCAGCTTGGCTAGAGCGCTGCGTTCGGGACGCAGAGGTCGGAGGTTCGAATCCTCTCTCCCCGATTCATTTAACCGCTTATTTAGTAAGTAGTTAAATTTCTGTTGACAATATCCTGCAAATTGCTCACAATACGTTTCGGAACATTTTTGGAACATTGGTAATTTGATTGGACTATTATGAGCGTACATTGGGACAAAGTTGCTGATCAATATGTAATCCGGTTTCGCGATGCGAATAATCGTCACCGAAACGTTACCGTAAACGCCAAGAATCTTGACAAATACGGACTGACGATACCAAAGCGAATTACCGAGCGTGTCGCTAAACGTTTAGAGGTAGAAATTCTTCGTCAAGAAACACTAAGTAATGGATTGATTCGTGGTATTGAACGACAGGGTCTGCTTTATTGGGATATTGTGCCACAAGCAGGTAATGCAGAAAAGCTGCACAATATAATAGTGAAAAGTAATATACCAAATATCTGGAAGCCCAAACGTAACAATTATATAATGGTAGAATCAATGCCAACACTCGGTTCCGGCAAGCTGGACATTATGAAACTCCGACAAATAGCATTATCTGCCAAACAAAGCGGTGAATAATTAAGGGTAGCAAACAAAGTCCCGAAGGGACGAAACTTTCTTAAAGGCGTTGAAGGTGATAAGAACAATGCGATATTAGCCGGGATTGGTGTGAATTTACGCAAGTTACTGGCCGCCTTTTGGCCTGCGTTATTTGATTGGAGGAAGATTTGCGTTTTAAATTGCCAAATGATACGAAAACCAGAATGTGAACAACCTAAATTAGCTGTGTAAACGTTCAGGAACGACTAAATAAAACAAACCCCCGAATAGTAATTTGCGGGCTAACTGTGTGGATGCCCATTTTCATGGGTATGCCAAACTACGCAACAAGCTTTTGATGCCAGCACCCTGCTCAAGCACTGTCGGGTATATGGTCGTCAGGCTCGTCAAAATCAATCGGCTTGTAGCCGGGCTGTTTCGACTTTTCAATCTCTTCCTCAAAAGCCTTTACTATCTGCTCCTGAATCCGTGTTCTGCACTCGGCATTGATGGGATGAGCTATGTCGGCGTGGAGCTTGATTCTGCCTTTAGCGTCTTTTCTGGCTCGCTCCTCCCCCAAAGGGGCTGCGCAATTGTTGCAGTATCTTGCTCTGAGATGGTTTTTGCCGCCACACTTGGGACAATGGTCACTCATTTTTCTCGATGGCATCGCAACAAAATATCCGCTTGTACCCTCAATGACTTTGACATCGCGAACAACAAAATCGTCATCCAGCGTCATCGAGCAAAATGCCTTGAGCCTCTCGTCCTTATTGTTAATCAACTTGACTCTGACTTCCGTAATATCCATAACTGCCTCACGAAATAACTACCATTGGTTGTAGGACACAACAATACACTCACAGCCAAGATCATCCTTAATCCTGCGCTGAGTTATTTCAGCATTTCGGTAGTCGGTGTCGGTAAAGACCGAAAACATAGAAGAACCAGAACCACTTAAGCACACCGGCGATACACAGATACCCTCAGCCTTAGCTCTGATATCCGCTAATTCATTGTTGACTTTAAAACAAGCATTTTCCAACATATTTGCGCACATATTATGTATTAAATCAAGCCTGTTCTGGTCAAGAAAGGCCTTAATTTGTAAACTCAATGACTTAAAAAGCCCTAAATCAACCTGATGATTGTCGTAAACCTCTTTAGTTGATGAAGTTACGTTCGGAAGTATTAAAAGAGCGGAGAAATAAAAATTTTTGTCAATTTTCCGGATTTTTTCTCCCCTTCCGCTACAAAACGCCATTGGGCCGCTAAGAAAAAATGGAACATCGCTACCCAAAACCGCTGCCAAAGAACTGAACTGGTCGGTGTTGAGTGGGTCGCCGGAAAGTTTATTGAGTGCTAAAAGCGTGGCGGCAGCATCGCTGCTCGCTCCGCCAAGGCCGGAAGCGGCGGGAATGTTCTTGTTGAGAATGATTTTGATTTTCGCAGTTTTGCCTGTCTTTTCAAAAAACAACTCTGCGGCTCTATAAATGAGATTGTCGCTGCCAGATGGTGCCCAGTGAGGGCCTGTGCAAATGAGTTCAATGCCGTCAGTAGAAGAGGGAGTAAAAGTGAGTTCGTCATAAAAATTAATCTTGGCCATTATGGTCTCAAGATTGTGAAACCCATCCGGCCTTTTATCGGCTATCAATAACGATAAATTTATTTTTGCCGGTGCTCTGACAAGTAATGAATCGCCGATGGCCTCAAATTGCTTTTTCGAGATGGAGCTGGTTGCACTCATTTCAGCATTAGCCTCTGATTACATTATACGAAATAGATAACGAAAAGAAAGAAAAAAGCCTTATCGTAAAGGATTAATCGATTCGGTAAAGTTTTTAGCAGTGGGTTGTTTGAAGGCCGAGGCACTGAGTTTTTTGTTCTTTTTAATATTCGAAAAGACGATTTTTATTAACTCGCCAGAAACTGTTTCAGCAGTAAACTCAACGGGCATTAACATTTTTTTGGGAACGATAAATTCGACACTCCTGTAGTCCCTGCTGTATGGAGAACCAACCTTTGGCAGAAGCCGGAAACGCAGGAGAGCTTTAGAGGCGACCGATGGGAAAAATTTTACCTCGAAATGCGATTTTAATTTTTCCGGCGCAGTAAAACCGACAATAGGGAAAAATCGACTTACAAGGTCAAACGGAGCGAGCGGATTTTCAGGTTCGGTTAATTGCTGCTTGGTAATGGTTTTGCTTTGATTGTCAATGCGGGTAAGCCAAACACCATCAAAGAGAAAATCCTCGCGATAACCCTTCTGTTTTTGGCCGTCCTGAATTAAAATTTTGAAATCTATTCTCAGCCTGGGGGTGTTGGCATCATACTGATAGAAAATGTTGCCGGTACGAATGCTTTCGGTTTCAAAAATCGGCTGAGAATGACTGTAAGAAACTTTTGCAGAAAGGCTCTGCAAAGAATTTACGCTTTTACTGAGCGTATTTAATATCTGAGCGGTCTGGTTGACATCGGCACAATCTGGTGCGGAAGTATTAGCAGCAAAAGCAGAAGCCGAAAATGTGAGTAACAAAACAAAAGCAATTCTTTTAATCATTTTTCATTATCCTATTTCTAACTTTGTAACATTTTAGCCAAATGTAAGAAACAAAAAACCACCCCTAGTGAGTATTTTTCTTAAGACTGGATTCCCGCTTTCGCGGGAATGACAAATTACATCCAGCACTTGGCTAAAGTATCATTTAACTTTATTTCTTTGCTCTATTATACCAAGAACATCGGGCAGTTTGTCAATAGTATAATCGGCATATTTGGTAAATTGTTCATTTTTTCCGGTGAGTATTAAAACCGCAATGGCACCGGCGGCACGGGCGGACTGCAAATCGAAAAGGTAATCGCCGACAACAATTGCCTCAGAGGGATGGATGCCGAAATGTTTGCAAAGATAATTCACGCCAAAAGGGTCAGGTTTTTGCGGGCCGGCATTGCGGTCAAAAATAATGTCGAAACTGAGGCTGTGCTTTTGGGCGACGGCAGATGCGTTTGAGTGAGTGTTGCGAGTCAGAACGCCAACAGAAATGCCGGCATTACGAATAGTGTCGAGGGTTTCGGCGGCACCAAAGTTAAGGCTGGAATGAGCGATAGCGAGCTTCTCGTGTTCGTAAATAACATCCTCTGCCTTTTGCCTTTGCGCCTGCGACATTGATTCCATCGCCTCAAGCAATGGACCGCTGTCAGGGGGCAGACCGATTTGGAGACGGATTTCGTCAAAGTCCAAAAATGGTTCGGTAATCGTGCCATCAAGGTCGAAAATGACAGCCCTTATCAAACCATTTGGAATTTTATTGTGAATGCTCATTTTTGTTTTTCCGCCTTGCTACTATCTATCATCTCAACAAATGCCCTTAGGTGTTTGGTCATTGCGCGATTCCTGCGAATCAGCAGAGCTGTAGGGCGAATAAATTTTTCGTTCGAAAAACTAACCGCTGCCAATGCGCCGCTGGTCAGCTCATTCCTGACCGCTGTTATTGGCATTATACTGATTCCGCTATCGATTTCCACTACCCTTTTTATTGTCTCGATGTTATCAAATTCCATAGCTGGCTTGAGCGCAATGTTGTAGCGTATCAGAAGCTGGTCTATCCAATTGCGAGTGGGCAAATTGCCGGCAAAAGCAATAAACCGATGGTAGGGAAGAATGTCTATATCAACATTCGATTTTTGGGCAAGCGGGTTTTGCGGACAGCAGACCAAAACGAGCGGCTCATCAATGAATGGCACGATCTGTATTTCAGGATTGTTGCGGGGCAAGGCAACAAAGCCCAAATCAATTCTGCCAAGCATTAAACGCTCATAAATTTCGGAAGCACTTAAGTACTCAACGTCCAAGTATATATCCGGGTTAGCGGCCATAAAATTCTTTATGTAAGACTGAAGACTATGCATACCTATACTGTAAATTGCAGCGAGGGCGATTCTCTTTCTGGAAGAATTTTTCAGGTCGATAAGTGAAGACTGAAAATTTTCGTATCGGCTGATGATGTCTTTGCAGGTATTATAGAAAAGTTCGCCAGCAGGAGTAAGGCCAAACGATTTTCGATGGCGATTGATGAGCTGGCAGTTATATTCCCGCTCAAGCTGGGCAAGCTGCTGCGAAACAGCGGACTGGCTGAGCATATTCTTTTCGGCTGCGCGTGAAAAACTGCCCAGCTCGGTAAGGTTACAAAAAATTCTTAATGTCTCAATCTGCATAAAAACTATCTGCCCTTAAAAATCGTTATTTTAAGTAGAGCATAAAATTCTGGTCTATCGCGTTGGCGTGAAGATGAAGCTGATGGCCTGATTGCAGGTTGGCTGAATCTATAACACGGATTACTTTGGACCACAACTTAAAGTCCGGCAAAATTTTAGCTAATTCGTTCGGGCTGTTTTCAAAAAAATTATTTCTGCAGATATTGTTGTCCCTGTTAGGCAGAATGCCAAGATACAGAGTGTCGTTTTCGATAAGGTCGCTGAAAAAATGCGTGCCGAGAGAAACTTCGGCGGATATTTCCTTGTTGAAAATCGCAATCTCTGCCAGGACGCTGATGGTGTTTATCTCCGGATACGAAACGGGAACACCAAGCGAAGGAGTACTTGTGCCCCACCTGCCGGGCCCTATGAGCATTGTCCTTTTTTCGTCGCGGTCGCTAACGTGGGTTAACCTGCCTATGATGCGGGCCAGCTCGTAACGATCGCCAATTTTGAGTTTGTGGTACTCATCGGGCGAAACATAAATTATCTGGTCAATCTCTAACTGACGACTCTGGCCAATGACCGGGCCAGTAACATCGATTATGCGATGCTTTTGGCTGACCTCCATAGATTTTTCGTCAATCTCTCCGCCACCACGAAGCTCAAGCGGACGGCATTGCAAAATGTTGATTTTATATTCCGAATCGTTGACAAAATTCAGAGCAAACTCGACATCTACCGGCGAATCGTAAATTTTCTGGACGATTTCGAGAATCCAACGCATTCGCTGAGGAAAGTCGGTTTTGGAAAGCAATTTTTCAAATGTAATTGCCCAGCTGAAAATTTCTTTCCTGCCGAGCCGAGCGGCGCGCTTTTCCATTTCTCTGTCGCGTGATGCAAATAAATCGAGCCTTAGATTGCTGTCGGAATCTTTTGCGATATCGACGAAAGATTTAGTAACAAATTTGCCGGCGGCAAGGTCAACCGCGTCAACCTTTTGCTGAGTGTATTTTCTGGCTTCATCGATATTGGACTCAGGACGTTTTGATGGGTCGCTTAGCGAAACTATACGAGCATAATCGTCGTCGTTGCGGTCAACAGCTCTGGTACCCATTCCGAAAACGAGTCTCAGCATTCCGGCTTTGGGATCGATGTCTTCCGTCCAGACATACGGATTGAAAGACAGCGCAACGCCAGCGGCCTGCGGAAAGAAACAATTGCCGTGCGGAGCACCGCTAACCCGCTGAACTAAAAGGCCCATCGGCTCGTCCTTTTCCAAAAGTCCCCACTTGGAACGATAAACGAGAGCGTCTTCGCCCATACTCGATGCGTAAATTTTCTTTATCGCGGTAACAAACTCGTTTAGCCTCTGCTGGCGAGTACCCTGATTTGCGCAGAAGTAACTTTCGTATTTACCAGCAAAAGCGTTTCCATAATTGTCCTCCAAAATAGAACTGGAGCGCACGATGATTGGGCTTTGGCCGTAATAGTCGAGTACATCAGAAAATTGTTTTTGGATATAATCCGGAAATTCGCCCTGCATAATTCTTTGACGACCTTCAGAAGCACCGTCAAGAAAATTGATGTTGTTACGCTGTTTTTGCCGTAGCCACCAGATTTTATTCTTTACCAGATATGTATAAAAAACGTCGGAGCCAATGAAGAATGAATCGTGCGGCTCAAGAAGATTTTTCAGGCCTGAATCCGTTTTTTCCAAAATCGCCCGCGCAAGAAGCATACCGACACTTTTACCTCCTATAAGGCCTGTGCCAATCATTCGCTTCCTGATACGTATGACATCATCGAGAGCAAGATATTGAATCGCCAGCCTGAGCATTTTCTCGTCTCTGGAAATAATCATTCTGACGAGCCGATTAAACATCTCATCAACCTTCTCTTTTTTGCAGAGTCCCTGTTTGTAATCTTCTGATATTTTCTCCGCTTCCTGAAAAGTTCTGGCCCAAAAGCCCGGCCTTTCAGAAGCAGCGTCAAGTTCTATGCCGCCAACAGATGAGAGGATTTCGGTTATCGTACCGCTGTCACAGACCGGAGTAAAATCGTCGCCATCCCAGAGGTGTATCATATTCATCGTCGGCGAATATCTGCCATCGACCTTTATCGGTTGGACATAAGTATTACCATCATAGCGGTAAACGTTGGAAATTACCTGGGCAGTGTCAAGTATGGGCCTTGTCGCATGGAAGGAGTGATAGTTGCGCAGCAGTGCAAAGGCCGTAACGGTTTGAGCATAGTAAAGATAGGGACAAACCTGCATAAAAAAGTTGCCAAGCATTCTATCGTTGCGCCAGGAAGAGGCCAACTCACTGAGGCAATCGAAAAGATAGTAATGGCCTTGTCCAAATTGGTTAATGACACTGTGAACCTTTGTAGTAAAAGTTTCAAAGCCTTGCTGAGGGTCAAGCTCTATAACATTAGCACCCTCGGCGGCGGTAACGAACGGGGCGTGTTTGGCGAATCGGAAATAGACCAGCTCCCAACCACTGGCAATGGCATTTTCGCAGTAAGGCTTTACTAATGGCAGAAAATCCTCAACGCTGTCAACCTGCCATATTATGTTGTCGCCGGGAAGAACCTGTTTTATTACATCGTCAAAGCCTGAAAGGCCGGTACTGAGCTTTTCGTTCTGAATCATTTCATCGTCCCCTGATAAGAATTTCTCGGATTCTCAATACTAATGGCTGTTTTTGCCCTATTATAAGCTGAGCTTATGCAACTTATTACCATTTAAAATTTGCTTTAACGCAAATAACGGGTATCCTGATTATTAAAAGAGCTTATAAACATTGCAACTGCCAGCTCTTACTATTAACACAAATTATATTAATAATCAAACTAAAATACTAATATTTTGCTATGGAGGCTCAAAATGTCCGCAAAAGAAGTAACAAAAAGCGTTTATGAACTCGTACTTAAGCGTAACCCCGGTGAAAACGAATTTCATCAGGCCGTCAAAGAAGTACTCGACAGCCTTGCACCAGTGCTGGAAGAATGTCCTGAATACGCCGATGCCAAAATACTCGAAAGAGTTGTAGAGCCGGAACGCGTGATTATGTTCAGAGTTCCTTGGCTCGATGACAAAGGTGTTCCGCAAATTAACCGCGGTTTCAGAGTTGAATTCAACAGTGCTCTTGGACCATACAAAGGCGGCTTGAGATTTCATCCGAGCGTTTACCTTGGCATTATCAAGTTCCTCGGCTTTGAGCAGATTTTCAAAAACTCGCTGACCGGTTTGATGATGGGCGGCGGAAAGGGCGGAACTGATTTCGACCCGAAAGGCAAAAGCGATAACGAAGTTATGAAGTTCTGCCAGAGTTTTATGACCGAGCTTTGCAAACATATCGGCCCGGACACAGATGTTCCGGCAGGCGATATCGGAGTTGGCGGTCGTGAAATCGGATTTATGTTCGGCCAATACAAGAGAATCCGCAATGAATTTACCGGCGTTCTCACAGGCAAAGGTCTTAACTGGGGCGGCAGCTTAGTAAGAACCGAAGCTACCGGATACGGACTTGTCTATATCGTTGAAGAACTGCTTAAAGCTCAGGGCGGCGACTTCAAAGGCAAAACCGTTGTTGTCAGCGGCTCTGGCAATGTGGCTATCTACGCAACAGAAAAGATTCAGCAGCTCGGCGGTAAAGTCGTTGCTGTCAGTGATTCCAATGGCTTTATCTATGACCCGGAAGGAATTAAGCTCGATACCGTTAAACAGATTAAAGAAGTTGAGCGTAAGAGAATTAAAGAATACGTATCCATCCACAAGAGCGCTAAGTACACAGAGGGCTGCCTTGGAATATGGGGTATCAAATGTGACATCGCACTGCCTTGCGCGACACAGAACGAACTTGATGTTGAAGGCGCGAAGCTCCTTGTCAAGAATGGCTGCAAAATCGTTGGCGAAGGCGCAAATATGCCTACCACGCCAGACGCTGCTGAACTGCTGATTGAAAAGAATGTAGCGTTCCTGCCGGGCAAAGCCGCTAACGCCGGTGGTGTCGCTGTATCGGGATTGGAAATGGCACAGAACAGCCAGAGAATTTCCTGGTCATTCGAAAAAGCAGATGCGGAACTGAAGAACATTATGGTTAACATCTTTAAGGATATTAACGATGCCGCAGAAAAATACGGCTCAAAGGGCAACTATATCGTCGGTGCAAACATTGCCGGCTTTATCAAAATTGCTGACGCAATGCTCGACCAGGGCCTTGTATAAGAATCATAGACGAAAAAGAGCATAACGCTCAAAACTTTATAGAAGTTATCCCAAAATGTCTGAGAAGTAATGTTAATGGCATTGGGAGCGTTAAAAATGACAGTTTTGGGATGGATAATAGCCTCGCGGTGCATACGTATCGCGGGGCTTTTTTTGATTGTGTTCTGCACCGGCGGCAATTAGAATCGGGGGATGGACAATACAATAGATTTCAGAAAAATAGCTAAACAACACATAGAACTTGAAGGGTTTATGGCGGGCTTTGCGAAAAAAAGCAATGCTGAAGCAGATGCAGCAAAAAGCCTTGAAGAAATTGCCAAAGAAGTCAAAGCCTGCAAGGAATGTTCGCTTTGGGAATCACGGGCCAACACCGTGCCGGGTGAGGGTGATTCGGCAGCGAGAGTGGTTTTTGTCGGCGAAGCACCGGGGGCCGATGAGGATAAATGCGGACTGCCTTTTGTCGGCAGGAGTGGGAAACTGCTCAGCGATATAATAGGCGCGATGGGTTTGCGGCGGGAAGATATTTATATCTGCAACGTTATCAAATGCCGTCCGCCCGGAAACCGCGACCCAAAACCGGACGAAATAGCAAGCTGTATAGGCTTTTTGAAAAGACAGCTCGATTTGATACGGCCGCAAGTTATCGTCGCTCTTGGAGCGCACGCGGCAAAAACTCTGCTCAAAACCGATAAAGCTATCGGACGGCTGAGAGGCAAGTTTCACGATTTCTATTTCGATGATTCGCTGCCGCCAATAAAACTAATGCCAACATACCATCCATCATATCTGCTGAGAAACTATTCGCAGGAAAGCCGGCTGAAAGTATGGCAGGATATACAAAAAGTTATGGCTGAACTCGCTTTGGAAGTGCCTGAAAAGAAAAAATAATTTCGAGTGCTAAACAATTTCTGATAAATCCACTGATACCGATGGTCTGAGGAAATATAAAAAGGCCGCTGAGATTTTTTGATTCAGAATTTCAGATGCTGCCCTGCAGTAATATGACATCTGGCTCTTGTAATTCTCAGCCCTTTGCATTGCGGAATTGCCAGAAACCCGGTCAGTTTTAAAATCAACAATAACAAGCCCGTCGCTGGTCTCTATGAGCATATCGATTATTCCCTGAACAATGATTTTCTCATCGTCGGCAACTTTCTTGTCAGGAAAAATGTGGCTGGCACCAATTCCAACTGTGAACGGCCATTCACGATGGACTTTATTGGCGGAGTCGCAAACCATAGAGCCTGTTTCGGATGCGAAAAATTTTTCGACCAGAGCTGAATCAATTTCGCCAGCAACATCGGAAAGTATCGCTCCGGATTCGACAAGCTCGAGCCTGGTCTTTTCGATGGACTCAATATCGGGGCGAATGGATATGTCCATTTTTTGAATCAGAAGATGGTAAGCACTGCCCACAACGGCTGGGTTGGGGAGGTTTTCAGCCAAGCCTTTAACCGCGAAGGAATCGGCGTAATCGAAAACCTGGAATTCATCGCCATAATGCGAAAGACTGCTGACGGACTCTTTGGCAGGTATCCGTGAAGCGGAGGCGGAAGGATAATCAAAATCAATATCGGCTTTGATATTCTCCAGCAACAGTTGGCTGTGCGACTTGACAACGGTCTCAGCAGCAATCATATCAGATTGCCCAAAAGAATCCACGTCATCAGAGTTAACAAGGTTCAGAGAGAAATAATCGTTATCGCTTTTCTCGAAATCTGCCGGCAGAGATAAAAAATTCGCAATTTTTCTGTCACCGGCAAGGGCATACAATATCCAGTCGAGATGGCAGGAACCTTTGCGAAGAAGCCAGGCGGGCAGAGGGCCTTTTGAACAAATCGCCGCGGACGCAACCTTGTGAGTGTATTTGCCGGAATCGAAAGAGCCGCTCAGAATGAGTAAATCGCAGGCGCGTGTCATCGCGACATAGAGAATTCGCATCTCTTCGGCAAGGTTCGTATCGACTATACGCTGGCTTATTATATTCCAGCCGACCGATGCAAATCTGGCAGATAAATCCGGCGAAAAAATTTGGAGGCCGAGCGCGTTCTCACTATCCATCAGACACTGAGCGTTTTTACTTTTGAGATTAAAGCCAGCGTTCAATTCCGCCATGATGACAACCGGAAATTCCAGACCCTTGCTTTTGTGTATCGACATTATTTTTACCGCGTTGTCAGCAGAACTGTCCGGCTCGGCAGGAGACCAGTCGCCGCCCTGAGCAAGAAGCTTCTCAAGAAAATCGACAAAACGAGCAAGCGAAATCGTTTGAGAACTGGTCGCGAAACCTTCAAACTGAATTGCCCTTTGATGCAACTTTAAAAGATTGGCCCGGCGTTGGTTGCCGCCCGGCAGAGCCGAGACAATTGCAAGGTAATCGCTGTGGCGGTAAATCTGCCATATAAGGTCACTGAGCGAACCCCCTCTGGCCAGCGAACGCCATTGGTCGAGCCGGGACAGAAACGCTTTTGTCTTTTCCGCGAGACTGCTATCCTGGCCGGTTGAAGCGTAATCTACAAGACCGTTAAAAAGGTTTGTATCTTTGCCGGCCTTTATGGTTGCCAATTCGGTTTGGCTAAAATCAAAAATCGGACACTTCATCGCCGCAGCTAACGGGATGTCCTGTTGTGGATTATCAATGATTCGCAGCAGAGAAAGAATATCGCTGATTTCGGTCGTCTCGAAATATCCGACTGAACTTGCGCTGGTTACAGGAACGCCCTCAGCGGCGAAGACCTGAACGTAATCGTTTGCACGGTTAGAAATTGAACGCATCAAAATGGCGAAATCGCGGTATTCGACAGGCCGCTGGAGACCGGTTGCTTTATCACGAACCGTAAAACTCTTATCGCTAACAAGCTGCTTTATTCGGCGGGCAATAAGTTTGCCGCGATTAATACGCGAAGCAGAAGTCGAAACAGATCGGCCCTTGGAATCATCGTCAGAAACTTCGGACTCCTTGTCGTCAATAAAAAGTAATTCAACGGGAGGATACGAGGCAGAATTTTGTGAATCGGTTCCGGATTTTAAAGCAACGCGGTCATCGTAATCTACCGAGGCAATTTCGGAGGTCATTATGCGAGCAAAAATACTGTTTACAAAATTGAGTATGCCGGGCTGCGAACGGAAATTTTCGTTGAGGTCAAGACGGATTTTTTCGCCATTCGATTGACTCTGCCGCAAACGCTGAACAAACAGCTCGCAGTCTGCGCCTCTGAAAGCATAAATGCTCTGCTTAACATCGCCGACAACAAAAATATTGTTCTGCGAACTTACCAGGTCGATTATTCTCTGCTGAACAGGATTAATGTCCTGATACTCGTCAACGAAAATGTACTTGTATCGGCTGCGCATCTGTAAGGCAACATCCGATGGGCCTGCCGCGGCAAAATCATCGCTGTCGCAGAGCAGTTGGAGCATTTTGTGTTCAAGGTCGGAAAAATCGAGGCAGCCCAGCTGAGATTTCGTTGAACTGTAAGCACGGTCAAACCGCTTGACAAGCTCAATCAATGTTTTTATCTGGATGGGCAAATGCGGTGCTACAACGCTGTCGTAGGCGGGATTGATTCCGGGGAAATCGGCAAGCGATTCGAACTCGCCGATAGCATCGCCGACCAGAGATTTTACAACTTTTACGGACTCTTTGTCAAAGCCATCAGGACTGCCCCTGAGAGTCGGAGCCTCTGATTGCCTTATAATCATTATGCACTTTCGTAAATCGCCTTTTTCCAAAGCAGAAGCGGCACCGGTTACAGGACCAAGCCGGAATTGCCGGATTATACCCTGCCAGTATCCGTCAGCAAGACGGCTGTCGAGCTGCAGGCAGTGAGTCAGCATTGAATCTATCTGCGAAAACTTTTTACGCAAAAAGGCGGTGAGCATATCCAAAGTGAAAACGCTTGAATCCGCTAAGGCGGCAGCGCGGTTGTAAAAATTGTGCCGGAGAACAGTTGTATCCAAAAAATCGCTTATGGTTATGATAGTATTGAGAAAGCTGTTTTTCCCTTTTGTGATTGCTCGGCCAGCAAAAAGTTTTTTCATCGACTCGGCAAGGGCATCTTCAGCCCAGGCAGCTTCTATTACCTGGCCGAGAACTTCGGATTTGATGAGCTTTTGCTCGTCATCGTCAAGCAACCTGAAAGCGGGGTCAATGCCGAGGCGATAAAAATGTTCTGTTATTGTGCGTTTACAAAATGAGTGTATCGTGCTGACATCAGCGGAATCAAACATTAGAAATTGCCGCCTTATATGCGAATTTTCGCGAACGGCCAAAGAATCTTTGAGACGAGCTGATATTCTCGAAGCCATCTCGCCAGCAGAGGCATCGGTAAAAGTGAGTACGAGTATTTCTGAAACGTCTTTGCACAGTGAAGGCTCAGAAATGACGCGAACGCATCGGCTGCTTAAAACCGTAGTTTTGCCGGTACCAGCCGAGGCTGTAACGGTTATATCCGGTGCGGATGTATCGACTGCCGCGGCCTGAGATTGAGTCCATTTTATCTTCTTACTACTCACCTTGTTTTTGCTCCGACAACAACGTTGATTTTTTTACCGAGGGTATATCTCTATACTGGTTTATCTGCCAGTCGAATCGGCAGAGCGATTTGTAATCGCAATAGCCGCAAGGCGACTGGCTGGAATGGCGATATGGCCGGGCGGAAATGTTTCCGGAAAAAATCTGTTCAGCAATGGACTTTATTTTCGATTCGGCCAGCACAAAAATACTTTCAAAATCGTCGGGCTTTAAGACTGAACGGGTTTCGTAATGGCCGTATGGCTGGGTATCTTTCTTGGAAACAAAGAAACTGTAGAACTGCGAATTTCCGGATTCGATATTATTGTCAAGCAATTTGTAAATATCGCCATCGAAAAAACCCTTTGGCTTGCGAACGATTTTTTCGCCGGTCGGCTTGGATAGATTTACGAGCTGGGGGATATGTTGAATCGGAAGATAAAACGCACCAGCGGGATAAATGTTTTCAAAACCTTCAACGCTATTGCCCCGCAACGCAAGGCAGTAAACCAAAAGCTGCATCGATAGACCCGCAGAAAGCATTGAATAGCTAAACCTTTTTTCGCTTGTTTTGTAATCAAAAATGAGTGCGTAATTTTTGCCATCAATCGCGGCGATGTCAACGCGGTCGATTTTGCCGTGAATCAGCATTTTTCGTCCGCCGGAAATCTCAACCGAATAAGCGAGCAATTGAGAACCTCTGCCAAAAGCCAATTCGCCGGCAGCCTGCTCAAAAGAGCCTGCCCGGGCAACAGCGGCAATCTCAATAACCGCTGAACACAACGTTTTTGAGGCAGCTTCGACAATGCTGCGGTTGTGTATCGAGCGTTCAACAAAAGATTTCAGAAAAGAATCCTCCTGCTTTAGCAATTCTATAGCTTTTTCGAGCAGTTCGATAATTTCCTCGTCCGAACAACTCGAAAAACTTTGCTTGTTCTGCTTTAGTGATACGAAAAGTCTCTCAAGGCAGCCGTGATAAAACTGGCCTAAATCGAGAGGCTTCAAATCAAACAGTCGCCGAGGCCGGAGCTTGAGAATGTGGCCTGCGAAATGCTTATAGGGACAGGCAGCAAAAGTATCGAGCTTTGTAGCGCTGGCATTGTAAGTATTGCCCAGTAATTTTTCGGCAAAACCCCTGTCGAGTTTGGCGGTATTGTCGTAATCGCAGCACTTTGTTACAAACGATGCAAGAGAGCTTAGTTGTTTGTCATTCGCCATCTGTGCAAGCAGCAACTGATAATCTTCGCTGCCAGATTCGGAGGCATCTTTACCGAGGCTCCCGCAGAGCGTTTCGACGAGAGCTTTACGGCAATAAATTTTGTCGTCAGAGCTGCGGCCGTAATATGTATTCTCCTTAAAATCCGCAAAGAGCGATTTCAAGTCGGCAAGAAAATCGCTGGGCTGAACCAACGAACCCTTTTCATTGGTTAGAGGATAAGTAACAGAAAGGTATTCGCTGGAGCGGGTAAAAGCTATGTAGGCGAGGTAACGGCGGTCAACGAGCTTGCGGCAGGCGGTATCGGAGAGTTGAAAATCAAGCGACTCGGTGGCAAGCCTATCGGCCTGGCTAAGTATGCTGTCGTATGAAACAGAAGCAGGGAAAAGTTTTTGGCTGGCACCTATTAAAAAAACGGCTTTCAAATCCGGGTGCCGACTGCGCTCTATCGAACCTACCAGTACCTGGTCGAGGCAAGGCGGTATCAGTGCCAGAGTAATCTGCGAAAGTGCCGTCGATATTATCGAGGCCCACTGGTCGAGAGTCATCGATAAATCACCAAATATGCCGACGAACTCAGCAATGATGGCTGTAAAATGTCCTATAAACTGCTGGTGAGCCTGAGCCTGCTCGCTATCGCTGCGCTCGTGTGCGGCAGCTATCCACTGCCTGAGAGTATCGAACACCTTGAGCCTTTCAACGAAATTCAGCATCGCACGGGCAAAATCGGCGGCGAGCATTTTAGAATTGGACTCGAGAGATGCCCGGAACGTAAGCAACTCATCGCAGGCATTGCAACGAATGGCATTGATTTTTGACTGGTCGAAATCCGTATCGCCAAAGGCAGCAAATTTCCATTTCGAGCTGCTGAGCCAATCGGTCTGCAAGATGCCGAAAGCAAGACAGTAATTTTCCAGCAGGTCCACATCAGCTCTGCTTATCGGAACAAGGTCGCTTTTTAGATAGCTGAAAATATCAGCGTTGGTGAAATTACCCGAGACTATCTTTAAGGCCGATGTTATCAATTCAACCGCTGGATACTGCTGCAGGTTGCGTCTTGTGTCGAGGAAAAATGGGATGTCATAATCGCCAAAGACCGCATTTATGTAATGTTTATAGGCCTCTATGTCTGAGGCAACTACCGCAATGTCACGCCAGCGATAATTTTTTTCTCGCATCAGCTTGCAAATCCGGCTGGCAACGTACTCAATTTCGCCGCGGGGCTTGGCGGCGGCAGTTATGTCGAGAAATTCGTGCGAATCCAGTTTAGTAAAAACGGCCTGCGAAAAGATATTTTTCTCTATATGGCCAATCGCAGGGGCTTTTTCAAATCTGAAAACCTTATTCAAAATTATCGGTTTTTCAATCACAACCTTGTCCGCTCTGGCCGTCGAGACCAGCTCAGCGTATGTGCGTTCGGTCGGAGCGAATAGACTCGTAACATCTAACTCGTCAGCATCCGGGTAATCGATATTGATTTTTTCAGGAGCGAGACAAAGGGCTATTCGGCAACGGGACGAAACCCTGAAAAGTGCCGAGAGCATACGAAGCTCGGAAGTGGTAAAGCCGGAAAAGCCGTCAACCCATAACAACGCACCCTTGAGAAAATCAGCAGAAGCAACGGCCTGACGGGCAATGTTGAGCTGGTTGTCGTGGTCTATATAAACGCCTTCGACAAACTTAAGATATTCAGAATAAATAAGATTTATATCGGCAAATTTTAGCCTTGATACCTCTGCTGAAGAATCCGCTGAGAGTTTTTCAATAAGCAAGGCAACGTCCTGAGGACTCTTGCTGTAATGCTGAAGCTCGGTAATCGTTTTGGCGATTGCTGAAACAGTACCAGCCTTTTGGCTTGATGCGCCGAAGAGCTTGAGCTTATCAGAATTTTCGAGCAGGATACGACTGATAATCATCTGCCTGGCTGAGGGGGTGAGAGACTGGCCGGTAAGATTTTTGCCGCTAAGCAAAAATGCAAGCCTTTGGAAAGACAGAACACTTAGGCGGCTGTACCCGCTTATTCGTCCGTCATTGAGAATCGCCCGCTCGGCCTGATAGGTCGCCTGCTCCGGCAAAAGGTAGATAAGACTCTCAGTTGCAGCACTACGGTCTTTGGCCAGCTCTGTAATAATATCGCCAGTACACAGAGCTGTTTTTCCGGTGCCGCTTTTGCCAAGTATAAATTGAATCATCTTTACGCACACTTATCATAAAACTGTTGGCTACTACTGCCCGATATCCGGCTCGATATGGACTGTGATATTCACAGGCCTGACGAACTGGCTATGAATGGCCTTTTCGAGCAAATCAGAAATATGGTGAGCCTGGGTGATTGACAAATCCGAGGCAACCATAATATGTAAATCCATAAATAATTCTCTGCCTACCGTTCTGGTTCGCAGCTTATGCCAAGTACGAATATCCGGCTGCGAAGCGATTATATCAGCAATCTGTTTTTCTGTTGCCTCGCCTGCAGAACGTTCGGTTAACTGTCCAAGACAGTCCCCCAGAATTTTAATCGCAACTATAACTATCATAACACCAACAACGATAGCGGCAATCTGGTCGGCATATTTGAAACCAAAAAGCGAAGCAATCGCACCTATCGCAACCGCGATTGAACTAACTGCATCGCTGCGATGATGCCAAGCGTTAGCATAGAGCATCGTGCTGGAAAGTTTCAAAGCTACTTTTTTTGTTATTTGATAGGAAAATTCCTTAGCGATAACAGAAAAAATCGCTATCAAAAAAACCGGGATACCGATATTGGAAACACATTCATCGCCAATACTCCTTAAAGAGCGATAAACCATCAACCCGCCTACCGCAGCAAGAATTGCGGCAACAAAAACTGCCGAAAAAGTTTCTGCCCAGCCGTGCCCGTAAGGATGATTAATGTCTGGCTCTTTCGCACCAAACTTTGCGCCTATAATAACCGCAAAATCGGTAACCATATCAGAAAGCGAGTGCAACCCATCAGCAATCAGAGCCATCGAGCTAAACAGAACGCCGGTAGTAACTTTCAATATCGAAAGCAAGACATTTATCGTTAGGCCGATTATAGTCACCCTGCGAATCTGCCCTGCGGCATTGTTATTTTTCTGCGGGTTCATAAAAAAATTAACCAATTACTTTTTTACATATCTCTTTGACTGTATCGATATAGCTTTGCCACTGTGAGCCTTTTTTGAATTCGCTTATCAGTCGCATAACGGGCTCGGTATTGCTTGTACGAAGGTGAATCCAGCCGGAATCAAAATCGATTCGGCAGCCATCTATCGTGTTAACCTCCGCATCACTGAATGCCTCTTTAGCTAAATCTATAATTTCCGATGCCTGGGCGGGGCCGGCAGCAAATTTTTCTTTGCTCATTTCGTAAGGCTCAATGTCAGCGACTAACTGAGCGATTGTTTTACCCGTTTCACAGGCAAGCTGCAGTACTATCGCCATCGCGATAAGACTGTCTCTTACGGGGCCGACCCTTAAATCAATCAGCCCGCCATTACCTTCGCCGCCTATTACACAATTATTTTTCACCATCGCCTCAGCCACATTTGCCTCGCCGACAGCGGTACGCAAAACAGTGCAACCTGCGTCAGATACGATGTCGTCGAGCATTCGGGAGGTTGAAAGATTGGCGGCGGCTGTTCCTTTGCTATGCGAAAAAATGTATTTCGCAGCCAAAGCGAGTGTGTATTCCTCGCCAATATATTTGCCGTCGCCATCAACGATAGCGAGTCTGTCCGCATCGGGGTCCTGAGCAAAACCGACATCGGCAGAAGCTGAAAGCACCTCCTGGCAAAGACCGGTAAGATTTTCTGCTGTGGGTTCAGGGGTATGAGCAAACAGACCGGTAGGTTCAGGATTAATTGCAATAATCTCACAGCCCAGAGCCGTTAGCAAACTAATCGCCGGCCGAGCACCCGCACCGTTTACACTATCGAGAACAACTTTGAATTTGCATTTCGCAATCGCTTCTGCGTCAACGCAGGCGAGAACCTTTTCCAGATGTACCGCGTCGGGGTTCTGATATGCAGTTATCGTTCCGCAATCAACAGAGCCAACGGGCGCGAAATTTTTGTCGAAGTAAATTTTCTTTATCTGCTCTGCCTTGGCAGCAGACGGAGCGATGCCATCGGCCAGCAACAGTTTTATACCGTTAAATTCTATCGGATTGTGCGAAGCGGTTATTACCACTCCGCCGGCACAGCCTAAATGTCGCAAAACTATTCCGACCGTCGGTGTCGTTACGATACCGAGGTCAATCACATCTACCCCGACGCTGCTCAATCCCGCAGAAATTGCCGAGGCCATCATCTGCCCTGAAGGCCTGCTGTCTCTGCCCAGAGCGACAGAAATTCTTTGCGAGTCTTGCGAACTTTCGCCAGCAGACTTTAAAAACGAGCCAAACCCGCAGCCGTATTCAGCAGCGATTGAGGCGTTAAGATTCTCACCGATGATACCGCGCATTCCGCTGATACTGATTATGAGTTCTTCGGTCATTTTTATCCTTTTTATTTCTACAAAGACTCCGCCTCTACGAGGCTATATAAATATCTTTCCAGATTCTTTTCTGTTATTTCAACCTCTACATTTTTCGAGTTTTTTCGAGTACATCTTTGAGCTTGTCAACAACCGTATTCACCTGAGAGTCCTTAAGGCTGAGTATTTCCTGAAGAGCCTCGCCGATATAAGGCAGATACGTCTCGATGTAGCCCCTCTTGGCCAACTCCTGTTTTATACGCTTTTGCCTTCTGACATGCATACCAAGTTTTCGGCCGCACTCCTGAACAGCGAGCTTAATCTCCTTGATGATTTCAGGATAATGAGCGATGGCCTCTTTGCTTTCAGATGTAAACGGTACCCATACCGATGCGATATGAACGGTAAGAAGTAGCGGGCCAACAGGCAGTGAGCCTCTCGGCTGCGAAAGATTATAATTGCGCCAATTTATCTCAGTTACAGCTTTGTGAATTGCACAAGCCCCCTGCTGGTACAACAGAGGCACACGATTTGCCAGCCGTTTGAGCTGCATTGTCGGCTGGTTTTCTTTTTCGCTATCCCCATTTTTGCCGGGGCTGTCAAATTTGAAACCGTAGGCCAAAACCGCCTCAATAAGAAACGGATTCCCGCGATATACTGCCGGCCTTCTTGAACAGGCCGAGTAAAACTCCGCGTCAACAACTCTGTGAAGACCCTTTTCCAGCTCATCTTCGCCTATCGGGCCAATACAGTTTACAGGCGGAGCCATAATTTTGGTTTCGTTTATCGCATTGTAAAGAGCTTCGCCAGCCTTTATCGTTACGCCGGAAAGACGCATCGTCTTGCTGAGCTTTGCCTTTTTGCAGATTTCAGAGGCAAGCTTTGGACTCACCCGCGAAAAGTCATTGCACAAAAATGATGATAAATTTTTGGCAGCGCTCTCCTTCGCCATCTTGCAGAGCAGGCCAAGCTCAACGCCGTAAGGGTGCGGCTTGATTTCGACAGGAATAAACGGATGTTTTTTCGTCTGCCGCTGGTAATCGTAAACCGTGCCATCAGGCGAAGTGTAAATAATCGTCGAATGAGGATTGGCCATCGCCGTCTGCATAATATATTCATCAACCGACTGCTTGCCCTTGAGATATTTCCCCTCAAGAGTGATAATGACCTGAGTGCCAGTGGACAGTTCAAATTTGCAATCCTCATCAAGTACTACTTCCGGCTTGTTCTTAGCGGTATCTATCTGCACGTGATAGTGATGGGCGGGCTTTTTCTTTGACGTTCTCGATATAATCTGAACTGGTTCGCCAGTAGTAATCAGGCCGTACATACCAGCCGCGGATATGCCGATACCCTGCTGGCCGCGACTCATCTTTAAGCTGTGAAATTTACTGCCGTAAAGCAGTTTGGCGAAAACGTTGGGAATCTGAGCCTTGACAATACCCGGGCCGTTATCCCTTACCATCAGAGTAAACTTTTTGTCCGTAAGCTGCTCTATTGTAATGGTAATGTCCGGCAGAATGTGGGCCTCTTCACACGCGTCAAGCGAATTATCAACAGCTTCTTTGACCGCTGTCAAAAGCGATTTGCGGGGATTGTCAAACCCGAGCAGATGCCGGTTCTTGGCAAAAAATTCGCTGACACTTATATCCCTCTGCTTGGCAGCCATTGACTCAGCAGTTGCAGCGGCAGATTTTTTAGACGATGACTTTCTATTTTTCTTAGAAACATCCGGAACCCGGCACTGTTCTGTTGCCTTTTTGATTTTGACAGGGGCATCGGACGGTTCGTCAAAACCCAGAGTCATCTGTTTTTTGTTGCGCGTTTTTTTTACCGCCATAACAATTCAAACCCCATTCGTTTCATAAAAAACAATTCCAACACGATTGATATGCTCAATGATATCGCAATCTACTATTTGTTCAAAGATAGAAATATCAAAAGTATATGGCAACAGCAAATCGTCAATATCGTTACTAATCTTGCTGACAATAGACAAATCAAGAGCATCGCCATATAAAGTCAAGTCAACATCCGAACCTGTTTTATAATTACCCTTGGCACGCGAACCATAAAGCACAACTTTATTCACCTGGTAGTATTTGACAAAGACGCTTTTGATTTTTTCTATCGTGTCGTCTTTTAGTCCGTACAACATTGCTCAATCCTGTTCTTTCAACTGTCCTAATGTTTTTTTGAGCTTCATAAACTCATCGTAATAGCAATTTATTATGTCGTCAACTACCGCTTTTACGCTTTTCTCATCGTATGTGTGGGATGCCAGTGTTCTGCTTTTTATCATTGCCATCCAGCTATCACCATCGCTAATTAGTCCTCGCTTAAACGCCATTCTAATAGCATCACGAGAATCCTGTATTCCCATTTCGCCCTGATTTTCATAAAAATCTTTTATCGTATTCCACGCCAATTCATATGTATATTCAAATCCTTGAATCAGGCCTTGCCGTTCAAGCTCCGAAAGTTCTCGCTGTTTTGCAAGATTAACCGCATCTTCAAGCTGCTCAAAAGCTTTGCCATAATTCGAAAACCTCTGCAACCATTGTATGTCTTTATCTTTCATTTTTTATCGCCCTTATTCTGCGTTTTTTCACAGACATATATTTTAAAATTCCATTTATAATTTATCATACAAAATAAATTTCTATGGGTTCACACCCATAACATTTCCTATGTCAGGTTACGCCTGCCCGCCTTCAGCGGATACTCTCATCTACGGGTGTAAACCCGTAGAATTACGAAGGAATATTAAATCAACTCATATTCCAACAGTCCCGCAGGGACGAAAGTTTAATAGCCGTGGGCGTAAGCCCACGGAAAACAGCGACCACAAAACAAAGCCCTGAAAGGGCGAAAGAAAACCCTAAATATGCTCCACACCAAATTCTATATTATGCTTTTTCAAAAGAATAATCAATTCTTCATTAAAGCTCAATTTTTTATGGTGTTCGTGCTGATTATTTATATATCCAATTACTTTGTCCAACCCAGAAAAAGAAACAGTAAAAGCTGAATATCCATCTTGCCATAAAAAAGTTTTTGATTCTGGAAAAGTTTCATGTATCCATCGAGATGAATTCGTCTTCAATATCCGCATAAAATCTGAAAGACACCTATCAGGAGCAAGAGATACAGCCAAATGCATATGGTCAGTTAGCCCATTTACAGCATATAATTTTGCTTTACTGTTTTTTACAATCCCTGCAATATAATGGCTAAGTCTCTCTATGATTTTTTCATCAAGAAACGGTATTCTTCCTTTTGTAGAAAAAACAATATGATAATTTAAATTAGTATAAGACATTTTCAACGAAGTTCTTTCGCCCCTTAGGGGCTTTAGTTATTTTAAATATCTTATACCGTGGGCTTACGCCCACGGCTATTAAACTTCCGTCCCTATGGGACTTTCAGCTAACACACACTATTTTTCTAATCTTCAAGTTTGCAAACGTGAACTTCATTGACAAAGTCAAGAGAGCTTATCTCTTTCATCATATCTTCGTTAGGAACAGCATCGAGACTTACGGCCAGTATAGCTTTGCTCTCAGCGGCCTTTTGGCCAACACCCATAGTCTGGATATTTACACCGTGCCTGCCGCAAACCGTACCGACTGCACCGATAACGCCAGGCTTGTCATCGTTATAGATAATCATAACTGTATCTGAAGGAGTCATCTCGACATCAAAGCCGTCAATTTCGATTACACGCATAATGTTCTCGCCAAATACCGTGCCGGTAATCGTATGGGTCGCCTCAGCGGTAACAACCTTGGCACTGAAACTCGAGGCAACATCTTTTGACTCGGTGTTTTTTGTCTCATCGACACTTATGCCTCTTACCCTGGCCATAACGCTGGCGTTCACCATATTTATCGGCTCTTCAAAATGTCTCTGAAGAAGGCCTATCTGGAACGAAGTCGTCGCCATCGCCAAATCAAGCTCAGCTATTTCGCCGCGATACTGAACCTGAACTTCTTTGATCTGGCCGGTCGAAAGACTGCTCATCAGAACACCCACGCGTTTGGCAAGCTCGGCATAATTTGTTACTATTGCAGGGGTGCTTCCACCGGAGGCAGGTGCGTTAAGTGAATTGCAGATGGGGCCGCCCTTTATCGCATCAACAACAATCTGAGCCGCCTCAACAGCTACTTCGATTTGAGCCTCTTCGGTGCTTGCACCAAGGTGCGGAGTTACGACGCAGTTATCAAGCTCTGAAAAACGATTGTTCTTGGGCGGCTCTTCAGGGAAAACGTCAATGCCCGCACCGGCAATTACGTTATCTCTGAGTGCATCGTAAAGCGCGTCTTCGTTGATAATTCCGCCGCGAGCGCAGTTAACAATACGCATACCGGGCTTCATCATCTTAAGCTGAGCCGCGTTAATCATATTAAGAGTCTTCTCGTTTTTCGGAACGTGCAGCGAAAGGTAATCAGCCTCTTTGTATATCTTTTCCAAATCGTCGGTAACTTCAATCCCAAGCTTTGCCGCCTCGGCAGGTGCTGCCAGCGGGTCGAAGCCTATAACTTTCATATTAAAACCGAGAGCCATCTTAGCCACAGCCAACCCGATTCTGCCAAGACCTATTAGGCCGAGAACCTTGCTGTTAAGCTGGTTGCCCATATACTTTTTTCTGTCCCACGCACCAGCCTTTAGACTGTTGCAGGCAGGAACAACATTCCTGCTCATCGCCAGCATCAGAGCTAAAGTATGCTCTGCGGCACTTAACGTGTTGCCGCCGGGAGTATTCATTACGATAACGCCCTTGCGGGTACAGGCGGGAATATCGATGTTATCAACGCCAACGCCCGCACGAGCAACCGCTTTAAACTTACCGTGGTTTTCGAGTACCTTAGCGGTAATTTTCGATGCGCTCCTTAGAATAACGCCATCATATTCACCGATAGCGGAGGCGAGTTCATCTTCGGTCATACCGGTTTTGACAACAGCTTCTACACCGTCCATTGAATTAAGAAGGTCAACGCCTTCGGTTGCAAGTTTGTCTGCGACAAGTATCTTAATCATTAAATCTGCTCCTTCTTTCTTTTAAATTCTATCATACATATAACTTTTTTGTTTATTACTACGACATTATGAACCGCCTGTCATTGCGATTGTAAAGGCAATGAAAAATTCTACCATACATACGTTTCTTTTCTTTGCTCGTGAGGAATCTTAAACCTCCTGTTATTGCAGTCATATAGATAGCGGGTTATACAATGCGCCGCCGCCGCCGAGAGCTGGTCAACCGACGATTTAACAGTACCCTTTTCGGATTCGATGCGAACAACTGCCTTGCGACTATCCTCAGATTCCGGCCAAAGCTTTGTCCCCGCCCTGTCGAACAATCGAGCACTAACCTGCATAGCACCCGTATAAAAATCCTTCTCCGCAAATGTACTCAAAGCAAAATCGTCAATGTCGATAACGAGCAAATACTCGGCCTCGATTGCCAGGGCAAATTTCAACGGGTCCTGCGCCTCGGCAACAGGCAGAAGCCTTCGCTTTTTAACTATTTCTGCATAGGTAGTAATTCGCTGCCTTTTCACCTTGGCTTTTGCGATGAGCGAAGCATTTACCGCCTTTGTCATCGACAGCCTGGTATCGACAGGCGTTCTGAGCCAAGCCGGCTGCCTAACATAAACTACTATATCTCCATCTGTATCTGCCAGCATAAACTCGGCAGGCTTGCTGCCTTCGCTTTCACGAGGGGTAGCGATAACTCCAACCGCACAGCCGAGACAGGCCGCCACCGCAGATAAAACCACAACGGTTAAGAGAAAATTAAATTTTCGATTTTCCATCTTCAATTAGTTCCTTACTAAGGTAAATCGACAATTGCCCTGGCCAGAGTAACGGCCCAGCCAGCGGCGAAAATGATAAACAAAACCAGAATAATGTACCCGCCACGCCATAATCGCACCGGAGGCAGGAATGAGAAGTTTACCCCCAAACAAGCACTTAGTAAAGAGAAAAAAGCAACCGTAGCAACTAATAAGCAGAACATTGCGATGCCGGGCTGGATGTAAAAAGCTCTGGCGATTTCGCCGCTCATAAAAGCCTTGGCCGCAGTGGTCATTCCGCAGGTTGGGCAGGGAATATCGTAGCGTTGTTTAAAGCCGCAAGTACCCGAACAAGATGATGGATTTATAATGTCGGCTTTGACCATATAAAGAACCGCAAAGAACGCCAAAGCGACCAAAAATACTGCCAAATGCCCCAATCGCCCGCCCTTTGGGGTGCGATAGAACCACTTAACGCTATTTGACTTTTCACTATCTTCCATTATGATGAGAGCTTAAACAGTGGTCGATAGCGTGTCAAGTGGAACAATATCGGCCAATGTTGTGATTCACAACTTAGTGTATTTTTATGATGGTTTTCGTTGGAGTTTTTTTGAAAAATTTTTTAGCAAGACACTGGTACTTCTCCGCAATGGCTCTGACGATTGCCGCTGGCTTTTACTGGTCTGGGCTGGGCAAAATAATCCGGGATTATCACCTGCTCTCAGCGGGCATTTTTCTGTCGTTTTTCGTAATGGGCGCCGAGCTGGAAACCGCCAGCATACTCGCCGGCAAAAATAATGCCAAAGCACTTATCGCAGGTGTTACATCGAGCCTTATACTGTTTCCGATACTCGGATTTATGATGGCAAAAATTTTCGCATCTAACCAGAGCCAGCTTTTTGCCGGGCTGTGCCTGCTAAGTGTTGTGCCTGTAACAATGCTGACCGCTGCGGTACTTACCAAGGCTGGCGGCGGCAATGTTGCGATGAGCCTGCTGATAAATATCGCTACAAATACGCTGGCCGTTTTCACCGTGCCTTTTACACTCAAAATTATGCTGTCTGCAGGTGAGGGCATAATCATTTCAGCGGGAAAAATAATGCTGAAAATCTTTTTAATGGTCGTCCTGCCGGTAATACTGGGGATGATAATCAGACTGTCAGCAACGGAAAAAATCGCTCGGCACAAAACCAAACTCTCAGCCTTCTGCAAAATAATAATCCTGTTCATCATATTCAACGCGGTGGCAGGCTCGGCCGGACAAATATCCGAAAACACCGCTCTGCTAACCGTCACGGCGACGATAGCACTTGGACTGCACGTTGCGGCACTTGCGATGAATTTTTCGATTGGCAAACTGTTAAAATTCGATACGCCCTCGGTGTGCGCTTTTACGATAACCGCTTCGCAAAAAACACTGGGGCTGTCATTTGTGATATGGAGCGGCTTTTTCAGCCATTTACCGCTGGCGATGCTGCCGGTAATCTGCTACCATCTGATACAGTCGGTTGCGGATGCGTATGTAGCCGAAATGTTTGCGAAAAAAATAAAAAATTGTCATTTCGACCGTAATCCAGATTTGTCGGGATGAAGTGGAGAAATCTATGGAACACAAAGATTTATCAGCAATGCTCGAAACCGCTGTTGTTGCCGCAAGACTTGCTGGCCAGCGGGCAATGGAAGACATCAGCTACACAAAGGCATCGGTCAAGAACGGCGTAGAGCTGGTAACCGAATCGGACGCAAAGTGTCAGCAGATTATCATCGACAAAATCAAAGAGAGCTTTCCCGACCACGGCATAATAGGTGAGGAAGGCGAAGATGGCGCAACTTTCAAACAACCTCCTCGCGATGATAGCGATATATGGTGGGTCATCGACCCGATAGATGGGACGAACAATTTCGCACGCGGCATTCTCAACTTTGCCGTCAGCATCGCTGTTATGCACAAGGGACAGCCGGTTGTCGGAGTTGTCTTTGAGCCTTCGACCGATTCGATGTTTACTGCTGTTCAGGATGGGCCGGTGCAATTTAACGACAGGGCAATAAAAACGAGCGACAGCGATTTCGGCCCGTTTGAGTGCGTTGGAATCGAGAGCATTTTCGCCGACGGTTTCCCCGATTGGGTTTCGCAGTTGATGGGCAAGATGCGATGCAGGTCTATCGGCACAACCGCCCTGCAATTGGCTTATGTCGCAAAGGGTTCGTTTATCGCAACGATAGCAAGAAAGCCGAAAATCTGGGACATTGCCGCAGGCGCATTTTTGGCTCAATCTGCCGGTGCGATTGTTACTGATTGGAATGGCAAGGACATTTTCCCCGTAGATTTGAAAAACTACAACAAAGAATCGTTCGAAATTCTTACCGCAAATAAAAAAACACATCCAAAATTAGTTGAGATACTCACCAGAAAATAATCTTACAGAATACATTAGCCTGCCGGTCTTGCCCGACAGGTTGGTATAAAATTATAATACCGGCAGGACAAAACCCACCGGTTGAATTTTTAGAGATTCCCTGAAATTTTCACCGTTTCAGTTTGCCAGCAGCTTATATTTTTCCGGATGTTCAATAATATCGCAGGACAAATCGACATCAAGTACGTCCCAATATAAATGACTGCCGTGCAGTAACTGAACATTCGTTATCTCAGCGATACTGACATCTTTGAACCAGGGGAATTTATCAAATGGTAAAAAATACTCTGCACCAGAAAGTAATATCCAAAAACCATGCTCAGAGATATTAGTTACCTCAGGCTTTGAAGTGCTTTTGCCATGCTTTTTTAATTTCATTTTTGTGTTCCTCAACCATTTTTTGCAGCCTGCCAAGCTGCAATTTTGAAAGACCAGTATAGTTAGCTAATGCAACTATTGGCTCTATCCAGAATTTTGCCTCACCATCAGGCGAAACAATATGGATATGAACTCGCTCTTCTTCCCTTGAGAAAAAGTAAAATCTATAATTGCCTATGCGAAAAATTGTAGGACTCACGGCTTTTAGTATATAAAACAAGAATCAATTTGTCAACAAAACAATAAATTTAACCCTCTGCACCGCAGGGGGCTAAATTATAAATCTTCATTCTTCAATTTTCACTGATTAACTGCAACCCATCGAATTGCCGCAATTGAAGCATTTATAGCAACTGCCGTTACGAACCGTTATCGAGCCGCAAATGTCGCACGCAGGAGCGTCATCCTGAAAATGCTCAAATTGTGCGTTAAACTGCTGCATCGTCTTCGCCTCTGCGCCATCGCTGGAAGTTACAACCGTGTTAACAGCCGCCACCGCCCTGTCGGCGATATTGCTGAGCCTTGACTTTGGGCTTTTGGCTGGCGGGTCGATTGCCTTTATCTGAGGTTTAAGCTGAGTTGATTTAGCCTCGGCAATTTTCTTGGCAAGGTCCTGAGTTTTTTCTACCAGCTTTTTTGCTGTGGTAGTGGTCTTGTTCTCGGCAGGTGAGCCGCCGCGATTGGGCGTATTCTTCTCGGCATAACCCGGAATAAACTCACAACCCATCCAGCAGAAAATGTAATCGATAAGACTCTTGGCAAACGGAATGTTCTTGTTGGAAGTCATACCCGCCGGCTCAAAACGAGCGTGACGGAACTTGTCAACCAGCGTAATCAGAGGCACGCCATACTGCAATGACATCGAAACACACGTCCCGACAACGTCCATTAAACCTCCGACGGTGCTGCCTTCCTTGGCCATAGTGATAAATAATTCACCAGGCTGGCCGTCCTCATACAGCCCCACCGTCAGATAACCTTCGTGTCCTGCAACCGAGAATTTATGCGTTAAGCTGTTACGCGTCTCGGCCAATCTCCTGCGATAAGGCTTAGCAACCGCCGTTGCTACTTTTTCTTCCTTCTTAGCTTTAGAGCTATCCTGATGCTCATCGGTCTGTACTGGCTGGAGCATTTTGGAGCCATCACGATAAACCGCCACAGCCTTTACACCGAGCTTCCAGCTTTCCATATACGCCGACTTAATTTCTTCAGCGGTAGTTTCCTTTGGCATATTGATCGTTTTGCTTATCGCCCCGCTGATGTACGGCTGAACCGCCGCCATCATTTTGATATGCGCCATATAATGAATGCTTCGCGAACCCTTCTGCGATTTGAACGCACAATCGAAAATCGGCAGATGCGATTCGTTAAGTTTCTTGCAGGTCTCGATAGTATCATCTACATCTATCTGGTCGCAAATGGCTTTGATTTCGTCAGGATTATAGCCGAGCCTTTCAAGAGCCATCGGAACGGTCTTATTGACAATTTTCAGCATCCCGCCGCCAGCGAGCAATTTGTATTTGACCAGTGCAATGTCCGGCTCAACACCGGTCGTATCGCAGTCCATCATAAAGCCAATCGTCCCAGTCGGAGCAAGAACGGTTACCTGAGCATTGCGGTATCCATTTTTCGTCCCCGCATCAAGTGCCTCGTCCCAAACATCTTTTGCCGCGCTGAGCAGATAATCGGGACAGTAAACCTCGGAGATATTTCTGCTATGGTCGCGGTGCATATTGATAACGCCCAGCATTGGCTCTGCGTTTTCCTGATAGCCTTTAAACGGGCCTTTTATCGCAGCTAAATCAGCACTAACCGTGTAGGCCGTGCCGGTAAGCAGCGAAGAAATCGCCGATGCCCACGTGCGAGCTTCGTCGCTATCGTAAGGCAAGGCAAGACTCATCATAAGAGAGCCGAGATTGGCATAGCCCAGCCCAAGAGGACGATAGTCGTGACTGTTTTCAGTAATCGGCCCGTCCGGATAGCTGCCGTTATCGACCAGTATTTCCTGTGCGATAATATAGCACCTGGCAGCGGCTTTGAGCCTATCGATATCAAAAGAACCATCATCATTGCGAAACTTCATCAGGTTCAGCGATGCAAGGTTGCAGGCCGAATTGTCAATGAACATATATTCGCTGCACGGATTGGAAGCATTTATCGGTGCCGCATTCGGACAGGTGTGCCATTTATTTATAGTGGTATGATACTGCAAACCGGGGTCGCCGCAGAACCGCGTACCCTCGGAAATCAAATCCATCAACTCGTTGGCCTGATACTCGATGGAAGGATTGCCCGAAGTAACCTCGGTTGTTTCCCAGGGAGCGTCCTTTTCGACCGCTTCCATAAAATCGTCAGTAACTCGTATCGAAAGGTTAGCGTTCTGAAACATTACACTGCTGTAAGCATCGTTATTGAAAGGCCCGCCATAACCAGCCGCAATCAAAGCACGCGCTTTTTTCTCTTCTTCGGTTTTGCAGGTTATGAATTCTTTGATGTCGGGATGCGAAATTTTCATCGACTGCATCTTTGCCGCTCTGCGGGTCTTGCCGCCGGACTTGACAACCGCGGCAATCTGGTCATAAACGCGCATAAAACTCAGCGGGCCGGAGGGCTTGCCGCCGCCGGCAAGTTTTTCGTGGCTGCTGCGAAGGGTCGAAAGGTCGGTCCCTGTTCCGCTGCCGTGCTTGAAGAGCATCGCCTCGCTCTTTGCCAGTCGCATAATGTCTTCCATCGTATCTTCGACCGACTGAATAAAGCACGCCGAGGCCTGCGGATACTCATAACTGCTTTCGCAGGGAACCGCTTTGTCCTGCTTTTGGTCCCAATGCCAGTTATGAGCACTGCCATTAACGTCGTAAACGTCCTTCAGCCCGACATTGAACCATACCGGCGAGTTAAACGCACCATATTGATTAACACAAAGCCAGCAAAGCTCTTTGTAAAAATTTTCTGCATCTTCGGCACTGGCAAAATACCCGTCCTTGGTGCCGCGGTCAGCAATGGTTCGGCAGACCCTGTGAACAAGCTGCTTTACGGAAAATTCCCGCTCGCCAGTACTAATATCGCCGTAAAAGTATTTGCTGACGACAACTTTTGTAGCTAGTTGACTCCAGGAAGCAGGCACTTCAACATCATTCTGCTCGAATATCACTTCGCCATTATCGCCGGCTATTTTCGCCTGACGCTTTTCCCACTTAATTTCGTCGAACGGATGAACGTCCGAACTGGAAAAAATCTGGTCTATCTTAAGCCCCTTGTGCGAACCGCTTTCGGGACTCTGCCAGTTCTTAAATGATGTTTTGCTTGATTCCATAGGCCCTTTAGAACTGTTGTTAGTACTCATTACACCTCCCTGATTACGTTAAAACACATCCCTGTTGAAATAACACGCCCACACCACATCTTGTGATTTACCGAGCTTGATTTACTATATGTTGATGCCCAACACCTGTATTCATAGTAATTCTGAAACGGTTTTTAATCAATCGTAAAATCGAAAAAAAAATAAAATTCATTCATTCATTTTTGTTAACCCTTGTAGTTTATAGACCTGCGTTAAAAAAAAATATAACAGTTGGCTAACAATACTGCTTTTTCTCATTTTAAGAGTTTGTTGTTTACGCCGGAATAAAAAATATTGCTCTCAAGCGGAGAAAAACATTAGAATACGCTCCTATGAAGCCAAAAGAATTATCGGACGCTTTCGAGCGTCTTCGGACTGAGATAAGAGCCTTCCCTGCCGGGTACGGCCTTTACTTTATGAAAGACGCCGCTGGTACGGTTCTATACATCGGCAAAGCGAAAAATCTGCGCAACCGGGTCAGCAGCTACTTCCAGCCAGCCGCCGACATACTCACTTCGCGCGGGCCGGGCATTGCTGAAATGCTGACGAAAGTGCGCAGCGTGGATTTCCTCGAAACTAAAAGCGAAGTCGATGCCCTGCTGACCGAGGCAAGACTGATAAAAGACATTCGCCCGCCTTACAATACTGATATGACTGATGACAAGACGTTTCCATATCTGGAAATTACCACCGGGGACTTTCCGGGTATTTATATAACCCGCAAACCTCGAAAAAGGAGTAGGCTTTTCGGGCCTTTCACATCAGCAAAAGACCTCCTGGCCGGATTAACGGTATTGCAGAAGATATTCAAATTCCGCACCTGCTCACTGGAAATATCCGACAAGGACGACAAAAAGCGTTTTTTCAGGCCGTGTTTGCTTTACAGCATCAAACAATGCACCGCCCCGTGTGCAAACAGGATAACAAAAGCCGATTATAAGAAGCTGATTAACGACCTCGTTAAATTTCTCAGCTCAAAACGCTCAAAATACCTGAAAAAACTTGCTCGGGAGATGGAAACCGCCGCAACAGCAACCGATTACGAGGCCGCGGCGATGATTCGCGACAGAATCCGCCTAATTAAAAAGCTCGATGAACGGGGAAGTGTTGGCGAAAATGTACAGCCGGAAGTTTTTGCCAGTGCCGCTGACCCAGCCGAAGCTATGGACAAACTGGGCAAAATTTTAAAGACCGACTCGCCACTCAGAATTATTGAGGGGTTCGACATCGCGCACATCAACGGCTCCGAAACGGTCGGTAGCTTAGTGAGATTCATTGACGGCAAACCCTTCAAAGCCGGCTATCGCAGATACAAAATCAAAACGGTATCGGGGATAGACGACTGCGCCTGTATCAAAGAGGTTCTGCTAAGGCGATACCGCAATGCCGCCGAGGCAAGAGAGCTTTGGCCGGACGTTGTACTGATAGACGGCGGCAAAGGCCAGCTCAGCGCCGCCGAAAAAGCGTTTGAGCAATTAGAAGTCGAAGTGCCATTGCTTATGTCAATTGCCAAAAAAGAAGAGATTGTGTATGTAAGCGGGAAGGATTCGCCGATTAAGCTGCCCGCCAGTTCGCCCGTGCGAAAACTGCTGCAGTATGTTCGCGATGAGGCCCATCGCTTTGCCCAGCATTACCATCATATTTTGCGGAAGAAAAAATTACTCGGCAAATAAACCAGACACAGATTAACACGGATTTTTATAGAAGCCGAGTTGCGGAAGCAACCGGATATTTCCATATGGTTTACCTTTTACCTATCGCTGATTAGCCTCCTCATCACTATGAGGGGGTTTACGCTTACATATTTCTTATCCCACCCACATCGCCATTAGCCCCCGGGTCTTGTCCCAGGGGTATCCACAAATGGTTTGTATCTTTCTCATCGCTGATTAGCCTCCTCATCACTATGAGGGGGTTTACGCTTACATATTTCTTATCCCACCCACATCGCCATTAGCCCCCGGGTCTTGTCCCGGGGGTATCTGCATATTTTTCTATTCCGCTCCCACCGCCATTTAGCCTTGCCCTGCGGGTATCTCCGCAGTTCCACCGATTTTAACTTGCTATTATCCCTTTAATGCTTAGTATTGGCCGTCTAAACTTACTTAAGGACAAATAAATATGGCTGTTAAAAAAGATAAAAAGACCGTTTCGCGTGAGGTCAGCCTGGAAATATCGGCAATTTGCGGCAAGCACTTCCTCAACCTCGACCACCTCCATTACGGATACTGGAAAGAGCTTGAGCCTAAGCTTATCAATCTCGCCCAAGCACAGATAAACTACGCCGAATTTCTGGCTTCCAATATCCCCGCTGGCATTAAAATAATTCTCGATGTCGGCTGCGGAATGGGGCATATGGCCAAATTCCTCATCGAAAAAGGATACGAAGTCGATTGCGTCTCGCCAAGCCACTTTCTTGCGAAAAAGGCAAAAGAACTGCTCAACGAAAAAACGAACATCTATGAATGCTTCTTTGAAGAGCTGGATACCGAAAAAAAATATGACCTTGTAATGTTCAGCGAGAGCTTCCAGTATATAAAGCCCGAAGAGTCCCTGCCCAAGGCTCACAAACTGCTCAATGCCGATGGTAACATACTGATTTGCGATGTTTTCAAAAAGCCAATCGAAAGCAGAAATCCTCTGCCGGGCGGGTTTCAGTTGGAACGGGTCTATGCCGCTGCAAAAAATTGCGGACTCAAGCTCGAAACCGAGTTGGACATCACCGATGCAACCGCGGCAAATATCGACATTGAACATCAGTTCTTTGCCGAAGTTGCTCAGCCGGTAATGGGACTTGTCGAAAAACTCATCGAAAGCAGGCATCCCCTTATCCTGAAACTGGTCAAATGGAAGTTCCGCAAAAAAGCCGCGAAAATCGAAAAAAAGTATTTTAGCGGCGAGAGGACCGGCGAAAACTTCAAAAAATTCAAAACTTATCGCCTGATGCTTTATAAAAGAACCGCTGACTGAGCCATAAATCAGGAAATCTGGTCTAAATATTTTTATAAATTCTCTTGATAAGGAGTACAAAAAATATGAAAATACAGGCTGTACAAGTTTTTGGGACTAAAAAATTCTAAGAATATATTTTGGGAGTAGAAACTATGGATGATGTTATGAAAAAACGGATATCAATAGGAATAGCGGTTACTTGTCTGCTGGTTGCCGCAATAGTGTTTTATAAAACTACATTATCGGGGCCAAGTACTGGAGCTAATAAAAACAGAGAGGTTTACCTCGTCTGCGCGAATCCTAAATGTGCCAAGACAACAACGATGAAAATGGATAAGTACAGAGAGCATATGATAGCTAATGGTAGTGACCCAATGGAATCGATGATGGGTATGGGAGATACAGATGGCCCTACAGACTATTGCCCCCAGTGCGGCGAGCTTTCGTGTTATAAGGGTATGAAATGTGAAGAGTGCGGAGAAATTTTCCCGATTAATTACGCACTCGGCAAGGACGCATACAAATGTCCAAAGTGTGGTTATGACAAATATAGGAACCTTGACTAAACCAAATCGTACAGCAGATTTGCACAAGGGTAAACTGTTCGCATAAGACTTTGTCATTTAGCCCTCAGGCCTGCCTGGGGGTTCGTGCGTACGAATTGATTACCCCCCATAACGCCATTTACCCCCAAGCCTGCTTGGGGGTTCGTCCTTGCGAATACACTGCCCGTTAAACATTAACTTTGTCATTGCGAGGGCCATTAGCCCATAGAGCCTGCCCTGAGCGAAGCCGAGTGGCTCTTGCCCTGCGGGTATCTGCAAATTTTCTTACCCTCACACACCGACCTTGTCATACCCGCGAAAGCGGGTATCCAATTTTGTTTTGAATTTTAAATTTTTTTAGAGCATCTTAAGATTTTATGTACTGGTTTAGGCCGTTATGAGGACAAGGCTGACAAGGAAGATTGCGCAGCGATATTGAAATCTCGCGAGCAAATCTGATGCCGTCAGCCGCAGCCGCAGTAGACATAAACGGTACACTAAAAATTAGACTGCTCTAATCTCGGCATTACTATGCCGGGGTTGTTTTAAAACCCCGCAGGGGTTAAATAATAATAGCCCCGTGTGAGCGAAGCGAAACTCGGGGAAACAAGAAATCACCACTGGCGACCCCGCAGGGGTCGAATAACCCATCCACACCAACCCTGTCATTGCGAGCGCAGCGCGGCAATCTATTTTTTCACTTTTTTTAAAATCTGCGTAATCCGTAAAATCCGCGGTTAAAACAATCTGTGTTTATCAGTGTCCATCTGTGTTTAAAAAACTTTGTGCCTTTGTGGCTTAGTGGCTATAAATAATCTGTGAAAATCTATGTTAACGCACTGGCAGATGAAGATAATTTTTCTATCATGACATCTGCCGTAACTATGAGATTTCCCCATACATACCTTTGGAGCGATTCGACGAGCTTTTTCTTATCATCATTCCAAAGATGGTTTCTTTGCGTTTTTTTTATCAAAACAAACAACTTCTCCGCCAAATCGGCTACGCTGCCATCATAAAAAAATTCTTCACTGCCGCTTTCTTTGCCGAACCTGAATATCTCAGGATAGGCAAGCCTGTTTGGCAGCAACGGATGTGCGCCGGCAAGAGCCGCTTCTACCGCTGTGATACCGAAAAATTCGTGTACAGCCGTCGAAACAAAAATGTCGGCATCCTTCAAGGCTTGAATATATTGACTATGGCTCTGCTGATAACCCCAGCGATTTATACAGCCGGAAAAATAATCTTTAGCCCATTCAAAAATTTCGGGCGATTGGCGAAACTGCTCGCCTATAACATTAAGAACAAAATCGCAACCATTATCTTTGAGGATTTTTACTGCTCTGAAAAAATCTTCCGGATTTTTGTCGTGCTCCCATCTCCCTGCCCAGAGTATCTGCGCCGGTCCGGATTTTCGTGAATGCTGTTTCTGAATTTTCGCAACGCCGGGACTTAAAATTACACTTTTTCGCAAAATTCGTTCGACAGAATTTAACGGCTGCTCATCAGGCATCTTTTTCAGAAATACTTCAAGTGCCGCCAGAAAAGAGTCCCTGTGAAATTCCGAGTTGAACCACACCTCATTGGCCGCCAATGCGGTGGTCATATTGGTCATCACGAATTGATAATCTCTTTCGCTTTCAAACTGCGCAGGATAGGTGAGCTGATTTTCGTGAAAATACGCTATCGACGGCAACTGCTGAAAATAATGCCCCGCCAATCCCAAAAACTCCGCCAGATTGAGCATATCCGAACAGAAAACGACATCCCACCGACGGCCCTGAGCAAAATCGGCACGAACCTGCTCGGCAAACGTTATCGCCGAATGCCTCATTCGCCATTTCCATTTGTGAGGGGCAAGTTTATAAACATCCCACTGGTGGCAACTATGCGCAGAAAGACCTTCAAGAAAAGCCTGATGACTGCCGCCATAATAAGGCTCAAGAGCAAGTATCTTCATCGGTATTCCAAAATATGACCCTGTTAAAGAATATGTATATTTTACATACCGCCATTTAGCCCGTAGAGCCTGCCCTGAGCGAAGCCGAATGGGTCTTGCCCTGCGGGTATCCACACATTTCCTATCCCGCCCGCATCGCCCTTCAGAAGCCGAGCGACGTAAGTCGCCGGAATAGGGTTGTTGTCATTACCAGCACAACGCGGCAATCTAAACCAGCTTACTGCGTTGATAATAGCACGTTGCTCCAGCTATCGCAAAGCATAAGGGCAAATATATCGACATCCACAGAGCTAATAACGTCCCATAATCGGACAGGTATTTAATAAAATAGAGTACACAACCCGTTCTTACAAACACATAACCTATGCTCTAAAAAAAACTTACCTGTTTTAAAAAAAAAGGGGCAAATTAGTATTAACGCCCAATCGTAAGTTAAGAACGGTTATCACCGAAAGGGTAGTATGGACCTTTTTCACAGAAAAAAGAATACATAAGTAATGATTTATGTTTTACGTAAATATCTCGTTATCACAGTTGCCGGGCTGTTTATTATTTCCGCCCTGCCGCAAAATATCTGCGCAAAAGAAACCACTTTTTACAACACCGTATCAAACACCGAAGCCGAGCGGGAATATAAACTTCAAACTGCTTTTATCTATAACTTTATGAAATTTACAGAATGGCCGCTGGACAAAAATATCTCCTCAGACAGCAATGAGCCAATGACGATTGGTATTATCGGAGAAAGCCCACTTAGAGCAAGTTTTGAGCTGATATTAGGCAAAAAAATAAACGGAAGAAGTCTCAGAATTATCGAGTTTCCGAAAATGAAACCGAAAAATTCCAAATCAAATAACTGGAAACAAGAGTATTTTCTCAAGCACCAGGAAGCTATGAGAAAATGCTATGTACTCTTCATCAGCGAAACCGAAAAGCAGAATCTGCGGGAAATCAACGAATTAGTAAAAGATGCCTCAGTGCTGACCATCAGCAATATCAAAAATTTCGCGGAAAAAGGCGGGATGATGGGATTCCTAATCGAGAACAAAAAAATGAGGTTTGAAACCAATCTCAATAGTACCAACAGGGAACGACTTTCGATAAGCTCGCAACTGCTGCGACTGGCAAAGAGAGTTATAAAAAAATAAAGGAAACCTCTAAACAATAACACTAATAACGAGCTGAGAAACAAATGATAAAAATAGTAATGACAATTAAAAACAAGCTCATCCTTATAATTATGGGCATCTGCATTTCAGCATTGCTGATAGCTGGAGCCTCGTTTATCATCTGGCAGCAGGCCCAGTCAAAAAAAGCGATGGTTCAGACGCTCACAATCGACGTACGAATGGCTGCTGATAACTGCAAAGCGGCTTTGATGTTCAAGGACAATAAAAACGCCGAAGAAACCCTCTCGGCTTTGCGAGTTGAGCCATCTATAACCAGTTGTGATATTTTCACTCCTGATTACAGAAAATTTGCGTCTTATACAAGAAAAGGTTTTGTAAGACAAGACTCAGAGATTAGTCTCCAATCACAGGGATACCTGTTTTCGGATAAAGACCTGACCATTTTCAGTCAAATTGAACTTGATGGCGAAATACTCGGAACAGCTGTACTCAAAACTGACCTCGAACGTCTCAGAAAAGACCTCAGAGCAAACACTTCCATCGTATTGATAGTCATAGCTATAGCCATAACAATCGGGTCTGTGCTGGCGGTTAAACTGCAAAAAATTATTTCCGGCCCAATACTCAACCTGGCCAAATTAGCAAGAAAAGTATCTACGGACAAAAGCTATGCCGAAAGAGCCGTAAAAACAACAGAGGACGAAGTCGGCACACTTATAGATTCGTTCAACGAGATGCTCAACCAGATTCAGAAAGAAATCAACGAACGTACGCTTGCGGAAAATGAAATCAAGCAACACCGCGACCACCTTGAGGAGATTGTCAGCGAAAGAACCCTTGAGCTAAAAGCAACAAACTCACAATTGAAAAATTCAGTTGAAAAAGCCGAGCTGATGGCCGAGCAGGCTCTCCAGGCAAACCAGGCAAAAAGCGAATTCTTAGCAAATATGAGTCACGAAATAAGAACGCCTATGAACGCGATAATTGGATTTGCGGAGCTGCTTAGCGAAGACGACCTCAGCAAAGAACAGAGTACGTTTTCAAAAACTATACTGACCGCCGGCAAGAGCTTACTACAGCTCATCAATGACATTCTCGATTTCTCTAAAATCGAATCAGGCAAACTCAGCACCGAAATAACCGACTGCAATTTCGGCGAATTTCTTGAAGGCATAAACTCGCTCCTCAGGCCGACAGCCACGGAGAAGGGACTTGAATTCAATATTATACAAAATGGCTCGCTGCCGCAAATCGTAAAGATAGACACCATCAGGGTAAGGCAGTGCCTTATAAATCTGGTCGGCAACGCGATTAAATTCACCGAAAAAGGACACGTCAATATCGATGTGAGAGTAGAAAAGAAAGACGACATTCCTTTCCTTCACTTCGACATTGAAGATACTGGCATAGGCATACCGAAGGAAAAACAGGAACTGGTATTCACGGCATTTACCCAGGCAGACGGCAGCACTACAAGAAAATTTGGCGGAAGCGGACTTGGACTCACAATAACAAAACAGTTGACCGAATTGATGCAGGGCAATCTCACACTCACAAGCGAACCGGGCAAAGGCACAACCTTCACCCTCATCATTCCAGCCGGAACAGATGTCGATGCACAACCAGCTATCAATCAGTTTAACTGGATAGAGCCTCCTGTATATGAACGAAGCAGCGACCAGAAAGCCAATACAGACCAAGAGCGACTCGGCCATATTCTCGTCGTCGAAGACACCGTAGTAAACCAGAAGTTTATGAATGCTCTGCTGGGGCGATTAGGCTATGAAATAACTATCGTTGAAAACGGCGCCGAAGCCGTAGATATTATGGAAAACGAGACATTCGATCTGATATTTATGGATATGCAGATGCCGATAATGAACGGCTACGAAGCCACAAAGATACTCCGGGACAAGGGCCAAAAGCTGCCAATCATCGCACTGACTGCCCACGCAATGGTAGGCGACGACCAGAAGTGCTACGAAGCTGGCTGCAACGATTATCTCAGCAAACCGGTTGACAGGACAAAGCTCCAGATGATACTCACAAAATATATGCCGCAACTGCAAAGCTCCGCCAGCTCTGCCGACTAAGAGTCTATCCCGCCCACATCGCCGATTAGCCCTGCCATAGTGATGGCAGGGTTTTGTTTTCCGAATGGTTTAGCCCGCCCGCACACATAAAACCCCGAAGGGGTTAAATAATAATAGCCCCGTGTGAGCGAAGCGAAACTCGGGGTAAAAAAAACATTTCTAAACCTACCAACCCCGCAGGGGTTGAATAACCATATTTTTTGTCATACCCGCGCAGGCGGGTATTCATCTTTTTACTTTTTTAAAATCCGCGTAATCCGTGAAATCCGCGGTTAATAATTTGTGTTTATTTATCGGGATTCAGTTGTCATTGCGAGCGCAACGTGGCAATCTCGCCCCGTCCGCACAAGACTCTGTCATTCCCACGAAAGTGGGAATCCATTTTTTCCTCTGTGGTGAAATAATTTGTCCCGATTTATCGGGATAGAGATTAGAATTTATACTGCACTCTCGTGAAGAACATTCGGCCCGGCGTCTCGTGTCCTGCCGCCCGAGAAAAATCATGGATTGCTTCATTGGTTGTGTTCAACAAGTCGCTTATGCCGAACATCAGTTCACCTCTACCATCTGCAAAAGCCTTTGCGATAGTCAGGTCAAGCCGATTAGAACTGCCGGCATTGCCACCACTTGCAGGGTTGTAAGGTGTTGTGGCAGTAAATTTATAATTAGCATTGAGTGTCAGGCCGTCAGCCAGAAACAGTCGGCCAGTTAAACCCGCTTTGTGCTTGGCAGGCAGATTGGCACGAAGGAACAGGTCTTCTTTGTCTGACATAAAATCATTATAAGCCCACCAGAGAGAGAGCATTCCTCTTTTGTTCTCGAATTTCAATTCAAGCTCTCCGCCCCAGGAATCGGCACCATCAACATTATCAGGCTTATAGTGTCCCATCCCAAATATATCGGTTGTTACATGATAGCAAACCAGATTGCTGAAGCGTTGATAATAGCTATCAGCTCTGAGTGTAACTCCCTTGGCGAGTATGCCGGTATAACCGGCTTCAACTGACCAGGTTTCTTCGTTGCGCATCTCATTATCGGGCAAATCAATGTTTAGCGCATAAAACCCGCCGCCAACTGGAAGAGTGGTGGATGTATACTTTTGAACGACTCTTAAAGGTGTTCGGAATGCCTTGGCTGTACTAAGACGGAGTATATGGTCCTTCTTCTCATCAAGGGCATAAAGAGCTGTTAATCGACCTGACCAGTCGGTGTGTGTCCCGGAGTAATAGTCTCCACGAATCTGTCCTTCGAGAGTCAGACGGTCTGTTACCTGCCAACGGTCGATGACGAACAGGCCCGCCCAGTATTCAGTGAGAGGCTCACCTGGGAACAGCCCTTGCTGGACGTTATTTCTGCCCGTATCAATGTGTGTCCATCGGAAATTACCTCCGACAGACATTTTGTGATTTTCAGCAGGACTAAAGTTTAACTGTGCCTCGAAATCGTTTTCGCTTGTAGTATATTTTGTAAAACTGGGCAGGTTTACCTTAGAGAAATTACCGTACCACTGAAGATAACCGTTGCTGCCATTTTCAAACTCGTGCTCGAGCTTCACAAATGCACGGAACATATTGGTTCGCATATTTTTTACCGGGAAATATCCAACAAACTCGTGGCCGCCCAATTCACTCTGTATATGACCAAGTCCGAATGAAAGGTCAGTCATTTCGGTGATATGACGAACCGCTTCGCTATCGAAACGCCAGTTTCGGCTGAAATCGCGTGCAACGAAATTGTTAAAACCCATAGCGGCATTAAGCGCAGGGTTAAAGGATTTATACTTGCCGGCACCGGCTTCATCGGAATCCTTAACATCTTCATAACCGACAGAAACTCGCCAGCACCATTCGCCCTGTTTTTCTGCCCAGCGCAGATGTGTATAGCTGTCGCCGAATTCGTTGATGGTGGTCGAGCCAAAATATCCGAGTACATCCTCGGGTTTTTTTGTTATTGTGTTAATAACTCCGGTAAAGGCGTTCGCCCCCCACACAGCACCGCCGGGTCCGCGGACGACCTCTATCCGCTCAATATCCTCAAGCATAACGGGCATTTTTAAGAACTCAGGTCCTCCAAAAATAGGATTGTCTGCCAATCGACCATTTATCATTGACTGCGTACGGTCGGTTCTTACTGCGTGCAGACCTCTGACTCCGACAGCATAGCTGTAACGGTCTATTTTCAGCACATC
>JAIORA010000033.1 GCA_021108375.1 Anaerohalosphaeraceae bacterium
TTATTGAAATAAGGCTCTATACTTACTATATCGACAAGATTCATATTTTCCATTTGCCCGAGGCTACCTTTTTATTTATTAGATTAGTTAACGAGAGAATTTTATCTTAAAAGCCGGCAAATGTGAACTGTAAAATGGAAGTGTTTTGTGGAAAAATTAATCGCGAATATATGAAGTATTTCAGTTAGCCCCATCGCGGAGAAATCTAAGTTAGCCCTCGATTTACAAATCGGGGGTTCGTACTTACATTTTTTCTATTCCCTTCGCACAAGACTTTGTCATTTCGACCAACGTGGAGAAATCTTGTTTTTTATTTAGCCCCCAGGTCTTGTCCTGGGGGTATCCACATATTGTTTATCATTTTCCCACCGTATAGTAGCCGAGCCGCGTGAGCGGCCGGAATACTTTTTGTCATTCCGAGACCGTGCTTTTTATTTAAAATCCATCCCGATGAATCGGGTTTTGTGTTTACCCTTAACAACTTTTTTTTGAAACAGTTTTTTCCTTTGTCATAGATTTTACTTATTCAGTTTCAAAGTCCAGTTCGAACTGATCATCCAAAATTTTATCGTTGAATTTTTTTACTTTAAGAATATTGATTTTCTTTATTTTCTTCTCTTCTTTTTCTAGTGAGTGTACAATTTGTATAATGGCTTCAATTTTATCATTATGCTTAAATTGAAATTCCCCCTTTGAAACTCGCTTTGCAAAATCTCTATCCAACATGGCAAATGAACGAATTCGATCGTCCATTTTGAAACTCCATTGTTTTTTTATTGCTTCCAAAACAGGAGAAACAACCACCAAATCTTTAATATCTGTTTCCTGTAATTCTGTAATTATATCTTCTTGAATAATATTCTTAGCGTAAGATTCTCTTGGAACCTCTACGTCCGCTTCAGCAGAATGGAATGAAACTTTTTTCACTTGGACATCTTTTTCAAGAGCATAAAAATAATTCGATTTTGCAGTAGACAAACGTTTATTTCCCCTCAACTCCTCAAGCATCTCTTCTGTATAGATTTGTACTAAGCCACCTTTATTATTAATAATTATTTGATTTTTGTCATTGTATTTAGAGTCATATATAAGCAATCCTAAGCCAATAATCACAGCGGTGCCAAATTGTCCTGATGCATTTTCTACAAATGGTGTTAGCACATGTTTTTGGGCATATATTCTCAGTTTTTTACAAAAACTACCCGTTTCGTATGGAAGAACATAAATTTGAACATCTGAATCAAATAAGATATATTTGTTGAGTTCTTCAAGCATTACAATAAGCTGCGTTGAAGTGTTCGCTAAGGTATATGCAGAAATGCGATGCTCTGGAACATCAAACTTTATTTCAATATCAAATTCTGTCTTATTGCTCACCTGAGATTCTCCAAATCACTTATCGACTTTGAATTATACCAATTTTGGATGTATTGGCAATGGAATAAGTTTTTTGTGGTATGTGAAACCCTGCCATGCTTGTCCCGAGCGAAGTCAAAGGAGTGATGGCAGGGCTAAATAGATTCCGCAATCCCTATTTAGCCGTCGAGCCAGCTCGACGGTTCGTGCTTGCGGACGGTTTATATCTTCCCCACCGCCGTTTAGCCCCCGATTTACAAATCCGGGGGTTGTTGTCATTGCGAGCGCAGCATGGCAATCTTGTTTTTAAAAGTTAGTCCCGCATTTACAAATGCGGGGTTGCAGTTTACTTTGCCTTTTTACTTTTTTAAAATCTGTGTAATTAGTGAAATCCGCGGTTAAAAAAATCTGTGTTTATCTGTGTCCATCTGTGGCTATTTTTTAACTCAAAACTATTCGCCGAAGGCGAATAACCCGAATTGTTTAGTCTTGAATTTTTTGCCCCAAAAGCCCTCAAAAATGGCAAAAAACCGGCCAAAAACAGCAAAAAAGTGAGCAAAAACGTTCAAAAAATGCAAAAAAGTTCAAAAAAATCCAAATTTTTACCGTTTTTCTATGGTTCAACAATGTCCTGAATGGGTTTTTAACGCAAAAACGCTACTGCAACTTCCGGCTCAACAATAGGTTGAATGGATTTTTGGCTTAAAAACGCAGTTTTCACCCCACTTTTGGCAATGTAAAATAAGGACTTACAAACATTTTTTACTTGCTGTGCCATTGTCATTTCGACCAACGTGGAGAAATCTGTTTAGCCTCGGCAACTTGTTTGGCGGGGTCTGTATTTGCGAGTGATTCCGCTTTATAATAACGACAAGTGTCATCCAGAGATGTTGCAGTTTGCGCAAAAAAAAATTTGCGCGAATTGACTTTTTCAAATTTTTTTCGTCCTTTATCTACAAGCACTTACGAACAATTCCTAAATTTTTTTGGCCAAAATGGTAGCAGAACGCGCAAAATTTCAGGTAATTATAGAGGGCTATCGCATTTGTTGACGGGCAGGGACGCTTTGGCTATAATAACGCCGAGAATCGTTAATTATTTGAAAAGAAGGGTGTTGTAGATTGAAGAAATTAAGAGTTGCAAGCATTGGTGGGTTTGGTCATTCCAGCAGCGTCTTTAACGATATGATAGAGATGGATGAGGTCGAACTGGTCGCGACGGCAAAGGCTTACGATACGGAAAGCCTTGACAAAACTCTTAATCACAAAATCTGGCACGGTGGGATAGAAGTATTTGATAATTATAGAGATATGCTGAAACAGGTACAGCCGGACGTGGCTGTTATCAGTACGAGACTCGACAAAATCGCTGAGGTAACGATAGCAGCGGCAAATGCAGGTTGTCATCTGATTTGCGAAAAGCCGTTAGCGATTGACCATAAATCATTGTGTGCCGTCTATAAAGCGGTGAAATCAAATGGCGTGCAGCTCACCGCAATGCTTACTTCGCGAAACAGCTCCGTATTCAGGACTGCCCGTCAGGTATATGCCAGCGGAGTTATAGGCGAACTCATTCTGGCGAACGGACGTAAATCCTATAAGTGGGGAACAAGGCCAGACTGGTTTGGCGAACGCGCTAAGTATGGCGGAACAATCGGATGGGTGGGGATTCACGCGCTGGACGTTATCAATTACATAACGGAGTTGGAATTTACTTCCGTTGCGGCAATGACGGGGAATTTTGCCCATAACGAACGGCCAGATTGCGACGATAACTGCGCGCTTATTTTAGAGATGAGCAATGGCGGCCACGCAACTGTCAGCGTTGATTACTTCAGGCCGTCATCAGCACCAACGCACGGCGATGACTGGGTGAGAATCGTTGGAACAAAAGGCATCGTAGAAGCCAGCGATGTCGAGCAAAGATGCACAGTAATTGTTGAAGGGAAAGAATCTTACGATGTGCCGCTTGTTGAGCCTGGCAGGATATTTAGAGAATTTTTATCGAGCCTATTGGGCAAAACCGGGTATAATGCCGTCCAAAGCGAATCTTTTATGCTGACAAATGTATGTCTGTGTGCGCAGGATTCCGCTGATAATCGGGGCGTAGTCAAAATTATAAAGTTATAAAGGTATAGGGAACCCTATAGGGATATTTATGATACGTATTGCAACGGTTGGAACAAGCGGATATGCCTACAGTCATATTGAGAGATTATGGTCGTTGGAAAAAATTTACGAACTCGTCGCAGTTTCTGATTCAGTAAGCAAATCAACGGGTGCAGATGAATGCAGAGAAAGAGGCATCCCTGTATATGACAGTGTCGATGATATGCTGGTTAACATCCAGGGCAAATGCGATGTTGTTCTTGTCGCGACACCCATCCATACCCATTTTGAAATTGCCAAAAAATGTATTGAGGCGGGATTCGATGTTTTTTTGGAAAAACCGCCAGTAGCAACAATTCAGGATTTGGATAATTTGGCGTTGTTTGCTAAAAGTAAGGGCAAAAACATTGCGGTGGCATTTCAGTATTTATACAGCAGTATTGTTAAGCAACTGAAGGCGAGGATTGTCGCGGGAGAATTCGGCACAGTCAAACGCGTAAAGGGAATGGCCGGCTCTCCAAGATTCGATTCTTATTACAATAGAAATAATTGGGCAGGCAAAATTCGCGCTGATAACGAATGGGTTCTGGATGGTACAATCAACAACCCGCTGGCGCATATGCTTGCCAATGAACTTTATTTTGCCTCGATGGAGGCAGGGAAAATGGCTGAGCCAGTTACGGTACAGGCTGAGCTTTATCACGGCCATAATATCGAAAGTGAAGATACCAGCAGTCTGCGTATTATCACTACTGATGATGTAGAGGTCATCTTTAACGCATCGCTGTGTTCGGATATGAAAATCGATACTACCATAACTATTGAGTGTGAAAATGCAACAATCGAATATGTTAGCTTTGGGAGAGCTACAATTACTCGCGATGACGGCAGCGTGGAGCAGCTAAATGATTCGAGCCACAAAGGCATCAATATGCTTGAAAAGCTCGCGGATACTTTTGAAGCTAAAAAGCCTTACGCGGCGACTCTTGAGATATGCAGGCCGTTTACCCTTTGTGTAAATGGTGCCTTTGAATCCTGCGGCGGTACATACGGGATAGACAAAAAGTATGTCAAAACTTTTGAGAGCGACGATTTGGTTAAGACCGTGATTGAAGATATTGACAGTGTTTTGCAAACTGCGCATTTAAAGGGAAAACTTTTTTCGGAGATTGATGTTAGCTGGGCGCAAAAATCTAAGCCATTTGACCTGAGTGATTACAAACAATTTCCAACCGGGATAATAAGCTAAGAGCCTATCCTAAATGGATTTGATATCTATAATAAAGGCATCAATTTGAAAATAATGTCGGAAAAAATGTTTAAACGAAAAGATTTACAAGCATATTTATATCCTGAAGCACTTTTGCATAATGTAAAAACACTCAAAAGCTGTTGCAGAGATAATGTGAAATTTTGTGCAGTTGTAAAGGCAAATGCTTATGGACACGGCATCTCCGAGGTTGTGGATATTCTCAAAAACGCTGAAGTGGATTTTTTTGCAGTTGCCAATATATACGAAGCATTTTATATCACCGAGAAAATCGACACACAGCAAATACTCGTTTTTGAGCCGTTACATTCCGGACTGCTTCCTGAAGAAATAGTACAATGCGCCCAACTTGACATACACGGTACAATCACGTCAAGTGAAGCAGCAGAGTATGTTTCTTTGGTTCTCAATGAACAACAGGTAAAACTGAAAGTTCATATAAATATTGATACAGGTATGGGCAGATGCGGTGTTAGTGTATCCGATGCAAAACAACTCGTTGAACTTGTCTGTAACAGTAAGTCGATGGAGCTTGCAGGTATTTATACTCATTTTGCTAATGCCGATGAAAAAGATTTGTCTTTCGCAAAAGAACAACTGGACTCTTTTAAAAAAGTACTAAAAACCATTGATAAGTTTATTGATGAGAAGGTAATCATACATGTCGCCAACAGCTCTGCCACAATGAGATTACCTGATGCTCATTTTGATATGGTTTGTTGCGGCATATCAATATATGGCTATTCAACAATTGAAAAACCACTGCCGGTAGCATTAAGGCCAGCCTTGAGGCTCGAAGTTCCAATAATCCATATAACCACTATCGAAAAAGACCAAACGGTTAGTTATGGCAGAACATTTACGGCCAAACGCAAAACGAAAATTGCTGTTTTGCCCATCGGCTACTCTGATGGTTTTTGGCGGTTTTTTTCAAATAACGTGACGCTCATCGTAAATAATAAGCCTACTCCCGTCATCGGCAGAGTAACTATGAACCAGATGGTTATCGACGTTACAGATATCGCGGATGTTCAACCAGGGGCGTTGGTTACTGTAATCGATGATAAATATGATTCACCTTGCGGTGTCTACACATTGGCGAAATTAAGCAAAACCATCTGCTACGAGATACTAACAAACATCCCACCATGGGCAAATGTTATTATCGCGAAATAATAATTCAGGGCCACTTGACAGCGAGATGAATTTTCAGAGGTTCCTTTTTCAACGCTTTTTAAGGTGTGGCGCACCTGAAATCAGGCTCCATTTTGAATGCTCATCACCAAAGTTCACTTCAGCCGTCATTTTTGGCTCAATGACGTTATGTTTTGGGCGTAGGGGTCCAAAAATCAGCCGAACTTAAAGTTGTTGCCTGATAGGAACTTACGAAAAGCAATTTTTGCCGATTTCAGTCGACTTTTCGGCTGAATTTGATTATAATCTGATGGCTTTGATGTAATTGCGACAATATTATTCAGGTTATCAGGTGCATTTTCATGAAAATCAAACCTATGGCAATAGTTCTAACAATGTTAGCAGGTTGGATCAATCGCCAGCAGACAGAGATTATCGAGTATCTTGTTGGGGAAAACAAAATCCTCCGAGAGAAGATTGGCAATAAACGAATTATTCTCAATAAAAATCAGAAACGCAGACTTGCGGTTCTTGGCAAGAAACTCGGCAGGAAATTATTGGGTCAAGTCTGCAGTGCGTTTTCGCCAGATACGATTTTGCGATGGAACCGCGAATTGGTTTGCCAAAAGTACGATGGGAGCAAGAATCGTAGCAAGTACGGTAGGCCTAAAATCTCCGATGAGATCAAACAGTTGATACTTGATATGGCAGAAGAATGCCGACACTTTGGTTGTAAAAAGATAACGGATTATTTGAAATATCTTGGCTATAAAGTTTCACGCTCAACAGTTAGAAGGGTACTGATTGAACATGGTAGCTTGGTGGCCTGTTAAAATCCTATCGGAGGGTAGTATGATGGTTAGGTTGAGTTTTGGAACCCTTCTGGAAGGGTTTGATAAGGTGTAATTGATGACAGAGATAAAAAAGCCAATTTGTTATATTATTGCTGGTCCAAATGGGTCAGGCAAAACGACCTTTGCTTTGGAATATCTTCCAGAAATAGCAGGTTGTCGTAATTTTGTTAATGCAGATTTAATTGCTTATGGGATATCTCCTTTGAATTCCATAGCTGTTCAATATGATGCAGGCAGGCTTTTTCTTGATGAAGTTCACAAGAATATTTCCAAACGGATAGATTTTGCATTTGAAACCACGTTGGCAGGGCGAAGCCAAATTAACCTGCTCAAAAAGCTGAGAAAAGATGGATGGCAGATTGTTTTATTTTTCCTATGGATTCCTAATGCAGATTTTTCAAAAGACAGAGTTCGTCAACGCGTTGAAGAAGGCGGCCATGACATCCCTGATGATGCAATATATTGCCGCTATCCAAGGATAATGTATAACTTGGTGAATATTTACCTCTCTTTATGTGACAAAGTTTCCTGTTACGATAATTCAAACCCTGAACCCATTCCAGTTTTTGAACAAGTTTCAGAAAACCAAAATATAATAGATATTGAAATCTACGAAAAAATTGCAAGGTGTGCAAATGAGTATAAAAAAAATAAGTGAGATGACTGTAATTGCGGGCGAATGTTTAAAAAAAGCAGTTCGAGAAGAGCTTCAAAAAAAGGCCTTACTTGGTCAGTATGCGATTATTAATCGTGATGGCAAGGCTTGCAGGATCCCTGCAGCAGAAGCTTTAAAGGTTACAGGGTAAAATAGATTAACCAGCATCATGTGGACGCCAGCGAACTTTGGCGAACGAACTAAAAATATGAATTCGAAAATATGAAAATTTTGAAAAGCTGTTTGTGATTCATGAATGACTTGGCGTTTGTTTCATAAAAGCCCATTTTTAACTGATTATTCCAATAATTAGCTTTTTAGTATCATCAGAAAGTTGCGGCCATTTTGTAATTATTACCTTAAGTTCAGGTGATCGATTGAATAGCTCCGCCAAGTTTTCCGCCAAGTCGGGTTTTGCGGTTCTCGTAAGCTCTGTGTTTACAACGTCTTGTGGTTTTTGAGCAATGTGCTGTCGATCCGAAGGTTGAGGGTTCGAGTCCCTTCGAGCAGAGAATGGACTTGTAAAAACCCGTTATGTCAAGTAATTGCCAGCTTTATAATAAAAATTGTAACGAAAAGAACGAATCTGAAAACAGATTCTAAAAAACAAAGTTATTCAGAGGTCTCTTACGATTGGATTTTTTCTTTTTTGCTTTTGACGAAGTTGACCTTGGTGAGACACTCCTGCCCGGTGTTCTTTGTTTGGTTTTTTTGCCTGAAGTTTTTGTCTTCGACCTTTCGCTTTGCCCAGGTCTTGCCGAAGAGTTCTTACTTTTGCCGCTACTATTTCGTTTGCTTTTGTATTTTTGTTTTTTATCTTTTCCGCCACCACCCTTTAATGTCGGCAGCGTGGAGGAGTTATACTTAAAGCCTTCACATTTTTCAGGTTTGAATTTGCGTCCAATGTATTTTTCAATTCTGAATACATATCTCTCTTCCTCACGAGAGACGAATGTTATCGCGTCTCCGCTGTTTTCTGCCCGGCCAGTTCTGCCGATTCTGTGAATGTAGTCCTCAGCATAAGCGGGAACGTCGTAATTTATTACGTGCGAAATGCCGCGAACATCGATTCCGCGAGCGGCGATGTCGGTAGCGACCATAACCTGATATTTGCCAGCCCTAAAGCCATCCAGTGCGCGCTGTCGCTGGCTTTGGGTTCTGTTGGAATGTATCGCAATCGATGAAATTTTTGCTTTGCCGAGACGGCTGCATATTTTATCGGCGCCGTGTTTGGTACGCGAAAAAATAAGTACGCTGTACATAAGGCTGTTCTGCAGCAGATGCAGAAGGAGTTCCGGCTTCTGGGCCTGGTCAATCGGATAGATATGCTGGGTAACCGTTTCGGCGGGATTCCTCTCGTGGCCAATCTGTATCATTACCGGCTTTTGCTGTATGCCTTGAGTCAGGGCTTTTACCTCTTTGGACATCGTGGCAGAGAAAAGCATTGTTTGTCGTTTTTTTGGTATTGCGGAAACGATTTTACGAACGTCATTGATAAAACCCATATCAAACATACGGTCGGCCTCATCAAGAACGAGTACTTCAATAGATTTGAAATTGATGTTGCCCCGCTGCATATGGTCCATAAGTCTGCCGGGAGTCGCGGCAATAATATCAATACCCTGCCGAAGTTTTTTTGTCTGTGTGCGCATATCTACGCCGCCATAAACGGCTAGAGTTTTAATGCTCATATATCTGCCGTATGTCCTTATCGCAGTTTCAATCTGGACAGCAAGCTCCCGTGTCGGGGTAAGTATCAGCGACCTTGGGTGATTATTTTTTGGCTTTCTGCTGTGGCCGAGCCTGTTCAACATCGGGAGTACAAAGGCAGCGGTTTTGCCGGTACCTGTCTGAGCGCAGCCGATAATGTCTTCGCCTTGAACTGCGGATGGTATTGCACGAGTCTGAATTTCGGTTGGCGCGGTGTAGCCGGTTGCGAGGATTCCCTTAACCAGCGGGTCGGAAAGACCAAATTGTTTAAATGGCATTAAATATCCTGAAATAATTTTAATTCATCCCCAAAACCATAACAAACACCACTCGTGGCATTGTCAGTGCCAAAAACAAGGGTTCCGGGATAGCTTCTACAAAAATTTTAACGTGTCGCACCAGTCAGTATGACACGGAAGTGCATTGTAGCCCAAACGTTGCGGTAATACAAGGCAAATTTAAATTGCTTCTCTCATTGCTTTAATATGAGTTGGCGTTGTTCCGCAGCATCCACCAATGATATTAGTGCCAGCGGCAACAAGTTCGCTCACTTGCTTTGCCATATCTTCCGGAGTTTCCGGAAATACATCAACGCCATCAATATTTTGCGGCAGGCCCGCGTTGGCGTGAATAAGAATTGGAGTATCAGGAGCGACAGCACGCATTTGCTTAACTATCTCGACCATTCTTTCAATTCCGTTACCACAGTTTGTGCCAATCACGTCCGCACCGGCAGCAATCGCAGCCTTGGCCGCATTAGCGGGAGATACGCCCATCATAGTCCTGTAATCGCCCTGAACTGTTTTCTCAAAAGTGAAAGTGCATATCACTTCCAGATTCGTATTTTCTTTAGCTGCCTTAATCGCTGCAACGGCCTCATCAATAGCGCTCATTGTTTCAATACAAACTGCGTCGGCACCGCCTTTTTCGAGGGCAACTATTTGCTCTTTAAAGCTGTTGTAAAGGTCCTGCTCGGTAACATCGCCCATCACAAGCAACTTGCCGGTAGGCCCGACCGATGCGATAACCCAGCCGTTGTTTCCGATTGCCTGCTTCGAGATTTTGGCAGAGGCTTCATTCAGCTCGGCAACCCTGTCAGCAAGACCATAATGTTCCAGCTTATAGCTCGTTCCGCCAAAGCTGTTAGATTCGACCATATCAGAACCTGCCTCGACGTAGCCTTTCGCCACAGCAAGAACGTCATCAGGACGCTCAACACACCACAACTCAGGGCATTGGCCTGGCTGAAGACCTTTTTTCTGTAGGAAGGTTCCCCACGCTCCATCTGAAAACAGTATTCTACCGCTCTTTACGGCATCTACGATTTTGCCTATACCCATTTTTAAACTCCATACTTAGTGTTAGAAAATTGTCGTTAGATTGATACTGAACCCTAAACCCCTACCCATTGTCAAGACCATTTTTTCCTTTGTTTAAGGTGTAAGTTGCAGCGTTTCAATAATTTCGAGTTATTTTCAGAGGTTTGCTTAAGTTTTTTTCCCCGGATTTTCGATAATATAACGGTTGTCTATGCGTAAATAAAAACGGCACATTAGGAGTTATTATGAAAACTGAACGAAAAAAAAATATGTTGGCTGTTGGCTTAATCATTTCGATATGTCTTATCGCTGTCTTTTTTGCTGACTCAATTCAAGGCAGTGAAAAGAGTTATGAGATTAAGCCGGAAATAACGATTCCTCAATACCAGACCGATGCCACACGTGCTATCAATGCTTATGAACGTCTGATGGAACGGTTTATGGGTATGGCCGAGGGCAATTTTTACAATGTTAACGCGGAAATGAAGGATATTTCCAGAAAATTGATTCTGCTTGACAGCAAAATATCGATTTTGAGCGAACAATTGACCAGAATCGAAAAAATCGTTACACCTAAAAAATCAGAAAACACCGACCCCAATGCGGCACAGGCAGAAGGTATTGAAGTGCTTTAACCGTAGGTTTTGCCATTCATATCGATATAAGCGGTACTTCTGGATTGATTTATCAGTTTGACGGCTTCTATGTTTTCGGCCAGTTTTGGCACTTTAAACAGCTTTTTGCAGCTCGGACACGGTACTCTGCGGTCGCAGGCCTGTGCGTCAAGCAGCCAATTATTTCTGCAATTGGGACACTTTGCAAGTATCTGCATTTCTAAATTTCCTCAGGTATAGCCGTTGTAGGGGGACTTTCCGAGCATTAAAAACGGCGAAAGATGCAAAGCTTAAAGGGGACAGCTCACACATATTCGCCGAGTTTGTTAAATCCATTTAAAGCAGCCTTTTACGCCTTTCTTGGCGGGCTTTTCTAATATAAGGATACCCTCTGTTTTATATTCCGAATTCGATGATTTTCTCTGCGGTTGCCCGGATATTTTCCGGACTGTCAAGTTGACCAGACATTAAAAGCTGTTTTGCTCGTTCGACTGCATCGATATTTTCGGGCTGAGGACTCTTTGCCTTTTCTATCAGCGATGCATAGCTAACCTCTAATGAAGCATCTGCTGCATTGTTTATAGAACCAGCGGCTGGCTTTGATTTAGGCGAAGATGACTCCTTGCCCATATCCGGCATCTGATTGTTATTTATTCGTTCTATCATTTTTGCATTCCTAATAATTCACCGTACATACTACTTTTCGCAGATTATTTTGAAAACTTTAGTTTTTTTTAAAGTTAAATTTATCTTAGACCGATAAAGCTCTCGATTTCAGATTTTATTGTTTTGCCACGAAAGTATCGGTGATTTCGTACGATACGAATCTGATGAATTTCAGTGGGCTTATACTGCCCAATTTATCTTGTCTTTTAAAACTTTCTATTAAGCCCTGGTTATAGTAGTTATCTATTCGTTTTTTTGTTGCCACATCGCGTCCGTCCCATATTTGCTCAATTGCCCAAAGCATTTGGCCATCGGTAAGGTCTATGAGCTTTAATCTTAGTCCGATAGATGTATGTGGATAGGGCTTGAAATCGGTAACTGTTCCAATCAATATGGCGTTACAGCAGAGCGTTTTTTTCATTGCTGAGAGTTGTTCAAGGGTAAAAATTGTGCTGGAATTCAATTGCAGATTCGCTACCATCGGGTCCGACCGTTTTAAAACGGTCAGGCCGAAAATTTGTTTTTTCTGTAATTCCTGAAAGATGGCGTTGGTGGTATCAGCAGAAATTTTTGGATAGCTCGAATTGTTTTCGAGTTCAACCAGAGTAATCCTGCCAACGTCAGCGAGATTCTTGTCCGGGTTAAGATAGTAGTCGGTAGGCTCCTGGCTATAGGATTGTAACTGGCAGCCTGAGGCAAGAGCCACTAAAAGCAATGTGATTATTCTTATTATATTCATTTTTCCGGCCTGTATTTTAATTATTGTTTTTTTCTACCGTTTTTGTTTCTCCGCCAAGAACTTTTAATATCTTGAGCAGAGCCTGCATTTGTGCTTTGTTTGCCTCTCGCATTTCCTCTCGGTAACCTAATATATTAGCTTTCCAGTTATTGAGTTCAACCCGCATCTCAATCAGGAGGTCGTTGGCCTGTGCCAATTCTTTTTTAGCCTGTTTCAATTCCGGTTCGACAACGGAGAGCCTTTCTTTGAATTTGCGGTTTTCCTCCGCCAATTTTTGGCTTCGGCGTTGGGTCTCGGTCAGTTCCTGAGTGAATTTTTCCAGTCTTCTGGTAAGCTCAATCGCTGAATCTACAGCGGTTTGATTGTTTGGGGCGGCATCTTCGAATCTTTTTGCTTTGTAGGTACTCTGAGCTTTTTTGTTTGAATTAAGGTTCAGGAGCGGGTCATTGTCATTTTTGAGACGCGAGCATCCCGTGTTTATAAATATCAAACCAGTTAGTGCCAAAAGGGCGAGATTTCTATTATTAATTTTCATAATTATTACTCCATTGTATTGTTATTTTACGTATTCGCATTTGACATTTGCTTTTTTGCCGCAGCCGCACATTACTTCCATAACGGCAAACTCGGCCTGGTTCTCTACTATACGAACCTGGAAATCTGAATTGCCAGTTTTGCTTGAACCTGCATTTTTTCCCGCAGTATTTCCGATACTCAGAACGAATTTACCATCGAGTGTTATGTCCTTGTCTTTTATGATGTATCCTGTTGCGTTTTCCATTATTTATATTCCTGTTTATTGTTATGCTCTGAAATCTATCGAACTGCCATCATCATTGCTGCTGTCATATTGCTGCTGTGCCTGGTCAGTTAGTGTTTGGTCTATTGTTTTGTGCTTCCGTTTTTCTTTATGGCCGCTTTGTTGTTTTTTTCTCTGGTTATGGTCGTTTACGGAATCGATACTGTTGATATTTCCAAGTCCCTTTATCGGATTTATCGCATTGTAATCGTTAATAGCCATCTTTCCATTCCTTTAATTTTACGGACAATTTGAATAAGGCACTTGCGTGCAGTTGGCTGATACGAGATTCTGTAACGTTCAAAACTTCCGCTATCTGTTTCATAGTCAATTCCTGTTGGTAGTAAAGCACGATGATGTGCCGTTGTTTTTGATTGAGCTGGCTGATAGCATCGGTTAATTTTTCTATAGCCTCTATTTTGCTAAGTCTCTCCTCTGGTGCAGGTGTGTTCTCTGCTGGAAGGTACGGCCCAAGACCGGACGAGTCGTCTTGGGCCCGGTCAATAGAGACAAATTGTTTGGCTCGGGCGTTTTCGAACATTCGATAGAGTTTTTTGACAGAAATATCCATTTTTTCCGCTAACTCTTCATCGCTTGGCCCGCAGCCTTTTTGTTCTGTGATTTCCGCACTGAATTTTTCGGCCTGACGGATTTGCTGATTGATATTTGATGGCACAAACGAAGTGCTTCTCAGCTCGTCAATCACCGCGCCTTTGATTCTTATGTAGGCATAAGTCTTAAACGAAGCTTTGTTTGCGGGGTCGTAATCATTAGCGGCTTTGAGCAGCCCAACCGTGCCGGCAGAAACTAAATCGTCTTTCGACAGCGGCGGTTTGAGATAAACGGCCGTCCTCTGGACTATTTTATGCACCATAGGAAGAAGTTCTGTTATTTGCTCATCGCTGACAGGCCTCTGGCGTTGGTTGTCATATGTTTTCCTGGCGACAACTTTCAGGTACTCCTGCTGTGTATCAGGAGAGTTATGTTCAGTTTGAACTGCCATTTACGCTTTTTCCTCTTGCTGGCCCAACTGTTCATCGACCAGTGCATTTATGAGTATAGAGTTTAACGCTTTAACCGCAACTGTGGTAAGCGCGTATCCAATTATTGCTCCTGCCATTGCTCTTTTGCAGCAGGTAAACGATGACAGCCCGACAGCGATGCCGATAAAGGCTGTTAAGAAAAAAAATATTACCGCGGCAGTTACCGCAATTGTTTTTACATTTAAAGGCATCTAATTTCTCATATTCTTAATTTAAACTCCAACCAGTTGCTGCGTCATCGCTTCATTGGCCTGTTGGGCTGAAACAACTTCCACCGGCTCTATTTCGGTTGCGAGTACAATTTCGTCATAAGCGATTACCGGCAAAGGCGGAACTGTTCGAGCCAGCATTTCGGCAAGATTGTGCCTTAACCTTGAATCACATAGCAGGACGACTTTTTCGAGCCCCTTGTCAGCGGTATTTCGCCAGGCCTGCGCGATTTTTTTAGTTATGTCCATCGTAATTTCTGTCGGCAGGACAAGATTCAGACTATCGCCGTCCTGTCGCAGGTTTGAAGTCATCTGATGCTCCAGTGATGGCTCTAAGGTTATGGCTATAATTTTGCCGTTAGAATCCTTGTACTGTTGTGTGATTGTTCTGTTGAGCCGTTTGCGCGACATTTCCGTCAGGATGTCAGGGTTTTTCGTTTTCGAGGCATATTCTCCCAGTGCTTCGATTATCGTCCCCAGCTGGCGAATAGGTATATTGCTTTTCAGGAGATTTTTTAGAATTCTCTGGAGCAGGCCGATAGGTACCAGGTCTCCGATTATTTCTCCTACCAGTGACGGCTGAGTCTTGCGAAGTCGGTCAATCAGAAGTTGCACATCCTCGCGTGTAAGTAATTCGTCAGCGTGTTTTCTCAGCGTTTCCGACAAGTGCGTGATGAAAACCGATTCCGGGTCGATAACGGTATATCCGCTCAATTCAGCAACTTCTTTATCAGCTTCTGCTATCCACAAAGCAGGCAGGCCATAGACGGGTTCGGTGGTCTCTGTTCCCTTTACCCTGGACTGAACCGCTCCCGAATCCATTGCCAGGAACATCCCAGGTTCTATATGCCCCTTTGCTACGGTATGGTCAAAGAATCTAATTTCGTAGGCATTCGACTCCAGAGCGATGTCATCTTTAAGGCGTACCAGCGGCATTATAATTCCAAGCTGCTGCGCGAACCTCCTTCGCAATGCACCAATACGGTCGAAGATGGTGCTTTCTTTTCGCGGGTCAACAAGGCCGATTAGCCTGACACCAACCTGTACGGAAATTTTATCGATATCCAGCAATTCTTCTACCGGCTGTTTTTGGGCATCGGTTTTTTTGTCCGGCGTTTTAACTGTGCTCTCTTTGGCTTTTTCTTCTTTCCGAATAATTTGTCCAGCTATTCCGGCCACTCCGGCAAGAATCAGAAATGGCAGAGCCGGCAGACCAGGTACAAAAGCGAGTGCCGCTATAATAAACGCTGCCATTGTTAATGGTTGAGAGTTTTTCAAAAACTGTTTTGACAAATCCTGTCCAACGCTGTGCTGCGATGAGATTTTTGTTACCAGAAAACCAGAACTTATCGAGATTATCATTGACGGTATCTGGCTCACAAGGCCATCTCCGATGGACAGTATCGAGTAGGTCTTAACCGCTTGCCCCACAGCCATACCTTTTGAATAGCCCATAACTATTCCGCCGAGGATGTTGATTGCGGTTATTATTATGCCGGCCTTGGCATCTCCCCGTATGAATTTACTGGCACCGTCCATCGCACCGTAAAATTCACTCTCTTTAACGATTTTTGACCGTCGTTCGTTTGCCTGCGTCTCTGTTATTGCCCCGGCATTTAAGTCTGCGTCGATAGCCATCTGCTTTCCGGGCATTGCATCGAGCGTAAAACGCGCTGAAACTTCGCTGATTCGCTCGGCACCTTTGGTAACAACGATGAACTGTATGATAAAAAGAATTATGAATATGACCATACCGACAACAAAACTGCCGCCTGCTACAAACTCGCCGAACGTCTGAATTATTTTTCCGGCATCGCCCTGAAGCAGAATCAGCCTTGTGGAAGCTACATTGAGCGATAATCGAAACAGTGTTACGATAAGCAGCAGAGATGGAAAGGTTGACAATTCCATCGCCTCTTTTGCAAAGACGGTAATCACCAGTACCGCTACCGCCAGCGAAATGCTGCACGCCAAAAGCATATCCAGAATGGGCGTAGGCATACGAATCAGCAACGTAGCGAGAATGATTACCAGTCCAATTACAAGGACAACGCCGCCGTGCGAGCTTTCCGGCTTTAGGAAATTTGTTTTTTCAGCTTTTGCCATCAGTGCCTTTTTCTCCGAGGTTCACTTATTGTGTCGCTTCAGCTTCAGTTGCGGTTGCAGTTGCAGTTGCGGCTTTTACGCCAATAATTTCTTTTATCCTCACCGCGAAACGGTCTTCCACCACAATGATATTACCAGTAGCGAATTTTGTATCTTTCAAATATAAATCTGCCGGCATATCGATGGGCTTATCGAGTTTCAGCACGGCTCCCGGGGCCAACTGCAAAAGCTGCTGGACGGATATTTCTGTTTGCCCGATAGCAACAGTTATCGGCACATCCATATCGAGCAGAATATCGACGCTTGCGCCTTGGCCGGAAGAGTTACCTTCTGTCGCTTCGCTCAGCTCGGCAGATTGCCCCTGCGTTCCGGCATCCTGGGCCTGCTGCTGTTCAGTGTTTTCCGCTGTTTCAGCCATTTTGTTTTCCTTTTATCATTCAGATTTAATTTTTATTTATTTTTACAGATTTCTTTTATCACTATCGCGTAATTGCCTCCCGATTTTGCAGGCCATCCGCTCAGCAGTGTTTGTTCTTCAACAATAATATCCGCCGGGTCACCAGCCATTTTGTCCAGCAGTAATACGTCCCCGATTTCCATATCCATAATTTGCCCAAAATTCAAATTTATTTTTGTCAACTGTGCCTTAACCGTTATGGGCATATTATGAAAATTGTTGAGTACCGCGTTTTTGTTTTGTTTAGGCGAAAGTTTCACCTCGTCCTGCGAACATTGTCCCGCAACCGATTCCAACTGGCTGCTGAACATTATAAAATCAGCTTGTGAGCTTTCTTCTGAGTCGGCTTTTTTTGTGCTGAAAGTGATTTTGTAAAATTCTTCATTTGGCTCCAACTCCAGTGGCACAAGGCCTCTTGTGATATTCTGGCCTGGGCGTATTTTATCATCGCCGTAAGTATCCGAGATGGCCTTTACGAGTACCGACGCGGTATCCATAAGCAACGATTCTTCTAAATTTGACAGTGTTTTTTCGTCCTCACCTTCGGAATCACTGCTGCCGAGCAGCCTTGCTGTCCACACTGCGGCACTTTGCAGAGGAATGCTCAGCAGGCCCAGTGGCGGCTGGCCTTTTTTGCCGAAAACAACGTAGTAATTATCCTTTTTGCTATCGGCAGCAAATATATCATCCGCAAAATGTTGCGTCGTCGAAACCACAATCGTATCAAAATCGTTATTGAAAAATTTAGTGAAATTTTCTGCACATTGTTTAACCGTTTTTTCCGCAAAGTTTTTGAGCAGGTTGAGTTGTACCTTGTTGAAATAGTGCGGCTGATTCCAGTCATATTCCGGCGCATCGCTGTACTGCTGCGCATCGCCGGCCGCTTCCGGGTTTATTGCCGAGAGAAGTTGCTGCAATTTTTCTTTGCTTATGTTGTTTGTTCCGGGCGTATTCATTGGATATTGAATTCCTTGATAAGAACTTTCTTGATTTGCGGCTTGGCATTCTTAAACAGCATTTCATTGAACGAATCTGCTATATGTGCAAGTATGCGTCTCATATCTCTGTCATTTTTCATTTCGTCAAGTGTCAAACTTTTAAAATAAAGATTGAGCCAGTTCATCAATGGCGGTTTCTGTCTTTCGATTAATATGATGGCCTCATTCTCGGTTATTGCCGAGTCCATTTCGAGTATGATTCCCACCCTGACAAACCGTGTTGCACCGGGTTCATCCGGATTAACAACGATGGCTTCAAGGTCGTTGTAATACCAGCTCTCGTCGGAATTGCTATTGGCGACATCTTTTTTCGGCTGAACGTCTTTTTCAACAGTTGCAGCTTCCTGTTTCTGGCCGGGACCTGCCATCAGTTGTCCGAGAAAAAAGCCCGAACCCGATAGTATCGCAACGACAGCACCAACTATTATCCAGGTAACGAGATCGATTTTTGCACCACTTTCGGCCTTTTCAGCTTTAGTGTTTTCGGCTTCATTTTTCTTTTCTTTATCTGCCATTTTCAATTTTCCTTTTCGATTTTTTATAAAATCTTCAGACGGTTTGCAAGCACTCTTCCTGGCGATACTGACATACCTTTTTCCGAAGAGTCCTGTCGCTAATCCCTAAAATTTTTGCTGCCTTAGTCTGGTTGCCGCTGGTGTGCTCCAGTGTATCCAGAATTGCACGATGTTCGAGTTTTTCAAGCGAAAGGCCGGCCAGGTGCGGAATCTTTGTCTCTGTCTGGCTTACCGAAACCTCATTTTTCTGCGGCAAAGGTTGCAGTTCATCAAACAGCCAGGACACATCTGCCAGTGACAGCGTTGGGCCAGAACCGAGAATCAGCGATGTCCTGACAACATTTCGCAGTTGGCGAACATTGCCTGGCCAATGATATTTCGTGAACATATCCATCATAGCCTGATCTAATTTTGTGATTTTACGCTGATTTTCTCTTGCGTACAGATTCACAAAATGCCAAACCAGTTCGCCAAGGTCCTGCGTTCGCTGGCCGAGAGGAGGCAGAATCAATCTCAGTCCGCAAAGCCGGTAATAAAGGTCCTGACGGAATCTGCCCTGAGCTACTTCGTTGAGCATATCTTTATTAGTTGTGCTGATTATGCGAACATCGACTTTGACGCTGTCATTTCCGCCAACGCGTTCAAAGTCCTGCTGTTCGAGTACCCTTAGCAGTTTTGCCTGAAATTTTATCGGTGTTTCCGTGATTTCGTCCAGCAAAAGTGTTCCGCCGTGAGCCAGTTCAAATCTGCCCTTACGCTGGCTGTGTGCTCCTGTGAATGCTCCCTTTTCGTGGCCGAACAGTTCGCTCTCAAGCAGCGAATCGCTAAGTGCGGCACAATTAATTCTCATATAAGGGCTGTTCGCTCTTTTGCTGTAGCGGTGTATCAGGCAGGCTACCAGTTCTTTGCCAGTTCCGCTTTCGCCGCCAATCACAACAGGTGCTGAGGTCGGAGCTATTTTTTTAGCCAGTTCGATAGCCTGTATAAGTTTTGGGCTTTTGCCTACGATTTTATACGCTGAACCATTGTTATGGTCGGAAGAATCCACGGCTGAAACATTATGGTTGGGCAGGATAGTATCTAACAGGTCTTCAACTTTTTTACAGTTGAGCGGCTTAGCGACAAAATCGCAGTAGCCGGCCTTGATAGATTTAACGGTCATGTCAATTATAGACTGAGAGCTTTTCGGATTATATTCTGGTCGTCCGGTCATAATGACAGGTGCTTCAGGCAGATTGTTTTTAATGATGCCAACCATATCAAAGCCATCCCTGGTATCTGGCATTTCTATGGAATTGAATATGACATCGTAGCTGTTTTTCTCAATATAATTCACAGCGGCTTTTTTGTTATCTGCTACCGTACCCCCAAAGCCTTTGCGTGCAAGTATGCCGAGTATAACTCTAACGGCCTGGGAGTCTTTATCTATAATAAGGACATTCACCGGCTGATTATTGTTATTTGTTTCGTTACCGTTCACTCTGACACACTCCTTCTAAAAGCTCGCTTGGTTTATCTTTAATCTGCCAGTCGAGCAATTTGCTTTTGGCCTTGGCTATTTCTGACAGGACCGAATCAGGATAGCCAACGATAAGATTATGGTAGCTCTCTATTGCTTTTTCGGGATTATCTTTTTCAAGGCAGTTGCCTGTCTGGAACATTGCCCAGGCTTTGTCTTCTGGCCGGGCTGTTTTTTTGGTTTCCAGTCGGCGCAGGAATTCCTGATAACAGTTTGCCGCTTGGGCAAAACATTTGCTGTGAAACAGTATTTCCGCCAACTCTGCCGGGCTTTGCAGTTGTTCGGGCTTTTCTGATAATTTTTTGAATATCTCCAGAGTCTCGTCGCTTATTTTTCTGTGGCTCGCCGGAATTGTTGTTTTTTCAATAACAGTTTCCGGGACGATGGGTTCAACTTTTTGCGGTTCTTTTCTCTGCTCGGCTTTTTCAACTGTTATCGTATTGACCTCGGCCGGAGTGTGGAGCGTTTTTCCGAATTCAAATCCTTCAAACTCGACGGAGTTGATCTGAGCTATCAGTTCTTTGAGTTCGTTTCTGCTGTTTTCGTCCTCGTCGGCTGATAAGGCAATTCTGCTCTGCCACAATTGCCTGCTTACATCGCTGATTGGACTTGCTGTCAGAATAAGGTCGTTTTGAGAGGAGATGTCTGTGTTCTTTGCTGCCGCTGATGTCGAGATATTCGGGATATGAATCGCCAAAAACAGGCAGATAGAAACCAACAGCAAATTTCGCTGGTTTGTAACTGATACAGTTTTGAGTATTTTGTCAATTCGTTTCATATTTCAATTCCTATTTCCACTGTCCCAGCAGAGCCAGCGTGGCACTTTCATAATCGTTTTGTTTTTGATAAGCTTCGGCCAGAAGTTTGACAGCTCTTTGCTCAACGATTTTTTCCGGCGATGTTTCCAGAAGCTTTAGGCATACCGATGCTGCCTGCGAATACTGCTCAAGTTCAAGACACACCAGAGACAGGCTCAAGGCTATTTCGTTTGCCAAATTTCCGGCTGGAGCATTGGCCAAAAGCCCGGTCAGTTCTTTATGGGCAATGTCAAGCTGGCCTTTTTCGATATAGCATTTGCTTATTTCAAATAAAATCTGCGTCTTTATAATGGTATTGGCAGTGTACTCTGCTCTGTCGCCGAGAATCGCAATAGCTTTATCGGCCAATCCTATTTCACGCAGGGCGGCACTTTTTAAAATCAGCATCTCCGTGGATTTCTGCTGCGAAAATTGTGTAAACTGTGCCTTTTCCAGCACATCGATGGCACTTATATAATCCTGCTGTTTTTTATAGCTTTTAGCCAGCGCCAAAACTGTCTCGGCGTGGTCATCTTTGGAGAGGTCGCCGGAAAGTGCCGCCAAAAATGATATACAAGCAGTTTCCGGCTTGTCCATATCCAGTCGTACCTTGCCCAACAGAAAATAAGCATAATAAAGGTTTTCCGGCTTACTGCCTTTGGTAAGATTGGTATATTCGCTGAGCCAGGTTTCGGCCTGCTCATAATTTTTGATTTTGTAAAAGCTTTCGCCTGCCGCCAACGCTGCTTTTGCTTTTGATTCGCCAGAAAGGCCAAGGTGGTAAACTTTCAGATACATTTTTGCCGCTTCGTCATAGAAGCCGGCTTCGACCTGGTTGTCGGCAAGCGAGAGATACCCCTGATAGACCACTTCCGAATCGTTGTGCTGTTCTATAAGCTGGGTCAAATCTCTCTTTGCCCCGGCATAATTACTCATAGAATTTTTGATTTGGCTCGAATTCAGCAACGCATAAGGTGCAATTTCGGCTCTCTCAAAATGGTTTGCCAGCAATTTATATTCAGCGATAGCTTCGCTGGGCTGTTCTGCTGTTTTCAGGAGTCCTAAAAGATAGTGGGCATTTGCCAGGTAACTATCTTTTTGCGTATTAAAAATGAATCTCTGCCACAGCAAAATGCTTTCTTTGCTGAGCAGTTCCAGATTTTCCGAGGTCTGTGAGTATTGGGCAGGGTTATGAATTTCCACAACATTTTTTTTGTCAAAAGTTGCGAGCAGACCGACGCACCCAGCCGCTGTTTCTATTACCTGCTGAGTCATCGCTCCAGAAAGATAAACGCTTATCGCTTTCTGACGGACTTGAGCCTGTTCCTGTCCTGTCGGCCAGTGCAAATCGAGCGAATTATTCGCCGAGAATCTGCTTAACACATCTCCTATCGATGCTTTATGACAGGCTACGTTCCAAAGTCCGCCATTGCTGCCGGGATGAGCTAAAATCTTCGGACTCAATACCGATTCGTTCAGAGTATCTATTCCATATGCGAGAGTGGTATTTAGCTGTGCTTCGTCAATATCCAGAAAAACGTCTTTGCCGTTATCACTGTTCCATAAATTCACGGGCAGATTTTTGTCGCCATCACAAAGCCTCAGCGTTTGGCGTGTTATTGCCCCGGCAGCCATAATATCGCAATTACGCCGCATTTGGCCTTTCCATTGCGAATCGAGGCCAGCTGTATTTATTAGTGCCATTGCCTTATATGCTCGTGTTCTGGCGTTGAGGTACTGCTTTTTTTGTATATCCAGCAGCCCAAGTTGATAGTTGGATACGATTTTTATAACCGGCGACGGGCTTTTAACAGCTTTTTTGAGTAGATTTTCTGTCAGCTCATAATTGGCATTTTTCATAAGGCAGCTTGCCATTTGCAGATTCAGAAAATCCCTCGTCAAATTTTGACTACTGTTTTCCGGCAGGTATTTAGCCAACTGTTTGTAAACGGAATAGGCGTTTGCGTAGTCGGCACTCAGATATAAATCCTGAGCGGTCTTTAGCGACAGCCCCTGGTCAATTTCGCTGGCAGGGACATCCTCCCAGGCAACGGACTCAGGCTGGCTCGGCTGGATTTGGGTTGGAATCGTTGCCTGCACAGGAGCATTGTAGGGATAAGATGATATTTTTGTAACGACATAGACCAGCGCCATCGCGATAACTACAATGCCGCAGGCCATTATTTTTTGTCCCCAGCCCCAACTTGTTGCCGGCATAGTTGTCGTCATTGCTGGCTGAGTCGGCTTTGCAAATTTTTCCGCTCCGGCACCGTTATTAGTGGGAACAGCAATGGTTTTGAAGAAGTCTTTATCGCCGCTGAAGATTTGTTCGTTTAAATGGTTTTCGCTAACTGCCTCTGCAAACAATTCGCTGTCATCAGGAACATCAATGGCATTATCGGCAATAGTGGGCAGGCGCGAATTTTCAAGTTCTGCTCTCTGGTTTTCCTGTGCTGTTGTGCGGATATCTCCGATTTTTTCAAGCCAGCTCTGGCTCAAACGCCCCAAGTCGTTTTCGGAATCATTGCTTTCAACGCCATCGACTTCAGCTTCGTCGATTTTGGTTTGGCTTTCTTCGACATCTAATTTTTGTTCTGATTCAGGCATCCATAATCCAAATTTATATCAATAGACACAATCCCTCTTTGAGCTTATGTGTGCAATAATTATGCCAACTCGCCCAAAAAGCGGGTTTTAGATGTTTTATGCAGGTTTTTGGCCTGAAAGGGGGTGTTTGCAATCAGCAAAATGTATCTATAGATGTCAGCAGTGTTAGAATCCTGTACAGTCTGGAGATTTTTCTGACATGGCTTGCAACGCTAATCGTACTGACAAATGAGTTTGCGTATTGTTACGCAATGGTTATCGGCTCGTCGGATGAGACCATCTGGCCTTTGTCTTCGGATTGGTCTGAAATGATGTCGATATTGTGTTGTTTTACTTTTGCATAAAGCGTTGCTCTGCTTATTCCCAGCAGTTCAGCGGCTCTGGTTTTTTGCCAGTTAGTTTCAGCCAGAGCTTTTGCGATTAGCTGCTGCTCTGCTTTCTCCAGCGAGAAGTTTTTAATCTGTCCGCTGGCATCATTGCCGTTGTGGCAATCGCAGTCTTCTGAGTTGATGGAGTCGATAACAATGCTGCTTGTCCCGATTTTATCTGTCATTTCGAGCAGTATGGCCTTATCGACAATGTTTTTGAGTTCTCTTACATTGCCTTGCCAATCGTATCGCTTTAGGGTTTCGATAGCCAATTTGGTTATCGATTTTATGTTTTTGGATTTTTCAGGGTGTATCGTTGAAGTATTCAGGAAATACTCAGCCAGCAGGCCAATATCTTCGCTGCGGCTGGCGTTTCTGAGTGGGCTTAATTTTATGGGGAAGATGCTGAGCCGGTGATAAAGGTCGCTTCTGAATCTGTTTGCCTGAGCTTCTTTTTTGAGATTCCGATTGCTTGAAGCAATGATAGTCGCTTTGCAGATAATTTCTTTAACGCCGCCGACCTTTCTGAAAGTTTTTTCCTGCAGCAGTCGCAGTAGCTTTGCCTGCGTATCAAGCGGCATTTCGCTTATCTCGTCGAGAAAGATAGTGCCATCAGCCGCCATTTCCAGCAGTCCCGTTTTTTCACGGTCAGCACTGGTAAAAGAGCCCTTTACGTGCCCAAAAAGCTCGCTTTCCAGCAAATTTGCCGTTAATGCCGCGCAGTTGACAGCGACAAATGGCCTGCCGGGATTCCTCTGCTGGTGTAGTGCTTTGGCGGCCAGTTCCTTGCCCGTACCGGTTTCGCCGACAACGAGGATTGGATTACACTGGCTTGAGGCAACAATTTTAATCATTTTCAAAGTTTGAACAATTGCTTTACTCTTGCCGACAATTCCTATCGTCTCGGCCAGACCATCAGTAAAAAAATTGCTTTCGCCGCAACTGTTATTTTTTATCTGGTTGGCGATTTTTTGCAACTGCTCCTCGGCCCGGGCCATAGTCAGGCAGTAATGCGCACCTGCTTTGATTATTTTTTCGGAATCGAAGTTGCCATCATCGCTGCCGATGACAGCAATCTTGCTGCTTAGTTCTTCGCCGGCTGCGATGAGAAATTTAGCTAATTTGGCTGGGCTGACAGGATGGTCGAAGACGACAAGCTCAGGTTCGCTTGTTTCTATGATGTCCAGCGCTTCAGTCAAATCGTCGGCAGCAAAAACTTCCTTGCTCAATTGCTGCGAGATAGACTGTACCTGTACATTCTTCCCAATTGTAACAATCTGTGATATGTCCAATTTGCGTTATCTTCCTTGACAATCTTTTTTGCACGCGTAAACCAACAAGGGAGTATCAAATTTCTATTACTTGTGGTTTACAGTACCTCCTGCTTACAAGCCTAACTTGCTTGTGCGCAAAGGCGAATCAATCTGTCCTTAGATTAACCCGTCGCTTGTATTCATTGCCAATCTGTGAACTGCAATGTATATCAAACTTTCTGTTGTAGTACAAATCGGCAATTGAGCGTTTAATTCTTTAGCTTTTTATAGGAAAAGTCTTATAAAAAACCATTTCTTTGGGGCGTAAGTTTACTTTTTGTGTCTGTCCCGATTTATTATGGGACTATAATTTCAATATACGAAAAAGCAATTTAAAGTTTGAGGAAATTTTGAAAATCGCAGAAGGTTTTTGCGGAAGATTCTTCTGGAAAATCAGGAACTTTTTTCCAAATTCCCGAATTTTTATAGATGAGATTATCCAAAATATTTGTCATTTTTTTTCTCTAACTCTTTTTTAGAAAAGATGTTGTTATTGCATCTGTGATATCTCTGTTTAGTTTGGCATAGCAATTGCACAGTTTTAAGATTGACGATGACGTTTTGTATTTTTTTAAGGAACAAAAAATTATGAGTAATTCAGCGATAACCTCGGCAAGTGATATCCAGATGGATTATATGCTGCTGCTCACAACGCAGTTGCAAAACCAAAATCCGTTGGAGCCTATGGATAATGCTGAGATGGCTTCGCAGTTGGCTCAATTTTCACAGTTGGCCCAAACTGAACAATTAAACTTAAATTTTGAAAAGGTTCTCGCTAACTCCCAGCGGGAATATGCGACCTCATTGCTGGGCAAGGAGGTTACATTTTTTGTCAAAGATAATTTTGGCTTTCAGAATGTTCTTACCGGCAGGGTGGACAAAGTAAGCGAAGGGACAGGGGGTGATATTCTGTTGGAAGTCGGAGATTACCTGCTGAAACTAAATGAGATAATGTCCGTAGAGTAAACGGATTTATTGACAAGTTAACAAAAATAAAAATTAAGAATAGATTTTAGGAGATACAAAATGAGTTTTGCATTATCAGCGGGCGTAAGCGGATTACAGGCACATCAGAAGATGCTCGATATTTCCGGTAACAATCTTGCAAATGTAAATACCACAGCTTATAAATCGAGCCGGATAACGTTTTCGGAGCTTTTGAGCCAGACGGTTAAAAAAGCGTCCCAGCCGACCGGAACGGTTGGCGGCACGAATCCGCAGCAGTTAGGTAGTGGCGTGGGCATTGCAAGTATATCGCCGGATATGTCGCAGGGCAATATCGTTAATACCGGCAATCCGTTGGATTTGGCGATGGAAGGCGAAGGCTATTTTGTCCTAAGTGACGGCTCACAAAATGTTTACACTCGTGCTGGCGGCTTTGCTGTAGATGCCAACTCGAATCTGATTGACCCGGCTACCGGTTATAATGTTCAGCGAATAGGTTCGGTCGGCGAGGCCGAAGGTTTCCAGGTTTCCGGCAATAGCAATATCAATGTGCCTTACGATGTCGCTATGGCTGCTAATCGAACTTCAGTAATAAAGGTTGCCGGCAATCTCGGTGCGGATGCTATGCTCAGCACTGTGCAGACCAACTTGCTTCGGTCTAACATTACGATAGAGGATACCAGCGGAATAGCCGCAACGGGTACTACAACTTTTGCTGAGCTTTCCGGCGGTACATACAGCAGTGCTGTTATTACTGTCAGCGGTTTCGAGCACGATGGCTCAACGATAGCGGCTACTGATATTAATATCGCAGATGATGGCAGTACCACAGTTGACAACTTTTTAACATCGTTGAATACAATCCTTGGCGGCGCGAACGCTGTTGCGACTATAGAGAATGGCAAAATTGTTGTAACTGACGCTGATAGTGGTTATAGCCGTTCGGACATTAAGTTAGCCTTTAGCAATAGTGGAACAGCTGATGTCGCAATGCCCAGATACTTTGAAGTAGCATCGGTAGGTGGCGAAGAGGTCAAGACTCTCAACATTCCGATTTTCGATTCCCAGGGTGGTGAACACGTTTTCTCAGCGGCCTTTGTAAGGACTAATGAAGAAAATAAATGGGATATGATATTGACTTCTATTACCGGCGATGTTGAGAGTATGGATTTTGATACTCGCAGAATTGACGGCATAGAATTTAGCGCCAACGATGGTTCTTTTGTTGGCATGGGTATTGGTGAAGAATCCCTGTTCAAGATGAGATTCACCCACGACCCGGTAAATGAGCAGTCTATCGACATAAATATGGGTACGGCAGGGCAACTCAACGGCTTAACCCAATTTGCCGGCAATTCTACCGCTGTTGCCAGAGAGCAGGATGGCTATGAGGCCGGCAATCTTTCAACTGTTTCGGTTAATAACGAAGGCGTTCTGATTGGTGCTTTTTCTAACGGCGTAAAGAAGAATATCGCAACCGTACAGATAGCACTGTTCCAGAATACCGCTGGTCTTGAAACTGTCGGAAACGGCTATTACATCCCATCGGCCAACTCCGGCGGGGCGGTTGCAACCCAGGCTATGACAGGTGGTGCTGGCTCGATTCACGGCGGAACACTTGAAAAATCAAACGCCGATGTAGCCAGCGAGTTTGTCAATATGATTCAGGCTCAAAATGGTTTCCAGGCAAACGCCAGGACTATTACCGTCGCTAACGAGATACTAAGAGAACTGACAAATCTTATCAGGTAACGGCTTTAACTTTTTAAACAATGATTACTAATTTGATTACATTTTGTTTCAGTGGTGTTCTGTTAGGGCTCAAACCGCGACAGCGATGGGACGCTGTAAGGAATACAGGCGGCTATGATTTCAATGACGGGTGGCTTGTATTTCTCGGAATCGGCGTTGCTATTCTGCTTTTATCGATAATTCTGGCTAAGGCGTTGCGCTGGTATAAACCAAATGGAAAATCGAGCAATAAGATATTTCTTGATTACGCCAAAATGAGAGGTCTTGACGACAATCAGCAGCATCTGCTGCTTGAGATTGCTATCAATTCAGGCCTTAACAGAAACGAATCTATCTTTACCTTGCCGACAGCTTTCGACCGTGGAGTCAACCAAATGACTCAGCAGGTATATGCCGAGGCGGATTTTTCTTTGGCCAGGCAGCTTCAGGATGATTTTTTGGCTCTGCGTCAGAAACTTGGCTTTGGACAAATGCCTTCTGTTCTTTCCACAGCCTCCTCGGAAAAGAATAATTGCAGCACTGTACAGATAGATACCGGCAGGATGATTTATCTCAAGTCTTACGACAAGCCAGGCGAAGGGGATGTGGAAGCAAAGGTTGTCGATAGCAGCGATAAGGGCCTTGCTGTGAAACTTACTAAGCCGGTTGAAATAAATTTCGGTCGTCTGTGGCGAGGGCGGTACTATTCCCAGGCTGTTGTATGGGAATTCGACACAGCTTTTACCAGTTGTAGCGGCGATGTTTTTGTTTTAGCTCACAGTGATAATATCAGGCTGATTAACCGCAGGCGTTTTTTACGCGTTCCGGTTCAAAAGCCTGCCTATGTAGCAAGTTTTCCGTTTGCCAGGCGATTTTTCAAAAATTTTGCTCTCAGAAATAAAAAGTCTCATCCAGTTGAACAATCGTCTCAGCATTTGCAGGACGTTCTTCAGCCGCCGCAGTTCGTTGCCGCGATGGTAACGGAGTTGGCCGGGCCTGGTCTGGTTATAGATGCCGATTTGGATGTCAAAGTCGGCGAGCGCGTATTACTGGTTTTTAAACTGGGCAGCGAAAAATCTGCTTCCGGCTCAAGTCCCAGACCACGCCCGGAGCAGATAATAGAGGGTACAGCAGTCGTCAGGCACGTAAATCGTATTGATGAGAGCAGCTGTAAGATTGCGGTGGAGTTTACGAATTTGGACGATGCGGATGTCAGCGAATTAATCCGTGCCACCAACGAGGCTTCCATAAGTCTCGGCGGCGCAGACGGAGCTAAAACGGCTGCGGTTTCTGAGATTGCATTGGAGCAGTTGCCGCAGGAAGTTGAAATATAGGGAGTTTCAAATTGTCGAAAATAGCAGCTATAATTGGCAACAGTACTCAGGCTTTGACGCGTGAATTTAATCTCATCACGCACAATTTGGCCAACGTCAGCACCGCCGGTTACAAAAGACGTTGCAATGCGTTCACCAAGGCCATTACGGGTGCTGATGCTGTTGCGACCGAGGCCAAGGACGATGATTTGAACACCGCTTATGATTTTTCGCAGGGCGAATTCAATCAGACCGGCCGAACACTGGACTTTGCTCTGGCCGGAAACGGATTTTTCGTTGTCGAAACACCCGATGGCCCGCTCTATACTCGTAACGGTATGTTCCGTTTGGATGCTGATGGAAAAGTTGTTGATTCTGTCGGAAGAACTATTGCGGGAAAGTCCGGCCCGATTTCGATACCTTCAAGCGTTTCGCCTTCGCGGATAACGGTTTCCAGCGATGGCAGCATTACCGCTGACGGCGTTACGATTGATAAATTTGAACTTGTCGATTTTCCGGAAGACCGCGACAAGTTGACCGCTGCCGGAATGAACTGTTTTCAGATTACCGGAGATATTAAGTCGGAATCATCAGAGAACCTTATTGTTAAGCAGGGTTTTCTGGAAAGTTCTAACGTTAAGATGGTGGAAGAGCTAGTTGATATGATAACGGTTAGTCGGATGTACGAAGCGAATATGAAATTTTTGTCGGCCTCAAAGGATACATCAAAGAGTCTTCTGAACGTGGCCTTAGGATAGCACATAGTTTATTTTGTGAAATAATAAAGGAGTTTAATTATGTTAAAGGCTTTTTCAACTGCCGCAACAGGTATGAGTGCTCAGCAGATGATGGTCGATGTAACGGCCAATAATCTTGCCAATATAAATACCACTGGTTTTAAACGCAGCCAGATAGATTTTCAGGATTTGCTCTATATTAAGATGAGGGAGTTTGGCAGCGAAACATCTTCCGGCGTTACCTCTCCGGGCGGTTTGGAAGTCGGTAGCGGCGTTCGGCCAGCATCGACAGTAAAGGTTTTCACCGAAGGCGAACTCGTTAATACCGGCCGTTCTCTCGACATCGCTATTGCCGGCGATGGCTTTTTCCAGATGACGATGCCGGACGGAACAATAAAATATACTCGCGACGGTTCGCTGCAGCTCAACGCTACCGGAGCGATAGTTAATGCAAATGGAAATATCTTAGCACCATCAATCACTGTCCCGACTGATGCTGTAGGGATTGAGATTGGCAAAGATGGCAGTGTTAACGTCAGCGACTCAACTGGCGCACAGTCGGTTGTGGGTACTATTCAGCTCGCAAGATTCGCAAACCCTTCAGGCCTTTCAAGCGATGGAAACAATCTCTTAGCTGAAACTCCCGCCAGTGGCACACCGACGGTCGGCACCGCTGGAGAGAGTGGTTTTGGCTCTTTGGAGGGCGGCTTTCTCGAAAAATCGAATATCCAGATGGTCAGCGAACTGGTCAATTTAATAACCGCTCAGCGTGCTTATGAAGTTAATTCGCGTGCGATAAAAGCTGGCGATGAAATGCTGAGAAACGCAATACAAATAGCAGGCTTCTAAATTTAAAGATACGATTATGAAAAATTCAACGATTAGTTTTTTGATTATTACACTTGTCGTCTCTCTTGCGATTGCTTCCGGGCTTGACAAGTCTGGCGAATCGTTAAGAATATATCTGCCAAGAGAAGTTACAATCCAAAGCGACTGTCCGAGTCTCGGCCAAATAGCAATAATACGCGGTAGCGAAGAGTTGAAATCAAAAGCCGAAAATATCACACTCGGCAGAATCTCAACGCCGGGCCAGAATATCACTGTTAACCGGTCGATAGTACTAAGCAGATTGGCAAGTAACGGCATTGATTCTGACAATGTTACTTTTACCGGTGCCGCAGAAGCTAAGGTTAACCGTCAGCACAGAGTTGTTTCCGGGGTTGAATTTGCCAAAGCAGCATCTGAATTTTTGAAGAACAATTTGCCTGACAGCTCTGTCAGCACATTTGATTTGGTTCGTTCGACTCAGGATTTTATAGTTGGCGGAGTTGCGGAAGATTTAAAATTATCCTGTTATCTCTCCAGCAGCCCAAATGCCAGACAGGCAATCGTTCGCACAAGGGTCTTTATCGGCGACACACAGATAGGACATCGAGACTTAACGTATAATTTCAAATACAACCGCCAAAAAATCGTGGCGAAAGTCGATATACCATCAGGCGGGATTATTTCCGCTGAGAATGTGAAAATCGAAAAAACGATTTCCAGTTTTCCCGCTCCGGCTAATTGGAAACTGCCTTACGGTCTGGCTGTTCGCCGGGCGATAAAGGCTGGCACTGTTATAGACGCAAAATTATTGGCAAGTCCTCAACCGGAGATTCTACTCAAGAGAAATCAGATAGTTCTAATAAAGATTGATAACGCCGGACTTGTCGCCTCTGCTATGGGCAAAGCCCTTCAGTCCGGCACTGTTGGAGATTTGGTAAAGGTTCAGAATATCGATTCCCGCATAACGATAGTTGCCCGGGTCAGGCCAGACGGCACGGTAGAACCCATATTTTAAAGGAATAAAAAATGAGCAAAACGAGATTATTCATTTTAGTATTTGCAGTTTCACTGATTGTTTCTCCTGCTGATTTGTCTGCTGGTTCTCTCTGGGCCAAGAAGAACACTGCCGTATCTTCAAGTACTTACGCTGACGATGTCGCTCGGGAAATAGGCGATGTCCTTACAATTGTGATTTCAGAAGTAAGTAATATTGCCAACACTTCCGACAGGGACCTTTCAAAAACCACAAAACGTAATCAGCAATTTGACGGCAAGATAGGTATCGACCATATAATTGCCAGTATGCCTACTATGGAATTTGGCACAGGAACCGAGCATACCAACACGTTCAAGAGCAACGCTAACAATAATGACAATCGTTCTTTCAAGGATAATATAACAGTTATGGTTATTGACGTTATGCCAAACGGCAATCTGGTAGTCAGCGGTACTTGCAAACGCAATATCTCAGATGATGTTCAGATGGTTGAAATAACCGGAATAGTTCGGCCAAGCGACATTGCCTATGACAATACCGTTGACAGCAAGCGTGTTGCCAATGTCAGTGTTCTCGTGAAATACGGTGGTGTGGGTGCCTCCTTTAATCGTCCTGGCTGGCTCGGTTCTATACTCGATATTATCTGGCCGTTTTAGAAGCTATCCCAAAACCCTTATTTTTGGCACTGGCAATGCCACGGATGGTGTTTATTATGGTTTTTGGGATGAATTATAATTTTAACTTCTCGGCTTGTTTTTGAAACTTTGGAGTAATGGCAAATGAAACTGGATTTGACAAATTTTATAAATACGTTTTTAATCCTGACAGTTCTCACAGCTTGTGGCAATTGTGAGCGGATAAAGGATATCGCTGACATACAGGGCGTTCGCGGCAATACTCTTGAAGGTGTCGGCTTAGTCGTCGGCTTGGCAGACACTGGCGACAGCACTGCGTCGTCGCAGAGGATGTTGATGAATATATTCAGACGTTCCGGCCTGGTTTTCGATGACAAGGCCAATCTGAAAACAAAAAATATCGCTGTTGTTACCGTTACAACCAAGCTTGGGCCTTTCTCGCGTGAAGGTTCACGTCTCGATGTGGATGTCTCTTCAATCGGCGACGCTGAGAGTCTTCAGGGCGGAATGCTTATGATGACCGAATTACGCGGAGCCGACGGGCAGGTGTACGCCGTGGCCAGCGGAACGATTTTTATAGGCGGCTGGGCTGCTTCAGGCCAGAATGCCTCAATCACTAAAAATCATCAGACCGTTGGCAGGATACCCGGAGGAGCGGTTGTTGAGAGGTCTGAGATAGCTAATTTTGTCAGCCTTGTCGCTGACAAACGGTTCATAACTTTGCACTTGAGAAATACCGATTTCACCACAGCCGGCAATATCAGCAAGGTTGTGAATCAGACATATTCGGGTACTGCCATAACTCTCGATGCCGGCACGATAAGAATCAGTATCCCCGACGGTATTAGCCAATCGCGGATTTCAGGCTTCATTGATGATGTTACAAACCTCCGGGTAGCGGTGGATATTCCAGCGGTTGTCGTTATCAACGAGCGGACTGGCACTATAGTTGTCGGCGAAAATGTCGGCATATCGGCGGTAGCGATTTCACAGGGCAGTCTTATAGTTAAGGTTAAAGAGCAGAAAAATGTTTCTCAGCCGACAACACCGTTTACCGAAGGAGCCACGACACAAGTAACAGACGAAACGCTTCTTTCTGTTGAGGAGGAAAATGGCTACCTCGTTCCGATTCCCCGCGTGGTTACGGTTTCGGAATTGGCAAAGAGTCTAAACGCAATCGGCGCGACCCCTCGCGACCTTATAGCGATATTCAACGCACTGAAAAAAGCGGGTGCTCTTCAGGCGAAACTCGAAATAATGTAGGAAAAACAAAATGGATATTACGGAATTGACATTATCTAACGCAGTCTGCGCCCCTGGGATACCCAAACAGGCCGAGTTATCTGCCGATAGCCCGGAGGCCAAAAAGATACAGTTTGCAAAGGACTTTGAATCAGTTGTTATCAATAAACTTTTTGATGAGATGAAAAATACCATCGGCGACTGGGGTTTTGAAAAAGACGGTGCTTCCGAGCAGGTTCAGGGCCTGTTTTGGATGAATCTGGCAATAGATGTCGCCGATAAAGGTGGTTTCGGAATGTGGAAAGATATATACAATTCTTTATCATCTTCCGAGCCGGTAAATAGCGAATCAACTATAGTACTGGACAGTAAAGTATGAAAACAGCGATGGCGGATATAGAAAATACGGTTGAGAAACTATTGAGCGTTCTTGACGTGGACATTCAGCAAATTCAGGAAAACATTTCCAGGCTGAACGATTTGAGAGGCTACGTGGTCTGTCGTAATGAGGAGTCTTTGCGTAATCTTCTCGCGCAAATTCGTCTCAGTTCGCAAAATTACAGCCAGAACGAGCTTCGACGGTCAATGTTGCGAAAGCAGTTGGCAACAATGCTCACCTGCAGCGAATCCGAGATAACACTTACAAAACTTCAAGGATATCTGTCGGAAGATAAGAAAGTTTTGGCGGCTCAGAGAAAAAGCAAATTGCAGGTTCTCTCTGTTGAGCTTATGCAGGAACACCGTAGTACTACGATGCTTTTGAAAGACTGTGCTAATTTTAACAGTCTGCTTTTGAGAAGCATTTTAGAGGTTGGTCGGGAAGGCTCTGTAACTTACAGTTCCAGCGGCCAGGCTCAGAACCAGAGAAATAACGCTTTTATGAATTTGCAGTTTTAGGACATCAGATATGGCAAATTATGATATAGGTCTTAGTGGTATCAGGGCAGCCCAGAGAGCGCTTGACGTGATAGGTAACAATATCGCAAATGCTGCGACAGAGGGTTACCACCGGCAGAAAATAAATTTAACACCAGCCTTTACATTACAGACGCAGACGGATTTTTACGGCGGCGGTGTTAATGCTGAAGGCACAACGCGGGTAGTGAACACTCTTTTGGAGCAGGAGATTCTTCGGCAAAAATCATCACTTGAACAACTTGGACAGGAATCTGTTACGCTCAGCACGATTGAAAACATATTTGGCGAACTAATCACCGAAGATGGCGGCTTGAGTACTGCGATGGATACATTTTTTAATTCATTGAGCCAGTTAAGCCTGCATCCTTCAGAGCCTATCTGGCAGGAGCAGCTTGTAAGCGATGCCACTTTTATGACCGCTCAGTTCCAATCTGCCGGCGATTTTTTGAGCAATTTGGGTTCGCAAATCAGATTTGAGGTTGGAAACACTCTCGATACTATTAACACTCTCACCGAACAAATCGCTGAGCTTAACGGCAAGATAGAATTGCTTGAAATGGTCGACACTGAGCCAAGCAGTATGAAAGATATGCGTGATAGTTGTGTTACAGAATTGGCACAACTAACCGGTATCCAGGTAGTAAGCACCAATTACGGAGTTGTCAATGTAAGTATAGGCGGGATTCCGTTGGTCATAGGTTCTTCATCTAACAATCTCGACAGCGGTTACGATGCAGACGGTAAACTCGGCATAACTATGGATGGTACATTTGATTATAATACCACTGTTAGCGGCGGCAAACTCGGCGGTCTGCTTTCGCTTAAAAATACCATTATACCCGGCGTTTGTGATTCTCTCGACTCGCTTGCATCGGGCATTATGCGGCAGATAAACAAATACCACGTAAACGGTGTTGGTTCTGCGGGTTCTTTTAGCGAGTTGACCGGCTCATCCCTGACGACGCAGGACTTTTCGAATATAGCCAACGTAACCGACGGCGTTCTGAATATAAGAGTTACCGACAATACAACAGGCGACATCACGCGCCACGCGATAGAAATTGATGCCGATGGTGCAGGCACAGGCTGTGAAAATTTGAGCGAGTTGGCCGTTGCAATTACTGCTATTCCCGGCCTGACCGCTTCGGTAAATTCTTCAAACCAGTTGAAAATTATAGCTGACCCGGATTACGAATTCGATTTTTTACCAGCGGTCTTATCAGAACCAACCGTAACAAATTTCAACGATGCTTCTCCACCAACTGTATTGGTTTCAGGCATTTACGATGGCGATGAAAATGATACTTTCACATTTAATGTTCTCGGTGACGGCTCGGTAGGCAACGGTTCATTGCAGTTGCAGGTTCTCGATTCCGGAGGCGGTTTGGTTACGACATTTGACATCGGTTCGGGATATGCTGCCGGAGATTTGCTTGATTTAGGTAATGGCATAAAAATCTCTCTCTCTGTCGGCAATCTGGCCCAGACAAATGGCGATTCCTTTCAGGTAGCAGCTTTAGCCGATTCCGACAGTTCTGGAATTTTATCAGCGGCTGGTCTCAATACGTTTTTTGTCGGCACCAGTGCCACAGATATGGCCGTCAGTTCTGACATTTCAGAAAATCCAGAGCGTATTGCCGCGGCTCTCGGGGCGGATATGACAGACAACAGCAATGTTTTCAGGATGGCTTCGGTTAAGGATAAGGCTTTAGACTCTCTGGATTCGTTGACGTGCGGCGAGTTTTATCGCAGGATGACCGCCGACATCGGTCGTCAGACTGCTGACAGACAGATGCGATTGGAAAACGTCGAGGCAATGGTGCTGAATCTTCAGAATCGTCAGGGCGAAATCAGCGGTGTCGATATAAACGATGAAGCCGCGCAGATGTTGATTTACGAACAAATGTTCCAGGCAATGGCAAAATATCTGAACACAGTAAATACGACACTGGCAACCGTTATGGAAATTATATAAAGGGTATTGTAATTTAATTTGTGAGTTCTTATGGCTGGAACACTTAACAACATTTACAGAAACGTAAATTATTCACTGGATATACATACCAGAGCTATGGCGAAATTGCAGGAGCAGGCCTACACCGGCTCGCGAGTCAACCGCGTCTCCGACGACGCTTCGGCAGCTAATCGCATTATGGGCCTGAATTCTCAGAAGCGTTCTTTGGGAAATTACATTGAAATTCTTTCAGGTGCGCAGGACATCCAGCAATCAGCTTCTATCGTAATTGAGGATATGGTTTCGTTCATTTCTGACATCAAGGTAAACTTGACGCAGATGGCAAGCGGAACTTATGGTCAGGGCTTAACAGGCCAAAATGCCAGAGAAAGACTTGCCACCGAGATAAACAGCACACTGGAATATGTAGTTTCATCTGCTAACACTAAGCATTTGGACCAATATATTTTTGCCAGCGGGGACCCATCCACCGCTCCGTATGCTGTCCAGCGAAGTAATGGGCAGATTGCCTCTGTAACCTATCAGGGGCCAGCCAGCGGCGGCGAAGTTGAAGTTACTCCGGGGCTGAATACGAAAGTTTTTTATGCCGGAAATAATGTTTTTGGTAGTTCTGACCGAAGCGAACCGGTTTTTTCTGGTGGAACAGGTGCAGTTGTCGGAACCGGAACATCCAACGTTACCGGCGATACATGGCTGACTGTTACTAACGATGGGACTAACTATAAGCTTTCGATAGACGATGGAGCAACGGAAATTACCGTACCTACATCCGGAGATGTCAGCAACATTGCCGTTACCGATTCTACCGGAGGGGTCTTGTATGTTGACGCGACAAATCTCAACAGTACTGGCGATGAAATGGTTTCTGTCTCCGGCACTTACGACATATTTAATGCTCTTATAAATCTTCGTAATTTGCTGAACAATGACAGGGGGCTTTCAGAAACAGAAGTTATCGACCTGGTAAGCAAATCTGAAATATCTCTCGATGAAATAAACAATCATTTGGTTCAGCAGCAGGTTTCTATCGGTATGAAGATGGGCTTTTTGGATACGCTTAAAGATAATTTGGAAAATGTAAAGTTCAACGCTGAGGATGAATCGTCAATGTTGCAGGAAGCCGATATTGCACAGATTGCTACCGACCTTTCACGGCGGGAGGTACTCTATCAGATGTCCCTGTCGGTTGCCGGCAGAGTTATGTCTGTCTCGCTTTTGGACTTTATTCGTTAGAAGCTCGATTGCAAAAATGCGGCCTGTAACAGGTATGTTTGATAATTTTACACTTTTTTATTTCGACCATTGAAATTGACAAAAAACCGCATATTTACTTAACAGGCACGGAATTTGCAATTGTGATGTATGTTTCGTATTGCTTTTAGAGATGGTCTTAGCAGAAGCGATTGCAGTTAACAACAAGGATAATATATGGAAAATGACATTGATAATAACGTCTCTGAATTTGACGTTTTGCAGGAATTTGGTAACCGTTATGCGTCGGTAGGAAACTATGCTCAGGCCCAGGATTGTTACGAAAAGGCCGCCAGCGTCTGTGCCGATGAGCCTGCCCCGTATATCGGAATGGGGATGGTGGCTTTGAGTCAGGAACTTTTAAGTGATGCCGAGCTATCCTTCCGCGTTGCCCGTCGCCTTGATAACGATTGTTCTGCCGCATATTCTGGAATCGCGATGGTTGCCCAAAAGCGGGGCGATTATGAGCGTGCATTTGAGATGTTTCTAAAATCGCTGGAGTTGGACTCGGACAATCTAAAGGCGTTGCTCGGCCTTTTTCAGACTTCCTGCCAGATAGGCTCTTTCGCCAAGGTGATATATTATCTGGAAATATATTTGGATATGCACCCAAACGATACATCAGTAATGTTTTCTCTCGCGGCCTTTTACGTCAAAGAAGACCGTTTCGATAGTGCCAAAAAGATGCTCCTGGAAATACTAAAGCGATACCCGAATGACAGTGATGCCGCTGATTTGCTTGAAGAGGTTGAGCACAATCTGTCCAAAAAGCAATTATCCGAGGTTTAATTCCAATGACAGAAGATAAAAGTAAATATCTATTTGATAGTCTCCAGAGTTTGTTGGAGGTTCAGGTCGAAATGGCTCGGCGGGGGAGTTATCGTAAAATCGCTCAAGTCAGCGACCAGGCTGGCACGCTCGTCCAGCAGATTGAAAAAATTCCGGAAGCTGCGAATATCAAATTTGCCGCCAGCAGAGAAAAATTGCTCGGATTGTACAAAAAACTCGAATTAATGCTCTCGGCGGAGAGGGATATAGTCAATAAACAGCTAAAACAGCTTAATAATGGTCAAAAAACAGTCCGGACATATCGCAACAGCGGCTGAAAAATTCCCTTAAGTTTTGCTCGGTCTGTCCGATAATTAAGAGGTTGTACGCTGGAATATAATAATAAACGGGGAATTAAAAAAATGGGTTCATTAAGACTGCCTGGAATTTCAACTGGTATTGATACCGCTACGCTTATTCAGCAGCTTATGGCTGTAAACAGTCGCCGTCTTGCCACATATCAGGTATCGCAGAAGAATTCCGAATCGCAGCTTTCTGCTTTAGACGAGCTAAAGGCTAAAATTACCGGACTGCTGTCGGCTTCTTCGGCTCTCGCTGATACTGACGATATGAATATCTTCACCGTCAATTCCAGCGACATCGATGCCCTGACTCTAAATGCCGACGCAAGCGCAAATAGTGGCTCGCATTCGGTTGACGTAAATCAGTTAGCCACGACAGAAACCTGGATTCAGGATAGTACCAGCTTCAACTACACAACAGATTACGTTGGCGGCGGCACTTTTATATATTCCTACAACAACCAGGAAAGAACCATAATATCGGTCGATGGCGAAACCACACTGCAGGATTTCGTAAATTTAATAAACAACGATGAAGAAAATCCGGGCATAACCGCTTCGCTTCTGAATCAGGGCGGCAAGTATCATCTAATGCTTAGCGGCCAGGAAACCGGACAGGATTTTCAGATTTCAATCAACTCTGAATCCACCGAGGTATGGAAGCCGGACATAACCCAGGCTAACCATACTTTTACTGAAGGCGGTGAAAATGCCGGCCTCTCGAACAAGATAGTTGACCTCGACCAGTTCAGCGGAACTCTCGGCGCAAGTGATAAAATTACCATTAGCGGAAAAAACCATACCGGCACAGTTCTGCCGGATTTCGAGCTTGCCGTTACTTCCAATACGACAGTTGGGCATATTGTTGATGCCATAAACGAACATTTTGACGGCATTGCGACAGCTTCTCTCGTAAACGGACAGATATGTCTCAAGGACAATACCTGCGGCTCAAGCGGCCTTGAAATAGGCTTGAGTTTTTCCGGAGACGCGACACTCGGTATGGCGACTATGGCAGTTTCTTCCGAAGGAGGTGCTGTTTCCGAAAGCATTGCTTCGTTAGGCTCTTCATCGTTTATAGAAACTCAGAACGCTCAAAGCTCGAAGATTCGTATTGACGGTTATCCTTCAACGCAAGCCGATGAGCAACAGAGCATTTCTATCACTGGCGGCACTCCAGCTGAAGGAACGTTCAAACTTTCTTTCCAGGGGCAGACAACAGATGCGCTGAATTACAATGCTACCGCTTCGGAGATTCAGACCGCGTTGCTGGCACTCAGCAATTTTGAAGTTGGAGATGTTACCTGCACCGGTTCCGATTTGCCGGCAGGGACGGTCAATATCCAGTTCAGCGGAAATTACGCAGGGACAGATGTTGAAAATATAACAGTAACACAAGCAGAGACTCTTGATGCCGGCACTGTTGGCGTTACCGAAACGGCAAAAGGCAACGAAGGTTGGATTAGCAGAAACAGCAATAGTGTTACAGACGCTCTGAGCGGAGTAACTTTGAACCTGCACGATGTTACAGAAACAGGCAGCCCTGTGCAAATAACAGTTAGCAGAAATACCAATATGATAAGCCAGAAGGTTCAGTCGATGGTTACTGCTTATAATGGGCTTGTGAATGAGATAAAGGCCAAAACTGCTTACGACACCGACACTAAGAGGATGGGTATATTGAGCAGAGATGTCGTGGCAATGTTTCTGAAATCGCAGACACGCACCCCGTTCGGCGGTATTCTCAGCGGGTTCTCAGCAACCTCCGACAGTTTCACTCAGGCCTCGGACATCGGAATTACCATTGATGGTGCCGGGCAGATGGAATTTGATAGCCAGGTTTTCAATGATGCGGTGAACGATGATTACAAGGGTGTGTTGGCAACGCTGGGAGCACAAAAGACCGGTAACAGCAGCAGCTCTATAGTTCAGTTCTACAACGCAAGCGACAAATATACCACTGCCGGCACATATCACGTCAAGGTTGAGGTTGATTCTGACAATCATATTACCTCCGCTAAAATCAAACTATCGACTGAGTCCGAGTATCGCGATGCCGAATCCTGGAGTGATGGCGTTATACGATTCAACAGCGATACCGATGGTAACGGCGACCCACTTTATGCCGAGAGTAATCTTCAGTTGAAAGTGGAATTGTCTGAAGGAGTCTATGGCACGAACGAAAATCCAATTATTATCAACGTCAAGCAGGGTGCCGCTGGTGCTCTCGAAGATTTGCTTACCGGGGTACTTGATAACGATGGTAGATTTGAAACCAGTGTTGATGCTATTGAGGATAGAATTACACTTGTCGAAAATAAAATAGAAAAAGAACAAAGGCGGCTGGAAAAGGTCGAAAGCAGGCTTGTTCAGAAATATGCCCGTCTCGAAAAAATGCTGACAATTTTACAGCAGCAGCAGGGCGCTCTCAGTATGCTCAGTTATTAAAACCGCTCTAATAGCCCTGTCTTTTTCTTTGCCTCAGCCGATATACCATCGCAAGAATTTCAGCCACAGCCTTATAAAGTTTAGTTGGTATCGCCTCGCCGGTTTTAGCTGTTGCGTATATTGTTCTGGCAAGTTCTGGCTTTCTCACTATCGGCACTCCGTAGGCTCTGGCTACTTCGCGGATTTTTTCAGCGATATGGTCTGCACCCTTTGCAAGCATTACCGGGGCATCCATCGTTTTCGGGTCGTACTTCAAGGCGACCGCAACGTGCGTCGGATTAACCAGTATAACATCGGCATTAGGCACTTCCCGCAGCATACGCTTGCGGGCCATTTGGATTTGGATTCCTCGAATTCGCGATTTAGTTTCAGGCGAGCCATCGGTGTTTTTGCGTTCTTCTTTGACCTCCTGCTTAGTCATCATTAGTTCCTTGATGTGTTTCCATCTTTGAAAAATCACATCCGTTGCCGCAATAGCTATCAGTGCGCAGCTTATGCGTATCAGCAGGCCTAAAATTATTTTCGATATCATCACCATTATCTGCCATGACCACGCCCATCTTACCGCCATAATCTCATCCATTCTGCTGGTGAGATACTGCCACGTGATAGCGGCAATAACTGTAAGCTTTGCCACGGATATTCCGAGCTTGACCAGGCTCTTGACGTTGAATAGTTTTTCAAATCCTTTGATAGGGTTTATCGCGTCAAGTTTTAGCGTTACCGCTTGCGGCGAAAAGTTTATCCCGCCTACGATAACCCCGGCGGCAATCCCTGCCACCGACAGTGCCATAAATATCGGGAACATAACCAGCAATGAATCAATTATTTGAGTATTGAAAAAATTTGTGAACGCTGTGTTATCTGCAAAAACTGACGTTTCGCACGCAAGCCCCTGCTGCATTTGCCCACCGAACCATCCCATCAGACTTTTCCCGGAAACGACCAGCGTTAGCAGCAGAGCGACAATCGCAAAGACCGCCCCGATTTCCTCGCTCTGGGCGACTTGTCCCTTCTCTTTGGCTTTGTCCAGCCTTTTTTGTGTTGGTTGTTCGGTCTTTTCCGAAACCGGCTTCTCCGGCATATCAAATACCTCAAGTTATTAATTTTGCCCTGTCATTGCGAGGCGGTGCCTTTTATTAGAAATCCATCCCGATTTATCGGGATTCCTCAACTCAAAACTAAGAACTCAAAACTCATAACTATTTTTCTGTCATACCCGCGAAAGCGGGTATCCATTTTTCTGTATCTTATTTTTTAATATTCTGCCGCAATTCTACGGGTGTGAACCCGTAGATGAAGTCATCCGCCATAGGCGGACAGGCAAAGCCTGTTGCGGTAAATCCCACGGGTGTTAACCCGTGGAAATTTAATCAGTGCAATCCGCGTAATCAGTGTTTAAATAATTTGTGTTTATTTGTGTCCATTTGTGGTTAATAACTGCGTATTTTTCATAATGGTAGCAACTTTCCCATCCACTTTGCGAATTCGCCGATAAACTGATTAATAAAGGGAAACATCATACCAGTCATCATCAGCCCCATCCCAACTCGTAACGGCATACTGATAAAGAGGATATTCATATCAGGCAGCATTCTCGCCAGTACCGCAAGTATTACCAAAAGTGCCAGAAAAGCCGCCAGTATAGGCCCCGCCAAACGCAGGCAGATTATCAGCATCGTTTGTCCTGTCTTAACTACTGTTTCTAACAATTGTGATATTTCCGGTATCGTCCCCGATGGAAACGATTCGTAGCTTTTCGAGATAATCATCAGGAGCATATGATGGCCGTTTGCGCTGAGAAACAGCAGTATGAATATCATTTCCAGTAGCATTCCTAAGGGCTGCCCGCTTTCGCCGGTAAGCGGGTCTAATGTCTGAGCCATCGCCAGCCCCATTTGCCTTTCGATAATTCTGCCGCTGAGTTTAATTACCGAAAAGATTAACACCGCTACCAGAGCGATTGCGAAACCGTATGTCGCTTCATTGCATATCAGAATTGTTATTTCGATTGCGGAAATTTTTTCGTTTGAAACTCCGCTTGGCATTGTCATTGCCAGAAAAACGGACATTATCAGTGTCAATGCGATTTTAATTCTTACCGGAATTATTTTCCAACTGAAAACCGGTGCTACTAACAGAAAAGCCGAAACTCTCGTCAGCACCAGCGTAAAGGCCAGCATTTTCATTGTCGCGTAGTCCATATGACTTTATATCAATCGTATAAATAAATATGTTCGGTTTTTAAGCAATGTTTTTTATTTTTAGATACGCCCACAACGCACATTTTATGCCCTTAAAGGGCTTAATGTCCGACGTTTTGGATTTGGCTGAATATCTCGATTGTGAATTTCAGCATTGTACTAAGCATCCAGTTGCCGAAAAGCAGTGTAACAAACCCGACCGCTACCAGTTTAGGCACAACCGTCAGCGACATATCGCGTATCGATGTAACCGCCTGAAACAGCGTAACTATCACGCCGACGACAACACAGGTCAGCAGTATCGGGGCCGAGACCAGCAGCGAAACTTCCATCGCCTGCCTTCCCAGATATATAACAAAATTACCATCCATCACAAATCCATATCTAATTAAATCCCAGACTCAAGCTCTTGGCCAGCAGTCCCCATCCATCAACAAGTATGAACAGTATAAGTTTGAACGGCAGCGAAATCATTACTGGCGGCAGCATCATCATACCCGCACTCAAAAGCACGCTCGAAATAACCAAATCGATTACCAGAAACGGAATGAACAGCAGACACCCAATTTCAAACGCTGTCCTGAATTCGCTGATAATAAACGCTGGTATTATTATATGCAATCCAAGCTGTTGGACATTTTCCGGCGGCTCCATTTTCGACATCTGCACAAACAGTTCCAAATCAGCCTGCCTGCACTGGGCCAGCATAAATCCTTTTATGCCTTCGCCCGCATTTTTTATTGCTGTATCAAAATCTATTTCCTCAGCTATGTAAGGCTGGATACTCGTCTGGTTAATCACGCTGAACGTCGGAGCCATAGTGTATAATGTCAAAAATAACGCCAGGCCAATAATTGCGATAGTAGGCGGAATGGTTTGCGTTCCCAGCGCTCTGCGGACAAACGACAGAACGATAACAATTCTGGTAAACGAGGTCATCATTACAAGCAGGCTCGGCAGAATAGCCAACCCGCTGAAAATTATCACCATCTTTACCGGCGTGGACCAGTTCTTCGTCTCGCCATCGCTGGCATCGTTAGTCGCCTTATCGACTGCCGTCATAATATCTTTTATGCTTGGTACCGAATTGTCGCTTTCGCCTCGACAAATGTTTGTGCCAACGAAAATAGTTATTAAGCTCAGAGCTAATAAGATTTTTGATTTTGCGAGAATTCTCATTTGCCACCCGCCTTTTTTTCTGACAAATCTATTTCCGTCAATGGCTCAATTATATCAGCTAATTTGGAAATACTTTCACCGCTGCATCCGATGAGAATTTCGTGTGCGCCGACTTCGACTAAGTGCAGCGTCCTTCGTTGTCCCAGCGATACTGTTTCGATGATTTTGATTTTCTTGCCGGACTGGGTGCCGAATTTAGGCAGCATTTTTTTTGAAAGGTATATCGCCGCAACCCCCATAGCCACTACCATTATTACACCGATGACCATTCTCAACAAGTGGCTGCCAAGGTTGTAATCTGGCCCTGTCAAAGCAAATTCGTTGACATCTGCGGCAGCTTTCGCCCCGGCAGCAAAGGCCAGAATTACCAGGCCGAAAGTTGCTTTTTTCACATTATCTGATTTCATAAAAATTCCCTTGTCAGTCCTATTAGATAAAGAGCAAATCCTGTGCCTGAAAGCAGATATGCGCATTTAACGGCCCAAACAGCCGTTTTTTGCCATTTCAAAGCCTCAATAAATATTCAGTGTAGAGTTTTTTTACAGAGAAGCTATAGAAGCCGAGCAGCGGGAGCTGCCGGATATTCTTTTCCGCTGTCGTAGGAATCTAAACTTTTTCGCACAAGACCTTGTCATACCCGCGAAAGCGGGTATCCATTTTTTGCCTTTTTACTTTTTTAAAATCTGTGTTAGAGCATTTCCGATTATTAAGTGCGCCATTGTCATTTCGACCGGAACGAGCGAAGCGAATGGAGCGGAGAAATCCGTCGTTTTTAGATTCCTCGACTACGCTCGAAATGACGTGTGTGCGCATTTATTATTCGTACTTGGTACAAAAACTCTGTGTTCTCTGTAGCTTGGCGATTTGCAGCCGCCGCCAATGGGTATGGATTTTCTTGAATTGCTTTACTCCTGATTCTGCAAATCAGCGATAAGTATGTGCGAATTTTCCGAAATCGGGCTGTCTCGTTCTACCCAGCAACCCCCATCCCCTGCGCCCCACGAGTAGATTGCTCCGCCCCAGTCTGCCGGCAGAATATCTTTAAGGTAATTCACCACCGCTTGGGCTCGATTGGCTGAAACTATCAGTTGCCGTTTGGTCTCTGCTTCATCCCCTGCCAGCCCAAGCACATAGAGCTTAACTTCTTCTGGCTTTGTCCGTTGTCGCAGATTCAGAGCTAATTGTTTCAGATAACTTTTGGCCTGTTCATCCAGCACTGCTTGGCCTTTTTCAAAGTTAATATCAGCTGTTGTATAGCTGGTTTTTTCTGCAACTATCTGCGATGGAATTGCCAGCATAGATTGTGTAACCTGCTTGAAATTTCTTATAATTACCTGTTGCCGAGCGTCAATTGTTCGGGTTGTTACCGTGTTATCGGATTCATCGACAAAATATTTATATTTTTTTCCATCAAATTTCGGAGCTATTTTTTTACTCTTGAGCAGCCCCAGCCCAAAAGTATCAATGTGCCTGACAAATGAGTCCCTGGCGATATTGAACAGTTCCGGGTCCTGCGCTTGTGCCATACTAAGCAGCATTACAAAAAATGTCAGTAGCAACGTTACCATATCGGAAAACGTAACGATATATGCCGGCACGCCGGGCGGGCCAACTTCCTTTTTTTTGACCTTTGCCCTCAATTATAAAACTCCCCATTCAAAAAATATCTTTTAAAAATCCAGCCTATTTTTTTACGCATACTTCTTTGTTTTTTGGCGTTAATTATAAATACTCCGTTCCAGCAGGATTATTTCGAGCAATCTATCGGTTTCTTTGCCCATATTATCCTGCAAATCCCCTACCGTTGTCGCCGCTGACACGCTGAACCTGTTTTTGTCAAGCCCGTGTTTTTCGGCAAGATAGCTAATAACTGCACAGGCCCTTTCGAGTCCGACCTTTGCTGTTTCGTTATTCCTGCCGTTTTCGCTTATCACTATCCTGCTCGGCCTTACAGCAAGCAATGCCGCCATATCAGTCAGCGATTTCCGCCCATCTTGTGAGATAATGCTGCCCTTGCCCCAGAAAATTTTCTCCGAATCGACAAGGAACACCTTACGCTGGTCGAATTCCCGCGAAAATATCTCTTCCCTGAGATTAACATTCTTTCCCTTTACCAGCGTGGGTTTTTCGCTGCCCTCATCAAGCTCATCGAGGTACTTTATCGGTTTGGTTTGTGCCATCGAATCTTTACTGCTGACATTCTCTGCTTCAATGCAGGCTTTCTGGCCGAGTATTCGTCTGAGGTCTCTCATAGTGCTCTGGTCGTCGAATGATGAAAAGCTCAGCAGCAGAACAAAAAACGTCAGCAGCAGCGTCATACAGTCGCTGAATGTTACCATCCATTCCGGTGCGCCTGCGGGTTGTTCCGGCTCAGGAGTTTTTTTCTTTCTTGCCATTATATATCAGCCTTCACTTGCTCACGGCTTCCCTGCGAGACGAAGGCCTGCATTTTTTCTCTTACCGCTGTCGGATTTTCACCCATAGCGATAGAGCATATCCCCTCGGTAATCATTTCCATAGACAGCGCCTCTGCCTTTGAATAGATTCCCAGTTTCCCAGCCAGCGGTATGAACACAAGGTTAGAGGAAAACGCGCCGTAAAAAGTGGTAACCAGAGCCGTTGCCATTCCGACCCCAAGTCCGCTCGGGTCGGATAGATTTGAAAGCATCTGTATCAGGCCGATAAGTGTTCCAATCATTCCGAACGCTGGTGCCGAGGACCCCATAAATTCAAGTATTTGTTTACCGATGGAATGTCGTTCCTGCAGGTACTGTATTTCCAGCGACAGAAGGTCTCTCGCATTTTCTTCGTTCTGGCCGTCTACAAGTATTTGCAGACCTTTAACGAAAAACATATTGTCGAGTTTACTGATTTCCTGCTCCAGTGCCAACGCTCCGTCTCGCCTGTTGATAGCTGCGTAATTTACCATTTTTTGAATCAATTCTGATTGAGGCGGGATTTTTGAGACGATGGTTTTTTTGATTATCGAAAAAATACTCAAAAATTGTGGCAGTGAAAAATGGATTAATGTTGCGCACAGCATCCCGCCAATAGTAATTGCTATCGACGGTATATTGAGAAACATATTGGCCCCGGTCCCGACTGCTATCGAGCCGATAATGACCACCAGGCCAAGCAAAATGCCTAAAATTGTTGCGATATCCATTTTTGTTGCTCTCTTTTGTTAGTCCCGATTTATCGGGATTGTTTTTAAAGTTCTTTTGTCTGTTTCAATTTCTGGCAGAGGTATGCAGATACTTCCGGCTTGGTTTCCGCTATCGATGCCAGCACTTTAGCTTTTGTTCTCTCGGTCATATAAAAAAGAATTTTGACAGGGTCTTCAGGGTGGGTCTTATTTTGCATCATATTCATCAATATCTTGCCCGCACTTGTCGAGTCCATCTTGTCGTAAGTCGCCGCGATTGACGTAAGGTTGGATTGTTCTTCTTTTTCTATTGTCAATCTGCTTTCGATTAGTTTTTTCTGTTCGCTTTTCAATGTCGCCACCGTCAATGCCAACTCAACTCTCAAATCGTTAAGCTCGGCAATATCTGATTTGAAAGTTTCCTGAACGCTCTGAATTCTCTGCTCTCTTATCGCAAGTTCATCGAGCTTGTCATCATACTCTTGAATTTTTTCGCGAACTTCTTCGATAAGTCTTTTGAGATATTTTTCCGGCAGACTCTTATTTGCTGTTACCTGCCCGATTTGCCCTGTGCCAGTCAGTTGCATTTGCACAGGGTTCACCTGATTACTACCATCGGCCAATGCGTTTATCGAATTTGGGTCAGATATTGGCTGCTTTTTAGTCGTAAAAGCGAACCCGAACATTCCGCTGAAACCGATTAGTCCCGCTGCCGCCGCGATTATTATAACTTTTTTATTCATTGTTTTATCTCCCGTCTTTATTTTTTAGCCCGCAGATCTTGCCCTGCGGGTTGCTGCCTTTTTACTTTTGTCTTTTTTTCTCTGTACTCTCTGTGTCCTCTGTGGCTAAAATCATTAGTCCCGATTTATCGGGATTCACTTGTTATTACAGGCTCACCATTTTTCTGGCAAAACCGAAAACAGTCGCGTCATCCGCCGCTTTTTGTTCGATTTTTTCCTGTTCTGTTATGAACTCCGTTTTCGCTTCCTGTCTGAGCTTTTCGAGGTCTTCATTAAATTTCTTCAGCTTTATTACTTCTGCCATTTTTTCTGTCCGTATTTTTTCAAGCTCTGCTGCCTCGACTACAAGTTTTGCTATTAGTTTATCGTTTGTCTCTGATGTCCTCATAAACAGTTGTTGTTTTTCCATACGAGTTTTGACTGGCTCGTTTTTCAGCTCTATAAGCATATTTTTCAAAATCATTTTCTGCATCATTATTTCACCGCGTTTTTGGCTTAGCTGCTCGGTTATACTGAACAGTTGAGCCTGCTCAAACTTTTCCTTTTTCTTCTTTATTTCGAGCAGTCGCTGCAGGGGCCATTTGAATTTTTTCATACTATACTTTCGTCTTTGGCGTCTGGTTCTCTATATTTTGAACATCTCCACAAAGCAACTTGTTCCACGTATCCGTTATAGATACTAACTGCTCAATTGTTTCGTCCATACCTGTTCTGCTTTTTATTGGCTGAACAAGAAATTCCGCTACCCTGTCTATCAGAGCGATTGCTCCGTCAATTTTTTTATTGCTGCCGTACGCAAAGGCTCCGATATTTATCAAATCTTCAGCGTCGAGATAAGTCGCGTATATTTCCCTCAATTGCTTCGCTGCCTTTTGGTGTTTCGCACTGGCCACTGCCGGCATAAGTCTGCTCACGCTTGCCAGAATATCCACCGCCGGAAAGTGTCCTCTGTCAGCCAGTTTTCTTGACAGCACGATATGTCCATCTAACAAACTCCTCGCACTGTCTGCTACAGGGTCGTTCAGGTCGTCGTTTTCAGCCAGCACCGTAAGTATCCCGGTTATGCTTCCGCTCTTTGCGCATCCAAGCCTTTCGACAAGCCTTGGCATCAGCGAAAACACACTTGGGCAGTAGCCTTTCGTCGCTGGCGGCTCACCCGCTGCCAGCCCGATTTCCCGCTGAGCCTGTGCGAACCTTGTAAACGAGTCCATCATAAACAGCACGTCCCTGCCTTTATCCCTGAAATACTCTGCCACTGTTACCGCAACGAAGGCGGCCTTCATTCTTTGTATTGGCGGCGAATCGGAAGTCGCCACGATGATAACGCTTTTCCTGAGTCCTTCTTCGCCGAGGTCGTTTTCCAAAAACTCTCGAACCTCTCTGCCTCTTTCGCCTATCAGCGCAACGACGTTAACATCGGCTTCGCTGGAGTTGGCCATATCACCTAACAAAACGCTCTTGCCCACTCCGCTTCCGGAAAAAATCCCAAACCGCTGTCCTTTCGCGCACGTCAAAATCCCGTCAATCGACCGTATCCCCAGCGATAATGGCTGCGTAATTTTCTCTCTTGTCATTGCTGGCGGACTCGTCGCGTCCAGCATCCTTTTTTCTGTTCCAACTAATGGCCCCTTACCATCTATCGGTCGGCCTAATCCGTTAAGCACTCTCCCAAGCACATCTTCGCCCATGCTTATCGCTCTTGGCTTGTGCACTGCCGTTACCGTATCGCCGGGCGAGATACCTTCCACATATTCTAATGGCAGAAGTATCAGCCGATGTTCGTGAAAACCGACTACTTCAGCCTTTACTGCCTGGCCGTCCTGGAGCTTAATTTTGCACATTCCCCCCAGCGCCATTTTGGGTCCGTTAGATTCGACGGTAAGCCCGGAGACTTTCGTTACAGCCCCTCTGCATCCTAACAGATTCACTGCGCTGAGAGCAGAATGAAACCCATCGAAATCTATCAAGCCCTTTTTTTCTATCAGATTGTCAGTGTTGTTTGATACCATAAATTTTGTATTTTCATTCCTTGCTAACCGTTCAGAAGCCGAGTAGCAGAAGCTGCCGGATAATCTTTCATTTAGTCCCGATTCATCGGGATTCGTGCTTTCGAATGGCTTATATCTTTCATTTCGCCCTTTAGCCCGTAGAGCCTGCCCTGAGCGAAGCCGAATGGGTCTTGTCCTGCGGGTTGTTGCATATTTTTCTATTCTGTCCGCACAAGACTCTGTCATTCCCACGAAAGTGGGAATCCATTTTTTTACTTTTTTAAAATCTGTGTTTATCAGTGTCTATCTGTGGCTAATTTTTCTGTCATACCCGCGGAAGCGGGTATCCATTTTTCTGTATTTCTTTTTTTCCTCTGTGAACTCTGTGTTCTCTGTGGCTATAAATAATCCGTGTCTAAATAAATCTCGGCCAAAGGCCGAATCCACAACTCAAAACTAAAGACTCATAACTCATAACTATACTTATGTGCTTTAAGGCACGAGAGCTTTTCCAATTTGTTCAAGGTGTTCTTCCATTTGCGATTTTATACTTCCTTTCGGGCTTTCGATAACGAACTCAGCTTTGCCGATACTAACATCTTCTACCAAATTCGCTCCTTTAAATTCGCCGATTTCCGCATTCTGCATTGCTTTCTTAAAATCGAGCATATCCTGCGGATTCAATCGCACCGTTATTTCGCCGCTGATAGCAGAATTTTCCAACGCCGCCTTTATCATTTCCTGTATATCGTAATCTTTGTCTTCTACTTTTTTTATCAGTATCTTCCGGGCAATCTCAATCACCAGCCTGGCAATTTCTACCTTATGATTAGCAACCATTTCGCTTTGATACTTATTAAGTTTGCTGATTAGTCCCTGCGTTTTTCCGCACAGGTCTTTAAACGAATTTTCTTGAGCGTTCAATTCTGCCTGCGTCGCGTTTTGCCCTACACCAGCCGGGGACTGCTGTTCTGCTGCTCCAGCCGCCGCTGGTATTTTTTTTGAATACTCCTGTAATACACTTACAGAGCCGATAGATTTGGAAAAGCTTATTGCCGGCATTGTATTAATCTTCTATAAAGTTTAATTGACCTTTTTCGTTCATCTCTTTGAGCTTATCAACAATTTCTGCTTTTGCGTCTTCAATATCGCTCTTGACTGGCGAAGACATCAGTCCCGTTTCTTCATCAACGCTCGCTGCCGCTCGTTCTGAGATATTGGATTTTATCTTTTTCGTTATCACCTCGTCAGCTTTGACCAGTGCAAGTGCCAGCTTTTGCGAATCCACATCCTTTAAAACTTCCTGTAGCGTTCGGTCTACAATTTGCGGAATATCGTCCCAGATTACCATCAGGTTGGTTATCATTTGCCCTGCCTGGTCGTCTTTTTCGTTTATATTTTTCAGCAGTCCATCCCTGATTTCGCCGCTAAGTCCCCTCAGCATCACCGCAACTTTTCTAAGCGACTGTTCCTGCCCGGCAGTCTCGTTTTCCCCAGCGGATTCGAGCTTATTACAGACAACCTGCGCGATTCTCGTTTTCGCTTCGTCGCCTGCCGTATCAGTCCCGGCCATTCTCGTAACGGCACTCAGCCGCAATCCCTCATCAAGCATACCGAGAACTTCCGTCGCTTTTTTCGCGGGCAATTCCGACAGCACAACCGCCACAGCTTGCGGGTGCTCGTCTTGCAATGCCCACACAAGTTCTTTCGACCCCGCCGCTCGTACCGCCATAAACGGGTCTTTTTTCTGCAGCAGATTTCCGATTTGCATCTGAATTTCCTCAGCCTTTTCCTGTCCGACCGAGCTGTTCAGCACGTTGCTGAGAAATCCCTGTAGATGAAAACCTCCTTTGCCTTCCAGCGAATTGCAGAATTGTTTTGTAACTTCCGTACTTCCCGGCGAGTTTCTCAATCCGTTAGCGTCGAGATACGATGCCTCAACTACTATCTCCTGAACCGTTTTGCTGTCAACATCTTTGAGTAGCTCCGCTGCCGTCGTTGCGTCAAGACTCATCAATAGTATCGCCGCTTTTTGTCTGCCTGTCAGAGCCACTTACGCTACTCCTTTATCATCGAGCCAACTTGCAAATAGTTGTTTAACCTGTTCCGGGTTACGTTTTAAGCTCTTGGAAATTTGCTTTCTCAGCAGTAATGATTCTGAAACCGCATCTCCTGCCTCAGCCGAATTTCCGCTTGTTCCTCCAGAGCTGATTTGAGCAATATCAAAATCGGCACCTGCTGTGCCAGCCTTCTTTTTAGCACCGCTAAACATTTTCAGCACAACAAGCGCACAAACCGCCATTATTCCTAGGGAACCTTGCTTTGCAATCGCCACAAAATCCAGTCCCGCTTCCTGCTGGGTATCAATCAGCGACTCTGCCGGGCGGTTAAATTTCACATCAACAACTTTCAGACCGTTCTCAGCAAGTTTTGGCCCGACAGCCCTTTTTATTATTTCCTCAACCTCAGCCATTTCCATTATCTTTTGACCAGCCTGTACGGTTTCAGCCGCCGCTTCCTCTTCGCCTTCAATTTTTTCCTTTACCGGCACAGACAAATCCACAAACGCCGCAACCGTCAGCGACAGTATCTCGCCCGGCAGCTCCACGGTCTGCTGAACCGTTTTCGGAACGGAATATTCGGTTAAGATAGTTTCGCCTTTTTTCGCCTGTCCACTGCCACCACCGGTTTCGGATTCACTTTTAATCTCTTCTTTCGAGGGTACTTTCTTGCTCTCGTCATATATCTCTTTGGCAGTGTTACTGCTGGTCATATCGATGTCGGCACTAATTTTAACCATCGCTCTGCCTGGTCCAAGCACCGCAACAAGCATATCCTCAACTTTATCCGCAAGGTTCTGCTCGACCCGTTCCCTGTAATCGGCAACTGTCCCCGCGCCTCTGCCTGCTCCGGCATCCGATTCGTCTGAAAGTAATCTGCCCTGACTATCGATAACCGTAACTTTCTCTGCGCTCAGTCCTTCAACACTGCCCGCTACAATATGCGTTATCGCCGAGATGTTCAGTGCGGTAATTCGGTAGCCGGGTTTTATTCTCAGCACGATTGAAGCACTCGTCAGGTCCTGCTGCTTGGCAAAGAGCGTGCTTTCGGGAGTTACAATATGTATCCTCGCGTGGTCGATTCCGTCAATCATCTGTATGCTCCTGGCCAACTCATTTTGCAGAGCACGTTTAAGATTGACGTTCTGAACGAATGGGCTGATACCTATTTTTTCTTCATCGAATATGCCATACCCTTTTTGGCTGTCGCCCGGCAGGCCTTCTTTTGCCATATCGAGTCTTAGCTGTGCGACATTTTTTTTCGGTGCGTATATTGTAGTTCCGCTATTGCTTAGCTTGTAAGGTATATCCTGTTCGCTGATTTTGTCCGTAATCTTGCCGGCCTCTTCCGGGTCGAGTCCCGAATACAAAACTTTCATATCTGGCCGTTGCGCCCAATACGCCAGCAAGCCGCATATAAGAACGAAACTTAAAACAGTCGCTACCAGCAAGGCCCGCTGCATAACGCCCACACTCTGCCATACAACCTGTATTTTCTGCCAAAATTTCATTTAGTATCAATCCCGATTAACAAATGCTTTATGATATTCTTTGTATTTTTTAATCTGTGTAATCTGCGTAATCAGTGTTTAAATAATTCGTGATAATCTGTGTTTATCAGTGTCCATCTGTGGCTAATTTTTTTTGTCATACCCGCGAAAGCGGGTATCCATTTTTCTGTATTTTGTTTTTTAATCAGTGTAATCCGCGTAATCAGTGTTTAAATAATTTGTGTTCATTCGTGGTTAATTATTTTTTATAAAGGCATATTCATTGTTTGTTTATACGCTTCAATAAGTTTGTTTCTGACTCCGACTAACAGTTTAAAGCTCATATCAGCCTTTGCGACCGATGATACCACCGAGGTAATGTCCTCGTTTTTGCCGCTGAGCATATCCTTAATGGACACATCCGATTCGTGCTGAAGTTCGTTAACTTTGGATAGTTGCTCACCGATTTTTTTAGCCGTTTCAGCAAAGCCGCTGTCGGCGTTACCACTTTTAGCTGCTGCCGGGAATTTTGTGTCTATCGCGATAGAATTTACATTAGCATTTAAGTTTATCATTTTTTATATCCATCCCTTTCATATTGTTTATCATATTCGCATCGCCGTTTAGCCTCGGCCGGTACGGCCGAGTTATTTAGCCCCCTGATGAATCAGGGGGTTGTTGTCATTGCGAGGCCTTTTAAGGCCGTGGCAATCTTATTTTTTTCTTTGTGGCTATCAATTTTTTAATCCGTGTAATCCTTCGGCTACGCTCAGGACAAGCCTGTGAAATCAGTGTTTAAATAATTTATCATTTTAACAGTTCGAGTGTCGTTTCTATCATACTCTGATACCGTTTCAGTATTGCCGCGTTAGCCTGGTATGTTTTCGTTGCGATATTGAGGTTTATCATTTCTGTTGGCAGGCTGACGTTTGGCATTTCGACATATCCCTGCTCATCCGCGTTGGGATGGCCGGGGCGTAGAATTCTCGGCAGACTACTCGCATCGGTTGTGATTTCTTCGATGCTGACTCCGCCTATCCCGTCATCGCTTGCTTTCAGGAGTGCTTCGACCCTTCGGTAAGGCTCGCCAGTACCGTCATCGGTAGTTTGGGCGTTGGCAACGTTTGAAGATATTAGCGATATATTTTTTTCCTGAGCACGTAGCCCGGACACTGCTATATCAATCGCACCGAAACTCGTATTAACTTCCATTTTTTTTCATCCCTTATACCTAAACCCAAAACTAAATAGTACCTTGCAGGTACTATTTAACGCTCATCGCCATTTCTATTTGGCTGTACTTTTTTTGTAGTAGTCGAATATATGTTTTGTGTCTCAGGGTATTTTTCACCATTTCGCCGACTTCCCTTTCGAGCGAGACATCATTGCCGTTAGATTTAACAGTCGTTTGTTTTGGCTGATGGAGTCGGGCATTGAGTTCATCGAAGTCAACCTTGCCATCTGAATCCATCGCTTTGGACAGCATTTCTTTGAAGTTGACATCGAATCTTCGATATCCGGGCGTGTTCATATTGGCAACGTTGTTAGCGATTGCTTTCTGGCGCAGATTTTCCGCGTTTATGCCGGCCTCGATTATTTCAAATATCTTACTCATTTCGCTAAAATCCTTTTTCGCTAAACAAAAAGCGCAACGGTTTTCATATATAGATGAGCAATAATCGTGCCAACGCCCTGTTTTTGCGACTTCAAGGCCATAATCGCTAATTTTGAGCCAAAAACAGCTAATTTGATAATGTCCTGAGTGTTGCTGATGTTTTCAGGTGTAAGATTTTTTTACACCATTCACAACGTTAAAAGCCGAGCGACGTAAGTCGCCGGAATAGTTAGTCTCACATTTACAACTGTGGGGTTTCCCCTTTTCGACCGCAGGTCGAATGTTTAACCCCCAGGCAAGTCTGGGGGTTGTTATCATTGCAAGGCGGTTTCATCGCCGTGGCAATCTATCTTTTTCATCTGTGTTTATCAGTGTCCATCTGTGGCAAAATAATAAAATTGGTCTCGGCCAAAGGCCGAATCCACAACTAAGAACTCAAAACTAAAGACTCAAAACTATCTCTGTGGTGAGTAAAGGCCAAATACGGAAATTTTTTCCTACCCCTCAGGACGATATTTCCTATTCGCCGGTTATTTGGTTGGTCTCTTGATTTTTTGGTATCGGCACTATGACGTTAAGTCTTTTATTTACAAAGGTTTAATTTTTTTGTTTTCAGAGCCAAATTCTGGCACAGTCCTTGCTCAGTTATAAATTATGAATATAGATATTGACTTCCTCGCAATTTCGTCCAGGCAGCAGTCGCAGTCCAAAAATGGCTGTAATTTGTTTGCTGGTTCAGACTCAGCTGAGGGGCAATCTTTCAAAGATTCCCTAAACGCTGTCCAATCTCCCGATTTATCGAACTCCAGAGTCGACAGCGACAAGGCTGGCAAAAAGGATTTGACTCAACCCCAGGATAGAGATGACAGCGAAGTTTCCAGGCCCGAAAGAGACGAAAAGGACGATTCCGTTACCGATAATTCCCAGGAAAAGTCCGAAGAGAAAAATCCTGATAACAGCCAGCTCGTTTCTCCGGAAGTTCAGGCCCTTTTGGACAATCCGGCAGCGGATAAGGAGGCCGCTGATATTTCCACAGATTTATCTGACGCGATAAAAATGCCTCAGGGAACACCTGCTGACGTACAAATCAATGCTCAGGAACCATTGTTATCTCCGGTAGATACTGTTAAATCTGCCGCGGCCGATGACGGGTTGCAGGCATTAAAAGTACTCCAAATACCGCAAGAGTCTGAACATCCCGGAATAATTCGGGATGTCTCAGGCGAGTCCACCCCAAAAGATATAGCGCAGAACACCGCTAATACGGCGTTAGAAGGCATTGAGAGCAATCTTGACAACAAGCTGGCTGAGATGGTTGTTCCCGCTGGGCCAGGCGAGATTCCTGTCGAAACAGTACCTCTGGAAAATGTGCCGGTACGAGATGTTCCGGCTGGCGAATCATCAGATTCAGGCCCTCTCAAAATTCCTGGACAGCTTCGCCGTACGTTTAATAATATCCAAACTCCGCAAGAGCCTGTCGCAACCCCGCTAACTCCTGAAGTATCAACAACTTCTGAAATGCCGACAGTTGCATCACCGCAGGCTCAGGCCGCAGAAGACAAAACGCAACTCTCTATCCAGCAGGGTGCTAAGGTTAGTGAGAATGCCGCCAGCGAGCCTGCTGTGCCTGTTATAAAGGAAACAGCGGTTAGTAATGATGAACGCAATCAGGTGAAAACCGATTTTTTAAATACCAAAAATTCCGACTCTGGAACAGCTAAACCCTTGGATTCGCAGGGGTTATCGTTTGGCGAGATTGCGAGCAAAACAGCTTCACTTCAGCCGCAAACGGTGGATAAGGCGGCAGATAATCGTGAAATTTTGCCTGCTGACAGTGATTTTGAGCTAAAAGTTGAGACATCAGGCCAGGAAAATATAGATGATTCAATGCGAGGAATTAGTTCCGGCCGAAATTCGACGGCTGCGACCAGAGCCGCCGGAAACCTTGATTTTGCCAGCGATGTGAGAAATCAGATTCAGGAATCGATACAAACCACTGTCAATGCAGGGAATAGACAGGTCGTTGTTCGTCTCAATCCCGCCGAGCTTGGCAGCGTTGCGATGAGATTTAACGAAAACCCCGATGGTATTGCCGGCATATTGCACGTCGATAATGACCAGACAAGGCAGCAAATTCAAAATGCTCTGCCTGAAATCATCCAAAATCTCCAAAATTCCGGCCTTTCTATCAAAAAAGTAGAGGTTGTGCTGACAAATCAACAAAATCAGTACGATTCAGAGGACAAATCATCGGCCTTCAATGGGGATTCAAACCCATCAACTCAAGGCGAGCAATCGTCGTCAAGTTCCGATAGAAGCGGGAGTTATGATATCTGGCCGGGTGGTGAAAACAGCTCAAATGAACCCGCAGGCGGGCAAAGATTTTCCGCTGATGGCGGCCTGAACCTACTGATTTAAGCCTTTTTAGCGGGATACAGGAGTTTTTTAGACACAGATTCCGCAGATTTCGCAGATTTTTTCAACACAAAAAATGTGCATAAGTCCTTATTTTACACTGTGCGTTTCGTGCATAACTCCTTATTTTACGTTGGAATAAGAGGGGCGAAAACGGCGTTTTTAGGCCAGAAACCCATTCAGCATATTATTGAGCCATAAATTGCAGTAGCGTTTTTAGGCCAAAAACGCATTCAGGACATTGTTGAACCATAGAAAAACAGCAAAAATTTGAGTTTTTTTGAACTTTTTTGCATTTTTTGAACGTTTTTGCTCACTTTTTTACCGTTTTTGAACGGTTTTTTGCCGTTTTTGAGGGCTTTTCGAGTCAAAAATTCAAGACTAAACAATTCGGGTTATTCGCCGAAGGCGAATAGTTTTGAGTTTTGAGTTTTGAGTTTTGAGTTTTGAGTTAAGGAATCGCCTCTCGGCAATGACTTTTTAAAAAAAATTAGCCACGAAGGCACAAAGCGGCTGTTCGGGCTGATCCCATTATGGCAGCGAGGTTCACGCTTTGTGACGGCCTTTAAAGCCCGGACACTATCGAACTCTCGTCGCCTGTTGGTGCCTGCTCGGCTCGCTACGCTCACCTCGCCGGCACCAATATTATCTATGAGACTATTATTAACCATGACTTTTGTCAACATACAAGACACGAAGTTTTTTAGCCACCTATGAAGAGCTCAAGGTCAAGTAATAAAATCCCTTTTTCCTCATCTTTTT
>JAIORA010000051.1 GCA_021108375.1 Anaerohalosphaeraceae bacterium
AAATGGAAAATATGAATCTTGTCGATATAGTAAGTATAGAGCCTTATTTCAATAACGAGCATTCGGACTCGCCCGATACGCCTTTCGAGTTTGAGCTGCCGGAAACTATCGGGATTCTGCCGGTACGAAATGCTGTTATCTTTCCCGGTACAGTAACGCCGTTAGCGGTCGGGAGGCAAAAGAGCCGAAAGCTCCTGGAAGAAATTGAGCCTAACCAAACAATCATAGGCCTTGTAACTCAGAAAAATCCCAAGACGGAATCGCCCACACTCAAAGACCTTTACAACGTTGGTATCGCCGCATCAGTACTGAAAGTGGTTAAAATGCCGCAAGGCACAGCCAACGTAATAGTTCACGGCCTTTTGCGATTTCGGATAATCGAACTCGTCGCCACGAGGCCCTACCTCAAAGCACGGGTCGAACCTCTGGTAGCAAAAACGAGGATGACGAAAAAACTAATCGCCCTAATGGTGAGCGTTCGCAATACGGCAGGCAAAGTAATATCCCTTAGTCCAAACGTGCCGGAAGAGGCGGCGATTCTGCTGGAAAATATCGAGTCGCCATCAGCGATGGCGGACTTTCTGGCGGCGAACTTACCAATACCGGTCGCAGAAAAACAGCTCCTTTTGGAAGAACTCCATCCGCAAAAGCGGCTGGAAAAAGTTTCACTTGCCCTGCTTGAACAGCTCGAAGTACTCGAAATGAGCCATAAAATTCAGGGACAGGTCAGGCAGACTATCGAAAAGAATCAGCGGGAATACTTTTTGCAGGAACAGCTTAAAGCTATTCAGACTGAGCTTGGCCAGGACGACCGTAAGACCGAGGAAATCAGCGAGATTGCCAAAAAAATCAAGGCCGCTAAAATGCCCGAAAAAGTTGAGGCCGAGGCGATACGAGAGCTTGACAGGATGTCAAAGACCCCGATGGTCTCGCCCGACTATAGTGTTATAAGAACATATCTGGAATGGGTTTGTGAGTTGCCCTGGTCAAAAAGCACCATCGAATCGCTCGATATTCGAAAGGCTCAGAAGATTCTCAATATTGACCATTACGGCCTTGAAAAAATCAAAAAGCGAGTCCTCGAATTTCTCGCTGTTCGCAAGCTCAACCCTGCCGGCAAGAGTCCGATACTCTGCTTCGTCGGCCCGCCGGGAGTGGGCAAAACCAGTCTCGGAAAATCAATCGCCAGAGCTGCCAACAGAAAGTTCATCAGGATTTCGCTCGGCGGAATACGTGATGAGGCAGATATTCGCGGACACAGGAGAACTTACATCGGAGCACTGCCGGGCAGAGTTTTGCAGGAGCTTAGAAAATGCCAGTCAAACAATCCTGTTTTTATGCTGGACGAGCTTGACAAAATCGGCGCAGATTTTCGGGGCGACCCGGCAAGTGCGCTTTTGGAAGTACTCGACCCGGAACAGAACAACACATTTAGCGACCATTACCTCGACCAGCCTTTTGACCTGTCGCGCACGATGTTCATCGGTACGGCCAATTATACCGAACCAATCCCGCCGGCACTTATGGACAGGATGGAAATAATAGAACTGCCGGGCTATACTGAAAACGAAAAACTCAATATCGCTAAAAAGTATCTCGTTGGGCGACAGTTGAAGGAAAACGGCCTTAAAAAAAGTCAGTTGAAAATAAGTGACCCCGCCCTGCTCGAAATAATCCACAGCTACAGCTCCGAAGCGGGGGTACGAAACCTCGAAAGAAATATCGCAGCGATATGCAGAACAGTTGCGACAAAAATCGCAAAAGGCTCGAAACTGAAATTCACCATAACCCCCGCAAGTCTGCACAAAATACTTGGGCCCGTGCGCTACGAATCGGAGCTGGCGATGCGCACCGCAACTCCGGGGGTGGTTACCGGCCTGGCATATACGCCCTCCGGCGGGGAAATTTTGTTCATCGAAACCGCCACAATGAACGGAAAAGGCGAACTCATACTCACCGGCCAAATCGGCGATGTAATGAAAGAATCGGCCCAGACGGCAATGTCGGTAGTTAAAGAAAATGCGGCTAAATTGAAAATCGATGCGGCAAAATTCCAGAAGCACGATTTCCATATCCACGTTCCGGCTGGAGCCGTTCCGAAAGACGGGCCAAGCGCAGGTGCCGCGATGTTTACCTCAATTGTCTCACTACTCAGCGGTAAAGCAGCCAAGACCGATGTGGCGATGACCGGCGAAATAACGCTTAAAGGGCTCATCCTGCCGATAGGCGGACTCAAAGAAAAGGTACTCGCGGCAAAACGGGCGGGAATAAAAACCATTATCCTGCCGTTCCGTAACAAAAAGGATATAACGGAAGTGCCGGCAGAGGCGAAAGCGGGTATGAAATTCATCTATGTAAAAAATGCGGTCGATGTGCTAAAGGCGGCACTGGAAAACTGAAAAAATAGCCACGAATTATTTAGACACAGATTTCACTGATTACACAGATTTTAAAAAAGTAAAAAACTGGATACCCGCGAAAGCGGGTATGACAAAGTCAGTAGGTATGATTGATTAAGATGTGAGATTGCCACGGCGATTTTCAATCGCCTCGCAATGACAACAACCTTATCCGGCCGCTTCCGCGGCTCGGCTTCTATACGATGCGGGCGGGATAATCAATTCGCAAAACAAACCCCGGCAAACAAGTTGCCAAGGCTAATGGTGATGGGAAAGCAATAAAAAATCCGTGCAAAAAAACATTCCGGCGACTTACGTCGCTCGGCTTTTAGGCGATGCGAATAAATAAACTTTTGCGAAAGCGGGTATGGCAACATATTATTTTATCAGGCCTTGACAGCCCAGCGGAATTTTGCGGACGAACTCCTCGGATTAGCCTGAATCTCTTTCCTCCGTGGCGTTATCGCGTTCTTCTCGGCAAAACTATATACGCCATCAGCTACGCCCTGCCGAAAAGCTCGCTTTACGAGGCGGTCTTCCCCTGAATGAAAACTTATTATGCCAACACGTCCACCCGGCCTCAAACAATCCGGTGCGGTACGAAGCAACTCTTTAAGCGCACCAAGCTCATCATTTACCAGAATTCGCAGAGCCTGAAATGTTCTGGCGGCAGGGTGAAGCGAGCTGAACCTTGAATCCTTCTGCTGCTTTTTCCAACTCTGTACGGTAAAACCCTTAACGGCAAAGACCAATCGGACGAGCTGGGAGACCTGCGTAATTGGCTCGGCCTTTCGCTGGTTAACGAGCATCTGAGCAATAAGCTCGTGAGCGGGTTCATCAGAAAATTCCCATAAAGCGGCAGACAATTCTTCACGGGACAGACTCGCGAGCAAATCGCTGCCGGTACTCTTTAGTCTTTTGTCCATTCGCATATCGAGCGGGCCGTCATTTTTATAACTTATGCCCCTGTCAGGGTTATCGACCTGCATACTCGATACGCCAATATCAGCGAAAATAATATCGCAGCCATCGGGAGCGACTTCGGTAATAATTTTTGAAACGCCCGCAAAGTTACTGTGGTGGAAACTTATTTTTGCTTTTGCTTTGCTGAACCTTTTACGAGTTTTTTTGAGTTCGTCGCCATCCCGGTCAATGCCTATCAGAAGGCCGTCAGGGCCGATACGTTTTATCAACTGCTTTGCGTGGCCACCATAGCCTAAGGTGCAATCGACAACTATCGAGCCGGGGGAAGGTTTTAAAAAAGCGATAATCTCATCGGTCAGAACCGGGATGTGTGTGCCGGCAGGCGTTTTGCCCCTGGCCCGCAGGTGCGTACGGAGAGCGGGATGGGAATCGATGTTACGCTCCTTGTATTTCTGGCTGAACTTTTTCGGATGCGTGCCGCTATACCGAACTCGCCGGCGAGGCTTATTGTCATTGGATTCATCTGGTTTATTCATATCAGGCTCTAATCATATTACAGGCAATCTGTGAGTCAAGGGCGAAATTGCGGTATTGACATTTGAGACCAATAAAAGTACACTGTTTATGGATGTAAACCCCGGCAAACAAGTTGCCGAGGCTAAATAAAAGATTCCCGTTTTCACGGGAATGACAAAGTCGTTTTAAATAAAGAATAAATAATGCCAAGTCATAATCTTTCGACAATCAATATCGATGGTCTGGAACTGCTGGGCTATTCAGTGGCAGGTGAGGAAACCGTTATCGGCGTACCGCAACTGAACGTCTGTTTCGATATAGGAAAAGCACCCGACCAACTAATCAGTATCAGCAATCTGCTGCTTACGCACGGACATATGGACCACGCGGCGGGAATCGCTTATTACCTTTCGCACAGGAAATTTTGCGGGCAAAAGCCGGGCGTAGTTCTGACTCCGGAAAATACTATCGAGCCTATAAAGCAAATCCTAATGGCCTGGGGAACGCTTGACGGCAATCATATACCGGCAGAGCTGGTAGGTATGAGGCCGGGCGATGAATATAAAATAAAGCCTAACCTGCTCGCGCGGGCCTTTGCGACAAAACATAACCGAGGCTCGCTGGGATATACGATTATCGAAACAAAGAATAAGCTAAAGCCGGAATATTGCGGTTTGCGCGGGCCTGAAATAGTAAAGCTAAAGAAACAAAATGTTACGATAGACTACCCTGTCGAGGACCCGATAGTAACGTATCTGGGCGATACCAAAAAAGGGGGATTTATCGAACTGGATTTTGTGGCAAAAAGCAAAATCCTAATCGCTGAATGCACCTTCGTAGTCGATGAGCATATCGGCAGAGCAGAAGCAGGGAATCATATGCACGTTGATGAGTTCGTTGAAATGATAGACGGCTTTGAGAACCAGCACATAATAATAACACATTTGAGCCAGCGGACATTCATCGGCCAGGCGAAAAAAGTTCTCAAAGAAAAACTCAGCAAAGAACAATACGAAAAAACCATCTTACTAATGGACAGGCGTAAATAGTAAAGAGTAGTTTTGAGTTTTGAGTCCTTAGTTTTGAGTTGAGGAATCGGCCTTTGGCCGAGACCGACTTATTTATTTAGACACTGATTTCACAGATTGCACTGATTAAAAAACAAATAGCCACAGAGGACACAGAGTTCACAGAAGATTATTAACCGCGGATTACGCGGATTTTAAAAAAGTAAAAAGATGGATTCCCGCTTTCGCGGGAATGACAAAGTCTTGTGCGAATGGGCCGAGATTGCCGCGGCGATTTTTAATCGCCTCGCAATGACAACAACCCCACATTTGTAAATGTGGGGCTAACTGTTCCGGCCGCTTACGCGGCTCGGCTACTATGCGATGTGAAAGATGTAAACAATTTTTGCGCATAAAAAAAGCCCCGGCTTTGGCGACCGGAGCGGTAAAAATGTAATTTGTTTTAATAGCCCCAATTCAACTTTTCACCTCGGCGAACATCGAATCCTGCAACTCATCTAAAGAACAAGGTTCTTCAACCTTGCGATACCCCATAGCTTTTATCACTTCCAAAACCTCTGTCCACGTAGGAAAAGGCTTCTGGTTGACTTTCTTATATTCATCAATAGCTATCAAAAACTGGAATTGCTCATCACTCATTTGCCCTTCTTCGGCACAGCGGCGGTCTTCAGTGCGTCTCTTGCCCGGGCCTCTACGACGGTCAAGCCCTAAACGCCTGTCAACAACAGAGCTTTTTCTATTCTGAGAACTTTGCTCTCTCGCGTCTGAAAAACAATTATCCTTATCTGATTCGTATTCGCTCACTTTTGAAAGCCTTTATTAATCATTATCGTTATCGTGTCTTCGGCAAAATCAATAATCTTCATCACTAGGTCCGAAATCATCGTCATCGTCGTCAAAATGATTGTCTTCCCGGCTGTAATCATCTGTGTCGTTAAAGGCATCGTCAAGAAAACCATCAAGCTGCTGCTGAGATTCGATAATCTCCTGAGCCTGCTCCAGATAATTTTCCGGAACCATAACCGCAATACCTATAATAGCCGACGAATAACTCCTCTGTGTCGCAGTTACCGCGGGAATGTCGTTTTTGGCGAGAATCTCTTTGTACTCTTTGGCTAAGTCCATATCATCTGCAATGGCAACGGTGATATACTCAGCCAAAGCCGAACGCTCTTTACTCATATCATCACTGTAGGTCATAATCTTTATTCCTGAATAGCCTTGTACCATTAAGACGTTATTAACAGTTTCGTCAAAAATCGAAGGCAAAATAACCACAAATTTGGTCAAAATGATGTTATAAGTGTGAAATTTTGATGTTTAAGCAATTTTTTTATTGCAAAACGTCTGATAAGTAATCAGAATGCTATCAAATGACGGCATTATCGTAAATGGACTGTCAAAAAGGAATGTTTCTTTTATTTACATGGAGGCTTAGATTATGGCAAAGAAAAAAGCAACAAAGAAAACAAGAGAATCTCTTATCGTGGCAAGCAAGGTTAAAGCCTATATCAAAAGCAAAAAGATGATGACCTCATCTGACGCTTTGGGCGCACTGAGCGAACAGGTTTACGGTATGCTCGATGCGGCAATCGTCCGCACAAAAGCCAACAAGAGGAGCACTGTCAAGCCACAGGATCTTTAAGAACGAGATTTCAAAGAAGAGTAAAGATAAAACCGGCTTTTGTGATTCGCAGGGGCCGGTTTTTCTCTTATTTTTCACAAAAAGGGGTGTTTTAGATGATGTCAAAGTACATTCCGGACTAAATTTTACATAAAACTTCGTTTATTTTAGGTCCTATAACCGAGAGAAATAGCCAAAAACCAGCTTAGTGATACTGAGAATTTGGTTTTATAGGAACATTTATTAAACTTTAGGCCGGTAAAATACCGATTAAACCGTAAATAGGAGAGATATTTACAAAAGGGTCAGCTGTGAAAGTATTCATGCTTGGATGGGAGTTTCCGCCGTTTATCAGCGGAGGACTGGGAACGGCCTGCTATGGCCTTACGAAGGCAATGAGCGGGCTTGGTTTGCAGGTTTCCTTTGTACTGCCCAAGCCAATACAGGCAAAAGATTTCGCAACTCACGTCAATATGCGCAGCCCTGCCGACATCACGCTAAGAAGCCGAACAGAATTGCTGCAGGGAAAAATGCAGGAAGAGGCTCTGCTGAAGAACGTTAAGTTTGAAACAATCGATTCCCCCCTTCAGCCTTACGCTGACCCGGAGAGCTATCGTATTGAAATAGAAGAACTTATACGACAGAAACAGTCCCACCTGAACGAAAGCTATTTTGAAGAGACTCAGTTTCATCCGGAAAAACAGTACGATTACGGCGGTGATATGTATTCGGAAGTTCGCCGTTACGCCGGGGCAGCTGTGAGACTGGCTCTGGCTGAAGATTTTGATATTATCCACGCCCACGACTGGATGACCTACACTGCCGGCATCGCTGTCTCGGCCGCGACCGGCAAACCGCTGGTAATACACGTGCATTCGACCGAGTTCGACCGGAGCGGCGAACACGTTAATCAGACGATATATGATATCGAGCGGGCAGGTATGCACGCTGCCGACAAAATTATCGCAGTCAGCTACTTAACAAGGAATATAATCATCAGTCGTTATGGGGTAACCGGCGACAAGGTTGATGTTGTTTACAATGGCGTCGAAAGAAACGGAACGAGTTTCGCCAATAATAGAATCGGTATCAAAAAGAACGAAAAGATAGTACTTTTTCTCGGCAGAATCACAATGCAGAAAGGGCCGGAGTATTTTCTTGAAGCGGCTAAAAAAGTACTCAAGGTGATGGATAACGTCAAATTCGTGATGGCCGGCTCAGGCGATATGATGAAAAGAATCATCGAAATGGCCGCGGGGATGGGGATTGGTAATAAAGTGTTGTTCACCGGCTTTTTGAGAGGCGAAGATGTACGCAGAATTTACGAAATAGCCGATTTATACGTTATGCCGAGCGTTTCGGAGCCTTTTGGGATAGCTCCGCTGGAGGCCCTTAACAACGATGTACCCGTGCTAATCAGTAAGCAAAGCGGCGTTTCGGAAGTACTTACTCACGTTCTCAAGGTCGATTTCTGGGATGTTAAGGAAATTGCCAATAAAATAGTCGCGGTGCTGAAATACCAGCCGCTACAAATGACGCTTAAAGAACACGGCAACTTTGAGGTGCGAAAACTCAAGTGGGAAGACGCGGCGAAAAAATGCTGCGAAATTTACGAAGATGTCCTTTACGAAACGGTATGCGTTTAGAAATAAAGTGTCGGGTTATTCAACAGGGGTAACGCAAAATGGCAAGTGTATGTTTTTATTTTCAGGTTCATCAACCTTACAGGCTGCGGCATTACACCGTCTTTGATGAAGACCATCGGTACTTTGATGAGTTCAAAAACAAAGCCATCTGCAAAAAGGTTGCCAATAAATGCTACCTGCCAGCCAACCGTGTTATTCTCGACCTTATCAAAAAGCACGAGGGCAAATTTAAAGTTGCTTACAGTATTACAGGTGTGCTGCTGGAACAGTTGGCAGAATTTTCGCCGGAAGTTATGAGTACCTTCGATGCTCTTGCCCGCACGGGATGTGTCGAGTTTCTGGCTGAGACATACTACCACAGTCTCAGCTTTTTGTATTCCCGGCAGGAATTTATCGAGCAAATTCAAAAACACAAGGAAACTGTTGAAAAATTATTTGGGCAAACGCCGCGAGTCTTTCGCAATACCGAGCTGATATACAGCAACGACCTTGCTAAAACGATAGAATCAATGGACCAGTTCGACGGCATAATCACCGAAGGGGCCGACCATATACTCGGCGACAGGAGTCCGAACTTTCTTTACAGGCCGCCGGGCTGCGAAAAAGTTAAGCTACTGCTCAAAAATTATGCCCTGAGCGACGATATTGCATTCCGGTTCTCGAACCAACAGTGGAAAGAATGGCCATTGATGGCTAATAAATTCAGCCAGTGGGTAAACAGAATCAACGGCAACGGAAATGTAGTTAACCTCTTTATGGATTATGAAACTTTCGGCGAACATCAGTGGGCCGACACGGGGATATTCGATTTTATGAGACATTTGCCGGATGAAATTATGAACCATCCTGACAATAATTTTTTAACTCCGAGTGAAGCTGTCGCAAGATACGATGCCAACGAGGTTGTCGATATACCCGGACTAATAAGCTGGGCCGATACCGAAAGAGACCTTTCGGCCTGGCTCGGAAATGCGATGCAGTCCAATGCTCTGCACGAAGTTTATAGAATGGAAAACCAGGTGAAAGACAGCGGCGATGAGAAATTACTGGGCGACTGGCGAAAACTGCAAACTTCAGACCACTTTTATTATATGTGTACAAAGTATTTCGCCGATGGCGATGTGCATAAGTATTTCAACCCTTACGATTCGCCCTACGACTCATACATAAACTTTATGAATGTTATGGGTAATTTGCGGCTAAGGTGCAGTCCTTTAAAAACGGCAACGACTGCCTAAATTTACGTTGTCAGTAAATTTTGAACTCAATCCAATTCCGGATATTGCTTTGGATACTAAAAAGTGCTTATAGCTAAAGAAAAAGAAAAATTGTCGCAAACGAGCCGATTCGAAAAAATGATTCAGAAAGAATGGCTTTTAACCAATAGCCGTGGCAACTTTGCCTCCGGCACGATATGCGGCAGTAACAGCCGCAGGTATCACAGTATGCTCACCGGCTCACTGCAACCGCCGGGGCAAAGAACAACATCGCTTTGCGGCTGCGATGAAAAAATATATTGCAATGGAACGGAATACAAGCTCAGCCATTTTGAGTTTGAACCGGATTCAAAAACACCTAAAGAACCTCTGCCGGAAAGGTTTCGCAAAGACATCGGGGTACACTTCGACTATTCTATGGGCCAATGTGAGATGACCAAAAGCATATTCCTGGCCGCCGATTCCGATATTACCGCAATAGTTTATGAATTTAAAGAAGTTGAAGAACCATTTGAATTTTCTATAAGGCCGCTGACAACCCTGAGGGATTTTCATTCTCTTGGTAAAGCCTGCGACAATTTATACGTTGACTGGACTGATGATATGCCGGCTGTAAAAAACAAGCTTATGCCCAATCAGCAGCTCATACTCGTCAGCGATGAGATGGCATTTGTTGAAGAGCAAAACTGGTGGTACAACTTTGCCTACCGGATGGAAAAACAAAGAGGGTTTGATCACACCGAAGATTTGTTTTCGCCGGGAGTGTTCCATCGGACGATTAACGGGCCGGTAAAAATAGTTTTGTGGGCAGGTTTTGGCGGGGAAGATTTGCCGGAAAAAATGGCCGGACTTGATATCGATATAATCTGTGATGACCTCAGGCTCAGACACAAACAATTGCTTAGCGAAGCCAAAAGCGCAGACGAAAATGTTCAGGCCCTTACAATAGCAGCCAACGCATTCATTATCGAAAGACAACTCGAAGACACCAGGACAAAATCTATACTTGCCGGCTTCCCGTGGTTTTTGGACTGGGGCAGAGATTCAATGATAGCCCTTCCGGGGCTGTTATTGAGCAGCAAACGATACGAAGATGCCGCAGCGGTGTTGATAAATTTCGCACTCAGCACTGACGAGGGAATGATACCGAACTGCTTCGACGATTACAACAGAGGTGCCGCCTACAATAGCATCGACGCATCGCTGTGGTTTGTACACGCAGCTTTTGAATACTACAAACAAAGCGGCGATATGAGAGGCTTTTCGTCAAAACTTATGCCTGTTATCCGCTGGGTGATAGACTCGTACCGACAGGGAACAAAGTTCGGGATACACGCCGATACTGACGGGCTGATAGTCGGCGGAGACAGGGACACGCAACTGACGTGGATGGACGCAAAATCGGACGGCAAAGCCTGCACGCCAAGATGGGGCAAGGCCGTTGAAATCAATGCCCTCTGGTACAACGCAATATGCAACGCCGCCGAGTTTTACGCTAAGAAAGACCCCGTTACAGCAAGAAACTTTTCGGAGCTGGCCGAAAAAATTGCCGATAGTTTCAAAGATATTTTCTGGAACGAACGTGACAGGTATCTCTATGACTGCATAAACGATGGCTCGGCTGGACCGGATGAAGCGATACGTCCGAATCAGATATTCGCAGTTTCGCTGCCGTTTTCACCACTGACCTCCGAGCAGCAAAGGTGCGTGGTCGAAACCGTTAGGAAGGAATTGCTGACACCTTACGGACTGAGAACCCTTTCGCCAAACGATGCTCGCTATCGCGGACGTTACCAAGGCACGCCGAACGAAAGAGACTCAGCTTATCATCAGGGAACAGTTTGGCCTTGGCTGATTGGCGGCTTTATCGAAGCATATCTTAAAGTTAACAATAACAGCAAGGCCGCAAAAAAAGAGGCCGCCGCAATGCTCTCGCCGCTTCTGGAACACTTAAAAGAAGACGGCTGCATCGGGAACATAAGCGAGATATTTGATGGCGACAAGCCTCAAAAGCCCAGAGGTACTTTCGCGCAGGCCTGGAGCGTTTCTGAAGTCCTAAGAGCGTATTTATTGGTTAATAGCTGATTAAAACGGCCTTTGGGTGTGTGCAATAAAATCGGGTATATCCTGAACTATAAAGAGCGTATTTATTGGTTAATAGCTGATTTAACCACTTGTCTTTGGCACAACCCCAAAACTGCCGGTTGCCTTTTTTAGCCTGAGCGGTTATCATCACTGCGTAAATTAATCCCAATTTGGAAATCTCAGGGAGTAAGATTTGTGAAGGTAATCGCCGATGAAAATATACCGTTCGTGGCCGAATGTTTCAGCAGTGTCGCGGATGTTACAACCGTTTCAGGAAGAAAAATTACCTCCGAAATTCTCAAAGACGCTGATGGCTTACTGGTTCGCAGTATAACAAAAGTCGGGGCAGAACTGCTGGACGGTTCGGCGGTAAAATTCGTTGGAACAGCCACTATCGGCACTGACCATATTGACCAAGACTATCTTGCCGAGAACAATATCGGTTTCGCATCGGCTCCGGGTTCAAACGCTAACTCGGTAGCTGAATACATTACATCGGCAATGCTGAATCTGGCAGAAAAATATGGCTTTAACCTCAACGAAAAATCCATCGGTATTGTCGGCGTTGGCAGTGTCGGCAGCAAAGTCGAAAAAAAAGCCCTTGCACTGGGGATAAAAATTGTTCTCAACGACCCGCCATTACAAAGACTTTCCAGCGATGAAAAGTATCGGTCGATTGAAGAAATTTTTTCCTGTGACTTTGTAACAATTCATACGCCTCTTACATCTACAGGTATAGACAAAACGTATCATCTGGCAGATGATACGTTTTTTAAGGCTTTAAAGCCAGGCACGATATTTATAAACAGCTCGCGCGGAGGCGTTCATAACACTTTAGCTCTAAAAAATACTATAAAAAGCGGGAAATTGAAAGCCTGCGTGCTGGATGTATGGGAAAATGAGCCTGATATCGATATCGAATTGCTGAAAATGGTCGATTTTGCCTCGCCGCATATTGCAGGCTATTCCTATGACGGCAAGGTTGGTGGTATGATAATGATTTATGATGCGCTTTGCGAACATTTCGGGATTGAGGCTAAAAACTCGATAGAAAATTTTCTGCCAGCCCCTGACGTTGAGAAAATTGAAATTGAAACTGATGGCCAGGACGCAATTTTAGATGCGGTCAATATGCTCTACGATATAAAACTTGATGATGCGAAGATAAGAGAAATTATTACAGCAGAGCCGGGCAAAAGAGGCTCGCTCTTTGATGGCCTGCGAAAGGGTTATCATATAAGAAGAGAATTCCAGAATACTATCGTTGCCATCGACAATGAAAAAACGCAGGATATTCTTAAGGGGTTAGGATTTAAGGGTGTGTAAGCAAAAAAATAATAATGTTTTAATCTGGCCGAGCGGTTCACTGGATTTTAGTAACGGCTGTATCGTTATGGGGATACTCAACGTTACGCCAGACTCGTTCAGTGATGGTGGAGATTTTCTTGATGCTGATACGGCGGTAAAGCAAGCGGTCAAAATGGCAGCTTACGGCGCAAGCATTATCGACATCGGCCCGGAATCTACCCGGCCTGGAGCTGAAAAAGTCAGCCCGCAGGAACAAATCAAAAGAGCTGTGCCGGTAATCGAAAAAATCACATCGCAAATAAACATACCCATCAGCATAGATACGCAAAATTACGAGGTCGCAAAAGCTGCGCTGGATGCAGGGGCTTCAATAATAAATGATATAACGGCTTTGAGTTGTGATAAAATGGCTGGACTGGCGGCGGAAAGAGGCGTGCCGGTAGTACTGATGCATATGCAGGGCAGGCCAGAAACTATGCAGGCAGAGCCGAAATACGATGATGTGGTTGGAGAGGTTCTTGAGTATCTACTGGAAAAGGCGAGAGAGGCGGAAAAAAGAGGTGTGAAAAAAGAGATGATTTTTCTCGACCCCGGCATAGGGTTCGGCAAAACGACAGAACACAACATCCAGTTGTTAAAAAATATCGGCCGATTTGTCGAAACCGGCTATCGAATTTTGCTTGGAACAAGCAGAAAAAAATTTCTCGGTGTAATCACCGGAAAAACCGAGCCGAAAGACCGCATTTTCGCAACGGCGGCAACGGTGGCAATAGCAGTATCGCAGGGAGTTTCGGTCGCGCGAGTACACGACATTGGCGAAATGGTTGACGTTATAAAAACCATCAATAAAATTTATCGATAAGACTATTCGTGAGGCAATTGCGCAAGGTCAGTGTCTGAGCCTGAAACCATTAGCGTATCGCCTTGATAAATTATTGTATCCGGCATCGGTACGTTGACTATCTGGCTGGCGAGCTCTTTGCTGGCAGAATTGGCAACCCGCTTAATTGATACCAGATTGATATTGTACTTCTGCCTGAGCTGCAAATCCAGAACCGTTTTTTCGTGAAAACTGGCCGGAGCGGCAACACTGGCAAGAGAATAGCCCGGAGCAAGTTCTATCTTGTCGGTTATCTGCGGAGCGATAAGCTTGTAGGCCCACCGCTGAGCGGATTCTATTTCGGGGTAAATAACTTCGGTCGCGCCGACCTTGGAGAGTACCTGTCCCTGTATGAGACTTTCGGCTCGTGCATAAATTTTTGTTACGCCGATAGTTCTCAGATTCACAACGGTAAGAATCGCAGACTCAAAACCGCGACTGCCCTGGCCGATACCAACAATGGCAACGTCAACCTTGTCAACACCCTGAGCGCGAAGCGCCTCTTCGTCGGTGCTGTCAAGCCTTACCGCGTGACTGACCTGGTCGCCAATCGTCTCTATTATTTCTCTGTTCTGGTCAATGGCAACAACTTCAGCCTCGGTCATCGCAAGAGCAATGGCAAGCTTTTGGCCGAACCGTCCAAGTCCTATTACCGCAAATTTCTTCATTTTTTCACCTCGAAATCGAAAGCAATTATTAGAGCTACCCTATGTTTTACCGACAGAAAATCAATTTGGGAATCAATTTTATATAAGAATTTACAACCGCATCAATCGAAAATTTATTTTTCGCCCCAATAACAGCATTGGCTTTGATTCGGCTATTGTCGGCGGTAAAGGCCCTGCGAATCGCCTCGGCGATACTCTCAGCATCCGTGCCATCGGCTAAATAGCCGTTAAAACCGTCAGTAATAACTTCGTTTATGCCAGTAACATCAGTGCCTATGCAGATAAGGCCGCAAGCGGTCGCCTCTATAAGGCTTTTTGGCATCGATTCGGCCTCAGAAGCCAGTATAAAATATTGATACCTATTGAGCAATTCTGGAATTTGGCCATTAGGTACGGTGCCTTTAAAATTTACCGAACAAGACATCGTTTCCGCATAAGATTTCAACTCACCTTCCAACGAACCAGAACCGTATATATCAAGTTCCTTATCACAAAGGCTGGCAGCGGCTATCAGATTAAATAGATTTTTCTCACTGCTTAATCTGCCAATATAAATCAGTTTGTCTGAACATTTTTCTGCCGAATCATCTGGTTTGAAGATATTGGTATCAATGTAATTTGGTATGATTTTAATTTTGTCCGGCTCAACAGAGTATTTCTTAGCTATATACTCTGCCTGTGTCTCGGTTGTAATGATGGCGATGTCGGAGTTTTTATAAGCAAATTTTTCAACTGCCTTAATAAACCACAACTTAAATTTCGATGTCTTTTGCGATTCTTTCAGCCTTGACCACGTGTAGCCGGTGCGGAAGATTAACGGCCTTTTGTAAATCTTTTTGGCAAGGGCTGCTGCCCAACTGCCGGAGGCCTGATTAGTTTTGAGTACATCAGCTTGTTTCAAAATCTTTCTTTTCAGCAACGGCAACAAAATACTATAAGCAAACTTGCCGCCAAATGAATTGAAGCCGAAAGACATCGGCACTACTTCTATGCTGTTGTGCAATTTGGATTGGGATTTTAGTTTCTCAGCCAGCCTGGTATCATCAGTTCCATAGGTTAACCAGAATACTTTTTCGACAGTGCCGCAATCAATCAGCCTTTCATAAAGCAACTTTTCACGGTCTAACAGGCCGCTATCGTACCATTGTTTCAGGGATACACCGAAAGTAAAAAACAAGGCTAATTTCATTTAGAGCATTTTAAGATTTTATGTACTGGTTTAGGCCGTTATGAGGACAAGGTTGACAAAGAAGATTGCGCAGTGATATTGAAATCTCGCGAGCAAATCTGATGCCGTCAGCCGAAGCCACAGCAGGCATAAACGGTACACTAAAAATTAAACTGCTCTATGCTCGCAAATAACGTAGATTTCGCCAAAATGTGTTTCGGATTCGAGAATTTTTAATCCAGCCGCTGCAAGTTCGCTGGCAAGCGTTTCAATGGTGTATTCTGTGAAATGCGTTTTGTCCAGCCGCCACTCAACGCCAAGTTGCTTTTTATATGCCACAAGCCAATCTCTATCAACCGCCGGCACGCGAATAAGAACTTTCAAATTGCCGGGGCCTCTTCGAGAAACCTGTCCAATAATTTTCCTCAGAAAACTAACTCTGTTTTCTATATGCTCCAGCACATTTGACAGGACGATGTAATCGAGGAGCTTAATCTTTGAGTAATCAAATTCTGTTGCGTCGGCACATATATACTCAATGTTGTCGGCAGAATTTCTGGCCTTTGCCTGCGCAACCAATTTGGCGGACAATTCGATACCATAAACAAAGCCTGCCCTTTGCGACAAAGCTTTAGTAAGTTTGCCGTGGTTGCTGCCTATATCAAGAACCGTCTGCCCGGATTCGATGTGAGATGTAAACCATAACGCATAATCTATTATCGTATGCTTAGGGTGAAAGCCATCGTTAAGAACTATCGCATATCTGCTGACCCACCGATATGTAGCCGAGTGCAGCCGAGCGAGAGGCTTTATAAAAAGCCCTGCCAAAAACTTATTTAAAACCAGTTTTTTGAGCATCAGCGAAAAATCCTCTTCAAACGGCTCAGTACCTTAATCGTGAAAATTACAGAGACAAGGCGAATATATTTAAAAATGCCAAATCCTTTAGCCTCAGATTGAGCCACATCGCAGGCAAAATCATAGTATTGCCTGCCAACCTTTTCTATTGCAGGCACTTTTATATTTTTGACATAAGCATCATAATCGCCGACTATTTTGTTCAGCAGCAATGGTATCTGCTGTGGCGTTTTAAATAGTTCCCCGCCAGAGCCGATAATTTCCGGATGCCCCCCACTGTTAAACGCTAAAGCTGGCAGACCGCAATTCAATGCCTCTATCAAAGAATTAGAACAAGGGTCATCCTGAGAGGCCGTAATAAAAATATCACTGGCTTTCAACTTCTTAGCCAATTCCAAACTTGGCAAAGGAGCTATACATAAGATATTTTTGAATCTGATTGGTGAATTTCCCACAAAGGTCATTGTATATTTCTGAAAATCCAGATTTTCGTCAAGCCACTTGTAAGTATTAAAACCTTTTTTCCAATTACTGGACCAACTCGTAGCTATAATACAAATCTTTCGTTCTGTTGAAAACTCACTTCTATCACTGCGGTTAAAAACTTCAGCATCCGCCGCGTTAATAATAACAGACGAAGGCTTATCATCGACAAGGCCGATTTCGCAATTACGCTTTTGCGACCACCCGGACTGAAACACAGTAGCGTCGGCCAAAAGCCTGTTAGAATTGAAAACCAATTTGTCCCTGCCGTCTCGCAAGCCACTATACAGCCCCATTGGGCCATCTATACGATGAAGAAAAATCTTTTGCGGGTATTTGACTTTAAGAAATCCCGCTTCGGCAGTATGGTGATGACTGTTAAACAAAATCACATCTGCATCTTCAACAGAATCTGAATAAAAACCTTCTGAAGCAAAAAACTTTTTTAAAGCTCTTAAAAATTGATTTCCACCTCCGGATGGTTGCCCTACAGTTCTGAACAGGATGTGTATTTTTATATTGGAATGCATTTTATAACTGTCTATTATTTTTTAACTGCGGTAATATAAAAACCAGTTGTTATTTTTTTGTTAACTGGAGCAAAAAATTTGTCTAAATTAATGTATATAATTATAAGTATGGGTAAAATACATTTACGAATCACTTTTCTCAGGCATCGCAGCCTACAGTTTTCGTCGTTTAAAAAAACACGCCATAAATCATAGAGTACCGAGAAAAAACCGCCCATACACTCTATTTTTATTTCGTCAAAACCAGCTTTTCCAAACTCCATTCTAACTTTTTCCGGTGTCCATCTCTGGAAATCAAATGGGTCTGCGTGAACAGGATATAGAAACGGCATCGTTGCTATCAGTTTGCCGCCTGCCTTTAATACCCTTAGCGATTCCCTTAGAGTTTTTTCCGGGTTTTCAAGATGTTCAAGGACTTCTGCTATCAGAACAACATCATAGCTATTGTTATCTACTGGAATTTTTTCAGATGAACACAAATAGTCCGGCGAAGTCTTCTCATCGATATTCAGATATTCCCAACTATCGGCTTTTGTCATAGACGGACGAAAACAACCTCTCTTGTCGTTCTTTACTCCACCAACGTCAAGAACTCTGCCACTAAAATCACTTGCCGACAAAAATTTGTCTAACCAATACCGACGAAAACTGATGAATTTCAACTTTTTGACTCCCACATTACAATAATCCTAATACTTCCTAAATTACTACTTCTTTCGCACTATAGTCAAATGCATATTCTCTTCTTTGGTCAGTCGTCCTTCAACGAGTTCGAATTTATCGCCCAAAAAGTCTATGACAAAGTCTCTCTGTCTTACCGCCTCGGCGGTATCAAGGCCGCCGCCATCACCTTTGATATAGTCAAAAAATAAAATACCGCCCGTATTTAGCAGCTCGTAAAACTTTTGAGCCGTAGTCATCGGGTCGTTTAAATGCTCGAAAACGGTTATGCAAAATATCACATCAAGTTTGCCATCAAACTCAAGAACAAAATCATTTTCAGGTTGGAGCAAAATCGGAGTTACGTTTGAACAGTGCCTGAACCTGTAAGAGGCATAGTGAAATGCAAGTGTAGGAATATCGGAGATATAGATTTGGGCAGAAGATTTGGGCTTGTAAAAATCATAAAGCGAAGCGGTTATCGGGGCTGTGCCACAACCAAATTCGAGCATTTTAAGGCTTTTAAAATTAGAACTGTAAGATTTGCATTTAGTCAAAATCTTAAGCTGGTCAATAATAGCTTCTCTGCAAACAAGGTGCAGTAATTGATAGAGTACTTCAGGCCTTTGCCAGGCCTGGCGATGCTGATTAGAATCTGCAATGTCCGGCACTTCGGTATCCTGAAACTTTGTGCGGTAAACATTTTTCAGAAAATACAAATCGTCCAATCCCCATAGAGGTCGGCCTTTCAAAACTTCCGACCAGTACTTACGAAATTCAAGAAACCAACCCTGGTCAAGCCTTATCTGCCTTAAAGCCTTGCAAGCCAGACTGCGATATTTTAATGGCAAAAGCCTGCTGCGGTATATTCTATGGGCAAAATCTGCCATAGCGGGTATTTTGTTGCAGACTGAATCCGACCCTTTGACGAGTGGAAAATCCTCGTATAGCTTTTCGACATCAATTGCCATATTGTCATAAAAATTCGCCTTTTGCTTCTGTGAAAAACCTTCCACCATTTTTAACACCTCTCAGGAATCAATGAAACCTTTAAAAAATTCTTTCCATAACGGCGTATGGGCCGAGTACGTATTCTCTGCAGCGGTATTTATTCCGTTTTGTATCATTTTCTGCCGCAACTGGCTATCGCTCAAAATTTTCATAACGGCATCGGCCAACGCCTCAATATCTTCAACATCAATCATCATTCCGTTGTGTTCGTTCTTTACCATATCCATAGCCTGTCCAACACGAGTTGTAACCAGCGGCACTCCCGAAGCCAGCGATTCAAGAATCGCCTTTGGGCCACCCTCCTGCCTTGAAGTTACCATATAAACGTCAAGACAATTATACAACTGTCCAATTTCGGAATAATCTTCAAGGTAAATATGCTGATAAGGAACTGATAATTCATCGAGTCCTTTTTTGACATAGCCTCTGGCTGGGCCGGAAAGCAAAATAAAGAGTTCGGGGAGCGAGTCTTTCAAAATCGCAACCGTTTTAAGAAAAATGTCAGGCCCCTTTACCATTTTGGGAGTCATTCCATCTCCCCAGCCGTCGCCATCCTTTTGAAACGAACCTATTACGACCCCGCTTTGCGGGATGCTGTATCGCTCTCTTGCCTTTGCCTTTTTGTCGGCATCTGCAACACTAAAAAACTCACCCCGTGTCGCGATTGGAATCAGATGAACTTTAGATGGCTCTATGCCGGTATCGAGAATTATATCTCTCATATATGAATGGGATGCCTGTATGCGAGTAACCCTGTGGTGGTACTTTTTCAGATTGTTATAGCATTTTTTCATCATAGGATTCTGTGTGTCTGGATAGCCGTGATAATACGGAAAGGCAATTCTTGCTTTAGGGAGCAGATAAAGCTGCGGCCGTCTGAGAAAATATACACTCGGATAAAAAACCGCCTGCCTTGCAAAACCTATTTTTTGCGGACCCGACAATCGCCACGAGATTCCCAGATTTTCCAGCACGTCCTCTGTGAGGCATTTTATCTCCCGGTTTGTTACCCAGTCCATACCTTCAGAAACGAAAAGCACATCACGATAGGGATTGCATCGAAACGATGCCAGCAGATTCCTGCACAGCGAAGGATTATTATATAAGAGGTCTTGAGCCATTTTTAAAATTTGAATATCTTTGCCAATTTCTTCATCAAAATTGAATAGCATTTTTGCAGGAAATACTTCGGACTCAGCAAAAAGAACATAAGAGCCGAGAGATATATACTGTACTGCCGGAATTTAGGATTGATGATATTTCCGTAAGGGTCTTTCATCGCAAAGTATTTACCCTTAAAATCATAATCCTTGGTAATCCATTGATAATCCGAATTGAGTTTCATAAATCGATTGCACTCTTCAGTGCCTGGATAGATGTCGATACCGACACCAATGTAATACTCATCACGGGCAAGCTTTAATTTCTTTATCAGCCTGACAGTCTGGAGTGTTTCGGTAAACTTTTCGCCGGGAGTTGAAGACATAAACGATAGACGAAACTTAATGCCGTGCTTGCGGAGAGCCTCAATTATTATTGGCAATTTTTCAAGATTGATGCCCTTTCGCAACCTCTTAAGAACTGCCTTTGAGCCGGATTCAACACCGATAAAAAGCTGCTCAAAACCGGCTTTTGCCATTGCAGCGATAACTTCCTCGTCCAAACCATCAAGACGTGAATGTGCCTGAAATTCAAGATTCAGCTCCTCCCTGCAAATCGCCTCACATAACTCAAGACAGTGCTTTTTTCTAAGAGTAACTGTTTCATCTCTGAAACGTACGGTCTTTAAGGGCAGTCGCGATTTAAGTTCCTTGAGTTCCTTTATCACCGAATCAACAGAACGATTTCTATGAGTTTTATTCCAATAGTGATTGCAATTGCAAAATGTACATAAAGCAGTACAGCCCCGGGCAGTAATCATATCTATATGAGTAAGATTATCAGAATCTTTATCCGATTCAGAAAAATAATCCCTGTCTATCAGCGGAAGAGCGTCAAGGTCTTCCATTAACTCTATCTTAGGATTGTCAATTATCCTGCCGTCTTTGCGATAAGTCAGAGCAGGTATTTCAGAATAATTACTATCCTTTGCCTTAAGTTTGTCAGTGAGCATTTTAAAGGGTATCTCACCTTCAAACTTTATAACCGCATCAACCGCCGGAGTCTTTTGCATTATTTCTTCTGCCATATAAGAAGCGTGATTGCCGCCAAAAACGATGAAGGTGTTCGGCAACTGTTCCTTTATCACGTTTGTCCAGTACAGACAGTTGAAGATATTGGAAGCATAAGTGCTTATTGCGATAACATCAGGGGCAAAATCAGTAATTTGCCTGAGTAGGTCAGGATCGGTTTTGATATACCTAACAACAATTTTTTCGGCCGGCTGATTCATCTCTATGCCCTTCATCTGGTAATCATCGCTGTCAACAAAGGACCCTAGGCTGACCAGCCCGAAAGGTATCACTACCTGCTCATAAAAAAATGAAGTCGAACTTACGCTAAGCAAAAGAATCTTTAATTTGTCGCTTTTCGGTTTTGTGTCGCTACTCATCAAAAATATTCCTGAAAATTAAAGGGTAGCCTTATTTTTGTTTGTGAGATACTCAATATCGTGGTCAACCATACTCGTTACCAATTCATCAAAACTGATTTCTGGCTCCCAGCCGAGAACTTTCTTAGCCTTGGCATAGTCGCCCAAAAGAATGTCCACTTCTGCGGGACGGTAAAATTTTTCATCTACAATCACATGCTTTTGATAGTCAAGACCAACGTGCGAGAAAGCTTTCTCACAAAACTTGCGTACCGAATGGGTTTCGCCCGTACATACTACATAATCGTCCGGCTTATCCTGCTGGAGCATCATCCACATCGCCCGGACATAATCCTTTGCGTGCCCCCAGTCGCGTTGCGCTTCAAGGTTGCCCAGTGCCAACGTATCTTTCAAGCCCTGCTTTATCATAGCAACGTGTGAAGTAATCTTGCGAGTAACAAATTCAAAACCTCGCCGAGGCGACTCGTGATTATACAAAATTCCGCTGCACGCAAAAAGGTCGTAAGCCTCTCGGTAGTTTCGTGTCAGGTCAAAGCCGGCACTTTTAGAAATTCCATAAACACTTCGCGGGTGAAACCTTGTCTGCTCATTCTGGGGTACTTCGCAAACCTTGCCGAACATTTCACTTGATGCTGCAAAATAAAATTTCGCTTTCGGAACAATATCATTAACCGCCGAAAGGATGTAATGACTTCCGCTGATATTCGACTGCAATGTCGAAAATTCATCCTCAAAGCTATACGAAACAAAACTCTGCGCTGCCAGATGATAAACTTCGTCTGGCCGAACTTTTGCAATCGCTTTGTAAACAGAGGGATAGCTCTCAAGAGAGCCGGAGACCAATTCCAACCTGTCGTTACCAAACAGATGCTTTATCCTGCTCATCCTGTGCTCAGTATCTTCAAGTGCAACCCGCCTTACAAAGCCGTAAACTTTGTACCCCTTTTCAAGCAAAAGCTCAGCGAGATAAGAGCCGTCCTGACCCGTGATTCCTGTTATAAATGCTTTTTTCATTTTTCCTGTCCTAAAATACTATTGACTGTCAATAATTTGATAACATTTTTTTATCCACTTTTTTTTGTCGCTTTTGCCAAAATATTTTTTGATTGGCGTAGAAATTAAAGGCACTCTGAACCATTTCATATATTTCGCTGCGCCGAGAGAGGCACCTCTGCCAAAATGAGACGCCACAAGTTTGCCATCATCTAAATAGTACTCTTCAACTCCAATAAATTCAGCGAAAAATCCATCTCTAAAATCTCTCGTATTGTACACAGTAAAAACTTTACCGTATAAGCCCGCAGCGGAAAATTTTTGCCTCCACTGCCATGAAGTATCCTGGCCTTTTGTTATGTCGCCGGGAGTACACGAAATTTCGAGTGATTTAAAAATTTCTGTCTCAAAAACAGCAGCAAACGGAAGAGGAAAATCTCCACCGCCCAGTCTTGGACCAGCTCTGAGGCTCGGCGAGGTAGCCCCGAATATCTTTACTTTTTCGTCCAGATGATTCGTCAGTTCAATATCCCAATTTTTCAGCAAAAAAACACAATCGCTGTCCAAAACGGCGGTGTATTTAGATGCCGACTTTTCGATAAGCAAATCTAACGCCTGCCCGTGAGCCATACTCGCTGCGGCATTTTGCTGTCTGAAAAACAACTCTACTTTTTCATTTTCCTGAGACAACCGTTTAATTTTCTCAATATCTGCTGGATTGGAACCATTGTCACAGACGATGAGCTTATATGAATTGCAGGTCAACTTTTTCAGCGAGTAAATTATAAGCTCAACAAAATCAGCGGTATTATAGTTAACCGTCGCTATTGTTATCAATGGCTCAGTCATTTTGCTTTCTTGCATAAACGGTCATTCTACTCGTTTTGCCAAACGCCGCAAGTAATGAAACAAAACATCTCACAAATGTTTTTCTAACCAATTTATTATGGAGAACTCCTGTCAACGTTTTGTTACGCAAATAATCAGCCGAGGCAACTAAATCCCTGTCGAAATTCTGATGGATTATCTTTTCGACTTTAAAACCTGCTTTCTCCAGAACCATCGTAATTGTCTTTGGAGAAAAATGGTTCAAATGTTGCGGCACATGCAATGTGTAGGATATTTTTTTGTATAACTTTGCTTCAAGGCCGGTAATATCAGGCACGGAAACAATCAATTGTCCGGCAGGTTTCATAACTTTATTTGCCATTTTAAGACTGGCCGCAGGATCGTGCAAATGCTCCAAAACCATACCCATATGAACAACATCGAAAAAACCGTTCTGATAATCGCACGTCTCAAATGAACCGATAGAAACATTATTCAGTCCGAGAACATCTCTTGCATATTCAGCGGCTTTAGCATTAAACTCAAGGCCATAAACATCCCATCCGTAACTTGCCATTTTCGCCAGATGCATTCCCCACGAACAGCCAACATCCAGCAGGCGACCGCTTGGCACAAATTTCGGTATGCGAGCCAGTGCTATTTTACGCATAAGCAAAAGTTTTAGCAAAAATGCGGTAAATCTATTATGTGGTGATTCAAACTCATATCCATAATAATGCGCAAGCATTGTACGAATAACTTTTTCCTTTCGCGAATCTTTATCAGCAAATGGATTGCCCGGAGTATAATAGCCCGCTGAGTCGGGATAGAAAACCCCTATCGTCTCTTTCGTTGGCCTTGGGTTCGTAAAAACAAAACCGCAACTGTCACACTTGACAACATCGAAAAAATTCTGTGTATCATTGTATAAATCACGCGCCTCTTTTATATGGACGCTATAATTATCTGAGCCGCATACAGCACAGGGTACGGTTTCAAGTTTATAATTCATTTCGCCCATTCTGCTTTTTCAAAACAACAAATATCTACAACTCATCTCAAAACTCATAACAAGCTAATCTCATCAATTTTTTCTGAAAAGATAATATATATTATTCATTCCGAAAAGCTTTTCGTACAATTTCAAAGCCCACAAACTTGACCTGCCCATAACCTTGCAAACTATGGCATTATATGACAATGCTGAGGGTTTCACTGCAGAGCCACAACTGGGCTTTCTGTCTGCTTTATAGTATTGACCTGCGAGACTTGAATACTCATAATAAATATCCGAAACAGATGCACCGGCATCGGCAAACAACCGCTTAATCATTTTGACATCAACATAATTAAGCGTATCAATAAATGCGGTAGGCCTTGCCAAAAGTTTGAGATAAATTTTCGCAAGCGGCCTTGGACACTTAGGCGGAAATAAAATCTTATAGTGTGGCTCTATCGGCAGCCAGTAATTGGGAACCTGAACAAAACCAACCCCTCCGGGCTTTAAAACCCGAACCATTTCATTGACAGACTTTGAGACATCCCTAACGTGTTCAAGAACACAAATACTCTGAACATAGTCAAATTCATTATCTGCAAACGGCAAATTCTCAGCGGGAGCCTGAATTAATTCTGGTAAGACACCATTGATTTTTGCACGCAGACCAGCAACTTCAAGCACATCTTCATCAACATCACAACCTGTAACAACAGCACCCATTTGAACGGCAGCAACGACATTACCTCCCCAGCCGCAACCTACGTCGAGCATTTTTTTGTCGCTGATATCAAAAGATGCCACCTGCTCTATCACCTTTAAACCAAGCTTAGCTCTTGCCAATTCATCCTTTCTTGCTTCAATTCGCGATTTCCAGTCATAAAGCCCAAGGCAATCCCAATAATAATGCTTCAAGTGCTTCTTGATGGCAACATCGAATTTCTCTTTATCTGTATTTTCTTTTGCAACGTTACACATCAGCGACCAATTACTCCTCTAAACGGCATCATCAATTCCTGCAATCGTGCTTTCGTCAATATGCCGAAATAAATCTCAACAATAATAAATACAACCACTGCCGGCAGCAACGCAAATACAGAATAATTCACAAAATATCCAGCAACAATTATAACCGCCAGCGGCAAACCAACTTTCACCAACAAAAGACCTGCCCCGATATTGCCAAAATGATGCCTAAGAATAAACAGCCTTAAAAAACCAACAGGAAATATCCAAACAACAAACTCAGCCATCGGCAATGCCGCTGCTCCAATATTAACACCCGAAATATTCATTGGTATCAACAAATAGTAAAGCCCTACTGTTACAACAGCAGTTAAAGGGTCCAGCATCGCGATTAACTTGTGCTTTTCTATAGCATAAATAATATGTGAATAAGGCCGCCAGAACAAACGGGCAACTATCGAAAGCCCAAGAAACTTCAAAATAAACCCTGCCCTGACATTCTCTATGCCGAATATGGTTTCGACAACAAAGCCTGAACCAAAGACAAGACATATCGTAAGCAGCCCGCTGCAAAAACTTAGAACCTGTCGCAGGTCCTGAAACTTTTTATGAAAAAAGCCCGGCACATTAGCTACTCTATGAGCAATTTCAGTAAACATCGTATTGGTTACGGGCTTAATAAGTCTGTCAAACATTCCATAACATCGCATAGCGACTTGGTAAAAACCGACCTCCTTAAGGCCTATCAAGCTGCCAAGTGCAATCTTATCGAAATGACTCAAAAACCTGCCGACTATGCTTGAAAAAGCTATCGGCAAAGAATAGCTAAAATACTTGCGGAAACCCACTCTGGTTAACGACGAAAAATATGGCAACTTCTTCTTATGGAAATAGACCACACCACCCAAAATAGTTATCAGAGGCAATACGAACTTACTGGCCGCAAGCAAATACAAATCGGGCTTTACGAAACACACAAATAACGTATAAGCCAAAGCTATAAGCGCCGCAATTATTTCAACACCTGAATAGTACTTAAAATCCCTTTTGCCCACAAAAGTCATCGTGAAAAACTGCGAAACCAGCTCAGCAATCAAAACTCCGAAAACCAGCCACAACAACTGTCCATCAAGCTGGCCATATCTGAGCTTTAAAAAATATGCTCCCGAAAACACAACGAAAGTAACAACTATAAGCAGAGCTTTAAGAAACAAAAAAGTGCTTATATCACGCTCATCATCATCGGAGGCGAGAAATTTGCTGTAAGCCTGCGACAATCCCAAATCTGCAAAGACGCTGTACAGCCCGGCAATACTGTAATAATAAATAATCTTACCCCACGTCTCAGCCCCAAAAATACGAATAACCAAAATCATTGGCAAAAGACCTATCGCCGAAGTCAGGATATTGGAACCAATTCTTATGTAAGTATTCTTTATCACAGTTCAAAAACAATACGTCAGGACATCTTTTCATCGAATAAACTGATTGACTTAAAATAATCGTTATCCCTGTGCTTTATCACCAGGTTCGGCGAGCTGCCAAAGACTATCGAATTGCCTGGAATATCTTCATCCTTAACATAGGCATTGGCAGAGATGATGCAATTTCTACCTATTTTACAATTTCCTATCACCATAGACCCGGCAAGCATTGTAACATATTTTTCGAATGTCGGGTACACACCATAATTATTTCCGACAGTGCAATTTTGAGTGAAGTAGAAAAAATCGGAGTAATCAGCTCTGCCCATAACTGAACCTAACGGATGGTCCAGCCCGAAAACAGCCGGCAGTTCAACTTCATAATACAAATCAACCGAATTCAAAGCTCGGTTGAGATAATATACCTTATCGGCCAGCAGAGCATCGCCCAACAAGGCAACCTGTCTTGATAGGTGATATAGGAATATCGTGTACTGACCAGAATGAAACGGATTGAAGTAAACCTGACCATCTTTTTGGTAATACTTATTTCCTTGATAAGAAAAACAATGCTCGCATTTTTCTATCGCCCCATTTATTGCCACAATCAAAATATCCGGGGACGTCTTTTCAAAGCTGAAAAAATTCCGTAGTTGGTTCAGTACCAAATCCTGTAACTTAGATTTTGAAATTGACATTAACATTGGCATCACTTTCAACATTCAAACATTATTTCAGGCGTTTACAAATATCTTCATAAATCCTGCCACAGGAATTGAAATCACAATACCCGAGAAACTTTTCTATAAAATCGTTCCGTTTGTCAGGATTCATCTCGTAATCGTCAAAACTTTTTCTAAAAAAAGTTTTGACAAAACCATCCACAGATTCATTATAAACCACTGATTCGAAATTATAGTAGCTACCCGCCCTGAACGAATATGCCGAAACGGAGAACCTTGGGGCACAACACTTCCAATCTTTGGGGTCTCTCGCCCCCAGACATATATTTGGAACACTCAAGGCAGAGGATTCTTTTATAGCATCACTGTAAAAGTGTATGCACAAATCAGCCACATACAAAAGTTCCATAATTGTGTAGGGATAATAGCTTTCATCAAGAATCACTCTGTCGGCTATGGACTTCAGATAAGGAGGTATTTTGTTCTTAGCTCGGCCCTTGACAACAAAAAAAGCATTATTTCTATCACAGAAATCTCGCAATGTCTGAGCAACCTGCTTGTCATCAACTGTATTAAAAACTTTTGGGATGGATGCAAAATCGCCCCTTAACAACAACCTGGCAATTTTTAAGATTTTATTTTGCGGCTTATATAAAATATGGCTCCATTTGCAAAATGGTACCCGCCAGGGAAAAGGAAGATAAACAACTACCTTCTTATCTTTAGGTATGCCGTACTTTTCACAAATTGACAAGCGGTCAAAGGTGGCAACTTGTTCTACTTGTGAAAACCCGGAAATCACCGCTTTTGTATCAATTTGCTTAAATAGAGGGCCTTGAACATTTGTGGGCAACAATCCTAATTTAACAACCCATTCTTTCCACAAATCTTTACAACTTTCAGAAAAAAGATACACAACGTCCACACAAGATATGTCCGTTGCAGAAAAGATATCACCGCCTGCCTGTAAATGCGCAAAAATAATATCAATTTTTTTTTCTGCTAAAAAATCCTTTGCTTCTTTGATAATGGGATTTATTGCGAGAAAAAAAACTACCCGCAATTGAGTGTCTATAATCATCTCTGCAAATTCATTTGCGGTATGAAAAGCCCTGGTATCATCTCGCCCAAAAATACTATGAATATCTTCGACGTGAGGGTATTGATATGCTTTATAGCCACAACTTTTTGGGGCTTGAGTATTATCGCATAAAAGAACAATCCTATCCCCTTTTTTACGAAAATAATCGATAAGTGGGCCAAGATGCCCTAAATAATTCATCCTACCAATATAAAAACCTATTTTCACGAAACCTCAGAACCCCAATAATAAAAACATACCAACTATTTCTTAACGGCCCCTTGAAAAACCTTAACATACGTTTTTAAGCTCTCAAATGATTCGACAGCTAAATACCATCGTTCAGAATCATTGCTATCAATCATCCTGAAACCAAGTTTTTTAAATAAATCTGCCACATAATTGTTCCTAACTGTACGAATGAATTCCCCACAAATCGTGCTGCAATTCATTTCGCTTGCATAATTCACAAGATGATTAAATATAAATTGCTCGAAAGTCCTCGAAAAAACCCTGCAACTCATTATCCAGTTATCAATCCTGAGAATGTCTTCCGAAATTTCACCTGTAATTGCAGAAACCAATCCATAATCCGCAAACTTATCACAAAGTTTCGAGCACAAACAAAATTTGCTTGTATTCAATATATACTCAGACAAATTTGATGTATCATATTTGCGACCTGTCAAATTGAACTGGTTGGTCTTATTAAACATCTGACAAATTCTCGGCAAATCATTTTCAGTTGCAACATCAACTCTGCCAGCCATACATAAACTTTCTAAAAATCCTTCAAGATTTAAAGCCGACTTCCGGAGAGACTCAACCTTACCACGCTGCAAATAAGAATCTGTCCTGCCTAAATCCTCACGAGTGATTTCAAGCTGATTGAAAAGATGGAGCTTTTCGAGTTTCTCTATGAAATAAGCGGGGTCCCCATCCATTTCAATTACTGCAACTTCAGGAAGAGTCCTGCTAACTTCGGCACATTCTACAGGATTGTCATCAACGAACACCAGTGAGTCCATCCCGATATTAAGATGCTCAGCAATACTCGCTATATTTTCAGATTTACTTTGCCAGTTACAACAAAAACATGCAAAATCATCCAACTTGAGAGGCATTTCAGAATGTTTAAGAAAAACTTCTTTGGCCTGCTCTGAATCGTTTTTACTACATACCGCCAGAATAATACCTCGTTTTCGGAGCTCCTTAATATATCTGCAAAACCCACTGTACGCCTCTCCTGTAGCAGAGATATTACCTATCTGTATCCCTTCAATACCATCATCACCAACTATCCCACCCCAAAGAGTATTATCCAAATCCACGACAAGACACTTCTTCGATTTTCCGGCTATCGCACAATGCAACCCCGCAAACATCCTTCCATATTCCCATGACAACTCAGGATTAATACCGAATTTACCAAAATACCACCATCGAGAATCAAGCCATCTGGTCAAACCACATCTTACAGAAGAACCAAATATATCCAGCAAATACATTTCTCTGGAATCCATCTGCCATAGGATATTATTCAATGTTTCAACATACTTTGAATGCGACCAACTATATTTGAATTCAAGCCTGGACAATAATTGCTCAACCGGATATTCAAAATTGTGCTGAATTATTGTCGCGCCAGTCTTTTCCTTTACTATCTCCCACAAATCCCGAAATTGTTCCACAAGCGTTTCCGCCATCGCAGTTACTTGCCCTGCGGTACTTCCAGCAAGAGGAAATTCTTCAATATTTACTGTGCCAGTAGCAAAGAGCACCACTTCTGGCTGAAAAGCATATAAGCCACTCGACGCATCAAGAACCTCTATCTTGTACAAATCATATTCAGATTCATAACTCTCAACAACCCAACCCTCAGCAAGAAGATGCGTCTTTATGGCATTAACAATTACAGAAGTGGTAAAGCCGCCAAGTACAGCTATTTTTAAGGACTTATTCGACGAAAAACTCGAAAGTACATCTCGATAGCGGTCAATAAGTCTGCTAATCTTCTGCATATCACTCGGCAATAAATAAATAACCGAAAGATTTCTGATATATGACATCGCATCGGCAACACTGCCTGATGCAAGGCAATCAGAAAAAGTCTTTATAAGATTAGACTTATCCAATTTACTCAATCCTGTTTCCTTACGAGAAAACCAACAATCGTCGGCCTCTTCTCAATGGGTTTTTGAGGGTAATTAGATTCAATTTGTGTGTCACAAATCTGCCAGCCAGCATTTTCAAGCTGCTGCTGAACCTCTTCTGGGCTTCGGTAAAGATAGATGTGGTCGGTATGTGCAGCATTGATGGCAGCCGTAATATAACCCCAGCCCCCGCTCCGAACAGCTGAATATAAGGAGTCAATAAACAACTGTGGTTTATCAAGATGTTCAAGAACCTCCTGGCTTATCACTAAATCAGCTTTACGCTCAATCGGTTCATCAATAATATTTTGATTTATTATCTTATAACGTTCACCGTAACCATGAGATTTCGCCACCCTTAAAGTGAACTCCAGTGCATAATCGCTTATATCATAACCAATACCACATGCCTTTGGTATGGTGTTTAAAGCCCACTGTGAATACATCCCGCAACCAACCCCAACCTCATAAAACAGCGACACATTCTGCATTATTTGAGGTAGTAAATTGTTAATAAAACGGCGAAGCATCTTCTGGTGATGGGGCCATATATAATGAGACAAGTATTGCCCCGGCAAATAACGCTTCTTCATATAATCTGCGCTATGATAACATTCCTCAACTGTCTCTTCGTAACTGGTAGCTTTATATGCCCCTGTCTTTTCAAAATAACATTGTGCACGCAATGCCTCAGTACAAAATTCAGCATAACCGCTTATCGCTTCATCCCACCTCTCATTATATTCACTACCAAAGACTCTGGATATATTCAGAGATATTTCCTCCTCCCATTGTTCGCCAAATTGCTCCAGGCTTTCCATCCACAATGGCGCATAAACAGGATACATTTTGTTCATTCTCTCATAAAGATTTTTAAATACTGAATTAGTCATAATATTTTTAACTCCATTTTTAAAACCAAAACAAATCAAATAACGTTTTACTTTTCACGAACAACACTTCTCACCTTGGCAATGGCGACCAATTCGCCATTACCCTTGAAAACCTTAACTTTTATCAAAACATGATTGACACTCATCGAAATATCCACGATTTCACCTTCTATTCGTATCCTGTCGGGCGGCACAATTGGTTTTTTGAAGTCAATGTCCATATTTGTCATAATTCCAATTCGACCAGGCAGTCGCATTCCGATAAAACTCGAAATGAAAGCCCCTGTGAGCATACCATGAGCTATTCTGCCTTCGTAACCCTTAGTCATCGCAAAATCGCTGTCCATATGAACAGAAGAATAATCTCCCGACAATTCAGCGAACCGGTCGATGTCATCTAATGTAACATCAACACTAATTTTGTCGGACTGACCAACAGTTAAATCAGATATGAAATACTCATTCATTTCCATAATCATAAATGCCTCCAACTATGCATAATATAACCGGTCCAGTTCATATTATCCGCCTCCTGCTTACTAAGATGCTCCGGCGTGCCTTCATTGGGGATTATATCATCCCGCCAGACAGGTGGACTCTTAAGAAACGAGTAAATATCCTCTGAAAGCATATCATATCCCACTTCGAGCTGTTTTTTTAAATCGCTTGAATAAAGAATTCCATCGCCAACAGGATGCTGTTTCAAAAACCCTTTTCTGTCTATCTCTTCTATATATCGTTTGTAATCATTTTTTATTACAAATCCTTTATACATCACATTAATTGTAAATATCTTATCACTGAGTTTGCCATTCTTGTGAACATTAGCTTTGACTATCTTGTTATAGTAATACGGCACTGCATAAGTACATTCAACATAATGGGCTCCCGTAACAATATGGCCCTTATGATACTCAAAGCCAAGACAAACACTATGCCCACCACGCTTAAAAAGATTGTCAAAAGCACTCCTGATTCCAAAACTGCTTGTGCTTACATTGCCGCATATTTCACGAGCATATTTACCAATCGCTGTCAAAGAATGCACCGGATGAAAACTGCGGACAGAAGCCGGGTGCGTTCTGACATATTCAGAAATTACACCACACAGGCTTTCTGTTGTCTCGTTATGATAGTCTATCCCAAATGTACCGACCTGTTGAGAATAAGTCGGAGTTACTAATGTGCCATTATCGCCAATAACATCAAAAACCGCTTCAAAGTAAGCCTTGCCAACATCTTCACTGCTCCTACATCCTTCCATTCTGCCCAGTGTATGCAGCCGAACAAACAAAAACACCAAATCTCCTTTGCCTATACCAACTGCTCGCAAAGCTTTTTTTACATCATCTACGCTATATGTCTTCATTGAATACGCTTAGCCTCAAGAAGCTTTGCCATATCTCCAACGCAGGTCAAAACACTGATTTCTTCAGTAGTAAATTTAATATCATATTTTTCCTCAAAAGCCACGATAAGATTTATCTGAGCCATTGAATCCCACTCTGAAATGTCCTGAGCCGTCATCTGTTCAGTCACTTCCAAATTAGTGTCATCAAAAACATCTCTAAATACTTCGTTAATATCTTCCATAATGGACATAGCAAGAATACTCCTTATAACTTTTGTATAGTTGATTTACTGAAAAAACACATAGACTTCTTTATTTCTGTTCTATTTTCCCACACTTTCATAAATGCTTTTACTACATCATCCATATCGCTTTTGCTCATAAACGAATGCATCAGCTCGCTGATAAACAATTCTTTTTCATACATTCGTTCAGCAACAGGGCAAAGTCCTTTATTGTAACTTATGTTATCAGAAAATTCCAGCTCTGCAAAAGGAAATCCTTTATTGCCATAAGCTATTTTCCTCTGGAAAAGAGGCAGCAAATACAACGGTTTGACATAGCCGCAACTGATTTTCACTCCCTCGTCTTCTCTCAATTCCGTTGGCATCAGTTCTGCCTTGACCGCTTCAACAAAACAATCTCTCGATATGCCTGCTATTGCTTCATCAAATTTGAATGGCTGAACATAATAGGAATGTTCACAGTTTTGGCGAACAGCAGGTACACTGATTGCCGGAATTTCAGCCAGCTTTTCGTTGAGATATGCACAGTTTTCCTGTCGTTTATCAAGCAGCGTTCTTAACTTCTTGAGCTGGCAACGAGATATTGCCGCCTCTATCTCTGTCATACGAAAATTATAACCTATCATATTAGCAATATCAGCACAGCCCTTGTTTTCAACAACAGCCTCCGCGTGATTTCTAATAAGACGAACCCTTTCAGCGAGTGCATCGTCATTGGTTACCACAACCCCGCCCTCCCCGCAATGGATATGCTTGTGGTAATTTAAAGAATAAACGCCAACATCTCCAAGCGTTCCCGCATAACGATTTTTATAACAGGCACCAGGAGCTTGCGCGGCATCCTCAATAACACTAATGTTATATTTTTTTGCTATGGCATTTATTTTCTCGACATTGTACGGCTGGCCAAAAATATCCACTATAATGATAGCTCTGGTTCGGCTGGTTATTCGCCGCTCCACAGAATCCGGGTCCAGGCAAAAATACTCTTCCTCAACATCAGCAAACACAGGTATCGCGTTGTAAATTAGAGGCGCGACCGCCGAAGCACTCATCGTATAAGGCGAAACAATAACTTCCTCGCCCGGCTCAATCCCGACAGCACCAACAGCACAATACAATCCGGAAGTACAGGAATTGACCGCAATCGCGTGCTTAACCCCAAAATATTCAGACCATTCACTCTCAAGAGCCTGTACCTGCGGGCCACCATTAAACTTATCGCCCCAACCGCCTATATACTGAGAAAGCTTTCCGGAATCCAACACTTTTTCAACCGCACTTTTCTCCTCTTTGCCTATGGTGGAATAAGCGGGAAAAAGTTTATTTCGGACAGGACTGCCGCCATTGATTGCTAACTTCACAACAGCCCCCTTTTCTTGCAAACCTCATACATTATTTCAGCTCTATCCCAATCTTCGCTGGTATCTATATCGACTACAAGGTACTCTGGCAATATAATAGGCATTATTTGTTTTGCGAAAATACTTCCGCTTTGCATAAATTTTTTGACGTTAAGCCAATAAAAATGCGCTGCATCGTGATATGCTTCGCAAAGTTTATTTGAATGTGTAAATTCATATTCCGGCCAGAGCAATTCAATCCTCCCCGCATCATCTTTTCTGAACGCCCTGAATACGGGGTGCGGATATTTTGCGACAGACATCACCGTATCAACGCAATGCTCCTGCATCAAATTGAAACCATCAACAATATATTTCGATTTAATAAACGGTGCGGTAGCAACAATACAACAGGAATTAGATACCTGCCGGCCCTGATTTTCAAACCAGGCAATAGCGTGTTTAATAACATCAGCAACATTTACACTATTATCAGATAACTCTGCCGGACGCATAAAAGGAACAGACGCACCAAAGTTACGGCTAATCTGAGCAATCTCATCAGAATCTGTCGAAACAATAACCTCATCGAACAGACCACTATCCACTGCTGCTTCGATGGAATAGGCTATAATCGGCTTGCCTGCAAAATCCTTTATGTTCTTTTTCGGAATTCGGCTACTGCCGCCACGAGCTGGAATAACTGCGATATTCAAAATAATTGTTCCTTAACATTATTCTCATTCAGACAATCTATAAGTAAGTTGCCGATATTGACGGGCGACTGCATATGCAGTCGAAGCTCATCTCTTATGCTGCTCGGCTTATCCGTTCTTGCCATCTCATTCATCCAGACATCCAATACTGAATCCCACTCAATCTCATCAACAAGGCAGTGCAGCCCTTGCCTCTTTTGCAAAAAATTCAAATCCTGTCTGCACAAATTCGGCTGCAGGCTGATTGTAGGCTTGTTTAATAACCACGCTTCATAAAGCAGAACCGAAACCATTCCCGCGATACCATCCGCTAAAAAAACGGAGTCGCGACCACTGCCCATCTCAAGCAATCCACCTTCTAATGGCCCGTGGAATTTTTGCCAATGTTCATAAAGCCGGGCACTATTTTCTCTTGGGTGAGCGACAAGTCCAATTTGATATTTATCGGAAAACGGCTCAAGCCTGATACAAAATTCTTTGAGAACACTTTTCTCAGTGTACCCGCGATACTGAGAACATTCCGACCCGGAACCCTGGTCGTCCTCTACCGGCTCTGAAATAAAAGCTATCAATTTCTTATCTTTGTTCAAGCCAAAACTATCAAATACTTCATCTTTGCTTTTGGCAGCCCAATGCTCATAATCTCTGCCAAGCGATGCCATCGCTGGTTGCCCGACTATCCTGAGCGAAGATACGGAGATGCCCTCTTTGCGGGCCTCTTCAAACGCCAGTTCATCCATCACAAGATATTTATCAGGCAAAAACATTTGCCCACCATCCATCTCAAGTCTGTTTCTGTAATTCATCCAGTTGTCGAGAAGGAATATAACATAGAGACCTTTTCGCTTTGCGAGTCTGGCGAGTTTTAAAGCAAAAACATCTTTGACGCTTGAAGTAAATATAAGTATCTTAAAATGACCTTTTTCAAATAAACTTTCCAAAGAGCCTTGCCCTTCCAAAACCGCTGGAACTCGTTGCCATTTTTCATCCGCATCACTGCTCAATAAGCCATTTTCCACGATACTAAAAGGCTCATCAATTTCAGAAAGATGACGCAACACCGAGAGCATTGCTCGCGCACCACCAACATCACCAGATACCGCAAGAATACTCATCGGTCAATCCCTACCGCTCGTTCAACATTGTTTACAATGGCAAGCGTCTCGCCAGCGGTGGTTAAATTGCTTACAGGCTCACGATTTTGTTGATGAGATGTAACAAGGTCGTTCAGGGCCATCAACATTGCTCCTTCAATTCCTCCGGGGCCTAATATATCCGATTCTGTTTCTTCCAATCTGTAGAACCCATGAAAAAGCTTATGCTCTACTTTGGTTTCGACACGCGTTTCCATACCTCCATATAAAATAGCCAACCTGCCCTGTTCACAGGTCAGTTCTATATCAATGCAATGATAAGGCAACTTCATTCCTGTTACAAAAACGCTTACTCCGTCTGATGTTTTAAGACAGAATGAAGGATTACTGCTATCAGCTATCGAAATATTTTCTAAAGACAATGACGCTTTGTCCCCTAAAATAAGGGAAAGAATATCAATAATATGCGCTCCATTTGATTGCAGCCCGCGCGAATAAGTTAAATGAATAGATACCGTTTTGCCAAAAACCTGCTCGGCATACGCGCCTTTCAGCCGATTGTAACAATCACAATATCTCCTCTGATAATTAACAAGTACCGTGCTTCTGCTGCCTTTTTGCATTTCGATAAGTTTTTCCAAATCCGCCAAATCTTCTGCGGGAGGTTTCTCAAGCCATATCATAGGCACTCCCGCCTCAATGCAGCGACACGTATGCTCGAAATGCATCTTCGTGGAAGAACAGATACTTACAATTTCCGGCGAAGTCTGTTTCAGCAATTCATCAACGCTCTCAAACGCAGGCACTTTATAGTGTTGCGAAAAATCCTGACAGTCTTTCTGCTCATTGGAACAGCCCCCAACCAAAATCACTTCGTTATGAGCCTGATACACGCCCGTATGAGTTTGCAATGTCCCCTTACCGCCGGAACGATTCAAATCATACTTCCAGGCAACATTACCAAGGCCTATTACAGCTGCTTTGTATTTTTCCATTGAAACCAATTACCTCAAATAGAAAAATCTATTCATTAGAACCACCCTTGACCATATCCCAATCTATCGGGCTGCCGAACGGCACATCTTGAGTAGCGGCTTTGCCCAGAATATCAGGCAAATGCCTCGGCAGCAATCCATCAGACGGCCTTACCGAACGAATATTCTTTTCGGTAAAAACATCGCCAGCTTTAATATCCTCAGCTGCAAATAACGAACGCCCAAACTTCCTGCTGGCTTTGGCATTCTCTGTCAGCTTGTAATCAACCTCGCCCATCGCGGCTTCGGTCTTTCTAATGTTATCGACCATACTTTTAAACTCTGTCGGCTCAAGCGAAAATGCGGAATCGAGTCCACCGTTTTTCCTGTCCAGAGTAAAATGTTTTTCTATCACAACCCCGCCAACTGCCACAGCAACTGCTGGCAGCATCATATCAAGACTATGGTCTGAAAGGCCGACAAGGGTCGAAAATCGCCCTGCCATATCAACCATCACACGCAAATTCATATCCTCTGTCTTTGTGGGATAGGCACTCGTACATTTCAGCAGAATCACATCATCATTGCCGACCTTATGACAGGCATCGATTGCGTCCTGAATTTCAGCAAGCTCTGCAATACCGGTAGAAATTATTACAGGCTTTTTTTTACTGGCAATATATTCAATAAGCCCGACATCAGTTATCTCGAACGAGGCAACCTTATAGGCAGCAACTCCCATTTCCTCAAGAAAATCCACCGCGGTTTTGTCAAACGGACTGGAGAACAATATCAACCCAAGCTCTTCCGCTGCTTTTTTCAGTCTCGGCTGCCATTCCCACGGCATAGTCCCCTGCTGATAAAGCTCGTATAATGTTTTGCCGTCCCACAAAGTGCCGTGTTGAATGCGAAAATATTCATTATCGCAATTTAGAGTCATTGTATCAGCTGTATATGTTTGCAGCTTAACCGCGTCGGCACCAGCAACCGCAGCCGCACGAATAATTTCAACAGCATCCTCAAAACTGCCGTTATGATTAGCTGAAACTTCCGCAATTATAAAAGCCGGCCCAGCCTGCGACACTTTTTTGCTGCCTATTCGAATTTCTATTTTTTCTGATTTTTCCATAAAATGAATTTTTAGAGGTTCTCTTAAAGCTCTTTGATATACTTACCGGAACTAAAGCCTTTTATAACAACGGACTCAACTAAACTAAATCCGGAATTTTCAAAAGCCGCCGCCGAGACTTTATTAGAATCTTTAATATATGCTGCTATTTTTTTAACTGCCGCCTCCCCAGCCATTCTTTTAATCGCCGCAGCAATTATAAAAGCTGCCAATCCAAGCCCGCGTAATTTTTCAGTAAGGCCGATGCTTATTACCGCCATACCGCCGCCGGAGTCTATATCAAATCGAACCTGCCCAAGAAAATCGTCTCCATCACAAACGCAATACAAAACACATTTCTCGTCAGCAACCCTGTCCTCAAGCCAGCCAATATGCCCGGGCCACTGAATCGGTTCCGACGAAAAGGAATTCTCTCTGACAACTTCGTCGTTAGCCAAATCAAATAAAGCTCTGGCATCATTAATGCCTGCAGGCCGTAAATGAATTTTTTTTCTGTAATATCTCCCGCACACCGCCTTAACAACTCTCGCCGCGCCAAGCCCGTCAATATTCTGCATCGCCGCGTCTATGCTAACTTTTCTATTTTGCGCACTCTTATAATGCTTTAGCTTCTCATCTAATCGCTCGGCCAAACCCTGTTCAAAGGCCCCGCCAGCATACTGAATAAAACCCGCCTTTTCCCAGCCGACGATATTATTCAACTGATTATCCGCAAGCGAAACAACAACTGCCGGCGTTCGCGTTACAGCAAGCTCATTCAAACTTTGCCCGCCCGCAGACACAGCAATATCGCTGCTGGCCATTAACTCAGCCAACTTCTCAACATCCGGACAGCAAACTATTTCGATAGCTGCCCCATAAAGCAATTCCAATCCCGCCAGCTCCTCACTTGCTGATGAGACAACCACTTTAAGCCTCACCTTGCCGAAACATCTCGTCACCGCTTCCACCGCAATCGAAATAAGTGTTTCTCTGTTAGCCCCCCCAAAACTTATTAAAACCTGCTCTACCTCTTCCGCAAATTCTTTCGGCGTAACATCAGCAAACTGTTTTCTCACAAGGCCGTATTCGCTTCCGGACAAATACTCCAGGCCATCCTTTTCAGGGTAAGGCAAAGCCTGTGCATTTATCGCAGCATTAACAACAAAGCCATCAGGATAATCTATCCGCAAATCATCATCTAAATAAACCCCTTGTGCGGAGTCGGATATTTTTTCATAATGGGCGAGTCCCGCAAGATAGGAGTCCACAACAACAATATCACCTTCTTCGCAAATCTGCTGAAAGTATTTTTCGTCATTAACCCAGTCAATTTTTTGATAGTCGATTTCGCTAAGTATCGCCCCCAGCGTATCATCGCCATTTACAACAAACGCTGGCTTCAAGCCTCTGTCCTGAAAAGCCTGATAAATAGCTAACGTCCTTGTAACGTGGCCAAGGCCATATTTCCTGCCGCCTTCGGTAAGAATGTAAATTTTCATAGAAATTGGCTACAATGACTTTAAAATTTGAAAAATCGTCTCAGCCACATACTCCGCATCTTCATCAACCATAGTCGGAAACAGCGGAATGCTTATAATTCGCTGATAATAATCAGTTGCCGCCGGGCAAATATCGCTGCCATACCCCAGTTCCTGATAGTAAGGCTGCAAGTGAACGGGCAAATAATGCACCTGCACCCAAAAACCACTCTTGCGAAGTTTTTCAAATATCTCAACTCTGCGACTTACATATTTATCTTTGAGCCTGACAGGATACAAATGCCACGCCGACTTAGCGTAATCTCTTTCCGAAAGCACATCAAAATAATCATTACCCGCAAACGCCCTCGCATAAATTTCGACTATCTCTCTTCTGCGATTGATAAACCCATCTAATTTAGCAAGCTGGGAAGTCCCCAGTGCTGCCTGCATATCTGTCAACCGATAGTTGTAGCCCAGACACTGCATTTCATAATACCACTCGCCGCAGTCCTGGGTTTTATTAACCAGCCTTTTCGGGTCTTTGGTAACACCGTGTTGGCGGAACATCATCATCTTCTCGTAGTAGTCTTTATTATTGGTCAGCACCGCACCGCCTTCACCGCAGGCAATCGCCTTGACCGGATGAAAACTAAAAACCGCCATATCCGAAAACTCGCAGTTGCCGATTTTTTTTCCTTTATACTCTGCCCCCAACGCGTGGCAGGCATCTTCAATCAAAACGAGATTATGCTCTTTCGCCGTTTTCGATATCGCCTCCATATCAACCGGATGCCCGCTAAAATGTATCGGCACAACAATCTTTGTTTTATCGGTGATTGCCTTCTCTATCAAATCCGCTTTGATATTACCCGTATCGGATTCGACATCAACAAACACTGGCCTTGCCCCAAGAAACAACGCCGCGTTTGACGTGGACAAAAACGTCATCGGGCTGGTAATCAATTCATCGCTACTGCCCAGCCCCGCCGCAAAGTAAGCACCGTGAAGCGCCGCTGTCCCCGATGAAAAAGCAACCGCATATTCTGCGCCGCAATAATCTGCCAACGCTTTTTCAAAAGCCGCAACTGCCGGCCCCTGCGTCAGAAAGTCCGACTTCAAAACATCGACAACTGCCGCAATATCATCGTCATCGATAAACTGCCTGCTGTAAGGCAAAAACTTAGTCAATTTTCAACCCTTTTATCATTTCCATAATACCTTTTTCGTCGAGCCACTGTTCATTGACATCGCTCTGAAAAACAAAACCGTCTTTAACCTTGGGACATTTTTCGTATTGCTTTTCCAACTCAGAGCTTGTAAAAAATTGCGGCATTATAACATATATATCATCAAGAATTTTTGTATCCCTGGCCTCATCACAAGAGACAAGTACCTCGTGAAGTTTTTCGCCGGGCCGAATGCCGATATTCTTAATCTTACAGCCGGGCTCCATAGCCCTCGCCAAATCGACAACTTTCATTGACGGAATTTTCGGTATAAACGTCTCGCCGCCCTGACTAATATCGAGCGCCTTGAAAACCAAATCAACCCCCTGGTCGAGCGTTATCCAAAACCTCGTCATCCGCTCATCGGTAATCGGATATTCGCTCACGCCCTTTTTCTTTAAGTCCATAAATAAAGGCACAATGCTTCCGCGTGAGCCTACCACATTCCCATAGCGAACAACCGAAAATTTCACCTTGCCGCCGGCATATGAATTTGCGGCGACAAAAATCTTCTCCGCAACCAGCTTGGTTGCTCCATAAAGGTTAGCGGGGTTAGACGCTTTGTCAGTCGAGATAGCGACAACCTTTTTAACACCGGTATCAATAGCGGCATCGACGATATTATCGGCCCCACTGATATTGGTCTTAACCGCCTCGGTGGGATTGTACTCCAGTGCCGGAACCTGCTTCAGCGCTGCGGCGTGAACCACGTAGTCCACCCCGTCAAATGCTCTGCAAAGGCGGGCTTTATCTCGCACATCACCGAGGAAAAAACGCAGTTTATCCGTATATTTAGCGAACTTCTGCTGCATAACATATTGTTTGTACTCATCTCGCGAGTAGATAATGACCTTTTTGGGGTCATATTTCGTCAATATCCGCTCTGTAAAGCGATTACCAAAAGAACCCGTTCCACCAGTAATAAGGACTGTTTTGCCGTTGAGCATTGCTTTTTTCCTCAATAAATTAAAACACGTAATTTGGTGTAAATAGCCCGTTAAAGCACAATGTACTAAGAGTTTATCCTAATAACTACTCGTTGGCCCGAAACCGAGCGAGTCGATTGTGGCCAAGAAAGGCGAAGCAGGCAACCTGAAGGTTGTCGATGCAGCCTGACGCCAGCCACGGGCGATGTAGCCGGTTGAAGCCAGAGGGTTTTTAGGATAGGCTCCTGGACTCCGTCCCCGTCGGTTGCAAAAAACATTATGCAAAAACCAACAAAAACACATCTAAGTATACCTGCCTTTAAAATTTCCCGACCCTGACCGGGACGATTCCGAAATGATACCCACTATAACGGCTTTAATCAAGTGTTTTAAAAAGGTTTAACCACCCTTAATAATACTGATATTCCAACTTTTAGAGCATTTAGCCTCGGCCGGTACGGCCGAGTTAGTTAGTCCCGCTCCGTTGGGATTCGTGCTTACGAATGGTTTGTGTCTTTCATTTCGCCATTTAGCCCCCAAGCCTGCTTGGGGGTTCGTGTTTGCGAATTTTAATAACCCGCCCGCACCGCCATTAGCCCGTAGGTCTTGCCCTGCGGGTATCTGCATATTTTACTATCCCGTTCGCACCGCCGCTTAGCCCCCGAATCACCATTCGGGGGTTCGTGTTTGCGTATGGTTTATTGCATTCCCACCGACTTTGTCATTTCGACCAACGTGGAGAAATCTAAGTTAGCCCCACATTTGTAAATGTGGGGTTGCAGTTTACTTTATCTTTTTACTTTTTTTAAAATCTGCGTAATCCGCGAAATCCGCGGTTAAATAATTCGTAAAAATCTGTGTAATCTGTGAAATCCGTGTCTAAAAAATGTTGTGTCTTCGCTGCTAACTTTCCGCAAGGCCGAATGTTCAGGACACTTCAAAGCTTTGGTTGACTCAAAGCCAGAAAGAACCTAAAATGCCCTTTTGTAATCTTTTTTGCAGTTCCAGAGGAAAATATGAACATAAAAGGTATTGTACTTGCTGGCGGCACTGGTTCTCGGCTAATGCCGCTAACGAAGGTAACCAACAAACACCTCTTAGCGGTAGGCCAAAAACCGATGATTTACTACCCGATAGAAAAGCTCACCTCTGCCGGCATAGAGGAAATACTCATCGTTACCGGCGTAGAGCATATGGGCGATGTCGTAAACTTACTTGGCAGCGGCAAAAATTTCGGTTGCCGATTCACCTACAAAGTTCAGGACACTGCCGGAGGTATCGCTCAGGCTCTGGCATTGGCAGAAAATTTCGCCAAAAACTCCTCAACAGTAACAATACTCGGCGACAACATCTTCCAGGACGACCTCCGCGAACATTTACAAAAATTCGCCTCCCAAAAAACCGGTGCCCGTGTCCTGCTAAAAGAAGTCGCCTCCCCGCAACGCTTTGGCGTAGCGGAAATTGCTGACGGCAAAGTAGTAGCTATTGAGGAAAAACCAAAAAAACCAAAATCAAATTTAGCGGTAACCGGCATTTATTTTTATGACCAATCCGTTTTCGACATCATCAAAACGCTCGAACCATCAGGCCGGGGCGAGCTGGAAGTAACCGACATCAATAATCACTATATTAAAAAGGGCCGGCTCGAATATGACACCTTACAGGGCTGGTGGACAGATGCAGGCACCTTTGAATCGCTTGCCCACGCTAACGAACTTGTAAAAAAGGAGCCGCCAAAATGAAGAAGAAAGTTGCCGCGTTAAAAAAAGTTTTCGCAGACGAATCTTTAATAATCTTCGGCTCAAATGGGCTTATAGAGGGCGTTAAAGCAAAAAGAACCAAAGTCATACCTGACGAAAGGGGCAGACTCGGCGAGATTCTCCGTTGCGATGACCCCTTCTTTGAAAAGTTCGGCCAGAGCTATTTCACTACCACTTTTCCAGGCGTAGTAAAGGCCTGGCACTACCACAAAATCCAAACGGACAACTTTTACGTGGTCAAGGGAACGGTAAAGGTCGCCCTCTATGACAACCGCAAAGACTCAAAAACTTATCGCTGCGTTAATCAGGTCTATCTCAGCGAGCACTGCCCCGCCATTTTACAGATTCCCCCGGGCGTATATCACGGCTGGATGTGTATCGGCGACACTCAGGCATACATAATAAACATCACAACCGAGGCTTATAATTATGCCGTTCCTGATGAACACCGCTTAGACCCGCACGACAATGACATACCATACGACTGGACTCGGAAAGATGGCTGATAAAAAAATTGTCATCCTGGGTGCCCGCGGAATGCTCGGCTCAGACATCGCAAAACTTTTAATCAGTCGAGGCAAAAACCCTGCCTGTTTCGACTTGCCGAATTTCGACATCACCGATTCTAAGCAGTTACAAAACGCCGCTGGCGATGCCGACATAATCATCAACTGCGCCGCCTTTACGGATGTCGATAAAGCCGAAACCAAATCAAGCGATGCCTGCGCCGTCAACGCCGAGGCCGTGGGAAGTCTCGCAAAAATCGCTGCGGAAAATAACGCGTATATAATCCACATCAGCACCGACTTTGTCTTTGACGGCACAAAACACACTCCGTACACCGAAACCGACGAGCCTAATCCGGTAAACGTTTACGGCCAAAGCAAGCTCTCCGGCGAAAAACTTTTAACCCAAAGCACCTGTCGCAACAGCATAATAAGGGTCCAATGGAGTTACGGACAAAACGGCGACAATTTCATAAAAAAACTCATTTCGCTTTCAACCCGGCAAGACAGCTTAAAAGTTGTTTCTGACCAGATTGGCTCGCCAACCGCCACCGCTGAAACAGCAAAGGTTATCGCCGAATTCGTCGAAAAACAACCGCTCGGCCTTTACCACTTCGCCGCCGCGGGATATGCCGGCAGATTTGAAGTCGCAAAATTCGTCTTTGACAAGCTGAACATAAAAACCGAACTCGCCCCCTGCCTCAGCAGCGAATTTCCAGCCCCTGCCAAAAGGCCTTGCAACAGCAGGTTCTGTTGTGATAAAATATCACAACTGTTAAACTGCGATATAGAAAGCTGGAACGGGCCATTAGAAAGGTTCCTGAAAAAATTATGAAAAACATACTCGTAACAGGCGGAGCCGGTTTTATCGGCAGCAACTTTGTGCGTATGCTTCTGGCTCAGGAGCCGGACTGTCTCATAGTCAATCTCGACAAACTCACGTATGCTGGCAATCTCGAAAACCTTGCTGGCCTGATGGACAATCCACGCCACAAATTCGTCAAAACCGACATTTGCGATGGCACTGCTGTTGAGAAGCTCATCGACGAATACAAAATAGAAGCTCTCATAAATTTCGCTGCCGAAAGCCACGTTGACCGTTCGATTACCGGCCCGAAAATTTTCATAGAAACCAACGTAACCGGCACGCTCACACTCTTGCAGGCTGCGCGGGACAAAAACATAAAAAGATTTTTGCAGGTCTCGACCGATGAGGTTTACGGCTCTTTAGGCGACGATGGAATGTTCACCGAGCAAACACCGCTGGCACCAAACTCGCCCTACTCTGCCAGCAAGGCCGCCGCCGACCACCTCGTCGCTGCCTTCGCGCACACCTGGAATATGGACTGCGTCATCACTCGCTGCTCCAACAATTACGGCCATTATCAATTCCCCGAAAAAATGATTCCGCTAATGCTCAACAACGCCCTCAACGATAAAGCTCTGCCGGTTTATGGCGACGGACTTTATGTTCGCGACTGGCTCTACGTCGAAGACCACTGCCGGGCAATATGGAAAGTTTTAACTGCTGGCAAAAAAGGCGAGGTTTACAACATTGGCGGCTGCAATGAAAAGACAAATCTCGAAGTCATCAGAATAATTTTAAAATCACTCGGCAAATCGGAGTCGCTGATTAAACACGTCAAAGACCGGCCCGGCCACGACCGGCGATACGCTATTGATGCGTCAAAGATGATGAACCAACTCAAGTGGAAACCAACTGTTACGTTTGAAGAAGGCATCGCAAAAACGATTGACTGGTACATCAAAAACGAAAAATGGCTCACCAACATCGTCTCCGGCAACTACCGAAAATACTACGATTCTACGTACAGCAATCGCTAAGAGATAAAATGCTCAACGGCAAAATCATAATAGCTCGGATTTGGACTGGTTTCGGCGGCGACATCCCCTCCAGAACACCAGTCATTTGCGGCATAGACCCGAAAAAATACGAAACCATTTCGATATATCTCAGCAAAGCCAGCGACAACCCCAACATTTTCGAGCAGAAAGGCCAGAAAGTTTTTTACCTGTCTGACAAAAAACACGCCGCGTCATTTAGTCCGCTAATGATTTTAAAACTGGCAAAACTGCTGAAGAACCAAAAAGTTGACATCGTACACTGCCACAAACACAAAGCCACCATCCACGGCATCATAGCCGCAAAACTTGCCCGCGTCCCGTTCAGGTTTTCTCACGTTCACGGCTTAAGGCGCAGCCGAAATCTCAAAAGACGCTTACTTAACAGAATAGTATTGAAACACGTTACAAAAATTTTGACCGTAGGCGACGCCGTAAAACAAGATGTACTCGCCGCGAACTCTTTTCTTAAAGACTGCGACGTAATTTCCATAGGCAACTCGATAGACCACGACAAATTTTCAGCCGTTAGCAAAAACCCCTCCGCCAAAACAAGTATTTTCAATATCGACCAGAACAATTTCGTATTCGCCTCTGTCGGCAGACTCAGCCAGACAAAGGGGCAAATTTACCTGATAAAAGCATTCGCTAAATTGAATCAAGCCTATTCCAAAACAAAACTTCTCATCGCAGGCGACGGCCCGTTAAAACAATCGCTGCAAAAAACCGCTGCCGATTTGAATTGCGAAAAAAGCGTTATCTTTCTCGGCCAATTCGACGACATCTCACTGCTTTACAGCACAGCGGATTGTTTCGTCCTCCCCTCAATCGCCGAAGGCACGCCGAGAGCTCTTTTGGAAGCAATGGCAGCAGGAATTTTCTGCATCGGCACTACCGCTGGCAGCATCGGCGAAATTCTCGGTAACGGCTCACTTGGCTTTGTTGTGCCAATAGAGAATCAGAACGCGTTAGCCGAGGCAATGCTCAAAGCCTTGCAAATGACTCAGGAAGAAAAAAAACAATATGCACTTTCAGGACAAAAACATATTTTCGAAAACTACAGCCACCCGGTCATAATAAAAAAACTCGAAAAAATATATGATGACCTGGCAAACATACCCACAAGCCCGGCTATGGACAAATCTTGAAAGGCGGCTTAAATGCACCAGCACAACAAAACTAAGTCGTATTATAAAAATCCAAGAGCAACTATGCTAAAATATATCCCTGAGAACATAAAAACCTGCCTTGAGGTCGGCTGTGCCGATGGTAATTTTTCTTTATTGGTACAGGAAAAATTTAACGCTGAATGTTGGGGCGTGGAAATTCTCAAAGATGCCGCAGACGTTGCATCGCAAAAATTGCACAAAGTCTTGAACTGTGACATTAACGACGCAATGGAACAACTGCCAGACAACTATTTCGATTGTATTGTTTTCAATGATGTCATTGAGCATCTTCTTGACCCGTATAAGGTTTTGGAAGATATCAAAATTAAATTAAAAAAAGATGGGATTATTATTGCTTCAATACCAAATGTAAGATTTTGGAATAACATTAAAGCCTTGTTTTTTGCGGGTGAATGGAATTATAAAGATTCCGGGATTTTAGATTGGACACATCTGAGATTTTTCACTTACAAGAGCATCATTAAAATGTTTGAAAAAACCGGCTATAAAATCATAAACATAGAAGGCCTGCGACCTACGAAGAGTTTTTCTTTCTGCATATCTAATTTTTTGATGTTCGGAAAGTTAAGCAATGCTCGCTATCACCAGTTTGCCTGCGTTGCTAAGCAAGCAACGGAGAAAATATAATGCGTAAAAAACTACTCATCCTTAGCAGGCACTTAAGCAGCGCGAGTTTCCGCCAGAGAATCGCTCTGTATTTTGACGCATTAACTCAGGCAGGCATCGATTACGAAATTTGCGAAATACCTAAAAAAACCCCTGACTGCATCAGGCTGTACTCCAAAGCCAAAAACTTTGACGGCGTGTTACTGCACAAAAAAAGGCTCAATTTTTTGGAGAGCTTTTTCTTGCGCAGCTCCGCAAAAAAAATTATATATGATTTTGACGATGCGGTAATGTTCGATAATCTCCAGCCGGAAAAACTGGACAGAAAAAAACAATCGAAATTCGCCAGAACAACAAAAATAGCGGACACCGTCATTGCCGGCAACAACTACCTGGCTTCACTCGCCGCCGAATATAACGACAATATCAAAATCATCCCTACCGGCCTGAACGTAAAAAATTACTCTGCTTGTGAAAAAACCGTAACCGACAATAAAATAAGACTCGTTTGGATAGGGAGCGGCAGCAACCTTTTATACCTTGAGCAGATAAAACCGCAGTTGGAACATATCGCAAAAAAACACAGCAACGTTGTACTCCGAATAATCTGCAACAAATTTTTCAGCCTTGATAATATGCCCGTAGAAAAAATCCCCTGGTCGCTCCAAACACAAGCTAAAAACCTGAAAGCCTGCGACATTGGCCTTGCCCCCCTGCCGGACGACAAGTTTACCAGAGGCAAGTGCGGCTTCAAAATTCTGCAATACGCCGCCGCCGGCTTACCTGCAATAGCAAGCCCGGTCGGAGTAAATTCCGATATTGTTACCAATCGAATCAATGGCTTTCTCGCCAAAAACGACAACGACTGGACAGAAAAAATCTCCATTCTCATAGAGGACGATAATCTCAGAAAAACAACTGGCCGAAACAATCTTCAAACCGCCGCAAAATACGATATTTCCACACTCGGCAAAACCTTTACTAATATAATACTGGAAACAATTTAAATATGAGTCCAACCGTTTCAATAATAGTAGTAAACTATAACAGGCGGGACTTGCTGGCCCAGTGCCTTAAAAGCATCGAAAATTGTAGCGGCCAGCTCGACATTGAAATCATCATCATCGACAACGCAAGCACCGACGACTCAACAAGCTACACAGAAAAACACTACCCTCAGGTCAAGCTCGTAAAAAATAAAACCAACAGGGGCTTTTCCGCCGCCAACAATCAGGCAATCGCCATCGCTTCCGGGCGGTACGTTCTTTTCCTGAATTCCGACACTGTCATTTATGACGGCTCAATCGAGGCGTTGCTGGCCGTTTTCAAAAAACACCCGCGTACAGGCCTATGCGCCCCAAAACTCCTTAACACCGATGGCTCTATACAAAAAAACGTTTACCACTTCCCAACTTTCAAAGCGATATTTGCACGATATACTTTCCTCAAGTATTTTGGCTTATTCAAAAAAGCCAGAGACTTTTACCGCGTACGCGATTTCACTTACGACAAGCTCGCCGAAATTGACCGCCCGATGGGAGCCGCAATGCTTACAAGCAAAAAAATTCTTGAGGAAGTCGGCCCGATGGACGAAAGTTTTTTCTTCTATTTTGAGGACGTTGACATTTGCAAAAGAATCAAAGATGCCGGCTATAAAATTTATTTCGCTCCCGAAAGTCTCATTACACATCACGGCCAAGCCAGTTCAGCATCGCTCGGCAGCAACAAAACCCTTATAATGTTTTTCGAGAGTATGTTCTATTACTTCCGCAAACATTCGCCCCGCAAAAAAACGTTTCTTTTCGCCCTCGCCTTCAAGCCAGCCGTACTAATCTATGTGATAATAGAAATGCTCCTTGGCGTTTTGCGCGGATTATTAACAATGTGTTTGAGTAGAAAATCAACCGTGAAAAATTTTATTATCGCAAAACAGGCTTGTCTTTTTTTGGTTAAGTACAGCCTCAGGTTCATATTTTGTTAGAATACTTTACCGATTATTAAGTGCGTTATTGTCATTGCGAGCGCAGCGTGGCAATCTTTTTTTTAGCCCCTGGGTCTTGCCCCAAGGGTATCTACATACTGTTTATATCTTTCATATCGCCATTTAGCCCCCAGGCAAGCCTGAGGACTCGTGCTTACATATTGTTTATCACTTTCCCATCGCATAGAAGCCGAGCGACGTAAGTCGCCGGAACAGTTAAAGCCCAAGAATTTTACTGTAAACTTCGATAGTCTTTTTAGCGGTATGCTTCCACGTAAATTTTTGGTTCCGCGTTTTGCCTTTGCTCACAAGCTCAGCGGCAAATTTTTCATCGGAAACAACTTTAACAATCGCCTCTGAAATTGATTCAACATCATATGGGTCAACGTAAACCGCCGCCGCACCCGCAACCTCCGGCAGCGACGAATTATTGGATGTTATAACAGGCACATTGCACGAAAAAGCCTCAAGAACAGGTATCCCGAAACCCTCATAAAGGCTGGCAAAAACAAAAGCTCTCGCGCACGCCAACCACGGCCAAAGCTCATCTACCGTCCCCATACAATAAACATTTTTATACTTGCCGGATTTTAGTTGCGAAATAAACTCCGGCTCTCTCTTGGGCAACTGGCCTATAATCAAAAGCTTCATCTCCTGGCCGAGCCTCTTTGCGGCAATCTGAAAAGCCTCTACTGTTCTCTGCACATTCTTCCTGCTATCCGGCGACGATATCACAACCAGATAATCACCAAGCTCCAGCCCCGACCGCTTTGACAATTGAGCCTTTATTTCAACTTTTCGCCCCGACGACAATTCCACCAGCTCCAGTCCAGAGGCAAGCGGCACGACACTAACTTTATCTTCAGGTACATCAAACACATTGCAAAGGTCTGTCTTTGTCGATTCAGATATAGCTATGAAGTGGTCAGCACGCTGAACAGCAGTTTCAAAAAAAACAAGCTTGGACTTTCTATAAATATCCGAAAGCACATAGCGTCTCAGGTCATAAACGGTCATTATTTTAGACACACCATATGTCGGCGGCATCAGATGATGCAAACAGTGATAAATATCAAAATCCCCGGTAAAGTATTGCAGATTCGGACAATTGAAATGGTTCCAGAAATTCTCTAACCATCGCATTTTGACCGCAAGGGTAGCCTGCTGAGTTACCCCCTCTATTTCCGTTTTCAAAACTTCCTGAGACCGGGCCGTATATCTGTTTGAATGAAACAAAAGCATCTCTGGTTTTTCTTCAAGCTGGGCAAAACCCCTCAGCAATCCTGTGCCGAAAGTATAAAACCCTGAAAACTTATTCACCAATACCGGATTAAAATCCACCGCTATTTTAATCTGATTTATCGGCACATTCCCAGCCGCCAATTGCGAAATCCTTTTCTGCCGTTCTACCCCGGCCTGTTTTCTGAGTCCGGGATAGAGGTTGTTCTTTGCGACCAATAACCATAAAAAAGATTTCAAATTGGCATATTTATCTAAAGATTCACGCAGATATTCTCTTGCCGTCTGGGCCATCAATTCAGCTATCGCCGACCTGCCCGCACGGTATTGTTCTTTACTAAGCCTCTTCATCGCCCGCGGGCGCGGAATTACATCTTTTCCGCCACCGTTGCAATAAAAATTCTCAAGGACTCTAAATTCGGTATCACGATTTGCAAAACATATCCGGGAAATGTTACCCGAATGACGGCGACGTTTAAAAACCGGCTCATCGACGGCTATAAAATCATATTTCAGCGACAGCCTCAGCCATAAATCATAATCGGAACACACCGGCAGCGACGGGTCAAACCCCCCCGCATCCAGCAGCGCTTTTTTAGGAAACATCGAACCGCAGGAATGAATGAGAATGTTCTCAAAAAGATAATTTGTAATGTTCCCACTGTACAGCTTCTTCTTTTTCCGCTTCAGAACACTCCCTGCCGCATCAATTGCAACGTAAGGCCCATAAACAATCACATCGTCTTTATCATCAGGAATGACACTTACCATTTTCTCAATTGCACTCGGAAAAAGCAAATCGTCCGAATCGAGAAAGGAAATATACTTACCCCCGGCCAGTTTTATCAGCGTATTCCTGGCCGCAGCATCTCCTGCATTCTCCTGCCAGTGATACCTGACATCGTAGCCGCCCTCTTCGAGCATTTGCCTGGTCCCATCGGTCGAGCCGTCATCAACGATAACAACTTCAAAATCCGTATAGGTCTGAGCGAACACACTCGCAAGCGTTTCCCGCAGCAGGTCTTTCCTGTTATAGGTAGGAATGCAGATACTTACATTCGGAGCCATAAATAACCTTGTAAATTTCTAAGTGCGTCAGTGGATAATCTGAGTTTCGTAAAGGCTCTTATACAGCGGGCAGTCCTTCACCAACTCTTCGTGAACGCCCTGGGCAATAACTTTGCCGTGATTCATAACAACGATACTGTCTGCCGAAATTATCGTACTGAACCTGTGGGCGATAACCAGACAGGTTCTGTCCAGCATCAATTCTGAAAGTGCGTTATGGATTTTCGCTTCGCTGTCTGCGTCAACCTGGCTCATCGCTTCATCCAGAATCAGGATTGACGGGTCTTTCAAAATCGCACGCGCGATAACAATCCTTTGTAATTGCCCGCCGCTAAAACCACTGTTGTGTTCACCAATAATAGTTTCGTAGCCATCTGGCAAGGGCGTTATAAATTCATCCGCAAACGCTCGCTTCGCCGCTGCAACAACTTCCTCCCTCGTAGCGTCCAGCTTACCATAGCCGATATTGTCCGCCACGGTATCATTAAACGTAACCACCTGCTGACTGACCATACCGATTTGTTCTCTAAGACTCGTCAGCGTAACATCCTTAATATCTTTTCCGTCAAAAATAACCTGCCCCGCCGATGGGTCATAAAATCTCGGCAACAGATTAATCATCGTTGTCTTGCCCGAACCATTTGGCCCGACAACCGCAACCGTCTGCCCCGCCTTTATCGTCAGATTCACACCATCGAGTACCGGCTTATCACTTTTGGGATACGAAAAACAAACGTCATTAAATTCGATACTCTCTTTAAGCGTCCCTGTGGTGCCTGCGTTTGGCTTTTCCGTCTCAGATGGATTGTCCGCAACCGCATAAATTCTCTCCGCCGCCGCGTTCGCCTGCTGAACCTTGTTCCAAATATCGCTAGTCTTCCTCGACGACTCCGCCGTCGCACCCAGTGCTACCAGCAGCGTAAAAAACTCTGCTGATTCCATATTGGAATTCATAACCCAGTAAACGCCAAGAATCATCGCCGCCGAACCTGCTACCATACCGATAACTTCCATAATCGGACCCGTAGCCGCATCGACCTTTGTAACCTTAAGAATCCTGCGAAGATACGTTTTATTAACATCATCAAAAACATCTTTTTCGTATTCCTGACGATTATAAACCTTAACAACACCAATAGCGTTCATCGCCTCCTGAAGTTTACCAAGCACAAGAGCACTGCTCATAAGCGAACGCTTAGTCGCTTTTTTTATCTTCCTGCCCAGCACGCCCGCAAGCACTATCACTGCCGGAGCACTGGTAAGAAAAATCAAAGTCAACTGCCAATTTATCGCCAGTGCCAATACCAAAGTTGCTATCGCTTTTGAAGGCTCTCTCAACGCTTTGCCAAGCAGAATTTTAAGGCCCTTACTCGTCCCTGCAATATCGTTAATCAACCTGCTCGTAATATCGCTCGTTCCCTCGCTGGAAAAGAACCCCATCGGCAACGTCATCGAGTGCGCAAAAACATCCGTCCTAAGATTAGCGATTGCCGTTTGCACAATCTTTCCACCTATATAGGTATGCAAAAACGTTGCCAGACAGCGAAAAATCGTAACAACACCCATCGCCAAAATTATAATTACCACTGTTTTAGCGACAGCATCCTTCGACTGGTCATAAGGTATAAATTCCGTCGCATCCTGAATGGCCCCCATAAGAAGATTCTTTTTCCCTGTCGGCACAATTATAGTTTCAATCTTTTCAGAGACAATCCCCTGCAAATCAGTTCTGCGTACCTGCACAACCATATCGTGATTTTCCTGCGAATTAGCTAATGCCTTCATCAACTCTGGAGAGAGTATTTTATCAGAAGAATCTTTAAGCAGCACGGTATCTGCCCCGACAATTCTATCTTGCGCCCGCAGCCCCGCCTCATATGCTGCGCTGTCTTCTTTAACGGACGTAACAAGAATATAATATGCGATATGGTCGCTATCTTCTGCGAGAAAATCGGCTTTGCCCGGAACATAAAATTCCACTTCGTATTGTTTTTGGCAGACGCTTCTGTCAATCCACCCGCGCAGACCTTCTTCACCCATCATCACTTTCAGTAAGGGCAAAATGGTTGCAAAGCTCAAAAAGAACAGCACGCCTATCATCAGCGTCGTAACGCAGACTACCAGCAGGCTTGCCTTTTGAGGCCATATATACGCAAAAAGGCGTTTAAATGATTTCACAAACTCTTCTCCAGCGTTAAGCATAATTAAGAACAACCGAAAGGGTAACACATACACCCCCAGCGGTCAAATATTTAGTCTCCCGCACAAGACCCTGTCATTTCGACCAACGTGGAGAAATTTATTTAGCCCCTGGGTCTTGTCCCAGGGGTACCTGCAAATTGTTTATCATTTTCCCATCGCTTTAGAAGCCGAGTCGCGTAAGTCGCCGGAATATTTAACCCCCTGATTCATCAGGGGGTTTTCTGTCATTGCAAGGCCT
>JAIORA010000003.1 GCA_021108375.1 Anaerohalosphaeraceae bacterium
TGGGAAACAAAAATAATCCTAAAAAATACTTGAAATCAAACACAGCCGCTCTGTGCTCTCTGTGGCAAATTACCTCTTGACAAAACCCCCTGGCTTTGCTAAACTGCGGCTAGATGTAGCAGTACATAAACGCACTAAAAGATGTGATTATGGCGATACAGCAGGGCTTAAATCCCGGGCTGGTAAGTGTTTGTAGCTCGTAGCACAAACAAATGCCGTTTCCGGAGAGTGCCTGAAATAAGCTGTCTTCGGCCGGAATGACTATCAGGAAAGGTGAAAAAAATGTGCAATCCCTCCGAAAAGGGCTGCTCCTGCGGCTCTGAACAAAAAGCTCCACTAAAGACCGGCGCTGAAATTATCGTTGATACCCTAATCGAGCAAGGCGTTGATACAATGTTCGGCTATCTCGGCGGCGTACTCCTGCCGCTGTTCGACAAGCTCTACGATGCGCCAATCAACTTTATAATCCCCCGCCACGAACAGGGCGGCTGCCATATGGCTGACGCATACGCCAGAGCCACCGGCAAAACCGGTGTCATCGTCGTAACTTCCGGCCCAGGCGCATGCAACTTAATTACCGGCCTTGCAACTGCGATGATGGACTCGGTTCCCATAGTCGCAATTACCGGCCAGGTTCGCACGGAGCTTATCGGCAACGACGCTTTTCAGGAAGCGGACACTACCGGAATTACTCGGCCGATTACCAAACACAACGTAATTGTAAAAGACGTAAACGACCTTCAGCAGATTCTCCGTGAAGCGTTTTACATTGCAAATACCGGTCGGCCAGGCCCGGTTCTGGTCGATATTCCGGTCGATATTGCAATAGCAAAAACAGAGCCAAAACCGCTGAAAGAAATTTCTATGCCCGGCTACAAACTGCTCAACAAAGGCCACGCAAGACAAGTCCAGATGGCGGCAAAGGCAATAAATAAATCGCAAAAGCCGGTTCTCTACGTTGGCGGCGGAGTTATAATCGCCGGTGCTTCCGAAGAGCTGACCACTTTTGCCGAAAAGGCTAACCTGCCGGTTACGATGACACTGATGGGGCTGGGCAGTTACGACCAGAGCAAGCCGCAATCGCTCGATATGCTCGGAATGCACGGTAGTGCTTACGCGAATTACGCGGTTCAGAATTGTGATTTGCTGATAGCTGTCGGGGCACGTTTTGAAGACAGGGTTACAGGCAAACTTAAAACATTTGCGCCGAACGCAAAAATCATTCATATCGATATCGACCCGGCCAGCATCAGCAAAAACGTTCACGTTGACGTTCCGGTTGTCGGCGACGCGAAAGAGATACTCAAAGAACTTATTGAAGCCGTCGAGTATAATGGCCGCCAGGAATGGTTCGACCAGATTGCAAAATGGAAAGCGAAACATCCGTTCAGCTACGACACCAAAGCTGATACCATTAAGCCTCAGTACGTTATTGAGCAGCTCGACAAAGCCACTAAAGGCGATGCTGTCATCGTTACCGGCGTTGGGCAGCACCAGATGTGGGCCGCTCAGTTCTATAAATACAATAAGCCGCGTCATTTCATAACTTCCGGCGGATTAGGAACGATGGGCTTTGGCGTACCGGCAGCAGTCGGTGCGCAAATCGCCCGACCGGACGCTTTGGTTATCGACATCGACGGGGACAGCAGCTTTAATATGACGATGAACGAAATCTGTACTGCTGTCCAGTACAAGCTGCCCATAAAAATCTGCATTCTCAATAACGGCTATATGGGTATGGTACGCCAATGGCAGGAATTGTTCTACGGTAAGCGGTATTCGAAGAGTTCGCTGGTTAATCCGGACTTTGCTCAGGTTGCCCGCGCATTTGGGGCTGTTGGCATAACCGTTGATAAAAAAGACGAAGTACCAGCGGCTATCAAACAAATGCTCAAAGAAACCAAACCCTGCGTTGTCGATTTCAGAATCGACCGCGAAGAAAATGTCTGGCCGATGGTAGCGGCAGGAAAGAGCCTTGACGAAATGGACGGGCTGGAAATTTGCGAGAGTATGGCTTAAAAAAATTAAAAGTAAAACTCAAAATTGAGGTCGTAAAATATGAAACATATAATAAGTGCTTTAGTTAGTAACAAACCCGGCGTTTTAGCTCACGTTTCCGGAATGTTCGCAGCGAGAGCTTTTAATATCGATTCACTGGTCGTCGGCAGAACCGACGACCCCGGATTCAGCAGAATGACAATCGTCGTTATCGGCGGCGACAAAGTTCTCGAACAAGTTCGCAAACAATTAGCCAAGATTATCGATGTCGTAAAGATTCAGGATTTTTCCGGAAAAGCCGTAGTCGCCAGAGACCTGATGCTCATAAGCGTTTGTGCAACGCCAGAAAAACGTCCCGAAGTGCTCGCACTGGTCGAAATGTTCAGGGCAAAAGTCGTTGACATCGGGCAAAAGTTTCTGATGGTGGAAATTTCCGGAACCGAAGAAAAACTCGAAGCGTTTGTCGATTCCTGCCGGCCCTACGGACTCAAAAATGTTACCCGGACAGGTACCGTCGCAATGGCGAAATTCGGAAAAACAGAAATCAAGGACAACCAATAGAAGCAACCGGCCGGGAGTATTTTGATTTGGTATGATAATCCGAAAACAAATCGCCGTTACCGGCCAGGTACAGGGCATCGGCTTCAGGCCTTACATTTACAGGCTCGCCCAACAGTTGGGGCTGACCGGTGCGGTACGCAATGATACCGCCGGCGTTTCTATCGAAGTACAGGGTAGAACTGAAACCATCGCTGAATTTATCGCTACACTAAACTCCGAAAATCCTCAAGTACCGTTAATGAAAATTCTCAGCATTGAGGCCAGCGATGTCGAGGTAATAAAATCCGAAAGCGATTTTTCCATAATCGCCAGTAACGCCACTGGCGACATCAGCGCGGGCGTTACCGCTGACGCGGCTACTTGCGGCGAATGTATTGCTGAACTCTTTGACCCGACCGACTTTCGCTTTTCCTACGCATTTGTAAACTGCACCAACTGCGGGCCGAGATATTCGATAATCAAAGCTGTGCCATACGACCGGCCCCAGACCACGATGGCAGAATTTGCGATGTGCAAAAAGTGCGGCGGCCAATACGCCAACATCAACGACAGACGCTTTCACGCTCAACCGATAGCCTGCGAAATCTGCGGCCCGGCAATCTCTCTGGCTGACAGCACCGGCAAAACAATCGAAAACGACCAGCGAAAAGTGATTCAAAAAACGGTCGAAATACTCCTTAACGGCAAAATCGTCGCTATAAAGGGTCTTGGCGGGTTTCACTTAGTCTGCGATGGGCAAAACGATTCGGCAGTAAAAATGCTTCGCCTGCGCAAAAGGCGCGACAGCAAACCGCTGGCGATGATGGCATCTTCAATTGAAACAATAAAAAAATTCGCGGAGGTCAGCGATTTAGCTGAAAAGATTCTTGCCAGTCCGCAGTCGCCGATAGTTCTGCTGCCAAAAAGAAAAAACGCCGTGCTCTCGCCAGCGGTCGCCGGCGGAGTAAATACGTTCGGATTTATGCTGGCCAGTACGCCCCTGCACCATTTACTGCTGGCTGAAGAAGTTGACGGGCGGAAACTAAACGCTATTGTCGCAACCAGCGGCAACGTATCCGACGAGCCTTTAATCTGTAAAAACGATATTGCCATCTCGCAGCTCGGCAGTATAGCCGATGCCTTTTTGACCCATAACAGGGAAATATATCGGCAGGTCGATGATTCGGTCGTCCATATAATTGATGATAAACCTGTGATGCTTCGGCGGGCGCGAGGTTTTGTGCCGACAGCGATAACCGCAAAAGCAAAAATCGAAAACGAAATTTTTGCCTGCGGCGCAGATTTAAAAAACACCTTCTGCTTTGCCAAAAACAATCAGTTCATATTGAGCGAACATATCGGCGATTTAGCCGAGGGGCGGGTTTACAGACACTGGCTGAAATCCATCGAACATTTCCGACAACTATTCGATGCGCACGCTGAAATAGTAGTCTGCGATTTACATCCGGGCTATCTCTCCAGTAGCTACGCACGCAAAATTGAAGGCGTAAAGCTAATCGAAGTTCAGCACCACTGGGCACACGCGGCATCAGTAATGGCTGAGAACGGCATCACAAACGAAAGGACTATCGCCCTAATAGCAGACGGGACGGGGTTTGGAACCGACGGCGCGATTTGGGGGTGCGAATGCCTGATTGCATCGCTGCAAAATTTCAGCAGGTTTGGACATCTGGACTACTTCCCGCTACCCGGCGGAGATGCCGCGTCCAAACAGGCTCTAAGGCCTGTTTTTGGGTTGGCTCTCAAATACGACTTAATGCTCAGCGATAAACTTTTGAGCAGTATCGAACCTGACGAGAACAAAATAAAAATTATAAGAACGCAACTCGAAAAGAATATCAATACCGTCCAGACATCGAGCTTAGGCAGAGTCTTTGACGCGGTCGCTGCGCTTTGCGGGCTGGGCAGTGAGAATAATTTTGAAGCACAGCTACCGATGACACTTGAGGCGATTGCTGACGAAACAATAAAGGATTGCTATCCGTACCAGCTACAAAAAAACGCAGACCCGGTTACCGTTAATATCGCAGGTCTGCTAAGCAGCATTATCAACGACAGACAAAAAGGTGTTGGCGCGGCGGTCATTAGCGCGAAATTCCATAACACTGTCGCTGGATTTATGTGCGATTTGGCTGTAGCCGCAAGAAAAGAGACTGCCATCAATACCGTTGTCCTCAGCGGTGGAGTTTTCTGCAATCGGTTCCTGGCGAATCGGCTGATAAAATTATTGCGAAAAAATGATTTCCGTGTATTGTTCAATACGCTCGTTCCGAGCAATGATGGCGGAATATCGCTGGGACAGGCCGCTATCGCCTCGACAATGACAGAAAAATAGTTATGAGTTTTGAGTTTTGAGTTAAGGAATCCCGATGAATCGGGATGGACTTTTAATAAATCCTAAATTCTAATATCTAAACCCTAAACAATACCAAAACACAAAAATTCAAAACAAAAGAGATTGCCACGCTGCGCTCGCAATGACAACAACCCCCTGCACTGCAGGGGGCTAAATAGATTTCTCCGCGTTGGTCGAAATGACAAAGTCGGTGTTGGCGGAATATCGCTGGGACAGGCCGCTATCGCCTCGACAATGACAGGAAGTGTTCCGGCCGCTCCCGCGGCTCGGCTACTATACGATGCGGACGGGATAGAAAATATGTAAGCACAAACCGTCGGGCAGGCCACGACGGCTAAACGGCGATATGCAAAATATAAACCATTCGTAAAAGAAGCCCCGATTTGTAAATCGGGGGCTAACTTAAAGAATAGATTTCTCCACATTGGTCGAAATGACAAAGTCGGTGTTGGTGCGACAAACTATTCGTAAGCACGAACCCCCGATTTGTAAATCGGGGGTTAAATAAGGAATTGCCATTCGCAAAAATGAACCGTCGGGCAGGGGTGGCGGCTAAATGACAGAGTCGGTGTGAATGGGAAATAAATTCTAATATCTAAATCCTAAACAATTTCAAAACACAAAAATTTAAAATTTAAAACAAAAAAGATTGCCACGCTGCGCTCGCAATGACAGACAACCCCCTGCACTGCAGGGGGCTAAATAGATTTCTCCACGTTGGTCGAAATGACAAAGTCGGTGCTGATGCGACAAACTATTCGTAAGCACGAACCCCCGATTTGTAAATCGGGGGTTAAATAAGGAATTGCCATTCGCAAAAATGAACCGTCGGGCAGGGGTGGCGGCTAAACATTCGACCTGCGGTCGAAAAAAGGCAACCCTGCCATAGTAATGGCAGGGCTAACTGAAACCCCCTGATGAATCAGGGGGCTAAATAAGGGTATTACTATTCCGGCGACTTACGTCGCTCGGCTTCTGAGGCATTTCAAGGCCTGTTTTTTTTAGATTTGCCTTTAACTTCCAAATCAACTAAAATGCTATTTTGTGTACTGTAATTTAATCCTGAAAGAACAAAATTATGTGTTTGGCAATACCGGCAAGAATAGTTGAACTCACAGATGATAATGCTGTCGTTGACGCGATGGGCAACCGTATCGAAGCGAAGACCTCGCTGGTGCCGGAAGCAAAAACCGGCGACATCGTACTGGTACACGCAGGTTTTGCGATAGCAGTTGTCGATGAAGAAGAAGCGAAAAAGACCTGGAAACTTATCGCAGACCTCGACGAATTTAATGAAACCGACAAAAGGGTTTCCGGCTAATAACAAGGAGTTTTGAATTTTATGGACTATTTCAACTATAAAAGCAGCAAACTTTTCGCAGAAGATGTCAGCATTGACTCAATCGCACAACAAGTCGGCACGCCCTGCTATATATACAGCAAGGCGACTATGCTGGAACATCTGAGAAAAATCCAGGCCGCTTACGCCGAACTCGATACAACTGTTTGCTATTCGATTAAAGCGTGCGGCAATACAAACATTCTCAAGATACTCGCCCAGGCAGGCAGTGGTTTCGATGTTGTCAGTGGCGGCGAACTGTTTCGCGCAGCTGAGGCCGGGGCGGATATGAAAAAAATCGTCTATGCTGGTGTAGGCAAAACCGATGTCGAAATTATCGCCGCCCTCAAAGCCGGAATCGGATACTTCAATATCGAATCCGAAGAAGAGCTGGAAAATATTATCCGTCTGGCAAAACAGCAAAACATAAAAACTAAAGCTGCCCTTCGCGTTAACCCGGACGTTGACCCGAAAACTCACAAGTATATAACGACCGGGAAAAAGGAATCAAAGTTTGGCGTTGACATCGAACGGGCACAAAAAGTTTTTGCGGATTTCGCAGATAACGGTTTCGTTGAACTGTGCGCAATCCACCTGCATTTAGGTTCAGGCGGCAAAACTATCGACCCCTACTGCGAGGCCATCAAAAAAACGCTGCCGTTGATAGAGACCCTCCGCAAGCAGGGACACAAAATAGAAATGCTCGACCTCGGCGGTGGATACGGCGCTGATTACGAAACAGGATATGCTCCCTCAGCGGCAGATTATGCCGCAGGTATCGTGCCGCTGCTTAAAGGCAAGGATTTGAAACTCATTCTTGAGCCGGGCAAAAGCATTATCGCAAATGCCGGAATTATGCTCACAAAGGTTCTCTATCGCAAGCAAAGCGGGCAAAAGAAATTCGCTATCGTCGATGCTGGAATGAACGATTTGATTCGCCCGTGCCTTTACCAGGCTTTCCATTTCATCTGGCCGGTGAGCGTCGAGGAAAAATTTTCGCACATCAAGAGAACCGAAAAACTCGACATCAACGGATTGGAGTTTATTGATGTTGTCGGGCCGATATGCGAAGGCTCGGACTTTTTCGCCCAGGACAGAGCGATGCCTCCGGTTAAAGGCGGAGACTATTTGGCGATATTCACAGCGGGTGCTTACGGCTTTACAATGGCAAGCAACTATAACGCAAGGCCGTTAGCGGCGGAGGTACTCGTAGATGGCGGGGAGTTCAGCGTTATCCGAAAACGCCAGAGCCTTGAAGATATGGTTGCGCTGGAAAGATAAATACAAAATATAAAAGAGAGATTGCCACGCTGCGCTCGCAATGACAGGAAGTGTTCCGGCGACTTACGTCGCTCGGCTTCTATACGATGGGAAAATGATAAACAATTTGCAGCAACCCGCAGGGCAAGACCCATTCGGCTTCGCTCAGGGCAGGCTCTACGGGCTAATAAATGGATACCAGTTTCCACGGGAATGACAAAAAAAATAACCACGAATGGACACGAATAAATACAAATTTTCCCCTATCCCAAGTGCTGCTCGATAAAGCTGGTGTCCACGCTGTTTTCGAGATAGCGGTGGTGTGTCAGAATTTTCATATGGGCCGGTATAGTCGTCTTTATCGGCGATATTTTGAATTCGCCCAACGCACGCTTCATCGTTGTAACAGCTTCTGCTCTCGTCGGCCTGTGAACAATCAGCTTGGCAATCATTGAATCGTAATAAGGCGAAACCACCGCGTCCTGATAAATATGAGTATCGACCCTGACACCCATTCCGCCGGGTACGATAAATTTTTCAACCTTGCCCGGACACGGAGCAAAATCACGAGCGGGGTCTTCGGCGTTTATGCGACACTCAATCGCCACGCCGTTGAGTTTAATATCCTTCTGCTTCAATTGAAGTGTCTCGCCCGATGCTACCTGCAACTGCATCTTAATCAAATCGCAGCCGGTAACCATCTCAGAAACGGGATGCTCGACCTGAATCCGGGTATTAACCTCAATAAAGTAAAAATTCTTATCCTTATCAAGCAAAAATTCAACCGTCGCGGCATTAACATAGCTGGCCTCTTTGATAATCCTGATAGCCGACTTGCAAAGTTTCTGGCGAGTATCATCATCAATAATCGGACAAGGTGATTCCTCGATAAGTTTCTGATGCCGTCTCTGAATCGAGCAATCCCTCTCGAAAAAGTGCAGCACATTTCCATCGTTATCAGCCATCACCTGCACTTCAACGTGGCGAGGCTCAACGATAAATTTTTCCAAATATATCGTCGCGTCACCAAAAGCAACTTCCGCCTCTGCCTTGGCTAAATTGTAACCGCTGCGAAGGCTAATATCGTTATGAGCAACTCTCATCCCTCGCCCGCCGCCGCCTGCTGCTGCTTTGACAATTACCGGATAGCCGATTTTCCCCGCCAGCGCGACCGCTTCATCTTCGTTTTCCAGCGCATCCTTTGAGCCTGGCACAACTGACACCTTAGCCTTTTCGACGAGCTTGCGAGCGGCAACCTTATCGCCGAGCAACCTCATCGATTCCGGTGCCGGGCCGATAAACGCAATTCCGCAATCAGCACAAACCTCCGCGAAATGGGCGTTCTCAGCAAGAAAGCCGTAGCCCGGATGAATCGCATCAACGTCAGTTATTTCAGCGGCGCTTATAATCGCCGGAATGTTAAGGTAACTTTTTGCCGGTGCTGCCGGGCCAATGCAGATGGCCTCGTCGGCGAGCTGAACGTAAGAAGCGTCCCTGTCAGCTTCGGAATAGACAACAACGGTCTTAACGCCAAGCTCGTGGCAGGCGCGTATAATTCGCAATGCGATTTCACCTCTGTTTGCTATGAGTATTTTTGAGAACATAGATTCTTCCCGAACGTAATTTTTTTTAGCTTAAAATCAGAACCAACGATGGTCGTTGTTAGAGCGGCCGAACTTTGAACAGCGTTTGCCCAAACTCAACGGCCTGGCCGTTAGAGACAAGTACCTTTTCGATAGTGCCGTCAACCTCTGCCTTTATTTCGTTCATCACCTTCATCGCTTCGACAATGCAAACAACAGTATCAGCGGTTACACTGTCTCCGGGCTTGACGTAGGCGGGTGAATCGGGGCTGGCTGCGGAATAAAATGTGCCCACCATCGGGGAATCGATATTGGTCAGATTCGGGTCTTCCTCCGGAGCAGTTGGCTCGGCGGCAACGGGAGCCGGGGTATATGCCGCTGCTGCCGGCAGTATTGCAGGTGCTGAATGGCCGGGACGTTTGAGATGTATTTTGCTGTCGCCATCGGCGATTTCAACCTCAACGAGGTCGTTCTCAATCATCAACTCTATGATTTCCTTCACCTTTTTCAATTCATTTTGATTTTTGTCATTGCCCATTCTAAAGTTTCCTTATTCACGTTTCGTGTCTTTTTTTCGTATTTACGCCTGCCCCCACGGCATTTAGATGGCTGTTAAGTATAGGCAAAACGCCCCATTTTGCAAATATTTTCTCAAAATCGCCACTGCCGGCAAAAAATACGACTTCGCCGCCGGTTTTACCCGCAATATCGGAAAATAGAGGGTTTGCAGTTTTTGGATATGTTTGTATAATCCTTGCTTCCGACAAAAAACCGAGGCCATCTAAATTTTTACGGATTTCTATGAATTCAAAACCTGATTTAACAACCCTGCTGTCAAAAAGTGTCGTCCTCGGCGACGGCGCTATGGGTACAATGCTCTACAGTAAGGGCGCATTTATCAACACCTGCTTTGACGAACTGAATATGACAAAACCAGATATTGTTAAGGCAATTCACGATGAATACGTCGCGTCCGGTGTCGATTTCTTAGAGACAAACACCTTCGGTGCCAACGAAATAAAGCTCGCCAAGTACGGCCTTGCCGAAAAAGCCGAGCAGATAAACATCGCCGGTGTAGAAATTGCCACTCAGAGCGCAGGCGATAATGTGATGGTCGCCGGGGCAATCGGGCCTCTTGGAATAGATGTCGGCAATTATACCGCTATCGGCGAAAAAGATGTCGCAAAACTTTTCGAGCCACAAATAAAAACACTGGCCTCGGCCGATGTGGATTTTCTGATGTTTGAAACATTCAGCCACTGCGATGAGCTGCTCGCGGCGATTCGCGCGGCGATAAACTGCTGCGATTTGCCGATAGTGGCACAGATGACCACAAACGAAAACAACGAAACCATCTATGGCGATAAAATCATAGATTCGGTCGCCAGAATTTCAGAATTTGACCAGGTAACCGCTGTTGGGCTAAACTGCGCTATCGGCCCGGCCGCAATGCTGAGTTGTATCGAAAAATTACGAAATGTAACAGACAAGCCCCTCTCAGCCCAGCCAAACGCAGGCCTGCCGAGGAATATCGACGGTAGAACACTTTATATGTGCAACCCTGAATATATGGCAGAATACGCAAAACGCTTTTTTGAAAAAGGTGTAAAAATTATCGGCGGCTGCTGCGGAACAACGCCGGCACATACAAAAGAAATCGTCAAAGCCGTCAGGCCGATGGATAAAGCAATGGTCGAAAGACCTGCGACAATCGAAATCGTTGAACAAAAAGCTAAAAGATTAACGCCGCAGGCTATGGATAAAAAATCCGAGCTTGGTAAAAAACTTGCTGCCGGTGAAAAAGTTTTTATGGTCGAAATCTCTCCGCCTCGCGGAGCAGATGTTTCAAGTCTCATAGAAAAAGTCAAGCTCTGCAAAGCCTCCGGTATTGACGCTATCAATATACCCGACGGCCCCAGAGCTTCCAGCCGACTAAGCGCGATGATAACCGCGATAAAAATCGAGCAGAGTTGCAACATCGAAACGGTCTTGCATTTTTGCTGCAGGGACAGGAATATAATCGGTATGCAATCCGACCTGCTCGGCATCGGAGCTATCGGTCTAAAGAACGTTTTGATAATTACCGGCGACCCGCCAAAGCTCGGCGAGTACCCCGATGCCACCGCTGTTTTTGATGTCGATTCTATCGGGCTGACAAAAGTGCTGGGCGACCTCAACTGCGGGCTGGACATCGCAGGCAACAGTTTTCCACAACCCATTGCCATTCTGACAGGGGTCGGGGCAAACCCTGTCGCTACCGATATAGGCCGTGAGATAGATAGGTACAGGCAAAAAATCGCTGCCGGTGCCGAATTCGCAATAACCCAGCCGGTCTTCGATGAGCAAAGTCTGTTGAAATTCCTCGAAGCGACAAAAGACTGCAAAGTACCCGTAATCGCCGGCATCTGGCCTTTTACGAGCTTCAAAAATGCGGAGTTTATGGCAAACGAAGTACCCGGCGTAGTCGTACCGCCAAAGTTGCTGGACAAAATGAGCAAAGCAAAAACGAAAACAGACGGTATCAAAACGGGCATCGAAATCGCACGGGATATGCTCGAAAAAATAAACAATTCCGTTGCCGGCTTCGCTGTCAGCGCACCGTTTGGCAATGTAAAAATCGCTCTGGCGGCGGCAGGAAAAATGGAAATTAAAAAACTTTAGAATGGATTTTCACAAATGGATAACTCAGCAAAATTAAAAGTAACAATGCTGCAGATAACATCTCGGGCTCAGAAAATAATCGAAGAGGCCGGCAGGACGTGCTATTTGAGTTTTGAAAAAATCGGGGCGACCTCCGCTGATGACTTCATAAGACGGCTGATAAAAATGGGACACGATTCGCCACTGGAACACGCCGCCGCGACTTTCCGAATAGAAAACTGCTCACGTGCGATGACACACCAGCTCGTAAGGCACCGCCTGATGAGCGTTTCGCAGCAGTCGCAAAGGTACGTTTCCGAAGACAGCTTCAAATATGTTATACCGGATTCCCTGCCGCAAGAGATGGTTGCCGAGTACTGCAATGATATGGAAACCATCCGCAAAATGTACAGCAAATGGCGAAGTAATGGCTTAAAGAGAGAAGATGCCAGGTTCGTACTGCCCAACGCCTGCACCAGCGAAATCGTCGTAACGGCAAACTTCAGGGAATGGCGACACATTATCACCCTGCGAACAAGCAAAAAAGCTCAGTGGGAAATACGCAAAGCCTGCACGGAAATTTACAATATCCTGAAAGCGAACACGCCCGCCTGCTTTGATGATATGAAGATAGAATCCCGATAAATCGGGATGGACTTTTAAACACTGAGAACACAGAGTTTTTATTAGCCACTAAGGCACGAAGTTTTTTAGACACGGATTTACACAGATTATTTAAACACTGATTTCGCAGGCTTGTCCTGAGCCTAGCCGAAGGATTGCACTGATTTAAAAAAGAAATACAGAAAAATGGATTCCCGCTTTCGCGGGAATGACAAAGAAAATTAGCCACGAAGGCACAAAGACACAAAAATTTAGACACAGATTTTAAAAACGAGATTGCCGCGCTGCGCTCGCAATGACAACAACCCCACATTTGTAAATGTGGGGCTAACTGAAACCCCCTGATGAATCAGGGGGCTAAATAACTCGGCCGTACCGGCCGAGGCTAAACAAATTTCTCCACGTTGGTCGAAATGACAAAGTCGGTGTTAATGCAATAAACCATTCGTAAGCACGAACCGTCGGGCAGGCCGCGACGGCTAAACGGTAATATGTAAAACATAAACCATTCGTAAGATTGAGATTGCCACGGCAAAGGATAGTTTTGAGTCCTTAGTTTTGAGTTGAGGAATCCCGGTAAATCGGGATGGACTTTTAATAAAAAGCACGACCTCGCAATGACAAAAAGTATTCCAGCGACTTACGTCGCTCGGCTTCTATACGATGGGAAAATGATAAACAATTTGCAGGTACCCGCAGGACAAGACCCATTCGACTTCGCTCAGGGCAGGCTCTGCGGGCTAATAATGCTTCGTCCCTTCGGGACTTTGTTTGACAGCGCAAAAACTAATCGCAATTGGTTAATTTGAAAACTTAAACTGCTTTTCGAAAACATCTTCAAAATCATAGACATCATCAAAATCTGTTATCGCATCCTGCTCCTGAGCACTCATCCACCCGTGCGAAATGAGGGCATAAACAACCTCGCCAAAATCACGGGTAGTTTTTATGCCGTTATAATTCAGTACAACCTTGGCAAGTCGGCCCCATTTGCTCCCCGCATATTCTGCCAGACCGCGGCACAACTGCTGGCCAGTAATATGACGCGGCTTCTCACCCGTATCACAGGCGTTGTGCTTTTGTACGGCGTGCGATAAACCCTCGTGAACGAAGTACATCACGCCAACACTGTATCGACCATCGAGAGCGGCAATTTCCTCTATGCTATGCTTCATTTTGCGTTAGCCATTTTAATGTACTCTCTGTCCGGGCTGCGCTCCATCGTCGGGGCTGAGAATAAATATATCACTTCCGCCAGGCCCGGCCGCCAGAATCATACCTTCGGAAACGCCGAAACGCATTTTTCTCGGCTTCAAATTGGCAACACAGATAACCTTGCGACCAACTAACTCTTCGGGCTTGTATGCTTTGGCTATCCCTGCAAAAACATTTTTCGTTACCGGCCCCAAATCCAGCTCTATCGCCAGCAACTTATCCGCCCCATCAACCGCGGCGGCACTGGCTATTTGCGCCACGCGTAAATCGACCTTAACAAAATCATCTATTGTGCATTCGGCCGTCAGTGGCTCGTCAAGTCCGGCTTCAGCGGCGACCGGTTCCGCGTTTTCAACCGGCCCTTCAGCGGCCTGTTCGTTTTTACTTTCTTCTAACATAGCTTCTACCTTTTTAGAATCGACTCTTTCGGCTAATCTTACATATTCGTTAATCTTGTGATTTTCGATAACACTTCCAACATCAGCAAAACTCAACGGGGCGATACTCAATATCCGCTCGACCTTTGCGGCAAAATTCGGAAGCACAGGCTTGAGATAAATCGTCAATATCCTCATTGCGTTAAGAGCCGCTGTAAGTGTCGCACGGGTCTTTTCCGTATCAGTTTTAATAGTCGCCCAAGGCTGATTATTTTCGACATAGCGATTGGCCTCATCAGCCAGCGAAGCAATCGTCCTTATTGCAGAGGCAAAATTAAGCCCTTCAAAATCTGCAACGATTTTCTCCTTTGCCTCTGCCAGCTTTTCAATAAGCTCTGCCCCCTGCTCGTCCAGACAGCCAAGTTTGGATTCGAGTTTGTTAACCAGCATCGGCACACATCGTGAAGCAAGATTAGCCAACTTGCCGATGAGGTCGGAATTTATTTTTGCCTCGAAATCCGCCAGATTCAAATCGATGTCCTCAACGCTGCTGTTGAGCTTGCTTGCGTAATAATACCGCAAATACTCCGGCTCAAGGTGTTTGGCGTAAGTGTCGGCCTTAATGAAAGTGCCCTTGCTCTTGCTCATCTTTACGCCGTTAACCGTTAAAAAGCCGTGCACGAAAAGTTTATTTGGCAGCCTGAAACCAGACCCCTTCAACATTGCAGGCCATAACAACGCGTGAAAATTCACAATATCCTTACCTATAAAATGGTAAAGCTCATATTCTTCAGAACCCCAGACCTTATCAAAATCCAAACCGTTCGCATCGCAATAATTCTTGCAGCTGGCCATATATCCAATTGGTGCATCGAGCCAGACATAGAAATACTTATTATCTTCACCGGGAATCTTAAAGCCAAAGTAAGGCCCATCCCGCGAAATATCCCTATCTTTCAGTCCCGCCACAAGCCATTCATCCAGCTTATTAGCAATCGTCTTCTGCGTGTAGCCATCAGCAATAAATTTTTTCAAAAAGTCAGCGTAATTGCTCAACTTGAAAAAATAGTGAACGCTTTTTTTCGTGGCAGGCTTCGCCCCACAGGTCGCACATCGCGAATCTATCAAATCGGTTGCGTGATAGGTTGCCGCGCAGCTATCGCACGAATCGCCATACTGATCGGCCGATTTGCATTTCGGGCAAGTGCCTATAATATACCTGTCCGGCAAAAACATTCCACAACGCCGGCAATACGCCTGCTCAATTTCGTCTGTTCTAATATCACCGGCCTCTTTAAGCCGATTAAAAATCGTTGTGCTGAACTCGGCATTTTCATCCGAATGCGTCGTATAAAAATTATCGCACTCAATACCAAACGAATCAAAGGAAGCTTTATGCTCCGGGTGCGCCCTGGCAATCAGCTCTTCCGGACTAACCCCCTCCTTGCGAGCCCTAAGCATAATCGGTGTGCCGTGCGTATCATCGGCACAAAAATAAAGGCACTCGTTCCCGACCGCCTTTTGAAAACGCACCCAAATATCCGTCTGAATATATTCAACGAGATGACCCATATGAATTGGCCCATTAGCATATGGCAGTGCTGATGTAACTAATATCTTTCTCATCCGCTATTGCTTTTCCTTTTGCTTTTCACTGCTGCCATTGTTATTGCCTTTGCCTTGCTCGCCTTTATTACGATTGCCCCTTGCAGAGACGCGATTAGCACTGTTATTCCGCTTGGCAGGTCTATCGCCGTGATTTGCGGGACCGTTATTCCTGTTTGAATCGCTCCGCACCGGAGAATCAATAATCTCTATTTCCTCAACCCCCACAGCAATCACCGACCCGTCCTCTATTCTCACCGAAACAAGCTGAGTCAAAAGCTGGGTATCAATCACAATACCGCTGCCGTGCGGCGTTTTAACCGTCGCTCTCTTTTTTGGCAGACGTTTGCTCAATTCCCTGTAGGTCGTATCCTCGTACCGGAGGCAGCATTTGAGCCGACCGCAATATCCCGAAATTTTTGAAGGGTCAAGCGTTGCTTTCTGCAACTTAGCCATTTTCATATTCACAGGCTTCAAAATTTTAAGAAAGCGTCCGCAACAGCAAGGCTGTCCGCAGGTTTCAATATCAGCAGCAATCTTGGCCGCGTCGCGCGAGCCGACCTGCCGCATCTCGATTCTGGTCTGATACTCCTTGGCCAACCTCTTGACAAGCTCTCTAAAATCGACTCTGTCCTCGGCTGTAAAGTAAAAAATTATTCGCTCACCGCCGAAAACGTGCTCGATATCGACAAGCTTCATCGCGAGCTTCATTTCATTTATGAACCGGGCGCATTTCTTAAGCTCATCTTTAGCACCGATATTGATATGCCACTCTTCGCTAAGGTCCTGCTCGGTTGCGTAGCGAACAAACTTCCCGCCAGAGGCGATGGGACTCTCCTTCTGACAAGGCCCGTAATAATTGAGTACCTCTTTCGGGTCTTTCTTAAAAGTACCCGATTTATAACAAAACCGGCCAACAATCTTACCAATCTCCAGACCTCGTTCGGTCTTTATCATAATCTTGGATTTGGATTTTGGCAGAGTCTTCTCGTTATGCGTAAACCAGCCGAGAAGCCCCATCTTGCCATAACTGACAAGCATCTTCTTGTCCGCCGACGAATGTTTATGTTTCTGCTCTTTTCCGTTCATATGAATCCTAATTCAACTTTAGGGAACCTCTACCCTTTATTAACCCGCGATTGTAGCAGAAGATACAAAATTTAGCAACAGGTGTTCAAAAATCAGCTTCTCGTTCACCGATGCCTCTATCCAGCTAATCGCCTCATAGCATTTGGAAATCTGCTCCGATGCTCCTTCGGCCCCGAACCGCTCGGCGAGCACCATTATCTGCTGAGCCTGGTCGAAATTTATAAAATCTTCCGCTGAAACAAACCCTGCTTTCATCGCGTCAGCAAACGCCGATATAATCATCGAGATAACCGCTTTCTGAGTCTGCCTTTTAATATCCGAAGTGTTTACATTGGGATTCTTCTTAGCCCAAATATCAGAAGTCGTTTTTACGCCGGCAATTATCCACTGCGCAAAATCGACAGCCTGGGCCAGCTCGAAACGAGCCAGCTTTTCCACAAGAGATTTTTTGAATTCGTAAAACGAAGTTTTCTCATCCGCTAACTGCGAAAAACTAATCGCCCCGCCAAGACTGCCCTCAGTAAAACGCCCCCAATATCTCGCCTCTGCTTCCGGCACATCACCAGAAAGTTTTTCAACTATCCTCTCCTGCGAGATCGGCCCGAAACGAATAATCTGACACCGCGACTGAGTCGTTGGCAGCAGAGCTTCAAGCCTTGTACAAAGCAGGATTATAAAACAAAATGAGGGCGGCTCTTCAAGAACTTTAAGCAAAGCGTTCTGGCTCGAAGCATTAAGTTTCTCCGCCTCACTGATAACATAAACTTTCGTCTGCGAAAGTGAAGGCCTCTGAAAAACCTTATCAATCACAAACTCCCTAATCACGTCGATAGGCAAATCTATCGGTATCTTTTTCCGATTCGCCGGATTTTTCGTAAACTGTACAAGCTCCTTATAGACGTGATTAAAATCGGGATGCGCTCCCGCCTCAAAAGCTATGCACGATTGGCACTTACCACAGGAATCATAAAGCTCATTTTCGCTTGTCGGCGATTCGCACAGCAGCAATTTTGTCCACACACCGGCCGTGGCAAATCTGCCAATGCCATTGGCACCGGCAAAAATATACGCGTGCCCAACCCTCCCGCAGCCAAACGCCTGCCGAAGAGCCTCAACAGACCGCTCCTGACAAAATATATCAGATAAATTCATTCTTTATAATTTCTTAAAAAATTGCTCAACCCCTGCAATGACATTGGCATTTACAGTTTCTATTGTTTCGTGCGCATCGATAATTATCACATCTTTTCTCTGCCGTGCGAAATCGAGAAAGCCCTGCCGAACCTTATTGTGATAATCGCAGCCCTTCTGCTCCATTCTGTCAAGCTCACGATTCATCCGGGAGGCACTTGTCTCGAGTCCAACATCGAGAATCGCTGTAACATCTGGCCAGACTCTCTCCAAAGAATGCTCCGCAATATCTATTACTCTCTCAACCCCAACCCCGCCCGCAAAACCCTGATACGCGCACGTGCTTGAGACCCATCTGTCGAGAATAACGCATTTGCCCTGCGCCAGTGCCGGGACGATACACTCGGCATATAGCTGCGCCCTTGCCGCCATATAAAGCAGAAGTTCGGTTCTGTCGCTCATCGCGACATTGCCGGTATCGAGTAGAATCTCGCGGATTTTTTCGCCGATAACGGTCGAACCCGGGTCACGAAACAGAGCAACCTCAACACCAGCTAAATGAATATACTCAGCGAGCAGCCTCGCCTGCGTAGATTTCCCACAGCCGTCAGGCCCATCCAGAACTATAAATTTCGATTCAAACATTTCCTACCCTTCTATCTTCCGTCTCCTATCTTCTGCATTCTATATTCTTTGAGCGGCTATGACAAGCAAACAAAATGGCCGCTCAATCAGGTTTTTATTTGACTGGAGAACGTATTAAGCTATCATCAAAGGCCTTATGGAAAATAACGAACTTGAACTATCCTGGATAATGAGATTGCGAATCGCTTCGGCTCTGGCAATCGGCATCTGCCTTGTCGGGATTTTGGGCGAACGGTTCATCGCTCCGCTAAATCCGATGGACCCGACAGGACTCGTCAGCGGCAACATTACAATCATCAGTATCGGCTACTGTTGCGGTCTGGCGTTTTTAGCAGGCCTGGCTGCGGCAGCAATAGCAACGCCTTTCGGCAGGCAAATCGGCCCTATCGCCGCCCCTGCGGGGATGTGCTTTTGGGCTATCAAAACCGGCTCGCTGGCAAGCGTCTTTCAAGGCTCTGCCTCCTCTGCCGCAAGAGTAGAAGCCTATTCGTCGATGCAATTAGAGGGCTTCGTCTGGCTGTCCATCGCCGCTGCCGGCTACCTCGGCTCGCTGGCGATGAGTAAAGTAATCTCGCATACCCGCCCTGTAACACAGGACAAATTCAAACCTGCCTTCAAATTGCCCTTCTTTTTGGTGGTCGTAATCGCGGTTTGCGGCACGGTTTTCGTCGCAGACAGAATCATCTGCCTTTTAGCCCGCGATGTAAGCTATTTCGATGCCCAAATGGGCAACGTTTACGGCAATCCAGGCAACAAACAAATCGCACTGGCGATAATCGCCGGCTTTGCGGTCGCGGCATTTTTAGCCAAAATTGCTTTCGGAAGCGATTTTTTATGGTCGGCTCTGGCAGTTATCCCGCTAACTTATTATACGACAATGAAATACGGCAATCCAGAAATCGCTGAGTATATGAGCAGCACCTGGCCGGCAATGTTCTTTGTAAGACCTGCCGCCGCTGTTTTGCCGGTGCAAATCGCCGCTTTTGGCCCATTAGGAGCGATTTTAGGCTACTGGCTCGCCGCAAGATTCCATACGTGGCGAACAACTCAGGATTAGGCACTCTACCACCCCGCAATGGGTAATAAGTACAAAAAACGTGCAAAACCGGTACAATAATGCCGAAAAGTTGAAATATCACCTCTTTTACCAAAAACCTCTCAGTTTTTATCATTTCTTGCTACTTTTTAGTTATTTTACCCCCCAAAAATGGCCGAATAGTATTCTGTAAAAAGATATTACCTCAAAAAATGGGGTTTTTGAGCCAAAAAAGATATAAAAGTGGCAATTTAATGAAGGACAATGAAACAGACAGCGGGCCAATTTCGTATCTGATAATGTAAAGTGAAAGAAATTGGATTTAGCTGTGCTGAAAGGAGTCACAAATGTTAGTCCTGAGCAGACAAAAAAATGAGTCCATAATGATTAACGATGACATCGAGATAACTATCGTTGATGTTCGCGGCGATAAAGTTCGCCTAGGCATTACCGCTCCAAAATCGATAGCGGTTCATCGCAGAGAAGTTTATGATGCCATTCAGAAAGAAAAGGCCGCTGCCGACCCCGAACACATCAAAAGCAAATAGCCAATCGAATAGTAATATAGAATGATAAACAGAGCAGCCCCGGGGTATAACTTTAGCCTCGGCCTGCTCTGTATTTTTATCCGCATTTTCCGTTCCCCCCGTTTTTTTTAGACACGGATTTACACCGATTTTCGCTTCGCTCACACGGGGCTATTATTATTAACCGCTACGCGGTTTCCTTGTCATTCCGACCAACGCGGAGGAATCTATCCTCATTATCCCTTCCACTTTATCTTCTTAAACCACTCTTCATTCCAATATTCTTTTAAATCTTCATCTTTCATTGCATGTTTTATTGTCGTCAACATCCCTGCCTTTTCTCCGACCTTCAACCATCTTTTACATTCTTCTTTATCTTTCCTCATCCCCGCTACACAGGCAAGATTATATGCCTCACTTCCTTCTTTAATATCTTCGGCCTGCAAAAACTTTTTTTTCGCATCTTTCAAAAGGTTTTCTTTCTCATTACCTTTTTTGTTTTTTGTTTGAGACAACAATGTAACACCCAAGAATGATAACTCACTTATCTTTCTTTGCTTTTCGGTCTCTGACAAAAACTCTCTCAACTTTTTGGAAACAATTGTTTTAATTTTATCTTCAGACTTTTTGTCTCGCTCTTTTGCAGCACTATCTATCTCGTCCAGTTTTTCTTTTGCCCTCTTATCAATTTCCCGAAATTTCCCTTGTGCTTTCTCTTCCCAGTCTCTGGCCCCCTCGGCTGAATCTCTTGCTTCTTTTCCTGCATCTTTGGCATCTCGCAGAGCGTCTTTATATTCACGGCTATTTTTAAAAACCAAAATACTCGGTACCGCCAAAGCCACAGCCACTAAAGCGCCCAATGCCCATCGCAAATCATTTACTGATTTTTCATACGCCTTAATTCCATGTTGCATTATCGTATTTTCAATTTTAAGACGCTCGGCCTCACTCCGAACTGATACACTTTCCTTGCCGCCGGATTCGATTTTTACCGGCGTTTGTACCACCACTTTTTCTATACCATTTGAATCAGGCGTTTTGGGAATGTCGTTTGAATCTGCGTAAACGGCCATTGATATCACTATGACAACTAATATGGCTATTTGTATAATTTTTTGCATATCAATCTCCTAAAAATTCTATGGTTTATATTTTACCGCCAAATATGCGTAATAACAACCCCTTTTATCCCTGTTCGCACGCCCCGACCCCGCAAGGGGTCGAATACAATAGCCCCCGCCCAAAATACGGCCAAATAAATACTTGACACCCCCGCCATCTATAAATAGAATGCCGATTCCGCTGGTTTTTGTATCCGGGTTCAGTCCTCGCAAATATCAGAAAACACTTGCTTTATAACCAAAATAATCAAATAAACCTTAACTTTTCAAAAAAAAGGAGCTTTAAAAATGGCGACAAAAGTAGCAATTAATGGCTTTGGCAGAATCGGCAGAGCGGTAGCAAGAATTATTATGAAAGATGCCGACGTCGAGCTGGCAGCAATCAACGACCTGGCACCTGCTAAGTCTCTGGCTCATCTGTTCAAATATGATACAACTATGGGCGTTTACAACGGCACCATCGAAGGTAAAGAAGACGCTATCGTTATTGACGGCAAAGAAGTCAAAGTTCTGGCAGTGAGAAATCCTGCTGAGCTGCCCTGGGGCGCTATGAAAGTTGACGTTGTTGTAGAAGCTACCGGCATTTTCAGAACCAAAGAATCGCCTAAGGGCGGTTACGGCGACCACATCAAAGCCGGCGCAAAGAAAGTCGTTCTGACCGTTCCCGCAAAAGACGCTATCGACGCAACCTGCGTTATGGGCGTTAACGACAACCTCATTACAGCTGATACGCTTTGTGTTTCAAACGCAAGCTGTACAACAAATTGCCTGGCACCCTTGGCTAAGGTTCTTCACGAATCCTTCAGCATCAAAAGAGCTTTGATGACAACCGTTCACGGCTATACAAATGACCAGAGCGTTTGCGATATGATTCACTCTGACCTTCGCCGTGCTCGTGCCGCTGCTCAGAACATTATTCCAACAACCACCGGTGCCGCTGCCGCTGTCGGCAAAGTTATTCCCGACCTTAACGGCAAGCTCGATGGCTATGCACTTCGCGTCCCTGTTATTACGGGCAGTTGTGTTGACCTCTCGGCAGAGCTGGGCAAAGATGTTTCCGTCGAAGACGTAAACAACGCTGTCAAAGCCGCCGCTGCCGGCCCTCTGGCGGGTATTCTGAATTATTGTGATGAGCCTATCGTAAGTTCTGACATTATCGGCAACACAAATTCGAGCATCTTCGATTCGCTTTGCACAATGACAATGGGCAACTTCATTAAGGTCGTTAGCTGGTACGATAATGAGTGGGGTTACTCAAACCGCACCGTCGATATCATCAAAAAGCTGGCCGCACTTTAATCGGTATTTCAAAAGCCCCCGGTCGATAACGACTGGGGGCTTTCTTTTTTTAATTTCAATATGATGAGGTAAAAATGGCAAAGAAAACTATTGCTGATATTAACGTACAGGGCAAAAAAGTTTTGATGCGGGTCGATTTCAATGTTCCGCTTGATGATAACCAGAACATAACCAGCGACGACCGCATCGTTAAGGCTCTGCCCACAATTAAGACTATTCTCGACAGCGGCGCTTCGCTGATTCTTATGAGCCATCTGGGCAGGCCAAAAGGCAAGCCGGATGCTAAATTTTCGCTAAAGCCGGTTGCTATAAAGCTGGGCGAATTGCTCGGCAAGAAAATTATTTTCGCTGATGACTGCGTTGGCAATGAAGTCAAAGCAAAGGCCGCCGCGCTGGCCGCTGGCGATTGTATGCTGCTTGAGAACCTGCGTTTTCATTCGGAAGAAACCATTAAGGACAAGGCCGCTGCCGAAGATACGCAACTGCGAAAAGCCAAAGACGATTTCGCCGCTGAGATTGCGGAGTTGGCGGACGTTTATGTTGACGATGCCTTTGGAACTGCACACCGCGACAATGCGAGTATGTACACCGTGCCTTGCCAGATGGAGGGCAAGGACAGGGTTGCGGGATTTTTGATTGAGAAGGAATTGAAATTCCTCGGCGAAACTCTTGAAAATCCGCAGAAGCCTTTCGTCGCGATTCTTGGCGGAGCGAAAGTTTCGGACAAAATCGGCGTTATCGAAAACCTCATCGGAAAAGTTGACCGCATTTTAATCGGCGGAGCGATGGCTTATACATTCTTCAAAGCTGCCGGCCAAACCGTCGGCGACAGCCTTTGCGAAAATGACTTTGTCGATAAAGCAAGCGAGTTGGTAAAGCTGGCCGCTGATAAAGGCTGCGAGCTGATTCTGCCGGTCGATACCGTTATCGCAACGGAGTTCAAAGCCAATGCTGAGAACAAAGTTGTTACAGGCGATATTCCTGACGAATGGGAAGGACTCGACATCGGCCCGGAAACAGTTAAGTTGTTCATTGAGAAAATTGCTGACGCGAAAACCGTTGCCTGGAACGGCCCGATGGGCGTGTTCGAGTTGGAGCCTTTCGATGTTGGTACTAAGGCGGTGGCAAACGCGGTAGCCGATGCGACTGACAGCGGCGCAGTGAGTATCATCGGCGGCGGGGACAGTGCAAGTGCTATCAAAATTCTCGGACTCGAAAATCGCGTTAGCCACGTCTCGACTGGCGGCGGTGCGAGCCTGGAATTTATGGAAGGCAAAAAGTTCAAATGCCTTGAAATTTTAGATGAAAAATAATTACGCCATTGATTTTGAAGCCCTGGCAAAACCGGGGCTTTTTTTATGCGCAAAAACCCCAACTATCACCCAAACAGCAGGATAATAAAAAATAAAAGCCTATCCATTATATAAAAACTGCCCTTTTTAGGCGAAAATAGCAATATCGAGAATTTTAGCAAATTATTTGATGTTTTTATCCAGCAGGAGTGTATATGAAACTTGACCCGACAAAAATGCAGGACTGGGAAATCGCCCAAGCCTCGGAGCGAACCGCAAAACCAATTGACGAAATCGCTGCCGGGCTGGGCCTAACGCCCGATGAGGTGATACCTCACGGCAGAGATTTGGCAAAAATCGATTACAAAAAAGTGCTGCAAAGGCTCGGCAAACAAAAGCAAAGAGCAAAATATATCGATGTTACCGCAATTACGCCTACGCCGCTTGGCGAAGGCAAGACAACAACGGTAATCGGCCTTGTCCAGGGGCTGGCAAAAATCGGCAAAAATGTTGCCGGCGCAATTCGCCAACCCAGCGGCGGGCCAACATTCAATATCAAAGGCTCGGCAGCGGGCGGCGGTCTGAGCCAGTGCATACCGCTGACACCTTTTTCGATTCGTCTTACCGGCGACATCGATTCGATAACAAACGCGCACAACCTGATGATGGTTGCGCTAACGAGCAGGATGCAACACGAAAATAATTATGACGATGCACGGCTGGCCAAGAGCGGTCTTAAAAGGCTCGACATCGACCCGGAAACAGTGCAGGTTAAGTGGGTGATGGATTTTTGTGCGCAGGCTCTTCGCAATATAACTATCGGCAAAGGCGGCAAGATGGACGGGCTTGAAACCGAGTCCGGGTTCGCAATTTCAGTCTCAAGCGAGCTTATGGCTATACTTGCTGTGGCGAATGACCTCAAAGACCTGCGAGAAAGAGTGGGTAAAATAGTCGTCGCAAAAAGCCGTTCAGGCAAAGACGTAACAACTGCCGACCTTGAAGTTGATGGAGCGATGACGGCGTGGCTGGTCGATGCGATGAACCCGAACCTGCTGCAAACCATTGAGGGACAGCCGGTATTCGTTCACGCGGGGCCATTTGCGAATATCGCTATCGGCCAAAGCTCGGTCATCGCCGATAAACTTGGGACGGCTCTTGCCGATTACCACGTAACCGAAAGCGGATTCGGTGCTGACATCGGCTTTGAAAAATTCTGGAACCTTAAATGCCGAATGTCGGGGCTAAAACCAAACGCGGTAGTAATAGTCGCAACAATTCGTGCGCTCAAAATGCACGGCGGCGGGCCGGACGTTAAGCCGGGAGTACCACTGAGTGAAGAGTACACTAAAGAGAATCTGGGGCTGCTCGAAAAGGGCTGTGAAAATCTCGTTGCGCATATCGAAATTGTCAAAAAGAGCGGCGTACGTCCGGTGGTCTGCATAAACAATTTTTACACCGATACGAAAGCAGAGATTGAACTCGTGAAAAAAATCGCGATTGCCAGCGGCGCTTATGCGGCACTCAGCGAGCATTGGTTAAAAGGTGGTGCCGGAGCAGTCGAACTTGCTGAAGCTGTCGTCCAGGCCTGCGAAGAAGAACACGATTTTAAATTCCTCTACGAACTCGAAACACCGCTCGATAAAAGAATCGAACTGCTGGCAAAAGAGATTTACGGAGCTGATGGTGTCGAATACAGCAAAGACGCTCTTGAAAAGCTAAAAGCACTGCAAGCCGACCCTGCAACAGTAACGCTCGGAACCTGTATGGTCAAGACCCACCTGTCGCTTTCGCACGAGCCGAGGCTAAAGGGCAGGCCAAGGAGTTGGACTTTACCAATCTCCGATATTATGGTATATAAAGGTGCTGGATTCGTTGTGCCGGTTGCCGGCGGGATAAAACTTATGCCCGGAACTGCCTCGAACCCTGCTTACAGAAGGATAGATGTCGATGTCGAAACCGGAAAAGTTAAAGGATTGTTTTAAAATTTTCAATTATTACGGAGCATTAAATGGCAGCAAAAATTATTGACGGCAAACAAATCGCGGCGGAGATTCGGGCTGAGTTAAAAAATGAAGTAACAACTCTCAAAGCAAAGGGCATAACCCCGGGGCTGGGAGTGATACTCGTCGGGGCAGACCCGGCTTCAATGTCATACGTTACTGCCAAAGAAAGAGCCTGCGACGAAGCGGGCATATACTCAGACGATAACCGCCTGCCGGCAGAAACAACGGAAGAGGAACTGTTAGCTCTGGTCGATAAGATGAACAACGACCCGAAAATTAACGGCATACTCGTTCAACTGCCTTTGCCGAAACATATTGATGAGCAAAAGGTTCTGCTGGCTATCGACCCGGACAAAGATGTTGACGGCTTCCACCCGACCAACGTTGGCAAAATGGTCGTGGGCGACAAAGCCTTTCTGCCCTGCACGCCGCACGGCATAGTGCAATTACTGATGCGCACGGGCGTTAAGCTCGAAGGCGCTGAGGTAGTCATCGTAGGCAGGAGCAATATCGTAGGCAAGCCGCTGGCTAATATGCTGATTCAAAAATCCGAAACCGGCAACGCTACCGTTACCATCTGCCATACCCGCACCAAGGACATCGCTGCCCACACCCGGCGAGCTGACATCGTTATCGCAGCGGCAGGCTTTCCCAACACCGTTACCGCGGATATGGTAAAAGACGGAGTGGTTGTTATCGATGTGGGCGTAAATCGTGTCGAAGACGCAACAAAGAAAAAAGGGTATCGATTAGTGGGCGATGCCGATTTTGAAGCAATTAAAGAAAAAGCATCATACATTACCCCTGTACCCGGCGGTGTCGGCCCGATGACGATAACAATGCTGATGTACAATACTGTTGAAAGTGCTAAAATGGCTGGGAAATAATGCCGGCATCATTACAGCATTAACGCATTTTGAGGAATCGGCGTGTTTGAAAACACATTAGCTATAACGGTTATTTTTATTGTCCTTGCGACAGTTGTAGGGGCGTTCATAAAACGAAGGCAGATAGATAGATGCCTGAAAGATTTCGCGGGCTACTCGGTTACAGTCGAGCTGACTGCGGGCAAAGCTGTCTGGGGAAAGTTACGGCCGGAAAACACAGGACTCGAACTGGTTTACGATGCGACATACAAAGACGAAGACGGCCATAACGAAACCAGCTATATACTCTACAAGCAGGAATACTCCAACATACAGGCTTTGTTGCGATTTCACCACCAGCTAAATGCCGCTGACAAAAAGAGAAGGGATTGCGACCTCAATAGAACCTACCACCCGGGATCTTTCCGACGGCTTGGGCGAAGGACGAAAAATGTTTTTAAGGCTATTCGTGATTCGATTATGGAAGTTATCAATGTTTTGATAACACACGCAAAAAAAACTACGCCGGCAGGGACGATGCTGACGAGTCAGGACAAATACGTTTCGCAGATAAAACAGGAAATCGCCACGTCGGTCGGCACAGCCTACGAACCTTTGCTGGAAAAGCATATCGGCAAAATGGTTGTTCTCGAACTGGTGAAAGGCGACAAAATCCTGGAGATTGTGGGCGTTTTGAAGGATTACACTTCCGAATTTATCGAGCTGATGGACATCGACTACCGCTTAAATCCTGCCGACACGCCGCAAAAGGCGGACATAGTTGCACTTCGGCGACTTGGAATTGTCCGCCATTTAGCCGAGTAAAGTACTCTATCGTTTCTTTTTCATCGCACGTTCGGTGTTTCGCAGCAGCTTGCCATACGTTATTTTCTCCAGCAGTCCGAGCAATCCCAGCCATTGACAAAACGTCGCAATTTTCGCGTCCTTGCCGATTATGTAATGTGATTTTGGTTTTTTCGAGAGCATAATTTTGACAATTCTATCGGCAACTTTTTGCGGGTCGCCTGCACGTGGAATTACCTCTTTGGTCATCAATTTAAAAAAGCCCCGGTTGTAAGAAAACATCGGCGATTTACGGTCGTGAAAATTTTCCGAAAGGTTCGCGTTGTTGCCGATAACGCCGGTTTTGTGATAGCCCGGCTCGACCGAAACAACCTTGATATTGAAAGGTTTTAGTTCCAGACGAATCGACCTCGAAAAACCAATGAGGGCGTGCTTGGCTGCGCCGTAGGCCGAGTTGAACAAGTGTCCCACCCTGCCGGCCAGCGAGGCGACATTGATAATCATACCGGAATTCTGCTCAATCATCCCTGCCGCTGCCTGCCTGGTAAGTTCGACTGCGCCGAAATAATCGGTCTCAAAAACGCCCCTTGCCTCGGCATCGGTCAGAGTCAGGAACGAGCCGCCCATCAGAATTCCGGCGTTATTCACTAAAATATCTATGGGACCATATTTTTCGATGATTGATTTTATCTGAGCCGGATCCGTAACATCGAGCGTGTCGATTATCGCTGATGTGCCAGAGTCAGCCAGGGCCTGTTTTAACCGAGCGGCTTTGTCAGGATTCCGCATTGTGGCGATAACCGCAAGGCCCGCTTTTGCGGCTGTTACAGCAGTCAAAAGCCCGAAACCGCTCGAACAACCCGTTATCAGCACTGTCTTTTTGTTTATTTCTGGTTTTTTCATCCGTTCGATAGTAGCGGTTTTCCGTCCTAAATCAAGAATTTCCTCGGAAATAGGCAGGTTTTGCAAAAATTCAATGACTTTAGCCTTGCAAAGAACTGATAAACCAGTATATTTGTGAGGCTTTGAAGCGTTTATAAATGTGTTTAGCCCGATAGCGGGCGATATTCGGAGTTTAGCTATGTCAAGAGTTTGTCATTTTCTTGGTAAAAAAACGGTTAGCGGCAATACTATCGCCAGACGCGGTAAAGCCAAATACCTCGGTGGTGTCGGCAAAAAGACCACCGGCGTTACAAAACGTAAATTCAAATCCAACGTTCAGAAAGTCCGCGCTGTTATTGACGGCAAAGTCTGCCGTATAAGGGCCTCTGCAAAGGCTATCAGAATGGGCCTTGTTGTAAAGCCTATGAAACGTGATTACAATCCCGAAAATGTGTAAAACACATATTGATGGTTGATAAATTTTGGAAAACAAGTAAATTACAAAGCGAGGCTTTTTCGAGTCTCGCTTTTTTTATTATGAGAATCTAAATTATGAGCGAAAACAAAATCGATATTGCCCGCACGCGACAGGTTGCCAAACTTGCCCGGCTTGCTCTGAGCGAAGAAGAACTATCGCAGTTCAGTACCCAACTGAGCGATATTCTTGGATATATAGAAAAGCTAAGCGAGGTCGATACCGAATCGGTCGAGCCGCTGGCACACTGCCTGCCGGTTAAGAATGTTTTTCGTGAGGATATTGTCAAGCCGTCTCTTGGGACAGAAAAAGCCCTTGCCAACTCCCCCGCCGACGATGATGAATTCTTCAAAGTACCAAAAATTCTTGATGATGGTTCGGGAGCATAGACAGCTATGGATTTACTAAAATTAACCTGCAAAGAGCTTCGCGACAAAATCGCTGTCGGCAGCATTAAAAGCACCGATGCGACTGAGGCGATATTTTCTCAAATAGAAAAACACGAGCCGCAAATTGCGGCATTTATAAGCACGTTCAAAGATGATGCACTGGCAAAGGCAAAATCAATCGATGAAAAAATCGCAGCCGACGAAAAATCGGGGCTGCTGGCCGGAGTCCCGATTTGCGTAAAAGATAATATGTGTACAACGTTTGGCCCGACGAGCTGCGCGTCTAAAATGCTCGAAAATTTTCATTCGCCATATAACGCAACGGTAGTCGAAAAACTGCTCGCCGCCGATGCGGTAATTATCGGCAAGGCAAATCTCGATGAGTTTGCGATGGGCTCAAGTACCGAAAATTCAGGACTTCAGCAAACTTTCAATCCGTGGGATACCAGATGTGTACCCGGTGGAAGCAGCGGCGGTTCGGCAGCGGCGATGGCAACAAAAATGTGCTTTGCCGCACTGGGCAGCGATACGGGCGGCTCGATACGCCAGCCGGCAAGTTTCTGCGGCGTTGTAGGCCTTAAGCCCACATACGGACGTGTCAGCAGATTCGGACTTGTCGCTTACGGCTCAAGCCTCGACCAGATTGGACCAATAACATCCGACGTTGCCGATGCGGCTTTGATGATGAACGTCATTGCCGGCAAGGATGAAAACGACAGCACCAGCATCGATGAAAAAACCGTTCCCGTGTCCGACTATCTGGCTGGAATTGAAAATGATATAGACAAGCTCAAAATCGGCATCGTGCCGGAATTCATTGCCGCCGCTGACCCGGACGTTCGGAATAAAATCGAAGAGGCGATAGACTGTTATAGAAACGCGGGCAGCGAAATAATCGAAATCAAAATGCCCTACTTCGACTACTCGATAGCGGCTTACTATTTGCTCGCAACCGCTGAGGCCTCGAGCAATCTGGCTCGCTATGACGGCGTTCATTACGGCCATCGCACAGACAGCCCTGCCGACTATGTTGAGGTTTATTCAAAATCGCGTAATGAGGCATTCGGAGCAGAAGTCAAACGCAGGATTATGCTCGGAACGTACGCCCTGTCGAGCGGATATTACGATGCGTACTATCTGAAAGCGCTAAAGGTTCGCAACCTTATTCGCGGCGACTTTACTAAGGCTTTTGAAAAATGTGATTGTATTATGATGCCGGTCTCGCCGACAACGGCTTTTAAGATTGGCGAAAAGACCGCCGACCCGCTGCAAATGTATATGGCCGACATCTACACTATCGCGGTCAACCTCGCTGGCGTACCGGCTGTTAGCCTGCCTTGCGGCTTCGATGCAAATAAATTGCCGATAGGCCTGCAAATAATCGCACCGGCCTTTGAGGAAGCAAAACTGCTGCGGATTGCGAGAATGTTCGAAAAAAGAAATGATTATCACTTGGAACAGCCAAATTTAACCACGAATAAACACGAATGAACACTAATGAAATAATTTATAAAGAGCTTTCTTATAAGATTACAGGATTGGCTCTTGAAGTACATAATGAGCTTGGATGTGGTTTTTTAGAAAAGGTGTATGAAAACGCTCTGATGATGTTGCTTGAGAGAGAAAAGATACCAGCAAAACAACAAGCTCCTGCCGATGTTTATTTTCAGGAAAAAGTGATAGGCCAATATTTTGCTGATATTTTGATAGATAATAAAATAATACTTGAACTAAAAACAACAAATTCAATTACGGGTATTCATAAAGCACAAACTTTGAATTATCTAAAAGCAACTGGGTTTAAATTGGGACTGATTATAAATTTCGGCAGACCAAGATTAGAATACAAAAGACTTGTTTTATAATTAATGGCTATTAATTGACCACGAATGAACACTAATAAACACAAAAAAAAGATTGATTCTATTATTGATTTGCTTAAAAAGAATTACTCTTCAACAAACGAACAGAATCTTAAACAAAAAAAAGGAGAAATAGTACAAGACCATATTAGCCGTGGTTTATACAATTCTACCGCTTGCATAGGTAAGCAGTTACACGCTGACTACGACTACATAGATGGCTTGATTGATTTTATCATCGAATCATTAAAAAAAGATTTTACTACTATCCGATTGGAAAAGTGCAAAAAAAACTAAGGTTGTTGATGAAGAATATAAAAAATTAGTTCCATTTGCTAATGTTTTTTTAGTCCAGACAGGGCTGGCTTCACAAAGTAAAATTTTTGAAGTGGGGATTAATAACAAAAGAGAAAATACAAAACAAGCTGTTAAAATTAAAATAGATATCATAGAAGAGCAAAGAGCAGTCTCTGCAAAGAAAAAACTTTGGCGATATGTTTATGGAGTATTAAAATTTGTATCAGTCCTGCTTGCTGTAATTTTGGGTATTATAACCATAATTACGTTTTTAAAAAATTAGTGTTTATTCGTGTGCATTCGTGGTTAATTAAGCAGTTAAATAATTAATGGTTAATTAAAATGACAAACTTAGATTATAAAATTATTGTTGGACTTGAAATTCACGTTCAGTTGGCAACAAAGACGAAAATGTTTTGTGGTTGCGCTTTGAGTTTTGGCGAAGATGCCAACAGCAGGGTCTGCCCCGTGTGTATCGGGATGCCGGGAGCTTTGCCGGTGATGAATAAGCAGGCAGTGGAGTTTTCGCTGCTGGCTGGCTTGGCGCTAAATTGCGAAATTCCGTCATTTACAAAATGGGACAGGAAAAGCTACTACTACCCGGACCTGCCGAAAAATTATCAAATCAGCCAGTACGACCTGCCGTTGAACGGAACAGGTTTTATCGAAATACCGCTCGAAGATGGCACAAGCAAAAGGATTCGCATTACCAGGGCTCATCTCGAAGAAGATGCTGGCAAGAACATTCACGCTGGAGATGCTTTTTCAAGAGTGGATTTGAACCGGGCCGGCACACCACTGTTGGAAATCGTTACCGAGCCTGATTTGAGCAGCGGCACAGAAGTGAGAGCACTTGCGATAGAGCTTCAGCGGATTGTTCGCTATCTTGGGATTTCCGAAGCTGATATGCAAAAAGGGCATATGCGTTTTGAGCCGAACATCAATCTGGCGATAACAAAAGACGGCACCGAATATAGAACGCCTATAACCGAGGTCAAAAATCTCAACAGTTTTCGTGCGCTCCAGCGCAGCGTCGAGTACGAAGCCCGCAGACAGCTCGACGAATTTATCGATACCGGCAAGACGATGGTGATGGGCAATAAGAGCACTTACGGCTGGGACGACAACCGTAACGTAACTGTTCTGCAAAGAGAAAAGGAAGAGGCTCACGATTACCGCTACTTCCCCGACCCTGACCTTGTGCCGGTAGAGGTCGATGAGAAATGGCTCAGCAAAATTAAGAGCCGGCTTTGTGAATTGCCCCTGCAAAAACAGAAACGTTTCGTTGAACAGTTCGGCCTAAGCGACTACGATGCCGGTGTGCTTACCGCTGATAAAGCAACGGCAGAATTTTTCGATGAAACTGTCAAAGCCGGCGCAGAAGCTAAACGTGTTTGCAACCTTCTGACCCAAATAGGACTGAAACTGGCGAATGAAAAAAATTGCAGCGTTGCGGAACTTGGTATTTTGCCGAAAGCTCTGGCCAAACTCTGCGTCATGGCCAGCGAGGGACAGATAAGTGCCAGCGCGGCCCAGACCATATTAGTTGAGATGAGTGGCGGCGAAAACGAACCTGAAAAAATTGCTGAAGAAAAAAACCTGCTGCAAAAAAATGATACCGGCGAGCTTGAAAAAATTGTTGATGAGGTACTGGCTAACAACCCGGACGCAATCGCCGAGGTTAAAGCTGGCGGCAAAAAGAGTAAAAAGGCCAGCGGTTTCTTAATGGGACAGATTATAAAAGCCACAAAAGGCTCTGCCAATCCACAGATGGCCGCGAAGATTCTATCACAAAAACTCGGTCAATAACAAATTCGCTTCTAAATCACCGAGGGCATAGCCAAAAGAAACGTAATTTCTTTTGCGACTATCTCAGATATTATTCTATGCTGCGGCGATTGCGGCGGAGCCGAAAAGCTCGGCTGTTTAAACACTACCGGCTCAGGTCTGGCAAGCGGTTCTGTTTTTTGCGGCGATTTTAGCGACTGTTGCGGCTGCGGGACAGACAGAGCAACCGGTTTTTTTCGGTTTCTGCCCTGCGATGCAAGTTTTCTTTCCTCCGAAAGAATCCCGCCAACAAGCCCGAAACGTGGAATCGAACTGCCGGAAGCAATTTTGGACGGGGCTTCGCTGAGCTTTTCTACCATATTTTTTACGAATTCTCCGCTCGCGAGCGAATCAACGGCTGGGGGTGTTAAAATCTCATCATCCTGCTTCAAAATCTGGTCGTATGCGGGCATAGTGTCAGGGGCTACGAAACTGCTTGTATGATAACCTGGTATTTTGCCTGGACCTTGCTTAGGATTAGCCTGCTCCTGCGGCTTGCCTGCATCCTGGCTGTCAATTTTTTTCTCATTATCCATAATCTCAGCATCCCTCAAAACAGCATATTCTTTAGGGACGACATTATACCAGCTAACTAACTTTTTTCAAGGCCTTTTGCCAACTCTAACGCGACTTTGGCCCAATTGAATAGCGACTATAGCCCATAAGAGAAAATTCTCTGGCAATCTCAGCGACATCAGCAGTGGTAACGGCTTTTATTTTTTTCACTTCCTCGGCAACTGCTACGTACTTATCCATATAAACCCAGTTAAAGCCAAGTTCAATGAGTCTGCCCATCGGCACTTCGTTTTTGATAGTTATATTGCTGAGCATTTTGTTCTTTGCTTTTTGCAGTTCGTCTTCGCTAACGCCGTTTTTGATTACATCGGTAAAAATCTTTTCGACAATTCCCATCACTTTATCTGCCGCTCCTGGCGAAGTACGAATGTAACTGTAAAAAACGCCAACTCCGTCCATCGCTTCGCACTGCAAAGATGCGGTCTCTGCTATCGCGGTATCGACCAATTCCCAGAACATTCTCGAGCCGGTATCATCACCTACAATCATCCCAAAAAGCGATGCGGCAAAGACTCGCTCGTCCTGATACGAAACCGATGGACTAATAAGACAAATATGCTCACGAACGAGATTTTCTTTAACGACGCATTCTTTCTTTCTCGTCCCGGCAAAATAGTCTCTAACTCTGTCTGTCTGCTGCGGCTTCCAATCGCCACAGGCTGAAGCCAGCAGGTCGCAAATTTTTTCAAATTCAAAATTGCCCGCAAGTGCCACCGTTATGTTACCCGGCGAATATCTGCGATTAAAATAATCCCTCATCTGGCCCGATGTGAGAGCGTCTATGCTTTCGTTAGTGCCGAGAACGCTGTTGCCGCACGGATGGTCGCCAAAGTGAAGGCTGAAACACTGGTCAAGAACCTCAAATTGCGGCGTATCCTTGTACATCGCAATTTCTTCCTTGATAACGTTTTTTTCCATATTGAAATCGTCATCACCAAGCCTCGGCCTCATAAGCTTTGCCCAAAGTGTTGTAACATCAGCCAGATATTCCGGCAAAACAGCCGCGTAATAAACTGTGTTCTCCCAGCTTGTAAACGCATTGAACTGTGCGCCAATTTTGTCAAAAGCCTCGTTCACTTCCAAAGCAGCTAAATTATCTGTACCCTTGAAAAGCATATGCTCAAGAAAATGGCTGACACCGCTGACCTCTGGCATCTCATCCCGCGAACCGGTTCTGGTGAAAAATCCGACCGATGCTGAAACGGCAGAGGCGTTAACCTCGCCTATTATCGTAAGGCCGTTATCCAATGTTTTTTGTTTGAATTTCATATTTTTATTTCTTTTGAGCCTATCGTAACAACTGTAAATTTCTCGAATGGGTTTTCCCGCAAAAATTTCATTACCGATTCGATGGTAACATTTTCTATTTGCTCTTTTATTTCGTCCAGACTCCTGACTCTGCCGAGGATATGATAATCGTTGCCGGCGTTTATCGACCTTGCTGAACTCGATTCGCTTTGCATAACCAATGCGCTTTTGAGTCCCGCCTTTGCACGGGCAAGCTCTTCCTCACTGATACCTGCGACAAGCCTGCCGAATTCTGCGATTATAACGTCGTATGTTTCCTGTGCCTTTTCAGGCGTTGTACCCGCATAACAGCTCACCCCCGCCATCTCCTTAATACATTTGTAGCCTGCGCCAATGGCGTAACAAAGCCCCCTCTTTTCGCGAACCTCGGTAAATAATCTGGCACTCATCCCGCCCGACAGTATCGCCACTGCCACCCTGACATCATAATAGCTCTCGTGTTCCGGGCCGACAGTCGGACACATCAGACCGATATGCACCTGGGCACCATCGTATTTTTCATACGCATAGCCCGGCGTATAGTCAGTCTCAAAAACAGGCGATTTGCTCTTAGTTTTTTCTGAGCCAAAGAGAGTTTCTATCTGAGTGCATATTTTTTCAAAATCGTATTTGCCCGCAATCGAAAATATCGCTCGCGAAATATCAAAGTATTCACCAATCAGCTCAGCGGTTTTTTCTGCTGTCAAACTTTCAAGCTCATTCTTTATGCCTAACGGACTTCTGCCCAGTGGGCCTGGATAAAAATGCTCTCTGAGTTTGAGGGACGTTTTTTGCCTTGGGTCGTCATTAAGACCTTCAAGCTCGGCAAGTGCTAACTGTTTTGAAAAGTCAAACTGGTCAGCTTCGAGCCGGGGACGTAAAATAATGTCTGCGTAAAGATTCAGAGCCTCGGTTATATTGCCGGCCTCCAAAGCTGCGCCGACAATTATGTGTTTGGAATCGACTTTTTCGCCGCGATGCAATCCAAGGCTGTCGAGCTTATCGGTTAGCTTTCGACTGGAGTTTTCTCCTGCGCCACGAAAAATCCAATCCTTAATCACCATTGATACGCCACAAAGGCCTTGCGGAATTACCGAAACTCCTGCCGGCAGAAAAAAATCGAACGCAACCGAGCCAACCGAATCCATCGGCTCGCCAATAACCGTCATTCCATTAGAAAGCCGGAAAATTTCCGTTCTTTTAGTCATAACAAATCCATTTAATACTAACTATATTTAGCCTTTTCGTATGGCTTGTATCCTACACAACATCATTAACCCGCAGAGCCTGCCCTGAGCAAAGTCGAATGGGTCTTGCCCTGCGGGTTGCTGCATATTTTCTAACCGTCCGCACACACAACCCGCCCGCACCGCCATTAACCCCGTACAAATAATCCATCCCGCCCGAATATGACTTTGTCATTTAGCCCTGGCAACCTGTTTGCCGGGGTTGTCTTAAAACCCCGAAGGGGTTAAATAACAATAGCCCCGTGTGAGCGAAGCGAAATTCGGGGAAAAGAAATCATCCACCCTCACCGACCCCATAGGGGTCGAATAAACTGCCATAATTTGGTGCGTGGGTCATTCCCACAAAGGCTGGGCTTATCTGATTGTTTCGGTTCCGGGCGGAGCTGTCAGCACATCGATACGTTCCTGGATAATTTCCTTGTAGTTGGCTGTCTGCTTTGCTTCTTTTTCGAGCGCACCCCGATAAAGCCGCAGAGCCTCGGACCGCTCAGCAAGTTTATGGTCGAGAATTCTGGCAGCACGATACCTGGCAGGATACGGATTTTCAGAATTCCACTGGAACGAACGTTTGTAATAAAGAACAGCGATTGCATAATCCTTAAAATATTCGTGGATTCTGCCGGCCAAATACGCCGCGTCGTCAATCTTATCGCAGGTGGGATAATTCTTTATCAAATCGTTAAATTCGACCAGTGCCAGTCGCATTTTCTTTTTGTTGGCAAAAAGCGGAAACTTCGTAGCACTATTGTAAAGCAATACCGCCCTGTCATAGATTCTGTCCGCTTTGTTGATACTGTCAACAGCGAGCAATTCTGAGCCAGCCACCTCAGCCTGAATGATATAGCTGTATCGTGGAGCCGAGAGCAACGCATTAAATTCTTTTGTTACCCATTCGAGCTTCATCATATTGCCGGTCTGTGTGTAGTAAGCCTGAAGCTCTTCGAGCTGCCTGTGATATATGAGTCTTTTCTGAGCGAGGTCTTCTGCCATTGCAACTTCAGTTACAGCCGAGGGTGTAAGGTTCTCAAAAACCGAGGGGCCGGGATTATCAACCATAAATCTCTTTTGGCTGTCGCCGTAACCTGTCGCTGCAAACAATGTCAATACTAAAATCGATACGATAACTGTCCGTGCCATAGCTAAATCCTTTCAACGTGATTTATATTTCCACCATTCTGCTACCAATTTACCAATTCACAGTAGATTGTCAAGAGAGATATTCGCAGGCAATAGGGATGGCAACTGGCCTGAAAGTGGTAGAAAACGAAGAAACTACCTATAAATGGTGAGTCCTAAATGCCATTTGGCCGTAGATTATTTATTCTGGGCGGGCAAACGGGTGGTAATGCTCTTGATTTGACTGTCTAACTGCCGGAGTGTTTCGGAATTGTACTTTTTAAGAACTTCCATATCCTCATTGGCTTCGTAAAGTTTTTGCCTTACCGACTCAAGCTCGGCCTCTTTTTCAAACAGCAGCTTTTTAACCTTTTCCATCTCAAGGCGTGAATTGAAAAGCTCATATTCGTAAGTTTTGGCCGTTTGCCTGCTAAGCTGATAATCACCGATGAGGATATTCATACTGGCGTATGCGTTATTCAGGCGAGCCGTTTTATGTCGAAGCTCTATGGAAGAAGAAAGATGAACCATTACCGTTATGATAAGGCCCAGCGAAACAGCCGCAGCAGCAACTTTCCACACCTGTAAATTCTGGACGAACTCATTAACTCTTCTCAAAATCGGAATGTGCAATCTCGCAAACGAGCTCTGCTGCGGGATAAATCTTTTGCTCTTTTTTTCTTCCTGCGCAAACAGGTGCAAATCCGGTATCTTAATCGGCGAAGCGTTTATCGATTCGGCAGAAGCGATAATCTTTGGCTTGGCCTTTTGTGTCTTAAAGAGCCTGCCAAGTTGGGCGGTCTGGTCGGAAAGCTTTTGATGGCCCTCGATAATATCAATAGTTTCATCAATAATTATTGCCGAGTCGTCCAGACCTGTCGATTGTTTAGCCTTAAGTTTAGGTTTAGGCGTTATCTTTTTGATTACCTTTTCAGCGAGTACCTGCTCGGCATCGGTTTCGACAAGGCTGGCGACTAAATCGGAAACTTTTTTAGCATAAGCTGTAATATCGCCCTTGTCGCGACCCTTCCTGATGTAGGCGGAGCGTTCGTATTCGTGCCGATACGCGCTTAGGGGAATATCAACAACAAAATCGTTATTTTTGTGTTTGCGAACCTGAACTATACCGAGACGGACACACTCCCGCACAACCCCGGGCGAGACTCCCTGCTGACAGGCGTATTCATCAAAGGACAGAAGTGCTTTTTTTGTGCTGAAAATCGGCTTTTCGATAGTTGCGGGCATAGTTTTTCCACTCAAATAGTTAAATAACTACACATTTTTTCGGACTTTTAGCCAAATTTCTTGAATTTATCGAGAAAAAAACCAAATTTTGCGTATTTCTGTCATTTCCACCTCGCCATTTAGCCTAGACATCACTATACCGAGGTCCGTGCATTCGTATGGTTTACCATGCCAACACTGACTTTGTCATTCCCGCGAAAGTGCTAAATCCATTTTTTAAATTTCAAATTTGGGCGGCACCCTTTTGCCTTTTTTGCAAAAGGGTGAATTATCCACAAATTTCCTCATTTTTTGCCTTTGCAAATTTCCGACAAAATCATTACATTATTTTCTATGAAAAGGAAAAACTCTACAAACGCCAAAACAACCAAAAAACACAAAACCTCCGCACTAATTGACACAAGAGTAATATATTGTGGCGATAATCTTGAGCAATTAAAAAAACTGCCTGACAACTACGTTGACCTTATTTACATCGACCCGCCTTTCAATTCCAATCGCAATTACGAAGTGTTCTGGGGCGAGACAAGAGAAAAACGCGCATTTGCCGACCGCCACGCTTCAACACAGGCATACATAGAATTTATGAGGCCACGCTGCGTTGAACTGCACAGGGTACTAAAAAAAACAGGTTCATTTTATTTTCACTGCGACTGGCACGCATCACATTATGTAAAAATTATGCTTGACCAGATTTTTGCCGAAAATAGCTTTCACAACGAAATTACTTGGAAAAGAACGCACGCTCACAATGACCCTAAGCAATATGGGCGAAATTCTGACAGAATTTTCTTTTATACAAAGTCGAATGATTATGCTTGGAACATACAATATACGAAATATGATGATGATTATATAAAAGATTTTTTTAAACATGAGGACTCACAAGGACGGTATCAATCTGTTATTCTGACTGGACCAAAAGTTTCTTCTGGAGAATCGGATTCAGAATGGAAAGGATATAGGCCGTCAATGAGTGGTAGAAGTTGGTCTATTCCCAAAAGAATTATAAACCGGCTGGTTGGTGAAAAAGAAGCAAAGGCAATGTCAATAGTTCAAAAGCTGAATTTATTATATGATAAACACTATATACTTATCAGCAAAAACGGCATTCCAAGATTTAAACAATACCTTAATGAGATGGAGGGCGTACCATTGCAGGAAATATGGACTGATATACCACCCATTTCATCAAAAGCAAAAGAGCGTCTTGGTTATCCAACACAGAAACCTTTGGCGTTGTTAGATAGAATTATCAGAGCAAGTTCCAATGAAAACGACATTGTTCTTGATGCGTTTTGTGGTTGCGGCACGGCATTAGTCGCCGCCGAAAATCTTGGCCGCCAATGGCTTGGCATTGATGTATCGCCTACGGCTTGTCGGGTAATGGCAAAACGAATGCGTGATGTCTGCGGGGTAAAAGAAAACGAAAAACTCTGGCGAATTGGGCGAGGATTTGTCGTACGAGATTTGCCCTGGAGCCAAAAGAAACTGCGTCAGTTGCCGCATTTTGAGTTTGAAAACTGGGCGGTCATCGCGCTGGGTGGTATTCCAAATAAAGCACAGGTCGGCGATATGGGAATTGACGGACGAATTTATCCTGTCTCTGCAACGCCGAAAAGAATTGAGGGGGAACTGGACTTTATGGACGTATGGTATCCCATTCAGGTTAAGCAAAAAAACAAGGCTTCTCGGCCTGATATAGATTCTTTCGAGGCGGTAATGATGCGTGAGGACCGTATAAAGGGATTCTTTGTTTCATTTGATTACACATCTGATGCGTTAAGCGAAATAGATGCCTTTTTCGAGAGAACCGGTAAATCAATAATCGCACTTACGGTTAAAGATATTCTCGAAGAACATATTGCACATAAATTAGCATAAGATTGTTTAGTAGTTCAGAAAATAAAATAACATCGCCGCAGACGATTCCCCAACTCATAACTAAGGACTTACAAATATTTTTATATCGAAAATCAATGAAAAACCAACAGTAGCCGAGCCGGGATTCCTCAACTCATAACTAAGGACTCAAAACTCATAACTATTCAGCGTTCTAATACGTCCGCCATTGAGTAGTTCCCCGGTGCTTTTTCGGAGAGCCATTGGGCGGCTCTGACCGCGCCAGATGCGAAGGTATCTCTGCTAAATGCATTGTGGGAAAGGGTTACCGTCTCGCCTAACGAGCCGAACATTATCGAATGTTCGCCGACAACGTTGCCCATTCGTATTGCGTTCATACCGATAGAGCCTTTTATACGCAGTGCTTCCTTGCCTTTCCTGCCTATATCGAGACTGCCGGGAAAGTCCTTGCCGGCCGCTTCTGCGATTCGCTGAGCGAGCGTCATCGCGCTTCCGCTGGGGGAATCTTTTTTGAACCTGTGGTGTGTTTCGGTTATTTCAATATCGTATTCCGGGCCGAGTTTTTTAGCGACCATCCCCACTAATTCGAACAAAAGATTCATTCCAACGCTCATATTCGCAGCCTGGATTAGTGCGATTTTTTTGGCGGCTTTTTCGATTCTTTCAAGTTGTTCGCTGCTAAGTCCCGTAGTACCCATAACTAATGCGCAGCCGTTCTCAAGGCAATAATCGATTATCGCACCGGTTGCCTGCGGAAGTGAAAAATCGATTACCGCGTCAGCACCTGCCGGCATCTCAGAGGTTATCTCGATTCCAAGCGGCTCTATCCCTGCTAACGTGCCAGCATCTTTGCCTATATCAGGACAACTGGCGGCATCGGTTGCGGCGATAATGTCAAAAGCCTTCGATTCGTTTGCCAAAGCGAGGATTCTCTTGCCCATCCTGCCTGCCGCACCGTTTATTATGAGTTTTGATGCCATTTTTAACCTTTCGTTTAGAACAGGCGTATAATATAACGTTAAAAAAGATTCTTTACAAGCATTGACTCCCTCAGGCAGATAAATACGCATTGTGAAGCGGACTTCTAAACTCGGTGTTTCCGCTGTCGCAAATTCGGCAAATGTGTGTAGAGTAAGTGCTTTTAAAATAACAGGTTACGACTCAAGGTGTAGCGGCGAGCTATTTTTTGGGGAGGCTTTATAAAAAGGCTTGCAAATGCCCCATCAGATATATATAATACTTTGCTTTCCATTAAAAGGTGAGTTGAGACTATGAAAAAAGATATACATCCCAAATACGATGTCGTTAAGGTTAAATGCGGTTGTGGGAATACGTTTGAGACCCGCAGTACCGCAAAAGAAATTCACGCGGAAATCTGCTCTATGTGCCATCCGTTCTATACCGGCAAGCAGAAGTTTATCGATTCCGCTGGTCGAATCGAACGGTTCCAGAAGAAGTACGGCACAAGCTATATCAAGCCAACCAAACAAGAGCCTACTCCACAAACAGACAATTAGTTACAATTACGTTTACAGCTTACGCTGTCGGGTGTGGTCAAACAGGCCGTCATTTGGCAGCGTAATTTTTTTTAGCCACAGAGATAATTAACCACGAATTGACACGAATAAACACAAATTATTTAACCGCGGATTTCGCTGATTACGCGGATTTTAAAAAAAGTAAAAAGATAAAAAAATGGATACCCGCTTTCGCGAGTATGACAAAGTCTTGTGCGGACGGTTGATCTAAAAAAGTAAAGTAAGCTACAACCCCACATTTGTAAATGTGGGGCTAACTTAGATTTCTCTCCCGATGAATCGGGATTTGTGGTCAATTAAAATAAAAAGGGTTCAGAACAATGTCTGAGCAGGAAAAAGGTCTGATTTCCAAACTTGAAGAACTCGATGGCAGGTATGTCGAAATCGAGCAGCAAATGAATGACCCGGAAATTTCGGCTGATATTAAAAAAATTATTCCGCTTAGCAAAGAGCAAAGCAAACTTCGTAATTTAGTAGAAAAGTACCGCGAGTATAAATGCGTTACCGACCAAATCGCACAGGCTCAGGAAATGCTCGACGACCCGGAAACTGAGGATGATTTTAAGGCGCTTGCCGAAGAAGAACTCCGACAACTTTCCGGGAGTAAGGCCGGGCTTTACGAGCAGATTAAAGATACCCTCGTTATGGCTGACGATGACGCAATCGGTTCGGTTATGGTTGAAATTCGGGCAGGTACCGGCGGCGATGAAGCGGCTCTGTTCGCCCGCAATTTGTTTGATATGTACAACCACTACGCAGAAAAGCAGGGCTGGAAAGTTGAGCAGTTGGATTTCAGCGCGAGCGAGCTTGGTGGGTTTCGTGAAGTAATTTTCAATATCAAAGGTCGTGGAGTCTGGACGCATTTTGGCTACGAAGGTGGCGGACACAGGGTTCAGCGTGTGCCTGAGACCGAATCACAGGGTCGGATTCATACATCGGCGGTAACAGTTGCGGTGCTGCCTGAGCCTGAAGATGTTGAAATTAATATCCCGCCCAGCGATGTCGCCGAGCACGTCAGCAGGGCTGGCGGGCCTGGCGGACAGAGCGTTAATAAAATCAATAGCGCGATTAAACTTGAGCATAAACCTACCGGTATTACCGTTAGTATGCGGGACGAGAAGAGCCAGCACAAGAATCGCTCCAAGGCCTGGCGGATTCTTCGCAGCAGGGTTTACGAACATTATAAAGCAATCGAAAATGCCCAGCGCGATAGTCAGCGAAAAACGATGATTGGTTCGGGCGACAGGAGCCAGCGGATACGGACGTACAACTTTCCGCAGAACCGCGTTACCGACCATCGTGTGAATATTTCGCTTTACAGTCTCGATAAAATAATGATGGGCAATATGGAAGAGCTTATTGAGGCAATCGTTACATACGATAAGAAGTTGAGATTAGAAAATCTTTGAGACAGAATTAACCACGAATTATTTAGCCACAGATGGACACTGATTACACAGATTTCACAGAAGAAAAAAAGGAATACAGAAAAATGGATACCCGCTTTCGCGGGTATGACAAAAAAAATTAGCCACGAAGGCACAAATATAGTTTTGAGTTTTGAGTCTTTAGTTTTGAGTTGAGGAATCCCGATAAATCGGGATGGATATTTTATTTTTTAGACACTGATTATTTAAACCGCGGATTTCACGGATTACGCAGATTTTAAAAAAGTAAAAAGATAAAAAATGGATACCAGTTTTCGCGAGTATGACAAGCAACCCCCTGATTCATCAGGGGGCTAAATAATGGATACCAGTTTTCACGGGAATGACAGAGTCTTGTGCGTGTGCCGATGACAAGGATAAGATAGATGAGCTGTTTGAGCGATGTGTGTTCCTGCAAAGTTGAGGCAAGGAAAATTTCCTGCAAGGTTGAGCTTGAGAAACTATCGAAAGTTTTTGCCAAACTCGAAAATTCATTGATTCTCGGCGGAGGCAACTTTGCTTCAAAACAAAACACTTACAGCTATTTCGCGGCGCAGCCAATAGAAATTTTTCAGCTCGAAAACTCCGATACAAATCATTTCGAAAAAATTCAGGCGGCAATCAATAAATACAAACTCACTTCCGCGAACAATTCTGAATTGCCATCCGGAATTTTTGCCTGCGGCTGGGCGGGATATTTCAGCTACGACCTCGGCAGAGCAGTCGAAGATGTGCCGCAAATTGCCGTTAATGACCTCGAAATGCCGTTTGTAAGGCTGTGCTTTTATGATAAGGTTATATGCTATGACCATAAGAAAGAAGTTTTTTGGCTGCTCGCTGCTGAATTTGATGGGGCGAGCGAAAAGGCGCGTGAGAAAATATCATCGCTGGAGACAATTCTTCAGTCGTCCCTGCGTGAAAAAACTGATGTCCAATTTGCGTCGCTCGATATAAGTAGGAAGCCAATCGAAAAATTCAGTGTGAATATGAGCCAGGATGATTATTTTGACGCACTGGCGAAAATTAAAAAATATATTTACGATGGCGATGTTTATCAAATAAATTTTTCGCAGCGATTCTGTTACGATTTTGCGGGAGCGGCGATAGACCTTTATCTGTGGCAGAATAAATTTAATCCGAGTCCGTTCGCGGCGTTTATCGATTCAGACGATTTTCAAATTGTAAGCGCTTCGCCAGAACTGTTTATAAAAACCGATGGTCGAAAAATTGTTACCCGGCCAATAAAAGGGACCCGACCAAGAGGCAACGATGCCGACAAAAACGTGCGAATGCGCAACGAACTCATCGCAAACGAAAAAGAAAAAGCAGAGCTGGATATGATAATCGATTTGGAGCGAAACGATTTCGGCAGGATTTGTGAGTATGGCAGTATCGAAGTTTCGCAGCGGCGAAAGATTGAAGACTACGCGACGGTTATGCACGCAGTCGCTGACGTTAAGGGTGTGTTGAGAGAAGAAATTAATTTTTCCGATTTGCTAAAGGCTGTTTTTCCGGGCGGCTCGATAACCGGTGCGCCGAAGGTTAGTGCGATGGGGATTATCGAGCAGCTTGAGCCAACGCAGAGAGGGCTTTATACCGGCAGTATCGGCTATATATCGCTCGATGAGAATGTTTGCTTGAATATCGCGATAAGAACAATTATTATTAAAGGCTCAAAGGCTTTTGCACAGGCAGGCGGCGGTATTGTGGCGGATTCACAGCCGAGGGCGGAATGGGATGAGAGCCTTGATAAAGCGAAGGCACTGCTGGAAGGGATTGAGGCGAATTATTTAAACGCTGATTCCGCTGATGACACTGATTTTAGAAAACAGAAAGATGGAGATGGAACGAAAAGTTTTTTTTAATAACAAAATAATCGATGCCTCTGACGCAAAGTTAAGTATTGCTGACAGCGGGTTTCTTTATGGGGCGGGGCTATTCGAGACGATGCGAAGTAAAAACGGCGCGGTCTTTGCAATTGATGACCATCTCGACAGGCTTATTGCCAGTGCGACGGCACTGGATATTATGCTGGCCGGCAATAAGGAATATCTGGCGGACGCGGTTAAAAAAACGATTGCAGCTAACGGATTAGCAGAGGCGAGAATTCGTTTGACGGTTAGCAGCGGGCCTATAAAGGTTGCCCAGCCTGAGCCGAGCCTGCTGGTTACAGCAGAAAAATACCAATCGTATCCGAAAGAGTATTACGAAAAAGGCGTGATGGTTGTTTTGAGTGTGAGTCGGCAGAACTCTTTGGATGTTACGGCAGGTCATAAGGCGACGAGTTGTTTTTCACGGATTTTTACGCTTGGCCAGGCACACAGAAAAGGTGCGGTCGAGGCGCTCTGGTTTACGCTCGATGGAAAGCTCGCGGAGGGGTGCGTCAGCAATGTTTTCATCGTCAAGGATTCGGTGGTTTATACGCCGACAGTTAATACGCCGATACTACCGGGCGTTGCGAGGAAGTGGGTTATTGCTCTGGCAGCTAAGGAAAAGATTGAGGTTGCCGAGAAAGACCTTGCGATAAAGGATTTGCTTGAGGCGGATGAGGTTTTTCTGACCAATGTGATTATGGGAGTCTTGCCGGTAATAAGGGTAGAGGCGCACGATGTTGGCGATGCGAAACCGGGGACTGTTACGAAAAAAGTTGCCGGGCTTTTCAGCGATGCCGTTGAAAGCTATTGCGTGAATTTTTCGGAAGGTAAATAATGAATCTCAAAACTATAATCGCTCAGATAGAGCAAATCGCTCCGCCAGCACTTGCGCAAAGCTGGGATAATGTCGGGCTGTTGGTCGGCGACAGTGATGCTGAAATCGAGAAGATTTTAATGACCATCGATGTTACGGCTTCTGTCGCTGCAGAGGCTAAACGAGCCGGCTGTGGGCTAATTTTGAGTTATCACCCTGTTATATGGGATGGGCTTAAGAGCGTAACTGCCAGCGGTGCCGGAGGGATTGTTTATAAGTTAGTACGCGAAAACATCGCGGTTTATTCTATGCACACATCCGTTGACGTTATCGCCGGCGGAGTTAACGATGGGCTGGCGGATATGGTGGGAATAAAAGACGCTCGGCCTATTGGTGATTTTGTTTCCAATCCTGCTGAGGACAATTATAAGTTGATAGTTTTTGTGCCGACCGATTCTGTTAACGCAGTAGCGGATGCTATGTTTGCCGCTGGTGCGGGGGCAATAGGCAATTACAGTAAGTGCAGTTTTCGCGGTAGCGGGGTTGGGACGTTTGAGCCTATGGAAGGGTCTCGACCTGCTATCGGAAAAAAGGGAAAGCTCGAAAGAGTTGATGAAGTAAGGCTCGAATCAATCGCCCCAGCAGCAAAAATTGAACGCGTGGTCGAAGCGATGAGAAATGCTCATCCGTATGAAATGCCAGCCTTTGATGTTGTTAAATTGCACAGTGCCGAAAGGATTGGACTGGGCAGGATGGGAGAACTTGCTGAACCTGTTGCGCTGGAAAAGATTTTGGCGAATATCAAAAAAGCTGCCGGTGCTGAGGTTGCCGGTATTGTTGGCAGGGGGAAAGGGAAAATTAAAAAGGCGGCAGTTTGTGCGGGTTCGTGCGGGGCGATTGTTAATAACGTTATTGCGGAAAAGTGTGATTTATACATTACCGGCGAGCTGAAACATCATCAGGCTCTCGCCTGCGCCGAGGCTGGAATCGTAGCGGTTTGCTTGAGTCATAGCGTCTCGGAAAGATTTATTCTGAAAAAAATCGCAAAAGACTTACAAAAAAAGCTAAAAGGCGTTAAAATGCTGGTCAGTAAAAAAGACAAGGACCCGTTTAACTGGATACCCTTAGGGTAAGGTAATAAATATGACAGAAAAAAAACCACAGGCTGAATCAGAAAACCAGGAAGTCGAATTTGCGGAAGACCAAAACCCGCAGGATAGCGGACAGGATGCTTCGGAAGAAATTGTCGAAGATTCCGGCGAAGAATCTCTGCTCAATGAAGAGTCCGAGGTTACGGTCGAAACAGTTATCGAAGCGATTCTATTCGCCAGCGATGAACCCCTGAATATCGCCAGGCTGGCCGACATCGCGGAAATAAGCGGCGGAGCAAAACAGGTGCGCGAAGCAATTGAAGCTCTCAATGAAAAATATCGAAACGCGAACTGCGCTTTTCGGGTAGAAGAAATTGCCGGCGGATTCCAGATGATGACGCTGAGCGTTTATAATAACTGGCTGAGAAAATTGCTGCGGGTACGAACCGATAATAAACTTACGCAGGCATCGCTGGAGACGCTTGCTATCGTTGCCTACAAGCAGCCGATTATCAGAGCTGATGTCGAGGCGATTCGCGGCGTGGCCAGCGGTGAGCTGATTCGCTCGCTGATGTATAAAGGACTGGTCAAAATCGTCGGCAGGGCTGAGGTACTTGGCAGGCCGATGCTTTATGGAACAACGAAGAAATTCCTCGAAATTTTTGGGCTAAATACGCTCAAAGATTTGCCTAAAGTTGAAGAACTCAAAAATCCGAATTAATAGATAACCACTTTGTCCGGCATATTATAATTCATCCCAAAAACCATAATAAACACCATCCGTGGCACTGACAGTGCCAAAAATAAGGATTTTGGGATAGCTTCTATAGATTTAGATTGAGTTTTTCGCCCAAATCTGGTATAATATGGTTTTCTGTATATTGATGGAAGGGGTTGTTTTTTGCGCAAAAATTATCCGATAATTTTTCTAATATCGCTTTGCTTAAGCTCATCAGCATTTGCACTTAGCGACTCGGTCGGGCCTAATGGCAGTAATGCCCTAGCGGTACATCAACTCGGTTATACCGGCGTTGGTGTTAATATCGGACTGGTTACAGCAGGTAATCCCCTTGAGACTCACTCGGCGTTTCTGGATTCAAATAGTGTTGTCCACGTTGTTAATCACGATGCGAGTCCTGTCTATAATAATCACGACACTCCCTTTGCCGGTCTCGTTGTCAGCAATGGCGACGTGAGCCATCCAAACGATATAGGTGTTGCGCCGGGGGCGATTGCGCATTGCAAACAAACCAGCAGTAATGCTCAGGCGGCTCTTCAGGAGTTGATAGTTAATCAGGGTTGCAGGATTATTGTTACCGGTATTGATTGGTCTGGCAGTACAGCTAATGGCCAGAGCCAGCCTACTTGTATGTACGATTATTATGCAGATACTTACGATGTTGTTTTTGCCAATGCTGCCGGCAACAACGGCAGCAGCGGAGTAAGCGTTGCCGGCGATGCGTATAATGGTATAACGACCGGCAGCCTTGCCGACCCGGACCCCAACGTTTATACAAAAGTTGGCAATTTAAGTGGGGTTGGGCCTACGGTTGACAGCAGGCGAAAACCTGATGTTGTTGCTCCATCGACTAATCAGATTCGGCCAGACGAAGACGGCGGTTGGAACGAAACCTCTAACAGCGGTGCGACGAGCTGGGCTGTGCCGCACACGGCAGGGGTAGCGGCGCTGCTATTGGATTATGTTGATAACGGGCCGGGGGTTGACGCGGTAACGAGTCATAACGTGGTAATAAAGGCGGCGATTGTTAACTCGGCGTTTCCAAATATGGATAGCAAATCAGGTAATTCCACAAACCCGGCGGACCCTAATAACCTTTGGCATAGCGAAAGAGGTTATGGCAGAATTGATGCTTTTAGAGCTTTGCAGACTATCGCAGGCGACAGGGTTAAGCCGTTAGATACTGTTACAGCGGAAAAGGGCTGGGGTTATGAACCTATTAATGAATCCGCTTCGCATAGTTATAACTTTGTCGGCAGAAAGAACGACAGGCTGGTTTTTACGGTTGCCTGGAATCGCGAGATTACAAAGGCAGGGTCAATATATTTGGAAAAAATTCCGAAAATGGATATCGATGTAGCCATAAGCTATTCGGCAGGGTCGCTTCCTTTTGACAATGACCGGCCGGACAATCTCGAAAAGTTTGACATTGTTTTGCCAAAAGACGATGTCTATACCATCGAACTGACAAATATGACCTCAAACGAAAACAGGGCCTATGGGTTTGCGTTTGAACTTCGGCCTGCCCTCGATGGTGATTTGAATGTTAATTATACCGTTGACAAACAAGATTTGCATTTGCTGGTGGACAAGTGGCTTGATTCGGTATTGTTTGAGGATGATATTTATCGTGATGGCACTATCAACTTTTTCGATTTTGCGCAAATGGCCAGATACTGGTGGGAAATCGACGCGATGTACTATAATCCAGATTAGAGCAGTTTAATTTTTAGTCGCAGGGGCGGGTGTGGAATTCTGTGCCTTACGGCCCAAGTAATGCTTGACAAAGCCCGAAGAATCTGGAAAATGACCGTTTTAATCGCTATTTGATCCCCGATAGCTCAATTGGTAGAGCGAGCGGCTGTTAACCGCTAGGTCGTAGGTTCGAGTCCTACTCGGGGAGCTAAAATCAATCAGGTGCGTAAAAATGCCCTGTTCAAATTAACGACGAAAAGCCTGCCTGAAAAATCAGGCAGGTTTCTTGTCATTTTTAGGAGATACCAATGACTGACTCTGACAGAAAACTACATCAGAATGATCTAGGGTGGATGCTTCAGGATGCTATTGGCCTTTTGAATTTCCAACGAAAATACAGCGCCATGCTACTGCTCCTGTGTGCCGTTGATGCCCTTGCAAAACAACGCTTTCCTAAAGAAAAAAATAATGGAGATCGTTTCGTAAACTTTTTGAAGGAACAAATACGGCAACCAGAGAGGGGTCAAGTCCATAATATTTATGTTCCCGAAAGTAAAAAACTTTTGCCATTTGAGCGTATCCTTTACAAATTCCTAAGAAATCCACTCGTACACGAAGGTGATCAACTGGAACTTGACCATAAAACAGGATGTAACGTTCAGATTGATTGGAATAAATTATCTCGCGGAATTAATGTGGACGGGGACAACAACCGTCTGATCCTTGGAGGAGAACTGGTTCTTGATATACTGTTGGATGCCGTATCGAATGGACTGAAACAGCTTAACGCTGAATGAGTACAATCGAGACCAGTCAAAGTCCCAATGTTATCAAAGACTTCTGGCGATTCCTCCGCGTTTTCGCTGGCTCTCAAATTTTGAAATGTCTTAGCCCAAGGTTTAAACCCCAGCAGTGAAAGCAACCGGGCGTTTTCATATCCCCTTTTCAACTCTCAAGTGCAATTTGTTCAGATTGCTAATAAATGCCGTGTTCACGGACAATATCTAAAGCTCTCAAATAATTTTCTGTTTTTGCTCCATACTGAACAGAATTGGTAGAACCAAATATGAAGCCTCCGCCAGGCATCGCAATCTCCAGAGAATTCCTGACTTCTTCCTCGACATCATTCAATGCACCCTCCACTAATGTTTCACACTGGATGCCAGCCCACAATGTCAGTTTATTGCCATAACGCTTTTTGACTTCTCCCAAATTCATTCCCGCGGTACCCTGAATAGACTGATAACCCATATAACCCGAATCCACATAATCATCAAGAATGTCCCAGATTTTGCCGCAACAATGGAAAAAAGGATACATCCCGTGTTTCTTTGTTTCATTCGCTATGGCTTTATACGCGGGGAAAAATATCTCACGAATAGATTGCGGCGACATCATACAACCAGCATTGGTACCAAAATCCAGGCCTGACATCGTGATTAAGATATTATGTTCAGCGCAGTGTTCAATCAACATCTTATTGTACTGAACTGCATAGTCTGACATCTTCTTTATCTCATCCGGCGACATAGCTGTAAGTACTAATTGATGAGTTTGGTCGCCTCCGAATATATCCATCATTTTGCCGTAAATGTTAATACCCCTGAAAACAATCGCTCTTTCTTTGCCAAATTTGTCTCCGATATAATCAACAACTTCAAAGTGGCTTTGGTCAAATGTTTTCAAAGATTCTATGGCCTTGTCAATGTCATCAGCCGAGACGCTTTCCTTAGCTGGCGGATGAGTCATACACATTATCGAATCATTACTCGCAGCGTATTTATATACATTTCCCGCAGAATCTTCCCAATGGCCTTCACCAACCTGCTTAGGAGGGTCAGGGCAAATACATCCCTTATTCGGCACTAACGGCACCGGTATCACATCGTAGTCGAGTTTTTCTATAAGTTCGGCATAATCGGTTTTCATACTGTCAACAACTTCATCTCTTCGCCCTTCCCACAGAGCGACAGTTGTATCTTTCCCGTTCCGCCAATAAGTATGCCGGCCAATAATTTTACTAATATGGTCGTGGTCGATGCCCCACTCGCCAATCGGCACCCTGTCCGGCTCCTGATGGTTTATTGTCGCAATAACTCTTTCTTTTGATGTCATCTTAAACTACCTTTTCTAATCTGTGTCTTATTTGCCCTGATAAGGGAACGATATTGCCCTAAAACCCTACCTATTGTCAAGACCTATTTTCCACTTGCTTAAGGGAACCTCTAAAAATTCATTTTGGCGGACAAGCGAACCTTTTTGTCGCTGAAAAGCAATTATTAGAGCTACCCTTAATTTTAGCCACCTATGAAGAGCTCAAGGTCAAGTAATAAAATCCCTTTTTCCTCATCTTTTT
>JAIORA010000040.1 GCA_021108375.1 Anaerohalosphaeraceae bacterium
GCACCAATATTATCTATGAGACTATTATTAACCATAACTTTTGTCAACATACAAGACACAGAGGTTCACAGAGAACATCGAACGTTCAACATTGAACTTTGAATTGAGGAATCGGCCTTATGACCGAGACCTATTTTATAAAAAATGGATACCCGCTTTCGCGGGTATGACAAAGTCTTATGCGAACAGGATAAATCATATGGAAATACCCCCAGGTTTTGTCTTGGGGGTTAAATGAAAAAACAACCCTGTCATAGTAATGGCAGGGCTAACTAAGATTGCCACGCTGCGCTGGCAATGACAATTCACGGGACAAGACTCGTGTGGGTTAAAGGGGGTTTTGGGGGATTGGGGCGGTTTTCGGGGGTTTTCTTGACAATTTCAGTTGGTAACCATAGAATGACTGGTCTCATAAACTTATAGATAGTTAAGTTGAAATGACCAACGGTAATGGTGGACATAACCAGATTTCGCAAATTTATTTCAGATAAGAACAGAGCCGGTATTGCCGCGAAGATTCTATTTTCGATACTGGTACTGCTCTCTTTTTTCTACCGCGCGGCAATATCAGTTAGAAACTTTTTTTACGACAAATCCATTTTTAAATCTCACAAAATCGAAGCAACAATAATCAGCGTGGGAAATATCACTACCGGCGGAACGGGCAAAACGCCATTAGTGGCGTGGATTTGCAATTACCTTACAGAAAAAAATGTGCCGACAGCAATTCTGATTCGCGGGTACAAAATGACAAACTCCGATTTTGCGGATGAGCCGGCAATGCTGGCAAAGGCGGCGGTCGGGGCGAGAGTGATTGTCAATCCCGATAGAGTGGCTGGGGCAAAAAAGGCCATCGATGATTTTGGGATTAAAACGATAGTGGCCGACGACTGTTTTCAGCACCGCAGGCTTCGGCGGGATGTGGATATTGTAGCGATAGACGCGACCGAGCCGTTCGGCTATGGACGACTTCTGCCGGCAGGGTTGCTGAGAGAGCCGCTAAAATCACTAAAACGGGCAAGTGCCGTTGTGGTAACAAGATACAATCAGAGCCAGGGCGAAAACATCGAGCAAATCCAAAAGGTGCTGGAAAAATTTATGCCCGGCAAACCCGTCGCAAAAGCCGTCCATCGGCCAGTAACAGCCAAAATGATGGGAGATGAAACAATCGATTTCGCAGAACTCGCCAGCAAAAAAACCTTCGCGTTCTGCGGCATAGGCAACCCTGACGCATTTTTTCAAACTCTTGGCGAACTCACCCTTAACATCGCAGGGACAAAGGTATATAATGACCACCACAGGTATGACCAGGCGGACATAACGGAAATATACGAGCAGGCGAAATACTGCCAGGCAGATATAATTCTTACAACGCAGAAAGACTGGACGAAGACCGCCCTTTTGGGTATCGAGAAATTCGATGTCCCGTTCGCCTATCTTGTTGTGGAGCTTGAATTCGTGCAGGGCAAAGAGAAAATAGTCGGTCTTATCGAAAAAGCGATTGAAAATTCGGCCTGATGAGGCAGGGAGCAAAAAATAAATGTATGAAAAATTATTAAAAGCAGTAACGGCAATCGGAAATCCGAAAGTGCTGGTAGTCGGGGACTTTCTGCTGGACATTTACGTTTACGGCGACGCGATGAGAATCAGCCCGGAAGCTCCGGTGCCTGTGCTGAAAGTTGTCGAAAAAAAAACCTGCTGCGGAGGGGCCGCCTCAGTCGCAGCTGACCTGGCGGCACTGGGAGCAAGTCCGATTTGCCTCGGGACAATCGGCAAAGATGATAACGGCAGGCAGCTATGCGAAAAACTTAAATCGCAAAATTGCGATACCGACTCCCTGCTGGAACTCGACAGCCGACCCACAATCTGCAAGCAGAGATTCATCGGGCTGGCTCAGCATAAACATCCGCAGCAACTAATAAGAGTCGATGAAGAAGTCGATGAGCCACTGGACGATGAAAATTATGACAGGCTGCTGGAATTGTACAAACAAAAACTCAGCGACGCTGACATCGTATGCCTTCAGGACTATAATAAAGGACTGTTCAGAAAAGACTTTTGCGAAAAGCTCATAAAACTTGCTGGCAAAAGCGGAAAAAAGACAATCGTTGACCCGGCACCTGGTGCGGACTATTCCAAGTACAACCACGTTTCAATGATAACTCCAAATCGGATGGAAGCATCTCTTGCGACAGGGTTTGAAATCAAAACCATCAAAGATGCGGCCAAAGCAGCGGAGAAACTGAAAAGCAAACTCAGTTTGCAGGCGATTGTAATCACGCTCGACAAGGACGGAGCCTACCTGAAAACCAATGAATTAAGCGAGCATATTCCAACAGTAATCAGAAATGTCTATGACGTTTCCGGCGCAGGCGATATGGTACTGGCTACGCTGGCGACAACGATAGCCGCAGGCAACGATTATAAAACAGCTGTGGAGATATGTAATATCGCAGGCGGGCTGGAAGTCGAAAAATTCGGAACCGCGACAGTCAGTGCCGACGAGATACTCAGCGAAATTATTCGCAGGCAGCAAAAGAGCGGCTCAAAACTCAAATCGCACGAAAGCCTTGTCCTTGAACTGGACTGGCACAGAAACTGCGGACAGAAAATAGTATTTACCAACGGCTGTTTTGATGTTCTGCACAGGGGACATATCGAGTATCTGGACTTCTGCAAAAAACAGGGAGACATCGTTGTCCTCGGCCTAAACAGTGATTCAAGCGTGAAAGCAATAAAGGGGCCTGAAAGACCTATCAATAATCAGAACGACCGGGCAGCGGTGCTTGCCGCCCTTGCCAGTGTTGATTACATTGTTATATTCGACGAGCCGGACCCACTCGAAATAATCAAAAAAGCCCGCCCGGACATCCTCGTCAAGGGTCAGGACTGGGCAGACAAAGGCGTAATAGGCAGAGAATTTGTCGAAGGCAGCGGCGGCAAAGTTGTACTCTCGCCACTGGTCGAAGGCAAAAGCTCGACAGGTACAATAGATAAAATGAAATCGCTATGGAAAAATAAAAAATGAAGCAGAAAATTTCTGAAAAATTCCAAGCTCACAAAAAGATGCTCGCAGATTTTGAACGGGCCAGCGGATACGAAAAAATAGAGGCCTCAGCAAAGCTCATTATCGATTCGATAAAAAATGGCGGTACCGTTTACATCTGCGGTAACGGCGGCTCGGCAGCGGACGCTCAGCATATAGCGTGCGAGTTAGTAGGCAGATTTCTGCGCGAAAGAAAAGCTCTGCCGGCAATCGCTCTGACAACCGACAGCTCAATACTGACAGCTATTGGAAACGATTACGGCTACGACGATGTATTCGCCCGACAAGTCGAGGCACTCGCAAGACCCGGCGATGTGCTGTGGGCGATTTCCACCAGCGGCAACTCTGTCAACGTTGTAAAAACAGCTGAAAGAGCAAAAAAAATCGGAGCGAAAATCGTTGCGTTCGTAGGCAAGAGTAATTCTGAACTCGAAAAAATCGCGGATGTCTGTCTGTGTGCCGAGGCTAAAGAATCATACGCATCTCAGGAAGTACACCAGATTGCCTATCATATAATTTGTGATTTAGTCGAAGAAAACTTTGCAAAGGATTAAAAAGCAATGGCTGACAAAGCGATATTTTTGGACCGCGATGACACAATAATCGCAGATCCGGGCTACATCAACACCCCCGAACAGGTTAAGCTGCTGGCAGGGGCTGGGCAGGGACTGAACGAGTTGAGAAAACTCGGCTACAAATTAGTGATAGTCTCTAACCAGTCCGGCATTGCTCGTGGAATTTTTACGGAAAATACGCTGGCAAAAATACACGAAAGGCTTAAAAAACTTCTCGCTGAAGAAGATGCTTACATCGACAGGATTTATTACTGCCCATATCACAAGCAAGGCTCTATTCCCAAATATCGCAAAGACAGCGATGAAAGAAAGCCCAGACCCGGTATGTTGCTGCGGGCCGCCGAAGAGATGAATATCGACCTTGACGCATCCTGGATGATAGGGAATTCTTATAATGACATTTCCGCTGGAAAATCGGCGGGTACCAAAACGATACTCGTAAAATCGCACACGAATAAACCTGTCAGAAATCTTGCAGACCCGACCCCTGATTTCGAAGCGATAAACCTCAAAGAAGCAGCGAATATCATAAAAAGAGAACTTGCCTGTCCTGTCGAGCAGGCCGAAATTAAGCAAGCATCTACTGCGGAAGAAAAAATCGAGCCTGAAAAAACCGCTCTCGAGCCAACGCTGCCTGAAACGCAGCACCCTTTGGCTGAGACTGCCGAGACGGAATCTGAAAGTCAAAAGCTAAACGATGTTGAAAAAAAGTTACTACGGGAAACCAACAAAACCGAGCACCTGCTGGAGGAAATAAAACTCATCCTCAAAAGTAGGAACAGGCAGGACGCTTTTTATGAATTTTCCACGATGAAACTTCTTGCTGGCGTAATTCAAATAGTAGTACTGGCCTGCCTTTTTGTTGCGGTTCTGTATAAAATGTCGCCGGCGGAAAAAGATGCTGCCGCCTTCACCGCAATCGGATTTGCTGTCGTATTGCAGCTGATGGTATTAACCTTATATATAATGCACAACGACAAACAATAAAGGCCTCCCGCCGATGGACAAGCAAAATATACTGATATGGCTGCCATCGCCTATGGGCGATGCGATAATGTCAACTGCGGCACTTCGCAGCATACGCCAAGAATTCAAAGACAGCCGAATACATTTTCTGGCCAGCGACACGGTCAAGGGAATCCTCTGGCCAAACGATTTCTGTGATGGCTGGGTGAAGCTCAAAAGCAGAAACCCTTTCGCAATCGCCCGCCAGTTGAGAAACTACGATTTCGGCACAGCGGTACTTTTCAAAAATTCCATAGCTTCGGCTCTGGCGGTCTTTCTGGCTGGGATACCATCACGCATCGGTTATGGCAGGGAATTACGCTCGATGTTTTTGACCGATTCGCTAAAACCTGCCAAAAAAAATATGCTTGAATACCAGCCTGTACCCGCAACCGATTATTATCTTGCGCTCGCTTCGTGGGTTGGCGCTGAGACATCAAATGCCAAAACTTCGCTGCAAATTGACCAGGACAGCCAGCAGAGCGTACTTGGAAAATTTTCCGATATTCTGGCAAGTGCAAAACCGATGATAATTCTCGTACCCGGCGGAGCGTTCGGGCCGAGCAAGTGCTGGAATGAAGCAAATTTCGCAGAGGTGGCTGATTACTTAATAGAAAAATACGATGCCAATGTTTTCGTTTCTGTCTCGCCTACCGAGGCTGAAAAACAGATTGCTGAAAAAATATGCACACTGGCTAAGAATGGCAACAAAATCATAAATTTGGGAGATAGCCCCATCTCTCTGGCGGAGCTTAAAACGCTGTTTTCTTTTGCGAATCTGGTAATTACCAACGATACCGGCCCACGGCACATAGCTATCGCTCTGGGCAAAAAGGTAATTACAATGTTCGGCCCGAACAATCCGGCCTGGACTGACGGTAATTATGGCCGCGAAGTCCAAATCATTGCCGCCGTTGACTGCGCACCGTGCGACAAGGCTATATGCCGTCAAAAGCAGCACTACTGTATGGAATCCATAACGCCTGGTGCGGTTTGTAAAATTGCAGATGAAATGCTCAATACAATATAATATGTCAGAACTTATTAAAATATCCAAAGTTTTTTTCATCGACGAAGACTATGCCGAGTCGCTTAAGTCTGTCGGCATTGTTGACATCGATACGGCATTTGATTTTAGCTCCGGCCAGAACCTTCACAAAGCAGGCCTTGCAGATTATCGAACGAGAATAATGTTTGAGGCCAGCCAACCTGCTAAACGGTTTTTCCTCAAGCGGTATCAAAACATTCCAAAATTTCAGCAGATAAAAAACTGGCTGGCGCATCGAAGCCGAAAATCAACAATGAGCTATGACGTAAACCCTGCTGAAAAGCTCAGAGCTATGGGAATCGACACTCCTAAAACAATCGCCTGCGGACAGCAATGGGGCAGGCTCTTTGAAAATCGCAGCTTCGTTATAACCGAGCAGGTACAAAACGCCGAGTCTCTGGAAAAACGATTGCCAGCCTGTTTAACACAAAATGGCGATAAGGCAAAAATTGATAAAAAGAAATTTATCGATTCGCTGGCCGAGTTCGCACGCAAGTTCCACAAAACCGGATACAGGCATCGCGATTTTTATCTATGCCACATTTTTTATTCCAATAACGGTAAATTTACCCTCATCGACCTTAACCGCCTGTTTCGGCCAATACTTTTCGGCTGGCGATACAAAATCAAAGACATTACCCAGCTATACTATTCATCACCAGGCTCAGTTTTTTCAAGGACGGACAAACTGCGGTTCTACCTTCGATACGCAAATATCGATAAACTCAAAATCCGTGACAGAATTTTCATCAAAAACGTCAAGGCAAAAGCACAAAAGATGGCAAAGCACGATTTAAAACATTCCAGAAACGTACCTTTTGCAAGTTAAGGGGTTTGAGAGTATAATCACCGACTTATGAAAATCGCAATAATTACAGAACGCGCTAATATAACGCTGGGCGGAGCCGAGAGGTCTGTTTTTGAGTTGGCTGCAAGGCTGGGCCTGATGGGCGTTACTGTCGAAATTTTCGCCGCGACAGGCACAAGCCATTCCCACAGAGTCAAAATTCTCTGCGACAAGGCCGGCCAAAAACGCGCGGATTTCTCAACGTTCAAGAGGGCATTGACCAAACATTTTGCTGAAAATCATTACGATATTATTCACAGCACACTGCCGATTGAGTTCGCTGATGTCTATCAGCCAAGAGGCGGAACTTACCCAGAATCGATTATCAGGAACGCTAAAAGTTTTGAAAACCCCATCATATCCGCGTGTAAAGTAATTACGAGTTTTTTAAACTTCAGAAGAGCGGCTCTGGCGGCAGCGGAAAAAAGAATATGCAAACCTTCCGGCAAACCAATCGTCGCGGCACTTTCGGAATATGTCAAAAAGCAACTCAAAAAACACTACGCTCTGGCAGATGAGAAAATAGTGGTAATTCCTAACGGCGTAAAAACGCCAAAGCCTGCCAGGCAAGACCAGGCAGACAAACTCCGAGCACAGATACTGGCGAAACTGAAACTAAAAGAAGCCGACGAGCCGGTGTTCTTTCTGTTCGCCGCAAATAATTTTCGCCTTAAAGGACTGGCCAGCGTTATAAAAGCAATGTGGGTGCTGGGAAAAATGCACACGAAAAGGCCTGCCTATATAATAGTTGCCGGCAGAGACAGGCCCGGCCCTTATCGCCATTTGGCCAAGACGATGAAAGTCTCCAAAAAAATTATCTTTCTCGGCCAGACACCTAACATCAATACCGCCCTGACCGTTTGCGATGTGGCGGTGCTGCCGACATATTATGACCCGTCCAGCAGATTCATTCTCGAAGCCCTTGCTGCCGGCAAGCCGGTCATAACAACCAAATATAACGGAGCCTGCGATATGTTCTGTAACGACAGGCACGGCAAAATTTTCGATTCGCCCGGCGACATTGACTCCCTCGCACAGGCAATGAAATTTTATACCGACACGAAAACAATCGAAGATACAACTCAAGCCATCGCCCAGGACAATATCAAAGAAAAGGTATCGATTGAATCGCACTGCCGCGAACTCCTGAAATTATATGAACAGATTCTGGAAAACAGGACTCAGCAATGAAAGCAACGCTACTGATAATAATATCTTACCTCGTCGGCTCAATATCTTTCGCTATGCTCATCGCCAAGGCTAAAGGTATCGACCTTCGCAAAATCGGCTCCGGCAATCTCGGCGCAACAAACCTTTCGCGAGCGGCTGGTAAAAAATGGGGACAAATCTGCTTCGGACTCGATGTACTCAAAGGTTTTGTCCCGGCAATAGTGGCAAGGCTCATACTCTTTGATGGACAGGCAGAGTCAGCGGCAAACATCGGAATCTGGATTGCGGTAGGAATTGCGGCGATACTCGGACACGTATTCCCGTTCTATCTAAAATTCAAAGGCGGCAAAGGCGTAGCGACAAGTTTCGGCGTTGTTCTGGGGATATGTCCCTATTACACGATTCCGGGAATAACAGTATTTGCAATCTGGGCGGCAATCGTGCTTATCTGGCGGTACATTTCGTTGGGTTCGGTAATCGCCGCAGGACTGTTCCCGCTTATACTACTGGTCTTTACGGCCGTTCTGGACGAATGGTACATCAGCACAATCTGGCCTCTAATTGTTACAGCTTTTATACTCGGAGCCTTGGTGATTGTTTTGCATCGAAAGAACATAAAACGGCTTATCAATGGCAACGAAAACAAAATCCTGCAGAAATAACGCCGACTGATTTACTGACCAACGGTTTCTGTCGCAACAGTTTTATCAAAATCAGCCAAAAGCAAATTCGCCATATTCTTCACCATTTCGTTCTGTTCATAATTAGCTGCCCATTGCAGAACCGGTTTAAACTTTTCGTCGGCATTCTTGCTGAGAACATAAAATGCCATCAGCCTTACCGGCCAATTCGGATTGTCAAGCTCATCGGAGACAGCTTTTGTCAAACGCCAATCACACCTAAGCCCCAGCACTGCCGCTATCGATTGCGTTTTAAGAACCCAGTCATCCTCTGCTATACATTTGGAAATAGCCGAAGTCAGCAATTGCGGCTCGGCATATTTTAATCGGTACAGCGATTTGCCATATTTGGCCATTTCCTGCTGCTCGCTCAACAGTCCCGCGAAAAGCTGAGCCGACTTTATCTTTTGTCCCTGATGGCCCTTGCTGAGAGCATCAAGACGCTGTTGAAGATACTTTGTGGTAAGGTCGAGCCTTCTTCTTTTGATAACTACCTTTGCCGGCGGTATTGCCAGTGCGTTTTTAACGGTTTCATCGGCCGAAACAATTGGGTCAATGTACACCGTATATTCAATCTTCACCTCAGCTTGCGGCCAGCGGTGGTTGAGAGCCTTGAGAACTTTGCCAGTAACCAAATTAAACTTGAAAAACAGCGCATCGCCCGGACGTATGTTTTCTGAAGGACGAACTGTTTTTGTTATAAGCTCAGGCACGTCAAGAGAGACATCGCCGCTTATTTTCGCATCAATGCGAATCCTGCCGGTAAAAACCGATTCCGATGAAATCACTAACGGCTCAGAATAATTATTTATCACGGCAAGCTCGCCCTGAATTTCACTGCCATAAGAAAAGACCGAGCCTTTGGTACTAAACTTCAGCGAAATCATATCTCTGGGAGGCACAAAATTGCTGAAAAAGCGCCGCCCGTAATCGCTTTTTAAAGCCGTAACCAAAACCGCAGGTTCAATGAAAGGTGTGTACTTTGAGCCGATAGTTTCAAGGAATGTGTTTGCCTTGCCAGCCTCGAAAGTACCCGGAGCAGCGGCGATAGCAGATTCCAGAAGTTCAACAGCGGCGGCAACATCTTTCTCTGCCAACAGTCTGCCACTGGCAAAGGCGCTTATCTGCGTCGGTTTAGTAATGCCAGCCAACACGCTTTCAGCCAGCTCGTTCTGAGAATTTAGCACCAGTGCATACGCAAAAAGCGAAGCCGCGTTCGGAGAGTTCGGCTCTGCCTCATACGCTTTGGTCGCCCAGGTAAGTATATCCGATGAATTAGAATCCGAAAGAAAGGTAAAGAACCACGCAAATTTTTCGTAATCCGCACCCGTCGCAGCCATTTTGCCTGAAAGAATTTTTTCAGACCGCACCTCAATATCGTTAAGAATCGTACCAAGCGTTTCCTGGTCGCTGCTTTTCATAGCCGCCGCGGCAGCGATGGCCTCTGCCATAACATCATAATCACCCTGCAGGCGAACGGCCTTGACAATCTTGTGGCAGTCATTGTACTTTCCCGCGTTATAACAACTAAGAATCCAGGGCAAATACAGTCCCGGCTCAATCCTGCCGCTGGCGGTGAGATAATGATTCAAATCCACACAGTATTTATATGCCGCTGCCGCTGGAGCGAAAAGGCTAAGAGAATCCGCGTACTGACCGAAATTAAAAGCTGACTCAAAATCGAGAGGCCCGGCAGTAACAGCATTACGAAGATTCTGCAAATATACATATTCTGGCAGAGGACTGGCATTTGTTTCAGAAAGCTCGGCCAGTTTTAAAAATGCCAGCCGGTTATATTTATCCAGCGAATAAGCCTGAGTGAAAAGCTGCTGAGCCATCGTAAAATCGGCTGTCTCAATACGAAGCAAACCCAGCCGAGTGTACAAATCCGAAGCTAAGCAGCTGTTTCTTTTAGCATATCTGCCGAGCAGAGTTTCGAGAACTTTCTCACGCTCTTCCCTGCTGTTTTGCCTTTCGAGCAAATACGAAATTCCCTTTGAAGCCGTCTCCAAATCGCACGAACGATTAATATACTGGTTCAGCGCAAGAGAAATTGCATCGCCATAATCTTCTTGTGGATATTTCCAGGCAATGTTTATCACTTCCGGCAGTACATAATCTCCGCGCGGGTCCAGGCTCATCGCAGCATTGAAAAACACCAGCGCCTGCCTGGCCTGAGGCATTTCAGCCGAAACATCGGAATACAATTCATATCCAATTTCGTAAAGACTTCTGGCAATTAAAGCTGAGGACAAATCTTCCGCGGTCTGCTCGGCAAAAGCCGAAAAACAAAAGCCGCAAACCGCGACAAAAACAAAAAGTCGTCTCAAATACATTTTTACAAGCCTATTTTAAAATTTGGTATTTTAACGTCTGTCTATGGTATATTATCGGTCATAACTGTATATAAGTGCAGAATTCACACCAAAAAAATCAAAAAAACACTACTCGGCCATCCATTCTTTTGCCGTTTTAATCGCCGCGTCTTTTGAATAGCAAAGCAAGCGATTCGGTCTTGAGCAACTTTGCCACCACTGTATAAACCGCCACAGAGACGAGCACTGTCAGAGCCAATCTTGTTATGCCGCTCATCTCCGCCGAGTACCGCATAACAGCAATACCCGCTGCGTACATCAATGCTGCTCCTGCAATCGTTCTGAAAAGTTCCGGCAGGAAACCCGCGAATATGCCCGAACCGATTTTTCTGTTCAACGCAAAAAGCAAAATCGCCACCTGCAAATAGGAACACACCGCCGTCGCCAGTGCAAGGCCCGTAACACCCATCGGCCATATAAGAGCGAGATTCAAAACCAGATTTACGCACACTGCAATGATTGCACTTCGAGTGGGAATTTTTGAATCCTTGAGTGAATAGAACGCCCTGCCGGCGAGCTGCTGGAGAAAAAAACCCGACAAACCCAGCGAATAAAATACCAGTAAAGAGGAAGTTATTGCGGTATCTTCAGCGGTAAATTCACCCCTTTGAAAAACCAGGCTGACTAAGTCTTTGCGAACCAGTATCAACCCCAGCATCGCCGGGGCCGCGATAAAAACCGCTCCCTTAATACCCTTTGAAACCGTCCTGCAAAGCGCCCCAATATCGGCTTTGGCAGCATCACTGCTCATAACCGGAAAAATAGCTGTCGCCAGACTTATCCCGAAAACACCAAGCGGAAACTGATAAAGCCTTTGAGCATAGTAGAGTTTCGATGCCGCTCCATCCCACATAGGATACAGTAGCTGCCTGCCGAAAAACATAAATTCCTGTCCCTTGTCGATAGAGCCTGAAAAAATCCGAGCAATCAAAACATCAGCCAGAGTGTTGAGTTGTGTAGCTGTCAGACCGATTATCATCGGAGCCATCAGCAGCATAATCTTCTTAAACGCATCCGTTCGCACCTGCCAGGCCGGACGGAGTTTGACACCGCTTGCTCTTAAAGGCCATAACTGCAAAAGCAGTTGTAAAACGCCAGCGATTAGAACGGCTGCCGCAACAAAAAACAGCTGACTTTCCGGAGAAATACTAAGAACCCACCCACTGAAAAACAGCGAGCCGATAATGAAAACGTTCAGCAAAACCGGCGCAAAAGCCGGCATCGCAAAATGACGATGCGAATTCAATATCCCGCCGACAATGGCCACCATACAAATCATTACCATATAAGGCAGCATCAGAGCGGTAAGCGAAAGAATAAGGTCGGTGCTTTCGAGCTTACTGAAAAAGTTGAACCATATCCATATCGCCAATTCGCCCGCGAGCACAAGCAAAGAAAGCACAACGAACAGAACAGTTACAACCGTACTGGCCAAGGCACTGGTATCTTTGGGATTTTTGTGGAGCTGTTCGCTATAAACCGGTATCAGCGAAGAAGAGGCCGCCCCCTCCCCGAAAATTCTGCGGGAAAGATTGGGAACCATAAACGCGATAATCCAGGCATCCATAACACCGCCGGCCCCGAAAAAAAACGCGAACGCCATATCCCTGACCATACCAAGAATACGACTAATAACAGTCAGAATAACAATTTGTTTAAAACCTTTGAACATAGCGACTAACTTATAGCAGATTTTCCCGGAGTTTGCAATTATACGTTATCTGCTGCCGCCGACAGCGGCAGATTTTTCTACCTGCCCTTCTGCCCGGCAACAGCAAGTACCATTGCAAAAACTTTCTCCGCACCGGCCTGCCTGAAAGCCTTTGCGCACTCATTCAACGTTGCTCCGGTAGTTTTGACATCATCTATAAGACACACATTTTTGCCGGAAAAATCACTGCCGCATCTCAATGCAAAAGCACCTTTAACATTTCTCTTCCTGCCGGCAACTGTCAGACCAGCCTGATTTTCAGTATTGCGTACCCGCACTATGTCGTTGCATAATTTGATATTGCTTTTACTTCTGCATATTTTTTTCGCTATTAGTTGAGGTGGATTATAACCACGCCCAAACCTCTTTCGCCAGTGCATCGGAACAGCGGCAACGTAGTCAATCTGCTCACTGAAATCAGCCTGAGCAAAAGCCATCGCAAACAACTCGCTCAGAGGTTCAAGCAATTCAGTTCGGTCGCTTAACTTGAACTTGAGAATCATCTCCCGCAAATGTCCCTGGTAAACCCCTGCCGATGATATGTTGTCAAAAGCAAATTCCTCACCGAAACATCTGCCGCAGCCAAACTCTGATTCTGTGATTCCGTATTCGCTGACTTCCTTTCCGCATTTTTTGCAGCAGGCCTGCGTCAGAGACATTCTTATTTCAGCTTTGCATTGTGCGCAGAAAAACCTTTCGCCCTCATCTACAAACCCGCCGCAAAAATGGCAATCGTCCTGCACGATGAATCTGAAAAGCGTCCTGCCGAAATTCCTGGCAATTTTTATGATATTCTCCACGCCGGAGATTATAAACAAGACAAGCCAAAAACACAATCACTTGTGGGCAATCTTATCGCCTTAGAAGCACAAAATCTGACCGTGCAAATCCCGAATCCTTATTTTGCTTGCAATTTGAGCGGTTTTTTTGTAGATTTCGGACTTGTTTTTCGCGCTCGTAGCTCAGTCGGATAGAGCGCCGGTTTCCTAAACCGGAGGTCGCAGGTTCGAATCCTGCCGGGCGTATTGTTGAGGTTTTTGCATACTGGAATGCTCTCTAAAAACTGTACCGATTAGAGCAATTTAATTTTTAGTGTACCGTTTACGCCTACTGCGGCTTCGGCTGATGGCATCAGATTTGCTCGCGAGATTTCAGTATCGCTGCGCAATCTTCTTTGTCGGCCTTGTCCTCATAACGGCTTAAACCAGTACATAAAATATTAAAATGCTCTAAAGTGAGAGTATAATCGATAAATTTAGTATATTATAATTCTACAACAATTCCATTACGCCGGGCCTTTTCAGCAGCGAAAACCATCAAGTGGGCTTCAAGCGATTCCTGCGGCCCAGAGCTGATACAATTCGAGCCATTATCGCCGACAACAGAGGCAATAAAATTCTTCATTATGCCGTAATCGCCGCCACCGTGGCCACCCTTAATACCTGCGGCTATTGAGCCATCAGAGAGTTGGGTGTCTATAACTTCGTGTTTATCGGTGAGAAAATCGAAATGCTCAATTTTTTTGCCATCGCCGTAAAGCGAGCCGTGAGTTCCGAAAATATGAGTTTTTCTGCTCAGGTGCTCGGTGAATGCCGTCATTGTAAAAGATGCCGTTTTGCCATCTTCAAACAGCATATTGACCACCTGATGGTCAACCACATCATTATCACATTCATATACGCAGCGACCATAAGGCCCATCCCTAACTGCCTCGGTAACACCCTGAACAGTCAAATCTGAAGTGAGAACATTGTTAGGCCAGCCAAAATCATCTTTTTCCGCTCGGTTACCAATATAAATCTTTTTAGCAGAATATGGACATTGCGCCTCGCAGGAACAATCCATACACCGGCTGCCCGCACCCTGAGGTTTGTTTTCTTTTCTGAAATGTTTCAGATTGCCGAAAGAAGATACCTTTACGCACGGCGTATCCATAATATATCTCAGCCAGTCAATGTCGTGGCAGGCCTTCTGTAACAACATAGGGGTAGATTCTGATTCCTTTCTCCAGTTGCCACGCACGAAAGAGTGAGCCTGATGCCAATAACCCACCGGCTCTAAATGCTGAATGTTCACAACATCCCCAATAATACCCGAATCAATTATCTCTTTGAGTTTCATAGTATAAGGGGTGTATCTCAGTACGTGACAGACAGAGAGAATGATTTTATTTTCGGCAGCAGCCTCGGCAATACGGCAACAATCCTGCTCATTCGTTGCCATTGGCTTTTCCAGGAGGATGTGATAACCCTTTTTGGCAAAAGCCACCGCAGGCTCAACGTGCATAGTATCCTGCGTGGCAATGATAACGGCATCGGCAAACTTTTCTCGCTCAGCAAGTTCTTTCCAGTCCATGAAAACATTTTCCGGCGGGATATTGTAATCAGAAACCATCTTGTTTCGATAAAATTCTCTCGGCTCAGCAACGCCGACTACCTGTGCCTGTTCAGGATGTAAGGCGGTATAGCCTGCGTACCCAGTACCTCTGCTACCGGCTCCAATAACAATTAATTTCACTACACTCATTCAATATTTCCTTTTTTTTATTTTGCTGTCATCGTTCCAGAATAGTATGAACAAAAAGAGCCGCTGTCCAGCCAAAATCCGCAACGGCACCGGTTGACAAACAATCCGGCCGCTTCCGCGGCTCGGCTACTAAGCGGTGGGAGCGGGATAAGAAAATTTGCAAGTACCCACAGGGCAAGACCTACGGGCTAAATGGGGAAACCCCGCCATAGTAATGGCAGGGCTAACTGAGATTTCTCCGCAATGATCGGAATGACAAAGTCGGTGTGGTGGGAAAATAAATCCTAAATTCTAATATCTAAATCCTAAACAAATTCAAAATACCAAATACAAATTTGCAAAACAAATAGATTGCCACGCTGCGCTCGCAATGACAACAACCCCACATTTACAAATGTGGGGCTAACTATTCCGGCGACTTACGTCGCTCGGCTTTTAGGCGATGGGAAAACGATAAACCATTTGTAAAACAACCCCGGCAATGTATTGCCAGGGCTAACTAAACAACAACCCCCTGATGAATCAGGGGGCTAAATAAGGAATTGCCATTCGCAAAAATGAACCGTCGGGCAGGCCACGACGGCTAAACATTAGTATTGAAAAGTTCGACCATTCGTAAAAAGAAAAACCCCTGTAGTGCAGGGGGCTAATGACGGTGGGTAAGGGATAAACAATATGTAGATACCCGCAGGGCAAGACCTGCGGGCTAATGGCAATAGATAATATCTATACAATTTTTTAGATGCTGTAAAAACCGCGACACGGGATGTCTATCTGCTCCTTGTCCTTAATTTTAATGTGCAGAGTATCTGAAAAATATCGCAGCTTGCTGCTCTTGTCAGGAGGCGTAATCTCAACCTCAAACTCAAAACGATTCTCGGTCTCTTTCTGGCTGAGTACCTCGATAATGCCCTTTTCAGATTTCGCAGACTCTATCACAATCTCCTGATTGTAATTGCTGGTGAGGTAAATTTCACGCTTTTCAGATTTGCCAGCCGTGGCGTTGCGAAGTATTATCGCAGAAGGCGATGCCTCAAACTCCTTCAAACACCGATACTGGATACGAATGTCTTTGCATTTGGGATGGTTGACCTCCATCAGAATGTAGCCGACAAGATGTTTTCGGAGAAGGTTGGCATTTACGTTTGTATGCAATGTGTGTTTGGCGGCAATGTTCTTCGGGTCGTAATCAACTTTAATAACGTTCTTGAAAGAATCTATCTTTGTAATCGCAAACATCTCGCCATCAACGCTCGCCAAGGTAATATCTCCGGCGGCGGGGTCGATGAGCGAAAGCTGAATGCTCTCAGGGTCGGCTTTGACGTAAGTTTTAACATTGGCTCTGATGGTCAGCTCAAACTTTGGGGTCTGAGGGTCGTTGCTGCTTACATAGATGCGCTGGGTGGATGAGCCGCGATATTTTGGAGCGTGGAACTTTAAGGTTATCTGGCCTGACTCGCCGGGAGCGTAATTTTTCTTTTTAAGGCCGGGCACAGTACATTTGCAGGTGCCTTTGGTTCGAGTGATTTTCAGAACTTCTGTGCCGGTATTGGTGAACTTGAAAACACAATTGCTGTAACTTCCCGGAGCGACTTGCCCGAAATCGTGGACAGGGTTTTCAAAAACTATTTTGGCGGCAGAGATGGCTACTGCGCTGGCGACTGGTTTTGCGGAAACAGCTAAATCCACAGCAGGGGCTGTCGTTACAGCCGGGCGGTTAGGTGAGGCGGTTTCACAGCCAGTGAAAACACAAAGAACGAGACATAAAATTCCAACGGTTAAAAAATTTACAACTTTCATAGGTACTCTCCGGTAAAACAGATTTATTAAACTCTATCCGGCCGCTCCCGCGGCTCGGCTGCTATGGTTTATTCAATACAAGTTTTATATACGGCTAAACTACACGAAAGTTCAATGTTAGCAAGTAAAAGCGTCTATGGCAAAGGATTTTCCCTCTAACTTTCCCCTCAACCTTTCCCCTCAACTTTTACCCTCAACTATGGCTTGAGAACGGGGGTCGGTTGTGGTAAACTGCGACGGCTTTGAGATAAAACAAGATATAGACAATAAAGAGGATGAAAATGAACGTATTACTCATCGGTAACGGCGGCAGAGAACACGCGATAGCCTGGAAACTGGCGCAATCGAAGAAACTTGATAAGCTGTTTATCTCGCCTGGCAACCCGGGGACGGCAGATTACGGCAAAAACGTCGATATATCGGTAGATGATGGCGAGAAACTGGTCGAATTTGCCAAAATGAACAATGTCGGGCTGGCAGTTATCGGGCCTGAAGACCCGCTGGCAAACGGACTAGTTGATAAATTCGAGGCGGCGGGAATCAAAGCGTTTGGGCCGAGCGGCGCGGCGGCGCAACTGGAAGCGGATAAAGCGTTTTCAAAAGTGATAATGAAAGCCAACTCGATTCCGACGGCAGAGAGCAGAGCGTTCACGAATTTCGCAGATGCCAAAGCCTATATCGCCAGTCGGGACGAAGCGGTCGTTGTAAAAGTAGCGGGACTTGCAAAAGGTAAGGGCGTGTTTGTTTGCGAAAGACCCTCCGATGGAATCCTTGCGGCGGAAAAAATAATGGTGGACAACGCCTTCGGCGATGCGGGCAAAACCGTTATCGTGGAAGATAAACTGTTAGGACAGGAAGCGTCGATACTGGCGATGGTCGATGGCAGAAATATCTATGTACTCGAATCGTCGCAGGACCATAAGCCAATCGGCGATGGCGATACGGGGGACAATACCGGCGGGATGGGGGCGTACTCGCCGGCACCGGTGGTTACCGAAAAAATTATGAACCAAATCATAAAAGAAATGCTTGTGCCGATCGTCGATGGAATGAATCGAAACGGTACGCCTTACAAGGGGCTGCTGTATGCGGGAATAATGATAACGCAGGGCGGGCCGAGAGTGCTGGAGTTTAATGTGCGGTTCGGCGACCCGGAAACGCAGCCGATTCTTATGAGACTCAAAAGCGATTTGCTGGAAATAATGCTGGCGACCTGCGATGGCAGACTCGATGAGGTTGAACTCCATTGGGATACGCGGCCAGCAGTTTGCGTCGTGATGAGTTCGGGAGGGTATCCGGGCGAATACGAAAAAGGTAAGGTTATATCCGGCCTGAAAGAAGCGGGACAGATGAAAGATGTTATGGTGTTTCAGGCGGGGACGGCGGCAAAGGATGGCGAAATCGTAACCGCAGGCGGAAGAGTGCTCGGCGTTACAGCGATGGGGAGCAATATCGAACAGGCACAGAAAAATGTCTACGCGGCTGTCGAAAAAATATCGTTCGACGGAGCGTACTGCAGAAAAGATATTGCAAATAAAGCTATCGGTAAATAGTTTTGAGTCTTGAGTTCTTAGTTTTGAGTTACAGAGATTTTAGCCACGAAGACACAAAGACACGAATTTTTTTAGACACTGATTTCACAGATTACACTGATTAAAAAAAAACAAAAAGATAAGAGCAAACTGCAACCCCACATTTGTAAATGTGGGGCTAACTATTCCGGCGACTTACGTCGCTCGGCTTTTATGCGATGAGGACGAGAAATGAAAGATATAAACCCCGGCAAACAAGTTGCCGGGGCTAAACAGATTTCTCCACGTTGGTCGAAAGGACAACAACCGAGATTGCCGCGGCCTAACGGCCTCGCAATGACAGAAAGTATTCCGGCGACTCACGTCGCTCGGCTTCTAAATAATAATGGGGTTTGAATTGAAAAAGAACAAAGCGAAAAAAATAATCATCCTTTTTATCGCAGCAGTTACGCTCTGGTTTTTATATAACTGGGGCGGGTCGCTGCTTAGGCCGTTGGCGGTAACGCAGATAGAAAATCTGACCGGTGCAAAAGTAGAAATCGATACGGTCAAATTCAAGCTCAGCGGAAAAGTTACGCTGACTAATCTGGCGGTTGGGCCAAAAGAGAAACTCGAGCCTGACAACTCCATCATCAAAGCCAAACGAGTCGATGCGCATTTTAGTCTCTGGTCGCTTCTTACGTTCAGTCCGCAAATCAATAAACTCAAGTTTGAAGATTTCACGATAAATGCTCAGTATAACGAAGATGTAAAACAATGGAACATCGCGGCGATTAAGCCGAGGCCCAGCGATGGTAAAAAAAAGATTCCGCAGCTGAGATTTAAGAGGGGCACGATAAAGTATTCGCAGGCCTCCAGCGGTGTAAGTACCGACATAATAGGGTGCAGCGGCACAAACACGGGCAGATTGGAAATTGTTGCCGGCGATGGTAAAACGAGCTTCTCGCTTGCGACGGTAGATAGCTGCCCGGAGGATATGTGCGAAATTAACGGAACAATCTCAACTGGCCGGCGCGGCGAGCTGATTATCAAATCGCAAATGCCTAAACTTGACATCAACCTTTTCGGCAGTCAATGCAATATAATGAACATCGACTCCAGAGTAACGTTCGACGCAAACGAAATAAATTTTGAAGGGGTGGAAATTGCTATCGGGCCGAAAATCGTTATCAACCTTGACGGCGATGTGAAATCGCTTAAAAACGACCCAAATTTTATCTTCAACATCAAGGCAAAAGACCTTCGGCTCGCGTATGACCCGGCACCAAATTCGTTTGCGCACGGGAGCAGAATTTTTGAGAAGTTTATCCCGATGCTGCAAGTGTTTTTCGATAACTTTAATCCGCAGGGGCTGCTGGATGTCGATGTCGTGTTGAGCGGGGACATTAACAAAATCGCAAAGACAAAATGTGATGGACACTTCCAATGCAAAGATGTGTCGATGCAGTACGCGCTGTTCCCTTACAAGCTGGATAACCTCGCAGGCAGAATCGATGTTACCGAAACCAGTATGGTGCTAAACGATGTTACGGCCAAGCACGGACAGGTTGATGTGATAATGAGCGGATACTCGAAAGGCTATCGCGAAACGATGGACTGCAACGTGGTGATGTCCAGTCCGAATATGCTGCTGGATGCGGAGCTTTATAAAGCTATTATGCCTTGTCATAAAAAATTGTGGTATATATTCTCGCCGACAGGAATCGTTTCAGGCGATTTTATATTTTTCGCGTCGCCGCCCGACGTGCGCAGGACAATGCTGTATGCCGACCTTTTAAATGTTTCGACGACGTGCCAATACTTCCCTTACACAATCGATAACGTTGTCGGCAAAGTGAGAGTTGAAGGCAACGTCTTTGCACTGGAGGACCTCGTCAGCCATAAAAACGGCGGTATCATTACGCTCGATGGGAAAATATCGGAGACGAATAAGCCCTCGCCAAAATATGACTTCAAAATAACCGCTGAAAATTTCGGTGTTGATTCAGAGCTTATCGCAGCGTTTCCGGAAAAGCAGCGGGAATTCTTCTCAAAATTCGATATCAAATCAGCGGTCGGGGCGGCAAATATCGCTATCTACTCGGTAGATAATAATGAAATGCCCATCGACTATTTAGCCCAGATGAAAATAAAGGCCGAGGCGATAGAGCACCCATCGCTGCCGGAGTCGCTGACGAATGTGGCGATAGATACGAATCTTACGCCTGTCCGGCTGGATATAAAATCCTTCGTCGCAGACTATAACCAAAGCGATATTGCACTTTCGGGGACGGTTTGGACAGGACTGGATAATAGTCCTTTCGGATACTGTCTCACGATGAAAGCGATTGATCTCGAAATTACGCCTAAACTGCTGGCGACTGGAATCTCGGAACAGGCCTCGAAAACAATTGAAGATTTCAAATTTAAGGGCAATGTAAATATCAATGCCCGAATCGGGAAAAATTCCAGGACGGTTTGCCCTGATTTGAAAGTTGCTATCGACTGCTTGAGCGGTACCGCGGTGATGAAAAAGTATAATATCCCGCTCAAAGATATTACCGGGCGGGTTACTATCGATTCCAGCGAGCTTGAACTTTTGAATCTGGCAGCTACGCCGATACTTGGGCCGCAACTCAGCCCGGCAGCGAGGATTACAGCTAACGGCAATATGTCTATCGCGGCGGGGAGTATCGAGCGGGCGAAAATCGATATCGATGCTGAAAATATCGAAATTAATAACTCGCTTCTGCCATTGATGGGCAAGTTTAGCCAGCTTTACGAAAAGACCACACCGACAGGGATGTTCGACTTTAAATTCAAGCCGTTAACTTTTGAAAACGACCCGAACAGCGGCAAGAAGCTATCAGTCAATGGCTCAGCAATTTTCAAAAACTGCACTGCGGGAAAAAAGAACCTGCTGACAGATGTTAATCTGCTTCTGGATATAAACGCAGCTTATCAGTTCGGCTCAGGACTCCAGAGCGCGAGGGCATTTCTTAATGCGATGCATCTTAAAGTCAAGGGCAGGCCCATAGAAAATCTCGAATCAGAAATTGTGTTCGACAGCATTAAAAAAACAATCGCTACCAAAAGTTTTAAGGCTGATTGTCTCGGCGGTAAGCTGGCAGGAGAGGCGGTATTTCGTATCGGCGAAAACAATAATCTGTCTGAGTACTATTTAAGCTCGTCGTTTATCGACATCTCATCACAGAGGTTCATCTCGCCTAATGAGCCACAGATGGATAATCCGGGCGTTATCACAGGTGAACTGAATATGGAGGGGGATTTTCAAAAACCAGGCTCAGCTATCGGAAGGCTTATCGCGCAGGCAAAAAATATGAAGTCGCGGAAACAAAGCCTTATGGCGAGAATCAGCAGCGCGATTTTTGAAACTTCAAAAAAGAAATCTGCCTTCGAGAAAATTACGCTTGAGTCATATATTAAAGGGCCGCAACTGCAAATTGGCAGACTCGATATTATAGGGACGGCTATCGCACTCAGAGGCACGGGAACTTTCAACGTGGCTGAAGATAAACTCGATATCAAATTTAAAGGCTATACCGATTCCGGGGATAAAGATGAGCCGGGATTTTTCGGGTCGCTGGCGGCTGGATTGGCACCGGCATTTTTGAAAGTTGACCTGACAGGATCGATGGCAGAACCGAAAATAAAGGTAACCGCCCTGCCTGTACTTAAGGAATCACTCGAAATTATCGGCACGAAATAACAGCAGAACCAACAGAGATATTTAAACACTGAGAAAATAAATCCTAAATAAATTCAAAACATCAAATACAAATTTGCAAAACAAATAATCACGATGAGTCGGAATTAAATGCGTTTTTTTATTTCCTCTATCGTCTTCCGAAAAGCCTTGGTCTCTTTGGCTATCTGTTTTACGAACGAATCATCGTCTATCGTGCCGAGTGCCGAATTCATTTCATCAACGTTACGGTATGTTGCCTGCCTGAATGGGTTGTCGTAATCCTTTTTGCGCGAGGCATAGACCTGGTCGCAAATTAACTGCTGAATTTCGACCACTTTATCCAGAGCGGATTGCCATTGGCCAGCGGTCAGCGAAGCGACAGCTAAAGAATCGCAGAGTACGGCGAAACTGTGCCGTTGCTTTTGAAGATTATAGCTTGCCCATAAACTCTGGTAGCGGTCGTGAATGTCTTGCCAGGAAACGAGCTTGCCGGAAACAATGTCGGCTCGCAGCGCATCGACATCAGATTCAACGGCTAATTGGCCTCCAAGATTTATCCAATTGCTCTGTCGCCGGCCAGCCAGTGCCTGAACCATTGAGTCGAAAGTTGCGGTCGGATTGGCTCTTAAATACTTGATGAGATTTTTTACCGCGTAGTAATGCAGCATCTGGCCGTAAGCCTCGTATGCACGAGCGACACCAAAAATGACGACTTTGCGGCGAGACTTTTCCATATCCTGAGCTAAAATTTCCAAATGCGAAATTTTTTCGCTCGGGCCAGCAAGTAAATGACGGCCAATCTGGGCAAGCTCGGAATCGGATTTATTCGATAACGCCCCGCCATTATCAATCGCATAGGCTTTGGCGATGGACAGCTCAATTAAGTTACGGGCCGCGATAATTTCTTCGATGGTGTCGGGAGCGAGGAAGTCAAATTCGATATTCTGAGTTTTGGTCTTGCGAATATCGCGGTTGTTGTACTTCCAACCGTTACGAGCTAAAGCGTACATATTATGGAGCCACCAAAACGCGGGGCGAATTTCGAGACGGTCGGCGGAAGCGTTATTGCTGACGAGCGAAAACGGCAGCGGAATATCCAACTCGGCAGGGAAGGCACTCTTTGCAAGCAGTACGAACGAAGCGAATCGACTGGAATGTTTGAGGCTTGTGCAAAGCCCCGGCCAAAAGCCACGGCCAGCCTGTATCTCATTGTCGTTCGACCTGCTGTTGTGGTTCGAGCCGATGGTAGCGCCGGCGGCAATGTTGCTCTGGCCCATTACTACGGCGGCAACCAGAAAAGAATTGTTGTGGTGTTGCTCGTGAGCAGGGAAAATCAGGCTGTTGAGAATTTCGCAGCAGGAAACGGTGGAGTTGTCGCCCATAAATGAATGCAAAAGGCGAGCTCCATATTTCAGGTTGGAATTGTTGCCCATTATGAAGCGCACGGCCTTGCAGCCATAGAAAATTTTGCAGCCGAAACCAATGATACCATTGACCAACTCAACGCCCTCACCTATCTGGGCAGGCTCGGATTCGGAAGAATTTATCGTAAGGTTCTTGAGCTTGTTGGCACCTTTGATGTAACAGTGCGGGCCGATTTTTGCGTCCTTGACAATGCGGCAGCTCTTGATAACACACTGACAGGCAACCGTGCCGTAATGGCCGAGACGAGTGTCGAAACTGTTTTGAGTTATCTCGGTGAGCTTGTTCTGCAGGGGTAAATCGTCGCGATATTTCGACCAGAGGTAAGCATCGGCGGTTATCATTCCGTCGAATGGCATCACCTTGCGTGAGCCGATTTCGTTTGTTAAATCCATCCAGATGCGGTCGGATTCGGGCTGGCCGTCTTTGATGATGCCGTTGCCGAACCTTGCGTGATTGGTGGTGTGCATCTCGTCTATGTTGGTCAGAATGCAGCGGTCGCCAATTATATAATGAGCTAAGTAGCGAACGTTGTGAATCGCAACATCGTCGCCTATGTCGCAGGCGATTATACGGCTGTCGCTCAGACCGGCAGGAATTTTAAAATCGTGATGACTGAGAACAACATTTTGAAGTCGGCCAATGCGAACGAGTCCGAAAAATTCGCAACCTCTTATCAGAGCCGGGTCGAATTGGCCATCGGTCTGGCTGACTAACACGTTTTGCCAGTTGTCTGAAGTGTTGTCGTTTTTTCTCAGGAGTTCTATTTCATCGCTGCGGAGATTACGCCATCTGCCGGCTGAGTCGCCGAGTTGAGCGTTACGAAGATAGTATTCGTCTGAGCCTTTTGGGATGGATTCGGGGCCGAGAAAATTGTAGCCAAGGCTGCCGCCGGGAAAAATTGTAACATTGTCCATTTCGACCTCTTTTTAAACGCTTATTTTCATTCTTGAAGCAAGTACGAATAATGAATGCGCACTCACATCATTCCGAGCGAAGTCAAGAAATCTAAGAATGATAGATTTCTCCGCTCCATTCGTTTCGCTCGTTTCGGTCGAAATGACAACAGCGCACTTAATAATCGGCATTGGTATTAAAACTGCGATTCTCGGCCAAAGCCGAAAAGGTCTGGGAACAAATGTATCATTTTAAGACATTAAAATCAATTATAAACCCTGACACTATCATTATGCATTCCGCTACAAAAAACTTTCCGCCCTTCAGTAAACATTTCAGATAAAATTTTAGTCCGAAAAGGCGACACTATATATTGTGGGTTGCCCTTTTTGCCTATTTGGCCACTGAATAGTTAAAATAGATGTCAAAATGTGCCTATTAGAAAAAAGGTAATGGCAGGGCTAAAAAACGTGTTTTCGGGCCTAAATGACATAAATACGCACTCTCATTGCAGTTATAAATTCGTGAAAGTTTTTTAAAGTTTTCCAGAACGTCCTGACGATATCACTACTGTAAAGGACATAAAGACCCCCGCAATGGAATGGCGGAAACACAAGATGTAGTGGTTCAGTGGTAATGGGAAATTGCCGAACCTGTAGTTTTGGACTGAAAAAACGGGATTTTTCGGACTAATGCCAAATTAGAAAGGTATGCTAAGTAAATGAACAACACGGAAATCAATTTTATCGGAAAATACGAACTGGCCCAATGCAATAGCAGGATTAAAAGTAAAATGAGTATGACAAAAGACTTACAGGCAGAAGAAATGCTGGCCGAAAACGCAGAGAACCCGATAGGAAGGCTACTGGGCAAAATCGCTGAGATGCCAGAAGTAAGACAGGAGAAAGTACTTAGTCTGCGTCGAGAATTGTCGCAGGGAAGCTATAACCTCAATAACAGACTCGATGTTACACTCGACAGGTTACTTGAAGAACTAATCTTTTAAGAACCCCCACCAAAAAACTCAAAACAAATCCCGGCATAGATAAGTCCCAAAGGGACGAAACTGTTCACCATCGTAACTCACCGTCTTAACCCTGCCAAGTGCATCTCTGGTAAGTTCTACATATTTTCCGTTGGGATAGTTGATATAAGTCAGCAGGCCACGCTGGTCATAGCCATAACCTACCGAGTATCCGAATTGGCTGTAACTTTCGCCCGAAGATATTAAATTGCCAAAGGCATCTGAAAGCAAATCATATCTTTCATTATTACCCGAAGGGACTCGAACCCTCAACCTTCGGATCGACAGCTCATCAGTCGGAAATCACAAGGTATTGTAAACTCTAAACTTATAAGAATTGCAAAAAGCGACTTGGCGGAAAACTTGGCGGAGCTATTCAAACATTTGCCTGAACTTAGGATGGTACTCACAAAATGGCACCAACTTTCTGATGATACTAAAAAGCTAATTGTCAAGATAATCAGTTAAAAATGGACTTTTATAAAACAAACGCCAAGTCATCTATCCAGATTAAACAGCTTTTCGAAATCCTCACGTTTCCAAATTCATATTTTTAGTTCATCCGCCAGCGTTCGCTGGTGTTCATATCCTTTTCATTTTTACAGGCTAATTCTTCTCAGGGCTCTATGCTCGCATTCTAAGCTGCTTTCTGTTTTTACCATCCAAGCTACCGTTCAGTTCGCATTAAACAGTGGTCTTAGTAGTGTTTCAAAACGTATCTCATTCTGAAATTTACCAGGCCAGCCTCTCAACTGGCTTATCCAAAATAGACGGGACAGACTTATACCACAATAGGTACGGAGCATCTCTGCCTGCTCATCAATAAAAACACCAAATTTTCAAAGAACTCTTAAGCAGCCCTCCTGTAACTTTTTAACAATCCACCAAGCTGCTTATGGCATATTATTGTACCTTTGCCTTGGGGCAGTGGATCAATCATGTTATTATCCAAACCTTGGTGCGGACGATGGTGATGATAGAAATCTATATATTCTGAGACAACATATCTCAAATGCCTCTCACCAAATATGAGCATCTTGTTAAGACACTCATGTTTAATACTTCTAATAAATCTCTCAACAAAAGGGGATAGGTTCGGAGAAGCTGCTGTAGTTCTCAATGGAATAACCCCCCTGTCTTTCAGCATTTCGCGAAACGCCGACGTAAATAAGGGATCTCGATCCATGATGAGATATTTTTTGTTCTTTAAAAATCCGTCAAACGGATCTGTAAGATTTCTTACAATTTGCTTCATCCATTTTCCATCAGCCTGTGGAATTATGCCTGCTATTTCAACCTTACGAGTTTTATAGTCAATCACTACAAGAACCATATATTTAACAAGCCCACGAAGAGTAAGAGCCTCGACAGTGAAAAAGTCTATTGCCGCCAACGAATCCCAGTGCGACCTTATAAATTCATTCCAAGTTGTTTTTTCAGAACGATTAGGACAAGGGTCTATGCCATGTTCTCTTAAGACTCTGCTTATAGTTGCTGGTGAAACTTTTAAACCCAAGTATTTAAGATAACCATGTAGTTTTCGAACACCGAGATGTTTATTGTTCTTAGCCATATCAATGATGAGCTGTTTCAGATAATCTGAAATTCGAGGACGACCATCTTTGCCACGGTTTTTGCTTCCATCATATTTGCGAGCGACAAGTTTTCTGTGCCAGAGAAGTAAAGTATCAGGTGAAAAAGCACAGCAGACATCACCTAAAAGTTTACGCCCAAGTTTTTTACCAAGGATAGCTAATCTTCGACGCTGGCTATCATTAAGTTGGATACGTTTCTTGCCTGTAGCTTTTAATAACTCTTCCTTGAGTATGCCATTCTCAGCTTTTAGATAATCGATGATTTCCTGTTGCTGCCGATTCATCCATCCTGCTATCATTGTTAGAATCATAGTTGTTGGTTTGATTTTCATGAAATATACCTGATAACCTAATAATATAGCTCAAAATCACATCAAAGTTGTCAGATTATAGCCCAATCCTCCAAAAAAGTCGACTGAAATCAGTGAATTTTGCTTTCCATAAGTTCCTATTGTGCAACAACTTCAAATTCGGCTGACTTTTGGACACCTACGGGAAGAACACATCGACCCAGAAGCAAATATGCCAAAGGCATCTGAAAGCAAATCATATCTTTCATTATTACTTGTTATCGGGGGCAAGTCATGCCCCATTATCATCGCGGAAACAAAAGCGACCGCCCAGCTGGTTTTCGTATTAATTCCAGCACATTTATATATTTCTAATTCTTAACGAAGTTAATGTTATTTTCATGAATCAGATTGCCATTGGCATCACAAAATACAAGATAACCATTCATTCTACCAGCCAGTTTAATAACAGAATCAGGGAACTTTACCACACTAGCTTCTTTTAAGACATCTTTTTCAATATTATCCATATTGTAATTTTCAGACACAATAAGAAATAAATGGTTTTTTATCATGTCATCTTGGCTTTTTGGTAAGGACTTTATATCTGAATCTAAAACAAATTTTTCCTCTCCATCATTTGTTACATAAATAATTGAGTTTACAATATTTTTTTCATCCTTGTATTGGATGGCCAGATAATTAACACACTCTTTGCCCAACGGCCATGAATCACACTGAATCACTCCAAAAGGCCTTTCAGAATGAAAGACAGAAACATCTATATTATAATGTTTGTACAATAGAGGAGAAAAAGAAATATATATAAATATCACAACGAAAACTAACCCTGTGAGCACAAAAGCCACTTTTAGTCTCCTCGTGTTTGGTCTGTATCTCTTATAATTAAACCACCTATACATAAAAAATACTATTAACAATAAAGCAACTAAAACGACAATATATTCCATGGTAACTCTTAGTGCTATATTGCCTAACGACACCAAACTAACACATATGAATAGAGATATTGCAATTAATAAGCAATTAAGCGAATCAATCTTTAGGATAAAATATATTGCCGACAACATAGTTGCTGATAGTATTGTTGGAAAATATAATCTCACAAATAAACTCAATTCGGCAGAATTTGTCAAATCTCTGATAGTTTTGCCTATTGAAAAAAACAAAATTCCCAGTAGTGAATCAAGAAGAAACAACAATCCCATAATACTTAAAATTATGACTATTTTTTTTGAGACATCTTTAACATTCATCGATTTTATCTCCAATAAAGTGGACTCTTATCAGCAGTACATCTAGTATAACAAATTTGTATCTTTGCTTTCTTAGTTAAAAGGTACTTCAAAAAACTAACTGTTTTTCGATATTCGGTTTCGGCAGCATCACAGCAGTCCATACAATTACAAGAATTAGTTTGTTTTTTTGCATACCAACCAAATAAAAGTTTCTCATAGAATGGAGGTTTTTTCGATGGAAACCATATGTAATACTCCTTGATACCACCCCAACATTTTAGTCCCCAATCATCTCTGCCATACATTGGGTTGTGATTTAAGAATAATTTTGTATTTACGCCATCTTTAAGTTGGGTAATTGGAGCATACGAATTGTTCCAATTCCCGTCCGGATTAATACCTCTTGGATCATCGGTAACAAATAATCCTTGCAGTGGTGAATAGTAGCGATTACGCAAGTAGTAATTATCAGTTTCATCATCAAAGTAATAACCGTTCCAGAGAATTGATAAGCCGTCATGGTTGCCTGTGTATGATGGGGTTCCCCAAGCATCGTAAGAAATTTGTGTTATAGATGTGCCATTCGCAATACCAACAACAGAATTCATAAAATCGGTAAGCACATATCTGCCATTCGTTTTGAACGCACCAGCAAAATCGTTCATATCAGCAGCAGCCCAGTCGAAAAAGTTAATCTGCTCATCAGAATTGTAATCCCAGTCTAAATCGTTACTGTCGCAGTTTGGATGACACAGCCACGCATCAATGGGATTAGTCCAATATTGCATCTTTCGGTACTTCCAGCTTGGGATAGATTGCCTTCAATGCGGACAAAAGATTCCTAGGATAATTAATCGTTACATCACTAAAGGAATTGTTTCTGTACAAAAATATAGCTCCTGGAACAGGGGGTAATGCAGATTTAATTGACCGATTTCCTGAATAAGCCCAGCACTCCCATCGTTCGCCTCCTGTTTCATCAATGACGGTCTGTTTTACATCTTCTCCATAGGAGTGGTAAACCCCTTTAGGTTCTTCTCTTTTGGCTAAATTGCATAGCGCTATAACTCCACCATAATTTTTCATTTCCCAATAATTTTCATCTTCCAATCCCATACCAGGCTTATAGAGATATTTTGCATGTCCTGCCTTTGAGTCAAAAACCAAAATACCATGTTCTCTATAAGGCTGCTCCTTACTAAGTGTAATAGTTTTGGAATTGGCATCTATAAATTCAGCAGGTGGCCATTTACACCAATCCTCTTCACTAGCATCTTCCTTGTTTGCAATGTAATTCTTACAATCATAATAGTGTTTATCTAAATCTTTAGAATAGTACCAACATGGTGACAATGGTCGATAGACAGTTCCAAAAAAGAAACCATCTCCTTGCATTGCGGTAAAAAGCTCAATAAGCATTACAGTTGGCACAAGAATAACACACAGCAAAATTACAGAAACAATAATCCTGTTTTTAGTTTTCATTTTTACTCCTAAATTGTCTATTATCGATATCTTAGTCAAAGGGCCAGCCTGATATATCTCTTGGAGTAGGAGATAGCCTTAGATCTCTATCTCTTACTTTGTAGATATTTACAACAGACCAATTTATGTCTATAGGAAAATCTTGCATTGATATGCCGAGATGATACCACACATTTAACATTCTATAAATTTGCACAATATAATCTGGCCAATGGGTAGAAATGGAACCAAAATTCAAATCTCCTTCGTCTACCCAATTATGATTTAATGACACCGTAGCGTCACATTTTCTACCACAGGCTTTAGCAGAATAATTACCAGATATTCTATAGTCGTGCGGGCCATTCAATGTCAATTTCATTGGCAAACCAAAACGACCTGTCGAAATACTTACACTTTGATTTATCGTTCCTGAGGCGGTATGGTTTGTATTAGCGGCAGCGTTTAAACATGCGGTGCGAAGTATTCTTTTGATAGGTACTTGAACATCCCTTATAATTGATTGTTGCTGTCGTATAAAACCCGCACCTGATGTGAATGGCATACCCATTCCATACCTGAAGTGTAACATAAAATGACTAAAGAAAATTACCCCACTGTCCAATCCCCACTCATCTTTTTCATTCACCGGGTCGCCGGTTGCGTAAACCATCAATCCCACTCCGTCACCATACTGGACTAAAATATTAAGCGGATTATTCCAATTATTATCAGGGTTTATGCCGTGTGGGTCTTGTGTTACAAATTTACGTTCCAAAGGTGAATAATATCTATTACGCAAATAATAATTATCAGTTTCGCTGTCATAATAATATCCATTCCAAAGAATTGAAAGACCGTCAAGGTTTCCGGTGTAACTCGGAGTGCCCCAAGCGTCATAGCTAATCTCAATTGCTACTCCATTAACATCAATTACACTAATAACGCTATTCCTGTAATCCGTCAATAAATACTTTTCATTGATTTTAAATGCCAATTCAAAATAGTCAACGAAAGCAGCAAAGTCCACGAAATTGATATTATTATTGTCATCGTAATCCCATGCTAAATCGTTCGCATCGCAATAGGGATTGCACAACCATGCATCGCAGAAACTAACGAGATTATCTAACATACTGCTGGTTTCTGCGGTAAGCGATATTATTTCACCTTCAATGAGATTCATTATTCTTTTTTAACAATTTTTTCCATAAATATGGGAAGAAACCTAAAAATACTGGTAATACTATTAGTAAAATAGGAAATGATATATCAACAATCATCTTTTTGATTTTGAAACTATTATAACCAATGGCATAAGGAGTTATATCGTCTAATATTTTAATCGAAGAAAATGCTATGGAAACCATTTTTTCTATATCATTTTCAGACAAAGGATAAGAGAGTTTCTTAGTTTCTGTATCGATAGCAAACCAGCCCTTATTGGTTTTGCCAATTATCCAATGCGATTCCAATGCTAATTTTGTTATTGGATCATTAATTATCCAATTTAATGTATTGTTTTCCTTTGATTTCCAACACATAAGTTTACCTTCCGGCCAGCCCCATACCTCATAACCATTTCCAATATCATGTCTAATAGGCGGAACCCCTAATGAGAGATGTACAACCATGATAGAAACCAACCAAAAGCACAAAGTTAATAATATCCCTATAACCATTCTTAGTACAATATTTCTGATTTTCATAAGCTTTAACTCCTTAAGGTAATTCAAATTCGAATTCTTCTTCATACTCTTTATCAAAATGAACTATATGCCAAAAACGAACTCCGGCGGTTCTTGCAATCGGAGGATCGTATTCCGCATCAAACGTATATCTATCACGAAGATCGAAACGAACTCTACAAGCCACTCTCCCTTTTTTACAGCCTGTTCGTTGAATACAACATCCGGCACGATACCTCAGAGAACTCCATGCATCATTATTTCCGGTATTGATAGTCCAAGCTAAATCCCTAGTGTTGCTGTAATTATATCCTTCCTCGGAAACACCTATAAGTACCTGAGGGCCGCACTTTGATATGGGAAGCCTCTTAGCTGCATATTTTGCATCTTCTAAAATCCTCTCCGTCAGTGGTTTCCAAGTCGGGTTTATACCATCATTATTAGCTAATACTCTAGCAAATTCACTTTCGTGGCTAAACTCAACATCATCTCCGGAACGCCTTAAATAATGAGAAGCAGCCCTTACCCATCCCCAACCACCTGTTCTTCCTTGTGAGGGCTCTGGGTCGAGGATGCTAGTAGAACAGCCTGGACAACCAAAAGAAGATAGCAATCCCCAAGGGTCTTTATTATTAATTGGGTCATGTTGACAATAAGCAAGTAAAGAATAACCGTCATCATACTGGCTTTGAACTACGAATGGATTATTCCAGTTTTCATCAGGGACAGTTCCTCTTGGGTCGTCTGTGATAAATCTGCGTTCCAGAGATGAATAATACCGGTTACGCAGATAATAATTATCCGTCTCGCTATCATAATAATATCCATTCCAGAGGATTGAAAGACCGTTAATATTGCCCGTATATGATGGTGTCCCCCAAGCATCGTAAGAAATCTCAACAACAGCACCGTTGGCATCTGTTACGCCAATAACACTATTTTTAAAATCTGCAAAGACATACCGGCCGTTGGTTTTAAACGCACCTGTAAAATCATTCATATCAGCAGCAACCCAGTCGAAAAAGTTAATCTGCTCGTCAGAATTGTAGTCCCAATCTAAATCATCGGTTGTGCAGTATGGATAACACAGCCAAGCGTAAGCAAAACTAACAAGGTCGTCCATTGCATCATTTGCCGCACCAGTTCTTGGTAATTGCATATAAATCAATTTCTACGAATAACATCGTCCGATGAATATGTGTTTTTCTTAAATATTACGTTTGATAACGATACTGATATCCAAGCAGTTACCACGCCTAAGATGGGCATTATAATTGCTCCCACACATGCTCCAGGGCCACCTTTTGCAATAATTATTTGGCTCACTATGTTTGTGACAGTCATTGTGATTATGGCCATAATAATAGCCCATTTCAAGTTGCGTACAATCGCAGCAAATACGAAAATCAGAATCAGGCCTGAAATCTCAGTAAACAAACTTGCCATAAAAAACCTTTCATATTTCAATATATAATTTTAATTACATTTTTTTAACATACGTCTGATTAATGAATTATGGCTTCCTGTAACATCATAAGGAGTTCCGATTAAATGAATCCCCAAAAGCCTGAAGGCAATATTATTATCGCCATCAAAATTAAAATTATCGTATAGTTCAAAATTGAGACTACATCTTGTGACACAGTTACAGCAACATTCGCCATTTATCAACTGTTTGCGTCCACAGGATACTTCGCAATTACCATTCATTGACACTTGCATTAATGTACCCATCGTGTTATTAAGGACAGGGTCGTAATGCCAGTTTAAGTCAGCGGTAGTGACATCATGATATATTTTAGAAATTGGAATATTTGTAATACTATCGCAGACTGCTCCATTAGAGCTTTCATCGCGTACATCATTACTCATACCACTGTAAGCATCTGAGCTTTTGAAACGTGCCCAATAATCAGTTCCCAATACCTCACTATCTCCACCACCAAATAAATAGTGCAATAGTGCATTCCATGGATTGTTTATTACCAGCCCCCAAGAGTCTAATTTATTGATTGGGTCACCTTGACAGTACACCTGTAATCCGAAACCATCACCATATTGAGATTTTATATCAAGCGGATTTCCCCAATTTCCATCAGGATTAACGCCGTGTGGGTCTTGGGTAATAAATTTTCTTTCAAGGGGGCTATAATAGCGATTCCTCAAATAATAATTATCTGTTTCATCATCGAAGTAATATCCATTCCAGAGAATGCTTAAACCTTCGATACTGCCAGAATAATTTGGAACACCAAATGCGGAATAGCTAATTTCAGTGATTGAACCATTGTTAACAATTCCAACCACCGAATTTTTGAAATCAGTCAGAACATATCTACCGTTCTTATCAAACGCACCAGTAAAATCATTCATATCAGCAGCAACCCAGTCGAAAAAGTTAATCTGCTCATCAGAATTATAATCCCAATCTAAATCATCGGTTGTGCAGTATGGATAACATAGCCACGCATAACAGAAACTAACCAGATTATCCAACGCACCATTTGATGCAATGGTTTTCGGCAGCTGCATATAAATCAATTCCCCATTTCCGCCATAAACATAATCCTTTCGCCAGATGGTCTCATTGCCATTGGCAACATACTCAGCTATTATATTGCCGAGTTTGTCATAAGCAAAGTAAATTGTTTCACTGCCAACGGTTTTGGAAATTCGCCTACCTATACGGTCGTAAGAATAGCTTGCAAAGATACCACTGCCATCATTAACATCGGTTACCCTATCTTCGTTATCGAGGGTATAGATAAGATTATCCTCTGACGCGTTGGTCGGATTGCCGAGTATATCGCAGGTGTAGGAGTTCGCGTCTTCGCTGGTAACTCTGCCGAGGGTATCATAGCCATAATCTATTGTGTTTCTGTCGGTAAGGCGATTAGTATGATTTAAATAATCATAATCAAAACTCAGCGAAGTGCCGTTATAAGTTTCTGCCGTTAATCTGCCGAGTGAATCGGTATTTGCCGAGTAATCAGTCCCACCTATAGTTTTCTTTATTATCTTATTGCCAAGATAATAGTAGTCTGCGATTTGTTCACCATCGTAACTCACCGTTTTAACCCTGCCAAGTGCATCTCTGGTAAGTTCTACATATTTTCCGTTGGGATAGCTGATATAAATCAGCAGGCCACGCTGGTCATAGCCATAACCTACCGAGTATCCGAATTGGCTGTAACTTTCGCCGGAAGATGTTAAATTGCCAAAGCCATCATAATTGTAGATGCAAATCTCTAAGTCGTTACTGTCGTCGATGTTGGCTGTTATGAATTTATTGCCGGCAGCATCATAGAGAATTTCATCAAACGGCAAGTCGGTATTGGGGTCTGCCCAATTAGGGTCGTTATCGTATTGCTTGTAGCTGATTCTGCCCATAGCATCACGCTTGTAATTAGTCGTAACGGATTGGCTGTTTTCAGTGATGGTTCTGTGAGTAACATTGCCTTGTAAGTCGTGCCCGTATTCGATAACTTTGTTATCGGGGTAGGTTATCGAATCAATTTTATTGAAATAGTTATAAGTGTATGTGGTCGAATCTGAGCCTGCTGTTATCTCTGTCTTTCTGTTATGACGGTCATACTCATAAGATGTGGTTCTTGCCATATTGTTTGCATCTTCGACAGTGGAAGTCAGATTGCCAAAACCGTCATAATTATACAGCGTAACCATACCGGCTGAATCGATAGATTTATATTTTCTGCCTAAGGCATCATAAAAATACTCCTGGATTCTGCCCTGAGCATTTTCTGTTTTTGTCAGTCTGCCCTGGCTATTGTAAGAATAATAAGTGTTGGTATCTACGGTAGAAGAGTCCCAGGTATTAACATCGGTTATTGTTTGAACATCCTTGTAACCAGCAGAGTTATACTCATAGCTTATATATTTCAAAGGCGTTTTTACCGAATCGAATAGTGAGCCGAAAGCATAAATTTCCTGCAAGTTACCCATCAATATCTGACTAACCCTGCCGAGGCTGTCGTAGCTATATTCAGTTAGGCTGTACCAATCGTAGCCGTAAGCATCGATGCCAAGATTTACTCTCTGATGATACAGTTTGCCGTTAGCATCATAGATGTAATCAGTAATGCTGTCTGTGGCAACATTTACATCGTCAATACTTGTTACAGAATTAGGGTCTCTCAGGATTGCGGCTCTTTGTCTGTTGCCAATATCGTTATAAGCAGTTAATACTCTTCTGAGTGGGTAAGGCGTAAAATTGGGGTCATAACCATTGCTGTCATTGATTCTCAATATGGATTTACCCTGCCAAAGCGTGTTTGATACTTGCAAGTTTCGGCTGTTATACTCGATAGTCGTGTAATTGTCATCTGCATCGAAGGTTTTTGTTCTGCGTCCAGCCTTGTCATATTCATAGCTTGATATTTCCATAAATACAAGTTCATCAGTATTAGGGTCAAGTTCTGCATAAAGACTCTGGCTTGTGAGTTGAGAATTAACATAGTCATATTTTATGTAGCTTATATCAGAGTCGTTTTCTGCAATATAAGCCTCTGTGTCAGCAAGATTATAATCAAATACATTTACATATTCCCACGTAATTTCATCCCAATAACTTTCAATGATTTCCGGATACTCAAATTTTATCATCGCTGATAGTTGCGAATTATTGTTGTATTTACGCAGTTCTACAACATCGCCTTCGTTGCTATATTCATTTGGATAGTAACTATAATCAGAGAAACTGTTGTCAACGCCAAGATGGGCGGTCATTGTCAGATTGCTTAAACAGTCATATCGGAAGAAAGTTATTTTGTCATATTGGCTATTTTGACCACTTGCAGGGTCTTTAAGCTGTTGGGAATAAATAGTTCTACCGAAACAATCATAGGCTCTAAAAGTTTGCGAAACTACGGCTAAATCATCCCAAACCTTTTCTGTCTCTACATCGTCAGTATCATCATCGTAGAGATATTCGGTGTAATAGTCGGCAGTTAAAGAACCCCTGTAAGCTCTGATTCGCCTGTCGTAGTCATCATAACTGTAACTGCTGATGGCAACACCCTCAACCTGGGTTTGCAATAAATTACTTCTGTTATCATAAAAATAATCCGTTGTTATAGATTCTGAGCCTCCGGACTGAACAACCTCAAAAGACAGCCCTCTGCCATCAGTGTAGGTTTGGGTTGTATGGCTGCCATGATAAGTCGTAGTTGTAACCTCGTCTTGACAATTATACTGATAACTTGTTGTCAGGTTGGTATTGCTATAGTCCTTTATCTCTGAGGTTTTCCTGCCGTAATCATCGTAATTGTATTTGGTTGAAACCCAACTGTTCGGGCCATCAAAATAAAATGAGTTACTGTCAATAGCGGTCGAAATTATATCAATCTTGCCGTATGTAGAGTTGTATTGATAACTTCTCTGGCTAACTACTTCAAGAGAAGTCAATGTGCAATCTAAAGGATTGGTTATCTGATTAAAATCAGCTATTCCACCAGCAAGGGTAAACTCATTTTCAACTCTGCCATTTGCCTCATAGGTTTTGCCGGTAACTACACCGTTAGAACTAATTTGCCATACAATGTCGCCAAAGGCATTATATATATATTCGGTTATTAATGAGTTCGAGTCATTCCTGTCAGATATGCCGTTGTAATATTCTTTACAGATATTGCCGTATTTGTCATACTCAAAATGTTTGGTCTGGACTATCGGGTCGTTCTCATCGCTTGCGCCTGATTCATCCTGACGTAGTTCTTCGGTTATCTTCCTGTTCTTGCTGTCATAGATATAACGATAGTAATGAGCATCGTTATAATTGTCGTTTGGCAGGCTGTGCTTATAAAGCAAGCCTGTGCCGGAAATATAGTCATATTGAGTTGTGGCTCCCCGAATATCTGTTGTCTGATGTAACCTGTCATTTGAATAATAATTACTTACAACTGTCCTGATGTTATTATTACTGTCATACTGATATTCGTTACGTAAATTATACTCATTATCGTAATCATATCTTGTTCTTATGCCTGTGCCATCAACGGCACCACCATCGGGAATTACTATTTCATCCTCATCATCCTGCAAGTATGTGGTAGTAAAACAATTGCTGTCATAAGTATTAGGGTCGTCCCTGTCATCTCGCAAATCTCTAAAGACTATTTCTGATTTCAGAGAATTACTTGCATCGTAAATATTTTCAGAAAACCTGTAGATATTGGGGTCAACATAATTACATATCTTTATTTTTTTGCCACCACCAGTCAATTCTTCAATATCAACTTTATTAATAAAATTACCATCTTTATCTTTCTTTTCACTCAACGAACCATCGCTGTGATAACTATATGTATAAATTGTTTGCTTATTGCTGTTTTGCTGGGCGGTTAGTTTGCCGTTGGCATCATATACATCTGTTAGCCAGTCATCATCAACTCCGCCACAACCGCAGCCGCTGCTGCTACCAGTTGTTATTGAAACAACCCTGTCATTGGAGTCATAGATAAGGCTGTATGTCCGTGAGTAGTTTGCACTGGAAGATGAAACACTGGGGTCAACCGATGTAATGCTTTCAATAAGACCGTTACTGTCATAATCAAAATCCAGATAAACGCTGTAGGGGTCGTTGTTCTCTTTTACCTGAGTAACTAAATCATTGCTGTCATAAACATATATGCCCTTAAAATCACCGTTAGGGTCTTTTATGTCAGTGATTTTTAGCTGGGTGCACTGTTTGTTAAGCTCTGCTGTATTAGCATCACATGGGTCATAGCCATTATCAAAAGTATATGTAAATTCCCTCGGACTTGTTACGGTGATAATGCCGGTGGTAGAATTTCGCTCGCCAGACCACCCCGGATAAAATCCACTACCATTTACCGGCACAAGATATTTATAGCCGGGGAATCTCACGTTGACAATATGACCGCCGCCAGTTTTAGGATACGCTGCCGCTACAGGTAACAGTTCAACTGGTTTGGTGTTCTTCTCTAAAGTATATGACAATTTGCCGACAGTTATTTTTGTTTTCGCAAAACAGCAATTTGTTAAAGCTATAAAAGCTATTGTAATTAAAATTAAGCGTTGCATATTATATCTCCTATATAAATTCTATATTTTATTTTTCGAGGCATTCTCGAAATCTTTGAATAATTTTTCCCAATCCGGGGTATGTCCATTGTTAATTTTAATCACTAAATCCCTTGCTTTCTATATAGTTTTTTGGAAAAGATAACCAAAAATAAAAGTAAAACAATTATAACAATAATTGGCAAAGCTTTTTGGGCAATATACAAACTTTTTTCGGGAGTCAAGGTTCTGTCGTGATATATAACAATATGCGGATTATTTTTTTTAATTTCTTCTATCAAATTATAAGAAGTTTCACTAAGAGGATTTCTTTGTAAAGTTAACTTTTTTATATTCTTTAATTTTGCAATTGGTGAAATATCTTTGATTAGATTATCGTTGAGATACAACTCTCTTAACTCAACTAAATATTTGAGGGGCGAAATATCTGAAATTTGATTCCCCCAAAGCCCCAATTTATTCAATCTCCGTAAATTTGACAAAGGAGTAATATCTTGTAATTTATTGTCACTTATGACAATTTGCTCTAAATTTACTGCATTTTCGAGTCCACTTAACGAACAAATATTTCCACCAAAATCTTTTAAACTTTTCAATTTTAATATTTGCAGTTGTGTTAATGGTGGTTGAGTATTAAGTTTTTCACAAATCACCTTTTCGAATTTCATATCCTCAAAACAAATACTGTCCGAAAACACTTTGTTTGGGAAACAAAATAAAAATAAAACTATAAACATATATTCAACTTTTTTCTCTTTTAGTCGCATATCGTTACCTCCTTTACAAATTTTTTATTTTTCTTTTGAAGCGTGTTGCATTCTTTTAATCGTTTCATTTACCAAGTCATCATAGTGAGCCTTGTTTTCATATGTTGGCTTATATTCTTTCTGCAACAACTTCAATTCTCTGAGTACTATTTCACTATCCCCTGCCTCTATTTTTTCGATGGCCGTTTCAATTAATACCATGCTGACCGAACCATACCATGCATTATAATTCAGTCGTATAAGTTGGGGAGTCATCCATGCAACAGCAAAGCTGCATAAAATTGCAAGTATTCCAAGTGTGCATCTAATTCCACGATTCTTAACTTTGAATTCAGAGATGAGCCACGCAATTGGCAGGCTAATTATTACTAACGCTACAAGAATTACTATTAAAATACTCATATTCATATCCTTTCATTTTTTTAGTAAGCAGGTGAATGTTCGACACATACCAGTTCATAAATTGGTCCCCATGGTTCAATTCTTACAATTTTCATTTCCCATTTCGTACAAGTTGGGTCTGGACCAGCATGAAACGCTGGTCGCCAATTTGATTTCATACAACATTTAGAAAGTCCTTTTGCCGTAAAAGTATGACAATTATTTCCATAGGCAGAATAATTTTTCATTCCTTGAATATATTCTTTGGCGACACAATCTTCAATATCATTACATTTTGCACACTTGCACGATGTACCAATTGCTTTGCCATTTTGAACCGTACGACTTGATGATCTGTCTATGGTTATATCGTAGTTAGCTCCATCGTTTCTGCCACTTCTTCCTTTACCAATATCACAATGGCGAAATCCCAATTTATTTAACCATTTTGCAATTAAATCATTCTCCTCCAATTTGCCACATCTAACTGATAAGCCACAATTCACCTTTAATCCCCAAGTATCGCCAGGCTCTTCGGGGCATTCTGTTGTCAGTGTTACGCTGACTGTGCCGGTATCAATCTCATTGCCAGCATAGTCATAGAAATCTACAGTGTAGGTTATTACTACTTTTTTGATATCGTCCTCTGCTACCATCACTCTGTCATGATTAGGAGTAATCGTAATACTGCCGCTATTGTACTATTTTTTTCATTTTCGTCTGCCATAAATAAGCGTCTTAATCCAACCGATGCCACATCAGAAATATCAACATTTAATTACCAAAAGTAATAATGCCAAACAAGATTAAGTACATACCATGCATCAACGCAAGTAAAAGAATATAAGAAGGGCAATATATTATTGCTAACTTCACGCTTTAATGAAAAAAATGTTGCTAAAAATCTTAAAAGAACAAAACATAAAATTAAGCATGATATAAAAATATCAAGGACGCTTGGAAAATACAAATAATCCACTATGAAAAAAAATATAAGTAGGAGCATCTGGAAAAACACAGAAATATATAAAACTCTTGCCGCTCTTTTGAATTGTCTCAAGCAACCCCATATAAACAAAAGTATTAAACCATTAAGCACTATAAAAATGGCAGAAGAACTGAACATAGTTAATAAAAAAGACTGAATTATCTGACTTGTAGGACACTCTCTCTGTACAAGCATACCTTTTACTATTCTGAAAGGTATTGCCCCAAAAGCAAATCCTGAAATAATTGAAAAAAGAAAAGGGAATATCGGTGTTTTGATTTCACTCCAATCCACATCTTTAGGCATCCTAAAAGGAACACCTTTGGATATAAATGATATAATATTAAACATCTTCATAAGTAAAATCTCCAGTTTTAATAAAGATTATTTGAGACAACCTTTTTTTTCAGTATGATTGGTTTGCTTACAAATTACTACGATATTGCTGTGACAAATAAATAAATGGCTAACCAGATATCCACACACACAGCAGTTGTAATTAAGCTAGGTAGTATTTTTCTGTTACTTTCGCAATAAACCGTTATAAACAATCCCACCGCTCTCAATATGATAAATGGCAGAATAATCATAATGGAGAAGCTGTAATTAAATGTCATCTGTGATAAGTAGCTTACAATAAAACCTATTATCATTAAGCATTGAAAAAAAGCCGAAAAATATACAATTCTGCTGTTTCCCTCTTTAGAAAAAATCTTAAAAAGTTTAAAAATTATTCCTGTTAAAACAGACAGCATAAAATTATAAATAATTATCAACGCTACGCCAAAAAAAACTGCAAACAAAAAATCTAATATGATAGTGTTCAAATCAAATTTTTCTTTATAGTTCATTTGCAAGAATATAGTCATATGCAAATGGGGTAAAAAAACAAGAATTCCGGAAAGCAAAGAATAAAACCAAGGAAAAGAAGGTGCTGATAAATTGTGCCAAGTGGCTCTAAATTCCTTAATATTAAAAAACAACCGATTAATAAAAACATATTTAATAATACTAATCCAGTTTATAGTACTTTTCATTTTTATCCCTTTCATTCAGATAAACAGCACTTTTTCTTAGTTCTGTTAACAAAAGTTCGACAATTGTGTCCAATTATAATAAATCTACTACCATTCCAGCTTGCAGACTGTTCATTTATACACCTTTTAATATCAGAAATGTTAGCACACTTGCATGATATCGACCTGCCACCTGAAAACATAGAGCCGCTCTTCTTCTTTTTCAACTTTTTTTTCCATTCATATTCAGCAGTGCTAAGCTCTTCATCGTTATAAGGCCACGGAGATAAGCCATAGGTTGCACCCCATAATTCATGCCCTGGACTTCCTTCTATAAATGCAGGCCCATAATCATAATCTTGTCCATTTACCAATAATCCTTCATGGCCATAACCGCCTCTCATTCTATAATGGTAAATATTTGTACTTTCTGCCCCACCTTCGCTTGGCTCTTCGGGACATTCTGTTGTTAGTGTTACGCTGACTGTGCCGGTATCAATCTCATTGCCAGCATAGTCATAGAAATCTACAGTGTAGGTTATTATTACTATTTTGATATCGTCCTCTGCTACCATCACTCTGTCATGATTAGCCTCGATGGTTACATAGCCACTATTGGAATGTGTACCTCCATTACAGCCCGGAGCGTATGCAGACGGACCTCCAATTTCAGAATCACCATCTACAGTAATAGTTACCTTGGTATGCGATGCACCAATGCAAGAAATGCTTATTGTCTGTGGAAAACTGGGCTTGCAACAACCACCGTTTTTAGGTCTTACATACATACTCCCTTCGTAATCAGAGATAGTAACTACAGGCTCGGTAAGACAATCCTGTGGCACTGCATTAGGATCGAATTCTGCTAATATTGTTGTGCTGGAATCGTAATGATACCAATTACCATTATTGGAACTGTCCCAATTGCTACTACCACTGAAAGTTTTGTCACTCCAACTTCCAATAACATTGCAATCGACTTCACATGAGATTACTCCCGCCCAAGCGTCACCATAACACGCACCGTTAAAAAATAATGAGCAATGCATATCATAGTCGTTAGGATCGTCGCCAAAAGAGCCGCCAGAAGAAGTCGATTCCATACAGTTAGATTCTCCGCCAGGTACAAGGCGACCCCAGTATTCCGTACAACTACCCCAGCCGAAGTTACCATTACTCCAAGATTGGCTGGCATTTATTTGGACTTTAAACCAATATGGGCTTATTGTGCAATCAGTACCCGCAAAATACCAGACAGGAACATTCGAATCGCAGTCGGAGTCGCAATTGCAATTTGCATATAGAACGGAGCTGCTAAAAAATATTGATGCAAAGATAACGATTAATAGAATTATTTTTCGCATGATACACTCCTCCTTTTTTATAAAAATGTGAATTTCTAATTACAAACTACTCAAAAGTTAAAACAAAAATAGGAAATATAATCAAGTTCTCCTCGAATTCCCCGATGGGCTCCAGTCCATCCCACTAGGCAATTATCTCCCAAGTAAAATTAAAACGTCTAATAAGGATTTTGTCAATAGTATTATCGGATAATTAATGGCGATTTATCCTTTGCAAATCCTAAGCAACTTTGATATAATCACCTGCGAAAGCTTTACATTTGATTAGATCTGTGAAGCCTTTTTTATTGTCATTTCCACAAATATTTCCTCAAAAACCCTCGATAAAAATAAAATTTCAAACTTTTTCCACATTTTATAGACTGCCCACGCTCTGATTTTTTCAGCTGCATTTACTCATTTCAAAAACACACACCTCTCGTCGTAACTTACTTATAGAAAGATATTTAAGTCGTAAAAACCCTTCCTTAAAACTTCACAGATCTAATCTAATATGAAAGGAAAATGGTAATGACTAAAAAAACATGAGATTCGGCAGTTGGGTACTGACGTCTGTAAAACACCAGCAGACAGAGCCTTTAGAAAAAACCGTAACATCCGGCGACTGGATACTTACGCCGGACAAGTACATGAGCAAGGAGCAGGCAAGCAGGTTATTGAAAACTGCTGCACACAGAGCAGAGGCTGCAAGAGTTAAAAATCAAAAGACTGCGATTCGTGATTACTTCGTTATTCATCTGGCATTATCAAC
>JAIORA010000055.1 GCA_021108375.1 Anaerohalosphaeraceae bacterium
GTTTCGCTCGTTAAAGGACTTAACCCGACATCTCACGACACGAGCTGACGACAGCCATGCAGCACCTGTGAAAGTTTCACCCCGAAGGGCAGCCGACTCTGTTTCCAGATAGGCATCCAGACATGTCAAACCCAGGTAAGGTTCTGCGCGTTGCTTCGAATTAATCCACATGCTCCACCGCTTGTGTGAGCCCCCGTCAATTCCTTTGAGTTTTAGCCTTGCGACCGTACTCCCCAGGCGGTCTACTTAACACTTTTGCTCCGGTCTTGAGAACGTCAGAGTCCCCAACACCTAGTAGACATCGTTTACGGCGTGGACTACCGGGGTATCTAATCCCGTTCGCTCCCCACGCTTTCGTGTCTCAGCGTCAGAACAAGCCCAGTGTGCTGTCTTCACCATTGGCGTTCCTCTTGATATCTACGCATTCCACCGCTCCACCAAGAGTTCCACACACCCCTGCTTGCCTCAAGAATAGTAGTTTGCCGAGCAATTCCTCGGTTAAGCCGAGGGATTTCACAAGACACTTTCTATTCCGCCTACACACGCTTTAAGCCCAGTGATTCCGAACAACGCTCGCCACCTACGTATTACCGCGGCTGCTGGCACGTAGTTAGCCGTGACTTCCTCTGGGGTAGATCAATACGCCGAAGCGCACTTTCTTTCCCCTGACAGTAGTTTACACCCCGAAAGGCTTCATCCTACACGCGGCGTCGCTGTGTCAGGCTTTCGCCCATTGCACAATATTCGTTACTGCAGCCCTCCGTGGAGGTCCGGGCAGTGTCTCAGTCCCGATGTGGCGGGCCAACCTCTCAGTCCCGCTACCCGTCGTCGCCTTGGTGCGCCATTACCACACCAACAAGCTGATAGGAGATAGGCCGCTCATTTGTCGATAAATCTTTGGTCATCTCACATTCAAGAGATGACGTTATTCAGTATTAATGCCCCTTTCGGAAGGATGCAAGCATCCAGACGCTATCCTGAAACAAACGGTACGTTACCTACCTATTCCTCACCCTTTCGCCACTAACTATACTAAAAGCATAGTCCGTTCGACTTGCATGTCTTAGCCACGCCGCCAGCGTTCGTTCTGAGCCAGGATCAAACTCTTCAAATTTATTTATCGATATTTATCCGTTCCTAAGAGAACGGTAATCGTTAAAAGGCTCTCACTTACGTTACGCATCGAAAGTGAAAAATTTGTGGGTTCCAGGAATAGATAAATCATTCCTGAAACAACACACCAATTTGTTAAAAAAAACCATCTGCCATATTGCGTACTATCGGCAGAGGTTCACTTTCGCTGCTTTTTATAGGTATAACTGTTAACTTGTCAAAGAGCTTTCCTGCCTTCGTTTCCACAAAGACCAGAAATAACAAGCGGCCGATACGTCCCAAAGAAGCAACGTCATCACCCGCTTAGTAGTTATGTATGGTATGCCGAAACCGAAACCGCGTCAACAGCTATTTTTAAAGTTTTTTAATAAATTTTCAAAAAACCTCTGTTTCAATATCAAAAACGGGTGTTTCCAGACGAAATCTGGATGCAAAATCACAACTTAATTCTTTGCAAGACAAGTAGTTACGGCATTACGGCCAAGATACAAAAAATTAGACACAGATTTCACAGTTTTTTTTATTTAGCCACGAAGACACGAAAAAAGTTTTGAGTTCTGAGTCTTTAGTTTTGAGTTTAGGTTTCGGCCTAACGGCCGAAAAAGAGGCTATTATTATTAAATCCCTACGGGATTTTTGTCCGGCCGCTCCCGCGGCTCGGCTACTATACGATGCGAACGGGTTATTAAAATTCGCAAGCACAAACCGTCGCGGCAGGCTAAACAGGGGTGCGAAAATTATAAACCGTTTGGAAATACCTCCCCGTAGTACTCCCATTAGAGCAATATAATCGTAGGCGTAAATTGGTGGATAATTTAGAAGATATCAAAATTCAAAACCTAATCGATGTGGCAGAAATAAGGAATAAAAAACAGGCAATCGTCTCTACTTTTGTCCTTCGATTTCTTTGGGGTGGGACTTTTTACAAGAGTAAGTTATAGGATAATTGTAACCAGTTAATCGGCACTTCATTTCTTTGGAGTCTTGTACAACATCTGAAAACTTGCAACTTCCACAATTTACCCGAGTTTGTGCAAAAAAACTGATGATTCCATAGACCACCCAAATTATTATCGCAATAAAAACACCACCCAAAACCTTTTGTGCAAACTCTGTGGAACTGAAAATTTCAGGTTTTCTAAAACTATAGAAGATTGGCGGCAAAAAGCTAAATACGGTAAGCCTGACAGGCCATTTTGAGGACAATTTTCGCATAATATCTAATCCTTTTCTATACTGTTTTGGATAGTCATTTATTCTGCCGTTAGTTTAACCCATTCAACTAACATCAACGGTTTCTGACCAGCCACAATTGGGACAAGAAATAGTAACAATAGAATGTGAATCATCACCAAAACCTGCTTTTTTGAAATTCTTAGCAGATTCTCCACAATCGGGACATACAACACGGTGTAAAAGTGGGTTTATTTCAACGTCTCCAACATCCAAATATTCCTGAAACAGTTGTGCAAGCTTTTCTGGTGTTGGTTCTTGTTCTGGAAAATGTTCCACCAATGGTTTTGCCCATTCTGGAGTAACGGTCTTTGACCGTTGGTAATATAAGTGAGCAATTGTCCATGTTGCAATGCAACAAACAATAGTAAAAACGAGTTGAATTACCATTTCCTTTGTATCCATTGATTTTCCCCCTAATTGAATATTGATTCCACATATTCTTTCGATTCTTTTGATAAATTCTCTTTGGGGCAGGTTATTCCTATTTGATTACGGATTTCTTCAAAAGTGACAGAATCCATAAAATTGTATACTGCACTATGCCATAATTGTTTCTTTCCGTTTGCATATGAACATTTCGCGTCAGCTATTGCTTTTTCAATCTTCTCGGTTCTTGAAATTACTGCGGCCACAATGTCTGCGTGATTAAAGGAGGTGTCTCTGAGAAAGATCATTATTTCGAGTTGCATCACAAAATTTAGAAATAGGTCTCCAGAATGAACGAGGGTGAATAATACATTTTTCGAATTGATTGGGCAGTACTGTAAATTACTTGCAAAACATTCGCCATTTTTGGCACGCACAATTATACTTTTTATATCTTTAAGCGAGAAGCTATAAGAAAGTGTATTAATTATCCCGCAAGCAGTAAGAAGCAGATCTTCATTAGGAAATCTTTCATCATACTCGTTGTGTAAAATTTCGTGTATATAGGTAAGATTCCTTGCTATCAAAACATAGTTGTTGCATCGTTTCAGGAAGAAGAAAACAAAAAGAACAACAATCAAAATCCCAATACTAATCCACATATTAACTCCCATACAATCAATATTATGAAACTAATCGTTTTTATTTCTTCTGAAATTTGCCTTACCATTACGAACGGATTTTGTTATTTCCTTACGCTTTTTATTATTGACTTGTTTTCTTGAAAAGCGTTTTTGATTTTCTTGACAATTTCTTTTTTGGATAATAATGTAATATTATTGTTGCCATCAAAAATATGTTTCAGTGCACAGGAAAACATTGGCATAATGTGTAACTCATAAGATACTAATGGCCAGAGAGCTAATGCCAAAGGTAATATTGCGGCTGCAATAACAACGGGTATCAGGCAAGGTTGTTTTTTCAGTATACTTTTCCCCACAATATTTTTCTCCACTGATCGTCTATATGACTACATCGGTTGAAAATTGGAGGCAATAAAGCGAAATTTTGCTCGATAATACAAAAGTGGTTTTTTTGCTATTGTAAAACGAGATATTTGAATTTTTACGTCCGAAAAGTTAAATTATTTATTCTTCCTCTGCCATATTTTCCTCGCATATGGCTTGGTACAGAATTTATTCCAATAATATCGATTACACATCTTCACTTGTCTATATTTTTGCAGGGCTAAATTGTGGATGCCCGCTTTCGCGGGAATGACAAGGAGCAAGAGGTTATTCAACCCCTACGGGGTTGGGGTGGGTGGGGATGATTCCTTTTCCCCCGAGTTTCGCTACGCTCACACGGGGCTATTATTATTAAATCCCTACGGGATTTTTGTCCGGGCGCTCCCACGGCTCGGCTACTATACGATGCGAACGGGTTATTAAAATTCGCAAGCACGAACCGTCGGGCAGGCCACGACGGCTAAACGGTAATATGTAAGGCATAAACCATTTGCAAAAACAAACCCCCTGATGAATCAAGGGGCTAAACCGTATACTGAAAGTATACTTTCGATGAGCTACATATATTTGTACCCAACGCGGATTTCTCCACTCCATTCGCTTCGCTCGTTCCGGTCGAAATGACAATGGCGCACTTAATAATCGGAACTGGTATTACACAGATTTTAAAAAAAGTAAAAAGATAAAAAATGGATACCCGCTTTCGCGGGTATGACAAAAAAAGAACCCCGGCAATGTATTGCCGAGGCTAAATGGCGATGGGGGTGGAGAAATAAATCCTAAATTCTAATATCTAAATCCTAAACAATACCAAATAACCAAAAATTAAAATTCAAAACAAAAGAGATTGCCGCGCTGCGCTCGCAATGACAAAAAGTATTCCGGCCGCTCACGCGGCTCGGCTTCTACGTGGTGGAGACGGGATAAACGATAAAGATTATTGAGCGTCAAGAGTTTTCCAGACACTAATCGTACTTCTAACCAAAATCGAAGTGGCTATCATATCTGAGGCAGGCGAAAACGCTATATCCCCAACAACGGGGCCCGGCAATCTGGATTCGCCACGTTTCTCGCCCGTTTCGACACTCCAGATATAAAGCTTCTGAACAGGTTCAGTGCTCGCGGCCAACATAAGGCCATCAGGACTCACATCAATAGAAGATATAATTTGGTCTTTTTGGGGTACCGGTGGATATTCCGGAATCTCAAAAGTTTTTTTAAGATTGGTAGATTCAATATCATATATCTGTATAAATCGAACTTTTTCTGAAACAAACAGCTTTTTACTATCAGACGAAAAGGTTAACTTGTCATAATGCTTAAAGTTTTTATTATGTGCTATCGAACTCTTGCCCCAGGCATCACGGCTATCGGTATCTATAACGCTGAACCAGCCACCTCCTTCCTTTTGGCCACAAGCTGCTATATGTTTGCCATCATTGGAAATGGCTATCTGAAAAATATCAAAATCTTTATCTGTAACCAAAAACATCTCAGACAGTTTCAGCTCAGGTCCAATAAAGGCTAATTTGTTTTTATCCTTCTGAGTCAAGAGAATTGCGATATGTGAACAATCAGCAGATGGTGCAACCATTTTGCAGTTGTAACCAAAAGGCAATGTGATTTTCCTGATTTGCTTTTCGCCCTTCAAATCCATAACCATAATAACATTTGGCTTATTGTTGGGGACATATACAATTTTATCAACTGCCATCGGACAAAGTATTTTGGCATTTAATTTCGCAACTGTTGGCCATTTCTTTAAATCGTTCCAATCCCACGTATAAGCCTCATTGGCCCGGGATATTACGACGAGTTTATCTGCTGAGGTAAAAACGGCAGAGACCCCCGCTGCCGGCCCGCGTAACTGACGAACAAGTTTGCTTTTCGATTGCGAAAAGAACATAACTACCAGAATTATTACAACAATAACGACAGCAAATATAATTTTTCGTTTTTTAGCATTCATAACTATCTACCTGTAATTCCTGATTGTTTATTGCCAATTTTCACTTTGCCTGCGTATATTTTGTTATAAATTCTACCGTTCGTTTGGCCGTTTTTTTATTAGCCCTTGGATGTAAAGGCAAATTAACAACTTCTTTGGCAGCTTTTTCAGCTTCCGGACACATTCCCATTTCATAGTCATACACAGTCATAGGTGTTTCAATCGGATGCAGGGGACATTCAAACCAACTACCTAATTCAACCCCTGCAGAGGCGGCCTGTTCCAATGCTTTTTCTTTTTCAGTGATTCTAACCGGATAGCGAACCATTACAGGGTCCATTGCTTGAGTATCATATTCTCTAACCCGCCATCCTTTTTCAGATAATAGCGTATCATATAAAGCAGCCATTTCCTTTCGGTGGTTAATGTTTTGCTCAAGTTTCCTTAACTGTCCGATGCCGGACTTTGACTGCACATAACTCATACCCTTAAAGAAATCATCCATCATAACAGGCTCAAATTCACAAGTCGCCGAAGAGCCAACGACAATTCCTTTCTTAGTCAGCCAGCGGAACAGTGATTGTGCCAACGCAGTTGTGCGAGGATATATAAAAGTTCTGTAAACTGCAAGTTGAGCAGAGAGCATCGCTTTTTCTTTAAAACTCGGCTGAATGATTTGTTCTTCACATAATCTTTTTATTTTGTCAGCCAATTCACTGTCATTCGTGATTGCCATTCCGCCAAGGCCGGTAGTAAAAGGCTTATTCCACTGGAACGAAAAATATGCAGCCTTGCCAAATGTTCCAGCCAGTCTTCCTTTATATTTTGAACCAAGAGATAAACAGCAATCCTCAATTACTGCAATATTGTTTTTTTCCGCTATTTCGATAATTTTCTCAATATCGCACACATATCCATAAGTATGCTGAGCAAGGATTACTTTGGTGTTTGGCGTGATTTTCTCTTCCAGTAACTCGACATTCATATTGAATGTGTCAGGCTCAATATCTACATAGATAGGTTTAGCCCCAACATATTTAATAGGATTAACATCCATAACACAGGTGTAACCAGGCAGGATAATTTCGTCTCCCGGCCCAACACCAATAGTTTTAAAAAGAGCATATAAAGCAACACGAGCCTTCCAGAAAGAAAAGGCGTGATTGGCATTAAAGTAGCTTGCAAATCCAACTCTGAAGGACTTATTTTTCCCATTCATTTCAGCACCTATTTTTTAGCCACCACAAAGGCAATATACTTGTATTTTTTAGGAATCAAAAAATTAGTAATTGAATCCAAATATCCCAATAACCAGCGTTGCCACTCTCGACGACCAAAAGCAGCGAAAAAACCATAGCTTTTTAGTTCTAACTTTTCAAACTTTTCACAAAATTCATTAACCTCACCAATATCAATATATCGCCAGTTTTTTCCCCAAGATATGAATTTCTTGCGAAAAAATAAATGTACGAGTGAACCCTTGAGGTTTTCTGCAAACCATAACTCTCCATCCTTGCGAAGAATCCGATAGATTTCTGACATTGCTTTTTGCTGTTTACTATATGTACCCAAAGCTCCCAATACGGATTTAAAACAAACCAAGTCTACAGAATGGTCTGCAAATGGCAAATATAGAACGTCGATAACTTGATAGGACATTTTATCCTGCACGCAGTGCTTCCTGTGCAACTCCTTAGCTTTATCTGTTGGGCCATGTATATCAGAACAAATTACTGACACACCACATTTAGTAAGAAAAACTGCTATTCCTCCATGCCTTGACCCAAGTTCCAAACCTTCACATTTTTCCAGGTTAAGCTGAGTATGTTTCATCCAAAAACCGGGGCCGACAGACCAGTTCTTTACATCCCATTCAATAATTTCTTTCCAATTCATTTTAGATAAATTCTTTATCTTATCGCGACATTGACACTTCCTCAGGTTTTGGCATGAATTTCCCCCTAATTAAAATAAAACGCACAAAACCCCACAAACATCCAATTCCGTAACCAAAATGTAATATCACAAAGATTACCGGTGAAAGCAAAGAATATTTCCAATTTGTTTTTCTTCCGACATCAATGGCACCAAGAATTATACCAGCCAAATATAAAATCAACTCTGCGACTAAAAGATACCAAAACACATACCACAACAAACTTAAAACTCCTAAAGCTAACACCGACATTACAAAAAGCAACGGGACTGTCTGCCTTAATGTAGCTGGCCTTTTATGTTTTTGCATAGTTCTTATACGCCAAAAACCGTACTGGAAGTATTGTTTCCACAATTTTCGCAAAGAACCACGAGAATAGTATATACTCCTGATGGACTTAGAGAGCCAAATTTTCCCACCCGCAAGAACAATTCGCATATTAAAATCATCGTCTTCATTCCGCACGAGCTGTTCATCAAAATAACCTATCCTTTCCAGAATCCATTTATGATGCGATCCAAAGGCAAGCGTATCAACCCAACCTTCATAATCACCAAGCCTAAACCTAGAATTACCAACCCCAACTGGTGATTTCATACAGTTAGCAATTGCCTGAGCAACATATCCCTGACCAATCGTCTCGATTGCCCCGCCGACAACCCAGGCTTCAGATTTTGAGAGAAGGCAATCGACAGAATTTCTTATAAAATCCCTGCTAACTTCTGCGTGTCCATCTATGCGAATAAATATATCTCCTTTGCTATCCCTAAGACCTATATTCATCGCTATCGCTTGAATTTTAGCAGGATTATCCAACAACCTTACACAGTTGTCTTCCTTTGACATTCTACGAACAATATCCTGTGTTCCGTCATCACTACGTCCATCAACAACAATAATTTCCATTTTGTTCGCAGGGTAGTCATTGTCCATAATACCGCTGATAGTTTGCTCAATAAAATCCGCTTCATTTCTAACCGGCATAATTATACTTACAAACGGAGTTTCACTCATATTACAATTTCCAATATTTTTCTCACTTTTTCAGCAAGTGCTTTCCTGTCAAATTGAGTTTCGGCTATCTGGCGAGAATTATTCCCCATTATTTTACAAAGCTGACTATCTCTGGATAATTTGAGAACATTTGCCACAAACCCGTCCAAATCACACAATTCGCATCCCAATCCAGCATTTGCTTTTTCAAGAATTTCTCTTTGCCAACCCGAATAATTTAAAAGCACAGGTATGCCCGCTGCCAAAAAATCAAAAAACTTATTTGCCGAATTATGTTGAATTATTGGGTAATTACCAATAACAACAAGCCCTACGTCGGTAGCAGCAAAAAACTTTGGCAATTTATATTTCGGGACAGATGGCAAAATCTGAACATTATCAAGATTGAGTTCCACAACTCTTTTTTTAAGAGATACTTTCTCGTTTCCATCGCCAAGCAAAACAAAAAGGAGTTCCTTGTTGTGTCTAAGTTTTTCAGCAGCATCTATGACAAAACTCAAACTATTGACTTTTCCCATAGCACCTGCATGAAGAAAAACTACTTTTTCATTCCAGCCATATTGTTTGCGAACATGTTCGCCATCCATTTCAGGATTAAACACATCTGTATCAGAGCAGTTGGGAACAATAATTATTTTTTTATCCTTATTGGCTAAAACTTCATCTATTCCTTCTGCCATACCTGGTGACAAAGCTATAATTGCAGAAGAGCTTAAATATATCCGCCGTTCAAGAAATAGAAGTGTTTTTTTTAGAAAACCGTTCTTTATATAACCCAGTGCAATTGGAATCTCCGGCCATTGATCTCTTACTTCAAAAACAAAAGGGATTCTTTTAAACCATTTTCCGAACAAACACGGAACTCCAACAGTTAAAGGCGTACTTGTGGCATAAACGACATCAGGCCTTTTAGTAAATAGAAGAAAAAAAGTAGCCAGAACAAAGAACCCCATAAATGAAAGGCTTCTTTTAATTACGCTCATTCTTTGATTATATGGCAGATTGAAGGCGCAAACATTTATGCCGTCAATATTAAATCTTTTTATCACCCTACCTGTGGAATGGCTGATTTCTTCATCGGTTAACTGGGCAGTAGTTGTTAGCATTGTTATATTATGGCCGACTTTTACCCATCTTTTAGCGAACTCATAAGAACGGGTACCGGTTTTACCATTTGGCGTAGCAAAATACTGATGAATGTAGAGGATTTTCATGATGAAAGATTTTCCATAAAATTCAAAATTCGTTTTGCTCTATCGTTCACGTCAAACTGCTTTGCTCTTTTAATTGCTGCCTCTGCCATCTGCTTTCTTCGCACAGGGTTATCACGAAGGGTAATAATTGCATTACGGATTTCCTCAACACTTCTCGGATTAATCCGAATAGACATATCGTTAGTCAGCAAATCATCGTTAAACGCTCCATCTGAGCTTATAACCGGCAGCCCGCAGGCCATAGCCTCAACAATCGCATTGCACGAGCCTTCCCTAAGTGTTGGAAGTACGAAAAGGTCGCATGCGGAAAGTAAACCTGGAATCTTTTCCTGAGACACAGTCGTGTTCCAGAGAACTTTATTGTCTTTCTGAAAAGGCATACCCTTGCCGGCAAAAACAACTTTGACACCATCAAGGGGTCCAATCGCATCCATAACTCGCTGGTGGCCTTTACGGTTACTATAATGCCCAATACAGGCGACAATCATATCTTCTTCGGGAAAACTAAGCTCTTTTCGCGATGCGATTTTATCAGAAGGACAGAAAAGCTTTAAGTTTGTCCCATTTGGAAAAACTCCAATTTTTTCGGAAGGATAATCAAGAATTCTGCGAATCATATCGGCCAAAAGAGATGAATTTGTAATGATACCTTTTGCATATTCAGCTTCACGCTTTGCATAAACAGTGCCGTAAGGTTCAATTGACCAGATTTTATCTCCCCCACTGGTACTCTCCCCCATACCGGGAAATGCAGAAATCCCAAACTTGCGACCAACCCTAATAGCGGCAACGCCACCCGAATAAAAAAAGTGTCCATAGACAGCATCAAGCTCCAATTTTTCACGTCTGATGGTTCTTATCACTGACTTTGTAAAGCTATGCAACATCGCACGTTGAGGATTCAAAACACCCAGTTTCGCCATTCCACCTCGCCCCCAGTACTGAATAAATCGAGGCCGAAAAACGTGTACATCCTTGCCCTCCCCCGCTGGTTCTACCGAGTGGTAAGCGTAACCTTTACGATTCAATGAATGGCGGAAGTTCACTGGTGAAAAAACCGTGCAACTAACCCCCGCCCGTGCAACCGCATACGCCAACTGCCTCACAAAAGTATAGTTTGCCGGATTCGCAACTGACGGATAACCACTTGTAATAATTCCCAATCGCTTTATTGTCGTAGTTGTCATAACGCGTCGCCAATACTACTTGCTTCAATAATTGCCTTGACTATTCTTTGCGCTGTCTTGCCATCCCAAAGTGGTGGCGAATTAGGCCGTTGAGTTTCTGTGAGTATGAACTTGTAGCTTTTCTTAATTATTTCAACGTTATTACCCACAAGTAGTGATGCACCTCCGTGTTCCTGCAAAGTTACCGGGCGTTCAGTATTTTGACGCAATGTAAGGCAAGGCGTCCCTAAAACACACGATTCTTCCTGTAATCCACCAGAGTCAGTCATTAAAACCCTGGCTCCCATCGTCAGGCGTATCATCTCATGGTAACCAACGGGAGAGAGGATTATGAAATTTGCGTGCCGGGAAACTCTATCCCATAAATGTAATTCTTTAAGTCTTGCCTCTGTTCGAGGATGAACCGGCCAAACAACCGGACGCTCTGTTGCGACATCGTATTCCAGAAAATCAATAATCGGCCTCAGAGTTTTCTCCATATCAACATTTGATGGTCGATGCATCGTCAAAAGAACATAATCTTTTTCTGTTATCTCAGCAAAGTTACGTTCAATACACGGATGACGGTTCTGGGACAGTACCTCGTTAAGAATAAGTTTTTCAGCAACCTCGCGATGCGTCAAAAGAGTATCTATCATTATATTGCCAACAAAAGCAATATGTTCTTCCGCAACCCCTTCATTTCGCAAATTTTGATTCGATATTTCATCGGGAGTCAACAACAAATCGGCAAGACGATCCGTAACAAGACGGTTTATCTCCTCAGGCATCAGCATATCAAACGACCGCAAACCTGCTTCAATATGTGCTAATTTAATGTGTTCTTTCTTGGCAGTTATTGAGCAGGCACATGTTGCATTGACATCGCCAACAACCACGACCCAATCAGGTTTTTTTTCTCGAAGTACCTTTTCAAAAGCAATCATAGTGCGACCTACTTGTTCGGAATGAGAGCCAGAGCCAATTTCAAGGTCGATGTCAGGAGAAGGAATATCGAGCGATTGAAAAAAATTTGCCGACATCTTCGCATCGTAGTGTTGGCCGGTATGAACTAAATAGTGTTTGATTTTTGGCAATTCGCCTGAGTTTGAAATAGAAAAATTATGCGCTTCAATCGCATGCATAAAAGGCGCTATCTTCATAAAATTTGGCCGAGCACCCACAACAGAAACAATTTTAATGATATTAGACATTATCCCTCTTTTATTTTTTTTAAATTACATTACTTAAGATTTTCTTCTACTTTTGAATACAGCTCTTTCATAACCTCTTCCATACAATGCCAGCCGAGCTCCTCATCAATTGCTTTTCTTCCATTTCGAATCATTTCGAGTCGTTCTTCGGGATGCTCAATCAAATAGTTAATTCCCTCAGCAATTGATTTCGTATCCGTGGGATCCACCGTTACTCCGCACTGATACTTCTCTATCATCATTCCCGTTTGTGAACTTTTCATACCAACAACAGCAAGCCCACAAGCCATGTACGAATAGAGTTTATTACTGAGACTTCCATAGTTATTCGGAAGCGGCTGCATACAAATCAGGCCTATCTGTCCTGTTGCCTCGACCTTACCAAATTCTGTCCATGGCAAACGTCCCGGCATTTCTGTTCGCTCTTCTAAGCCAGCATCTTTCATAATCGCCATAAAAGGTTCCTTAATGGAATCCTCAACGGAACCAAGAGCCAGGAAGCAAAAATCGACATCCCTTTTTTTGAGCAATGCCAGTGCCTCGGCAATTTGAATCGCCCCTCGATTTGCCGAGAAAGTACCCTCGTGAACAATCTTTACTGGGCCATTTTCTTCTTCAGAGAACGGAAAATACTCCAGCGGACTGGAATTATGCAAAATTGCCGTCGGAGTTTTCGGCGAAAGTTTGTTGAAGAATTCCTCGTTGCCTGGCGAAACAACCGTTACAGCCACGGCATTTTTCGCGATTGATTTCAGCATACACGTTACAAGCCAATGGACAAGTGGTTGGGAAAATTTCGGAAACCTCATCGGTGCCGACAACTGAAAGCACTCGTGAGAGTCGAACACATAAGAAAAGCCGAACCGTTTCTTCATATACCATGCCAAAACAGCCGATTCAAACTCGTGGCAAACAACCAAGTCCGGCTTGAATTGCTTGGTATGCTTTAGCAAACGCCAAACTTTCCAAGCACGATGTTTCCAACGCCCACTTCGCGGCGGCATAGTATCCGACGTTTTGGGAGTATGGCAACCTGATGACCCGACAGCTTCAGTAACATCCAGAAAGTTCATTACTGGATGTGAGATTGGTAAACGTGGTTCCGCACAATAGGTAACATCGTGCCCCATATCGGACAAAGTAAACGCTTGTTTGTTAACAATGCGATCATCGTGCAAAAAATGCCCCGATGATATAATTAATATCTTCATTCTTGCTTACCTCTTTATAATAAGTGATACGTAACATAGGGGATATTGACTTTGATAGAATAAAGTTTTCTATTGCATGTTTTTGGGTCCTTGTGTTTTGCATAAGGTGCCTTGACTGGCGATGGATACACACTATGGACATCCATTTCTTGCGGTAAAGGCATAAAAGCAGGTGCTGTCAGAGATGAAAAACCATCTTGCATGATTGCAACATCACATCCTGTTGCCAAAGCAAGAACCCGGCAATTTTCTTCGCGAACTTTTGCATACTGCTTAAGAGCAGCTAAATTTAATAATGCATACACAGCAGAGATTCGATGAATCGGTTCTGACCGTGTATCATAATGGGCCTTTTGGAATATCGAATATTCATAATTTGAGGGTATTCTATAATATACCGAACATCTAAGGGCTAATTTCAATATGTGGCGGGCTTCCCGAGTAATTCTTTTCAGTAATGAGCCTGCAAAAAAGATAGAACATTTCATTTCTCTTTTAAACGATGATTGCTGATATTCAGGTGACAGCGATGATTCTGGTGAACAAACGATACCACCTCCCATTAAACCCGGACAGGTTTTGTCATTAAAACTAAAAACAATTGCCCGATTACGTTTCAAAGTAACGGGGGAATTCTCGACAAGATTTTGGCATTCATCGGCAACAATAAAAAGTTTCGGGTGTGATTGTTCAAACATCTTCATTTCAGGAGCTAAAACAGGCGATGAACCCATAAGAGAACAGATTAAAAGAACCGAACTCTCATCTTCGCAAAGCCGCTGTTCCAATTGATCCCAAATCGGAACAAAGTACTCATCTGTTGGATACTCCTTTAGGACGAATCCGGCATCTTCACAGGCTTTTGGAACTACATTGCAAATATAATCTGGAATAAAGGCTATCTGTCGGCCTTGCTTTTCTTTTAACTCTGTCATCAACGCACAAATAGCAGCACGACCACTCTTGTAGAGTATTATGCAACTTGTTTCAGCGGAAAATATGCCATTTGAAATCAAACGCTGCACCCATGTGACAATCCACGATTTCGGTAAGATTATCAAAAATGGGATTGCGCAATAACGAAGAATATGAAAAAAAGCCCGCCCCCATCGGATTCGCTCCTTAACATTGAATTTTACCTTTCGGCTAATTTCGCCCATTTTCTCGTCCTAATTTTACTGAATACGTGCAATGGCGCATACCACATTGCCTGAAACATAGAATATGGTGCCCATGAATCTTTTCGATAATAGTAGCCCAAAGGTTTGAAGCTGAGTTTCAATGCGCGGTACAGACACTGAACGGTATTAACCCAATATTTCGTCTTGGCCTGTTTCTGGCTCACGGCGAGGGGCTCTTTCCCAATGTATCTACTTAAAAGAGCGCGTCCACTGATAACTTCCAATAAGCCATGCTGCATCCAAAAACGGGGGTTCATTTCAATTACTTTATACTCATTACTGTTAATGTCGAAAACAAATTCCAACTCCAAGGGACCACCGTACCTGAGTTCGGTAAGTATTGCAACAGCCGACTCCATAATACCTTCCGGCGGGTTGATACGCTCACAAACATCGCCGGAACCTACTCCGAGCGGATGCTGAAATCGCTTTCGCAAACAATATAAATGCCTGTTCTCCAAATCAAACCAGCCGCCAATGGCAATGCACGATTCATTTTTAATACACAACAATTCCTGGAAACATAACTTCTCTGCTTCCACGCCACGACAAGCAAAGTCGCCCATGGTTCTATCATATTCTTCTTTGCTATGAACAATTCTCACATATTCACGGTGCATCGGGCTTTGCCATGATTCCTTGGGGCGAATGACAAACTCATCTCCAAAAACTTCAAAAGGATCCTCCGTTCCAGCAATGGTTTTAGGGACTGCTGCAAAATTTCTTTCTTCAATAAAACGATATAACTTATAACGGTCAAGAATCGTAGAAATGTAATCTAAATCACCAAAGTGAACCACTATATTATCGTCAGGATGTTTAAGTTTCCATTCAATAAAACTGTGATAATAGCATTCATTAGTAAAACAAACATAAATCTTACGCTCTTGCTTTCCCCAGCGTTTTGCAATAACTTCAGGAAACCTCTTGGCTTCACAATCAGAGAGTACCCACTCTTTCGCCTCAGGATTGAATCTTTCAGCATTAAGAACCGGGGCACCGTCATTACGCACAATAAATATGTCTCCATCAAATCCAATTACCTGCAAGTTCCGAACAATCGTATGAGCATTAGTGTGGTTACCACAAACTAAAGCGATGTCTTGTGTTTTTTTTGTTTCCATAAATGATTTCCTGAATTAATAAATCCGTGCCTATTTCCCGCCAACATGTAACTTCGAAAGCAAATATCCAATTCGCAAATTACACATATGATTTTGGCAGAAGTCTCCTTTCTCGAATTTCCATTGACCATTTTCGTAAAGGTACCGACCGGCAACATCATTGACTTTCATCTGGATCGCCGGAGTAGTACAACCAAAAACCGTTTGGCACTCATTAACCAGAAACTGACTGTCCTGTGTGAGAAATATATCAACATCCATACTTGTGAAATTGCCTTTCTCCGTTACTTTTTTTGTCAGTTCAAGCAATTCTTTATCAGGGTTGAGCCAACTCCAGTTTTTTGATGCACTATGAAGGCCCGTACTGTCTGGCTCTTTTCGATAACCAAAGTAGGAATCACCAATTCGAACCATCCGCCATTCTTTCACATTTGGATAATACCGCTGAATGTAAACATAGCCCCATTGCCTGTCATTCGGCGCAAAAGATATTGGCCTCAAACCTCGCCCAAAAGCAAGCTTAATTGCTTTATTCAATTGGGATTTATCCCGCACAATTGAAATACCGCTTGCCGATGCACCGGTAGCCGTCTTAACAACAACAGGAAAGGATGTATTCTTTGAAAATTGCAACGCCTGCTGTTTATCATAAAAGACCCATGTTTCCGGACGGGGAATATCATTCGCTTCAAGCCAGTCTCTCAATCTTGGTTTATGTTCAGTCAACCATGACTCTTTCCATCCTGGATAAATAATCGCCCCCATTTCCTTTTCCAGAATATTCAGTCGATAGTCAAATGCCTCTTTCGCACTGGTTGGCATAATACTTGGCCAGGCAAGATATGCATTGCAGTTACTCTTGCGAAATATCTCAACCCAGTTATTCTGTAGAATATCCAATACTCTGTATGATATCTTCATATCTCTGCAAGCTGCGATATAGTATTTGTGGTATTGTGTTACATCTTCGATGATACCAAGGCAAAACTCACTGTCGGGATAGTCCTCTTTGAGCATATCACGAAATGGATTAGCTTCAATACATCTGGCGAGATCAAATTCTTTAAGCGAAACTTTTGAACGAATAAACGCACGAAGGGCTGGCGGAATAAATCGTGAAAAGCGTTCTATATTTTTATAAACTGACTTCATTTGTGTCTTCCTTTACCAAATCAATTTGTTTCGGAATTCTCGCAGAAAAGTTCCTATGTATAATAAAGTTGGACCTTGAGCATAATGCAAAAGAGCTTCTTCTAAATTCTTTATAACACCAGATTCCAAAAGCGACTCTTTCGCTTCTTGGAGTATAGGATTAGAATTTATAAATAGCATATTTTCTGCAATGATTGATTTCTTCTTTTTCAACAAAATTCCTTTTGCTCTTTGATTTAAGACGTAAAGCGGAAGCAACTCTTTCATACGGCACCTTAAGCTTTCTTTCCATGGCAATTTATTACCAAAAGAATAACCGTAATGAGATGTAAATGAGGCTAAAATTGGCGACAATTTATGGATTAAAGCCCCCTGATAACTGCCTCCCAGTCCGATATATCGTGTTGCATTAATTCCTTCCCAAATGATATCGGGTTGAATAAAAGGCATATGATAAAAAGCAATCTGATTTTGTGCATCACAATTATTAGCATCACAATCAGGCATTCTCACCTCACTGTAATAGCGTCTTAGCCACAAAAAATCAATTTTAGACGAGTATTCCACTCCCAATCGCAATGCAATTTTCTTTTGCTTTCTCAGGTGCATCTCCTCAAAAAGTTCATCGTTTCCAATTGCTTCTTTTGCAAAGGTATAATAGATATGGTAGTTCATCCATTGTCGCAAATCAAATGTTCCATGTTGGCGAGTTTCATAATAATTCCGGTAAACTTCCCCCCCCAAACCATTGAGACTCAGGCGATGATTACCGAGAGCCTTTACTTTGTATTCCCGTGTATAGGTTTCGCTGAATGCACCCATATTATGAGAAGAACGAGAATCGAAGAAAAATAATCCATCTTTTAGTATCTCCGCAAGTCGTTCGCTAGATTGCTCTTTCAGTCGATGCGTAACAACACTATGAAGAGGCTGACCTATATGGGATGCTATCTGTTCAACGTTTTGTTTCGAACAATCATGAACTCCTTTTGTTGCATGTGTATGCAACGAAAGAGGTTGCGATAGAAAATGTGAACAAGCCAAAAGAAGACGACTATCATAACCATCGGAAAGACCTAGTTCACCAGAATATTCAGAATGAAGATTGTCCAGCTTATAAAAATGATTCTCAAGCACTTCAAGTTGTCTTGAGAGACTCTTCTCAATTCCCTGACAGTGCAATTGAATCGGCGGCCTTTTAGGATGAGAAATGAACATAATCTTTTCACGGTTATATGAAAAAGTATCAGCAAGCTCATCGTTTACCTGAGAGATACCCTTTACAAGAGTGTCTGGGCTGACAATGTAACCGGTGGACAATTTTTCGCAAACGGCAAGACGGTTCAAGGGCAACGGCTTAGGGCTTGCAGAGAGCATCGCAAGAAACGAAGAAGAGAAATAGGTTGTCTCATCGTTAACAAAAATGTGAAAAGTATTCATCTGATCGGTAAGGACGGTTAAACGAGAACCATCCCAAAAGAGCAAACAAAAATGACCAATTACTTCCGATTGGTTTATTGAATTGTTTTGAAAATCCCTGAGAAGTCGCCTTAGCGAATCATGATAACTAAGTCCATGATAGATAACTGTCCCACAACAGAATAGGGCACAATTATTTTCAATAATATAATTCTCAACATTAAGCAATATCTTCTTGTATTGCAAAAGATGCCAATCTCCCAACTCTACAACTTTGGGAGCAGCAAATCCCTTGCGATGGAAAAGACATTTCGCCTCATTTACATCTACGGATGAATCTGATTTATATAAAAAGAAAGCACCCACTCTGAACTTTTACCCTTCATTAAATAATAACTTTTAATACTACCAACTATTGAATTTAACTTCTCATAATTTTCACAAACCTAATCATTTCTCTCAATATCGCGTAGATATTTATCTATAATCTCAATGGCTTCTTCACGGTGAGCATCGCAACTCAGATAATGCCTAACAATCCGCAATTGCCTGCTCCGAAAAAACAGATTCAGCAGAGCAAAAAATCCTAATCGTCGTAATACTCTATAGGTAATCTGCCAAATATTTGAAATGTTCACTAAATAAGTTAGCTGTTTTGAATCATTCGTAATTAATTCCTGCCATTTAGTAAGAATTTTTCCACTATCTGCAATATCTTCTGACAATTGTTCAATTTGTTTATACAGGTTGCTGCTTTCGGGTAGCAACTCAATTTTGTCAGTCTCAGCAAACTGACGATATGGATACACTTCAAATTCAACACCGTTATCTGTCAAATCCAGCTTCACCGCATAACCATCGTACCAAATTTTGGAATGATTGGGTGTGTCATATAGAAAATTTCCCAGACTATAAAAAATGGGGACACCATTATGCACCTCACAAGGCCCGATACAGTGCGTATGATGAGCAACGACTGCATCTGCACCCTGCTCTGCAAAAAAACGGTATCGCTTAACAGTGGCTGGGCTTGGATAATGATAATGCTCAAGTCCACCATGAATTATTACCAACACTTTGTCAGCTGTTTTACGAGCTTGCTGAATTTGTCTATACCTGTCAATTATGCTCATCGGATTTGAGCCGCCATGTTCAATGGTCGCTGAGTTGAACTCGTTTTCAGCGAAATTCACAATCGCAAGTTTTTTGCCTTGAATGTCGCGATAATATGTCTTCTGAGCCTGCTCAAGCGTCAGCCCCGCTCCTGTGTAAGCAATCTGATTTCCATCAAGTGTCTTAAGTGTCTCCACCAAGCCTTCTTGTCCAAAGTCAAAGACATGATTATTGGCTAGGGTAACCATATCAAACCCGGCTTTTTTAATAGCTTTGCCAATTTGGGGGTCGCATTTGAGATTAGGGCCAATTTTTTTAATAGCCTGCTCAGAATTAGTGAGCAAACACTCTAAATTCGTTATGGCAAGATCGCTTTCTGCTATCACAACTGCAAAATCAACAAAAATTTGACGAATACCTTCATCACAAAGCAAAAGCTCCCTAGACTTACCATCTGGGCAAAAATCACCTGTTATAAATACCTTCATTGTTCTCTGTCCATAAATAAAACTTAGAATTATCTCAAGCCAGAAACTGTCTAATCATTCGTAATAAAGCATCTTCAAAAATATTTATTTATTTTCTTTTTAATTATATCTTTATACATTTTACAATAATATGGTAGTTTTCCCCAAAAATCGCCCCGATTATATCCACTAAAGTCTTTTATACTTGTACAATGTTTTTTTAAATAAAAACCATCTGGAGTAACATAAAAACTAGATAATTCTTTTTTAATATCCAAACAAACCGGCAGCCACCCTCTTTTTTTGAAATGAATATAAGCTACTTCATCAGTAATAATTTCACCACTACCGTCGATAATGTAATCTCTGTAAACTTTTCCAACACTCCAATAAAACACTTGTCTTTTATAATTCATAAAATTAGATGAAATCACAGATGATGCTAAGGCAAACTTTTTTTGCATCATACTAATATCAGCAAGTTTTCCCTCACCAGGGTATATGTCAACTCCTCCGTCTTTTAATAATTTATTAATCCCATTATCAAATTCATCAAAAACAAATATTTTAGATTTGGCAAAAATCCTTTTGTAAGATATCTTTTCATCTGAAAGCATAAATGCTTTATTAATTTCATCAACATTTTTATATATTGACAAATGCCCTAATGTAAATATTTTTTTATATTTATCTAATACTTCTTTAGATACAAAAACTCTTATATCGCCAAAAATTAAATCTAAATCACAATACCCCCAAAAATCATAATCAGATAAATAATCACTTAGAATATAACCATATGCGGGCTTAAAATCACATAATTTATAGGGAGTATTAAGTGCTAACTTAAATTCAAATTTAGCCTGAACAACATCTCTAAACTCTCCAAAGGACATTTTAACAATTTTTACATTATCTGGCAAAAAAGAATAATTAGTACAATCTGAAAAAATGAGCCAGTTAATAGAGGGATTGTATTCGCACGACTTAAAGACTAAATCAATATAATTAGGAAATTCCCCAAAATATGGTACTATTAGGCATATTGTATGCTTTTGAATCATATACACAAATTAACGCTTTCTCATATTGATTATTCTGTTTAATGTCTTCCTGTGTAAATCTGCTGCATTGTTTGCAAAAACTACTGTGCTCCTATTTTCCAAAAGCTTATCCAAAACTCCGCTAAGAGTTTTTATTTTATAGGCTGGAATAACATACTTTTTCATGCAAGCTTTATTGCATATATCAAAAGTCTTACTTGAGTATTTTAAAAAAGGGATTGGAAGATGCCTAAATTTCTTTTTATTTCTTAAGCTATACATATCTATTGAAACAAAAGGAACATTATTACTTAACGCAACAACTACAGGATGAAAACGGTTCCCTACAAAACCAGATGATTGAGCAATTATTTTATACCACTCCAAAGGACCAATTGGGAAATCAATTGTCCTTTCAAAATTCAATCCACACGGCCCTTCTGAAACAGGCAATTCAATTATCTTATACCCTTTGGCTATAGCATCGGAATGTAAAGCGTCAATCATTTTTTGATTTACGAATTGCAAAGCATATCTAACAAAGCTAACTACAATATACTTATCAGGAAGATTATATTTTGATACATCGATGGTGGACAAATCCAGCATCTCCTTCAATGTAAATACGGGATCGAAAGCTTGTTCAATATTAATTCTATTAAACAAGCTAATTGTTTTCAACATCCATTGAGACCAGTAATCTCTGACAGAGAAAAAATCGGCATTTGCAAGTGTATTTTTGAGGAGCAATTTATCCATTTTGCTTAATCTGAGATATATAGCTCCCATGTTGGATGCGGATAAGTAAGCCGACTTAATATTTTTTGATTCTGAGGAATTATATAACCAATTAAGAAAAAAAGCCTTTCTGTACTCGTTCCCTACTTCTCTTCCAAGCCCTAAGACCGCATCACTGCCAACAATTATCAGATTAAAATTACCTGCCAAAACATACCCCTTTAAATCACGCTCATTACGTAACTGGTCAGTAATAGGGAGATGTTTTTTAACAAATTTTAAATGAGCTTGAGCCTGTTCATCTGGAACTTTTGAATAATAATTTTCCAACTCTTTTGGCCAATAGTTTAACAGTTCTACTTCATGTCCAAGTTTTTTAAGATTCATACAGGTTGCAAAGGCCTGTAAATTTGCACCGAAGTTATAGACTGAATGATATGTTAAGATTGCTATTTTCATATTTATCTGATTTTTCTTTTAGAGGTTCCCTTAAGTATTGTTTTTTTTCCTCTAATCCTACCAAAAATGTTTAATAGGAAATATAATCTAAAAAGTTTATCTTCAAATTGTTTTATATTTTTTTCAGAGGCAAGCCATATATATCTGCTTTTCTTTCTAAACTTCTCTTTAACAAATGTTTCACATAAATATAGAACATTTTTAGGGAATTTGAGCTTTGGCAACAAATATTTACGCTTGTTGATTATCTTCCTTTTTAATAATAATCTGAACCGAAGAATTGATCTTTTCTTAAAGATAACTCCCGACTGGCTTTTGACTACTTCATTTACGTTAATTGTTGTTATATTTTCATCAAGATTAGCAATAAGATTGTTTACATTTTCATCTCTAACAACCGCAAGTGTATGACCTTTATAATCTCCCTGATACTCTGGCAACCACGCATCCATAAATGAAATGTCCGCAGTTTCAGCAAAAATATCATCACAAAAAGCACAGGGCTTTATCATAAATATATCAGTATCCCAAACCCTACAAAATATATCATCAGAAGCAAATCTAAGCGAGTGCGAAGAAGATTTTCTATCAGTATTTTTACAAAGGAATGTCAACTTATAATCCCCCGCTCTTGATGTCCCGACCTTATTTCTAAATATCAATCTACTAAGACTTTCCATGTCGCCACCAGCTTTTGCACACAAATATTCTGCAAAAGCTTTACTTTTTAATTGCCCGCAAGTAAGACCGACTATATATTTAATTCTTTTTGACAATCTTGGTATGGCCTTACAGGCAAGTCTTATTGATTTTGCCATACATGGTAAAACGGTGATAGCATATGTCCCATCATTTTTAAGTATAAATTGAATAACACTGCTTAATTCAACTGGATAATACACAGAACGTGTACAATTTCGTATATCGTCAATAGAATTACACTTCTGAAAGGAATATAGATTGCCAGAACATCCCAAATTGGGTCCAACACAAAAAGCGGCGGTTATTTTATCTTCATCAAGTAATTTTTCAAGTAATGACGTTGCAAGTCCACCAGATGCAGATTGCATTCTAAGTTCATCATTATTTCTATACCCAACATAACAATCTTTATAATAACCAATCTCAGAAGAATGTTGTATCCCTTCACCCCCCCCATAAAACTCTTCGCCAATTTTGTCTTCATTGTCATTACCTGCCACAAACGGACATACTTTTAAGCAAAGTCCGCAGTTATTACAATTGTTCCTTTTTACCGCCAAATACTCACCATACTCATTTTCTACCATTTCATTAGCATTTGACGGACATACCCCAACACAAACACCACAACCAATACAGAGTTTGGGGTTAACTCTTTTTTTCTTTATTGATTTTTCAGACACTTTTATATATTGTGTTGCTATCATTTTTTTACCACCTTTGCAAACCTTGTGGGAATCATTTCCATAATCATATCTTTTTCACTTTTGGTCACTACAAAACACCAAATGAATGCAAAAGAACTCGCTGAAATTAAAACCATGGAAATCAAGATAGAATAAATGTCGTTTTCAATTTTTAGAAACTCTAGCGGCAACAAACCAACTAATATCACTATAATCAAAACCAAAAAACTGCTACTTAGTTGTTTCAAAAATGTCATATCATGAACTTTAAGGATTCTAGCTGCATAAATAGGTGTAAATAACATATTTTTCAAACTTAATATTACCGCTCCCCCTAAAGCTACACCACATAACCCTAAGCCAAATGTAACACCCAACAAATAAACTAATACAACATTGGCAATCCCCATAATAAAAGTTACAAGACTCGGGAGCTTTACATTTTTAGTTGCTATCTCTAAATTAAAAATAGGAAAGATTCCTGCATTAATAAACAAATGTATTATCGTTATCCAAAGTACAGGGGCTAAAGAAGCATAATCCTTACCCAGCCAGATGCTTAGAATTTTAGGCGCATTCATACATATTACCCCTATCGGAACAACGAGTAATACCGACATCATTTTGATTGCTAATTGAAGAAATCTCTTTAGTGGCACCAACCCATTAACCGCAACATAGTTATATATAGTTGGACCAAATTGGGCATTCATCTGTATGCCTAACTGCCTTAGAAAATTACTAACTACTAAAATAGCCGCATATTGCCCAGCAGCAACAGGTGAAATAAACTTATTAACTATCCAAATATCTGTCCTAAGATACAAGAGACTTCCTGTCCGATTCACCAGTGTCCATAATGACATATTAAAAATCGGAAATAATATCTTAATATCAACAAGTTTCAAATTCAAATGCTGACATGGCGTTATCTTACGCCAAAAATAAATGTTACTGACAAAAATCAAAAGGCTTGAAAATAGATCAGCGTAACCAATATATCTGAGCTTGGGAGAAAAAACTGAGAACAGCAAGACGATTACAGCCATTCTTGACAATATGCTTGATAATCTAATTTGAGATATAAGGTCAAGACGATTGTCTGAATATATCGATACCGCAAAAACACTACCTATAAGAGTAATAAAAAATGATATCCCATTACAAAAAAACAATATTTGTGCATCAGCATATATTTCTTCGGGTATGGTAAAGAAAAAATCCAAATAATATATTACGGCTAAAAGTAAAGGGGCCTGGGCAACAATCAAGACGAGATACATCGCTAATGCTGAATTGAAAATAATATTTGGATTCCCATCAGGCTTATTAGCCTCTATTATTAAAAATCTCCTGATTGCTCCGGATAACTGCGAAGTAATTACCGTAACATATTGAGTAAACAAACCAGCAAGCGGAACTAACCCATACGCCGAATTTCCAAGGTATTTCAATAAGTATGGGGTAAGCCAAGCCACAACCAAACAGTTTCCAGCAAAGGACATCGCTGTAACTATTGCATTCCGTGGCAACTGCTTTTTAAATTTAGTAGTAACATCTAATTTCTTCATTTAAGCCTTGCCATTTCAACCCCATTAGGAGAATTATATATTCAAGCATACACCGACTCCTCAAGATAAAGTTGCTGTTCATATCGAACTTGCTGCAGACAACTATATGTGTACCCTGAAAATAATGCCAAGAATGACATTACTGTGGTAGAATTGTACCATGGAGAACCAAATCCAACCAGAAGGATTGTTACACAGCAAATAACAATTACCTTTAGTTGATAAATCAACGTTGTATCATCTATAATTTTTATTAACCGCCACGCCCGAAAAAGAGGAATGAAAAAGATACCCTGATATAAAATAAACCCAGGTACTCCTGTGGTAGCCAATGGCTCAATATAGTTTGAGTGAGAGTATTTCCCAGATGATGAGTAGTGCCTGTACTGGTTAATTCCCACACCAAAAACAGGGTTCTTCAAAGTCATCTTAAACCCTTCAATGTACATATCATATCGTGTTCGCTCCGCCTCAACAATGTTGCCACCACCAGATAACCTATCCGACATACGTTTACCTGCCAGTGTGTTATTCATCACATAAACAGAAGCCGGACCACTTATTGCGATGATTGCCGCAATAACACCCATCTTCCATGTAATGGCCTTTGTACGTTTTCTGGGAGCCATTGCATACCAAAGCCATACTGCCAAAACAAATGCAAAAGCAACAAACGACTTTCGTGATCCTGATGCCAACATTCCATAGCATAAGATTGGAATTAACAAAAAGGTCCCTGTCAAAATACATTTATGTGTTTTTCCCTGCTTTTGTTTCCATAACATAAACGCTGCTACCAACGCCCAAACCATAAAGAAGCCCAGCGTATTTGAATTATCCGTCAATCCCTGAATTCGCGAAGCTTCGTCTTCAAGTCCTGAAAGACCCCCGTAACTTTGCACTGCGCCTCGAACTACCAATGCCTGCAATATCCCGCCAATAATGATTCCAAACATCATTGCCTTTAGCGCAGGTTCTCTATATATCCGGGTAATGCCATGAACAGCTATAATAAGCACTAATACTTGCAATATCTGTCGAAGTCCACCGTGCCAAAGGAGCGTTTTATTCACTGCCACAATTGGCCCTATCAAAGCTGCCCAAATTATCCATCCAATGTACATCTTGATTTCAAGCGGGATAGGAGAAAACGACCCCAAACCTCGCACCATCAATGCCAGAAAAAAAAGAAGAACAAGCAAAATACCCATCGCTTGCTGTTGCCCCCGACCTTTCAAAATCATAGCACCAAATGCAAAGATAAACAATGCAATGCAGGCAGGACTCTTTAACCAACCAAAAAGCGAAGCCCCTGCTATGGAATTATACTGATTTTCGTCTATTTCACGCATATCAATTACCGCTGTTCCGTTAATTCAAAACGATAAATATGTGTACCTATCGGGTCAAATGAATCAACAAAAGAATTATCTTCCAAAATTAGTTGGCGGTCTTCAAAAAGAACTTCTGCTCTTTTGATTTTGTCAGGGAGATTTTTAAATTTTACCGTTACAGCATAGTCCTTCCCTCCGTGGTCTGGAACGCCGATTTTCTCGTTCATATTGACCGCAAAAATATAGATGGCATTTTTATGCTTTAATGCCTTCCACTGTAAACAATGGTAAGTCAGCCTTGGTTTTTTCCACCACTGTTTTTGCATCCTTAGCGGCACAGGTGGAGCATTGACATCCCCAGAAATTAATCTGCACTCTATAGAATCAATTTCTGTTCCTGTCAAAAAGACCTCTCCCAAACGAGCCGGGCCGTTGAGCTGGTATGCTATTACAAAAATAGTATCATAAAGTTTCTTAGCATGTTGTTTCCATTCACCCAGACCCATACCAGTTAGCTGGAGTAAAGTATCAGGGGTCAAATTACCCAGTACCGGATTGTCCTTAATATACGCATGACTGAACCAAAAAAGTCCCTTTGAGCCGCTTATCAATGAAAGATAAGCATCAAACAGTACTTCTTTTGAACTTGGCCAGCGACGGACGTGTTTACTAATTTGAACCCATTTACCATTGTCAGGGAAGCTACCATAGTATTTTTCAAAGTTAGAACTTTCTTTTTGCCATTTTTTAAAACTAGTACCCCTCGAAACCCATCCATTATCAATAGACCATTCCTGGTTGGGATTCTCCGTGTTCTTAATCACCCACCGATTATCAAATGATTCTCCATTAAATGCCTCAAGACCGGAAAAAAGGACTAGATCGCCCGATTTATACCCAAAATCAATATAGGCTTTTATCTCCCCACGAGGGTATTTACTATCTTCATAACAAGGATATGTCACTCGGATCATTGCATCTGTGATTTTTGAAAGGCTCTGCCAATACTTTATCGTATCATCTTTACCTCTAAATGGTTGCCACGTGGTCACTGGTCGGTTGTGGGGGTCTTCGGACCTAATAATATCAGCCAGCATCTGCATTTTAACCAAATCTTCTGACTGAGTCTCTTCAGGCAGATACCAAAACACTAACTGTTTATCCTTGGCAATTGTCCGGATGCGTTCTCGAAACCATTGAGAGCTTTTCTCTCTCATAAGAGACCCCGAAATATCCTGCATAACGCCAATCCCCGCTTCTCTGGCAGCATCAAGGATGTCCTGAGTATTATGAGCAAAAGAGGAAGTCCCATATTTATGGACAAGATTGATCCCATGGGAACGAAGCTTACGCATAACATCCACGTTTTCACAATCGCCAGACAAATCATACATTCCCAGTGGCATTAACTGCTGGTCGGAAGTTCTGAAGAAACTTAATATGTATTTTTCTTTTTCTCTTGCTTCTTCCCTCATATCATCCGGAATCATCGTCTTAGACATAGGAAATATGCTGTTGTCAACTTTATTGCCCGATACAGATGCGACAATAATCAGACTAACCACAAAATATGGGAAACAAATACGTATTTTATTTTTTTTAAAAACCATAAGTTCTCAAACAAATTAGGATTTGTAACCAGTTCATCGCCACCTGCGTTTAAAGTCTTCCGATTGAATGATATTCAAAGCCTTGTTTTCTAACCATTTCTGGTTCGTATAGATTTCGCCCATCAAATACTACCGGTGTTTTGAGTCTTTCTTTTATTAAACCAAAATCAGGCGTTCTGAACTGCTGCCATTCGGTAAATATCACAAGCCCATCACTATCCTGGAGTGTTTCGTATTCGTTTTCCATCAATTGAATTTCCGGCAGAGCTTCTGCAGCATTTTTCATTGCTTCAGGGTCAAACGCTTTTATTTTTATGCCGGCTGAAAGGAATTTTTTTATACACCACACCGAAGGAGCCTCACGAATATCATCAGTCTTTGCCTTAAACGCCAGCCCCCATACCGCAAGGGTGATTTCTTTTTCACGGCCTTTGAAACGATTGAGTATTTTATCAGCAAACCTGTCGTGCTGATTATAATTTGCCTGCTGCACTGCCTCGGCAATAGTTATAGGCGAATTATTTTCTTTTGCCATATATATCAGCGCTCTGACATCTTTGGGAAAACAACTCCCGCCATATCCAGCTCCGGCAAACAAAAACGAATTGCCTATACGCGGATCCGACCCTACTCCGCCACGAACCTGCTCGATGTCAGCTCCAAATTTTTCACAAAGGCCTGAAAGCTCATTCATAAATGATATTCTTGTCGCTAACATTACATTTGCTGCATATTTTGTCATTTCCGCGCTGGCGATATCCATAAATATCATCCTGCTGCTCTTTCGCATAAATGGCGCATAAAGCCGAGTCATTATTTCGTTTGCTTTTTCGCTTTCGGTACCAATTATAACCCTGTCAGGCTTTGCGAAATCATCTACCGCCGAGCCTTCTTTCAAAAATTCCGGATTGCTGACATAATCGAAAGATACATCGGTTTTGCTTTTTATAAGCTCTCTGATTTTTTTGCCCGTGCCAACCGGAATGGTACTTTTGGTTGCGATAAGTTTATAGCATTTCATACATTTAGCGATTTGTTCGCAAACATTGATAACCGCTGAAATATCAGCCGAGCCGTCATCGGCACTTGGCGTGCCGACACCGAGAATAATTAAGTCAGAGTTTTCAACGGCATATTCTAAATCCGTTGTAAAGACTAACCTGCCTGCCTTTTCATTCTTCTTAACAATTTCTGTCAGGCCGGGCTCGTGGATTGGAATAACGCCCTTGTTCAGGTCGTCTATCTTTTTGCTGTCTTTGTCCACGCAAATAACATTATTACCAGTGTTGGCCAGGCACCCTGCCGCAACCAATCCCACATAACCAACTCCAACTACTGAAATTTTCATAAATTACAAACCTTAAAATTTAGACCAAAATGAATTTTTAGAGGTTCCCTTAAGACTCAGACCGTAACTCTGCTTAGACTCCGTCCCCGTCGGCAGTGCAAAATGCCCAGCCACAAAATCTGTTTCATAACATAATTATCGGTAACCAAAGACAATAGCTTGAGTTACGAAACACAAAACAGTGAAAGGTCTTCCTTGTTATCGGACGCAACACATACGTAAACAACGCCTGATTAGTTCGCTACCAGCACATTTTACTCGTATTTCCCAATAAAACCAAGCATTTAACGGTGATTTACGCCTTTTGTGTGCCTCTGATTTTTAGCGATGTTCTAACCAAGCAACCGCAAACGTGGGGATATAAAATCTACGAGTCGATAATCCTTTATGGAATATGAGAATAATTGCAGAGGGTTTTATCGCACAGCCATCGTGCGTTATGTATTATTATAACGCCTTTAAATACATAGAGTTATAATAATATCAGAAATGAAAACAAATCGGGGTGATAGGATTCGAACCTACGGCCTCCTGGTCCCAAACCAGGCGCTCTGCCAAACTGAGCTACACCCCGAAAAACGGAACGCAGATAGTACAGCAAGCGTCCACAATTTGCAAGCAAATCATTGCCGGGGGAAAAACTATCTTTTTTCGGTTTTGGAGGATGTTATTCAAACTCGATTTCTTCCAGCAATAATGGCGGGTCGTCGCCGATAGCAAAATCGCTTTCGCCGCACTCCGGGCAAATTGGCGAACGCAAATCGAAATCAAAATCGCAATTACACTTTCGACACAATGCTTTCATCAGCAGATGCTTAACCTCAAGTTTCATACCCTCGCAAATCGTCTCCATCGCCGCCGCTTCAAACGCAAACTCCATCGCCTCATCGTTAATCGCGTTAATCTGCCCGCAGCTCATCAGTGCTCGCACGGGCCTGCCCTGCTGAGTTTTCGCCGCATCGAGAATGGACTCCAATATATTCTCTGCCACCATCGCCTCGTGCATCAGCAAATCCTCGGCAATTCTCGACCGTAGGGCATTTGCACAACTCGCCTGCCGCCTATCCGCGTAATCAGTTCAACTATTGGCTCATCATTTTTTTCGCATATCGTACCGATTATAGCCGACTCAGCCCCTGCCTGCGTTGCTCGGCAGGCTTCCAGACACTTCGCCGCCTTATCAGCCGAGACAACTATCACAACTTTACCTTCGTTAGCAATTTCGAGTACATCAAAACCCAGCATATCCGCCGCCGCCTGCACCGAATCTTTAATCGGCAGCACAGCCTCTTCTATCTCGATATCGACACTCGCCGAGACAGAAATTTCGTTTAGCGTTGTAGCTGCCCCGCCCCTTGTCGGGTCCCGCATAAACTTAACGTCCGCCCCGCAGGTCTCTACCGCTGCTTTGCAAACCGAAGCAACCGAGGCACAATCGCTTTTCAAATCTGATTCAAATTTCATCCCCTCACGATGCGACATAATCGTCATACCGTGGTCGCCGAGGCTCCCGCTGACAATTATTTTATCGCCCGGACAAATTCTGTCGAAACTAAGTTCAGCGCCAGCCATCTTTTCGCCCACGCCTGCGGTATTGATAAAAATTTCATCTGCCGAACCGGCATCAACCGTTTTAGTATCGCCGCAAACTATTTTAACGCCGGCATCTTTAGCCGCAATGGCAACACTATCGAGAATTTTATCGAGTACGTCCATTTCAAGACCTTCTTCGATAATCAAAGAAAGACTAATCGCAATCGGGTTTGCCCCTGCCACCAGCAAATCGTTCACCGTTCCATAAACAGCCAGCTTACCAATATCGCCGCCGTTAAAAAACAAAGGCTTAACGACATAACTATCGGTTGTGAAAAACGCGACCTTGTCCTCGATTTGAATTTTCGCGGAATCGCCCATCGCCTCAAGAATCGGATTCGCAAATCTCGGCACGATGTGTTTATCGATGAGTTCAGCACTGAGCCTGCCCCCGCCGCCGTGAGCTAACATAATTTTTTTGCTCATTGCGTCCGCCTTTTTCTCTTCCTGCCGTATTTGTACCACGCCGCGCACGCCCCTTCGCTGCTAACCATACAAGGGCCGATTGGCTTATCCGGATTGCAGCCGTTATCGAAAAGCTGACACTCTGGCGGGTCAATCAACCCACACAAAACCTCGCCGCACCGACAGCCTGTCAAATCCTCATCCGGCACAGAGTCTATCGCAAATCGTTTTTCCGCATCGAATTGGCTGTACTTTTCCTTGAGCTTAAGTGTGCTCGCGGGAATCTCCCCTAAGCCTCGCCAGTTGCCATCAACCAAATCGAAATACTTTTCTATCACCCCCATCGCTACAACATTACCGGCCGGCTTAACCGCCGCACCGTATATCGAACCAAGCCCCGGACTGCTGCAAGCCAGCATCTCACAAATTGCCGCTATCCCCTCAATAATCTGCATCGGCTCAAAGCCGGCAACAACGCACGTTCGTCCAAATTCTTCAACAATGCAGGCATATGCATCAGTTCCGATTATGACACTAACGTGGCCCGGACACAAAAACGCGTCGATTTTATGATTCATCGAACTAAGAAGCGCCCGCATCGCCGGGATTACCATTTTGTGATTGCTGAACACGCAGAAATTATCGACGCCCTCTTTCTCCGCCTCGCCAACAACAATTCCCGTTGCCGGCGTCGTCGTCTCAAACCCTACCGCGACAAACACAACGATTTTTTCGGGATTATTTTTAGCCAGCCCAAGAGCGTCTTCAGCGCTTAGCACGACTTTTACGTTACCTTTATCCGCCAATTCTTCAAGCGACCCCTTACTGCCGGGCACACGAATCATATCGCCGTAAGTTGCGATAATGCAATCGTCCCTGCCAGCCAGCTCCAAAACTGTATCGATATATCCACGGTCGGTAACACAAACCGGACAGCCCGGCCCGCTTAAAAGTTTAATCCCATCGGGCATAGCGCTGCGAAGCCCACTGCGAAAAATGTTCACCGTATGAGTACCGCAAACTTCCATTATATTCACCGGCCGGCCCAGCGTTTTACACGCTTTGTCAATCCAGCCGTAAGCTCTGTTTATTCTCTCAAGCATTCCGTCATATCCTCGTCATTCCCACGAAAGTGGAAATCCATTTTTCTGTATCTTGTTTTTTAATCTGTGTAAATCCGTGTCTAATAATTCGTCCCGATTTGCCGGGGTTTGCTCAACTCTTAAAATTTTCTGCAAGCCAGTCGTACCAGCCTTGCATACCGTCTCCGGTTTTAGCCGAAATCTCGAAAATTTTCAAATCTTTATTTAATTTTAGCGCCTCAGCCTTAACCCTGTCGAAGTCAAATTCCAGCAATTCCGCGATATCGGTTTTGTTCAGCAGCAGCACGTCGGCCTTTACAAACGCTTTCGAGTACTTGGCACATTTATCATCACCTTCAGGCGTGGACAATACAACGACCCTCTTACCCTCGCCGAGGTCGAAATCTGATGGACACACCAAATTGCCGACGTTCTCTATTACGATTAAGTCCAGCCCCGCCAGCTCTAAACTATGCACCGATTCTGTAACCTGCCTTGCCGTCAGATGGCACGCGCCTCTGGTTTCGATTTGTACCGCCTGCGCCCCTTCTGCCTGAATCCGTTTAGCATCACGGTCGGTTTCGAGGTCGCCTTCAATCACCGCGATATTCATTTTGCCTTTAAGCTCTCTAACCGTCCTCGCCAATATCGTCGTCTTGCCTGAGCCAGGCGACGATATTATATTGACACAGCCGATACTATTTTTCTCAAAAAAGCTCCTCGCAGCCGCTGCACACGCATCATTGCTTTCGAGAATTTTCTTTTCTATCCTCACCTTCATTTTTATCCCATCCACAATCGTATAAAAGCCGAGCGACGTAAGTCGCCGGAATAAGATTTTTGTCATTTCGCCCCCTGCACTGCAGGGGGTTTAACCCTTTTCGACCGCAAGGCCGAATCCCCAACTCATAACTAAAGACTCACAACTCATAACTTTATCACCGCGACCCGTCAATTTACCCTCTCAGAACCTATCTGTCAATCAGGCATAAAAAAACGACCTTCGCCGATTAAGGCAAGGGTCATTGAGAAAACTATGTTATCCTAATTCCGATTATTAAATGCGCCATTGTCATTTCGACCGAAACGAGCGAAGCGAATGGAGCGGAGAAATCTGTCGTTTTTAGATTCCTCGACTACGCTCGGAATGACGTGTGTGCGCATTTATTATTTGTACTTGGTATTATTGTTATTGCGAGGCCATGCTTTTTATTAAAAGTCCATCCCGATTTATCGGGATTCCTTAACTCAAAACTAAGGACTCAAAACTCAAAACTACCTTTTGCCGTGGCAATCTCATCTTTGTCATTCCCGCGAAAGCGGGAATCCAGTTTTTGTTTTTTACTTTTTTTATCTGTGTAAATCCGTGTAATCCGCGGTTAAAATAAAGGGTAGCTCTAATCAAGCAATTTCTTTCCAGCCCCTGTTAAGCTCTTCAAGAATCCTGATAACATCGTCAATCATCTCAGAACTCTGCTCTGCATTGGCCTGACTAAGATGGGTATTCATAAAAATATACAACTTACGGAGGTTCACCGCAACTTCTCCGCCTGTTTCCATATCCAAAACCGCATTGAGTTCAGCGATAATATCGACTGCTTTATTTATATAATTGCCCTTGGTCTCTGAGTTACCAAGTTTGATTTCGTTAATCGCAAGTTTGAGAAACTTGATTGCCCCTTCATAAAGCATAACAACGATACGACCTCTGCTTTGAGAAGTAATCGCAACCTCCTGATATATATTGACACCTTGCATCACACAATCCCTCACTAATTATGACTTAAGATATGAAAAAAACTTCTTCGGATTCAACCCTGCCGGAGGCGACCGGTTAAGGCCGCCTCCCCGCAAGGAAATTATTTGAAAATATGCTTTTCGCTAAAACTACCTGAGAAGTGACAAAGCCATCTGAGGCATCGAGTTAGCCTGTGCCAACATACTGATACCTGCCTGGCTTAATACCTGTGTTCTTGTCAGGGTAGCCATTTCAGTAGCAACATCAACATCTGAAATTCGTGATTCTGCTGTCATAAGATTCTCAGCCTGAATATCAAGAATCGATATTGTACTTTCAAGACGGTTCATCTTGTAACCAAACTCTGCACGAGCTGCATCTTTAGTCGTGATGGCAGTACCAATTCTGGTCAATGCTGTCAATGCGTTAGCAACGGTATCAATTCCGATACCAGTACCAGCTGCACCTGTCATATCATTTGTAAAGTCAGCTTCATCCGTGAATCCACCAGTACCGGCAACTTCCTCTGTACCAGAAGATGTAACAGTCATTGTCGCACCTGTCGCGTCGCCTAATCTTGAGCTGAGTTTCAAATGGTAGTTACCATCTGATGTGCGTACAGCCTCAGCCATTGCATAATTCTTGCTGTTACCGTTTGCATCGTTACCTAAGTTCTGAGTCTGAGCATTGATAGCTGTTACCAACTCATTAAGAGAAAGGCTTGCGGTATCTGCATTCGTTATCACGATAGCATCTTCGCTGGCAGCACCACCGGTAAACTGAATGTTCAGTAAAACATCAGCAGCACCTGCAGTATCATTAAATGTAATGTAGCCGGCACCATCAGCATCGGTTGTATTAGCAAATGTATCCTGATATTCGTAACCACTCGAACCTGTCGCGATGTTCAGACCAGTTGCAGCTGTCGTCATATCCTTAGCTGCAATAGTAATTGTGTCTGTCGTTCCAACGTGAATCGATACATCTGATGCACCGGCGGTAAGAAGAGCATTGCCGTTAAACGATGTCGAAGCTGAGATACGGTCGATTTCAGCGGCCATCTCTGCAAACTCAGCGTTCATAATCGTTCTCTGGTCAGATGAGTAAGAACCTGTCGCTGCCTGCTCTGCAAGCTCTTTCATACGAATAAGGTTCTCATCGATTACAGCCATAGCACCTTCCATTGTCTGTAACATACTAATGCCGTCCTGAGCGTTACGTGAACCCTGCTGCAACACAGCAACGTCTGCACGAATCAACTCACGAACAGCCATACCAGCCGCATCGTCTTTCGCACTGTTAATGCGAAGACCAGACGACAGTCTTTCAACACTTGTAGCCAAACTATCATAAGCTTTGCCCAAATGCCTTGCTGCATTTCCCGCCATAATGTTGTTCTTAATAGCTAACATAATTGAAACTCCTTAAAAAACTTGTGTTTTTTCGTTTGGCCCAGTTCAACTTTCATTCCGTTAGTCAAAAGTGCAACGAGCACATTGGGCTAATTCCTTTTCTTGCCTATATTCTCGTTGGGAATTTGGAAAACTTAAGGGCTTTAAGGGGGAAAAAACCGCGTTTTTTTTAAGACCGGTAATATCTAAGGTTGGGCGAAACGAATGCGGAAACACCATGTTAAACTGGGTAAATTTTTTAAAAAAAGGTAAAAAATGGGGATATTTCTTACAAAATCCGTGAAAAATATGAAGAGCGATATCCGTGCCGAGATTGTTATCGGACTTTTTTTCTCCTCCCCCCACCGTTTAAAAGCCGAGCGACGTAAGTCGCCGGAACAGTTAGCCCCACATTTACAAATGTGGGGTTGCCCTTTTTCGGCCGCAGGCCGAATGTTTAGCCCCCAGGCCTGCCTAGGGGGCGTGCGTACATATTGACTAACCCGCCCACACCGCCATTTAGCCCCACATTTACAAATCGGGGGTTCGTGCTTACGAATGGTTTGTCGCATTAACATCGATGCGGTCATTGCGAAGTAATTTTATCGCCGTGGCAATCTCATTCCGTTTCCATCGCCATAGAAGCCGAGCGACGTAAGTCGCCGGAATAAGTTGTTGTCATTTCGACCAACGCGGAGAAATATTGTTTGCTATTTAGTCCGGCCTTTTTGAAAGCCGAGTTTATTCAATGTTCGGTCTTACTATGGCAGGACAACTTTAATTTCCCCTTGCAAATTCATTTTCCTGATTTTCTTCTGTTGTCGTCTTTGCATAACAGTTGGCAATTGTCTTCCGTTGTTTTGCCACCCTCGTGCCAAGGTGTAATATGGTCAGCTTCCATTTCAGATATTTCAAAATGCTTTTTACATACTACGCAATTACCTTCTTGTTTTTCATAGACTTTTTGTTTCATTGCATCAGTAAAAGCACGAATTGAAAGATATTTGTCATCACGGGTTAGAATATATGGGTAAATGCCGCTTTTTTTTGTTACATCATCGTCAAGAATGAGTTTTACTGACTCTTTTTCAATTTTTTTCGTGTCATATTTTTTGTCCTTGTATTTGTTATAAAGCGTCCCCCAATCCACGCCTTTCATAAATTTTCTCTTTTTTGTGAAAGTCGCGCTTACCCAGGTAATTACAGATTGAAAATATATCCACAAAGCACTGGCGTTTTGGTCGTGCTGGTGTTCGGCCATATACTGCTCTATATTGTCATTGCTAATCCATTTAATGGCGGTTTCCAAATAATCCTGACGAATGGGTGAACCATTGAGATAATCGCTTCCGATTCCATAAGCGGCACAACCGGTTTTGCTAAAATATCTTTTTACATCTGAAACCCAGGAGCCGGCATAGACGGCATTTCGCAGTTCCTGCTCGGTGAGTTTTTCACCGGCGATGTTGATGGTTCTAAACCAATCCAACCTTTCGCTGTCGGTACCGCTGCATAAATAGACCATCAGTTTATAGTTAAGTATTTGCTCCTGCTCGTCATCCTGTAGATTGTGAAAACCCCTGTTTTCTGGGAAACTACCAACCTTCACTGAAAAATCACCTTCTACAAATTGACAAACAGAAATGGTTCGCTGCTGCCCGTCTATAATTTCAAAATCCCCATTATCCCGAACTGCCCAATACATTACATTCAGCGGAAACTCCTTTGTCAGGGTATTGATAACAGCGTCCCTTTGTTTGTCCTTGTAGATAAATTCCCGCTGGTAGGGTGGACGAATATCGAGTTTGCCGCCAAAACCTACAACACCATCTTCAGCGTTATCTTTATAGCCGTCGGCCAATTCACGGACTGTAATTTCTTTAAGTTCAATATTCATTGTATCTATCCTAGTTTTTTGTTACGAATAAACAGTCGTTTAAATGTTTCTTTTCCATTCAGAAATGAACCTCGACCATAAACTCTGTTTGGGTCTTGGTCAACACCACGATTGCATCCAAGAATTTCAAATTGCTCAGGATTGTATTTATCCATGAATGTTATTGGCACACCCATAACCCCATCATAGTCGGCGGGAATTTCCTTTGTCTTATTGACATTTATTGCGTCATAGTTATCGTAGGTGGGATATTTTTCCGGATTGTATTTTTCATAAAGAATAATATCCTCGTGGCGTTTATTAATGTCTAAATTAGTGTACCAAGTTACATTTCTAAACTTAACAAGACCTGTTTCTTCGTTGTAAACTCCTTTTGCGAACTCCTTTGGGTGTGCGGTTTGAAAGTAAGCATTTCCATTGTTAAACCCATTACCCAACCACAGTTTATCTTCCTTAATAAATTTAAAAATTTCTTTATAAGTAATTGCATTATAACTGCCAATAATCACGAACTTCTTATCATATTTAATTAGCTGTGCCACATATTCTCTGAATAATGAAAAGGGTGGGTTGGTAACAACGATGTCAGCTTGTTTTAAGAGTTCAATACATTCTTCGCTGCGAAAATCACCGTCTCTTTTCAATTGCTTAATGCCGATTTCTTCGGGGTCAGGAACTTTGTTGGCATTTTTATCGCCTTCGTATTCCAGATAGATGGCTTTTTCTGATTTATTTTGGCTGAAGAAATCCCTCTCCTGATTTTTGTAACAGGTGGTAATCAGCTTCTTAAGTTTGAGTTTCTCGAAACCGTATGAAAAATAGTGAAAGAAGTTGCTTATCCGTGGGTCATCACAATTACAAAGAACCACTTTACCTTTTAAATGCTTCTTGTAGTGTTTTAACTCATTTTCAATATCAGGAAGTTGAGTATAAAACTCATCCTTTTTAGCACTCCTTGCTTTGCCGAGATTTTTATTTAATGTCTTTTTGCTCATAATGGAATAAGTAAAGGTGTCCGGCAGTTTTGCCATCTCGAATTATTGTCGGATTGATTTTACCTTTAAATATTTGATGTGGGAAGTGTTTTTTTCTGTGAACTCTGCGAGCCTCTGTGAAGATATGAAGAGAGAGCATCCTCAAGTATAATACGGTAGATAATTATT
>JAIORA010000021.1 GCA_021108375.1 Anaerohalosphaeraceae bacterium
GCACCAATATTATCTATGAGACTATTATTAACCATAACTTTTGTCAACATACAAGGACACAGAGAGCACAGAGAGCACAGAGGAAAAAACAAGATTCAAAAAATGGATACCCGCTTTCGCGGGTATGACAAAGTCGGTGGGAATGGGAAATAAATCCTAAATTCTAATATCTAAATCCTAAACAATATCAAAATACAAAAATTTAAAATTCAAAACAAAAGAGATTGCCACGGCGAAGAATTTTTTAGCGTGAGGGTTATTCGACCCCTTCAGGGTCGGGTGTAGGAAATTTCTTTACCCCGAGTTTCGCTACGCTCACACGGGGCTATTATTATTTAACCCCTTCGGGGTTTCAAAACAAATCCCAATGAATCGGGATGGATTTTAAATCGCCTCGCAATGACAAGGTTGAGATTTCTCCGCGTTGGTTGAAATGACAAAAACATTGTCCGGCCGCTTCCGCGGGTATGACAAAGTCGGTGGGAATGGGAAATAAATCCTAAATTCTAATATCTAAATCCTAAACAATATCAAAATACAAAAATTTAAAATTCAAAACAAAAGAGATTGCCACGGCCTTACGGCCTCGCAATGACAAATTTATTTCGTTTCAAGGTATTCGTTAATCGCCGCGGCGGCGGTTCTGCCCTGACCCATCGCCAGTATCACCGTCGCAGCGCCCAACACAATGTCGCCGCCAGCATAGACTCCCTCAATCGAAGTTTTGCATTTTTCGTCAACAATGATATTGCCCCACTTGTTCATCTCCAAATCAGGAGTAGTCTGGCCAATCAACGGATTACAACCATTACCAATAGCAACAATCGCAGTATCAACCTCAATCTCAAATTCGCTGCCCTGTATCGGTACAGGTCGTCTCCTGCCGGAATCGTCCGGCTCGCCAAGTTCGTATTTCAAACACTCAACCGCACGGACTCTGCCATCATCATCGCCGAGAATGCGTTTAGGGTTTTGCAACAGCAGAAATTCGACGCCCTCTTCCTTTGCGTGGTGAACTTCCTCCACACGAGCGGGCATTTCCTTTTCGCTTCTGCGGTAAACCAAATAAACCTTTTCAGCGCCAAGCCTAACAGCGGTTCTCGCTGAGTCCATCGCAACGTTTCCGCCGCCAAAGACCGCAACCCTTTTCGATTGGGCAATAGGCGTATCAGCCCCTTTGCCGAAATCGTAAGCACGCATAAGATTGGCACGTGTCAAATACTCATTAGCACTGTAAACGCCAACGAGGTGCTCGCCATCAATGCTCATAAACATCGGCAGGCCCGCGCCTACGCCGATATAGACGGCATCAAAGCCATCTTCTTCAAACAACTGCCTTATCGTTTTTGTTCTGCCAACGATATAATTGCAGACGATTTTAACGCCCATTTTTTCGAGCGTTTCGATTTCCTGTTTGACAATCTTCTTTGGCAATCTGAATTCGGGTATGCCATATACCATAACTCCGCCGGTCTTGTGGAACGCTTCAAAGACTGTAACATCGTGGCCGGCGCGTCGGACATCGGCGGCGACAACGATTCCGCCTGGACCTGAGCCGATAATCGCAACTTTCTTTTTGGTTTCAGCGGCGACTGCCGGTGTCGATTCACTATGTTTGGACTCGGCCCAATCGGCAACGAATCTTTCGAGTCTGCCGATAGAAACGGCTTTGTCAACATCCTTAAACTTTTTGCCAACGGTACATGGTAGTTGGCATTGTACTTCCTGCGGGCAGACGCGGCCACAAACTGCCGGCAGCAGAGAATTTTCCCTGATAATATCGAGAGCTGCGCCGAAATTGCCATTGGCAATCTCAACGATAAAATCTTTAATCCTGATACCTACCGGACAGCCGGCTACGCACGGAGCGGTTTTGCACTGCAGGCAGCGCATCGCCTCAAGGCGTGCCTGCGTTTGGGTATAGCCGGTAGCAACTTCGCTAACGTTGCCGCGACGAACAACACCATCCTGAGCGGGCATTTCCTGAGGAGGAATCGCGTATCTGTCAGCGGGCTTGAGAGTGCCTGCTTTTTGTTTTGCTAAAAGCTCGTCTAAAAGTTTTTTTCTCTGCTGTTCCGTCACAAAAGTCTCCGGCTATTTACTGTCGAGGCCAATTTTACATTTATGAGCTTTATATGCCTGCTCTTCCAAATCCTTGTAAGCACTCATTCTCTTCATCATCAAATCGAAGTTGACGAGATGGCCGTCAAATTCCGGCCCGTCAACGCAAACGAATTTCGTCTGGCCTCCAACTTCAACCCTGCACCCGCCGCACATACCTGTACCGTCAATCATTATTGTATTGAGCGAGACAACGGTGTGAACATTGAATTCCTTTGTCGTCTGGCAGCAGAACTTCATCATAATTGTCGGGCCAATCGCAACGGCCAAAGCGGGTTTGTCAGTACCGCCGCAAATTTCTTTCAGAGGCTCGGTAACCAGAGCCTTTCTGCCATAAGAACCATCATCGGTAACAACGACAAGCTCATCGCTGATGGCGGCGAAATCGTCTTCGAGTATCAGCAAATCTTTTGTTCGCGCCCCTATTATACTGATGACCTTGTTTCCGGCAGCTTTGAGTCCAGCGGCAATCGGCAGCAATGGAGCGTTGCCTATCCCGCCGCCAACGCAAACAACCGTTCCAAACTTTTCTATGTGGGTCGGCTGGCCTAACGGGCCGAGGATATTCTCTACCTCATCGCCAACATTCAGCTCGGCCATCTCGGCGGTACTCTTGCCAACGGCCTGCCATATCAATCGAATGGTACCCTTTTCGGGGTCGGCACCGGCTATGGTAAGCGGTATTCTTTCGCTGTAAGCGGTTGACAAGCAAACGATTACGAACTGTCCCGGCTTTCTGGCGGCAGCTATCAGCGGAGCCTCGATATCAGCAGTGAAAACGTTTTGGCAAAGCTGGGCCTTGGATACTATTTTATGAGACAATTTTTAACCTTTCGTACAGAGCATCACTTAAAACGAATAATTATGACGTATTTCGCAGAATTGGTCAAGATATTATACCACTTTCTGGCGACATTATCTCAATTGAGCCAAAACAGGGTTAAAAAAAGGCGTTTTTGGGGTGCTTTTTTAATTTTTAAAAAAGCCAAAAATAGCTTGCTGAATAGAAGTCTTTGCTGTATAGTGAGTTGCGGTTTTGATTTATTTAAAACTCTCTGAGATACCAGTTGATGATTACGGCACCTGCAATGAGGTTTTTTTAACGCAGCACAGGACGACAGAAAAAAATAATATCCCTAACAGTCTGTTGATACGAGGTACACTATGGCAACAATTACGAAGAAAGAGTTAATCGATAGAATCGCCGAGCAAACACAAGCCAAGAGGGTTGTGGTCAAGCGCATTGTTCAGTCATTTCTCGATGATATAATTGTCGAGCTTGGCAAAAGCAATCGACTTGAGTTTAGAGATTTTGGTGTCTTTGAAGTCAGGACTCGCGAGGCCAGAATAGCTCAGAATCCTAAAACACTTGAGCGCGTTGAAGTGCCCGCCAAGAGAACGGTTAAATTTAAAATGGGCCGACTGATGAAAGAAAAATTGAGCAACGTGATTCCCGATGAATCGGCCAAGTAAAAATAAACAGCCACAGAGAGCACAGAGTTCACAGAGATAATTAACCACGAACTCACACGAATAAACACAAATTATTAACCGCTGATTTCGCAGGTTTGTCCTGAGCGTAGCCGAAAGACTGCACGGATTAAAAAAAGGTAAAAATTCAAAACAAACAACAACCCCACATTTGTAAATGTGGGGCTAACTGTTCCGGCGACTTACGTCGCTCGGCTACTACGCGGTGGACGGGTTATTAAAATTCGCAAACACAAACCCCCTCATAGTGATGAGGGGGCTAAACAGATTTCTCCACGTTGGTCGAAAGACATAAGTCCTGTGCGAATGGGATAAACAGTATGCAGATACCCCTGGGACAAGACCCAGGGGCTAATGGCGATGGGAAAGGGATAAACAATTCGCAAGCACGAACCCCCTCATAGTGATGAGGGGGCTAAACAGATTTCGCTTCGCGGCTCTCCGCTATCGCTGCGTGTCTCCGCGTTGGTCGAAATGACAAGCGACCCATCGAAAGTCTTTTTTTACTTGTAATTGTTAATACTTTCTGTTATCTCCAAGTCTGTTGTGTGTATGAAAGGCGACCGATGCAAACAGCAGAATCACAATCTGCCCTGGGGTGCAGCGTGCTTGTTCTTAACAAGTACTATATGCCGTTACGCATTATCACCGTAAAGCGTGCTTTCGCGATGCTCTGCAAACAGTTGGCTGAAGTAATCGCCTGCGAGGAAGGGCAGTTTTACAATTACGATTTTCACAGTTGGCGAGATGTCAGTCAGGTGAGACATTCCTTTGAGCCTAACGCCCACGATTGGATTTCTACCGTAAATTTCGAGATTGCCGTTCCGCGAATCGTTCGGCTATTATTTTATGACCGTATGCCCAGAATTGATGTCAAATTTAACAGGCGAAATATCTTTGCCAGAGATGCCAACAAGTGCCAGTATTGCGGCAGGAAATTTTCTCCGAGCGAACTGTCTCTCGACCACGTTGTGCCAAGAAGTATGGGCGGAGACGCAAGCTGGGAAAATCTTGTTTGCGCCTGTACGAAATGCAATTCCAAAAAGGGAGGCAGAACGCCAAAACAAGCAAAAATGAAACTCATAAAGCCCCCGGCAAAGCCAAAACGCAGTCCAACGGTTCGCCTGCATATGAACCACGAGAAATACCGCAGCTGGAAACAATTCCTCGACAGCGCATACTGGTCGGTCGAGCTGACATAAAAAGGTCGACATCTGCTGGCTTTTATGTAAAATTGCGCAAAAATCATTTTTAGTTAAGGTACAAGCTATGCTGATTGCAGAAACAACATTTAACAGTATTATCAATTATGAGATAATTCGCGGCAACGGCCTCTGGCGGATAGGGCTTCTTGCTGCCGCTATTCTACTGATGATGGCCGCGGGCAGAATTTTCCAATTCATACTTCAAAACTATTCGGAAAAAATTGTCAAAAGACTCGGCAACACAGTTCTGTCGCTGACAACTAATGCCCTTTCCAAACCAGTGTATGTGTTCATCATTGGTATCGGCATATTCGTCTGCAAAATGCCGCTGTATTTCAACGATGCCGACGGGATAAGGACTGTGATAGGCGCTGGCTGGAACAAGACCGCCGCCGCCGTTATCGCAATCGGCCTGGCATACGCTGCTTACCGGATGGTCGATGTGGCAGAATACTATCTCAATAAAATTGTCAGCCGTACACGCACAAAACTCGATGATATGCTCGTACCGGTAATACGCAAATCCCTGCGGATAGCGATTGCGATTATATCAATCCTTTTGATAGCTGAAAACATTCTCGGGACCGATATTAAATCTCTGCTGCTCAGTGCCGGCGTTGGCGGTATCGCTATCGCTCTGGCGGCAAAGGACACCATCGCAAACTTCTTCGGCTCGATAACAATTTTCGCTGACCGCCCGTTCCAGATTGACGAAATGATAAAAATCGGCAGCCATATTGGCCCTGTCGAGGAGGTGGGTTTCAGGAGTACGAGAATTCGCACACTTCAGGGGCATTTAGTTACCGTTCCTAACAGCGTAATGACCAACGAAGTGATAGAAAATATCAGCAAACGCACCGCTATCAGGCGGACGAGCAACGTTACCATTACCTATGACAGCGGCTTCGACAAAACACAAAAGGCCATCAGCATTATCAAGGAGATACTTTCGCAAGTGCCGGAAATAAATTCCAACTCTGAAAAAATGCCCAAAGTTTATTTCAGTGATTTCAACGACTGCTCGCTAAATATATATATGACGTACTGGGTGGTGCCGGCAGACTACTGGGCGGTGCAGGCGATTAATGAAAAGATAAATTTCGAGATACTCAAACGCTTTGACGCAGAGGGTATCGAATTTGCCTTCCCGACTCAAACACTACACGTCAAGAAAGATTCAGATGCACCGGCAAATTAGAGCAGTTTAAGGGAACCTCTAAAAAATCCGCCCTACTATACATCCCTGCCGATTGCACGAGCAATAGCTTTTAGCTGCGGCATAAGCTGAGACAAAGTCTCATGGGTAATAGACTGCGCGCCATCACTTGCGGCGTGTTCCGGGTCGTGATGACATTCTATTAAAAGCCCGTCAGCACCAGCGGCAACGGCAGCCCGGCACATTGCGGGAACAAGGTGAGCGTGGCCAGTCCCGTGAGACGGGTCAACAACTATCGGCAGATGGGTTTTGTCTTTCAGTTCCGCAACGGCGGCAAGAGGCAATGTGTTGCGGACATAATTTTCAAACGTGCGAATTCCTCGCTCGCAAAGAATCACTTTATCATTGCCGGCATCAATTATATACTCGGCAGCCAAAAGGAATTCATCCAGATGAGCACTCATACCACGCTTCAAAAGCACAGGCTTATCAACCCTGCCCAGGGCCTCAAGTAATGGGTAATGCTGCATATTCCTGGCACCAACCTGAAGAACATCGGCATATTCGGCAACGGTATCTATCTGCTCGACAGCAACAACTTCGGTAATTACCGCAAGAGATGTTTGCTCTCTTGCCTGGGCCAGTATCTTCAATCCCTCAAGCCCCATACCCTGGAAACTATAAGGACTCGTTCGCGGCTTGAATGCCCCTGCCCTGATACCGATACACCCAACCTCGGCAGCGACGATTGCTGTCTTCATCAAAGGTTCGTATCCCTCCACCGCACAAGGGCCAGCTATTATGCCGATTTTATTGCCGCCAAGCTCAAAACCTTCACATCCGACTTTGATTGTTGTCCTCTCCGTTTTTACTTCCCTTGAAGCAATCTTGTACGGAGCAAGAATCGGCACAATTCGTTCGACATTAGGAGCGTTTTCAATCGCGCCTTTATCGACTATCCGCTTATCACCGATACAGGCAATAACCGTTCGGTCGGTGCCAACGATGATGTGCTCTTTAAGGCCATACTCCCTGACCAAATCTATAACGTGCTGAATCTGACACTCATCAGCATTTGGCTTCATTATAACTATCATAATATACTCCTGAAATTATTCTTTGTGTTCAAGTTTGCCAAATGCCTCAGGCAGATAATCTATTATATCGGTGGCGATGAGGCTTGTCTGCCCCTTAATCTCCGCTGCCAAATCGCCCGCGAGTCCGTGGACATAAACGCCAAGGACAGATGCGTCGAAATTGTTAAGTCCCTGCCCGCACAAAGCGGTGATAATGCCGGTAAGCACGTCGCCTGCTCCGGCAGTTGCCATTCCGGGGTTGCCGGTAGTGTTAACGTAGAATTTTTCGCCATCACTGATTACCGTTTCGCTGCCTTTGAGAACGACAACAGCGCCAGCTTTTTCGGCGAGCATTGCGGCGCAGGCGGTTCTGTCGGTTGGCATCTGCTCCCGCAGCATCGAGTGCCATAACCTTTTCATCTCGCCTGGATGAGGCGTGAGGATTACGCTGGCTTTACAACTACTCTGCCAACCGCTGAGCTTTGCAAGATTGTTCAACCCATCAGCATCAATTACCAATCGCAAATTTTCGAGGCTCAAAAGATTCTGCAAAACTTGTTTCACGCCGAGACTTACTCCCACTCCAGGGCCAAATGCCAAAACATCGTTATCATCAGCAGCTTTCAACAAATGCCCTGCCGCCTTTGCGTTTATTTTTCCGTCAGAATCTTCCGGCAGCGGGAGCGTTGTAAAACAAGGCTCAAGCGAAGCAACGAACGGCAGAATACTTTTGGGCAGGGCAACTCTTACCAAACCCGCCCCGCTACGCAGAGCCGCTCTTGCGGCAATCGCGGCGGCACCGCTGAAGCCAGTGCTGCCGGCAACGATACAAATTTTTCCGAAATCTCCCTTATGACCATCAGCAGGGCGAGTGATGAGTTCAGGCAAATCGGTTATACGGACTGAATTTTTCATATCGAATCCTCTCCGCTGGCCTTCGCTTCCAATCCCATATCGGCAAACATACCAGCTTTATATTTATAATAGCCTAAAGAAGCGACCATAACAGCATTGTCGGTGCAGTATTTTCTCGGCGCAACGAGCAGCTTTCTGCCGGAAGCCTCTGCCATTTCTTCAAGAGCCTCTCGCAAAGCCGAGTTAGCGGCAACTCCCCCGCCGAGCAAAATAGTTTTAGCGCCAATTTTTTTCGCGGCCCTACTCGCCTTTTTCACCAGCACATCAATAACAGCGGCCTGAAACGAAGCGGCAATATCCGCTATTTCGTTTTCGCTCATAGAATTGACCCGGCTCGGTGCTTTCATATCATTGCCCTGACAGTAATACAACACAGCCGTCTTGAGACCGCTGAAAGAAAAGTCGAGCGAATCTTTTCCGAGCATCGACCGTGGAAACTGAATTGCCTTTGGATTGCCATTGCATGCAGCTTTTTCAATGCTCGGCCCTCCGGGATAAGACAGTTTTAATATCGTTGCGACCTTATCGAACGCCTCTCCCGCAGCGTCATCAATAGTAGCGCCGAGCAGTTTCAAATCGAGACAGTTGCGGCAATCGTAAAGACTCGTGTGGCCTCCAGAAACAATCAGTGCTGCCGCAGGCAATTCAAGAGCATCGGCCTCGAGCATTGCCGACTGCAAATGCGCGTGAATGTGATTGACCGCAATTAACGGCTTTTCCCAAACCAACGACAGCGTTTTGGCTGCTGTCAGTCCCACTATCAAAGCAACCGAAAGCCCGGGGCGGTTTGCAACGGCGACCGCGTCGAGCTGCTCAGGCAAAATACTGGCGCGAGCGATGGCATCTTTCAAAACCGGATATATTTTTTCGATATGTGCGCGCGAGGCAAGCTCCGGAACGACTCCGCCGTATTTTTCGTGCAGTTTTATCTGCGAAGAAATAACGCTCGAGGAGACCTCTTTGCCATTGCAAACGACAGCGGCGGCGGTCTCATCGCAACTGGTCTCTATTCCAAGTATCCTGATTTCGTTGTCCATAACAAGAGATGATAATACAGCAACGATGATATGTCAATTGATTGGTAATTTATCTGTTGCGGGAAACGGTCTTCAGATATATCTGCCTACCAATGCTTTTTATAATTCTTGGCAGAGAAAACCGCAGCGGAATCTGCGGCGGAACATCGAAATCGGTTATCAGGCCACGAGTAAATCCGTTTCCAACAATTTCGACATCCGCAATGTTGCCGCATCCGAAACTCAACTTTTTAGCGGCTGAAACTATCGGCAAATCCGTAGAAGCCATACCTATTAATTCACAGCAAACAACCTCAGCGGCGATAGGGTCTGCCGAGGCAATGATTCGTCCAAGCCGGCGAGCAGTACCCCTGATTGGCCCGGGGCCCTGCATAACGGTAACAGCATCTATCAAGCTGATTGCGGGAGCAAGCAGTTCGTAAATCTCTATCAACATTCTGCAAAACTCAAATGTGCTGCCGCCCTTTCTGAAATGCCAGATTGCCTTTGCCTTTCCACTGACACAGCCGAACATATTCTTGACGGCAATGGTCGCGACAATCTGCTGATGAGCCTTGAGCTTTGGTATGTTTATAATTTTGTCGGCCTCAAGAGCTACGGCACTTATGCCAACGGATAGTCCACTTTTGAGTTTTCTTTTTACCGGCCTATCCAGTTGCCGTAACGGGATGCCAAGTTTTTTGAGCGGCTCTGCCAACCCCATCGCAGAGGCACAACTTTGAACATCAGCCCAGGCGGGTGAATCGGCAACGAAAGGCTTTGCGCCGAAATCCAAAAGGATTTTTGCCATTTCTATAATTACCGCAGGGTCGGTCTGGACGGCCTGGCTCGCCTGAGCAGGCGCTATCATATTAGGCTTGAGCAAAACCTTATCGCCTGGGCTGACAAACTTTCTCAGCCCGCCCAGAAAATCAAAACTTTTGAGCAACACGGCGCGCAGTGCCAGCGAATTGTAATCGGGGCATATATTAACCGTAACCTTTGACGCTGCCATTTATTTACCTGTGCTATTCAGAAATCAGTGTACACATAACCAACAGAAAACGCACGGCAGGGGCAGGGGCTGGCGATGAAAAAATTGTATTGGCAATCATTTTATGCTTTTGCGGGCTTTGCCGCGAAGCCAGAATAAAAAACTGGCCCGGCTCCATACGCACACTGAAATCGAGCCATCCGAAATCAAAGTTCCGACGATTTAAATCTCCCAAAACTCCCGACCTGTGCAACAGACTTACATTAATTTTACTCGCCCGCCGCAGGCCAATAAGTGCGACAGGCTCGATATGCAAAATAAAATCGCCCCTATCCAGACCAACCCCTGAAACAACGTCGCCGGCGGCTGCATAGTATATGGTTTGCGGTTCTTTAATCGAGCCGATAACAATCTTTTCTTTCAGCCCCTGCAAAATACGCAAACCTATTGTCTTAATCGCTATTGCGTCAGCCTTTGCAATATCTTTTTGCAGCATCGTCAGCATCGTCATATCGCCGGAGGCGGTTACCATCTCGTTTGCAGCCAGCGCTACGATACTGGCATACTTAAATTCCAGCTTGTCGAATTTGCTCAACCTTCGCAAAACTTTTGGCCACTGCTTTGGCTGTACCTGGAAAAGGTAAACTCCCAGTCCAACATTAACAGAATCGCTCCTCTCAAAGTTCTGCCTTGGCGTAAGCTGGCCGGCCTTGATGCCGAGGTCCAAAACATCAGCGCCTCTGCCGAAGCGTTCATTACAACCAACGAGCAAAAGCAATATCATAACGGGGATTAGAAAAAATGTTCTCATCAGAATCGATGTTAATGCCGCCGGGAGTGTTTGTCAAACCTTTGCCGAATTGACCGAAATTATAAATCCAGTTTTGGCCGAGCGCAAAACTCTAAAGCTATGTGTTTTTTGAGGGTGGGGCAAAATCTGTCTCTTTCCCGGCTCTGTTCAATTGCCCTGACCACACGGGCAAAGCCTGAAAATCTACCCCCAAATTCGAGATTATCATCGCTGGCTGGAATCTCCAGTTCAAGACTGAACAAGTCCCCTTCACTTGCCTCAGCGAGCTGGCTGCTTTGAAGGAGAACCCCGCCGGGAGCGATATTAACAGCCTCAGCTCTGAGCAGGCCGCAACTTTCAGCGCCGACCTTCTGGCAGAAAACCTCCAATTTCAAAGGCAGTCGCCGATGTCTCCTTCTTTCCTTCTCCTCATTCATAGCTTCCCTGCATTGACTGAAATGACAGCAACCTATCCGGCCGCTCCCGCGGCTCGGCTACTAAGCGAGACTTCGTAGAGATAATTAGCCACTAAAACACTAAGTTTTTTAGACACAGATTTCACTGATTTTAAAAAAATAAAAAAAATGGATACCCGCTTTCGCGGGTATGACAAAGTCTTGTGCGAACGGTTAATTTAAAAATGAGATTTCTCCGCTCCACTCGCTTCACTCATTCCGGTCGAAATGACAACGACCGAGATTGCCACGCTGTGCTGGCAACGATAGTATAAGAGTCGCAAAAGATATGCCAAACGCGGCCAAACACAACGTCCCTATATTAACTTTTTTAAGCCTTTATTGTCGAACAGCTTAACATAGATGTCAACTCGTTCGGCATTTGAGCGAATCCGTTTGCCGAGTGAATGTTTAAAAACCGCAACAATCTCTAAGCTCCAAAGCCGAAAATCACTACCATAAACCGGCTGGCTCATAGGGGACAGCCCGCCTTTTTTGTCGCATAACGCCATTTTAAATAAGCAGTTAAACACAAAAAGTCGTATTTCGCAACCCGCAAACAGGCCTGCTTTAATGTTTATTTTTTACAACATAAGCCTATTGACAACCCACCGCCAATTTGGCTATAATGAATCCATATGCGAGATTCGGAAAAACAGAAATTTCAAAATGCCTGCCAGAAGAAAACTTCAGACTACCTAAATCTCCACGCTGATATTATCGAATCCCTGCCTCTGGGCATCGTTGTTTTCGACAAAAGCCTTAAAATCCTCGCGTCAAACAGCCTGGCAAGGCAATTGATAGATGTCGAGGCCACCATTGATGAGTCCCTGGCAAAAGGTAGTAATCAGAAAATCTGGGGGGATTGGGGGAAAACGCTAAAAAAATCCATAAGCACCGACAAGCCTTGCCGCTTCGACAGCGTTGCATACGCCTCCGGCGAAAACGAAAGACTCCTGCAAATTACAGTGTCGCCTTTATACAACAATGACTCCCGCAAAATTGTAGGCGGAATCGCGGCGTTTGAAAACATAACCGAAAAAACCAATATCCAAAAACATCTGGCCACCACGGAAAGGCTTGCCGCTCTGGGCAAACTCGCCAGCAAAGTCGCCCACGAATTGAACAATCCCATAGACGGAATGATGCGGTATCTGAACCTTGCCAAAAGAGCTATCAACCAGCGTGATTTTGAAAAGCCAATCGACTACCTTGAGCATACCCAGCAGGGCCTGGAACGAATGACGCACATAATTGCTGAACTGCTCGAATTCTCCAAAAACAAAACTTCCTCTTTCGGCAGCAATCATCTCGATGAAATTATTGATGAGGCGAAAAGAACGCTTCAGCATCAGGCCGATATCTGCGAAGTTGACATAATCTGCGATTATCCCCGGCCACTGCCGCTGATTAAAAGTACCGCAATGTTCCAGGTTTTTATTAACCTCATCAAAAATTCCATTAACGTTATGCCCGATGGCGGAACGGTAACAATTTCCTGCAAAGTTTTGCCGGAAAAGATTATTTTAATCAAAATACGCGATAGCGGGCCGGGCTTTGCGCCGGAAAACAGCGACGCGATTTTTGAACCGTTTTTTACAACAAAGCCGTACGGCAAAGGCACGGGACTTGGGCTGGCAGTGTGCAAAGATATAATCGAAAAGTACGGCGGGAAAATAATCGCGGAAAATCTGCCGGGCAGCGGATGTGTTTTCACTATACATCTGCCCATAAACGAATAACTCCGAAAGGCAAATATGGCTTACCCTGAGATACTTATTGTTGACGACGACAAGATAATACTCGATTCGCTCTGCGAGTTTTTAAGGCTTGAAGGCTGTAGCGTTACAGGAGCCGATTCATTTAAATCGGCGGTGAAGCAGCTTGAGAAAAATGATTTCGCGCTCGTTATTTCCGATATAAATCTGCCCGACAACAGCGGACTGGAATTGCTGGAACTTATACGAAAAAGATATTCCAAAACGGTAGCAATAATGATTACCGGTTACGGCACAATCGAAAATGCTGTCGAGGCGATAAAAATCGGCGCTTATGACTATCTCACGAAACCGATAATTGACGACGAACTCCGGCTTGCAATCGAAAGAGCGCTCAAGCAGCATAAACTGATAAGCGAAAACGTCAGTCTCCGCAGCCAACTCGAAGATAAATACAGTCTCGAAAAAATCATCAGCCAGGACTACAAGATGGCCAGGATATTCGACCTTGTCGAATCAGTCGCAGACAGCAAGACGACAATTATGATGACAGGGCCGAGCGGAACGGGCAAATCAATGATTGCAAGAGCGATTCACTATCTCTCCGGCAAAAAGAACAAGCCGTTCATCGAAGTAAGCTGCGGAGCGCTGCCGGAAACGCTACTTGAAAGCGAACTGTTCGGGCATATCAAAGGCTCGTTCACCGGCGCGGTGAACAATAAGGAAGGTAAATTTCTTGCCGCTGATGGCGGTACGATTTTTCTCGACGAAATTTCCAGCGCCTCCCCGGCATTGCAGGTAAAACTCCTGCGAGTACTCCAGGAACGCCAGTTCGAGCCGGTCGGAAGCAACAAAACAATAACGGTTGATACCAGAGTGATACTGGCATCGAATAAGGATTTGCTCGACGAGGTAAAGCACGGGCGATTCAGGGAAGACCTTTACTACCGCATAAACGTAATATCGATTAACCTGCCGGTACTAAGTGAAAGGCCCGGCGACATCCCGCTGCTGGCAGAGGCTTTTATGCGAAACTTTTCAGCCAGCCACCGCAGAATTAAAAAAGGTCTTTCGCAACAGGCCCTTGCCTCGCTGCAAAGTTATAACTGGCCCGGCAATATCAGGGAGCTTGAAAACGTAATGGAACGTGCCGTCCTGCTCAGCAAAACAGAATATATAACCGCTGAAGATTTGCCCGCGAATATAACCACGTTCAGCTCGCCGGGAGCGGAAAAACAAAACGCAGAGATAAGTTTGAAAGATGCGCTTAAAAAACCCGAAAGGGAAATCATCCGAAACGTTCTGCTGGCCAACAGTTGGAACAGGCTGCTAACGGCCAAGGCACTGGATATTAACCGCACTACGCTTTATAAAAAGATGAAAAAGCTCGGCCTTGAAAAGGAAGCCCGCCACCTGGGTTTTTAGAGCAATTCAAGAAAATCTGCGTTAATTCGTATCAAAAAAACATTCCGGCCGCTTACGCGGCTCGGCTTCTAAAGCGATGGGAAAGCGACAAACCATTCGCAAACAAAAGACCCAAAATGCTTTAGAGGAGGTTTTTCTCCGCATACCTAACCGCATTTTCGAAAATCATTCTGCCGTCAGCTCTGGCCTTGTCTTCCAGCCGAGACCAATGCGGATGCTGTGTGAACCGCACGAATCTTTCCGGATGGGGCATAAGCCCAAGAACTCTGCCGGTAGTATCGCACAGGGCGGCAATCGAATCTGTCGAGCCGTTAGGGTTGACCGGAAAGCCTCCGAAATTACCCTGCTCATCGACATACCGAAACGCAACGCGACCATCGGCTTTTAATTTATTGAGTACCCCTGAATTTTTGAATACTACTTTGCCCTCGCCGTGAGCTATCGGCAGATAGATTCTCGTATCCGGGTTAATGAAAACGCATTTTTCACTTGAAGGCTCAAGCCATATCCATCTGTCCTCAAACTTGCCGCTGTCATTATCGGTAATCGTTATCATCTGCTCATCGCAAACGTCATCGACCCTGCCGAGAATACCAGTCTTAACAAGCACCTGAAAACCATTGCAGATGCCGAGTATTAATTTACCGCCGGCAATGAAATCTCTCATTCTGTCGGAAAGATGGTGGGTAACCTGGTTGGCCAGGATTTTGCCCGCCGCCACATCATCGCCATAACTAAAGCCACCCGGAAAAACCATTATGTGGAAATCTTCCAGCATCTCCGGTCTTTCGATTACCCTGTTTATATGAACCCTCTGCGCCAACGCCCCTGCCAACCCAAAGGCGTGCTCGGTTTCCATATCGCAATTAATTCCTGCTGCGCGTAATACTAAAACTTTTACCTGTGCCATAGCCTAATTATTTTCTTTTAATGTTTTTTACCATTTTAACGGTTTCTGCCAGGCCTGTTTCAGTTTGTCGGTTTCGATATCGACAACAGCCTTGCCCGCAGAATCCTTAACTGTAAGCGTTTTTGAATCTACAACTTTCCCTATCTCGCCCAGCGGCACATCAAGCATAAGCCTGACGAACGCATCGTAATTTTCCGGCTTGACCTCAACGATGTATCTCGAATTCGATTCGCTGAACAAAACCACTTCCGCCCGACTGCAATCATCGTCTTTTATAACGCCCCTCAAATCGGCTTCAATTCCCAACCCGCCGGCAAACGCCATTTCGGCAAGGGCAATGGCAAGCCCGCCTTCACTGCAATCGTGGCACGAAGCTACTAATCCGCCGGTTATCGCCTTGTGCATTTTTTCAGCGGTCTTAGCTGCTACTTTAATATCAACCATCGGAACCGACGCTCCTAAAGAACCGTTAACTTTGTAATAATGCGAACCGCCGAGTTCGTTTTTCGTAAGGCCAACGACAAACAGTAAATTGCCGCTGTTTTTCAAGTCCATTGTAACGCATTTGTTAACATCATCAACGATACTCATCGCGCTTATCAGCAGCGTTGCCGGTATCGAAATTTCGGTTCCGTCATCGCAGATAAAGTTATTGTTGAGCGAATCCTTTCCGGAAATAAAAGGTGCTTCAAACCCCATCGCCCCGTCATAGCAAGCCTGCGCAGCTCGAACAAGTGAGCCGAACACTTCGGGCTTATTGCAATCGCCCCAGCAGAAGTTATCCAGCAGTGCTATTCTGTCAGGTCTGGCTCCGACACAAACGATGTTCCTCACCGCCTCATCAATGCCCGACATCGCCATCCAGTATGGGTCAATATCGCCATAGAACGGGTTCATTCCGCAGCTTATCGCGACACCTTTATCGCTGTTAAATTTCGGCTTAACGACCGCCGCGTCAGAGGGGCCATCATTAGTTATACCAACCAACGGCTTGACTACTGAACTGCCCTGAACTTCGTGGTCGTACTGGCGAATGACCCATTCCTTGCTTGCAACGTTATAACTGGAAAGAATCCTGAGCAAATCGTCATTATAATTATCTTTAGCTTTTATCACAGGCTCGGTAACTGCCGGCTTTTCCCAACAAGCTTTGCGGGAATATTTCGGCACGCCATTATGCAAAAATTCCATATCAATCCTGCCAACCTGCTCGCCGGCATATCGCAACGTAAGTTTTTTGTCGCCGGTAAACCTGCCGATAACGGTAGCCTCAACATTTTCGCCAGCAAAAATTTCGCCGACCTCTTCAAGCCTTTCCGGCTTGACAGCTATGACCATTCTCTCCTGAGCTTCGCTAATCCACGTTTCAGTATAGTTCAGGCCGGCATATTTCAGTGGGATTTTTTCGATATCGACTTCGACACCGACTTTTTCGCCCATCTCGCCAACAGCACTACTGAGTCCGCCCGCGCCGCAATCAGTAATCGCAACGTAAAGCCCCGCGTCTCTTGCCTGCAAAAGCGTATCAAGGACTTTCTTTTCGGTTATCGCGTTTCCGATTTGCACAGCGTGCGAAAAAATTGTTTCGTGTTCGTGCGTCATCGCGCCACTGGAAAAAGTCGCGCCGTGAATGCCATCTCTGCCAGTCCTTCCGCCAACAACCATTACCAAATCGCCAGGCTCAGCATCGCCGAAACATTTATCGTTCGGCATAATTCCTATATTGCCGCAGAATACCAGCGGGTTGCCGATATACCTGTCATCGAAATAAACCGCGCCGTTTACAGTCGGAATCCCCATTCTATTGCCGTAGTCCCGAACTCCGGAAACAACGCCTTTCATAATACGCTTGGGATGCAAAAGGCCCTTGGGAATTTCGTCAAAACTTTTTTCGGGTTCCGCAAAACAGAAAACATCCGTATTGGCTATCGGCTTTGCGCCAAGCCCGGTACCCATCGGGTCTCTAAGCACTCCGCCAATTCCGGTAGCAGCTCCGCCGTAAGGGTCCAGAGCCGAAGGATGGTTGTGCGTCTCGACCTTAAAACATATCGCATCGGTCTCATCAAAACCAACGACTCCCGCGTTGTCGGCAAAAACGCTGATACACCAATCCTTGTTAAGGTCTTCTGTAACCTTGAAAACCGTTTCCTTTATAAGGTTATCGAAATGAATCGTCTCACCTTCAAATTCCAAATCGACACTACTCTTAAACGTCTTGTGAACGCAATGCTCGCTCCAGGTCTGGGCCAGCGTCTCAAGCTCGACATCGCTCGGCTCTCTCGACAGCGACTGATAATGCTTCTGAATAGTCCGCATCTCGATAATGTTAAGAAACAAATCCATATCCTTGCTCAGCTTTTCGAGTTGGGCATTATCGAGGTCGGTTATAGTAATAGTCCTGAACTGAAATTCATAAGGCTCAGCAAGCGGACTTGGCGGCTCGGCCTCTGTGCCAATGATAACGTCTTCAATACAGTCATTCGAGAGCCTCCGAATAATACGCGAAGTTTGCTCCTGACTTAGCTCGCCAAATAGCACATACTTTCTGCCCGTCATAACGCTTTTGCAGCTACTGCCCATATCCTCTATCGCGGTAATGATTGACTGCGCAACCGGGTCGGTAACCCCGCTTTTAAGGTGCACCTCTACCGTTGTCGCTTTTGCCAGCCCTGCCGGCGGAGTTGTTTTGCCGATACAAAAATCCTGACAGACGTTATCGCACAACAATTCCCGTGCTACCCGCCGGGCAAATTCATCATCAAAGTCCGCCTCTATCAAAAAAACCTTTGCAGATTGGGCCTGCTCAACAGAATTGATTCCAAGTTCGAGAATATCTTCAATGACCTGCTTTGCGCAAATATCATTTTCCTGATCTCTGCCGTAAACTTCAAAACGCCACTGTCTCACATTATTTCCTTATTCTTCATCTTATACTTAATGAGCTTTGCCCGTTTGCTTCGTGCGGTTTCGAGCAATTTTTCGATTTTATTTTTATCTTCAGCCTTTATCGCATCTCTCAATTTGTTAAGCTGCGAAATAGTTTTGTCGATTCCCCTGCAAACATTTCCGCTGTTTGTATAGAATATATCCGCCCAGACATTCGCCGGCCCGGAGGCAACTCTTGATGTATCAATAAACCCTTTACCCGCAAATTGCAATTCGTCATCATCGCTCGCGTTTATCAGCCCGGCCGCGGTCGCGTGCGGCAGATGGCTCACCGCGGCGAGGATTTTATCGTGCTTTGTCGCGGTCATCACCGAAACGCTGCATCCAAGTTCGGCCCAGAACTTTTGCAGCATTTTAAGAGCCGCTGCGTTGACTGTCCTGCCAGTTGTGAGTATGCACTTCGCTCCGTAAAATAAATCATCTCTGGCAAATTCAACGCCCCTCTGCTCCGAACCCGCTATCGGATGCGAACCGATATAGCAAACCCCTGAGCCGAGTCCTTTTCTCGCCCATCGATGAGCCAAAACCTTCGTCGAGCCGACATCAGTAACAATACAGCCAGCCTTTAAAAATGGCGCAATTTCTGCGAAAATCTGTTCAAACGTGCATATAGGCGTGGCCAGAATAACAATATCCGCATCGGCAACGCTTTCGCCAATATCGTCAAAAACCTCATCAGCGATGTCGAGCTTTCGTGCCTTTTGACGCGTTGAGCGGCGATGGCTGTATCCGACGGCTTTTACCCCGGAAAGCCCTTTGGAGACTACCAAGGTTATAGACGAGCCTAAAAGACCGAGTCCCAACACCGTTACCTGACGTAACTCTTTCACAAAAAACACCTTACATTAAAAAGTATATGAACGCCGAATTCTAAAAACTATCCGCAAAATGCTCCTGTGTCAATTTTTTTCTTTCATTTAGGCCCCGAAATTGGTATTATATCTCCCTGGTAAAAATGGGTAAGCCTTATGGACGGGGGTGATTGTAAATTTCCGGCTCGGTATCGGGTCAGGATTTTTTTCGTAGATGCCTAAGGCACAAAACTAATTTGAAAAAGTTAAAACTTACGACGTTAATATGACAGAAGATACGAACGACAATACGAATACAAACTGCAACTATCTCAGCTTCGAAGATGGGATAGCTGACATAGACCGCCAGATAGCCGAACTGAGCAGCCTGTCGCAAAAAGAAGGCACGGACAACTCGTCGAAAATTCGCAAACTTCAGCGCGCTCAGGTCGCTGAGTTCAAACGGATATATTCGAGCCTGAGTCCCTGGCAAACCGTCCAGGTCTCCCGCCATCCACAAAGGCCGCTCTTTGGCGACTACCTTAATCTGATGGTAAAAGATTTTCGCCAACTCCACGGCGACCGAACTTTCGGCGACGACCCGGCAATGGTCTGCGGACTCGGCCATATCGGCAGGGAAAAAGTTATGATAATCGGGCAGAACAAGGGCCGTGAAACGAAAGAGAAAATAAAATGTAATTTCGGCTGCCCCAACCCCGAAGGATACCGCAAAGCACTTAGCAAGATGAAGCTGGCCGAAAAGTTCAATATCCCAATCGTAACGCTGATAGATACTCCCGGCGCATATCCCGGCATCGGCGCAGAAGAAAGAGGCCAGGCGCAGGCGATTGCTGTAAACCTTATGGAAATGTCCCGCCTGAAAGTTCCGGTTATCTGCATCGTTATCGGCGAAGGCGGCAGCGGCGGAGCTCTCGGTATCGGCGTTGGCGACAGATTCGCGATACTCGAATTTGCCTACTATTCAGTTATTTCGCCGGAAGGCTGCGCCGCAATTTTATGGCGAGATGGCTCGAAAGCACCGGAAGCTGCCGAAGCACTAAAACTCACAAGCTCCGAACTGCAAAGGCTCGGCCTTGCGGACGCGATAATTCCAGAACCGTTAGGCGGAGCGCATAGAAACATTCACGACACCGTTTATAGTGTTGAGCAATACATCATAAAGAGCCTCCGCCAACTTAAACGCACCAAGCTCGAAAACCTGCTTGATACCCGCTACAAAAAACTAAGGGCTATCGGAACCGCCGCGACAAAACTTTCCGAAGCAGGAGTCGCAGCGGAGCGGATAAAAGCCTCTGCCGAAAACTTCATCAAAAAGGGCAAAGCAGCAGAAACCAAACCCGCCACAACAAAAATTTAAAAAACAAAAGATTTCTCCACGTTGGTCGAAATGACAGGAATTAACACAGATTATTTAAACACTGATTACGCAGATTACACAGATTTAAAAAAAGTAAAAAGACAAAGATTCCTCGACTGCGCTCGGAATGACAAAGTCATGTGCGAACGGTAATAGATTGCCACGGCCTTACGGCCTCGCAATGACAAACTTTCTCGGTACACAAAAAAAGCCCCGAAAATCGGGGCTTTTTTATTACTTTTATGTACTTTTTAACAAAAAACGACTAAACTTTTGCCGTTCTATTGACTGTTTTTGACAGTTTTCGGGTCAAGACCGTTTTCGATAGCTGTAATTTTATCCACACGCCTTTGATGTCTGCCGGATGCAAATTCTGTTTCCAGCCATACCTCGACAATTTTGCGAAGCACCTGCGAGCCAAGCAGGTCGCCGCTGAGACACAAAACATTGGCATTATTGTGCTGACGGCTTATCCTGGCGTTAAGCTCATCGTAACACAATGCCGCACGCACGCCCTTAACCTTATTGGCGGCAATGCACATACCAATACCCGTTCCGCATACAAGAATAGCCCTGTCAGCATCTTTTTCCGAGACAGCCGAGGCCGCGAGATACGCAACATCAGGGTAATCTACCGGCCCCTCTCCGCCAGCACCGAAATCGATACACTCGTGGCCCAGCTCGGTAACTATCGTCTTGATATTGTCCTTTGCTTCAATACCTCTGTGGTCGTTTGCTACTGCAATTTTCATTTGATAAACTCTCTAATCCTTTCATTGACGGCCTTTTCTATTTTCCGGCCGCATCTATTATAAGCATCGGCTAAACCACCTATGGGGTCGTCGATGTCTCCTGTTGAGTCAAGTAAAAAGCACCTTTCCGCAGCCTGCGGGTAGTTTTTCGCTATCGCCTCAATATGCCCGGCAGATACAGCAAAAATATAATCGCTTTTTTCCATCAGCTCGGCATCTGCCATCCGGCTTTTATGGCCGGAGATATCGATGCCATTTTCACCGCAAAACCTTATAGATTCCGCACTTGCCTCAATACCAGCTATCGCCATCAGCCCCGCAGAACTGACGTTATAACCCATTGCGTCCAATTGGTCAATGCCGCATTGAAGTTTTTTTGCGATTGTTTTCTTGGCAATACCCTCGGCAACCGGACTCCTACAGGTATTTCCGGTACAAATAAACAGTATTTTCACAACAAACTCCTCTGCGATTTTTTCCTTAGAGTAAACGCCCTCCCTCAAAACCTCCAGCCCCGAACCGCTTAGCCTGAGAACGGTACTGGATTTTTTATATTTGCACTTCCTGCCCTCGATAATCATATCGACGAGTCCGTCCAATTGCTTTTTCGCATCGCGGGCATTAGTCGCGGGCTTTCTTCCGAAAAGATTCGCACTGGGAGCCACTACCGGCACATCGCAGCAGTTGAGCAATTCAGACGCAATCTTTTCGTCCGGACAGCGAACGCCGATAGTTCCATCTCTGTAAAGCAATGCTCCAGCTTCGGTGCCGAGTTTTTTAGTCTGGCTTGCAATTTCGCTCTCGGTCAGTTGAAACACTATTGTAAGCGGGCCTGGCCAGAGACTATCTATTAGCTTTCTGCCCGGCAGAGAAATCTTCGGAACGTAATCGAAAACTTTTTTCCTGCTGCCGATATGCAGGGTATATCTTTTTTTCTCAGCTCTGCTCTTAATCTCGTTGAGGCGGGCAATCGAGTCGTTTTTCGCTGCGCAGGCAATGCCGTAAACTGTTTCGGTCGGAAAAACCACCAACTTGCCGTCCTCAACATATTTCGCCGCGACCTTTATTTGCGTCTGAGCCTGTTTTACGTTTATAAACTCTGTTTTCATACCCACTTAAAATACACCAAAAAGCCAAAAATCTCAATACTCCGCTTCTAATAAAACGGGAAAACCAAAAAGCCTCTTGACAATGTTGCTATTTTGCTTAGATTTATCAGCATCTTATCATAAGGAAAATCAATTGTACCCGACAAAATCCCAGAAATTCGAGTTTGAGTCGCCAGTTTTGCCTCCGCAAACCTCTGCGCTTTACCGCAAACACACCGCTTTGGCTGCAAAATCGCGTATTGTACCCTTTGCCGGCTATCTTATGCCGTTATGGTACTCCTCAATAGCTGCCGAGCACTCGGCAGTCCGTGAAAAAGCCGGACTCTTCGACTGTACACATATGGGTGTACTGGGATTCAAGGGTGATGGTGCCGAATGGTTTTTAAACGTTTTGGCCACTAATGAAGTAACCGCTCTCGTCGATGGAAAGGCCCAGTATTCCTATATACTTGATACCGCCGGCAACATACTCGACGACATTATCGTTTACCGCAAAAAAGCAAACGACTTTATGGTAGTGGTCAACGCCGCGAACGAATCAAAAATAAAAGCCTGGCTGCCGATAGTAAAAGATTACCTTGGGGCAACTACCGAACAGCTTGAAATCATCGACCTTAAAGATTCTGCCAATCCGCAGGCGAAAGTTGACCTCGCTTTACAGGGTCCTGCCTCTGCCGAATGCCTTAGTAAAATTACCGGCGAAAAAACAGAAAACATCAAGCCGTTTACATTTATAAAGAGCAAAATTGACGGCGTAGAAGTTATAATTTCCGCAACCGGCTACACCGGTGCCAAAACAGCATTTGAAATTTTTGTCCATCCCGCAAAAGCCCCTGCCATCTGGGATAGAATTCTCGAAACCGGTGCCAGCGATGGAATCGTCCCGTGCGGCCTCGGCGCTCGCGACAGCCTTCGCATACAAGCCGGCTTTCCGCTTTACGGACACGAACTGGCAGGTGAATTAAATATCTCGCCATTTGCCGCAGGATACCGGTGGGCCGTCAAACTCAAAAAAGAATTTTTTATCGGACAGGACGCTATCAGGCAAACAGCGGAAAGTTTTACGCAACAAGTGTCCCGAATTGAGCTGCCCGGCCAAAAAGGCATCCGCCCAGCAAGAGAAGCTGACGGCATTTTAGATTCGCAGGGCCTTTGCATTGGAAGCGTTTTGAGTTGTGCCGGCGATGGTAAAAATCAAATCGCAATGGCATTGATTAACAAAGCCGCAGCCACTACCGGCAACGACATAGGACTGTACTACCTCGCAAGAAGCCAGAGCCAGCTGCGACAGGGCAAAAAGGACTGCGTCAATCTCGGAGAAAAATTAACGCCAGACATCCAGGGGCGAATAGTATCAAGGTTTGAAAAATTTTAGTTTTAAATAACCGGAGTGAAAAATGGTACCACAGGATTTATTTTATACAGAAGACCACGAATGGGCAAAAATACAAGGCGATACAGCAACGCTTGGAATTTCTGATTACGCTCAGGAATCGCTTGGCGAGATAACTTTTGTCGAGTTGCCTGCGCCGAATAAATCGGTACAGCCGCACGATGAACTCGCCGTTATTGAAAGCTCAAAAGCAGCCAGTGACATTTATTCACCATTTGCCGGGGTGGTAACAGAAGTTAATGACCAGCTCGAATCGCAGCCGGAACTTATGAACAGCGACTGCTACAACGACGGATGGGTTTGCAAATTGAAACTTTCTGCTCCATCTAAAACAGATGAACTGATGAACGCCGCACAGTACAGCGAATACCTTGAAACTCTATAACAATAAAAAATACACAGGACTAAAATGCCTTTCATAGCCAACACCAAAGAGCAACAGATGCAAATGCTTAGCGACATTGGCCTTTCAATGGACGATTTGTTCGCGGATATACCTGCGGAGCTGATGGCAAAAAACTTTAATCTGCCCGACGGCATCAGCGAATTTGAGGTTCGCAATCAACTGGCGGATTTAGCGGCTAAGAACTCGACGCACCTTACCTGCTTTCTCGGCGGAGGCTTTTATGACCACTTCATACCGGCAGCGGTTTACTCGATGATATCCAGAAGTGAGTTTTATACCGCTTACACGCCATACCAGCCCGAAGCGTCGCAGGGTACGCTCCAGGGGATATATGAATACCAGTCGATGATTTGCAGACTAACCGGTATGGATGTTTCAAACGCATCGATGTATGACGGCGGGACGGCTCTTTACGAAGCGATGATGATGGCTCTGCGAATTACAGGCAGAAACCGAATCGTCATAGACGACAGCGTTAACCCGATTTACCGTGTAATAATTCAATCTTATACACGGAATCTTAAAATCGAACTCAAAGAAACAAAAAACGATAACGGCCTTGCTAATCGCGCCGAACTTTTAGAGAATATAACCGATAAAACCGCAGCGATTATTTTGCAAAATCCAAACTTTTTCGGCTGCATTGACGACTTTACCGACATTGCAAAGGCCGCTAACGAAAAGGGTGTTCTGCTCATCGTTTCCTGCTATCCAATTTCGCTTGGCATATTAAAAACGCCCGGCCAAATGGGTGCCGACATCGTTACCGGCGAAGGACAGTGTCTCGGAATACCGATGTCATTTGGCGGCCCTTACCTCGGCTTTATGGCGACTCGCAAAAAATATGTTCGCAAAATGCCCGGCAGAGTTGTCGGCAGAACAACCGATTCTAAAAGCAGGGACGGATTCGTTCTAACGCTCCAGGCCCGTGAGCAGCATATCCGCAGAGACAAAGCGACCTCTAACATATGCTCCAACGAGGCACTGTGTGCGTTGACGGCAACAATTTACCTGTCCCTGCTCGGCAAAACCGGCCTTACGCAAACCGCCCAACTCTGTGCCGACAAGGCAAGTTACGCATACAAACGACTGACAGCAATAGCCGGAGTAAAGCCGCACTTCAAAGCAAAGTGGTTCTTCAATGAATTCGTCGTTGACCTGCCTGTCCCCGCCGCGGGCGTAATCGCCAGACTCGTGGAAAAAGGCTATGCCGCAGGTTTTCCGCTGAGCAGGTATTATAAGGGAATGGAAAATTCAATGCTCATTGCCGTAACAGAAAAACGTACCAAAAGCCAGATAGGACTCCTCGCGGAATCGCTGGAGGCAGTTTTATGAAATTGATTTTTGAAAAAAGCGTAAAGGGCCGTACCGGCGTTTGCCCTCCGAAAAGTGATGTCGAAACATCAGTCAATATCAAGGCTGAACTACTTCGCAACGACGCTCCGGCAATGCCCGAACTTAGCGAACTTGATGTCGTCCGTCATTTCACCGAGCTTTCACGAAAGAACTTCGGAGTTGATACCCACTTCTATCCGCTGGGTTCGTGCACAATGAAATACAACCCCAAGGTTACCGAGCGAATCAGTGCTTATCCCGGTTTTGCGCATCTGCATCCTCTTTTGCCGCAGCTGCGGCTTGGCGGCACGCTCACCCAAGGCGCACTTGAGGTGCTTTACGAGATGAATATTCTGCTTCGCGAAATAACCGCAATGGCGGGCTTTACAATGCAGCCAATGGCCGGAGCGCACGGCGAACTGACGGGTATAATGATTATGGCCGCTTATCACCACGACCGAGGCAACAAAAAAACCACCATACTCATCCCTGACAGTGCCCACGGCACCAATCCTGCCAGCGCAGCGATTGCCGGCTACAAAGTGCAATCCGTCCCCAGCAACGAAAACGGTATAATGGATGCGACGGCTCTGAAGTCAATGGTTAACGATGAGACCGCCGGCATAATGCTGACCTGCCCAAACACGCTGGGCATTTTCAATCCTGACATAAAAGAAATTTGCGACATAATCCACTCTGTTGACGGGCTGGCTTATTACGACGGCGCGAATCTTAACGCCATCATCGGCAAAGCCCGACCCGGCGATTTTGGTTTCGACATCGTTCATCTGAACCTGCACAAAACTTTCGCGACACCTCACGGCGGAGGCGGACCCGGCTCAGGCCCGGTCGGCGTTGTCGAAAAACTGCTCGACTTCCTGCCAATTTCGATAGTAGAAAAAAGACAGGACGGAACTTACGCGTTAGCCTATAACAAACCCAAGTCCATCGGCTACATCGCACCGTTCTACGGAAATTTTGCTATCATCCTCCGTGCCTATGTATATATCCTGATGCTCGGCAAGCAGGGGCTAAAAGACGTATCCGAAAATGCCGTACTCAACGCAAACTATATAAAAACAAAACTCGCTCCGTTTTACGACCTTCCATTCGATGGCCTTTGCAAACACGAGTGCGTTTTCAGTGCTTCCCGACAAGTCGCCGGCGACGTACACGCGATAGACATAGCCAAAGCCCTTATCGACCTCGGCTTTCATCCACCAACAGTTTACTTCCCGACAATCGTCAAAGAAGCTATGATGATTGAGCCGACAGAAACCGAAAGCAAGGAAACCATTGACGAGTTTATCGATGCTATGATAAAAATAGCCAAAACCGCACAAGACAACCCGCAGGAGTTTTCGGCCTATCCAAAAACCACCCCTGTCTCAAGGCTCGACGAAACCGTAGCTGCAAAAAATATCGACATCGCTTCTTTATAAAATTGTCGAACTGCTCTAAACTTTGCTTCAATGAAATCTAAGCCAAAAATCCTGCTTGTAAATCCGCCGATTTACGATTTCACCGCTTATGACTACTGGCTGAAACCGCTCGGCCTACTGAGCATTGCCGGGACGCTCAGCAATTCCGCTGATTTGCAGCTATTCGACTTCCTCGACCGCAGCAACGATTTTTATGCCGACAAGCCGAAATTTAAAAGCAACGATTTCGGCACAGGTTCTTTTTACTCCGAGAAAATCCCCAAACCGCTACCACTAAAAAATATACCGAGACATTATAACAGGTTCGGGCTGCCGCAAAAATTATTTATTGAATATCTCAGGCAAAACCCACCTGCTGATTTCGCGATGATTCAAACCGTTATGACCTATTGGTATCCCGGCTACAAAGAGGTAATCGATACGATAAAGACCCACTGGCCGAAAACAAAAATAATTCTCGGCGGACCCTACGCAATTCTCTGCGCCAAACACGCAGAATCTTTAAACGCGGATTTAGTCGTTACCGAAACCGGATTGGACAAACTGTTCAATTATATTGGTATCGCCAACAACAAGTCCCTGCCGCCATCCTGGCAATTGTATAAAAAGCTCGATACCGCAGCAATGCGAATATCGACCGGCTGCCCGTTCAAGTGTACGTACTGCTCTGTGCCGAATATCTACGGCTCATTCAAATCCCTATCAATTCAGAATAAACTGCGAGAAGTTGAATTGCTCGTAAAGCTCGGCGTGAAAAATATCGCCTTTTATGACGATGCTCTGCTCTACAAAAGCAGCGAAGTTCTTGTGCCGTTTTTGTCTGAGATTATAAAAAGAAAACTCAGCGTAAATTTCCACAGTCCAAATGCTCTAAATGCACGGTTCGTTACCGGCGGCCTTGCGGAATTGATGGTAAAAGCCGGCTTCAAAACTTTTTGTCTCGGCTTTGAAAGCCATTCAGAAAATTTTCAGAAACTGACCGGCTCAAAAGTTTTCAGCGACGAACTTTCCTCCGCCGTAGATTTCTTCCTTGCCGCCGGGGCGGATAAAAACAACATTACCGCATACCAGATACTCGGCCATCCCAATCACAACATACAGGAAACCGAAAACTCAATGAAATTTATCAGCAGTCTCGGCATAAGAATTATGCTCTCAGATTTCTCGCCTATTCCAGGCACCCCTGATGGCGAGTATTGTCGAAAGTTTATCGATATGGACGAGCCGCTCAATCACAATAAAACTGCCTTTCCGATAATGACGATTGGATATGAAGCCATAAATAAATTCAAAAACATCTTCCACAATTTGAGCGATAAATTGTAGAAACAAGGGGTTGTGGCGGCAGCGAAACGAAATCATAAATCAGACTCTTACTTACCGCCGGTTGTCCATTGGTATTGGGAGTGTTCTTTTTCATCGGTCATCACAAACACTTTGCCGAATGCGCTGTGGTCGTTATCTATCCAGCCGGTAACGTAAATCGTCTGGCTTATTTGAGAAACCGTCCCATCGGACTTACTGGTTTTCAACTGCTTATATTGACCTTTGGTTATAAAGTATAAGAGCTTTTTATTTTTCCCATCGGCACTGACGTATGTTTTTTTCGGGTCGATATTCCCGCTGAACTCTGCCTCTATCGCATAGCTTCGGTCATCATATTCGTAACTGCAGTTCCATTGTCCGGAGACCGCTCCGATCGAGGCGATTTCCAGCTTGATTTTCCCCCGCGAAACCTCTTTCCTGCTAACCTGCCCTTCCAGAACTAAGTTGTCTTTGATAACTGTCTTGCCGCCAGAACCTTTCTGAGTTACCGGAAACTCCTCGCTTTTGAGCAACCTGTCATCCTGGAACCAAGGCCTGTCGGCATACGGGTCAATTCCATCCAGCCCGAATATCGCAGTAAGGTCAACCATATAGAGTATCGCGATTATAGCCACGACAACTAAAATCGCCAAGGCTGCAAAACCGTGTTTGCTTCGACCTGATTTTTTGGCATCGGCAAGACCACGAACGTCGTTTGTTATGGGTTTTGGGATGAGTTGCAATACTCGCATCAAAGCTCTTTCTATGAACCGTATTTTTCGACCAGCTTTAATATCTGTTCCTGATTCTCTGTTATTGATTGTACCAACTTGAATTGCGTCCTGCACCTGTCAAGATTATGGCCATCACGATGAACCTTAAAATATGTATCGCCCGCGAGATAATCTGTCAGAAAACGCGTGCCGATTGTCAACGTTATCATTTTGCCGCTGAAGGCCAAATGCTCTTTTTCCGCCTTGTTCAGGAACCGCCCCGCTGTTGACAAATAACCTTTCAACACCGCCTCAAATCTCGGCATCTCCATAAATACTTTTGATAAATCCTGCTCATCTTCAGCAGAGGGACTTAACGTAGTCCGCATAATATCGCCAAAGTCATAAAGGGCCAGCCCCGGCATCACCGTATCCAAATCAATAACACAGATACCTTCGTTGGTCTTATCATCTATCATCACATTGTTAATTTTCGTATCATTATGGGTAATACGAATCGGGACACCGCCCTGCTCAACCAACTTCGGAAAGATGTCAAAAATCCAGCCGCTGGCCTGAAGGAACGCTATCTCATCTTTAGCGTCTTTTGCACGATTACAAACGTCCGCTTTAAGCGCATTTTCAAAAGCCTGGAATCTTTTAGACCCGTTGTGGAAATCAGGAATTGTCTCAAACAGTGCCGGCCCAGGCAAATCCACAAGCATATTCTGAAAATTACCAAATGCTTTCGCTGCCTCATAAGCCTGAGCAAGGTTTTCCATCACGTCATAAGTTCTGGCTTTTTCAACAAAAATATATGCCCGCCAGTAATTCCCATCGGCATCAATATGATAATCTTTGCCATCCCCGGCTGGAATAACAGTCAGAACTCTTCTGTCAATATCTTCTGCCCCCTGAGATTCCAGTTTGCTGTGAATATGCCTGGTTACGCGAGCGATATTATCCATAAGTTTCGGCGGATTTTTAAAAACATCACGATTTATTCGCTGAAAAATATAACGTTTATCTGTTGCTTCAACCGCAAAAGTGTCGTTGATATGACCACTGCCGTATGGAGCAGCCTGCAGGAACTGGCCTTCTATCTGAAAATTGTCGAAAACTTTTTTTAAATCGAATTCCATCACTTCTCCCAGAGCCTTTCCGGATATACGCCCTGTTCGATAAGTTTTTTAATACTCTTTTGCGCGATTGGCATATCCTCCTTGTATGTAATACCAAACCATCGGTCATCGGTTGTTAAGACCTTTGCTGTAATTTGGTTATTATTGATAAGCCTGTCAACTACCAATGGAATAAATAGTTCGCTCTTAAGTTCATTTCCATATTCGACAAGAAATTCATCAAACATTTTCTGCAAGTATTCAAATATCGAAGGATGAAATCCCCATAAGTTCATCGACGCTATTTCATTACCTGTAAGACTTTGCTCTTCGCCCCTGGAGTCGATAAAGCCAGCACCGGTTTCTGTTTTTTCTATCCCAAGACATTCAACAATTTTTTTCAGCAGCATTTTTTCGTCGGCCTGACACACACCCCTGGCCACAGTTCCATTGTCAGAAAGCGTATTATAAAGCGAATATCCGACCATAGCGTAATGATTTTTGTTAATACCGGAAGAGTCCGAAAGGTATTGCCGCATTATTTTGAAGGAATGAGAACCGTAATAATCGTCGGCGTTTATAACCGCAAAAGGCGAATCAATAACATCCTTAGCAACCAAAATAGCGTGTCCTGTACCCCAGGGCTTTTCCCTATCGGCAGGAAGTTTAAAATCGCCGAGACAACTATCCAATTCCTGATACGCATAAACAGTCTCTACTGTCCCATCGAGTTTGCTACCGATTTTTTCTTTGAACGCCTCTTCGAGATGAGGACGGATTACAAAAACTATTTTTTCAAAACCCGCCTTGACCGCATCATACATAGAGTAGTCAATAATCATTTCGCCGTTAGGCCCGACAGAATCTATCTGCTTGAGTCCGCCGTACCGGCTTCCCATTCCCGCTGCTATAATTAACAATGTTGGCTTCATTTTTCATCCTAAATAAAGGAGATATAATCATTTACAAGCATAATTGCAACACTTTTTTTATCGACTCAAGGGAACCTCTAAAAATTCATTTTGGCGAACAAGCTACCCTTTATTCTGTCATTTTAAGATGGTGTCGGTCTGGGCCTTAACAGCAGCAAAAAAGTTTCAACGGTCATCCATACGGCAAGTGCAAAAATTATTCCGCCAATAACAAACAACATCCAATTACTATGGCTCCAAAAATCGCAGAGCTTATAAACCAGTGCCCACAACGTAAGCGTCAGCATCACCAAACAAGGCAAAAGTGTAACCCAGAATTTTCCGCGGCCTTGAGATTTCAGATACATCGTTACGACCAAAAGTGCCAGAGCTGCCAGTAACTGATTTACCGTTCCAAATAACGGCCATAAATTCATTGCACCTTTTCCGTTGGCACCAGCGGCAAAGGCAAGTATTGCGGCGGTAACAGTTGCGAATGTTGTGGCAGCATATCGGCCTTTTAATCCGCCGAACTTTATGGTGTGGGCCATTTCGCTTACAACGTATCTTTGCAAGCGAACGGAAGTGTCAAGAGTAGTGCCGGCAAACGAAGCGATAAAAACTCCCATCAGAGTTGCGCCGAGGGAAGCGTTTATTCCGAGCGAAGCCATTATGTTAGCGGCACCGATTACAACCGCATCAAGTTTTGCCCCTAATCCGGCAGCATCTGACCAACTGGAATAATGATGCTCCCAGGCCTGACGGCCGGTGAGTATTGAGTCGGGAGAAATTTCGTAGGCGATACCTATTCCGGCGGCAACGCATATTATTACAAGAATCGCAAGAGCACCTTCGGTGAGCATTGAGCCGAAACCAACGAACAAAGTGTCGGGTTCCTTTGCAATTTGTTTTGGACTTGTGCCGGTTGCGACGAGTGAATGAAAACCGCTGACAGCACCGCAGGCAATGATTATGAACAAGAACGGCATCATTGGCGGAGCACCTTGCGGAGATGGATTGAATGCCGGTGCGACGAGCGGAAGTGAATCAGCAAATGAAACGAACACCACTCCTACCGCCAACAGTGCCATCATTATAAACAACTGCCACGCGTTGATATAGTCTCGCGGTTGAAGCAATGTCGTTACCGGCAGAGTTGAAGCTACCCACGCATAAGCCAAAAGTATAATCGTCCATACGCCGGTCGGCGGTATGTTGAAAATCGTTGGCATTGTCAGCGGCAGAATACTGCCGAATGAAATCGCAGCGTACATTGCGATGATGGCGATAATGGTTGTGGTGAGCAAATTAAATTGACGTTTGTAAATTGCAAACCCAAGAGCTATTGCGATTGGGATTTGTAGCCAGACTGCCAATACTGAGCTTGGGAAACGAGCAAAGACAACCGCGATGACGACACCGAAAATGGCTATGACGATGAGCAGTACGAGAAAAACGATGGCGAAAAAAATGAAGCGTACCCTGCGGTTGATGTATTTGTCCGCAATTTCAGAAATGCTCTTGCCTTCGTTGCGGACAGAGACGACTAATGAGCCAAAATCGTGCACGGCTCCCATAAATATGCTGCCTAACATTATCCATAGCACCGCCGGTGCCCAGCCGTATATTATTCCGATGGCTGGACCTACGATTGGGCCGGTGCCGGCGATGGATGTAAAGTGATGGCCGAAGATAACGCTCTTTTTGGCTGGGACGTAATCTATGCCATCGTAGAGTTGGTTCGATGGCACGGGAGTGTTCGGGTGCAGGTTGAAAATTTTTCGTGCGAGAAATTTCCCGTAAGTGTGATAGGCGACGATATAGCCGAAAAAACAAAATATCATTAACAACAGGGTTTCCATTTTGTTGTCCTGACCTTTCCAGTTTTTATTGGTAGAAGCTATCCCAAAACCCTTATTTTTGGCACTGGCAATGCCACGAATAGTGTTTATTGTGGTTTTTGGGATGAATTATAATTTTTTCCTTCTCTAAAATCTGTCCAGGCCAGCTCGAATGCCTTTCTGTCTTTCTGAGCCTTTCTAACAGGAATCATTTCGCAGGTAAACAAGCCGTCAAAATCCGCATTATATTCTACGGACAATATAGACTTTCTCAAATCTTTATTTTCCGGCTTGAATTTTAAAGTTTTGCCGGTACCAGGGTCCTTGATGTCAGGATGGATTTCAACACCGTCCTCTGTCAGGACGAGATGCGAACCTCTTGAGCCGCTACCAGTTTTTAACAGTTCGACAATAGCCCTTAAATATGCGATGCTGGAAAGTGCAAGGTGTTCAGCCTGGATAGCTGTAACAATATCCCTGGCATTCTCTAATTTCAATCCGTTATTTTTGATGTCATTGTACAGCTGGATTGCCTGCTCTACTGCTCGTTCGGCATTTGCGAGTTTTCTGATATGGCTGCCGTCTGCGGTCATTCTATGCTGAATCTGCTGAATGGCTTTTGATGGCGTTAGTTCTGCGTCAGAGCTTTTGAACCTTTGGATATTATTGATTATATTTTCAATCTGTTTTTGAATGGCAGGATTCTCAGATGATATTTCTGGAAGCTCACAACCGCAAGCATTTGCGATAAATTCAGATGCTCTTTGAGCGCCTACCTGGCCTGCATTGAGTGCTGAGCCGCCGGGCCTTTTAATCCCGTGTGTTCCAGCCATCTCGCCTATCACAAATGTATTTTTGATATTTGACTGCCACCATTTGTTAACGCCAAAGCCACCGTTATTATGCTGAGCGCAGACGGCGATTTCCAGTGGTTCTGAATACAAATCGATATTATGCTCTTTATAAATATCAATAGCAGGAGGGTTCATATGTTCAAGGCGTTCAATAGGCAATTTTTGCATAGCACCGGCAGCTTTTAAATAATCCAATGCTTCCGGCTCTAAATCTTCAAGCCTGAATTCGTCCATCCTGTTACTGCCGACAGGATTATGCAAGAAGTCCATAAAGACACGCCGACCCTTTTGGGTTTCGTTAAAAGCAATAACATCGAGCAATGAAGATTGCAGGTTCTCGATTCGTTGCGGGTCGAATGGCCATTGATAACCTTTCAGGAATATGTCCGTAGCCATTTTGCTCATTGTCGGAAAGAAATCCGTGAGAAATTCTTTTTCATCTTTGCCATTTGCATCGGTGCTGAAAATCCGCGGGACAGCCTGCATATATGTGCCGGAAACGTTCCAGCGGAATTTTGTGCTGGCAAGGCCAAACTGTGATTCGGCCAGGTTTTCACCGGCCAAACCAGCTTTAAAGGCTATGCCGTGTATGCCTGTCTGCCCTAATGGATATACGCTTGTTTCATATAACGCACCGGGACCGCCTGAAGCTAACACCAGATTCTCGCAGTAAAAAACATTTATCGCAAAACTGTCTTTAGTAATGTCTTTTTTAGAAAGAGTTACCACTCCAATAATTTTTTTATCATTGCCCTGGCCTTCAGTTAAAAATTCAACAGCTTCCTGATGGTCAAAAATCTGAACGCCATACTGTCTGACGATTTTCTCAAGACATTCGCTCATAAACTTGCTCGTTTTGGGCCCTGCAGAAGTTGCTCTTTCGTAAGGGTCGTGGTCGGTTTTGTACCCGATATAAACACCCATAGCATTATCAGGAAAAGGCACACCGGCTTCAACGAGATTGTAGAATCCACGCAAAGAACCAATACCTTCTGCAAGAGCTAAGTCTTCGTGGCAGCAGCCTCCGTCTGTGAGACTTTTCGCAAAACTTTCCGCACTGTCTGCAACATCAGGGCTTGTTCCCATTTTGTAATAGGTCTGTTTATCAGAGCCGCTCATTCTCGATGCGCCCAGCGACAAGCCCGCGGTAACAACTGCTATCCTGTCCTGAGGTTCGGAAACTTTATTCTGATTCATATATTCATACAGCTTTTTCGCACAATTCATACCCGCAGCACCGGCACCAATAATGATTGTATTATAATGGTGTTCGGTTATTGTTTGATTTGCGACTATTTTTGCCATTTTTTCTCTATAACCTTCTTAAATGAAATCCGCCATCAACATTGATTACCTGGCCGGTTGAAAAATCCAACCTGCCTTCAGCAATTGCACCAACGGCTTTTGCAACATCTTCCGGCCGGCCCCATCTCTTTGTAAGCGTTAGACCCTCGGCAATCAGCTTATCGTATTTGTCTTTGACGGCACTGGTCATATCCGTCATTATTATGCCGGGACGAATTTCAAAAACGCCGATTTCATATTCAGCCAGTCTGTCGGCATATAACTTCGTCATCATACCAATACCCGCTTTACTCAAACAGTATTCGCCACGAGCCGGGCTGGACGTATAAGCGGATAAGCTACTGGTATTGCAGATACGATAATTTCTTTTGGGATTTCCTTTTTTCTGCTCTATCATCCAGTTTGCAACAAGCTGGGTCAGAAAGTAAGGGGCTTTAAGGTTGATATTCATAACCCTGTCGTAGCTGTCTTCGGTGGCTTCAAGAATGTCTATTCTTTTTGATGGTGCAACTCCCGCATTATTGATAAGCATATCACATCTGCCGAAATTTTCTTTTGTAAAATCAACTAATCTTCGACGGTCATCCGGGCTGCTTACATCTCCTCTTAATATCTCGCATTCAACGCCGATGGCTTTAATCTCATTTTGAGTTTCAATCGCTGCGCCGTCATCAGATTTGTCATCCTTGAAATCAAAATAATTTATAACAATATCATAACCAAGTGATGCCAGTTCCAAGGAAATTGCCTTGCCGATTCCTCTGCTCGCGCCGGTTACTATTGCTGTTGGTCTATCGCTCATTTTTATACCTCAATTTTCAAAGATATTTTTTACAATATTATTGGTTCATTCTTTGAAATTCATCCATCATTGTCATAAAATTATCGTATCTGGTTCCGACAGCTACGGAATGACTTGTACCGAAAATATATTTACTCTTATTTCTAAATGCATTCATCACTCTTTCGACATCCCTTTTAACATCTTCAGTTGTTCCACTCACCAAATGTTCAACCTGTACACCTCCCCAAACTGCAAAATCGTTACTGTATTTTTCATGCACTTTAATTATATCCACACCAGCGGATTCCTGAACGGATTGATAGCAGTCGATACCTGCCTCGACCATCATATCAAGAATGGGCAGGTTATTTCCACACATATGTTTTATAACAAACTGATTGAGGGACTTGATAGATTCAATCCTTTTCTTAAACCCCTCCAGAAATACCTCTCTATAAAGTTTCGGACTTATCATTGGCCCGCTGTTATGAGCAATATCTCCAGCCAATAAAACTCCGGATTGTTTCGGCCTTGCATAATATCTATCGAGTTCACACGCATCTTCCACCATCGCCTGAAAGAGCGTTTTTACATCCTGAGGCCTTGTAACAAGTTCCATCAGGCCTTTTTCAAAAGAGCAGGGACGATACCAGAACATTTCTTTGGCAACCGTGCCAAGCACAAATTTGCTCTCTCCAAATTCTTCCATAAAAGCATCAATAACTTCAAAGATGCTTTCATCAGGTTTAACCATTTCGCAATCGCGTAATGCTTTTTTCAAATCAAAGTTATTATTAGCAGTCGGGTCTTCGACAACAGTTATATCCATAGTGATGGGCGAATATCTATATACCTTGCCTTGCTTGTCAATCCAGGTGTTTTCATCCACTTGTCTTGGCGGATTTGGGTCATAATTTCGGGGTGGACAAATCCCAGCCGAAGACACACAAACAGGTATAATATCTATAATATCAAGCTTTTTGTAAAGTTCAATTCCGTCATTTATCCAGCTTTGAACAACTTCATCGCGGCGGCCTTGCCAGAAAGCGATTTTACTCTTAGCCTTGGCTCGCCAATAAGTTTCACGCCCTAATATCCTGGAGGCAATGTCGGAATCAATAGCAAAAAAGCCTAACGGAATACGGTCTGGTATCTGGTTATTAAGAACAGCCTCAACTCTTTCTATGGAATTCATAATTATTCCCTTATATGGTTGTCGAGCCGTATATTTTATTGTCTCTGACAACACAGCCTGTCGCTTTGCCGTCACGCATAAGCTGGGTACATTTGCTGCACCCTATACACACTTTGTTTTTGTCAAGTCTACCTTTAGTCAATAAATCTTTTGCGAAATCGGGATAGGCAAAAGCCATTCTTCCTGCGCCGATTATTTTAGCATTGCCGTTTGCCTTTGCCGCTGCGCCGACGTTGCCCATCAATTGTCTTAGCCAGCTATATCCGGTACCTACAATTGCAATTTCAGGAAATTCTTTTTGAATTTCGCCGGCAAGGTCGAGTAATCTTTTAACACCTTTAAGAGGATGCTCAGAACTGCTGTAAGCATCCTTAACAGGCCGATTGAAAGGCCTGCCAATATGAGGATTATAATAGGGATTAGCTATTGTAAAGTTAATCATCCCAACGCCGCGTTCGGCCATTAATTTCAAAAGTTTTTTCGGTTCGGTCAAATCAGACTTGGTATAATCATTCTCGTCAACTCCCCAGCCGTATGGATATGGAATGGCATCGTAGAAACCAAGCCTTGTAGTAACGACTTTATCTTCGCCAAGCTCATTGTGAATTTTATCAATTACTTCCAGAATAAACCTTGTTCTGTTTTCAAATGAACCGCCATATTTGCCTTTTCTATTCCTGCTTGCCAACAGTTCGTTAATAAGATAGCCGTGACAGGATTTTATATCAACGGCATCAAAGCCAACCTCAAACGCAAGTTTCGCTGCTTTGACATAAGCAGTTTGTAAATCATCGAGATACTTATCCGTAATAATACATTCATTTGTAACCTTGCTTTCTCTGCCCTCCGACGGTTTTTCTTCAGGAATCAGGGGGTCGCGATATGGGTCTCTTTGAGGTATCAACGGTTTGGCTGTTCCATCAGGCCTGCTGTACCTGCCTGAATGAGTTAGCTGTGCGATAACGACAGGATTATGGCCGTCCCCCATACTGTCTTTAGCTGCCTGACGCATTTGCTTTACCATATCAGCGAAAGCGTCTTTGTTTTTTTCATTAAGCCATAACTGCTTTGGATTAGCTCTACCCTCAGAGACGACCGCAATTGCCTCGACCCAGATAAGCCCCGCTCCACCTGCCGCAAATCTTTTATATCGTCTATATGTCAGTGGCCCGGGGCGACCTTCTGAATCTCCGTCAGCCCCTTCCATTGGATGTACGGCAAGGGAATTAGGAACGGTTAAATTTCCAATTTTAACAGGCTCTGCAAGTATGGATACATCTTCAATCGCATCAATTGAACAATGAAGTTCGCCGCAGAGGTCTTTAAATTCCTCGATATTGCCTAATCTGATTTTCCAGTTTTTCATAATTTTTTTCATTCAAGTTAAGGGTAACTCTAATTGCTTTTTCCAATCTCTTGAATGACAAGAATTTATAGGTCGCATTTTTTTAAATAAAACGGAGAGGGCGGGATTCGAACCCGCGGAACCTAACGGTTCACCGGTTT
>JAIORA010000035.1 GCA_021108375.1 Anaerohalosphaeraceae bacterium
AATATTTATGAGTTAACCGAGACACTCACGATTGTTGGTCATTGTCAATAATCAATATGGCCCCTTATATGTATGAAAATTATGGAGAAAGTTATGGAATTAGAATTCAAAAGAGATTTTCAGGAAGTGCAGAAAAAATGGGATGCGTTTTGGAATGATGGTAAATTAGCAAGACCACTTATGAATATCATAATTCCTAAACAAGGTGTTCAGCCCGTGGAGCAGCCATCATCGGTCCTCAGCACATTTGATGATTATGATAAAGTTATCGACCAGATATTAGGATGGGCACAGAGCCACGAATTTATAGGCGAGGCGATACCTTCTTATCGGGTACAGTTTGCATCAGATCACTTTTCGGCATTATTGGGTGCCGAACTGGTGTTCCACAAAAACAGTCCGAATACCGGCTGGATAACGCCATTTGTGGAAGATTGGGATGATGTCGAAATTAAGTTGAATCGTGATGGTATCTGGTGGGAAAAAACCATCCAGCGTATAAGGGCATTCCGTAAACGTTTAGATGGTAAAGTTTTGGTCACAGGGCCTAATCTTCAGGGCGGGCTGGATTGTTTATCTGCGATTAGAGACCCTCAAAAACTCGCTATGGATTTGGTAATGTGTCCCGATAAGATCAAAAAAGCATTGAAGCAGGTTACAGCGGCACATAAGGAAACGCTTGAGTTGTTGCAGAAGGAGCTGGATATAGAAAATTACGGTGATATGACTCGTCATCAAATGTACAGCAGCGGCTCAATGCAGGTTCCTCAATGTGATTTTTCCTGTATGATAAGCAATGAAATGTTCCGTGAATTTGGCGTTGAGCCTATCAGAGAGGAAGTTAAGCTCGTTAAAAATTCTACCTATCATCTCGATGGGCCTGATGCTGTACATCATCTTGAGGCGATATGTGAAATCGATGGCATTGACAGTATTCAGTGGCAGCCTGGCGCAGGTGAGGCTATGGAGAAAGACTGGACTAATCTTTATAAAAAAATCGATTCTTTTGGCAAAAGACAAGTTCTCGGTGGTGGAGGCGTTTTGGAAATTGACCATGAATATATTAAAAAACTTTGTGGCCTGTGCGATAAAACCAAACTCTTTTTTGTTACCACCGCCTCATCAAAAAAACAGGCAGAGGACTTTTTGGAGAGTCTCGAAAAAATCGCATAATTCTCGAAAGGATTCAAACAATAATGGGAACCTCTAAAAATTCATTTTGGCGAACAAGCGAACCTTTTCGCCGATGGACTGCGTCAGACAAAAGCCACTTGAACTACGGCTCAAGCTGATTTGTCCTCCTTGCCATCGGACAAAAATTTTCTACTTGTCGCTCAGAAGCAATTATTAGAGCTACTCTAAATTTTTTGATCAAGATGACTTGATTTTTCAAGAATTAGACAGTATAGTAACAACGTGATTTCAACAAGCTATCTATATTTGTATCGTGTAGGCCGTTTGTGGTGTGAACAGATGTTTTTTATCAGATTGAAGGGCCGTAAACAAAAAATTCAATTTTAACATAAGGTAAAATGATGCGATTAGAAAAATATTCATTCGGTGTGGGCGACAGATTTGCACATCAGGGCAAGGCACAACTTAACGCAATGATAAAAGCTAAGCAATTAGGAATTGACATAGTTCCGGTATGGAACAAATCTTACCGTGAACACAGCATTGTGCATACCAAGCCGGATTCGGTAAGAAACGAAGCTGATACAGCTGTCAAAGAACTTTCGTGGCAAAACAGCTACTATGTCGATGCTGACCATATAAATATGAGCAATGTCGATGCTTTCGTTGATGCCAGCGACTTCTTCACTATCGATGTTGCTGACTACATTGGCAAGCAGAGTCCCGCAAAGGACATTGAAGTCTTTGTTGAAAAGTATAAAAAATATATCGGCACCTTGAATATAGAGGGCATAAATGAAGCCATAGAGATTACAGAAGAGCTTATAACAAAAATTGCGTCAAAAGTCCTTTTGGCTGTTCAACAGGCAGGTAAACTTTATCGTCATATCGAATCCAAAAAAGGTAATGGTGATTTTGTTACAGAAGTTTCTATGGATGAAACCGATTTGGCACAGACACCAATTGAGATGTTTTTTATTCTGGCCGCCATCGCGGATGAGAACATACCTGCCCAGACCATTGCTCCTAAATTTACCGGCAGGTTCAATAAAGGCGTTGACTATGTAGGTGATGTTGCACAGTTTGAGAAGGAATTTAATGAAGACCTGGCCATTATTGCCTTTGCAATCAAAGAGTTTGGCCTGCCTGATAATTTGAAATTAAGCATTCATTCCGGAAGCGATAAGTTTTCAATTTACGCCCCGATTAACAAAGCTATCAAGAAATTTAATGCCGGCCTTCACCTGAAAACCGCAGGCACTACGTGGCTGGAAGAAATTATCGGCTTAGCAGCAGCAGGGGAACAAGGCCTGGAAATAGCCAAAAATATCTATGAAAATGCTTATCAGCGTTTCGATGAGCTTTGTGGCCCATACGCAACAGTGATTGATATCGACAAAGCCAAACTGCCATCAATTGATGAAGTCAATAGCTGGACAAGTCCGCAATTCAAAAACGCTGTTACCCATAACCTGTCCTGTCCTGAGTATAATTTGAATGTCAGGCAGTTACTTCACGTTGGCTATAAGGTTGCCTCTGAGATGGGCAATAAATATATTGATGCTCTGGAAAAATATGAGGATATAATTGCTGAACATGTAACAGAGAATATCTTTGAGAGACATATCAAGCAGATATTTTTATGATTATTCTGCATAGCAGCTCAATTATGTGAATTCAAGCCGTTATCAGGCAAAGACAACGGCTTGAATTCTAATGGGCCCCGGAAAGACTCGAACCTAAATCCACAACTCACCACCGATAAAGCACTTAACGAAACCTACCAAAAGCAGAGGGTGCAGAATCCGGTGCATATCTCTGAAGTTTCCAGCGAATTACAACAAATAATCAATGCTTGGCCGAAATTGTCAAAGCAACAAAAGCAGGCTATTCTTGTGTTATCAACTTTTGATTTTCACAACGACGAATAGGATGATTGGCTCAAAAACGCTACTGCGATTTCCGGCTCAATAATATGCTGAATGGATTTTTGGCTTAAAAACGCCACTTTCGCCCCTCTTTTTCAACGTAAAATAAGGAGTTATGCGCGAAACGCACAGCGTGAAATAAGGATTTACAAACGTTTTTTGGAGCAAAAAAATCCGTGTCTAAAAGATTATGCACTACGGATTTTGGGCTATAAATAAAACGTTGGCAGAGGTGCCTATATAACGAGTTGCCCATTGCAAATCTTGTAAATTGGGGCATTATAACTTCTCGCCAAGTACCCATTATTCTTTTAGTGGCCCACTTCGAATTTGGCGGTTAGAGGTTCGATTCCTCTCGGGCGTGTTAATATAACTCTTTTGTTTTCAAGCAATTACCATCTCAACACTTCTTTTGAATTTTCTTAAAATATGGGTTTTGGGGGAGCAGGCCAATCTCAAATTATATCTATAAATCTCTTGACAAAAGCAAGCGAAATGTATAATATGTATGTAGACAAGTGATTACAGGATATATAAACAGGTGAAAAATGGCTATTACTAATGTTGAAAAAAAGAACCATACTTATCTACGGTTAAGGGAAGAGTTTGTCGGCAAAATCGAGAGTCGTAAATGGCCGGTTAACTCAAAATTGCCTTCTGAAAATGTCTTGGCCAAAGAGTATGCGGTATCCCGTGATACAATACGCAAAGCACTGAAGACATTGGAGTTAGAAGGCCTCCTTGTAGCAGAACAGGGGCGGGGCAGAACAGTTGCTTCTCCAGGCCAAAGAAAGGCGGCAAGTGCTCCAGTCATAAAAACAAGAACGATTGGTCTGGTTATCAGCAAAATCGAGAGTGATGCTTATGGAGATATTGAGAGCGTTCAGTCAGCTTTGCACGAGCGTGATTTCAATTTGTTATTATACACTTTGGCGGGAAAAGAAGAAAAAGATTCGTATGTGTGTCGTCCTTTTGACAATATACACAGGGAACAAATAGATGGGTTGCTGGTTTATTATGCAATGATTCTTCCTGAAGATATTATCGGGTTCAATAAACTTATCCCCACGGTTAGTCTTTATAAGGGCTGTGCCCAATTTGGGATTCCTTCTTTTTATGTTTCCTGGGAATTGGTGGCCTATCAGGCGTCAAAGCATTTATTTGAGCAGGGATATACGAAACAGCTTACTTTGCTTAACCAGACTCCAACTTTTAGGGGTGCTAATGAAGAAATGATTCGCGGTGTTAAGTTTGCTCACCATCAGCGTGGCGTTAGATTTGATAAGGACAGAGTTCTTTATACTGCCGGATTGCAGCGTTCGCATGATGAAAAATCCATTCGGCCTATATTAGATAAAATGGACAAATGCGATATTGACAGCATGCTAACTTATTTGAATGAACCCGCTGTTCGCGTTGCTGAATATGCCGTAGAAAATGGGATAAAAATTCCGGAAGAGTTGGGCATAGTAGCCCTGTCAGATAGCAAAGGCCTTGATCCTTCACCGATTCCAATTACAGCAATTAGTTTAGATAGATCGAATATTAGCGGCGGTGCAGCAGAAATGCTTGCAGATTTGCTGGAAGGAAAAACAACTAAAGACAGTTGTGAATTGGACAATCCATTTTTCGGTACGGTTATACCAAGACAGTCAACAGTAAAAAATAATTTGTAATAGAGGAATTTTGTTAATGAAGACATATGTGATTGTGGGTCTTGGTGGCCGTTCGATAATGTTTAAAGAGGCCATTGCGGCTCGTTTTAAGGATAGTTCTGAATTACTCGCTATTTGCGACAATAATTGCGGAAGGCTTGAGGACAGCAGGGAGGAATTGTCCTCTATGGGGTTTGAGGTGGAGTGTTATCATTCGGACGATTTTGATAGAATGATAGCAGAGCAGAAGCCTGCAACGGTGATTGTCTGCACCAAAGACAGTACCCATGACGATTATATATGTCGGGCATTGGATGCCGGTTGCGATGTTATAACCGAAAAGCCGATGACAATAGATGCAAAGCGCTGTCAACGAATAGTTGATGCAATCGGGCGTACCGGCAAGAGTGTTCGTGTTACATTTAATTACAGGTATTCCCCGCCTCGCAGCCAGGTTAAGGAATTGCTGATGAGTGGTGTTATCGGCAAGATTCTTTCTGTTAATTTCAACTGGTACCTTGACACCAATCACGGAGCGGATTATTTTCGCCGTTGGCATCGTAGCAAAGCCAACTCAGGCGGGTTGATGGTACACAAATCGACACATCATTTTGACCTTGTCAATTGGTGGCTAAGTTCCGTACCCGAAACAGTTTTTGCAGGTGGGGCGAGAAGTTTTTATAATGAGGAGCAGGCCAAACGATACGGGCTTGAAAAACACGGCCAAAGGTGTCTGGACTGCCCTGTAAATAACAAATGTAATTTTTATCTTGATATGAAATCTGTCGAAACCATCAAAGAACTTTATCTTGATAATGAGCAGTACGACGGCTATATCCGGGACTGTTGTGTTTTTTCGGATGACATTGACATTGAAGATACGATGAATTTGGTCGTTAAGTATAAATCGGGGGCATTTCTCAGTTATAGCCTGAACGCTTTTACGGCGTGGGAGGGTTATCGTGTTGAATTCAACGGCACTAAAGGCAGACTTGAGCATTCCTGTCATGAATCCTCATATATTAACGGCGATGGCACTGTTCAGGGTGCGTTAAAGCCGGATGCTACTTCAATAAAAGTTTATCCACATTTCAAAACTCCTTACAATGTGGAAGTTCGACAGGGCGATGGTGCTCACGGCGGTGGTGATGTCGTAATGCTTAACGATATATTTGGCACGCCTGAGGCTGACCCGTTAAAGCGTTCGGCTGATTATATTCAGGGTGCATATTCGATTCTTACGGGCATAGCCGCCAATAAATCGATGGCGACGAATCAAATGATTATAGTTGATGAGCTGGTTTACGGCCTGCCCGACCCGGGCTATCCCGCTATGCATACTGGTGATGAAAAAATAGATTTTGTGTCTAATGTTGAGCATATGATAGGCAATCGTAAGATTAATGCTAACATTCCTGCACGCCTTGTTGAGATAAATAAAAAACAAAACAGGAAAAAGAGTTTGGGAAAGCTGTCAACAATAGAAAAATAAAAGGGCAGTAAGCAATGGCAAGTTATCTCCGGCAAATGTCAATTTTTATCTCAAAACATATTTTTAGGAGACTAAAGTATGAAACCCCGTTTTTTTTAAAGCATAATATCTTTTTTTTCCTGCTCTTTTTGTCTGTCTGTTCCACCTTTCTACTTTATGCTGTAAATGAGCAGGCAGAAACAAAAGAATCTTTTTCGTTTTGTCTAATCGCGGATCCTCACGCCTCTGAATCGGCTGGACATCTTCGTCCGGGGTACTATCAGTATGGCAATGGTGTTGACAAATTTCTCGCGTGCATCAAAGAAATCAGAAAATTGCCCGATGAAGAAAAGCCCGATTTCATAATGATATTGGGAGATGTTCATCTTTGGGCTCTTGGTGAGTATCTGGATGAGGTTAAGATACCTATCCATGTGATATCCGGCAATGCTGAAACTCGGAAGAGGAAAAAGGAAATGAGAGCATTTTTTCCTGACGATTTCAAAACAGATGACAAGGAATCGGACTATTATGCCTTTGTTCATCAAGGCGTTCGTTTTATTTGTCTCTGTAATGCAAGGGGCAGTGAACATATCGGTATGTTCTGTTCTGAAGATATTACTCCGAGAGGACAGATTGAATGGCTGGAAAAGCAACTCGAAAAAAAGGAACCCCATAAGATAATTTTTGCTCATATTCCGCCAGAGCCAAACGGCGAAGACAAGAATATGTATATGTGTCGTAATGACTCACGCTATTTTAATAAGTTGATTGAACAAACTCAGCCGACAGCCACATTTTTTGGGCACTTGCATAAGGCAACAAATAAATATAACATTGGAGAGAGCCTGCTTTGTACGCTCAGGTCGTGTACGTGGAATCTGGACAGATCTCCGATAGGTTTTATGATGGTTGAAATGTCTCCGAAAGGTATATCGACGCGTGAAATTATTACCGGTTATTGCCAAAAACCACCACCTAAAATCCCGCCAAACTTAAAGTGATGTTCGTGAGGCCAATGGCCTGGTTATTGATAAAATAAAATTATCTGCTGTATTTGATAGTGCTGACCAATAGATTTGATTTCAGCTTGGTTTTATATGGCATAGGATGTTCAATAATGTCAGATATTGTGATTATTCCTGAGCCGGTCAAACTTAAAAGACTTCAGGGCAGTTTTAAAATCAATCCACAAACGGTGATTTTTGCTGACGAGAAACTTAAATCCTCGGCTCAAGCCTTTGTTCAACTAATCAGCCCTGCCACAGGATTAAATTTGCCGATAAAAAACTATTCTTCTGATTCAAAACAGGACAACACAATAATTTTCAAGAAAGCTGGTCAGTCTTGCGGCGAATCTTACAATTTGCAGGTTAGTCATCAGAATATCACGATTTGTGCAGGAGCCGAGGCAGGTGCGTTCTATGCTGTTCAAACCCTTCGTCAACTTCTGCCGGCTGAAATTGAAAGCAGCACAAAACAGCAGGCTGACTGGAACATACCCGCCGTTGAAATTGAAGATTGCCCGCGCTATCAGTACCGAGGTATGCACCTTGATGTTTGTCGGCATTATTTTTCTGTGGATTTTATTAAAAAATATATCGACCTGCTGGCTATGCATAAATTCAATTACTTCCACTGGCATCTTACCGAAGACCAGGGATGGAGAATTGAGATTAAAAGATACCCCCAGCTTTCGGAAGTATCCGCGTGGCGAAATGAAGATGGCAAAAAATATGGCAAAATTTACACACAGGATGAGATAAAGGAAATTGTTCGTTATGCTGATGTCAGGCATATTACGGTTATCCCAGAAATTGAAATGCCGGGCCATTCTGTCGCAGCTCTTGCAGCCTTTCCGAATCTTTCCTGTACGGGTCGGAAATTTGAGGTTGGTACAAAGTGGGGCGTTTATGAAGATGTTTACTGTGCGGGAAACGATGAAGTCTTTGAATTTCTTGGAAATGTTATTGAAGAGGTTATTTCGCTTTTCCCCGGCCGGTATTTCCACATTGGTGGGGACGAATGCAAGAAAATACGCTGGGAGCAATGTCCAAAATGTCAGGAGCGTATCAATAAGGAAAATCTTAAGGACGAAAACGAATTACAGCATTGGTTTATAGAACAATTTGCTGATTTGTTGAAATCTAACAACAAAAAACTCGTTGGCTGGGATGAAATTTTAGAGGGCGGAACAATGAAAGATGTCACAGTAATGTCGTGGCGAGGCACTGATGGCGGCGTAAAAGCTGCCAAAGCCGGTAATCCGGTTATTATGACCCCTTGTAGATACTGTTATTTCGACTACAAATATCGTTATCTGCCGAATGGGCCGGGCATTGAAGTCGATCAGGATAAATCCCAAAGAACATATTCGCTTAATCCTGATGTTCCGGCGGAACTAACGGCCAGTCAGGCAAAAAATGTAATAGGAGTGCAGGGCTGTCTCTGGACTGAACATATTAAAACAGCAGGAGAGGCCGAACTGATGTCTTTTCCAAGGATGTGCGAACTTTCTGAGGTTGCCTGGACGCCGCAGAATCAAAGAAATTTTAAAAGCTATAAACAACGAATCAAAATTCATCTTAGACGGCTTGATATTTTGGGCGTGAGCTACTATTGCGAACCGGAAATTTTGGATTAACATCAGGGGGCAATGCCGTTTTGTAGACAATTTGAGGTTTTTACGCAAGATTTTTTCTATTAGCCGCTTCGATTTTATCGCCATACAACTCATACAACACGACTAACTTGAAGTTGCTGGAGGTGCCATTGTCATAAAAAAGGTTGCAAGAGAGGCGAAAAAACCGCTTTAGTCGTCATTTTTAGCTCAATAACACCATTTTGCATTTTAGAGGCAGGGGTAAACTCTGGATACGACAGCAGGCTTTTTTTTGAGAAATTTAACATTTGTTAAAATATAAAAAAAACACTTGACTTGTATGCTCTCAAATTATACAATAGCATCAACGGTTAGGGATAATGCAAACAGTCCGGCTAAGCGACTTAAGGAATTTTTGTTGGTGCGACGGTGCCATCTCTTTGTTTGTTTATGTTTATTCTGATGTAAATTTGGATGTGGTTAAGACATAGGAGGACACGAGGAAATTGAGATTTGTTGTGAAAAGTCAAAGTGTAGGTTCTGCAGAAAAATCAATTTATTATTTTTTTTGTAAGGAGAAGGTAAAATGAATGTGTATGGTAGCAATTGTAGCGGCACTGGCGGTAACGGCAAATGCGGGTATTCTTTATCAGACAGGCTTTACATCTTAAGCAATACTTGATTTTTAGCACTTAACTTATATTTAGTAAAATTTAAAAACAATAAAAGGAGATAATTATGAAAATAAAAAGATTAATTAGAATAATTGCAATTATGGCAATACTCACGACATCTGCAAATGCCAGTATACCAATTATGTATCAAGCCAGCTTTGAAAGCTTTAATGTTGGCTCAATAGCAGGTCAAGAGTACTGGCATGTTTACGGAGGTACAGCTGAGATAAAAAATCAATCAGGATGGTTCTTCGGTGATAAATGGTTAAAAGTGTACAAGAGTGACGGCTCAAGCGGAAACTGTAAAAGAGTGTTTGGTGCCAGAGAAAGTCTAAAGGTTGTGTTTTATGCAAAATCAGCCACCACAGAACAAAATGGATTTTTTTATGTTCGAGATGGCTTGAAGTATGCCGTAAAGTTCGGTTTTAATTCAGATGGTAAATTTTTTACGTATCACAGCACAATAAAAAAAATAGGTAGTTATAGCTATTCTGCTTATGTTACTTATAAATTTGTTGTTTACGCTTATGCAGGAAGCAAGAAATTTACTATTAAAATTTATGATCCTGATGGAAACATGGTACAGACATTTCAAAAATACTCTTTTAGTGATTCCAGTTGTGGTAATACGCTAAACACTTTTTCTATTATACGACCTACGGGACATGCTGTACATTTAGATGACCTAAAAATTTATGAGATAATAGAAAATGTCAATGTTAATGATGATTTTGGGTTTAATGCAAGTGATTCTACATCATATATACAAGCTGCAATTGATTCCGGCGCTTCCAAAGTTACTATTCCCAATATTGGTCAGACCTGGATATCAGGTCCTTTAACTTTGCTGGATGATCAAGAGTTGAGATTAGACAGCGGAGTTTTGCTAATGGCTAAAAGCGGTGCATTTGGTACCTACGATTCTTTCCTTACTGCAGATAAATTATATAATGTTAAAGTTATTGGTTACGGTGCTGAAATAAGAATGCGTAAAGGAAGTTACGGATCATCTCAGTGGATTCACGGAATTAGACTTGATGGTGTCAGAGGTGCTGAAATCAAAGGACTTAAAGTGAGACTAACCGGTGGTGATGGCGTCTATGTAGGCTCAGGAGGATTTTCCAGACCTTATAGTGAAGATATTGTGATTCAAACTGTAAGGGTAGATGAATGCAAGCGTAATGCCATATCAGTGATTAGTGTGGAAAACCTGATAATTAATGATTGTTTGTTAGAAGATACGGCCGGGAATTCGCCTCGCGATGGTATAGACATTGAGCCGAATTACGACGATGAAATATTAAAAAATGTCCTTATAAAGAATAGTACTATTCAAAATAACGCAGGACCGGGAATCCAGATAAATATTGGAAAACTATCTTCTTCTTCTGAATTTGTAGATATCACCATAGATAATGTACTTATTAGAGGTACAGTAGGTAGTTCTAGCTATTCTTCCTGTGGTTTGCTATTCAATCGTTGTAAAAATAATGTTGATGGACTTATTACAGTCAAAAATTCTACTATTGAACATTCAGTAGGACCGGCCGTAATAATAAAAAATAAAGCAGCTAATGGTGTACTGATTCGATTTAATAATACCAGTTTTGAAAGCGGTCTGAATACTTACCTTTATCCTTTTGTGTTTATAATGGATAGTACAACTTATACTTCTTCAATTGGTGGCGTTGATTTTGAAAATGGCTGTATTATCATAGATAATGTTGATCGTTGTTTTATGTATTACAAACAAGATATAGCGGGCTCATATGAACCAACAGCAATTAGTGGAGAAATCGATGTCGATAATCCTGAGGCATTTGAGTGGAATTTAAATTACGCGGGTGTCACATTGGATGCGGAATGGTTAAATGATTAAAAACAAAAAAAGGGCAAACATGCAGTATACTTAATTGTGTAATGCTTCAGTCGGAATTGGACATTTCCTGAAATTGGATTAGTATATATTTCAACGAAAGGAAGTGGCTATGAAGAACAAACGGAAACGATTTACTGCTGAGGAAAAAGATGAGGTGCTGAGATGGGTGTGTTCACTTAGCTGTGTAAATGGTCTTAACGATTCTTAGCAGATTACATTTCTGCCTTGATTTTTAATCAGTCTTTCATTAACTTGTAAATATCAGCCTGAAGGATAAGGCTCTGCTGGAGAGCAACCTGAGCGTCAGGCTGATGCCGAGACAGATGGCTCTGGAGGATAGTTATTCTCTGGAGCTTTCTGCATTACTGTCTTGGCAGATAAGCGATAAACTCAATAAAGTAGTTCCGCCGAAGGCGGGTTCCTTTATTCATCACAACTGCACGCGATAGCCAAACTTGATAGCAAATTGGTTCATCGCGGAACTAACGGCCAGTCAGGCAAAAAATGTAATAGGAGTGCAGGGCTGTCTCTGGACTGAACATATTAAAACAGCAGGAGAGGCCGAACTGATGTCTTTTCCAAGGATGTGCGAACTTTCTGAGGTTGCCTGGACGCCGCAGAATCAAAGAAATTTTAAAAGCTATAAACAACGAATCAAAATTCATCTTAGACGGCTTGATATTTTGGGCGTGAGCTACTATTGCGAACCGGAAATTTTGGATTAACATCAGGGGGCAATGCCGTTTTGTAGACAATTTGAGGTTTTTACGCAAGATTTTTCCTATTAGTTGCTTAAATTTCGTCGCCATACAACTCACACAACACGACTAACTTGAAGTTGCTGGAAGTGCCATTGTCATAAAAAAGGCTGCAAGAGAGGCGAAAAAACCGCTTTAGCCATCATTTTTAGCTCAATAACACCATTTTGCATTTTAGAGGCAGCGGTAAATTCTGGATACGACAGCAGGTTTTTTTTGAGAAAGTTAACATTTGTTAAAATATTAAAAAAAACACTTGACTTGTATGCTCTCAAATTATACAATAGCATCAACGGTTAGGGATAATGCAAACAGTCCGGCTAAGCGACTTAAGGAATTTTTGTTGGTGCGACGGTGCCATCTCTTTGTTTGTTTATGTTTATTCTGATGTAAATTTGGATGTGGTTAAGACATAGGAGGACACGAGGAAATTGAGATTTGTTGTGAAAAGTCAAAGTGTAGGTTCTGCAGAAAAATCAATTTATTATTTTTTTTGTAAGGAGAAGGTAAAATGAATGTGTATGGTAGCAATTGTAGCGGCACTGGCGGTAACGGCAAATGCGGGTATTCTTTATCAGACCGGCTTTGAAGCCAGCGAAGGGTTTGTCGTAGGAAGTATTGATGGTCAGGATGGCTGGGTAGAGACTAACGGTGCAACTACTATCCTTGCAACAACCAACAGCCCTTTTGGTAGTGTAAATGTACTAAAGATACAGAAAACTGGTAGTTCGACCCCCTATGCCAGAAAGTATTTCGAAACGGATGCAAATGTTGACAGAGTACTGGTTGATGTTGAAGTGTATGCTCAGGTGGGTGCCTCAACAATGAAGGGTTATTTTACACTGGGACATGAGTGGAGAACTGGTGCAAGATGGGGCTTTGCAGGTTCAGGCGAAGGCACCGGCAGCAATTTCTATGTTCAGGATGGCGCCGATGTCGTGTATGGTACCGCTCATTACAGCATATGGACTACCTATAAATTTGTGGTAAGTGCTGATGCTATCAATACGGCGTGGAGTCTCGATGTTTATGATGGCAGTGATAACCTGCTTGATTCGTTCACTGACCTCGGTTTCCAACACGAGGAGTATTTTGCGACTGGTGGTTATCGTTTTGACTCTTTTACCGTAACCAGACCTACAGGTGCCACTATGATTGCTGACGACTTGGTAATTACCGAAGTTCCAGAGCCGGCAACAATGGGTATACTGCTTCTTGGTGGACTATCTCTGCTTCGCAAACGCCGTAAGGCATAAGGTATGGGAAAAAGGCAACACCTCTTTGAGTTGTTGTGAGTGAAATTGGTTGATTTAAGGCCGGCTCGGTGAATCAGAGCCGAGTCGGCCTGATTTTTTGGTGAGTAAAAATGTTGTAACCCTTAAAGGGTAATGTCCCGATATAGTAGATATGGGGATATGTGTTGAAGATTATGATTGTTTATTTAATATTCTGCCGCAATTCTACGGGTGTTAACCCGTGGAAGTTTAGTTGTGGCAGACAAGTCGGGGAATTTAATCGAAAGTAATATATTAGCGGTTATGGAGATAAAATGATGAAAAAAATAATACCTGTAATTGCAGTAATAGTGTTAGTTTTGCTGGCAGGTGTATCGCAGGCAGATACAGCAACTTTCCAGCAGGGCGTGAGTGGTTATACAGGCTGTGAAGATACACAGATACGCGCAAGGACAAGTGAAGGGTGGCAAAATAGAAATTATGGTGCGAGAGAGAACTTCCTTTGTGCAGGAATACCGGATTTCCCGGATACCAGCAAAGCTGTGGGTTCCTTAGTACGGTTTAATGATATTTTTGGCGATGGTCAGGGACAGATTCCTCTGACGGCACAGATTACCAGTGCGACATTGAAGTTTTATGCTTATGAGATAAACGGCGAGACTGCCGATCCGTGGTGTGACATCAGAATCTACAGAATGGATACAACCTGGGTGGAAGGCACCGGAGATGGGTATGACCAAGAGGGTTCGAGTTGCGCTAACGCGAGGCGTTATCGCCTTGACGGTCTTTATGCGGCCAATCCGGAAGATGCCTGGGGAGATAGCGGAGTTGTTGACGGGAATGGTCCTGTCTCAGGGGTAGATTACTCGGGTTTTTCCAAGAGGAAATATGTCATTAATGATAATAACGAGCCTCGCTGGTTTACTTTTGAAATAACCCCCTATCTGATCGAATGGCAGAATAGTCCTACGCCTAATAGTAATAATGGCATTTATGGTTTTGCGGGTTCTTACTGGACAGAAGCATATTTCCATTCTTCTGAAGCGGCAGCACCTAACGATGTACTTCGCCCGATACTGGAAGTCGTATATGAGACCATTGAAGGCGAAGTAGCTGTATTTCAGACTGGTGTAGATGGCTATGACGGTTGCGAAGACACCACTGTAAAGCCAAGAGCCATCGCTGCTGACCCTAATATCGCAACCTATAATTACGGTGGCGATGAAACATTGAAGGCTAACGGGGCGTTTGAGAGCAGCATGATCATAGGTTCGGGTACTATGATACGGTTTGATGACCTCTTTGGTGAAGGTGCAGGCCAGATAGAATCGAGTGATGAAATTGTTAAGGTTGAGTTAATGCTTTATGCTTACAATATGTACACTTACAATAGTGGCGACTGGGTTAATGTCAGAGCCCACCAACTGGTTAACACCTGGGTTGAAGGAACCGCGGTTGGAGTTCTTCAAGAGGGTTCGAGTTGTGGTGAAGCAAGGCGTTATCGCGCCGACGGCGATTACGCAACCTATCCGTTAGATGCCTGGGGAGTTTTGGGCCAGGTGGAGGAAAAAGGTCCTCAGGATTGTGATAACGGTATTACGAGGGATTTTTCGAGGGATGGTGATGCCAGAGTCGATTACCCTTGGCCTTTTTACGAAGATGCGCAGGACAGGCAGCCACGCTGGATGAACTTTGATATAACTGAGTATGTAATCGGTGAAGACGGTAATAGCGGTTGGCGTGCGGATGCGAATGATAATTACGGCGTATATATTTACACCGCCGGGGGTAATGACAGCGCGTATTTTCGTTCATCAGAGTACACTGGCGGAATCTATCTTCGTCCTAAATTGATGATTACTTATCTGCCGTTTAAGTGCGGCCACTCGGATGTACCTCATCCTGACGCTGACATAACTGGGCCGAACGGTGTTGCTGACTGTTATGTTGACCTTTATGACTTCGCCGCTATGGGCGAAGATTGGAAACAGTGTACTCTGCCCAGTGGAACTGGTTGCCAGAACCTTGGTGCAGCATATACTATTCCTCACGGCAGTGTAACAGTAGATGCGAATCTAATCGAATGGGCCGGTGCCGAATGGGCATATCTTGACCAAGTCTATTACGGAGGAAGCGTGTTCGATATAAATAATACTGATGGTGCTAAATTTGCCCTGAGATGGGATGCGAATAGTGTCTATGCGGCCGTAATGGTAACCGATACCAGCCATGTCCTCGAGGCTCCTTTGGCCTGGAACAGTTCTGACAGGATTGAAGTTTACTGTCAGGGTGAACCCAATGTTGGTCATATTTACACTCCATATTTTGATAAGGCCCAGCAGTATATGGTTGGTACAAATACGGACAGTATGACAGGGCCATTAGGCCCATGGGCAATTTTCGGAGATGGTTTGGGTATTGAAACAGCAGCTGGATTTGAATTTGCTGTTCTCGTAGATGGTGCTGATATTATCTATGAGATTGGAGCGAAGCAGTTTGTTAATTACGCTGACCACGGCCCGGGCGGAACGACTGTTGAGGCTGTGCTTGAAGGCGGCAAAGTTATCGGTTTCGATATTGTTGCATCAAGTAAGACGCAATGGGGTGCTTTTGGTATGTTGTCTGAAAATATGATGACCGGTAAATCTACCGATGCCAGAAAGTTCCAGCAGTACACATTAGAATATGAAAACGGTTGTGGCCGTTGGGGTCATCTGCCGGCAGACATTGACGAAGACTGCGATGTTGATTTAGCTGACTTGTCTGAATTAGTACTTGAATGGTTGTATTGTACTGAAGTAGGCGACCCAATATGCGACAACACCTGGATGTAAAAAAGTTGTTTGTTTAAGATATTGTACTACGGAGTTTGCGGGCAGATGCGATTTGCCCGCAGATTTTGTGGTGCGAAATGTTGAATACGAGGAATAGTTATGATGAGTAAAAAAAATAATGCAATTATAATCATAATAATTATCGCAATAATGGCCGTTAGTTCTTTTGGCCGTGATATAAGAGACTATCTACCCGCAAGCTGGGATCCGAATGACGATTTGAGATCGTATATTCAGGATGCCTTTGATAACGAAACTTCAATAGAATTCACTGGCAGCGGAGATTACGGCAATCCGACAATTTACCCAAGCACAGCGGGTTTGGTTATAAGGGAAAATAGTGTTGTACAGATAGAGGCAGATGCTCAGTTAAAGCGACTCCCATCTAACGGCACATTTTTAACTCTCGAAGATGGCGTCCAGTTGACTTGTCCGGCCTGGGGAACCCTGAAAGCCAAAATTGACGGAAACAAATGGGCGCACTGGCCTGCATATCCCGACCTTGGGAAAATTTATGGACCAACCATTAAAATGGACAATAATTGTTATTTATCTAAAATTCATGTTTTCAGCAGTCCCGGCCATGCTTTTATGACCTGGAAAGACGATAATTATGTGATTAACTGTAAAGCCGAGGACGTAGGGTATATTGATGTGAAATACGGGGAGTATGTATATCAGGGTTCAACATCTGATGCGTCCAGTGGTGATGGTTTCTATTTCAGGGGTGATGGTAATCAGGGGAAAAATTTGGTAGGTGTCGATTGCCAGCGATGGGATTTTTGTGCTTCTCACACCGGTTCCTTAAATACCGTTTATGAAGATTGCGTTGGTTCGGATATTAATTTTGATGGTTTTGGTTTATATGACGATGAAATTTCTGATGGCAATAATACAGCGATTCGTGTTAGCGTCGGCAGCGATTCGACGAATAATCCTGAATCGGAAGTAATGTCCATTATAGACTGTGCCGGACATCTTGTCGATTGTAATCTGAGAGAGGGGAAATTCTATTTTTTCTGGAATATTGATGGGAGCACACTTAGCGGAGGCACCGCAAGAGAGATAGTAATCGGCAGGTACGGTTCAAGTGGAACTTTAGCCATAAGCGGTGAAGTAGATCTCAGTGAGGATATTATGATCCACGGCGGAGAAGTTTTAACATTGCACCAAACCGGAGGGACGATAACAGTAGGAAGAGATATTATTGATAGTCAGCACAACCCTTTGGGTGATGACCCGAACAGATTCTATATTATTACACAAACAGGTGGTCTGCTTGATGTTGCCAATGATGTCCATATCGGAAATACAGCGGGCAGTATTGGAACTCACAATCTTGCCGGTGGAAATCTGAAAATGTCAGGGACAGGCAGCGACCCGCTACTTGTTTATGGCGGTAGTGGACAGGGCAATCTTAATATCAGTGATGGCTCGGCGATAACAGAGGAAACCGGTGCCGCAGTTCCTATGGTGATAAGATGGTATGACGTAGCAGAGGGTACTTTGCAGGGTTATGGCACTGTTGGTCTTACCGGCTGGTTTGTCAATAACGGCAAAGTGATTGCCGACGGCAATGATGTTGAACGCACCCTTGATATGACGAGCTTTTCATCTGCTAATAATAATTTCAGTGCCAATGGCACAGGCGATGACGGTGCTCCGCAGGATATAGAAAATACTACCGATAATGGCTGGTATGCAATCAATAAGGGCGAGCTTGCATTGCCTGCCATATCTGTTAGTGCCGGCAATACTTCAGTGAACTGGGGCGAACGGCCCAGCGATAGCAGTATTGATTTAGTGAACAGTGCCAGAGTTTCTTTTAGCAATGCCGATAGCGGGCAGTTGGATATTTCGCTATTAGCAAATGACAGGGCCGATACACAGGGCGGTGCATTTATCGGTGTATGGGAAGTGGATTTCGATGGTAATTTTGATTCGGCAGTTTTGACATTCAGATATGACCCGAATGCCGCAAATGAATTGGGTCTTAGCGAGAATGATATAAGAGTGTATCATCGTGCAGGAGGTTCGCCGGATTGGGTGGATGTTACCGACACGATTGATTTAGCCAATAAGCGTATAGTTACCACCTCGGTGAATTCGTTTTCGCAATTTGCTGTCGGGGGAGGCATTCCTGAAAATTGTGGCGAACCTGGTACGGTGTATCTGGAAGCCGATTGGTCCGGGCCTGAAGGCGTTCCGGATTGTTATATCGATTTCTTTGATTTCGCAGCTTTACCGGAAGCTGAAAGTAATGATGTGAACACAGTTATCTATGAAACTGGTTTTGAAGCCAGTGGTGAGGCTTACGGTAATTTTGCCGCAGGAGCTATTGACGGTCAGAATGGTTGGGCAGAGACTAACCCTGAAACTAATATTTTTGTAACAACCAACAGCCCTTTTGGCAGTGTAAATGTACTACAGATAAAGAAAACTGGCAGCAGTAACCCCTATTCCAGGAAGTATTTTGAAACTGATGCAAATGTTGACAGAGAATTGGTTGATGTTGAGCATGTAGCTCAGGTAGGTGCCTCAACGATGAAGGGATATCTTTCTCTGGGAAATGGTTGGAAAACTGCTGCAAGATGGGGTTTTGCAGGTAGCGGCGAAGGCACAGGCAACAATTTCTTTGTCTATGATGGCGGTACAGTCTCAGAGGATATTGTGTATGGTACTGCTCATTATAGCATATGGACTACCTACAAATTCGTAGTAAGTGCGGACGCTGTAGCCGAGACATGGAGTCTCGATGTTTACGATGGTAGTGATGTACTGGTTGATTCGTTTTCTGACTTGGGCTTTTACCACACCCAATATTGGACTGATGCTCGTTTTGACTGTGTCACAATAACCAGGCCTACAGGTGCCGATATGATTGTTGACGATTTGACGATTACAGAACATTCTTCCGAAGGTGGAGGGATAAATTTCGTTGCTTTGGCATTGCTTGTAGAGGAATGGTTGTACTGTACAGATCCAGCCGAGACCTATTGTGATATGTATTGGAAGTAGAGTTACTTTTATATTGATAAAAAAATAAAATAAATTAGGAAGGATTATTATGTGCCGCAAAAAAGCCTTTACTCTGGTTGAATTACTGGTTGTTATCTCGATTATCGCTATGCTCCTATCGATCCTGATGCCCAGTTTGGGTCGGGCTAGAGATATGGCAAAAGAAATTGTTGGTTTAGCCCATCAGGCTTCATTTCATACCGGTCTTAGCTTATACGCCGAGGATTTTAATGGCTATTTGCCTCTTGCCTCGGAACCCGTTTCATATGTTGATGAACCGTTAGGTGGGTGGTGGTACTCAAGCATATCTAATCCAGATACACCTATAAGTTGGTATGGCAATGGCTACCAGCGTTTCTGGCAGCAAACGGCAGCAGGCTATCTCGGTGAGCAGTGGGATATATTTAAATGTCCGGCCAGCAAGTGCGTTGGCCCGCACGATACCGGCACTAAGGATGCCAGATACGCGGGGCATTATGGTACGAGTGTAGGTATTATGGCTAAGGGGAAACTAAATGAGGACGTTCCACACAAAAAGGTAGTTAACTTCAAATCGCTTTCGGGCAAGGCAATGATATTTGATTCCGGTGCTTACACTATAACGCGAGATAGTGCACGGTGTCCGACAGGTTTCTTTCACTATATGCCCGGCTATCGAAAGAATGAGAACGGTTCGGCTAATGGGTGGGCATTTGAGTCAGATTTTGGTACGCAAGGGTACGATAGGGATATTTACAAAGGCAGGCATCCCGGCAGGACTATAAATATTACGTGGTTAGATGGTCATGGTTCCAATATGAATGTTGACGATTTTGTTGACAAAGATTCTCACTGGGTAAAAGAAACAAGGTAGTAAGTTGGTATAATGCCTGTTGTTTATTCAAGCCTGTTGGAATCTATGAGCGGGCGGTGTGGGGCTATGTAGATTCCGTTTCCCTTATAAATTTCCAGATTAAATACCTACAGGGGGATGATTGTGTCCGCATTGAACGATATGTGTTTATGCGAGGATTGGGTGGACAACTTCTTTCAGGGTGGGTATAATAGAACCTCGTTTGCCGTTGGGTAAATGTACAATGTTTTTAGGAGTGAAATTATCAGATGAATATGCAATTGATTGACTGGGTTATTGTGGCATCCCTACTGGCTTTGGTAACAATAATGGCGGCAAGTACAAAACGCTTTACCCGTGGCGTAGCTGATTTTCTGGCCGCGAATCGATGTGCCGGAAGGTATCTTGTCAGTGTTTCGGAAGGAATGGCTGTGTTGGGGGCTGTTACGATTGTTGCCCGTTTTGAAGCTTTCTATAAAGCGGGGTTTTCGATCGTCTGGTGGGGGCTGATATTCACTCTGGCACAGGTTGTTCTTTCCCTTTCAGGCTGGGTACTATACCGCTATCGTCAGACGCGTGTTCTTACCCTGGCCCAGTTTTTTGAAGTTCGCTATAGTAAGCGTTTTAGAATTTTTGCGGGTTTGCTGGCTTGGGTAACAGGTGTTATCAATTTTGGGATTTTCCCCGCAGTTGGAGCCAGATTCTTTATGTATTTTTGCGGCTTTAGCGAGACTACGATGCTTTTGGGGATAGGTATTCCGACTTACTCTTTGATTATGTTTGTGTTACTGGCTTTTGCTCTGTTTTTTGTATTTGTCGGAGGTCAGATCGCGGTCATCCTAACTGATTTCATTCAGGGGCTATTTTGCAACATTGTATTTGTTATTGTTATCGTTTTTTTCTTGATCGCATTTGACTGGAGTCAGATTACCGAAGCCCTTGCAATGGCCCCGAAAGAGGCTTCGATGGTGAACCCATTTCAAACCAGTCAGGCAGAAGATTTTAATATCTGGTTTTATCTCATATCCGCTTTCGGACTTTTCTACCATTATATGTCGTGGCAGGGAAATCAGGGATATAACGCCTCAGCCAAAAGTGCTCACGAAGCCAAAATGGGGAAAGTATTGGGCACATGGCGCAGTCTCCCTTTAACATCATTTATGTTTATTTTGGCTATTGGTTCATATACCCTGATGCATCATCCTGATTTTGAATCTCTGGCTCAGAGTGCAAGAGCTATCCTTGGCGGCATTGAAGGTAAAGCAATTCAGGATCAGGTAACCACACCGGTTGCTATGGGGCAGTTTCTTCCGGCAGGTCTTATGGGAGCTCTCTGTGCTGTTATGCTGGCAGCGTTTATCAGTACGCACGATACCTACCTGCACTCCTGGGGAAGTATTTTCATCCAGGATGTTGTTATGCCTTTCAGAAAAAAACCATTTACATCAAAACAGCATCTTTTGCTGTTGCGTTTATCAATTGTTTTTGTGGCTGTATTTATATTCATTTTCAGCCATGTTTTTAGGCAAACTGATTATATTTTGATGTTTTTTGCAATAACAGGAGCGATCTTTACTGGCGGAGCGGGCTCCGTTATCGTCGGCGGGCTTTACTGGAAAAGAGGCACCACGGCCGCCGCCTGGGGTTCAATGATAACCGGTTCGACACTTGCTGTTTCCGGTGTTATTGTTAAACAGCTTCCGGAAAACTGTACTATAAATGACGCAGCCCCTTTTGCTGCTATGATTAACAAAGCTATCGGCTTTTTTCAGCAGACAAACGGACAAGTACTCGCTTTCGTTGTTATGATAAGTTCTATTGTAGTTTATCTTCTGGTATCGCTGCTTGGCAAAAAACAGGAATACAACATGGACAGAATGCTTCATCGCGGCAAATATGCTGTTAACGAAGACAAGTCAGATAGCCCAGCACTACCAGTGCGTGGTTTCAAGGCTCTTATTGGTATAAACAGAGAGTTCACTCGTAGAGATAAAATACTATACATTACTACTGCTGCCTGGAGCCTGATGTGGGTCGGTATTTTTATTGTCGGCACCATCTACAATTTGATATTCGATGTTTCGACGGAGTCGTGGGAAAAATTCTGGTATTTCTATATCATACTGTCTTTGGTTGTTGGAATTGTCATTACGATATGGTTTTTCATTGGAGGAATGCATGATATTAAAGATATGTTCCGAACATTGCGTGAAGCCAAAAGAAATGATTTGGATGACGGAATGGTTATTGGTCACCACAATCTGGCCGATGAAACTAAAGTTGCGGACGAAAATAAATAAGAAACTTAGTATCAAAGGCTGAATGTGGAACTTGAATTTAAAAAAGATTTTGAAACAGCAAGAGGGAACTGGGACAAATTTTGGGAAGACGAGCTACATCGTCCTGCGATGCAGCTTATAGTTCCAAAGGAAAACTGCATCGCCACACCGTGGCCAAAATGTTATAAATATGGCAGAGGGAATGTGGAAGAATTGCTGGATGAAGTGGAAGCCTATGTGTCAAGCCATCATTTTTTGGCAGAGGCAATTCCCGCTTATGTCATAGCCTTTGCGCCAGACCATTTCAGTGCTTTGTTAGGTGCGGATATTCACCTGCATCTGGACAGCGACCAGACAGCCTGGGTGGAACCGATTATCACCAACTGGGATAAAGACGAAATAAAATTTCAGACTGATGGCTTTTGGTGGCAGCGCACCGTTGAATTTATGCGAGCATTCAGAAAGCGTTTTGACGGCAGGGTTTTGCTGTGCCCGTCGAACATTCAGGGAGGATTGGATTGCCTGTCTGCCATTCGAGGAGTCAACGAGTTACTGATGGATATTATGGACTGTCCTGACAAGATTAAGATTGCTCTTGAATCTGTTGATGTTGCCGTTAAGCAGGTTCAGGCCGCTTATGTAGATGAACTGGATATTCCGAAGTATGGCTGCGTTAATCGACATCTGTTCTATTCAAGAGAAATGATTGGTGTGCCGCAATGTGATTTCGCCTCGATGATAAGTCCTAAAACGTTCAGACAACTTCAGATGCCTGCTCTTGAGGCTGAATTGACTAACCTGGCTCAATGCGATTATCACCTGGATGGCCCTGATACAATAGTACATCTTGAAGCAATTAGCGAACTTGATAAGGTTTCCGTTATTCAGTGGCAACCCGGTGCCGGCGAAGCCGCCGAGCAGGACTGGTGGCCGCTTTATCAGAAAATTGACTCTCTTGGAATGGGGCATATTGTCGTTAAAAATGATAATGGAGCTTTGGGCAAGAGAATATGGAACGAACTCTCTTCAAAAAAAGTTTTTGTTGACTGTCATTGCCAAACTGAAAAAGAAGCAATGCAGATATTGGATGAATTTGAAAACTTGTCGGGTAAATAAAGGGTATCCTAAAGTCCTCAAACGGGATTAAGATGAAGATTGATTTCGTAAAATTGCATCATCCTATTGTAAGACCTCTGATTGCAGAAAGAATTGATATGACTTCAAAAGAGCGAATGCGATTAGTAATGAATGGCCAACAGCCCGACAGGACACCTGTTATGTGTCAGTTGGCAGGTGGGCATATATACAAAAATCTTGACATCGCTCCGATTGATTACTGGTACACCAGTAAAGGAAGAGCAGAGGGTTATATTCAAATTGCGGAACTATATAACTTTGATGGTATATTGGTAACACCGGGTACAAACGGGATTGACCCAAATCTTAAAAATGAGATTAAGGAAATAGTTAGCCTGGAAGACGGACACAAAATTGTATGGAAAAGCGGAAAAGAAACGATAATACCGCCAGATGATTCCCCGCGAAATGTAAATGCTCATAAAGGCAGACTAATTAACATATCCGAATTGAGTGAGTCTGAAATCACAAGCTGGGGACAAGAGCCTGTTCCCGGACACTTTCTGGACCCGCTCAATTATGTATTAGAACGAAAGGGCAAAACCCTATCTATTCACGGAGAAGTAGGGACGGTTTTTGAAAAGTTTCTGGAACTGTTAGGCTCATTTGAAAATGGATTGATGGCACTTATAGACAATCCATCGCGGTGTCTTGAATTTATGAACATTATGAATCAAAGAATCATCAGATTGGCGATCGCTCAATGTGAAACTGGTATTGATGCATTGAAACTTAGTTCGCCTCTTGCCGGGGCAGGTTTCATTTCGCCTCAGCAATATGAAAAGTTCGTGCTGCCTTTTGAAAAGGAAATAATAGAAATTATCCATAAGAAATTCGGGACACCCTGTTATATTCATACTTGCGGTGCTATCGGCGACAGGCTTGATATGATGGTTGAAACCGGTATTGATGGGTTGGAGTGTCTTGACCCTCCGCCTCTCGGCACAGTTAACCTGGAAGAAGCTATAGATAGCATCGGGGATAAAGTCTGGATTAAGGGCAATTTGGATTCTGTCAATGAGTTGACAAAAACTCCTGAAGAAATCCGAAAGATTGTCTGCAAGAGAATCGAAATTGGAAGAAAAGCCAAAGGCTATATATTAAGTTCGGCCTGCTCTGTTTCTCCGAAAGTTCCGCCGGAAAATATTAAGGTGTTATATGAAGTTGTTACAACATAATAAAATACAAGGAAGCAATTTGATGAAGATATTACCATCCCGTAAAGCTACGGGTGCACTGTTTGCTTTTTCCGGTCTTGACGGAACAGTTGACTATGAAAGCCAACTCGTCGGTTCTGTTATGGAAGAAGATTATGGATTTGGCCTTTCCATTTCTGCACCGTTTAATATGACACTTTGGTGTGATACCCGATACAGCCATCCATTTGAAGTTTCAGAGCGAATGATACTTTCCGATGCTGTTTGCTATACGGCAAAAACGCCTGATAATAGTGAGCACGTCATTCAACTTGTTATGGTTGATGACCGCACTATTCTTGGCCGAACGACATCGCATTTCCCTGTCCTTTGTTGTGGTGAGCCGGCAGTCCCAACCAAAAATGGCAAAAACACGGTGGTTATCGAAAGTCCTTTCGGTTCTGCTGTTCTGCTTACGAAAGATATGGATGGGGACATCTTGTTTGCTTTCTCGGCAGGTACGAATACGGATAAAGCTCAAGTAAATGCCAGGCAGGCACTTGGTCTTGACCTGTCGAAAATACTCAAGCAAAAAATAGCTTTCTTTGACAAGTTGCCTGAGCCTGAGACGAATGACCCTCTGATTGCCGAGACATTTTATAAATCGATGTCGGTTTTAAAATCTACGGTCTATTCTCCGAATTCACAAACTCCTATGAGGTGGACGACTCCTGACAGAATGCCGCACAAAAAAATGTGGATATGGGATTCAGCGTTTCATGCACTGGGCCTGCAATATATTGAAGCGGAGCTTGCACAGGAAGCGATAGAAGCTGTCTTTACCTATCAATCAGAAGATGGGTTTATTCCCCATATGATGGCACCCGGTTATGGCTCTGAATTTACTCAGCCACCGATTCTTGGATGGGCTGGGTTTGAAATTTTTGAAAATACTGGCGATAAAGATTTTTTGAACCGTGTGATTAACCCTCTGGAAAAATTTATCCGCTGGGTACTCAAACATCGCTCTAAAAGAGGTGGTGATTCGCTTGGCTGGCTGATTAGGGAAGGTCATTCGTTTCCTGACTGTAAAGCGGGTGAAACTGGTATGGACAATAGTCCGCGTTTTGACAACGTCCACGATGTGGAATCGGTAGATATTATATCATTCGTAATTCAGGAAATCGAGATATTGACCAAAATGTCAGAGGTGCTTGGGCGAACTGTACCAGCCGATATGCTGGAAAAACAGCAGACACTGATTAACACATTACAGACCACGCTTTGGGACGATAAAGATGGTTTTTTCTATGACCGCAAGCACGGCGGCGATTTTATTCCGGTGAAAACAGTGTCGGCGTTTACGCCGCTATTTGCAGGTGTTGCAACTAACGAGCAGGCCGAGCAGATGGTTAGGCATTTAAAAAATCCCGACCATTTCTGGACACATTTGCCAGTACCCAGCACAGCGATTTCGGAACCTGCCTATACAAAAGATTATTGGCGAGGCCCAACCTGGGTCAACTACAGCTATATCGTAATGCGAGGCTTGCGGCGATATGGGTATACTGATATCGCCGAAGAAATTCGCAATCGCACTATTAATGAGATTGCCCGCTGGTACAAAGAGACTGGCGTTTTGTGGGAGCTTTACGATACTGAAGGTGCTGTCTCGCCTGAATATCTTTTAACCAGGTCTAAGTCGGCTTTGATAAGACCGCGCCATTTGCTAATGCCAGCCGTTAGAGATTTTGGCTGGACAGCAGCACTTTTTATTCATACTGTTTTGGAATAATAACAGCAAAAAAGGGAAGTATTAAAATGAGTTTAGTGAAATTAATTATTATTGGAGCTGGCAGCAGAGGCACGAGATACTCTGCTTACACTTCTGTACATCCTGAGCAGGCCCAGGTAGTCGGCGTTGCTGAGCCGAGAGAATTTTATCGAAACAAGATGGTCTCTGATTATAATATCCCGTCGGAAAATGTTTTCATGGATTGGAAAGAACTCGCCGAGCGAGAAAAATTTGCCGATGCCGTTATCATTGCCACCCAGGATACTATGCACGCTGACCCTGTGGTAGCTTTTGCCAAAAAGGGCTATCATATTCTCCTGGAAAAGCCAATGGCAACGAATGAACAGGATTGCCGTCGTATTGCCAAGGCTGCCGCTGAAAATAAAATCATCCTCTCTGTTTGCCACGTGATGAGATATACCCCCTTTACCATAAAACTCAAAGAGATAATTGATTCAGGTCTCATTGGCGACATTGTGAACATTCAGCTTTTAGAGCCGGTAGGCTATTGGCATCAGGCTCACTCTTATGTACGAGGCAACTGGAGAAATGAATCAGAATCAGCCCCTATGCTGTTGGCCAAATCCTGCCACGACCTTGACTGGCTGAGATATTTTATGGGCAGGCCGTGTATAAAAATATCCTCTTTCGGCAGTCTGAGACATTTCAGAAAAGAAGAGAAGCCTCAAGGTGCCGGCAGCCGATGTATGGATTGTTCCTGCGAACCGCAATGTCCGTATTCCGCTAAGAAGATTTATATTGACCGAGCGGAAAATGATAATTTTGGCTGGCCCAACGATGTTCTTACTTCAGACTTAACTCTCAAGGGCGTTACCGAGGCTGTTGAGACCGGCCCTTACGGTCGTTGTGTCTATGAATGTGATAATGATGTGGTTGACCATCAGGTAGTCAATATGCTGTTTGAAGATGGCAAAACGGCGTCCTTTACAATGACAGCATTTAGCGAACACATAAGCAGAAAATGTTATATTTTTGGAACTCGTGGTTCGCTTCGCGGTGATGGTAAGACGATTGAGCATTTCGATTTTCTTACCGATAAACACCAGGTCATAGATTCAAAAACCCCTGATGGCTCAATAGTCGGAGGCATTATGGGCGGCCACGGTGGCGGCGATTACGGCATAATGAAGAATTTCGTTGCATCTGTTGCCGGCGATAATGGCTCGGGTTGTATCCGTTCCGGCCCGCAGGAGTCGCTTGAAGCTCACTTGATGGTCTTTGCCGCCGAAAAAGCCCGGCATCAGGGAACTGTCGTCGAATTATAATTTTTGAAAATGAAGAACAACGGCATGAAAAAGATTTACATGGTGGCAGTTATTATAGCGACATCAGGTTTGGCATATGCCGAAAATCCGGAGTTGGCCTCTATGGAGTCGAGGCAAAGGTCTTATGATGCACAACACCCTGTTTTCGAGCCGGATGGCCCGGACTTCAATGTGGTGGACGATAACAAGAGTTGGGATATATTACCAGACGGCCTGCATGGTTCAATAGGTTCTGTAGATTGTTTGTACGCCAAAAGGTCTCTGCCGAAGCTGCAATCAAAAACAAACCACTGGTCGGGTGTTGCCTGGCAAGGCGAGCGAGTTCACGCCCAGATAATCCTCTATTCAAAGGAGGATGTTCAGCAATTGAGATTTGACACAACGCCGTTGACATCGGATTCAGGGGCGACTTTACCGCACGAATCGCTGCACCCTCGATTTGTTCGTTATGTCCTGGCAGAAAACAAACTATGTCCTGACATCCTCGACCCAATCAAAAGTCTCGATATGCCTGCAAGGACTACTCGTTCCGTATGGGTTATGATAAATGTTCCCGCCAACACTGAGCCGGGACGATATATCGGCAATATCGGTATTCTTGCCGCAGGCCAAAAGCGACTTGACTTCGTATTTGAACTGGAAGTTTTGCCGCTGGCACTGCCGGCAATCATCGTTGCGGTCGCTGTACCGGCCAGCGGACAGACTATTGTGACGCCAGCGCCACGCGATATCACCTGGACGGACCAGCGGCTCGATCTGGTCGAGACTGTTATCCGGGCGGAAGGGCCGCGGGAGCAACAGGTAGCGAGACTCCTGGCCCACGAGATGCAGCGACTGCACGACGTCAAATTGACAGTTACGTCAGGGTCATCTTCAAAACCGGGACCGTCAATCACGCTGGCTCTGTCCGGTTCGCCTGAAGGAAAAGCGGTTTTTGAGAACATGGCCGGCAAGGCGAAATGGCCGCCGCCTCGCAATGTTACCGAAGGCTATCTCTTGGAGGTCGGTTCGAACAATGCGGTTGTCTTCGCGGAGTCGCAGCGAGGACTCGTCTACGGATGCCAAACGCTACTGCAACTGGTGGCACCCGCACCGGAGGGCAAGGCCAGGCAACTGCTGGGAGCACGGATCGCCGACTATCCGCAGCTCAGCTTTCGCGGCGTCCATATCTGCATTTTTCCGAACACGGAACTGGCCGCCGTGCGACAGATGATTTTGTTGGCCGCGCGGTTCAAGTACAACGCCGTAGTGATTGAGCCTTGGGCTTCACTGAAATCGAAGAAGCGGCCCGAAACGGCTTACGAAAACGCCTACAGCCACGAGCAGATCCGTCCGCTCGTGCGTCTTGGCCACGCACTCGGCATGGAGATGATCCCCATGCTCAATTCATGGGGACACGCCAGCGGTATGCGCAGCCGGGCGGGAGAGCACGTCGTACTAGACCGTTATCCACAGCACAAGAACATTTACGAGCCTGACGGCTGGTCGTTCTGTCTGTCGAATCCGGACATCTACGATCACCTGTTCGACCGATACGGCGAGCTATTGGAGTTGTTTGCGCCGGCACGCTACTTTCACGTGGGGATGGACGAGGCATGGGGACACCTGGGACTTACCGAAAGCCGCGAGTGCCGCGGCGACGAGCCGCTGGAACTTATCGATCAGCACTTGCATAAGCTACATGCGTACTTCGCCCGTCGGAACGTTCAGGTGTTTATGTGGCATGACATGTTCCTCCAAAAGAACCATCCACAACTGGGCCGCCAGAAGCCGGCCAACAGCGTTCCACCGTTCAATACGCACTTGGCCCTGCCGAAGTTGCCCAAAGACACGATCATTGCCGCGTGGAACTACAAGCAATATAGTGAGTGGCCCGTGCCAAAGTACTTCCACGATAAGGGCTTCCCCGTCGTTGTCTGCCCTTGGAAGAGTAAGCGGAACACCATCGCGATGGTCAACACGGCGAAGAAGCACAACCTTCGGGGACTCTTGGCAACGACCTGGGATTCGCTCGACGTATGCCAGCCTTCGGTGGCCAGGGCGGGTGTGCTTGCTTGGACCGCACCCGGAGACGACCTGGAGGCAGTGCCATTCGAACATTGGCTGGATGCGATACGCGTGTTGCCGATTTGCAACCTGCCAAAATTGGAGAAGACTCTGGTCACAGGAGAGGATTCCTCAAGGAGTGGTGGAGTCGGTCCCGGAAATCCTCGATGAAAAGAGTACGCCCTGTTCGACAGCTTCGTGGGCCGATGGGACGCCCGCAAGTCCATGTCCCAGCAGAACCCGTGAGAAGGCAACGGAGCGGCGAGCCGGTTAATGCCGCCAAAGCCTCGATCCTTAATTTGAGCAGGGCATTTATCCGATAGGAAAACAAGTATCTTGCTACATAAAGGGAACAACATATGAGTACTTCGAATATTTCTCTGGTCGGCTCGCTATCCAAAGGCTGGATGGCCAGGGTACTGGATGTGGCGTTCGACAGGGAATACTACTTCAATATTCAAAAGCGTCTTGAGGTTGACCGTCGTTGCAACGAATACGCCAGAGGCGAACTGAGAAGTCTGGACATTTTTTATACCGAATCCAATCTCGGCGAATACGCATATTTCTCTGACGATCAAGTTTTAGTTGGCGGGATTCAGCCTAATATGATTCTGGGTATGCTCATCGGCGCCGAATTCATTCCAAACGATTCGATGGATGCCGATATATCAATAACGCCCCTGAAAGGCAAAGACTCTGACGAACTGCCCGCTCCGCAAAGTCTCATTGAGCATAAACTGGTAAAACTCTTTGATGAACAAATCCGCCAGATTCGGTCGCAAGGCAAACTCACACCTGTTCCCCCGTTCTTCTGGGATGTTTCCGGCAGGGCGACCATTCACGGAACACTGACAACAGCTCAGAAATTCCTCGGCGAGAGCATTTTCATCGACCTGATGATGAACCCCCAGAAGGTCGTCAAGGTAATGGACTGGATTACCGAAAGCTTCATCGTGCTGGTGAAGCACTTTTCCGAAATCGCCGAGCTTCCAATTACCTCCGTACATATCGGCGAATGTTCCGGCTGTATGGTCAACCCGGATGTGTTTGCCCAATTCGTTGTGCCTTATGCCTCTCGCATTGCCGAATCGCTGGGCACCTTGCGGTTCCATTCCTGTGGCGCGAGTACGCACCTGTTGGAACAAATGAAGACAATATCCTCTCTCAACTGGCTCGATATTGGTGGCGATACATCAATTGCCAAAGCGAGAGAGGTTTTCGGTAAAGACTTCCAGATTAGTATTGCTCCGATGCCGGCCGATTTTTCCGCTGATTCGCCAGAGCCGATTCTCGACTGGGCCAAACAGGTCATTGCCGAAAACGACGACGGCCCGCTGCGGATACTTTATCACCTTGAGCCAGACTATAAACTTGAAATTGTGCAGGCGTTGAGCGAATATACCAAAAGTTTGTAAAGCAAAGTTACATTTACCAATAATTTTATTCAAAAGGATGTTGAAATGAGAAAATTAGGCACTTCATTTATTGCTATGTGTGTGTTGGTTTTGGCAGCAGTTCTTATTATGGGCAGTTGTTTTGCTAAGACGGCTTTTGAAAAGGAAGGTGCAATCTGCCAAACAAAGGAACTTGATAATGTGGATTTGACAGGTACGCTGGTAAAACACGGCCTGCCGGATACAGACCTTCTCAAGGGGAAGGGGCGATTTGAGACACTATCTATGTGGCAGGGAAGTAATGCAAATATCTCGTTGGTCGAGAAAAACGCTTATGAGGGAAAAGCGTGTTTGAAACTTACGCCATTGTCGGAAGATAAGTCGCAACTTGCCAGTTTGAAAGAGCAATTTCTGCCGGTATTCTGCTATCCGGGAAGAGATTACATTATGAGTGTGTGGGTTCGCACAGAGGGTGATGCCAAGGCGCAATTGACAATTAAGTTGTTCGATGGGGAAAAAAAAGAGCAAAAGAAGATGTTGCAATCGATGCGTGTTGATGGTTCGCAGTGGCAGCAGTTGAAGCTGGAATTCCGTCCACCTGCCGAGGGGTGCTGGGTTAAGCCGCTTTTGCGCATTCAAGGCAAGGGAGCAGTTTATTGGGACCTTATGGACATACGTTTTAATCGCGTCAAACCGGTGTTTCGTATACAAATGGTACAGGGAGAGCTGCGCATAGAAACTGACTTTGACGAGTCTATTCTGGTTGGCGCATCGTCGAGGAAGTTGACCGCCCATATTACACTTTACGACCCGCTGGGGCAAAAAGATATACTTTGCCATGAGTTTGCTTTAACTGGCCCAGATAGTTTGAAACTCAACGCGATATTAGACACGCGGGAGTTCAGCTTGGCGATTTATCGTTTGGCAATCGAAATTAGGAGCGGGGGAAAGAAACTTTATCGCACGAAAAAGGCATTCATCCCCGGCATAGACGACGCGTATTCTGAGATGACGCAGTATTACAAAGAGGTTAACGGCGAAGTGGATGTGAATATCGTCGAGGCCGAGAAGGCGAATCCGAACCAGCAGGAAACGGCATCAGGTATTATGCTGTTCACCCGTTGCGAACCGCGATGGATTCAGCCGGACAGTTTGCCGCTGCCGAAAGAGCGAATAATATCGTTAGAGCGGGTAGCTGCTCCGGGCGATACGGTCTTTTTCACGATGGCAGCGCTTCCGCTCTGCGATATGAAAAATGTAACGCTGGAACTTGAAGCCGGCGATAGCGGGAAAAGTCTTAGCTCAATGCCAGACATTGAATTGGGATGCTTGCGATATTGGCCGCAAAGAACTCATTTTAGTGATAGAGATGGCGTGCCGCCGGCCTACTGGATTGTTCCTGAGCTTATCGAACCGATGAAAGAACATAAGCTGAACGCTGGTCTGGTCAAACAATATACTCTCAGCCTGAAAATGCCCCTTGATGCAAACGATACTTATGTCGGGCGATGGGTAATAAAGGCCGCTGGAAAAACTGTGTCGGGTTTTGATGTTTCGGTTAAAGTTCTTCCGGTTGAGCTTAGTCAGCCCAAGGATGTTGTTTTCGGCTTGTACATCGACCCGATTCGCTGGTTTAGACAAAGCCAGTGGTACACCGATGAGCGGATATTAGCTGAACTCAAGGAAGTTCGGGAACATGGTTTTAACAGCCTGCATCTTGTCGCTGCCACACCAATAGTTCAGCCGAGTTATTCCAACGGTGAATATACGCTGGATATGACCCGATTCGCCAGAACGCTGCGTCTTTATATCGAGGCCGGTTTTACCAGTCATCCATATATTATCAATCCCTACAAAATGGAACAAACATTAACTGCGGCATCGGGGCTTGAGGAACCAACAGGGCGGAGTTATACGCCTGAATATGGTCGTCTGGTTGACCAGGTATTTAAGCAGATTCGTGAGACAGCAGTGAAGCCGTCTTGGCCCGAGCCACTGATTCACGGTGTTGACGAGGCAAAACGCGGCGAAAAACTGGATAGAGCTATCAGAGTTCTTGGCGCAGCAAAAAAACACGGATTCAAGACGTGCTCAACAACATACGCCGGGGCCCTTGCTGCCGGGCTCGATGAGGTAATGGATTATCGTAACTACTGTGCGATTGGGTTCTGGGACATCAAGAGTGAAGAAGAAGCCCGGCAACGAAGGAAATCCTCCGCTGAATCCGGTGATGTATTTTGGCATTATGCTTCCGGCTGCTATGCAAACTATAGCCCACAGGGGCCACACACACGAAATACGCGTCAGGAAGGTTGTCTCTCGGAAAACCGCTATATGCACGGCTTGTTTCTGTATCGGACGGGTGCAAAGGCTCAATGGGCGTGGACTTTTTGCCGATGGAATGAAGATTCTGAGAATGATTTCGATGCGAGCGAGCCAGGGAAAGAACGAAAGGAAGCTTGTACCGTTTATCCCGATACAGCCGATGGTTGTGGCATTCGACCGACTTTGCAGTGGGAAGCCCTGCGGCAGGGATGGCAGGATTACCGCGCAGTCAGCACACTGGATAGGCTTATCGAGAAACGCAGCGATAACGAGGCAGGAGATATTCGTGTCGAACTGAACCGGCGCATAGCCGAGATTCCGTGGCGGAATTATACCCAGTATCCAAATTTTCGATTTGAAGAGCTTCGCGAATGGATACTCTTGCAGATTTTATCCCTGACACAGTCTGATTCAACAGGCATCACAGAAACCAAAAAGACAGCCAAGCCGATGTCTTATAATGTCAAACGAGTACTGGAAACGATAGATGTCAACAATCAATGGAATCAAGGACAGTGGAAACAGGCCGGTGTGCTTGAACTGACGAATTATATGGGTGATAAGCCTGAGCATTTTCCAAAGACACAGGCAAAACTTCTTTACGACGACGATAATTTGTATGTTTTTTTCAGGGTGGAAGACCAGTATGTTCGGGCAGTTGCCGAAAAAATCCACGGAGAAGTTTGGAAAGATAGTTGTGTCGAATTTTTCTTTACGCCTGATGCTGAACTTGAAGATGTATATTTCAATCTGGAGACCAACTGCGGCGGGACTATGCTGTTCCGTTATAATGACAAGAAAAAGAATACGATAGAATATATAAAACTGTCGGATTGTGAGAAAGTTAAATTAAGTCATTCGCTGCCCAAAATTATCGAAGATGAAATAACAGAGCCGATTGTCTGGACACTAAGCTATAAACTGCCATTTGATGTAATTGCCCAATACGGCAAAATAACAAAGCCTCAGCCAGGCGTAATCTGGAAAGCTAATTTTTATAAGTGTGCTTCCGGCACCTCACATCCGCATTATTTGACTTGGTCTGTCGTTGAAAATCCGACGCCTAACTTTCATTTGCCTCAATATTTTGGCTCACTTAAGTTTGAATAATAGAACAGAAAACTTAAAATCCATAAAAAACAGCCAACGTCCATAACCCCTCTCCAATCAACATATTACAAATACACCCGGCAGGATTCGAACAAAAACTCACAACACGCTGTTGATAAAATACTTAGCGAAACCGCCAAATCCAAGAGGGTGCAGAATCCGGTGCAGACTACAGCAGAATTGAGTAGAACTGAGTCGCATGAAAGTAATTCAGAGGGTGATGTAAACCCTTATATTTGCGAGAGTAATCTACAAAAAATAGAAGCTTGCGAAACTGTGCAAGACACCCCAAAATGGGCCCGGAAGGACTCGAACCTTCGACCAATGGATTATGAGTCCACTGCTCTGACCAACTGAGCTACGGGCCCTGATATTTTGCTTAAAAAACCTGCGATATGCAAATTCCCGCTAACTGTACATATAACTATGCATTATTGCAAGAGAATTAAGGGTAAATTCCTTATTTTTGGCTTTTACAAGGTAGAACCCTTGATTATAATCATCGCTATAGCAACAGCAAATAAAAACCGAGTTGAAATTTATAAAATCTGATAAGGAATTGCTGAAATGGCACAACACAACAGACTTGAGGTTTTAACTGCAATTAAGCAAATCGGACTCGTACCGATATTTTATAACGGTGATTTTGAGACGGCAAAGAATATCATTTGTGCCTGCGCCGATGGCGGTGCGAAAACTGTCGAATTAACTAATCGCGGCGATAGGGCAATAGACCTTTTCAAAAAGCTCGCACAGTTCAGGGATGAAAATCGTCCGGAGCTGATTTTAGGGGCTGGCACTATATGCGATGCACCGACTGCTGCAATGTTCATTGCCGCAGGAGCCGATTTTTTAGTTAGTCCGAGCATCGATGAAGAAACTGCCATACTCTGCAACAAGAGAAAAATCCCTTACATTCCCGGTTGTGGCAGTGTAACGGAAATCCACAAGGCAGAAACTCTTGGCGTGGAAATTTGCAAACTGTTCCCTGCGATGGAAGTAGGAGGGCCGAGTTTTATAAAGGCCGTCAAAGTTCCTCAGCCGTGGACAGATATTATGGCTACCGGCGGGGTAGCTCCTACGAAAGAAAATCTTACCGAGTGGTTTAATGCCGGCACAACCTGTGTTGGGATGGGGTCAAAGCTTATAACCAAAGAGTCCGTTGCCGCTAAAGATTGGGCAGAAATAACGAAAAAGGTTAAAGCTGTGATTGGAATAATAAGCGAATTGAAAGGACTCTAAAGCAAAAAATAGCGATTCTGTTTTTTGTTTTGCGCATAAAAAACGGAGAAAGAGGAATTCCGCTGCCGCCTTTGGCGGATTCTTGCGGGCAACGCTCCGCTTTTGTCGAACCCCCGTGTTGTCGCTGTCGCGACAAGGGTGTTCTCATCCCGAATTTATATTTTATGCCAGCGCATAAAAAACGGAGAAGGGGGGATTCGAACCCCCGGTACAGACAAGCCGTACACAGCCTTTCCAAGGCTGCTCCTTAAGCCACTCGGACACCTCTCCATAAAGAAAGCAAAAGGATATCGGTTTTTGTGTTGTTTTTCAACTCTAAAATCAGCTTGCTTTTAAGTATTGTGTTGCTCATAATGATTTCTCAGAAGCTATCCCAAAACCCTTATTTTTGGCACTGGCAATGCCACGGATGGTGTTTATTATGGTTTTTGGGATGAATTATAAACAGGAAAGGGTAGAGTATGAAAAGGATTATCGGATATTTTCTCAAAGGCCTGCTGGTATTTGTTCCGGCAGCAATTACGATTTCACTAATAATCTGGGCATTTACGACGCTTGACAATCTGTTGGGACGGTTTCTGATTATCCATATTCCCGGCACAGGACTGGTAATAATAATTGCAGCTATTACGCTGATTGGCTTTTTTGCTTCCAATTTTATAGGCCAAAAATTTTTCCTGCTTATCGACAGGCTTTTTACACGTTTGCCGCTGGTCAAGCTCTTATATTCCTCGCTGAAAGATTTCATCGAGGCCTTTGCAGGTGAAAAGAAAAGTTTCGACAGGCCGGTATTGGTCGAGTTAATGCCCGGCGGTGCAAAGGCGGCTGGTTTCATAACGCGTGACAGTCTGGAAAATATAGGACTCGATAATCACGTTGCGGTATATTTTCCGCAATCGTATAATTTCGCAGGCTCGGTTTTGATTTTTGAATCCTCAAGAGTAACACCATTGGACGTTGAAAGCTCAAAGGTGATGGCTTTCATAGTTTCCGGCGGGGTGGCAGGGGACTTTGAAAAAGACATCATAATGTAGAATGGCCGAGGCGAATTTGTCGATGGCGAGTTTACTGGTTGTCATTTTCTCTGCGTCTTCTTGCAAAAAAATCTGTCAGCAGGCCGCTGCATTCCGTCTCTAAAATGCCTTTAGTAATTTCAATCCGATGATTGAGTCTTTCATCCTGAACGATATTATAAAGGCTGCCGCAGGCACCGGCTTTGGGGTCATCGCAGCCGTAAATAAGTCTTTCAACTCTGCCTAGCAGCAGGGCACCGGCACACATACAGCAGGGTTCTAACGTAACGTAAATGCTGCATCCTTCCAATCGCCAGTTGCCGATAGACTCTGCCGCTGCTGTCAGGGCGATAATTTCAGCGTGAGCGGTAGGGTCGTTGAGCTGCTGCCGCTGATTATAGCCCTTTGCGATTATTTTGTTTTCGCAGACAATGACTGCTCCGACGGGGACATCACCGTTTTCCTCGGCAATCTGGGCCTGAATCAAAGCTGCCTGCATAAATCTTTGGTCAGTATCGGTTGTATTAAAAAAATCCTGCATAGGAGGTGAGTTTAATGAATTTTGCCAAAATAGTAAAAGGAAATATATAGTTGAACGACATGCCGGAAGAAGTACCCTGATTACAATTGCCGTACTCTTCGCTTAGCCATTGTGCCGTCAGTTTGAACATATCTTCTGTATTGATATTGCAATCATCATTTGCTTTGGCAACCTGAGAGAGGCGGGGCGGAAGAGGGTTTTAACCGCCCTGTTTAGTTTCTGGATATTCACGTTTGCAGGCGGCGAAAAAAATACCCCCAAGGAGACTCGAACTCCTGTTACCGGGATGAGAACCCGGCGTCCTAGGCCGCTAGACGATGGGGGCAAAAAAATTGAAAATCCAAAAAAAATCAGATTTTGGAAGTCCACTTTTAACTTGCGGCAGAAATTGCCTTAAATAGCGGCGGATGGATTCGAACCATCGACCTCAGGCTTATGAATCCCGCGCTCTAACCAACTGAGCTACGCCGCCAAGTACCTGAAAGACGGTATGGTACGCAGTTCCAAGTCGAAAATCAAGTATGAAATTTTGCATTTCGTTTTTAGTCGCAAAAACATATAAGTATATAAATTTTGGTGTATTATAGCGATTTTGATTATTAAGTGCGCCATTGTCATTTCGACCGGAACGAGCGAAGCGAATGGAGCGGAGAAATC
>JAIORA010000038.1 GCA_021108375.1 Anaerohalosphaeraceae bacterium
AATAAAACGGAGAGGGCGGGATTCGAACCCGCGGAACCTAACGGTTCACCGGTTTTCGAAACCGGCACAATCAGCCACTCTGCCACCTCTCCAGGCAAGGCAGTAATCTATAAAAAAATCATCGTCATTGCAAGAAAATTCAAATCAGTTCAGCGGCATCTACTCTTATCCAGCCCTGAGACTCGTTGCCGAGTCTGATATGCAACCATCCGCCCCGGCTTTCGACCAACTCAAATTCGCTGCCGGCGTGGAGCGGCTCTTTGAAACTCGCCATATAATTTTCGCCATCGCCCTGCCTCGCAACAACTTCCTCAGCAACTATAACCCCGCAACTCTGCTTTTGAACACAAGCCTGTTCAACAACTACCGAGCTGGCAAGACACAAAAAAACTATTCCGCACAAAACAACCGCAGCCGTCAAAAAATTATTCCTCCCCCTCAATACCAAAAACCCTGAACAAACACATACCGCCGCGAAAGATACACAGGCGGCCAGACTTCTTGCCTGAGGCGAAAAATCGTAATGCCAAAACAATAACGTCTTCAAAACCATTTCCTTCGCCGGAGTCTCGATTCTGTCTATCCGTCTGCTCCTGGCAAACGAAAGATTTTTCTCAATCGCCTCATCTCCAGGACTTAATTTTTCAGCTCGCCGATAATTCAATATCGCCCTGCCAATGTCGCCTTTAAGAAAATACGCGTTAGCCAGATTATAATAAAGTTTAGCATTGTGAATTTCGTAATCGCTAACGATTTTTTCATATCCTAAAATCGCCTCTGCATAAAATTGCTCTGCCCTGGCTGGTTCGTTCGCCAATTCGTTTGCTTTACTAAATGCTTCGCTGGCCTGGGCAAACATCGCAAGCTCATCTTTGCTTTCCGCTGCCAAGGCTCCTGCCGGGACGAAACATACACATAAAACAAAAATTAAAACCGAAAATCTTTTCATTTACGCCTTCGCTTTTTTATCTATTAGTTTTATAAGCCCCAAAATTTTCTCTCTTTGGGCTTTTGTGATTTCAATTTTACCTCCGCAGTAGATAGCCTCTTCAAATTCAAATAGTTGGTCCCTGAATTTTGCCGCTGTTTCTTCATCACCGCACTTTTCAGCAATAACCCTGTAACAATCCTGACAAGTCAGCGAGCCAGACTCGATAGTAAATCTTCTCCCCACAAATTTTTTCATAGCACTGGCAAAATCCTTCGCAATATCTGCATCCGCGTTGCGAATTTCATCGACCGCGACCTTCGCCGCTCTGCGCTGGTCCCTGGCAGCAATTTTTGCGGGGTCTTTACTGGAGATAATTTTCACAACAATACTTGCGGCCAGAAAAATTATTGCCGGGACCCAGATAATCACATATCCCGGCGACATTACCACCGCCAAAGACGAAAACTTCATATCCTCAAGCACATCTGCACCCTGATAATTTGCCGACAACCCTTTCATAACCGCCTCGACTTCGCTGCTGACCATCACCCCGCCAAAACCTTCAAGGTCTTTACCTGTTAGTATCTTCGTCTGCGAGACATTCAGTTTTACAGGCTCACTCTCGACAACAACATATTGCCTTTTTTCCGGGTCAAAATATGCCAACGGTATCGCCGGTATCTGCAAAACATTGTTACCCGCAGGACGAATGGTCTGGGTAAAAACCTTGCTCTTATTTTCGATTTTCGGCGAGCTTCTTTCCGCTGATATCTTGAACTTTTCAGCAAAGCCCTCAATAGATTCAAGTCTCGGCCAGAGGACCGGTTTAAGATACCGTCCCTTAATTTTTATCGTCAGCGTTATCGGGTCTCCCACGCTCACATCAACCGGTTCAGCACTTGCGGAAATATCGTACTTACCCACCAAACCGTAGAATCCTGCTGGCTTGGAATCCTGCGGCAAATCGAGCACCTCAATTTTGCTCGGATTCGATTTTGTCATAAACTTTTTGTATTCGTTCTGCGTATCGAAGAAAAAATTACCCCTGCTCCTGCCAATAATCACGTCCGCCGAAACAGTTGACGCGGCAATATCAAAAACGCCCGCTTTTTTTGGAATGAGAACCTTCGTAAAGGAAATCTCGATAGCGTCCCTGCCATTGCGAGTTGTCTTTTTTTGAACGACATTAACTTTAACCCCCGACCGCAGCATATACTCCCTCGCTCCTGGAATTTCCGCATCCGGCTCTTCGATATAAAAAAGATTTTCATCAAAAATGGGCAGGTCGAAATTGAATGAACCTATATTTGTAAGAACGTAAAACTTTACCGTAGCAAAAATCGCCTGACCGACAAAGCATTTATTCTCGCTCAGCCTTATATCAAGCTCAAGCTTATCGCTCTGCGCTGGCTGAACAACATTTATCGCAACCGGATTAGTGGCGTATGTCTGGCCGCCAACTTCAACTTTAACAGATGGCAGCGTTACCACACCAGCAACATTAACTGTAAGGCCATAGCCCATCACAAATTGTTTTTTCTCCTGCCGCGTCGTCCTGCCGTTAATAATACTCACCGATGTCTGGGAGTAATCCTTATTGCCAATACTCACCGGCTCGTACTTTGCCATCGACGATAAATCCACATCAGCCGCTCTGTTATCACCTTCGATAACGACATAATACGAAAAGCTCTCGCCAGCGTATATCGTATCCGAATTGCTCACCTGAGCATAAACCTTAATCTCCCCTGATACCGCTTTTTCAGCAAAGCCGTAAACGAGCAATACGCAGGCGATATAAATATATTTTCTGAACCCCTTGCCCATCACCAATCCCTATCGACTTTCCGGCCCTGACTTTTAATAAGCATCTGCCTCTGCTTTTTCTGCTGCTGTTCCTTTTCCAGTATCTGCTGAGCGGTCATATCCTGCTCTCGTTCCTGTTGCTCCTGAGCCGGTTGTTCTGGCTGTGGCTGCTGATTTTCATTCGCGTCATCCGCCTGATTAGGGTCAGAGTTTTGCTGACTGTTTTGCTCCTGCTGATTGTTCGGGTCATTCTCACCGCCTGACTGCTGTTGGCCGTTAGGGTCTTGAGGCTGATTCGGGTCGGGCTGTGAATCGGGGTCGGGCCTGGAATTTTGCATCTGCTCTTTAAGCTGCCGGGCCAGCGCCTTTGCGATTTGCATATTGCCCGCTGCCTTTTCATTTGCCGGAGCAACATCGAGCACTTTTCGCCAATACCCGATTGCCTGAGTCAAATCCTTAATAGCTTTCTGCGGATTTTCTCCAGCCGCCTGATGTCCCTGCTGAAAATAGCAATTGCCAAGATTGTATCTCGACTTGAGAACAAGCTCGTCATTGCCAGCCATAATCGCGGCATCATTATAGAGCTTAACCGACTCCGCAAAATCGCCCAGCCGATACAAACTGTCGGCCTTATTGAAAACCGCCTCCGCTGATTTATCATCGAGAGCTATCGCACTGTCATATTTTTCAACTGCTTTTTCAAATTCGCCCTGATTATACAACTCATTCCCCAAAGCCACAACAGACCTTGCCGACTCTGCCATCGCCACTGTTGCCAGCAGTAAAACAATTAACAAACAGAACAAATTATACTTTCCTGCGTTCACTAACAATCGCCTCACAAAAAATCAATATCAAAGCCAGCCCGATAAATATCTGGAACTGTTCATCATATTCGGTTACCGCCGCCGTTTCAAGCTCTCGTTTCTGCGCCGAAGCTATCAACTGGTCATAAATCTGGTCGAGATTAAACGTTGTGCCCGGCTCGACCGCCAGATACATACCACCTTCGCTCGCAGCGGCAATCTGCCTGAGCAATTCCCCTTCGAGCTTAACCCACACTTCGCGTCCGTTATATTTCAAAAAAGTTTTCTCTCCGCCATTTCCAACCATCGGAATCCGCGCACCTTCATCGCTGCTGCCCAGCCCGATTGCGAGAATCCTTATTTCCTTTTCGCTGCATTTCTGCGCCGCCTCAACCGGAAAACTCTCCTGGTCGCTGCCATCGGTTATAAGAACAATATCTCTGTACCTGCCCTGAGTATCGCCCAGCACTTCATCAGCGGTCTTTCGCAGCGCATCGCCTATCATCGTCCCGCCTCTGCTGGTACTCTCGGTGGTTATATCATCAACAACCATTCGCGCAAAAGCATAGTCCTGCGTCAGCGGACATTTAACGGTACTGTTGCCGGCAAACGTTACTATCGCAATTCTATCCCCAGCCATCGCCTCTATGAGGTCGCCAATCGCAATCTTCGCTCGCTCCAACCGACTCGGACTAATATCCTCTGCCAGCATCGACCGCGAAACGTCCAGCACGACCGCGACATCTCTGCCTTTATGCTTAACTTCCCTCGTGCGCTTATTCCATTTTGGCTCGGTCAGTGCCGCGACAATACTAACGAATGCGGCCGTAAGCAAAACAGCTTTGAAAACCTGCCTTTTAAAACTCGCCGATGCGCTGATGCTCTCCATAAGTTTTCGCTCGGCAAAAACATTCAACGCCCGCCTCTTCCGCAAAAAACACCACAGATATACCGGCACGATAATCATCGGCACAGCAAACAAAAGCCACAACGCATTATAATTACCTAAAATCATGGAATCTTTCTGAAAACCGAAGACCTTAAAAAAATCTCACACACCAAAGCGATAAGCCCGCCAAAAGCCCACAAAGCAAACTTCTCATCATATCGCACAAATTTAATCGCTTTTACCTGCGTCTTTTCGAGCTGGTCAATTTTTTCCACCAGCGACTGCAAAGATTTCGCGTCATCTGCCCTGCCGTAAAGGCCGCCCGTCTCCTCCGCAATTTGCTTAAGCAATTTTTCGTCCAGATTATTTGACCCCGGCATAGTAAAACCCATCACTCGCCTGCCCCTGCTGTCAGAGCCTATACCGATAGTATAAACTTTTACCCCCCACCCCTTAGCCAACTTCGCTGCTTCCATCGGCAAATAATCACCCGCATTATTAATCCCATCGGTCAGCAGAATAACGACCTTGCTTTTTATCTTAAAATCATCACTCCCTGCCCCGATACCACCGGCAAGATTCTTCGACGATTTTCTTCGCAAAATTTCTTCTTCACATTTTTCCAGCCTCGCCGCCGCAAGCACCAGCCCATCACCTATCGCGGTGCCATCTTCGCTTCTTTGCGTAACAATTTCGGCAGCCTTTAGAAACTCATCCAGCACCTCGTGCCCAAGAATCAGCGGGCACTGCGTATCGGCATACCTGGCAAAACTGATAAGCCCTATCATATCACCCGCCCTGCCTGCAAACTTATCACCATCTCCGTTGATAAACTTTTCCAGCACATCCTTAACCACTTCAAGCCTGCTCATCTTCCTGCCGAAATAGCTCATCTCCTCTGCCATACTCGACGACCGGTCAACCACAATTTCCATCGCCACCCCTTCAGTCGAAACCTCCGTAAGCGTCGTCCCCTTTCTGGGCCTCGCAAAAGCCGTTATCAAACACAGCAGACAAACCATCCGCAACGCAATCGGCAGCCAACTCATTTTGGCCCTTACCGAAACCGGACTATTTTTAATATCGACAAAACTGGAAAACCTGATTCCGGCAATCCTGTCTTTTCGCATCATCAGATATGCCGACGCCGGCAGCAAAACCAGCATCGCAAAAGCCCACGGCCAGTAAAATTCCATCAGCTCACACCTCCTCGCGAATCACCGCTGTCGGTAACATCAACGAGCTTATCCTCAGACTTTGTCTTTTCAACAAAATCGCTCGCAAGATTCGTACTCTTTACCCTCTGGTCTTCGCTCGGCTGATACCTCGCAAATTTAACCAGGTCGCAATGCGTCAAAAATTCCGCCAGCATCTGCCTGTCCGCATCTTCAAAAACTTTTTCTCCCCTTGCCTGAGCCAGAAATTCCTCCGTCGTTTTTTCAGGCGCGTTTATATCAAAACGATTTTCGATATAGCCCCTTATGATACAGGTGAGCTTTTCATAAAATTCTTTAACCCGCCCCTGAGCCGCCGGGTTCTCCTGCATCAGCTTTTCAATCGCGTCTTTCGCTATCCTGTGCGCACTTTTATAAATCCGCTGCTGCACAGCAACCTGATGGCTTTTCCTCACTAACAGCCAGACTATTCCCCCCGCAATCGCCAAAGCAAAAGCTGCGATTAACGAAATTATCAGCCCCCAATTTCGCCCAATCCCGACAACACCTTCAACATCAGCTATGGGAGTATTGGCATCAGCATCGGCAATTACCGCAGCAACTTCAATTTCGACAGGCTCGGTCAATACCTCGTTGAATTTTCCTGATGAGCTGTTAGCGTCATAAAACTTCACTGACATCTGCGGCACTTCGAGCGTGCCTGTCTCCGCCGGTTCCAGCACAAAACTAACGCCGCTAACGACTTCCCCCTCATCGCCCAACCTCTGAGGCAGTTGCTTAGTTTCGATTATATCAAACTTGCCCGTTATCTCCTCAGCAGCGGCAAAAGCAGGCCGATACTTTTTATCCGCCGAGGCAATAATATCCAGCACTAAAGTTTGTGCGATATTGATTTTCGCACTACTGGCCACAAGACGAACTTCAAATGGCCCTCTCTGAAAAACCTTTTCCAGAGCCGCCCCATCAGCCGGGCCGTCTTGGGAATCCCTGCATCCAGCGAAAAAAACTGCCGCCGCCAGCAATATCATCAAAATATATTTTTTCAAAATCGCCTCTGCCTCATCCTGAAAAACTCTACCACATCGTTGATATACGATTTATCCGTGCTAACATTAATGCTATCAATCTTGACCGCTCGCAGCGTCTCTTTCAATTTTTCGCCACGCCGCCGACTGCTGTCAAGGTATGCCTGTCTAAAAGCCTTACTTGCCGTATCGACTGTCATCATCTCGCCGCTCTCGGCATCGACAAGCTCAACCAGCCCTGCCACGGGCATCGTTTTTTCTGCCGGGTCGGAGACATTAACAGCAATAACATCGTGTCTTTTGTTGAGCCTGCTCAAAGGTTTTTTGATTTCTTCCGTCAAAAAATCCGAGACTACAAATATCGTCGCTTTTTTCTTTGTAACCCTCGCAAGATAATCAACCGCCTCGCTAATATCCGTCCTTTGCGATTTCGGCTCAAAATACAATAGCTCACGAATGAGCCTCAGTATATGGCCGCTGCCTTTTTTCGGAGGTATATACAATTCGATACCATCGGTAAAAATCAACAGCCCGACCTTATCATTATTTTTCGCCGCCGCAAACGACATAACCGCACAGAACTCAGCAGCTAATGTATTCTTCATTCTCCCTTTCGTCCCAAACGCCCCCGAAGCGCTCAGGTCAACAGCAAATATAACCGTCATTTCGCGTTCTTCAACAAATTGCTTAATGTACGGCCGGGAAGTCCTGGCAGTAACGTTCCAGTCGATACTCCTTATATCATCGCCCGGCACATATTCCCGCACCTGGTCGAACTGCATCCCCCTGCCCTTAAACACACTCTCATACTGCCCGGCAAAACTTGCGTTAACCATTCGCGAGGTATATATCTGTATCCGCCTGATTTGCTTTATCAATTCCGGTGGTATCATATTCCAATCTCTCGTGCTCTAAGGTTATGGAACTTCGATATTATCAAAAATTGTCTGGATAATATCTTCGCTGGTCTTGTCCTCGGCCTGTGCCTCATAACTGACAATCACTCTATGCCTGAGTATGTCGGCCCCAATCGCTTTAACATCCTGCGGCGTTACATAAGCTCTCTGCTGAATAAACGCGTGCGCCTTGGCCGCAACTGCCAAAAATATAGTCGCTCTCGGCGATGCTCCAAAACTTATAAGCTCTTTCAAATCGAGTCCATATTTCCCCGGCTCACGAGTTGCCAAAACCACATCAACGATATAATCCTTTATTTTGTCATCGATATATATCTGGTCAACAACATCCCGCAACTCCAAAATATCTTCGGAATTGATAACCGGATTAACATTGAGCTTTTTGTCAGTAAAAGCCATCCGCTCAAGAATTTTTCTCTCCTGCTCTTTAGTCGGATAGTCTATTTTCAATTTCAGCATAAACCTGTCCAGCTGCGCCTCCGGCAGCGGATAAGTTCCTTCCTGCTCGATAGGGTTTTGCGTCGCCAGAACGAGAAATGGTCTCGGCAGAGCAAAACTTTCATCGCCGATAGTAACCTGTTTTTCCTGCATCGCTTCAAGCAAAGCGCTTTGAACTTTCGCCGGCGCCCTGTTTATCTCGTCTGCCAAAACGATATTCGCAAATATCGGGCCTGTCCTCGTCTGAAACTCACCATCCGATGGCCTGTAAATTTGCGTACCGACCAAATCTGCCGGCAGCAGGTCAGGCGTAAACTGAATCCTCTTGAAGTCCGCCTTTATCGCGCCAGCCAAAACCGTAACCGCCATCGTCTTTGCCAGTCCCGGCACACCCTCAAGCAAAATATGCCCGCCTGCCAGCAACCCTATCAGCATTCTTTCGAGCATATACCTTTGCCCGACAATAACCTTATCCATTTCCGAAAACAGTGCGCCGACAAACTCACTCTTCTTCTCAACAAGTTCACCAATTTGTTTAACATCCATCATAAAAACCTCTCCTTATATTTGTTCGATTCCTGTCTGTTCAAAAAACGGCAGCTAAAACCTACTAAAAAGGTTTAAAAAAGATACGGCCAAAACACCGTTTGGGTTCTTGATTATGCCAGATTTTTTCCAAAATTCAAGTTCATCATCATTTTTTACCCCAGATATTCTGTTTTTATTTAACCCTGTCTCACACTTGCGGGGGTTCGTACCTGCATAATTTCCTAATCCCACCCACATCGCCACTAGCCCCTGGGTCTTGTCCCGGGGGTACCTACATATTGTTTATCCCTTTCCCATCACCGTTTAGCCTCGGCCGGTACGGCCGAGTTATTTAGCCCCCTGATTCATCAGAGGGTTGTTGTCATTGCGAAATCTTGTTTTTTAATCCGCGGAATCTGTGGAATCAGCATCTAAAAAATTTGACTTTTCTGTAATTTTTACATCCCATCTTAAAGCTAATGTCCCATAAATACCAACGTTTCAATACCCCCATAGCAGCCCCCATCAAAAAGTCGCCTCTGCCCCAATCATTTTCTAATAAAAAACCTTCTCGCCATAACGCCACAACTTCTTTCTCAACAACAAGTTAGCTCAAAATCGCAATCCGAAAAACTTCGCTAATTTCAGCGATTTTCAACACCTCACAAGCTATAACTCATTGTATGGAAACAAGTTATTGATACCAAACCCCCTTTTGGACTGTTAAAGATGAGAAATACCTTGACAAAATCACGAAAGATTGGTAATCTAAGGCAGATGTACAATTTAGGCAAAATAGAAAGTTGTTAGGAGAATCGACTTGTTCGGACAGATGGGCAGGACTATTCCTCTCTGTACTTAATTGAAAAAAAAGAACAGTGAATTAGAAAGTGCGAACCCTTATTTGGAGACAAAATTATGAAACGTATTACACTATTAACTTTATTGGTGCTGTTGTCGGCAACTCTCACTAACGCTGCGGTATACATCCCGGATCCAAACCTTAAAGCTGCCATTAAAACTGAGCTTGGTATCACCTATGACCCCAACGTCGCCGATATGCACAATCTCACATATCTTGATGCCAATTCCCTGGCAATTACCGATTTAACCGGTCTTGAGACTGCAATAAACCTGCACTCCCTCTATGTTCATAACAATCTCATCACAACTCTTGTCCCACTAACCGGTTTAACAAAGATGGAATATCTGCAGTTGAGCGAAAACCCCAACTTGGAAAACTTGAATCCTTTGATAAACATGGCCGACCTATGGTCTCTGTGGGCGCATAACTGCGACATTGCTGATATGAATGTTGTGTCAAATTTCACAGAATTGGGCAGTTTAAATTTAGCTTTAAACCGTATTTCCGATATGAGCAACGTTGCGGGCCTGACAGAGTTGCTGTATCTGAATCTTCACGATAACCTTATTCAGGATATTAACTCCCTCGCAGCGGTAAACAAACTCAAATATCTTTACTTGTCATTCAATCCAAGTATTCCAGACATCAGCGTTTTGTCGGATATGAACGATCTGGTACAAATAGGGCTTATGGATGTCAATTTAGTTGATATTTCGCCACTTACTGACCTTAATGAGGTTGAATATCTGTGGCTTGCACTCAACAATATAGAAGATATTAACGACCTTACGAGTTACACCAATTTGATCACGCTTAGTCTCAGCTACAACCCCTTTAGCCACATATCATGGTGTTACTATCTCAGGGAAATTGAGGAGAATAATCCTGCTGCCAACTTGTATACAGCTCCTAATATCACTGATATTATTTACACCGAGTCAACAACTCCCGACGATATGAGAATTTTTTCTGAGCAATGGCTCAATACCGGTTGCAATACAAACAATGCTTTCTGCGGCTGTGCCGATTTGGACGAGTCCGCTGATGTGGACTTCTATGACTATGTTATATTCGCTGACTGGTGGATAGGGGAGTTTTAATAATTTTCCAACAAATTCCAAAAGGCCGCTTAGTTAAGCGGCCTTTTTTTTGCACCAACTAAAAGCCGAGCGATGTAAGTCACCGGAATAGTTAGCCCTGCCATCACTATGCCGGGGCACTCAAAACAATTCAGATGCCCAGAAAAATTCTCAGCCGTCTTATCATACCAACCGGCAAGACTGTCGCAAGCGAGCGGACAGTGATATTGCGTAAAAATTGAAGTTTGGTAACAAAACCAATTCTTAAAAATTCTCTCTGAAGCTTTATCTGCTGTGAAGCTCTCTTTACACCGCTGCGTCTTTTAAGCAGTTGCCTCTGCCATCTGTGATAATAAAGCACTTGCCCTATATTGGCCATTCTGGCACCTTTCAGCAACATTCTGACCCATAGATGGTAATCCTCAAGGCCCGTAAAGGAAATATAATTCCCTGCTTCCAGAACAGTAGATTTTCGTAACATACTTGCCGGATGGTTCATACAGAATCTGAATCTAAACTGTTTCGCTATCTGCTCGTGCAGTAGCGAGCCGCGCCTGACAAACAATACTTTGTCAACACTACTTTCAAATGCTGCCACAAAGCAGCTCACCACATCTATATCCGGATTGTTCTTTAAGAACCTCAATTGCTTTTCAAATCTGTCAGGCGAATTTATATCATCAGCATCCATCCTGGCAACAAGTTCAAATGTGCAGTTTTTAATCCCCTCAGCAAGAGCAGCACCAAGTCCTTTATTTTCTTCAAGACTGACAATTTTTAAAACATCGCCCATCTTTGATATGTATTCATTAATTATATCGTCGACATCCATACTGACAGGGCCATCTTTCACCAGGACGACTTCATCAGGCTTAACCATCTGATTAATGATGCTGTCCATCGCCTCTCTGAAATACTCAGAACTATCTCCATTATACACACTCATCAAAACCGAAAATTTCGGCAGGTCTTTGTCTTCTGGAAATATCGTATCGCAAAAACTTTGGAATCGACTTTGCCAGTCGGCCTGCATTGCGGCAATCCGGCGATTTTCTATTTTTTCTTTCGTTTCAGTTTGCGCAAGATTTTTTATAATATCGACAGCCTGTGTTTCAGTACCGTCAAAGTGATAAACATACGGGCTATAGACACGGTCTTCTTTAATTCCGCACACCAGAATAGGTTTGCCTGTCGCCATAGATTCAAAAACCTTCGCGGGAATAACGCCTTCGGTATATGAGGTTTGTTTATAGAACAGACCGATAACATCGGCCTCTTTTAGCTGTTTGGCCAGTTCTTCCTGGCCGACAGCGGGCCTTACTTCCACAACGTCGGAAACGAGGTTTTTTGCATCAGGGAGTATTTCACCGATGAATAAAATTTTGAATTGCTTTGCAAGTTGATTGTATAAATCAATATCAACCGCGTCTTGAATTGAGCCAAAGAAGCATATTGTTTTCGCTCTTTGCGGCTCATCACCTCTGAATGCCCTTGTAAAAAGTTCGAAATTTACTCCTGGAAGCGATCTGAAGACTTTTCTGCTGCCGCTAATTTGGATAGTTTTATCTCTATTGTATTCGGAAGTTGCCAGCAAAATATCTGACTGCTGGATATATGCTTTTTCTGAATCGACGATTGCCCTGACAACCCCTTCACTATCTGCCAAATTATGCGAATTGATATAAACAATTTTCTTGGGCTGAACCAGTTCAATTACTTCAAAAACATTATAAGATGGGATATCGGTTATAATTATAGCGTTTTTTATATCGAATTTTTTTAGAGTATGCCTGACAAGTTTTCGATTTACTGCTCGCAGAAATTCTGTCGGCATAAGCCAGAAAGGCGTAATTATCCTGAGATTTTCCGGAAGATTAGTTAGTTTTGTTTTTTTTGCCCTTCTGATAAACCACTTTATAACCCGTGACGGGTTGGACAATCCGGATGGCGTTCTGTTAAAGTAAAAAACCCTGTGGCCTGCTTTTGCAAAATTGACGGCAAGGGCCTGCCTCTGATACCAAAGCGTACCAAAACTATTTGATGAAATGAATAATATGTCAGGCAAATTATTTATTTCTTTATTTCCTGCTCAATATCTTATTTAAACCCATTTTTGCCGTAGTAAATAAACCAAAATTATTAATCTGGCAGCCAATACGCCTGAATGTCATATTGAATTTCCTACTATACCTTCTGGCAAAAACTACTTTTTCCGGCCAGGTCATGTCCTCGCTATTTGGCAATACGAACGTACCAATCCTCTTGTACACATATTTATTGTCTTCCCGCAGAAATTCTTTATAAAGATCCGACCCGGGATACCCCACATATGGAGCCATATAAACCAGTGTACACTTGGCCTTTTCGAGAAATTTAATTGTCTGCATATCTTCCGCCATCGTTTGTGTTGGAAGTCCCACCATTATCGAAGCAGCCACAGCGATTCCTGTTTTTTTGACCAACTGAATAGCCTCAAGTGCTTGTTCTGTATCGATTTCTTTTCTTATAAGCGAAAGTATTCGCTCGCTGCCGGACTCAATACCAAACCATATATTTCTGCAGCCGGCACGTTTCATCAGTTTCAACAACTCCTCATCGACCTTGTCCGCTCGTGCCGGACACATCCACGAAATTTTAATATCTCTTTTTAATAAACCCTCGCAAATATCAACGACCCTCTGCCTGTTCAATGGAAAACAATCGTCATGAAAATTAATTCCACTAATCATATATTTTTTTGAAATATGTTCGATTTCATCGAGAACTCTTTCAGCAGACATATAAAATGCTTTTCTTTGCCAAACCTCTCTATTCGAACAAAAAGAGCAATTGAACGGACAGCCTCGTGATGTGTAAACTGAAAAAATGGGATCGTGCGGCAAAACACCATACCTCAGGTCGTAGTTTTTGATAGGAAAGAGCTCGTAAGGCATAAACGGCAGGTCGTTCAGATTCTTCATTCTCGGCCGCGTGTCTGTACGAATTATTTCGCCATCGGTATTACGAAAAACTATTCCTTTTATATTAAGCAAAACTTCCGGATTCCAGTGCCCCCCGGATTCAAGAAGGCTGAGCAATTCAAGAGTAGTTTGTTCACCTTCTCCTATGACCGCCACATCCGGTGAAATTCCATTTATTACTCCTTCAGGATTTATAATCACCTCAGGCCCGCCAACAACGACCTTTACATCGTTGTTATGACAAAGTTTTGTAAACTCTTTTGAAAACGAATAAGCAAGCAGGTTAACTGATACCCCAACGATTTTAGCATCAAAATCCAGAAGACGTTTTAATGCCTGTTGCGGTGTAAGATTTTCGGCAAACGCATCCACAACATTAACAGCCCAGCCATTTTGCATTAGCACGGCAGCAATATACCCAATACCCAACAAAGGTCTTTTTGACAGAATAGAACATTCAAATATCTTCTCATAGTTTGGTATGACCAGAGTCACTTTTTTAGTCATGATTAACCAACCCTAATTCTTTGTAAATATCAATAATTTTGTCTATCATAATATCGAAAGTGAAATTTTGCTGCCAGTTTTGAAAAGCGGCATTTCGCATATCCTCCCAATCGGCAGCCGGCGAACTGAATACCCTTTCAAGATTGTCTGCAAGCCCTGCAAAATCTTCAGGATTATGCAGGAATCCACTTTTGCCATCTTCTATCATCTCGCTGACACCGCCAACATTGCTTGCGATAACCAGTTTTCTAAGACTCATCGCCTCAAGTATACAGTTGGGGATGCCCTCCCTATGATGCAGGGCAGAGCGGGACGGCAAAACAATTACTGGTATCTCCTCAATAGCTTTGTAAACATCTTTGGTATAACCATAAAACTCAATCTGCTTTGAAACACCAAGTGATTCAGCAAGTTCTTTTATTATAGATGTGTGGCTTCGTCCTTCATTGCCTTCACTTCCTGTGCCACCTTCGCTGCCGATAAGCCTGGCTTCAATTTCTATATTTTTCTTCTTTAAAACTGCCAAAGCTTTGACAAGACAATCATACCCTTTGCCAGGTATGAAATTTGCCACCATTGCAATTTTTGCAGGCAACGGTTTGTCAAAAATTTTAACTGGCTCATCCGGCAGGCCTATCGGGTCTCTGCCGTTTAAAAGTGTAACAACTTTTTTCGGATTAACCCCGGAGCAATTAATGATTTCATCAGACAAATACCTACCGTTCGCAATATAACAATCAACCCATCGATTGGTAAGTTTATCGACCAGATAAAAAAACTTTTTCTTCCATATAGGATTTGCGTCACTTGGGTAAACTTCTACACGAAATATATGACGAATATTCGGCCTTTTCTTCCGTATAATTCTGCCTATCAAACTTTCCTGGAGCAAGTGTGTGTGTACAGCAGCGACATCTCTGTTTTTCAGTATGCGCAGAATTTTCACCGCCGCTGAAAATGTTTTTTTATTGCTCATAGGAACAGAAAACACCTCAAACCCGCACGCAGCAAAAGTCTTACCAAATACTGACTGGTCATCAGATGTTATCAGAACCGGCTTAAAATAGCCTCTGGAAGATAATATCTCCGCAAGTTTCACAATCTGCCACTCGACACCGCCCATACTAACCGAGCTTTGCCTTAAAAAAACCATCTCTTTCATATATCACCCGTTAAGAGTTTCTTATGTTCAAAAAAGTTATCGGCAATATAACCACTGCGCATATAATAAACACCGAATACACCGCTATAATAATCCAGTTCTTCCAATGTTTTGGCAATGTCAAATAGCTTTCTATCCCCACACCTGTAATGATAAAAGCTATTGGTGCAAGTGAATCTCTATACCTCAAAAGGTTTGGCTCCAGTCCACCAAGCAGTATCGCAGAAACGCATATCGCAACTATGTAGGGTAACAGGAAGGCCAAAAATCCCATCTGCTTTTTAACTATAACCATCGCTCCTATCAGCAAAAATGGCAGAGGTATCCACCACTGATAGATATTGGACAGCAGCATAATATCATTAATTCGATTCTGCTCAGTATAAATATGATGCAGGTTTTTGGGGGGCGGGTTAAGGCCTGAAAGCGGTATATTAAGTAACCTGAGAGGGCCGCGTGATTTGTATATACTGTCAAGGGTCTCAACCTTTTCAAGATTGCCTCTTTGCCCGCGTTCCATAAGCGTATATTTGCTCATCATATCTTCAGCTTTTTGTGTAAATTTATCAAAATAGCAAAAGATGATTATCATTCCGAGAAAAGCTGTTAATATTATGGTGGCAAATTTTCCGCTATAACTGCTTTTATCTCTAAAATAGGTCGCAACAGGCAAAGCCACGATGAACAATAAACCATATTCAAATCGTACCCAGAAAAGTATTGTGATGGCGATTATAATTGGCAATACAACAGAAAGTGAGTTTTTGTTTCGGATTATTTTAGTTAATCCAAATATCATAATACTCACTGCAAAAATTATCCAGACCTCTTTGAATAATCTAACGGAATAAAAAACTGTTTGCGGGGATACGGCGCAAAGCAATGAAACAATGGCAACAGTATTCCTCCTGAAAAGCTCCTCAGCCGCCAGAACAACAATCGCAGCGGCAAATGCGCCTAAAAACGCTCCCAAAAATCTGACCCAGACAAATTCATCACCAAAAAGCAAAAACAATCTCGACATCAGAAAACCAGACCTGTAAGAATGGTCTTTAATTGCCGGCGATTTTATAAACTCCGAAGTTGTTACATCCTCATATCTCTGTCCCTGATAGACATAAAAAAACTCATCTACGTCAAGCAATACAGAATCATAATGCTTTACCCACGGCCTGTCTCTTTCGCTGATGTATTCAAGCATAAATGGCGTTGAGCCTTCGAGAAAAAGAGCGAGGCAAATCCTCAAAAACAATGCTATCGCAAAAGTAAAAGCCACCATTGATGAACATCTTAATCTGAACAGCAAAAACCCGGCCGCTGCTATTGTGCAAAATATAATTATATTAAAAATTACATCAATGCCATTATCCAGTTGATTTGAAAACAAAGGTGAAATTGCGATTAAAGCAATCGCCGCTAATATTATGAAAATCTGATATTTTGCCGCATTGCTCCAGAAACTCGCTATGGCCGTAAAAAATCTATTTATAATATTTTGGGATAACTTCATATTATTTGTTCCAAAGAGCGGCCTGGAATTTGTTTGAAAAAAATAATAACATAAGTAATGAATAAACTACAAAGTATATAATTTGCGAGATGGCCGCTCCAACAAGGCCTATACTAACAAGCAATATATACAGTATTGGCAGGAATATTACAAACGAAATTATCTGAACCTGCAGAACCTTACCTGCTCTGCCCAAGGCAAGTAATCCCAACTGCAGACAGGATGCGAAACCTCGTATAACGAAAGTAAACATCAAAATAATCATAACGCTATAAGCTTGTATATATTCAGCCCCTGCGGTGATTGCCAAAAACCACTTACCAAAAAACACAAAGGCAACCCATATCGCCAGCGACATCGTACCGACAATTAGAGAGGTTTTTGCCATTATGCGTTTCAAATCTGAAAAATGTTTTCCTGCCGCTAAATGAGCCAGTTCCGGATAAACTGCCTGTGATATTGGCCCAATAAAACTCGCCAGAATCCAGGCAAATTGTCTTGCTATTTTATATATCCCCGTCGTTGCCGTTCCCAAAATTGCACCGACTACTAAAACATCTGCCTCTACTGAGGCCAGTTGAATCGACTGTTCGAGATTAGTGCTTAGAACAAATTTCCAAATTCCACTATGTCTTTTTGTTATTCCGCGGGTATCAGTTTTTAAAATCCTGGAATATCCCTGCCTGGCTAACTGTCTCCATCCTGACACAAAAACTAACAAAGACTCAAATATATGCGACCCCATCCATATAGCCGCAAAGACCCAAAGCTTGTCCGTAACAAAAAAAGCAATCACAACAAAAAAGAGCTTAAAAACTGACCCGGCAACTGTTGCCAAACCAATCAACCCGAATTTATTAAACAATCTCAAAATTCCGGTAGGTGTTCCACGTACGTTAAACAATATCGTAACACTGTAAATTATTGTTATATAGACAACTTCGCTTGGCCAATCTCTAAACATCGCAACCAGATATACCAGGCCGGCCGCTGCAATAGTCCCTGCTATTGCGGTCGAAAAATCAAGAGCCAAAGTAAATTTTATCAAAGATTTAAAATTATTTTTGTCATTCTCTCGGTTTGCCTGTGCGCCATATTTTATCACCGCCTGCCACGACTGAAAATTCAACAGTCTGTCAATCAAAAAAATATATGCCTGAATTAATGCCAAAACACCAAGTTTTTCAGCCCCTAAAGCCCTACCTGTCAGTGCCAATGAAGCTAATCCACCCAACCCTGCCAAAACTGTCGCGGTCAGCAGTTTGCCGGAGTTTTGAAAAATGCGTTTCAAAACACTATCCTGTGGGAGTTCTTTCATTTATGATATTTCCTGTTAAGCGCCCGCATAAGCTGTTTAACGCTCACCGCCCCGGCCAGATGGAACATCAGCACAAGCAGTACAAGTATCGAAACGAACATCACCACGCCCTCTACGCTCCTGGCTGCCATCATAAACAGTCCTGCACCGGTGGCAAGTAGCGTAACCAGATATGCAGTAATAACCACATGTTTTTGCTTTAGCCCGAGCTTCAGCAGACGATGATGCAAATGTTCCTTGTCAGCGGCAAACACCGACCGTCTTTGTCCGAACCTGTGCATCATAATAAAGAGCGTATCAAAAATTGGTATCCCAAGTGCCAGTACAGGAAGCGCAAGCCCGACAAGTGCCTGAGATTTCGCCGTACACATAACCGTTGCTGATGCGATTGTAAAGCCCAGAAAAAGACTGCCGCAATCACCCATAAAAATTTTCGCTGGACTGAAATTGAAAAACAAAAACCCCATAAGTGCCCCCGCCATTGCCAACATCATCACGCACAACACTGATTGGCCGAACATAAACGCCAGCACCGCGATAACCCCGCAGGCAATCGAGCAAATCCCCGCTGCCAGCCCATCTAAGCCATCAATAAAATTAACCGCGTTGGTAACTCCGACAATCCACAGTATCGTAAAGGGCCACGAAAACCACCCGAACTGAATACTGAAAACTTCCGGCACACTTATAACTTCTATCCTCACCCCGAAGCTGCAAACTATAACCGCCGCGATTATCTGAGCGAATAATTTAAACTTCATCGGAAGACTTTTTATATCATCAAAGAGCCCGACAACAAACATCATCGCCCCGCAGGCTAATACCGCCACAATCTTTGTGCTGACAAGCCTGAAATTATCTCCAATTCTGTTAGGCAAAAACAGCACGATAACAACCAGCGTAATCATCGAGACAAATATCACGACCCCGCCGATTCTAGCAATATCGCCGCTATGAACCTTCCTCACACCGACACTGTCGTAGAGCTTAAACCTATGACAAAACCGGATAACTATCGGCGTAATGACCATCGCCATCAGAAAGGCCATAAAATATGTAAAAATATACGTTCTCAATTTTTTCTATCCCAATTTACCGCAAAGCTGATTTTTAAACCATCACTTCCCTATTGCCTCTGGCCGCAGCACCAACTGCCCCAGCATCTCGGTCGCTTTTTTATGTCCGGGGCTGAGCCGCAGACAAATTCTGCACTGACGCATCGCGTTTTCAACATCACCACTGTCTGCCAAAACCTTTGCAAGCTGCAATCTCCAGCTAACATACTCATAATTTTTCACAAGCGCCATCTTATAATACCCGATGGCCTTTTCGTAATTACCTGCATTGCCGTAATGGCTGCCCAGGTCCGCTAATTCTTGCGCACCTGCCTTGGCAAGTACAACCCGTTCCTCCATCACCGCTATCAATCTTTCCTTAGCCGCCTCTGCCGCTTCTGCCAGCGATTCGTAACTTTCCAACAGGCCGATAACATATTTTAGCCTGGCAATATCTTTGCTTGCCAGTTCGATAACCAGCCGTCCGCCTTCTGGCCGACCGATATAAATTTGCACCATTTCCTTAAAAAATATCCCGCCGAACTCGACGGATTTTTTAAACTTCGCCATCGACTCATCGACTCTTGCGTTGAGCAAATCCACATACCCTGCCGCAAACAGCGTAAGCTCATCATTAGACTCAAGCCGATACCCTTTTTCGATATTATCCTCGCCAACCGGTTCCAGCAGCACAAACTTCTGCAACTGTCCGAGCAGACAATATATCGGCCCGTAACTCGGTGCCGCAAGAGTCGCGTTTTTGAGGTCTTCGGTTATCCTGCCAACCTCTTCGTAATCTATTCCGCTGACTCCGTCGGCACCCCTGCTGACATTCCACCACCGATAGGTATTAAACCACTGGCGGTACTTCACATTGCCCGGCTGCTTTTCGACCGCCGTCCCTGCAAAGCCCAGTAGTGCTCTAAATTCGGATTTGTCTATATTTATACCCTCAACGCGAATTTTTTCTCTTATCGCCTCCGCTTCTCTCCAGTTGCCCTCCGCGCTAGCCGCCAACCTTGCTCCTGTCAGTGCCCATCCAAAAATCACCGCCGCAACGACAAGCAAAGCAACCCTGAAAATTCTGGCGTACAAAACATTGCCACCGCCGGCGTTTGTCATTTTCTTTTTCTGGCCGATAACAATAATAAGTCCGCAGAACACAACCGTCAAAACCGTATTGGCCGGCAGATGCTGTCCAAAATCGCTAAAGCTGTGAATCAGTATCGCCGCGAGTCCAAACCCAAGTCCATAAACAACGGTACTGAGACTCTGCTCCTTCATTCGCAAAGCCCGCACAAAGCAGACACATACAAAGCTCCCGAAACCAAGCATCGCGACAAAGCCTGCCAGCCCCATCTCCTCAAAGAGCTGGGCATACTCATTTTCCGCGTACGCAAATTCAAGTCCGGTACTGACATTCTGAAACATCGGGTAAACCACTTCGTGGCTTCCAAGGCCTGTGCCGAAAATCACAAATTTCCGTATCGGCTCAAGCATATCTTTAACAACATCAATACGCGTCTGATAATCGTCGAACTGGCCAAGCGAAGCGAAACGGTCGTAAACGGTATCAAAGCTCGTGTACAGAATGCACAAAAGCGCAGCCAGCGCGATAACCACTACAATCCATCCGTGCCTTCTAAAATTTTTCCGCATCGCCGCGATAAGCACCGTAAACGAACCTGCGAATAGCATCGAAATCATACCGCCCCTGCTCAGCGACATAAATATCACCACCGCAGAAACGCTCATCATCGCCACCAGCATCCACAGGCCCCTGGCCTTTGCGGAATCGAAATACTCAAACACATCAGCGACCGATGTATTTTCATTTGCAAAATCTTCTGTGAGCTTAACAAAAAGCAATCCAAGAGCCGCCCCAATCGAGAGGTTCATAAACTGTGCGAAATGACTGTGATTTATAAATGGCCCCGAATGTGTTTTAAGAGGTGTCTTGATAAGCCAGTACAATTTGCCGTTACCGAAAACATCCTGCAAAACCGCTAAGACAGCTACCGCCGCGCCAACGCAGACAATCGCTTTCAGCAGCCGTTTAATTTTTTTCGCGTCATTAAAAACATTAACTACTACGAAGAATATACCCGCCGCCGCTACCGCCAACCGCAGCCCGGCTTTTGTATTATTGACATAAAAACTAAGCGTGGTTTTCCATCCCTGCTCAACCGCCGCCGAATCGCCAAACAGCAATTCGCTTTTAAGAGCAACCGTTTCAGGCGAGATAACCGAAACCAGTTTTGCGGGGAACGGAATTATCGCGATGGCGGCCACTGCCAAAAAAAGCAGTACCGTAAGATATGCCGGCGTAACAAAAAACCGTATTGAGGGGAACATCACCTGCCGGGCGAGCAGACACAAAACCATACACCCCGCACCGGCCACAACCACCTGGCCGCTCCAAGCGTGAATCGCCCCGAAAGCAAAGGGCATAAACGCAAGCAGTCCGACAAGGATAACCTCAATAACAGCGTCAAACTTTTCAGATGTCAGTATTGCTTTTGCGGAAACATTTCCTGCCCGGTGCTGCGAATTATTTAATGTTCCTTCCATAGCCGTAACCGTAATATCCATAATGTGAATAGTAGCCGTACTTGCTCTGCTTACGCGAAACATCATTAACAACCGCTCCGAGTACTCTCGCGCTAACAGCCGACAAAGCATCCCTCGCCTGCAGTCCGAGCTTGCGTGTGGACTTCTCAGCCCTGAGTACAAGTATCGTAATATCGCTTATCGCCGCAAGTATCTGTCCATCAGCAACAGCCGTTACTGGCGGAGAATCTATTATTATACGGTCATAAATAGTTGTAAGTTTTTTAAGAACATCTGTAAAGCCCTTGCTGTTAAGCAGCTCACTGGGATTAGGCACTTCGCCCCCGCCGGTCAAAATATGCAGGCCTTCTTCCGGCAATTGCTTTATTATTGCCTCGTCAAGCTCAACCTTCCCGGCAAGCACACTCGAAAGACCATTTTCGACCTCGTTTTTCAAACCAAATATATTATGCTGCATCGGCTTTCTGAAATCGGCATCGATAATAAGCGTTTTCTCTCCTGCCTGTGCCATCGCAATCGCGACATTGCTTACCATAGTCGTCTTGCCATCACCAGGTGCAGGCGAGGTAACAAGAATAGTTTTCGCCTCACCTTTAGGCACGCCAAAGAAAATCGCCGTACGAATCGTACGATACGCCTCAGCCACCAGCGATTTAGGCTCAAAATGAACCCTCTGCCCGAGCTTGTCGACAGATTTCGTCTTGCCCATCGAAGGAACGATACCAAGTACCGGAATATCAAGCATCTGCGATATTTCCTCTGCTCCGCGAAGCCGGCAGTCCACAAGCTCTCTTGCAGAAGCAAAACCGATTCCGAAAACGACACCGATTATCAATGCTGCCATAACGATTTTTGCCTTTTGCGGACTCGATGCTATCTCCGCGGGCCTTGCAACCTCAAGAATGTTTATATTAAGAGCACCAACATCTTCAGATATATTCAGCTCCTTTATGCGGTTGTCCAGTATCTCGCAAAAACGCTTACTCTGCTCGAGTTTCGTTTCCAGAATCATATACTCGGTAGCCTTTACATTAAGACCTTGAGCCTGCGCCTGCTGCCGCTCGTAAGATTCCTTCATCTGGTCTTCTTTAACCTTTGCAATCTGGTATTCGATGTCCAGCACTTCAATAAACGCATCTGTAAAGGTTTTCAACTGTTCAGCAAGCTGTGCTTTTACGCGAGAAATTTTTTCATTCAGCGAAACAACCGCAGGGTGTTCCTGGCTGTACCGCATTAAGGCACTGTCAAGTTCGTATTCAAAATCTTTCAATTCCTGCCTGAGCCTGTTATCCATATCGCTGTTAAATATATGCGAGCCAATTTCCGGTCGACTCATCGCATACTGCTTAACCTTTTCATAATCGCCTGCGATTTTACTAACCGCTTCCATAGAAGCCTTGGTATTTATCGTCGCTATCTGCGCCTCGGTCAGAGAATCGCCAAGATTTTTGAGCCGCTGAAAAACCGCGTTGGCTCCATTTTTATTAAACGAAACAACGCCGTACTGCTGCGTAAAATCTAAAAGGGAGTCAAATTGTTTATTGAGTTCTGTATCACGGGCAATTTTTTCCTTTTGCAGTATCCGCAAAACTTCCGAAACGGTACTCTTCTTCTGAGTCGAATGATAATTGGTGTAAGAATCGACCACCGCGTTAACTACCTTCGCCGCCTGCTCTCTGTATTCAGAGCTACAGCTTACCGCGATAATATCATCCTTGATACCGACTTTAACATCAAGCATCTTCTTGAGATAGACAACAGGATTATCAGCATCTCCACTGGAAATTTCAGAAAGGCCGATTTTCTTTTTGAGCCTTTCACCAAGACTCGGATGTTTCACTGTAAGGATTTCAAGTCTCTTTATATCCTTCTGTTCAACAACGTCAGAAATTATAGGTGTCGATTTAATTAACTCGCTCTGGGTGTATAGATAGTTCTTGGAACCGGTCATAACACCTTCGTATTCGCCTATGATTTTCGGGCCGGACCGTTCGACATACAGCCTTGCGGTACTGGTATATATCGGCGTGGATTTAGCGATATACAACACTGCCCCGGCAATAAAGAGAATCGTTATTATAAGAATGCTCGGCAGCCGCCTCGAAAGCACCATCATAATACTGCGATGGCCGGGATTACGAGGCGATTGAGCAGAAACATCAACTACATTCTCGTCATTCATTTTATTTTCTATCACTTTACATTCTCGCTAATCAATATCAATTTGCGACTTCGTATTTTTTTTAACCATTCACATCGCCGTTTAGCCTCGGTCGGTACGGCCGAGTCAGTTAACCCCGGCATTACTATGCCGGGGTTGTCTTTTGGACCGAATAACACACTTTTCACTACCCTAAAGGGCATAAACCTAAAGCCATTCTTAACTATCGGCTATTTCAAGCACTTTATTAACCACCAAAACCAGGTTTTACATAGAGGCCAACATTAATTCGTAATACCTGATGCAGCAGAACGTTCATCTTAGTTCTCGGAGTAACCTCAATCGATATAACATCGCCAGGCTTGATACTAACGCCATAGCTCTTCTGGCGGAAATTCTTGTCAATTCTGAAGGTCGCCGAAACAATCGCTCCGTTACTATCCTGACGATATACGCTCACAAATCGTGGGTCTGCTATCAGGTCAACACCACCTGCAAAACCGATAGCCTGCATAAGATTGTATTTCACGTCTGGAGGATATGGAAAAGCACCAGGTTCTTTAGCCAGACCCATTACCGTAAATACCGCTTCGTTAAGACGCTTAACCTCAACAACATCACCTTCCATAATCGCAACGTCAGCGAAAGGAATGTTAAGTCCCTTAATAGGCAATACTATATGGTTCAAATTATCTGCCCCTGCAACTGTACTCGGCAAAGACATATTCGCAGGCTCAATATAAGCATTATTAGTAGCTGGTGCATAAGCAGTCGGCTCAGGCTCAACAAAAACAACTTCCGTCGAAGCTCCAGGCTGACTAATATACTGGCTGTTATAACTGCTGCTGTTATTATAATTGTAATGGTTGCTGGAACTGTGAGTATCACACGTTGGGCAGCCCTTATAAGAATCGTCGCTGTCGCCATACTCATCAGCGGCATCGAGCAATTGGTCATCTTCAATGCTCAGCGTTAAAACCGGGCTTGAGGCCATTGTCCCGACCATCTGCGAGGCAAGCTGTTCCAAAGCGAATCCTATTATATTGGCCTGACCGGCCCCTATAACTGTTTCGAGAGACCTTATATACCCGCTTCTCGCAATAGAATCGGTTAAATCTATATAGCTTGAATAAACTGTCTGCTGGCCGTTATTCACTTTCAGCATACCTTCTTTACTGCTGCCGGCGGCAGGACTAAAGACAAGGTCAAATTCCAGACTATCATAATCAATCGGATTCACCGGCATAGCAGCAACTGGTTCGTGTATTGTAATCGGCTCAACAAATTCAACCGGCTCATACGTAGCGGCAGGGGCAATTGTGGACGTGTAACTTATATATTCGTTACGAACGCTTTCAGCCGGAACTGGCTGATATACCGGAACCTGTTTAATTTCGTTTTTATCATTTGTGATGTAGGCCCTGTTTATGTTTTGGCGCTTCGGATTTTTGATTGTTATAAGGCTCGCACCATCTTCAATGATACCGCCGGCCTTCATAAGCAGGTTGACTAAGCTCATCTCGTTATTTCTCATTTTGTAAACGCCCGGACTAACGACAGCACCGACGACAGTTACGTTTTCGACGCGGTATTCTTTTACGTTACAGACAACGCTCGGACGCAAAACGAGATACTTAGGATAATACAAACCGACCACTTCGGATTCGATAGTTGCTAAAGTTTTTCCGGCAGCTGAAATCTCACCGATTATCGGCAGAGTTATCATACCCGAATCGCTGACTCTGCTTAAATGCGGCTTAATCAGGTCTGATGGACTGTCGTGGAGCTTTGGTGAAAACGCCGCCATTACCGCAGGCATCTGAAGCTCCAGAACATCGCCGGAACAAACCGTATATAGACCGGAATTGTTCTTGGCACTGAAAAGGGAGTCCAAATCAACCTCTGGAGAGATTGGGCCAGCCTTTTCAAAAGCACTGATTTGCCCGTTGCTGCTTTCTACCGCTTCCTGGCAACCGCCAGCAAAGGTCATAATAGCACCAAAAACAGCAATTAAGACCAAAAATCTGCGTAATTTAATAGATTCAATTATCGCTAACATATTGTACCTCCGAAATATATCACGTATTTTTTGTTTTAATTTCATTTGTCTGTTCCCCAAAAAAACCTTATTTTTAGCCCTGTAAACGATGAAAAAAGGGCAAAATTCAATTTAAAAGTTTTTATCCCCGTTGCCGGCTCTGTGAAACACTGCTTAACCCCCATTACAACACCTGCCCCCGCCATTTATTTATATTGCCTAAGTTACCAAATAATGCTCTTTAAGTAAAGCAAAATCAGTGCTGGCAAGTGGTTATGACGTTTTTTGTGGGTTTAGAGAAAGCCAAAAAAGTTTTTATGGGACTGATTCGAAAAAAATTTTGCGGTTTTTTTGCCACAGAGAACACAGAGAGCACAGAGGAAAGTAGCCACGAAGGCACAAAGACACAGATTTAGTTAAGAAGACAGGAGACAGAGGTTGGAATCGGCCTTGTGGCCGAGACCTGTTTTATAAAAAATGGATATCCGCTTGCGCGGGTATGACTCCCGCACCAAATCACGGCAGCAGCCTATTTGGTGCGGGATAAGCAAAATCGGTATGGATGGGTTCTTCGACCCCTTCAGGGTCGGGTGGGGTGATGATTTCATTTTCCCGAATTTCGCTTCGCTCACACGGAGCTATTGTTATTTAACCCCTTCGGGGTTTTAAAACAATCCCGATAAATTGGGACTAAACGACAAGGTCGGTGGGAAAAGGGTAAGCCATACGAAAGCACGAACCGCCTGCGCGGGAATGACAAAGTCGGTAGGAACGGAATAGAACAATATGCAGATACCTCCGGGGCAAGACCCAGGAGCTAAGCGGCGTTGTGCAAAGGGCAAACAATATGTGGATACCCCCGGGACAAGACCCGGGGGCTAAATAAAAACTTTGTTATATTTTTTGCTCTATGCTGCCTTGCGGTTGAGACTGGTCGTCATCTTCATATTCTTCCTCACCCTCTTCTTCGTATTCATATTCATCTTCTTCGTACTCGTCCTCGGCAAACTCGGCGCCTTCTTCAACTTCTTCAGGTTCGGGAGCGTCCTGCAAATCCTTATAGCCAGCAGCGGCGTCGGAGGCGTTTTGGGCCTGGAGCCTTTCCCATTCGCCAACAGTCAGCATAACCTCGCGGGCCTGGCTGCCTTTGTAATCGCCAAGAATGCCGGAAACTGCCATTGTTTCTATTATCCTGCTTGCGCGGGCATAGCCAATACTTAGCTTGCGCTGGAGTAATGACACACTGCCGCGTTTTGTTTCGAGCACGATGCGGACTGCATTGTCGAATAAATCGTCCTTGCAGCCATCGCCCATATCAATTTTGTTGAGCTGCATCAGCTCAGGATGGAACTGCGGGCTTGCTTGGCCGGTAAGGTGTTTCACAACCCTGCTTACTTCGATGTCATCTACGAAAGCGCCCTGCGCGCGGACGAGGTCGCTTGTGCCGGGCTTGAGGAACAGCATATCGCCGTGACCTAACAGAGTCTCAGCGCCGTTGTGGTCGAGTACGATTCGGCTGTCCATACGAGAGGCAACGCGGAAACTTATTCTTGAAGGCAGGTTCGATTTTATCAGGCCGGTAACAACCGTTGCCTGCGGACGCTGTGTAGCGAGGACTATGTGTATGCCAACGGCTCGGCTCTTTTGAGCGATGCGAACGATGTAGGCTTCGATTTCCTTTGACGAGGTCATCATCAAATCGGCAAGCTCGTCAACAATGATAACAAAGTAAGGCAGCTTCTTGGGTATCTTTGCTTCCTCTTCGGAACTATGCGGGTCGAAACGCCGGATGATTTCTTCCGAGCCAAGAGCGTTATAGCCAGCTATATTCTTAACACCGGCTTCGGCCAGCAGAGCGTAGCGCTCATCCATTTTTGTCGTGGCCCATTCCAGAATCTGCTCGGCCTTGTTAACATCCGTAATAATAGGCGACATCAAATGCGGTATCTGGGAAAAGGCAGTCATTTCAACCATCTTCGGGTCTATCAGAACGAGCTTGACCTCGTCAGGCCGTTTCAGGAGCATAATGCTCATTATAATACTGTTTATGCAAACGCTTTTGCCCGAGCCGGTAGTGCCTGCGATGAGAAGGTGCGGCATCGCGGCAAGGTCGCTGACGAGAGAGTTGCCGGAAGAATCCTTGCCAAGGAAAAGAGGTATGTGCATTTTTTTTGGGGCAGGGCCGGCGATTTGGATAAGGTCTTTTATTCTTACGGTTTCTTTCTGGCTGTTCGGCACTTCGATTCCGATAGTGTGCCTGCCGGGCAGAGGGGCTACAACTCTGACCACCGCGGCACCGAGTGCGCGGGCAATGTCGTTGGAGAGATTCGTAATCTGGCTGACCTTTACGCCAGCAGATAAGGCAAGCTCAAACATCGTTATTGTCGGGCCAGGCTCAGCATCGACAACGTTGGCGGCAATGTTGAACTCGTGCAGAACTCTTTCCAGAGCAGCGGATTTTGCCTTGATAATTTTTTCCTGTACCGAGCCAAAAGTTTTTTCCGGCTCCATAAGCATATTCACAGGAGGCAGATTATAATCGTCAAAAGTTTCGGGAATATACGGCTGAGGCTCCGGCGGCGTTGTCGCAGGGACGACCTTGGCGGCAGGGGCAGAATCGGCGAGATGGTTTTCCATCTGATGGTCGTGGTTAACATTTTCGGATTGGGGAGCGTCGTCTTCATCGGTAAAATCTTCGGCGGCTTCGGCGGCCATCATCTCTGCTAAAGTAGGCTCTGCGGTTCTGGCGTTTAGTTTCTGCCATATCTCCGTGAGCTTTTGCGATTGGCCGCGAGCAACTGAAAGAGCTGGAATGCACAGGCCTGAAATTTTCGCTATGGCAGAGCCTGCCTGATGCAACAGCCACATTACCATAGCATCGGCCAAAAGAATTGCTCCGACAATCCAGACGCTGATGATTATGATTACTGTGCCGAGCTTTGAAAAATGGTTCTTCAGAAATATGGTTGTGCCAATTCCGACTATACCGCCCGGGCCGGATGGGAAACTGTTTTTGCCACGGCTTGCGAGAAGATAGAAACTGGCAGAGGCAGCCAGCGCTAAAAGAACAGCGCCGAGCGAGCGAAGCAGCGGCTGAGAAATTTCGATAGCGGCAAGTTTCACGATAAGCCCAACGGCAATCGCGGCCAATACTATGTAAACGCCCGGGCCAATGTAATACGTAAGATAGTAAGCGAAAAATGCGCCGACCTGCCCGCACCAGTTTTGCGCGGGAGAATTGTTCGGCCAGGCGAAACGGCTGGGGGAATCGGCTATGTCAAAACTAAGGCAACTGCAAACCAAAACGGCCACTACGGCCAGAGCGATGCACTGCAACGCGACGATATATAATTTTCTGTCTTTCAATTTCTTTTCCTCAAAATAGTACAACTCAAACAAAACGGCTGGGCCGCTATGGCTTGATTTCCAATTTTAGTCCTATAAAAGGGCTGTTTTCTGTGCTGACAGCGTAAAAAAACCGCACAGATACTATTGGTATCTATCGGCAAAGGAGGGCTATTTTCTGCAAAGAAAGCACCTTTAGATGCTGATTTAGCCACCTATGAAGAGCTCAAGGTCAAGTAATAAAATCCCTTTTTCCTCATCTTTTT
>JAIORA010000052.1 GCA_021108375.1 Anaerohalosphaeraceae bacterium
TGAATTTTACTTTTTGGTTATTTGATATTGTTTAGGATTTAGATATTAGAATTTATTTCCGTCCGCATCGCCATTAGCCCCCGGGACAAGACCCGGGGGTATCTATATACTGTTTATCCCGCTCGCACAGGACTTTGTCATTCCGAGCGCAGTCGAGGAATCTTTATCTTTTTGCTTTTTTTAAATCCGTGTAATCCGCGAAATCCGCGGTTAAAATAATTTGTGTAAATCCGTGTCTGATAAATTTTTTTATAATGACAAGTTGCGAAATATGAAAATCGCTACCTTCAACGCAAATTCACTTCGGGCAAGACTCGATATAATTATTGATTGGCTAAATCAGTACGCCCCCGATGTGCTTTGTATTCAGGAGACCAAAGTTCAGGACAAGGATTTCCCCATCGCTGCCCTCGGCGATGCTGGTTATGATGTCGTTTTTAAGGGGCAGAAAAGTTATAATGGCGTAGCGATTTTGAGCAGGCTGCCGATAGAAAACGTTCGTTTTGGCTTTGACGATGAGCCTAAAGATGAGCCGAGAATTATCGCCGCTGATATTAGCGGGATTTCGTTCGTCAATACTTACGTTCCGCAGGGCAGGGAAGTAGATTCCGATATGTATCTGTATAAGTTGCAATGGTACAAAAGGTTAAGGCTTTATTTTGAAAAGCATTTCGAGCCGCTCGATTCGGTCATTTGGCTGGGCGATTTGAATGTTGCTTTGACTGATAAGGACGTTCATTCGCCGGACAGATTGAGGGGGCACGTCTGTTTTAATCCTGAGCTGACCGAGCTTTTCACAGAGGTTGCTGATTTTGGTTTTGTAGATTTATTTCGACTGCATTGCGACGAAGGGGGTCAATATACTTTTTGGGACTACCGCGCGACGAACGGCTTTGAGAGGAATGTAGGCTGGCGGATAGATTACATAATGGCGACTAAACCGCTGGCTGAAAGGTGCAGGAGTTGTTACGTTGATAGAACTCCTCGCGGCTTGGAAAAACCAAGCGACCACACGTTTTTGATTGCCGAGTTCGCTTAGTTTTGTTCTTAACCGTTCCCACCGCCGTTTAGCCATCGTGGCCTGCCCGACGGTTCGTGCTTACATATTTTCTATCCCGCTCGCACAAGACTTTGTCATTCCCGTGAAAACGGGAATCCATTTTTTCCTCTGTACTCTCTGTGTCCTCTGTGGCTAAAAAAATCTGTGTAAATCCGTGTCTGAATTTTTGTGTCTTTGAGTCTTTGTGGCTATTTCATCTGTATTCTCCGTGGCTAAAAAATTCATTGCAATTCAAACTCATAATGGTTTAATGGTGTTTTAGAATTCACAAGAAACCGTAATAGGAGTATCAGAATGTCTTACATTGAGCAAAAATTTAATCTGGACGGAAAAACAGCTATAATAACTGGTGGCGGCGGAACGCTTTGCGGCGCAATCGCCCAGGGCTTTGCCTGCGCAGGTGCCAATGTTGTACTTTGGGACATCAGACCAGAAGCAATGGAAGCAAAAGCCGAAGAAATCGGCAAAAAATGTGGCGACCCTTCAAAAATCGCTTGCGTTGAGGTCAATCTTCTCGACGAAGAGTCAATTCAAAAGGGACTGGTCGAATCGGCCAAAAAGTTCGGCTCCGTGGACATCCTTCTAAACGGTGCTGGCGGCAATCGTGGCAAAGGGCCACTCATCGACGTAAAAGCCGATGATTTTGAATTCGTTCTTAAGCTCAACCTGCTGGCCGGCTGCGTTTTGCCAACAAAATACATCGCAAAGTACTGGATAGACAATAAAATCAAAGGCAACATAATCAACGTCGCCTCGATGGCTGGCTTCAATCCGCTTTCTGGCGTATGGGCATATTCTGCCGCCAAGGCTGGCGTAATGAATCAGACAATGGGCTATGCAAAGGAGTTTGCTCAGTATGGCATAAGGGTAAACGCAATTGCTCCGGGCTTCTTCATCGCTGACCAGAACAGAAAACTGCTGTTGAACGATGATGGCACTCCGACCCAGAGAGGCAAAGACGTTTTGGAAAGAACACCGATGGACAAATTCGGTACTCCTGACGAGCTTGCTGGCGCGACCATATTCCTGGCATCTGAGGCTTCTGGTTTTATATCAGGAATAACGATGCCGATAGATGGCGGCTACCTCTGCAACAACATCTAAAACCGCATATTTCTTACCCCACTCACATCGCCATTAGCCTCGGCAACTTGTTTGCCGGGGTTCGTGCTTACGAATTTTAATAACCCGCCCACATCGCTACTTAGCCCCTGGGTCTTGTCCCAGGGGTACCTGCATATTGTTTATCTTTTTCCCATCGCATAGAAGCCGAGCGACGTAAGTCGCCGGAACAGTTAGCCCCACATTTACAAATGTGGGGTTATTATTTGTTTTTTACTCTTGTAAAATCCGTGTTAATCCGTGTCTAAATTTTATAAAAACCTTCGTGGTTAATTTCATTTGTCATTCCCGCGAAAGCGGGTATCCATTTTTTATAAAACAGGTGTCGGCCAAAGGCCGATTCCTCAATTCAAAATTCAACGTTGAATGTTCGACGTCCAGTATTATTTAATCTACCTCCTCATCGCCTTCTATACCAATTATCGGCAAATCAAGACTAAACACCGCACCGCCACCCTCAGCATCTTCAACACTTATCTCCCCTGCAAGCAGCTTAGCAAGTTCGGCACTAATCGCGAGTCCAAGCCCTGTACCAGCTTGTTGACGCGTGATTGAGCCGTCCCCCTGCCGGAATTTCTCAAAAATCTTTGCCTTATCCTGTTCGCTGACACCAGGTCCGCTGTCTATCACCGAAATCCGAATAGTCTTTTCGTCGGACGTAAATGCTTTTATTTCAACTTTGCCGCCATCTGGGGTAAACTTCACCGCATTGCTCAGCAGGTTATACAAAATCTGCTGCACCTTACCCGAATCTGTCCTTATGATAGGCATCTCATCGTTAGCATTGAGACGCACCTTTATTTTCTGCTTCTCGGTCAAAGGCGAGAAGAACGCGACCAGCCCTTTACACAATTCCGGCACACTCGTTTTTTCGATATGCAGTTCAATCTTGCCCGCCTCAGCCTTTGCAAGTTCGAGCAAATCCGTAATCATATTCAGCAGGTTCCGACCGCTGGCGATAATATTTTCGGCATATCGTTTACTCTTTGCGACATCGTCAGCGGGCTTATCCTTAAGAATATCGGCGAAACCGAGAATCGCATTAAGGGGCGTGCGAAACTCGTGCGACATATTCGCCAGAAATTCACCCTTGAGTTTATTAACTTTATAAAGCTCGATATTCCTTTCGGACAGTTCCGTAATCCTCAAATCAAGCTGCTTGTTAGCCTGCCGCAATTTCCCCTGTCCTTCAAGCAGACTGTCAAGCATATCATTCAGGGCATTGCCAAACTTCTCGAATTCATCACCGCTTTTGATTCCGCAGCGAACATCCAGATTGCCCTCTGAAACATTATTAACAATCGCCCTGAGTTGGCGAATTGGGTTAAGGATTAGTCGCTGAGCGATAATATAGAACGCCACAATCGCACCCGTAATTGCCAGCAGCCCCGCGATAATCAGACAGATATGGTTCATTATAACGGTCCTGCGTATCCCCTCGCCCGGCATTTGCACTATCACCGCTCCTATCTCCTGCCCCGGACTAACGCCCGGCAACGGACACTGCTTGCCCGCACGAACGATTTTAACATAAGTTATCCTGCCGTTTTCCCACCCAAAATCTCCATCGAGCCATTTTTGGGACTGTAGTTTTTCAATCATTTCCGTCTGTTTAGTAGTGAGCTTACTTTTGTCCTGTTCCTCGCTCCGCAAACTGTGCCATTTAACACTTCGACCGTTTTTATTGAGTGCCGCAGACTCTGATTTCTGACCATCGAGATGAAAATGCCTTCTGTAAACCATATCGACAACGGCGTTACCTGAATCAAGTATCGATTTTTCGGTAAGCTTACCCATCCAGAAATAAGGCATCAAAAGAGCTAAGCTGATAACAAAAAGCACCGCGATACTAAACAGCAGCCTGCACTTACCCGCCAGAGACATTGGGCGAAGATGAAGAGCTTTTGCGACAACAATTAAAATTTTTCTGATAACAGTCATAGTTTAGTCTCGGCCCACTGACTTTGCTTAATTTCATTTTTAAAAGTTAGCCCCACATTTGTAAATGTGGGGTTGATTTTGTTTTGAATTTTACTTTTTGATGTTTTGATATTGTTTAGGATTTAGATATTAGAATTTATTTCCATTCCAATCGCCATTAGCCTCGGCAACTTGTTTGCCGGGGTTTGTATCTTACATTTTGCCATTTAGCCCTCAGAGCCTGCCCTGAGCGAAGCCGAATGGGTCTTGTTCTGCGGGTATCTTCATATAACCTATATCTCACACACCGCTGTTTAGCCCCCTCATCACTATGAGGGGGCATCCTTTTTCGGCCGCAGGCCGAATGGTTAGCCCCCAGGCCTGCCTGGGGGGGCTGCTTACATATTTCATTTTCCCACCGCTGTTTAGCCTCGGCCGGCACAGCCGGGTTATTTAGCCCCCTGATCTTGCCCCGGGGGTATCTGCATACTGTTTATCTCTTCGTCATCGCCATAGTAGCCGAGCCGCGGGAGCGGCCGGAATACTTTCTGTCATTGCGAGGCCGTGCTTTTTATTAAAAATCTATCCCGATTCATCGGAATTCCTCAACTCATAACTCAAAACTATTCGTGTGCATCCTTTTTCGGCCGCAGGCCGAATGGTTAGCCCCCTGATCTTGCCCCGGGGGTATCTGCATACTGTTTATCTCTTCGTCATCGCCATAGTAGCCGAGCCGCGGGAGCGGCCGGAATACTTTCTGTCATTGCGAGGCCGTAAGGCCGCAGCAATCTCATTTTTTGTCATTCGCACAAGACTCTGTCATTCCCGCGAAAGCGGGAATCCAATTTTCTGTATCTTGTCTTTTAATCAGTGTAATCAGTGAAATCTGTGTCTAAAAAATCTATGGCTAACAAATCAGTGATGCGTTTGCGTCCGCAAATTAAGTTCATCAAGTTGCGCCTGTTCCACCGGACTCGGCGCATCGGTAAGCAGACATTGTCCTTTCTGAGTCTTCGGAAAAGCGATAACATCGCGAATATTATCAGTACCAGTCAAAATCATTACAAGTCTGTCAAGCCCGAACGCTATCCCGCCGTGAGGCGGAGCGCCGTAATTGAGAGCTTTCAGGAAAAATCCGAAACGGTCTTGTGCCTGCTGCTTTGAAATGTTCAGCAGGTCAAAAACTTTCGCCTGCATTTGTGGTTGATGAATACGAATACTGCCGCCGCCGATTTCCGAGCCATTGACAACAATATCATAGGCTTGCGAGCATATATTACCTGGGTCGGTTTCGAGTTTTTCGACATCTTCCGGCACAGGAGCCGTGAAAGGATGGTGCAGCGAATCGTACCGCTGAGCTTTTTCGTCCCATTCAAACAGCGGAAAATCCACTATCCATACAAACTCGTGTGCATCTTCGTCATAGAGTTCCAAATCTTTTCCGAGCTTTACCCGCAGTGGCGCGAGCGCCTTATTCGCTACCGCTTCGGTATCCGCAACCATCAGAATCAAATCGCCTTCATTTGCGCTGAACCGTTCTATAATCTGTTGCTTTTGTTCATCGCTGAAGAATTTCGCGATACTGCTTGCCAGAGTTACCTGTCCGCTTTCTTCGTTTTTAGCAACCTTAAACCACGCCAGCCCCTTCGCGTCATAGTCAGCAGCAAAATTTGTAAGCGCCTTTTCAATATCGCCCCTGGAGTATTTCGCCCCGCCCGGTGCGCAAAGCCCTTTAACGATTCCGCCCTTTTCGATTGTACCGGTAAAAACTTTAAATTGACAATCGCCCACAAGGTCGGAAATGTTTTTAAGTTTCATATCGAAACGCAGGTCAGGCCGGTCAACGCCGTAGTCGTCAACCGCTTCCTTATAGCTCATCCGCCTCATCGGCAGCGAAACTTTTTTGCCAAGAATCCCCTCCCAAACCGCCGCCACCATCCGCTGATGCACATCAATAACATCGTCCATATCGACAAAGCTCATCTCGACATCTATCTGCGTAAACTCCGCCTGCCTGTCCGCCCGCGGGTCCTCATCGCGAAAACAACGCACAATCTGAAAATACTTATCAACTCCGCCGACCATCAAAACCTGCTTAAACAGTTGAGGCGATTGCGGCAACGCATAAAACTCACCCACACAAAGCCTGCTCGGCACAAGAAAATCCCTTGCTCCTTCAGGTGTACTCTTTCCGAGAAAAGGTGTCTCGATTTCCCAGAAGTCGGCACTATCGAAAAAGTCCCGCACAATTTTCGTAACTTTATGCCGAATCTTCAAACGGTTCTGCATTTCCGGCCTTCTCATATCGAGGTAGCGATGTTTCAGCCTCAGTTCTTCGCTGACCTTGTCAGCGCCGTCTATTTCAAACGCCGGTGTTTCTGCGGTATTGAGTATTTCGATTTTCTCTATCAGTATTTCAATTTTGCCGGTATCGATTTTCGGATTTTCGAGTCCTTCTCCACGAGGCCGCACCGCACCGCTGGCAGCGATAACCCATTCGCACCTTAGCCCGCGAGATTGTTTATGAACGTCAGGCTGAGATTGCGGGTCAAAAACCAACTGCGTAATACCATCTCTGTCCCGAAGGTCAATAAAAACGAGATTGCCGTGGTCTCGATACGAATGTACCCAGCCGTTAAGAGTAACTTTTTTGCCATCATCTTCAAGTCGTAACTGCCCGCAACTGTGTGTTCTTTTGAGCATATTAAAATCCAGACCTTTCAAACTGTTTACTATTTCAACCAACTTTGTCATTTCGACCAACGTGGAGAAATCTGTTTAGCCTCGGCAACTTGTTTGCCGGGGTTTATATCTTACATTTCGCCATTTAGCCCTGCCATTACTATGGCAGGGTTTTGTTTATCGAATGATTTATGTCTTTCACTTCGCCGTTTAGCCCCCGGGTCTTGTCCCAGGGGTATCTGCATATTGTTTGTCCCGTTCGCACGAGACTTTGTCATTTCGAGCGCAGCAATCTCATTTTTTGTCATTCGCACAAGATTCTGTCATTCCCGCGAAAGCGGGAATCCATTTTTTTTACTTTTTTAAAATCAGTGTAATCTGTGTTAATCTGTGTCTAAAATTTTCTTTTGTCATTCCCGCGAAAGCGGGAATCCATTTTGTTTTGAATTTTACTTTTTGGTTATTTGATATTGTTTAGGATTTAGATATTAGAATTTATTTCTTATCCCGTTCACATCGCCGTTTAGCCTCGGCCGGCACGGCCGAATTATTTAACCCCCTGATGAATCAGGGGGTTTTCTTTTACGAATTGATTATCCCGTTCATATTATCATTTAGCCGTCGTGGCCTGCCCGACGGTTCGTGCTTACGAATGGTTTATTACACTAACACCGACTTTGTCATTCCGAGGCGATAGTGGCCTGCCCTAACGATATTCCGCCAACACGGATTTTGTCATTGCGAGGCCGTACTTTTTATTAAAAGTCCATCCCGATTTATCGGGATTCCTTAACTCAAAACTAAAGACTCAAGACTCATAACTATTTTTCTGTCATTCCCGCAAAAGCGGGAATCCATTTTTCTGTATTTCTTTTTTTCCTCTGTGCTCTCTGTGGCCAATTACTTTTTTAAAATCTGCGTAATCTGCGAAATCCGCGGTTTAAAATAATCAGTGTTTAAATTTTTGTATTTTAAAGGCACTCATCAATCGCTTCGGTCATATCGGATTTTTTAACGAGTCCGACCCATTTTTTCGCTATTTCGCCGTTATTGAATAATATCACTGTCGGAATCGCACTAATCCCGAATTCCACTGCCGCCTCGTGATGTTCATCGGTGTTAAGTTTGTAGATTTTCGCTTTACCTGCATATTCCCCTGCAATTTCCTCTACAACCGGTGTCAACATTTTGCAAGGCCCGCACCACGGTGCCCAAAAGTCCACAAGTACCGGCTCGGAGCTGTTATGAACAACATTGTCAAATTCAGCATCCGTCAATTCTATTAGGTTCTCGCCCATCTCAAAATCCTTTCTATCTATAAACTTTAGTACTAAAACGCTGTGATTCTATGAATAATAGCCCACACTGTCAACCAATTAACCATTTCTTCCCCCACCGCCATTAGCCTCCGGGTCTTGTCCCGGTGGTCTCTACATACTGTCTATCCCATATTTACCGTAGGGGTGATTCGCGAATCGCTCTCTTGTCATTCCGAGCGCAGTCGAGGAATCTCTTGTTTGTCATTCCCGCAAAAGCAGGAATCCATTTTTTTTACTTTTTTAAAATCTGCGTAATCCGTGAAATCCGCGGTTTAAATAATCAGTGTCTATCTGTGTCCTCTGTGGCTAAATTCTTTGTGCCTTCGTGGCTCTGTGGCTAAATTCTTTGTGCCTTCGTGGCTAATTATCTTCGTATCTGATTTTTTCCGCATCTCTCGTTCGCTGCTTCTCCGCTGGCAACTCTTCAATAGCTATTTCTGGCTCATCTCTGCCCTGGTTTTCGGCCTCCAATTCCTGCTGCGAGAATATCGCTTCCTGCACCGCCTCCGCCGCCGGCACATCCGTCAGTGCCCGCAGATAAATTGGCATATCTGGTTTTTCCTGTTCTGCCGTAACCAGTTTCTCCCTCGCAAGTTCAAGAATCGAAAGAAACAACCCTATCATCACCAGTTTATTCTTTCTGCCCTCAAAAATCCGTTCAAGACTCATCGGCCCATCGAGTTGGAGTCTGGCAAGCACTTCAATCTGATAAAGGTCGATGGGCGTATCATCGGTTATATGACTCACATCATAAACCATCCTGCCGGTCGCCTTCATTATCGTATCGAAAGCCTCCAGCAAATCCCAAACCCCAATCTGCTCCATATCCAGTTCAGGCTCAGCGTCTGGCTTAAGTTTAGCGAGGATATAATCACTTCGCGAATACTTTTGTTCCTGTTCCTGCGCTTCTGCCCGCAGCAATCCCGCCGCGTCCTTGAATTTCTTATATTCCAGCAGCGTTCGTATCAAATCATTGCGCGGGTCGAACATTTCATCCTGTTCTATCGCATCGACATCATCTTTTGGCAGCAGCATTGCCGACTTTATTTCCATCAGGGAAGCCGCCATAACCAGAAAATCCCCTGCGAGTTCCATATCGAACATTTTCAGCATTTCGATATACCGGATATACTCCTGCGTTACTCGCGCGATTGGAATATCATAAATTTCGACTTCTTCTTTGCGTACAAGGTAGAGCAGCAGGTCTAATGGCCCGGAAAAAACATCAAGATTTATTTTGTAATCTGTCATTATATTTTCTTATTTTGTCTATCCCGCTCGCACAGGACTTTGTCATTCCCGCGAAAGCGGGAATCCATTTTTTATATCTTGTTTTTTTAATCAGTGTAATCTGTGTTCATCTGTGGCTAATTTTTTTAAAAAAGTCATCGCCGATAGGCGATTCCTTAACTCAAAACTAAGGACTCAAAACTGTTTTAAAGGCAGCCTACTAATTTGCGAACGGCCTCTGCTTTTGCTTCAATAACAGCGCCTGCCTTTTCTGCGCCTTTTGCTAAAACGCTTTTGACATAACCGAGGTCGTTTTCCAGCTCTACCCGTTTTTTTCGGTAGGGCGCAAAGTATTCTATCAGCAATTCGACCACCCGTTTTTTGACATCGCCATACCCTGTCCCGCCGTTACGGTACTTGCTGTCCCACTGAGCCAGTTCATCTTCGCTGGCAGCAAGTTTGAGCAACGCGAATATATTGCATTTATCCGGGTCTTTAGGCTCTTCGACAGGCGTGGAATCGGTAACGATTCGCATCACCTTTTTCTTAATCGATTTTTCAGATTCAAAAATTTCGATAGTGTTATTATAGCTCTTACTCATCTTGCGACCATCAATTCCCGGCACGACAGCAACGTCTGCAAGGATATGCTCTTTTGGCAGAATGAACGTTTCGCCATAAGTATTATTGAAGAAGCCCGCGATATCACGAGTAACTTCGATATGCTGTTTCTGGTCTGCCCCGACAGGGACTAATTCGCTGTCAAAGGCCAAAATGTCCGCCGCCTGCAAAACCGGATACGCAAACAATGCGTGATTAGCTGACAAGCCCTGCGCAACCTTATCCTTATAACTGACACACCTCTGCAGGAGTCCCATAGGCGTAATACAGGACAAAAACCACGCAAGTTCAAGGATTTTCGGCACATCTGATTGTTTCCAGAACACCGTTTTTTCCGCATCCAGCCCAAGCGCCAAATAGTCCATCGCAACCGCTAAACAGTACTCTTTGAGCTGTTTTGGGTCTGGCCCGCTGGTAAGAGCGTGATAATCAGCTATAAAGTAGAAAGCGTCATTTTCTGCCTGTAACTGGAGATGCTGCCGCATCGCGCCGAAATAATTGCCTATGTGCAACCTGCCGGTAGGCTGAATCCCGGATAGTACTTTCAATTGAATCTCCGTAATATAAATGCAAGTATATTAAAGAGATAACAGTACCAGCAACCCCTGCCAAAGTCAAGTGTTTACTTCCTTGCCTTACGCCGCGTTAAAAAAAAACGCTCCCTCTATAATTACACAATTTTTTGCGCATTCTGATACCGTTTTAGCCAAAAAAATTTAAGGATTGTTCGTAAGTGCTTGTGAATAAAGGCCGAAAAATTTTTGATTTTTGCAGAACGCGCAAATTTTTTTTTGCGCAAACTGCAATATCTCTGGATATGAGAGGGTGAGTTTGTAAGTTGGCCCCTATGGAAAGATACTTGACAATTTCGGGTTTTTAATCTACAATCTTCGTCGACAGGAGATAGAAATTTTCTGAGCCGCTGTTTCACAATTTTTCAGGAGAGGATTTCAATATGAACCTTAGCCGTTATATTTTTTTCATTGTTCCAATCTGCATTTTTACAAACTTCCTTTTAATCGACAATTGCGCCATTGCTGACGCTAACGACTGTGGCCAATGGGGTTATGCCGAGATGGATTTGAATGAGGATTGTTACGTTAATATGGAGGATTTTGCTGTATTCTGCGACCAATGGATGCTCTGCTCCAATCCTCTCGACGCAAATTGTGAAAGATTAAATAAGGCTGTCGTCGTCGCCCATCGCGGCTATTCTGCCATCGCGCCAGAGAATACAATAGCAGCGTTCGATGCCTGCTATGGCTACGCGGATATGGTGGAGTTTGATGTTCATTCGTCTTTAGACAGCGTATTGGTTGTAATGCACGATGAAACGGTTGACAGAACTACTAACGGGACGGGGTTAGTAAGCAGTTTTACACTGACGGAATTAAAAGCACTTGATGCCGGCTCGTGGTTCAGTTCAGAATTTGCCGGCGAACAGATTCCGACATTGCAGGAATCCATTGAGGCAATTTTGCCGGCTATGACCCCCTGTATTGAACGAAAGGCCGGCACTGCCCAGCAATATATTGATTTACTGGAAACTATGGGTGTTATTGATGATGTAGTAATTATCTCTTTTAGCGAATCGTTTCTTAACGATGTTCTCGCCATCAACACGGATGTCAAACTGGGCCTTCTCAGAAACGCGGCGGTAGATGACCCTACGTTGGACTCTATGATAGTCAGGCTAAAAACCAATGGTATTGACATTCTCGACTGGAAACATAGCAATCTCGATGCCAATGATATAAAGAAGATAAAAAGCGTTGGCTTAGAGGTCTATGTCTGGACCGTGAACGATGCGAATACGATGGAAGATTTGATTGATGTGGGCGTCGAGGGCATTACCACTGACCAGCCGGAAATTGCAAGGACGGTCGTGGACCAGTATTGATTCTGACGCAAGAGGTGTTTGTTTGTAAGTCCTTATTTTACGTTGCCAAAAGCGGGACAAAAACGGCGTTTTTAAGTCAAAAACCCATTCAATCTATTATTGAGCCGGAAATTGCAGTAGCGTTTTTAAGCTCAAAACCCATTCAGGACATTGTTGAACCATAGAAAAACGGCAAAAATTTGAACTTTTTTGGTTTTTTTTGCACTTTTTGAACGTTTTTGCTCACTTTTTTACCGTTTTTGGCCGGTTTTTTGCCGATTTTGAGGGCTTTTGGGACCAAAAATTCAAGACTAAACAATTCGGGTTATTCGCCGAAGGCGAATAGTTTTGAGTTCTGAGTCTTTAGTTTTGAGTTGAGGAATCGCCTTTCAGCGATGACTTTTTTAAAAAAATTAGCCACTGATGAACACTGATAAACACAGATTTAAAAAACGTAAAAAGATAAAGTAAACTGCAACCCCACATTTGTAAATGTGGGGTTAACTTTTAAAAACAAGATTCCTCGACTACGCTCGGAATGACAGACAACCCCCTGATTCATCAGGGGGTTAAATGGCGATGCGAACGATGCAAACCATCAGAACAGAAACCGTCGGGCAGGCCACGACGGCTAAACGACGAAATGTAAGATACAAACCATTCGTTAACAAATTATTAGACACAGAGAGCACAGAGTTCACAGAGGAAAAAAATAGAAAAATGGATTCCCGCTTTCGCGGGAATGACAAAAGAAAATTTTAGACACAGATTTTAAAAAAAATAAAAAGATAAAGTAAACTGCAACCCCACATTTGTAAATGTGGGGCTAACTTAGATTTCTCCACGTTGGTCGCAATGACAAAATCAGTGTTGGCGGAATATCGTTAGGGCAGGCCACTATCGCCTCGCAATGACAAAGTCGGTGTTGGTGTAATAAACCATTCGTAAGCAGGAACCCCCGAATGGTGATTCGGGGGCTAAACGGCGATGCGAACGATAATAGATTGCCGTAGCGAAGATTTTTTTGGCGTGAGGGTTATTCGACCCCTTCAGGGTCGGGCGTAGGGAATTCCTTTACCCCGAGTTTCGCTACGCTCACACGGGGCTATTATTATTTAACCCCTTCGGGGTTTCAAAACAAATCCCGATGAATTGAGACGGATTTTAAACCGCCTCGCAATGACAAAATCAGTGTTGGCGGAATAAACCATTCGTAAGCAGGAACCCCCGAATGGTGATTCGGGGGCTAAACAACCCCGGCAAACAAGTTGCCAGGGCTAAATGGCGATGAGAGCGGGATAGGAAATATGCAGATACCCGCAGGGCAAGACCTACGGGCTAATGACGAAATGTAAGATACAAACCATTCGGAAAAACAAATCCCGGTAAACAAGTTGCCGGGGTTAATTATTTGCGTAAGCCAAAAAATGATTTTTTCTTCTCCGGCTCGAATCTGTTCGGCAAAGACTTAGACAGTTTTTTGATAATCTTCTGGGTCGCTTCGGCCTTTTCCGGTGCTAACAAATGCGCTGTCGCTCCGCCTAACACGCCGCCAATAATCGCGCCAGTGGTTTTGTTCTTGCTGCTGTCGCCAGAAACTGTTGCTCCGGCTCCAGCACCTGCCGCTGCGCCAAGAATAGTTCCCAGCGTTTTGCCCGTTGTGCCGGAACCGCTGCCTACCCATAATACAGAGCCGTCCTCGACATCGAGCATCTTCACCGTAAGGCTAATGCTTTCCTTGAATTGCGGAATGTTTACGAGGATTACGGTTGGAACGTTAAGGATTCTGCCAGCGGCGACGGCACCCTGTTCAGGGGTCATACCAGAGGCCTGGAACTCCTGTTCTTTGAGCAGGCTCTGTATTTGCGAACGCTCGATGGGTGCGTATCCCTTGGCGAGAAGCTCCATAACCACAAAATCGGCTATCTGATTTTTAGCCCCCTCACTGCCTACCGGCCCGACAACATCGATAACCGCAACGGTTTCAACTTCGGTAAAATCGTAGCCTTGACGGAATTGACTACCGCCCTGCGAACAACCAGCGGCAAATATTAAACCCGTAAAAAAAATAATTGCAATAACCCTTGTCATTTTAACCTCCAGATAAAACCTAAGATATGTAAGCCTGCCAACAATCCATAACTACCATTCATAGCAGCCTACCCCAACTAAACGCCCAAATTACTTTTCGTTACCAGCATTTTGCACACCAGCACAGCATCAGAAGCACTTTCTAAAAAGCTCCTGAAAAACCAGTATGGAACCCTCACGGACCATACTTAGGATATAGCCATCGCTCGTAATCACTTACGGCTTTCGCTGTAACGATACGCACTATGACCCCTGTTCCTGTCTCCCTGGGCCTTACTTTCTTACTTCAACAACACAGAGATTCTAACCGGGCAAAACATTTTAGTCAAGATATATCCCTATAAAATATACAGAGAACCTCTAAAGCCTTTGTCGGATTTAGCGGTTAATGTCTTGCAAATCGCTCTTTAAAGCAATACAATCCGTCAAATATGAAAAATTTAACGGATATACTCTCACAACGTATAAGTCAGGCAATGGAAGTTGCGACCGGCCAAAACTGCCCTGACGCAATGGTAACAGCTGCTAAGGATGTGCGCTTCGGCGATTATCAATCTAACGGCGTTATGGCTCTTGCTAAAAAACTCAAGACGAATCCTCGCGAATTGGCTCAAAAGGTTATTGCTGAATTGCAGATAGATGATATTTGCGAAGGGCCGGAAATTGCCGGGCCGGGCTTTATAAATCTGAGATTGAAAACGGATTTTCTGGCGAAGGTGCTGCTGGAAATAAACTCAGATACAAAAAGGCTTGGCATTGAGCAAACAGAAAAAAAAGAGACGGTTGTCGTGGATTTTTCCGGCCCGAACATTGCAAAGCAAATGCATGTTGGACATTTGCGAAGTACGATTATCGGCGATTGCATTTGCAGACTCCTAAAATTTGCAGGCCATAACGTAATCCGCCAAAACCATATCGGCGACTGGGGGACTTCTTTAGGAAAAGTTATTCTTGGTTTGTGGCATATGTGTATGGACGAAAAAAGACATAACAACGAGTTATACTACACAAAAGAGCTACAAGAACTCAAGTCTAACATAGGCAATAAAGAAAAACTTGAGGCCATTGGCAAACGAATACTCAAACTACACAATGAAGATTGGCTGGCTGATTTTGAAGGCGAGAAAGGTAATGGCGAAATATATTTTCTTCCTTTTTTAAAAGAGCTTAAAGGAAGAAAAGAAAATAAATTGTGGGATAAAATCATAATTCTTTATCAGTATGTGAATTTGCTGGAAGAGTCAGTTGATGGAATGAATTTGAAGACAACGATAAGAAAAAAAAATGATGGTCAATGGGAATATCCACAAATACCTTACGAATCACTTTCACGCCATATAACCACAATGTTACAAGAAATTGATAAGATAGAAAATGGACAGGAAAAAGAAGCGTGGGAACTGATTACTAAAATCTCATTAAAATCCTGTGAAACTATTTATGAACGGCTCAGAGTTAATTTAACGAGCAAAGATGAGTGCGGCGAAAGTTTTTATAGAAATAAGCTCGCAAGTGTCGTTGAGGAGTTACAGGATTTAAAACTTGCGGTCGAATCCGATGGCGCGATTTGCGTTTTTCCGGATAAAGAGAAATTCAAAAATAAAGACGGCGAGCCCCTGCCATTCATTATTCAGAAAAGCGATGGCGCATTTCTATACGCAACGACCGATCTGGCAGCAATCAAATATCGCATCAATGAGTTGAAAGCTGAGCGGATTATCTATGTTACGGACGCTCGTCAAAAACTGCATTTCGAGATGTTGTTCGCAGTTGCAAGGAAAGCGGGCTGGGCCAGCGATGATATAAAATTAGAGCACGTTACATTCGGCAGCGTTATGGGTGAGGATGGCAGGCCTTTCAAAACGCGCAGCGGCGAAAACGTTAAACTGGCAGAACTGCTCGATGAAGCGGGCGGGCGGGCAAGGAGCGTGGTCGAAGAAAAGAACCCCGACTTGCCAGCAGAACAAAAAATAAAAATCGCAAATGCGGTCGGAATCGGCGCGATTAAATACGCGGACTATTCCAATAATCGTACGAGCGATTATGTTTTCAGCTTTGACAGGATGCTCGCAATGGAGGGTAACACGGCTCCGTATATGCAGTACGCATACGCAAGAGTGAAATCAATCGAACGAAAAGCAGCGGAAAAAGGAATCGATTTTAAAACAGAACGAGCCAACTGCCAGCTTAATCTCAGCGAACCTCAGGAACTGGAGCTTGCCAAACATCTGGCAAGGTACTCAGAAGCATTCGAAATTGCTTCGGCAGATTATAAATGCAATTTTATTACCAGCTATCTCTACGAACTGGCGCAAAAATTCAGCTCGTTCTATAATGCCTGCCCGGTTGTGATTGCTGAAAAAGCTCAACGGCCTACAAGACTGCTGCTGTGCGACCTGACGGCAAGGACAATTCAGCACGGCCTAAACGAATTTTTGGGAATTAGCGTTATAGAAAAAATGTAAGCCTGCATATAAATACGAATTATTTAAACACTGATTACGCAGATTGTACTGATTTTTTCACCACAGAGAACACAGAGTTCACAGAGATTTTAGACACGGATTTACACAGATTATTTAACCGCGGATTTCACGGATTACGCGGATTAAAAAACAATATACAGAAAAATGGATTCCCGCTTTCGCGGGAATGACAAAAGAAATTAAACACAAATTATTAGACACAGATTTACACAGATTATTTAACCGCGGATTTCGCGGATTACGCGGATTTTAAAAAAGTAAAAAGAGAGATTGCCGCGGCCTAACGGCCTTGCAATGACAGCAACCCCGGCAAACAAGTTGCCGAGGCTAAACGGCGGTGGGTAAGTGATAGGAAATACGAAAAAATTAGATTTCTCCGCGTTGGTCGAAATGACAAAGTCGGTATTAGTGTAATGAACCATTCGTAAGCACGAACCCCCAAGCAGGCTTGGGGGCTAAATGGCGATGCGGGCGGGTTATTAAAAAGTAAAGGGACAGGTAAAATGAAAACTATTCACGAAATAATTAATGTTAGTACTAACTGTCGATGCGAAATGCTCGATATTACAACCAAAATTGCATCGGTTGTATCCGAAAGCAAAATTGCCAATGGTTTAGTAACAGTTTTTACGCCACACACCACCGCGGCAATTACGATAAACGAAAACGCAGACCCAGACGTTACACACGATATGATTATGACGCTCGAAGAAATGCTGCCAAAAAATCGCCCCGGATACAAACACGATGAAGGTAACTCCGATGCGCATATGAAAAGTTCGTTCTTCGGATGCAGCGAAACAGTAATCCTCAACTGCGGAAAAATGCAGTTGGGAACCTGGCAGGGAATCTATTTTTGCGAATTTGATGGGCCGAGAAGTAGAAAAGTAAATGTCCAAATCATCGGAGAATAATTAGACACGGAGATTGTTAGTTTTGAGTTTTGAGTCCTTAGTTTTGAGTTAAGGAATCCCGATAAATCGGGATGGATTTTTAGTAAAAAGCAAGGCCTCGCAATGACAATCGCTTAGCGGGAAGCCATTGATTCGTAGCCTATGAAGTTAAAGAACCTCCTTATGCCGAAAACCGGAACGTATAAGTCTTTGGCCTGGAGCTTGACTTCCCTATAAGCATCGTAGGCTTTGAGCGAATCTTCGTATTTGTCCATCGCCATCGGGTCCGATTCTATTACGTCATAGCCGGGCTTTGAGAGCAATCTTGGGGGTGAGCCAAGTACGACAAAATCGGTGTCTATCGTTACGGCTGTTTCAACTCTGCCATCCCAGTTTTCTATCAACTGTTTAACTTTGGTCGTGCCATCGGAATCGACTGCGCCGTCTCCGTCAAAATCGAACTCGCCAGCAACGACAAAACTGTTTGTCGCTCTGCTGTCCCATATAAGGTTGACGATTATGTCGTCTTCCATAATGGGATTCCTTTTTGCTGACTTCATAATTCTCGCAACGGATGTATTCTGGTCCACGTCAAAAACTTCAATCTCGGCTTTGCCCTTGCCATCTGTCGGGATTGGGGCGTTGCGGTCGTAAACCGAGAACGTCAGGCCGGGATAGACCTTGTCTTTGCTGCCGATATTGAGAAATACGATATTTGATGATGTCTCAATCGTTATGATATTGCCGTCAGGTTTGTAAGCTGCGACATCCTCTTTGGGACGCGGCTTGATGATATCGAGTTTGCCGAGAGCATCCTGCATTCTTCTCTGGGTAATGTTCAGCTTGCTCAGCGTTGCCAGCAGTTCCTGCTTGGTACTGCTCTTTTCGTCAATAGCCTCATCTCTCTGTGCCATCAGCATTTGGACCTGCTCGGTGGTCTTTTTGTCCATCAGGTCTCTAAGCTGGTTATAACTTTCCTGAACGCTGTCGGCTTTTGTCTGCTCGGTGCCTATCTGGAGCAGAAGCTCCTGCTCTTTTTCCATACCAGCTTTGCGGGCCAGGTCGTACTCGGCGTGGAGGTCGTCGAGCTGCTGGGTGAGCTGATTTGCTGTCTGTTTTTTCTGGTCGAGCTTATTTTTGTAAACCATTATTATTCTGAAAGTGCCGGGGCCGTTAGCGTCGGTGGCGAATCCCATTCCTTCGCCGGCAGAGACGAGAAGGTCGGCGTATTTGGCTTTCAAATCCAGAAGTTTGGCTTCGGCGCTGGTTTCGGCGGGAAGTGAGCCGGTCAAAATCTGGTATGACTGGTCGAGATAGTCAACCGTCTGGCCGAGATAACTGAGTCGGCGGTCTTTTGCACCGATGAACGCCGGCAGGGAGCGAAGCTCTTTAGCTGAGGCAAGATTGGCAATCTCGGCCTGGGTGTCCTGATGCAAATTTCGCCATTCTTCCGATTTCAAATAGAAAACAACGGCCAAAATCGCGGCTATCAAAAAAAGAGCTACAAAGGTTATTACCGTGTAAAGCATCGCATTGCTCTGGGGCTGCCTCGCTACTGCCATTTACTTACTCCCGAATATTTTGTATTTGAACCGACTTAAAAGCAATTATTAGAGCCAACCCCGTAATTATCGTCCAAACAGGGCTTTAAGTCAATAGAAATTTGGTTGATAATTTAGGCAAAATTATTTTTTCGTCGAATGTTTTGGTATAGAATCTAACACAAAAGCTGTTATACCACCCTTTAGGGTGATAAAATGCGCGTTGCGAACGCACAACATTAGGTAACAAACCGAGGGTTACTAAAAAAGCAATCGCATTTACTCGCGCGGATAGTTATACTACCGGGTTTTACGGGAAAGTTATGGCCAGAGAAAGACTGCAAAAATTATTGGCCGCTGCGGGAATCGACTCGCGGCGGAACTGCGAAGAACTGATTCTGTCGGGAACGGTTACCGTTAATGGCGAAATTATCGACTCATTGCCAGCGTTTGCCGACCTGGAAACGGACAAAATCACCGTTAACGGCAGGAAACTTCGGCAGCAGCAGAAAGTTTATTATCTGCTCAATAAGCCTAAAGGCTATATCTGCACCAACAGCGACCCGCTCGGCAGGCGAAAAGCGATTGATTTAATTGATACACAGAGTCGGATTTTTTGCGTGGGCAGGCTCGACCTCGATTCGACAGGCGCGATAATTATAACCAACGATACGAAAATGGCAGATGCGCTAACGCATCCGAGACACCAGATTACAAAAACCTACGTCGTTGGCGTAAAGGGTAAACTTGAAACGAAAGATGTCGAAAGGCTCAAAAAAGGTGTCTGGCTGGCTGAGGGTAAAACTGAGCCTGCAAAGGTGAAAGTTCTGAAATCTCATTTTAACAGTTCGCTCGTGGAAATAACTATTTCGCAGGGACTTAACAGGCAGTTACGCAGAGTAATGGCAAGTCTGGGCTATAAGGTTACCTCGCTGACGCGGACAAGTATCGGCAAACTGAACCTTCGCGGAATCGGTGTCGGCCATTACAGAGCGCTGACGAAGCCGGAAATTATCCATCTGCAAAAAACATCAGGTAAGCCGGTAAAGACGGTTAAAAAAGCTGTCGCAAAAAAGAAAGTTAAGCCTGTTCAAAAGGTTCAGAAGAAGCCGAAAGTAAAAAAAATCAAAAAGATAGACACAGATTAACACAGAGGAAATAGCCACAAAGACTCAAAGACACAAAAATTCAGACACGGATTTACACAGATTTTTTTAGCCACAGAGCGGCTGTGTTTGATTTCAAGTATTTTTTAGGATTATTTTTGTTTCCCA
>JAIORA010000006.1 GCA_021108375.1 Anaerohalosphaeraceae bacterium
TTATCATTTAGAATTTATACTGTACTCTCGTAAAGAACATTCGGCCAGGCGTTTCGTGTCCTGTAACCCTGCTAAAGTCATGGATGGCTTCAGTGGTTTTGTTCAACAAGTCGCTTACACCGAACATTAACTCACCTTTGCCATCTGCAAAAGCCTTTGCGATGGTCAGGTCTAACCGATTAGAACTGCCCGCACTACCGCCTTGGGAAGGGTCTCGAACTGTTGAGTCAGTGAATTTATAATTGGCATTGAAAGTCAAGCCCTTAGCCAGAAATAGCCGGCCAGTCAAACCAGCTTTGTGCTCAGCAGGCAGGTTAGCGCGAAGCGATTGAGTCTCCATATCTGCTGCAAAGTCGTTGTAAGCATACCAGAAAGAGAACATTCCTTTTTCGTTCTCAAATTTCAATTCAAGCTCTCCGCCCCAGGAATCGGCACCATCTATATTATCAGGTACATAGTGAGCCAGCCCAAATATATCGGTTGTCAGACGATAACCAATCAGATTGCTGAAACGCTGGTAATAAGTATCAGCTCTAAGCGTAACTCCCTTGGCGAGTATGCCGGTATAGCCAGCTTCAATTGAGCAGGTTTCTTCATTGTGCAGCTTATCATCGGGCAGATGAGCATTTATCGCATAAAGTCCACCACCAACTGGAATTTGAGTAGCTGTGTACTTTCGCTGTGCGACTAAAGGTGCCCGAAATGCCCTGGCAGTACTGACACGGAATATATGATTCTTTTTTGCATCGAGAGCGTAAAGAGCCGTTAATCGACCGGACCAGTCGATTCGTGTCTCGGAGTACCGGTCTCCACGAATCTGGCTTTCGATAGTCAGCCGGTCTGTTGCCTGCCAGCGGTCAATCAAAAATAATCCCGCCCAGTACTCATTGAAAGGCTCACCTACGAACAGGGCCTGCTGAACATTATTTCTACTTGGGTCAATATATATCCATCGAAAATTACCCCCGACAGACACTTCGTGGTTCTCGGCAAGGCTGAAGTTGTACTGTGCTTCGATGTCGTTTTCGCTTGTGGTGGATATGCCAATATTGGGCCAATATATATCAGAAAAATTACCGAACCACTGAATATAACCGCTACTGCCATTTTCAAACTTGTGCTCGAGCTTTGCAAATCCGCGATACTGTTTGCTTTGCATATTCCCCCTTGGGAAATATCCAACCTGCTCGTAAGTACCCGATTCAGCCTGTGTATAACCGAATCCAAAGGAAAAGTCGGTCATCTCGGTAATATGGCGAACCGCTTCGCTGTCAAAACGCACATTTCGGCTGAAATCGCGCGCGCTATAATTATTAAAACCTATAGCTCCAGTAAGCGCAGGACTAAAAGATTGATAGCTGCCGGTACCAGCGTCATCGGAGCTTTTAACATCTTCATAGCCGACAGAGACTCGCCAACACCATTCGCCCTGTTTTTCTGCCCAGCGAAGGTGCGTGTAGCTGTCGCCAAATTCGTTGATGGTGGTTGACCCGAAATACCCAAGTACATCTTCGGGTTTTTTTGTTATTATGTTGATAACTCCGGTAAAGGCGTTCGCTCCCCACGCCGCGCCGCCGGGGCCGCGGGTAACTTCTATCCGCTCAATGTCCTCAAGCAAAATGGGTAACTTTAAGAATTCAGGCCCGCCAAAACTCGGACTGTCTGCTTGCCGACCATTCACTAATGACAGCGTACGGTCAGTTACTACTCCGTGCAGACCTCTGACTCCGACAGCATAGCTGTAACGGTCTATTTTCAGCACATCAACACCCGGAACAAACTGCAAAATCTCAGGAATATTAGTCATACCGCTATAGTGAATATCTTTGGCAGTAACAACGCTTATAGGAACCGATATTTCGGTAATTTTCTGCTCCTGACGTGAAGCTGAAACGACAACCGGAACATCCATCAACTCTTCAAGGGACATTTCCAAAAAGTCATCTTGCTCATTTGGTTCCTGTTCTGCTGCCTCATTTGATTTCTGTTGCTCGGCAAATACCTCCGTACAAATGCCAAACACACTAAAAATAGTCAAAACAAACACAAATCTCCAGATAAACTCCTTACACGTCGGCATAATTGCATCCTTTCTATTATAACCCGCATTTTTTCTATTTTCATTTAATACTACTTACTCGGTTTATTCGGCAATATCAATATAAAAACTTTATTTTGATAATTTAAATCACACCCTTTAGAGCATTTTAATATTTTATGTACTGGTTTAGACCGTTATGAGGACAAGGCTGACAAAAAAGATTGCGAAGTGTGTATGTCTTCAGCAAAAGTGAGACAAAAAGTCGTTTAAATTAAGAGACGGTTTTGGCTCCTGTTATTAAGATTTTACCACTAAATTTCCACGGGTTAACACCCGTGGGATTTACCGCAACAGGCTTTGCCTGTCCGCCTATGGCGAATGACTTCATCTACGGGTTCACACCCGTAGAATTGCGGCAGAATATTAAATTCTTTTCTTTCAAGTATTGATTTTGCCCTCAACTCAGACCGCTTTTGCTGGATGGCTTTTCGTCTGCCAAAATACACATCATCAGGCGTGACATTGCCAATACCTTCATGGTATCTTGCTGAGTTATACCAATTGATAAATCTCTCCTTGCACATAGGCATAATCGCACCCTTTCATGTTGTCTAATGCGCTCCCGTAAAATTTTATCATTTAGAATTTATACTGTACTCTCGTAAAGAACATTCGGCCAGGCGTTTCATGTCCTGTAGCCCGAGTAGTGCCATAGATAGGGTCATAGGTTTTGTTCAACAGGTCGCTCACGCCGAACATCAGCTCGCCTTTGCCATCTGCAAAAGCCTTTGCGATGGTTAGGTCAAGTCTGTGGAAATTACCGAACTTTTTCTTACCGTCTCGAGGGTTGGAGAATGTTATGCCGGTGAATTTAAAATTGGTATTGAAAGTCCAGCCGTTGGCCAGAAACAGCCGGCCCGTCAAACCAGCTTTGTGCTTGGCGGGCAGGAAAGCGCGAAGCGGTTGATTTATCATATCTAATTCAAAATCGTTGTAAGCGTACCACGCGGACAATTTCCCCTTTTTGTTCTCGAACGCCAGTTCAAGCTCACTGCCCCAGGAATCGGCACCATTAATATTATCAGGTGTATAGTGGTCCAGTCCAAATACATCGGTTGCTATACGATAGCCAATCAGCTTGCTGAAACGCTGGTAATAAGTATCAGCTCTAAGTGTAACTCCTTTTGCGAGTTTGCCGGTATAGCCGACTTCAATTGAGTAGGTTTCTTCATTGTCCAAACCATCGGGTAGTTCAACATTTAACGCAGAAAGTCCCGGCGGATAAGGAGGAGAAGGAACAGGTACCATGGAATTGAAATGTTTTCGAAGTGTAATTAAAGGTGTCCGGAATGCCTTAGCGGTGCTGAGGCGGAATATATGGTCCTTCTTTTCATCGAGGGCATAAAGAACTGTGAATCGGCCGGACCAGTCGGTTTGTGTCTCGGAGTATCGGTCTCCACGAATCTGCCCTTCAAGAGTCAAACGGTCGGTTACTTTCCAACGGTCGATTGCAAACAGTCCCGCCCAGTATTCATCGAAAGGCTCACCTGTAAATTTGCATTGCTGCACATTGTCATAGCCTGTGTTAATATGTGTCCATCGGAAATTACCTCCGACAGACATTTTGTGCCGCTCGGCGGGAGAGAAGTTAAACTGTGCTTCGAAATCGTTTTCGCTTGTGGTATATCTGGTAATACTGGGCCAGTTTATATTAGAAAAATTACCGAACCACTGGAGATAACCGCTGCTGCCGTCTTCAAATTCATGGTCAAGCTTCACAAATGTGCGGAACATATCGGTTCGCATGTCTTTCTTTGGGAAATACCCAAGAAACTCGAAATCGCCCGATTCAACATGTGTATAACCAAGTCCGAATGAAAAGTCGGTCATTTCGGAAATATGGCAAATCGCTTCGCTGTCAAAACGCAGGTTTCGGCTGAAATCACGCGCAACATAATTGTTCATACCTATCAGTCCAGTAAGCGCAGGGTAATAGGATTTATAGGTAGCGGTACCTTCGATAGTATCTTCGGAGCTTTTAAAATCTTCATAACCAACCGAGATGCGCCAGATCCATTCATTTTTTTTTGCTGCCCAGCGCAGGTGTGTGTAACTGTCGCCGAATTCGTTAATGGTGGTTGAGCCGAAGTATCCGAGTACATCTTCAGGTTTTTTTGTTATTATGTTGATAACCCCGGTAAAGGCATTTGCTCCCCATGCGGCACCGCCGGGCCCGCGAATAACCTCAATACGTTCAATGTCTTCAAGTAAAACTGGCAATCGCAGAAACTCAGGTCCCCCATAAACAGGGTTGTCCGCCAGCCGGCCGTTCACCATTAATTGCATACGGTCGGATATTATTTCGTGCAGCCCCCTCACTCCGACAGCATAGTTAAAACGGTCTATTTTCAGCATATCAACGCTCGGGACAAACTGCAAAATCTCAGGGATGTTTGTCAGACCACTGTAGTGGATATCCTCGGCAGTAACAATGCTTACAAGAACTGAGGTTTCGGTGATTTTCTGCTCCTGACGTGAAGCTGAAACGACAATCGGAATGTCCATCAACTCCTCAAGGGACATTTCTAAGAAGTCATCCTGCTCATTTGGCTCCTGTTCTGTTGCCTCATTTGATTTCTGTTGCTCGGCAAATATATCCGTACAAACGCCAAACATGCTAAAAAGGATTAAAACAGATACAAATTTCCAAACAAATCCCCCTCTACACGTAGGCATAATTGCGTCCCTTTCCATTATAACCCGCATTTTTTCTATTTTCATTTAATACTACTTACTCGGTTTATTCGGCAATATCAATATAAAAACTTTATTTTGATAATTTAAATTGCTGATATTATAGGCCGCTGGCCGAATCTTTATCGGTATCCTTTTCACATTACCGTTTAGCCGTCGTGGCCTGCCCGACGGTTCGTGCTTACGATTTATATCTTACATATTACCATTAGCCCACGGGTCTTGCCCCACTAATCTTGTCGTTCCCACGAAAGTGGAAATCCGGCTTTTCAATACTGATAATCGGGATTCGTGTGCCACAAAACTCAACCCAAAACGATTAGCCCCCGAATGGTGATTCGGGGGTTCGTGCATACATATTTTAACAACCCGTTCCCACCGCTTAAAAGCCGAGCGACCTAAGTCGCCGGAATAGTTAGCCCTGCCATTACTATGGCAGGGTTCGTGCTTCCGAATGATTTATATCCTACATATTCCCGTTTAGCCATCGATCCTGACCAACGGTTCACTTAGTACTCATTGCCGACTTTGCGTGCGCGTTCAGCTTTATCAAGATTAATACCCAGATTAACACCCACCTCGACAAGAATATTCCAGCCGGCCGCAAGATAAACATAATTCTGTAATTCGCCGACATCAGCAACCTTGATGGTTGGGAATATCGTATCTTCATCGCTGACTGCCACAACGCTCAGCCCAACGCCATCGACGAGCGTTTCCTTAATTTTTGCAAGCTCAGCCTTAAAGGGATTTATCAGAACGACCACATCATCGCTGGCCATTACTTCTTCGATACCGTGAACAGCGTATGTACCTTCGAGATAATCGCTTTTCTTGCGTGTTATTTCGTTAGTCTTGAGCGTCAGCTCTTCGGCAACGCCGTCATTTCGCCCTGCGAAATATATCGTGCCGGCATTAGCTATTTTTTTTGTTATCTCAGGCTCTATCTCAATCGTCAGCGCATCACTAATCGCTGCCGCAAGAGCTGGAAATTTACTCTTCAGGCTACGGCCCTGCAACTGAGCAAAAAGCTCCTGATAAAACAGTCCCTGCTCAGCCACACTCTTAGTCGCTGCCACCGCCTGCTCCCAGCCGCAACTCAGCACAAAGGTTTGCTTTGCCATTTCAGAAAGTTTGGTATTGACCCTGGCCGTCAGGCCGAACCTTTCATTGATACCAACTTTTCCGAGCCTGTCGAATAATGTAATAACCTCTTTCGTTGAGCCGCTGTTGGACGCTCCAAAAACGACATAGCCGTTGAGGTCATACTCAGCCCCCTGCCGTCCACCATCAGTAGCGATAGCAACATCATAGCCAGCCATCAGAGAAGTATAAATTGCGTTTTTGGCAGGAAAGATTCTGCTGGAACCTTCACCTGTAAGAAAAACCTTGCCAGCGGACTTGATGGCAGCCATTACCTGTTCGGCATCTTTAAGCTCGAATTTTTCGATTATGCCTGGCGTGTCCATCATCTCACGGCACAGTGCAAACTTTGAATACTTTTCAGTTGTGTTCATTTTCTATCCTTTCGCACAAGACTTAGTTAGTTAGCCCCGATTTATCGGGGTTGTCGTTTAGTTAGCCCTGCCATTACTATGGCAGGGTTGTCTTTTCATTTAGCCCCCGGGTCTTGTCCCGGGGGTATCTACATATTGTTTATCCCGTTCCACCGCATAAAAGCCGAGCGACGTAAGTCGCCGGAATAGTTAGCCCCACATTTACAAATGTGGGGTTGCAGTTTACTTTATCTTTTCACTTTTTTAATCTGCGAAATCAGTGTTTAAATAATTTGTGTTTATTCGTGTGAATTCGTGGTTAATTTTCTTTGTCATTGCGGGGCCTTATTTTTTATTTACGGCTTTACTTTCTTGTAATTCAATTTTGTATACTCCGGCAAATCGCCAATCAATGGCCTCACATAGGCCAGAAACTTTTTGGTTATAAAATTCCCTTTATCGTTTATATATTCATCCGGCATCGGCTTTGCCCTTACCGCAACATCGCCAAGCGGTGCCGTCGATGTCGTGCATTCATAATCGCTGGCCTCACCAACCCGCTCCAGTGTAACCATCACCCCGCCCTTACCCTGCGATGCCAGCTCGACAGCCTTTTGCCCGCACATAAACGCTTCATCGATATCGAGCTGGACTGCCCTGTCAGCGGCACACATCGGAAGCGATTCGGTAATCTGAAACTCACCTCTAAAGCCGAACTCGTCGGCAATCATCCTGTGAATTGCCATCGCCGCGCTTGTTCCGCCCATCGCTCCGAACTCGACATTGCTGAACTTGTCCTTAGTTTGCGATGCCGAGACAGGCGACCCGTCTGCATATGTAATCCCCTCTCCGCAAACCACCGAGACAAAACCGTAATCGTCATAGCATTTTTTAACCTCTGCCAGAAACGCGTCTTTGTCGAAAGCTCTTTCGGGAAAGCACATTATATGCGGCGCATCAGCCGGCGTTCTTTTGCCCGTCGCGGTAGCCCCAACAAGCCAGCCGGCCTCTCTGCCAATACACTGAAAAACCACAAACTGGTCAACCTTTTTCATATCATTCGACAGCAGCCCTGCCTGGGCTACTGATAGCGCCATATACCTGCCTGCCGAAGCAAAGCCCGGCGTATGGTCAGTTCCATAAAGGTCATTATCAACGGTCTTGGGAATACCGATACCCGTCAAATCATAACCCTTCTGCCCTGCATAGGCTTCTATACGATGAATCGTATCCATCGTATCGTTACCGCCAATCAAAAAGATGTAGCGGATATTATATTTTTCCAGCAGTTCGAGAATCTTAGGCAAATCTTCTTCTGTCAGCTTATGCCTGCAACTGCCCAGCGCACTTGAGGGCGTGGTTTTGAGTCCTTCGATTACTGCTGGCTCTTCCGCTCCGAGGTCGATAATATCTTCTGCCATAAAGCCTTCGATACCGTATCGCATACCGAACATATTTTCGATTCCGTCAAACTCTTTTGCCCCTGCCACTATGCCGGCCAGAGAAGAATTTATCACCGATGTCGGCCCGCCCGACTGGCCTGCTATTGCGTTACCTTTAACCATAAAACTATCCTAAAATTTAATCTCTCATATTCCCCATCGCCGTTTAGCCCCCGGGTCTTGTCCCGGGGGTACCTACGCATTGTTTATCCTTTCCCCACCGTATAGTAGCCGAGCCGCGGAAGCGGCCGGAACACTTGTTGTTATCGCGAGGCCTTGTTTTTTATTAAAACTCCATCCGCTATTAGCGGATTCCTCAACTCAAAACTGACTTTGTCATCCCGAGCGTAGTCGAGGGATCTAACTCAAGACTCATAACTATTTCTTTTGTCATACCCACGAAAGCGGGTATCCACTTTTTATCTTTTTACTTTTTTAAAATCTGTGTTTATCAGCGTCCATCTGTGGCTAAAATAATTCGTACCTAATAATCTTCAACCGCACACCCACTTAATCATATTAGCGAAAAGCTCGGCATACCAGTTACCGACTTCTATTTCCTCACTGCCGACAGCCTTTGCCATTATGCGTTCATCGCCCCAATCCATTAAAGGGCCGACCCAGTGAGGTGCCGCATCGCTTGCAAACGCTGCCGTTTTACCTCTGCCGAATTTACCAACAACCAGTAACGGCGACTTATCCAAAGGCTCAAATTCTATCTGTCCGTCATTTGCCGCCACCCGAAACCTTCTCGACGTAAGCAAAACCTCAGCTTCGCCCTTAGCCTGCAAAAGATTGAAGCCACCTATCGCCGGAGCGTTCGTCTCGAACGGTAAACCATCCGTTATCTCGTGCCTGCCGTGCCTTTCGACAATACAAGGCCCCGAAAAATTAACCCTGTCATCGCTACTGGCCATAATTACTGGCAAGACATCCGCAAGGTGCGTTTCGTTATACAAGCCGTCAAGACCGACAAACGAATCCCATCCGCCGAACATCAGCATACCCGCCCCTGCCTTGACTTTGCCCGCCATAACCTGCAACTGTCCATCGGCAAAATTACCTGACGGATAGTCGCTTATTATGACAGCCCGATAATCAGCCTCTGCCAGCGAGTTACTAAATTTTTCATCCGAAGCGAGATAATCAAAATCGATACCGTGATAATCCATCACCCCCGCCAGATAGCTTCCCGCCTGGTCCAATTTTGTATCGCCAAGATATAAAACTGATTTGCTCATTAGGATTACCGAATAAAGCCGGTGTGCCGATTCTTTTCAAACATAGTATAATATGCTCCCGGCTGATACAGCTTAAACTCTAACGGCCTCAGATATTCATAAGGCCCAGACTGGCGAACAACCTCGACCAGAGAGCCTATCTGCTTTTGAGATTTGAAAGCTAATATAGCTTCGAGCTTCTTCTCCAGAAAGGCTTCCGGCGTTCGCATACGCAGCATAGGCGGAGACGGAAAATCGCAGTAAACACCAAGCTCGTGAACGTACGGAACTTTTTCAATCGGCTCGCCGAGTTCAGGCCATATACTCCCTGCCGAGTGGAACAGGCTTATCAGCAATTCCTCGTGTACAATTTTATGGTCCGGATGCAAATCGTTTGAAGTCGGCAGAAAACACTGGCTGGGCTTAATCTTTCTGAGCCAGTAAGTAAACGCGTTTTGCAGCCCGGTGTAACCTTCTATCGTGGCAGAATCATCCTCACCGGCAACCCTTTTGCCTTTGTAGAGACTAAGCTGGCAGTCGGGAAAACCGAGCCAGATGATATTCTCTCTCGGCACGCCAAGAGCTTCATAGCATTCGTAGCTCTCTTTTTTGCGGATTTCGGAGATAGAATCTTTCTCTTCACTACTGCAATAGCCCATAGAGCCATCGGTTACTATCAGAATGTGGACTGGCACGTTTTCCCGCCGGGCAAGTTGAATCAACAACCCGCTGCCAAGCACTATGTCGTCATCGTGCGGACTGATAAAAAGAAAACTTTCCTTTTCGCCCTGCCAATGACGCGATACGCTGGCCAGCGTATCACCAGCACGCCTTTCATCGCCAGCCAGACGAACAAACTCAACCTCGCTTTTGCTTTTACGTTTTTTGTCAGCCATTTTCAAATCTCCATATCCGTATATTTACCTGTTTATGGGGATCTGGCAGTATCGCGTAAATTCTTCTCGCCGTCAATAGATACTAATAATATAATAATGGAGACACAAAGAATTAGACACAGATTACACGGATTATTTTACCCGTCCCCACCGCCGATTAGCCCCCGGGTCTTGTCCCGGGGGTATCTACATATTTTTCTATTTCGTCCCTATCGCCATTTAGCCCCCTGATTCATCAGGGGGTTGTCGTTTAGTTAGCCCTGCCATTACTATGGCAGGGTTGCCCTTTTTCGGCCGCAAGGCCGAAGTTTCCCCCTCCAACCCCGAAGGGGTTAAATAGCAATAGCCCCGAGTAAAACTCGGGGAAAGAATCACACCTCGCCACCAGCGACCCTGAATGGGTCGAATAAAAAACACATCACCCAAAACATTGTCATTGCGAGGCATTGCTTTTTATTGAAAATCCATCCCGATTCATCGGGATTCCTCAACTCAAAACTAAGAACTCAAAACTCATAACTATTTTTTTGTCATTCCCGTGAAAACGGGAATCCACTTTTTTACTTTTTTAAAATCCGCGTAATCCGCGAAATCCGCGGTTAAATAATTCGTAAAAATCTGTGTTTATCAGTGTCCATCTGTGGCTGAATTTGTCATGGTTAATTTCTTTACAAACTCACCCTCCCATATCCAGAGATGTTACAGAATGCGCAAAAAAAAATTTGCGCGAATTGACTTTTTTAAAAAAATTTTGCCCTTATCTCACAAGGACTTACGAAAAAAACACCTAAAAAAAACCGCTAAAATCGAGCAATTCGCGCACATTTCGCCCTATATATAGAGGGACTGCTTTATTGTCATTTCGACTGGAGCGCAATAGAGAAATCCGCGGTTAAAAAATCTCTTGGTACAAATGCAAATCAACTTTTCCATCAAAATTCCCACGCCAGTTGTGCGCCTATTGATGTGGGTCATAGTAAGATACCGGCGTTTGCGCCACAGCCGCGCATATATGCGGATTCCGCTCACCCAAAACGCTTATGCGCTCGTTGATCCACAGGATTACCTCGCACTTTCAGACTACTGCTGGCGGCTAAAAAAAGGAAGACAAACAAATTACGCTGTTCGTGGCATTTCGATTAAGGGGAAAAAGAGGACTATATATATGCACCGTGAGATTATGACACCGCCGCCGGATTTGTTAATCGACCACATAAATCATAATGGATTGGATAATCGCAGGGCAAATTTACGTTTTGCCACAGTCCGCCAGAACAACTGGAACAACAGGCGTAAAAAGGCCAAAGGCTCAAGATTCAGAGGCGTAACAAGAGACAAGAGAACTGGAAGATGGCAGGCTTTTATATACCATAATGACAAGTCGATACATCTGGGCTATTTCGATACTGATGTGGCTGCTGCCACTGCTTATGATGCCGAGGCCAAAAGGCTTCGAGGCAATTTCGCCGTATTGAATTTACCAACCGACCGTGTCATTTCGACTGAAGCGTAGCGCAATGGAGAAATCTATTTAGCCCCCGATTTGTAAATCGGGGGTTCTTTTACGAATAGATTATCCCACCCCCAACGCCATTTAGCCCCTGGGTCTTGTCCCAGGGGTACCTGTAAATTGTTTATCATTTTCCCACCGTATAGTAGCCGAGCCGCGGTAGCGGCCGGACAAAAATCCCGTAGGGATTTAATAATAATAGCCCCGTGTGAGCGAAGCGAAACTCGGGGAAAAAGGAATCGTCCCCACCCCGACCCCGTAGGGGTCGAATAACCTTTTGCCTTTTGTCATTGCGAGGCGATTGTAAATTGCCGTGGCAATCTCATTTTTGTCATTTCGAGCGTAGTCGAGAAATCTGTTTAGCCCCCAAGCCTGCTTGGGGGTTCACGCATCCGAACACATCAACCCGCCCATAATTAAATCCGCCCGCAAAAGACTTTGTCGTTTCGACTGAAGCGCAGCGTAATGGAGAAATCTATTCTTCCAAAGTTAGCCCCTGATTTACAAATCGGGGGTTCGTATTTGAAGGTTCACACATTCGCAAACACAACCCCTCACCACCGACTTTGCCATTCCTGCCCGCGCAGGAATCCAGCTCCCGCAATAACCCCAAAGGGGTTAAATATAATAGCCCCGTGTGAAACTCGGGGCAAAAGCCCCTCCCCCCAAAAAAAACACCGACCCCATAGGGGTCGAATAAAAACCCTTGCAAAAACAACCACCCCCAAACATAATACATCCACATATAATTCAAGGAGAAAATATGAAAACAATTTATCGTGTTTATCAATGGTGTAAAGAGAACAATGGTTTACTTGTCGCCATTGCCACCATCATTCTTGTAATAATAAATGTCTTTTATTTATGTGAAGCTCGAGGAATGCGAATCCAGACCAAAAAACTCGCAGATATAAGCATTGAACAATTTAAAATCCGAGCCTATCCTGCCATTTCCATCACCAATATGGAACTCCTCGATGATGCTAACGGAATGACGCTAAAATTTAATACAAAAAACACAGGAGAACTACCGGCTTATAAATTTGGTGCAGGGGTAGTGCTGGGCTTAGAAAAAAAACATGGATACGAGTTTGAATTTGTAAATAGTTGCTATTATAAATCAGATGGCATAGAAATGCGAACTTCAGAGTATGCCTCCCAAATTGCTACAAAAGAATCTCAAAAAAATATTTTTTATTTCCCAAAAAATTTGCAGAAAAAAACTTTTAAACACCTCTTAATTTTTTATAAATTCAAGGTACCCTATGATAACGTTGGATTTCGCTATGACTGCTTTGCCTATTCCTTTGTAGAAAAAAGAAACCACTGGCAAAAAATGACGGGTATTGACTCCAAAGATACTGCGGAAAGATATCTTTATCAAGAAATCGGGGTAACTGAACCTTTTTTCAAGGACTTCAAACTGGAAATAAAAAACCAAGGAAAAAGAAACGAGGAGTAAAAATAATTGCGTATATGGTTACGTTCCAACCGTTAAACCCAGTAAAAGCCGAGCGACGTAAGTCGCCGGAATAAAACCGTTTTGCGAATGTATCTGTTCCGGTCGCTTACGCGACTCGGCTTTTAAAAATTTCCCCTTGCCAAAAACAAACATTTGCAAATATAATATCATTATGGAAACTCTTGAAAATATAATATTTCTTTCGATACCAATATATTTAAAGGGTAGCTCTAATAATTGCTTTTGAGCGACAAGTAGAAAATTTTTGTTGTCCGGCAAGAAAGACAAATCAGCTTGAGCCGTAGTTCAAGCGGCTTTTGTCTGACGCAGTCCGGCAGCAAAAAGGGTTGCTTGTTCGCCAAAATGAATTTTTAGAGGTTCCCATAATATTTAAAATCATTTAGCCCTAAGGCAGGCCTTAGGGCTCGTGCATTCGCAAACACCGCCCATCCCCCCCCCCCATTTAACCCCCCTCTCACGCTTGACGGGCGAGTGTTAGATATAATAGGTGTTATGATTTCTCAAGAACTTCAACGGGTTTTTCACATCTCGGGCATTTCCCTATTTTACCATTATGCTCGGCAAGAGCCTTAAGGCTCTTGCCGCAAGAACACACAAATCGAATATACTTGTCACGAGGCTCTTCCTGCCTAATATCTAATATCTGACTCTCTGCCTTTTTTCGATTTGTATTTTGAACTGTTTTTACCTCCTCATTTACCGACCTCGCCCCTATAGTTTTCTCTGGAGTCGTTTCGTTTTCATTTGGCATCTTTAAATAATAATTTTGAAATGCGGAAGGATCTAACTGGCCTGGCTTACCAACATTATTCTGAGCAGATTGCCCCAATAATAACTTGGTGAGATTTTTCATCAAAATAAAAATATCATCATGTGCCTTTTTTGCGTCTATGAAACGTTCTTTTATTTGTTTAAACTCTACCAGCTTGTGTTTTGAATGGGCAAGTTCCTTGCGTGCCCGCTTCAGAACTTCTCTTGTATTTAATAGTTTTTTCCTGGTATTTCCCAGAGTTCTTATAAGAATGGTTACGAATATCGCGATTATCAAGAAGCCAATAAAAAATATTAGCTGAACATGAAATATAGCCCACAACCAACGGGCTGATTTCTCGGGATATACCTTATAATTTATTGAGCCCTCTTCACCTGAAGACAATAATCGGTCAGTAAAGATAACATCCCTGCCATCTATCCAATATAATCGTACAAGAGCGTCATCCCATCTTCCAAGACCTTTACCAACTGTTAATTTTGCCTTCGTACTGTTGCCATCTTTAACAATATTTAAAGATGCCTTTTTATCCTTACTAAGACCAATTACCAAAACATTGTTAGGGTCTTTTAATAACTCAGCATAATCATCATTATAAGTTTCTCTAATTTTATCTCTTGGTACATTAACTTTAAAATCAAAATTTAGTGGCTGGGCTTTAAAAAAAGATTTATTTGATATTGAGTAACATATAGTATTGGTAGATTGTCCAATCTTTGAAACCATTGGATCAACCTTCCAGTATATATCCAGCAGATCCAACTTGAAACAGGAAAACCAAACTACAGGGTAAAGAACAACAAGAATGCTTATCAAGTAGTATAGCTTTCGTAATGAAAAAATACCCCGCTTATTTTGATATAATTCACGACTTGACATCCACTCTCCTCAAAACCTTATCTTTTAAGCAATAGCAGCCTCTAATAGTACAGCATCATCTGTGTTCGCCTTATCCCAATGTTTAGTAACTTCTTCACGGACATAAGCCTCATCGTGAAATCCAAAACGAGCTGGTCGCAATGGCAGCAACTCTGTTACCTCGCCTGTATAATCTGTATGAGGAACCTCAAGCCTGTATGAATCCCCTATAAGTACAAGATGACTCAATCGATCTTCATACTCAGGCCTAATTCTCACACTGACACTGCCCGGAGACTTCGCAATGAGTTCCCGCCATCTTGGAAGATATTCATTCTCTGGCTGCTTTGATAATATAATATTGAAACTAATATTTTTTGCTGCAAGCTCACGCACCCTATCAAACAATAGCTCCTCACCGTAAAACTCGCTCCTAACATCACCGATAAACATCTTGACCTCTCCACTAGGCCGATCCTCAGCATATTTGAGCAACTGTTCAAGGATTATCCTAGACATGAAAGGATAACTGTTGAAATCATAGGCGGGTTCTTGCGCAATACGCATCTTTTGCACATGCTCTAAAGTAAACTTCTTAAACCCTTCAAGAACAAACTCCGTCATTTCTTCAGATGTTTTTTTCAAACTATCTATCATACCGTCCAGAGTATCCAAGGAAACTCCGGAAATATCCATTTCTTGATTTTCACCGCACATAGTTACAAACCTCCATGTTCATATTTTACAATCGCATTGTAAATATACCCGACAATTTCAATGCGTCTTGCAGTTGAATTAATTTGAATAATTTTCACAAACATTTTCTCCCCTTATTATCGACCGTTGACTTTTTCTAAGTCCAATAATTCTGCGAATATGTAACATAGCAAAAAATCTCACCGAAACATTTTCACGGCATTATAACACTCATGACTTGCACCGCAAGTATTTTTACCACACCTTAAATAGCGGACCATAGAAAATACTTTGACAACAATACTCTTACTCAAAACACCTACATTGCCTATATTAAACAGCCTATATGGATTAAATATTCCGCCGCCTATGCGGCTGGGGGGGGTATAATGCGCAAAAAAAAGTCCGTCGATTCCTCGGCGGACTTCTAATTCAAATAACAG
>JAIORA010000043.1 GCA_021108375.1 Anaerohalosphaeraceae bacterium
ATCGGCCTTATATAGTAGTAGTAGTTTATATAAAGAAACTACTACTAAAAAAATTAAAATGGTATTAAATAATCATCCTGAATTTGGTTACTGGCGACAAAAAGAACTCGGACCAAAACAAATTGAACAATGGATAAAAATAACCAACTGTTCTGTTGAAACTATGATTCAATATCTCTGCTATTGCCGATTTGAAATGGTTGATCTCAGAATCGAGGAATCTAAGCCCATTAAAAATGTATTTAACTGGTTTTTTAAGATTATTGAGAAAACTGGCAGCTATCCCAAACCTAAAGGCTATAAGTCTCACGAGAAAAAACAGCTTGAAACTGAACGTGAGATCGTTGCACAACGAAAAAAAGAGGCTCAGGAAGCTAAGGAATTGTATCAAGGAAAGATTGAGGCTGAACAGGAAAAGAAATTTTGGAAGATGATGAACGATCCTGGAAGCGATATTTATAAGCAATGTTTGGACGGCTTGAATCCTTTTGCAAAAAAACAGCCTACTACAGGCAAAGGCTTTGAAATGTCGATGAGGGCTGTTTTTGATTCTTTTTCTTAAAAAATTAATATTTTGTAAACCACGGAGACTGATATGCAACTGCACAAATATATCCCGGAAAAGAAGTTACCACCGGCGCTCCGAAGACCAGTGGTCTTCGGAGATAAAGAACAAATATCAGCATTATATGATTTAGAAGCAAAAATTGAAAGAATGGAAACAGAGCAAGCTGAAATTGCCGGAAATGAGTTAAAATATTTCAATGTTACTATTGATTTTAGTGGTTCTCAGGAAATTGAACTGATAGCGAAAAATAGAGCTGATGCAGAATAAAAAGCAATAGAGATTGCAGATTTTTATTCTGTCGATATCGAAACAGATTGCCGTTCGGTAGTAGAAATAAAAAACAAAATGACGGAATAGCGGAGATAGGTAAACTCATGTTGTTTAGGAACACTACAGAACAAGTAGGTTGTATGCTCATAGCAGTATCGTGGATTTTGATTGCTACGTCTCAAATATGGAGATCGTAGATAAGAATATAATATACGGTGAGTTCCACAAAAATACAACAAAGGAGTACCCATAAACATGCAAATAATACAGCAATACATCGGTTTAACTGTTTTTCTTGCGCTGCTCGCAGGTTTTCCGGTGATGATCATCTATGTCGTTGTGCTCTATTTCAGGGGTAGGAAGATCCCGAAGAGTCCGAATGAAAAAAAGAAAGGAAATGAAGTTGAGTGGCAGGAAGATAGTTATCTTGATTCGATAAATGGTGACTTATCAGATCCCGCTTACTGGTTTCGACGATTTCACTGAGTAACTTGCAGTGGTTATTTTCTGTATTTCTCCGATACGATAAACAACCTTATTCACCAGGCGGAATATGGATTTTTCTTCTAAAAATGCGTTGATTTTCGCTGGGTTGCTCGTTCATTGATAATTCGGCGCTTGGCTTCCGGATATAATTCTCCCAAGGGGCTCCGACAATACTGCTGGCTCCGAAGGAGAAGTCGCTTTTTCCGTGAGACAGATTGTCGGTGGCATTCCATAATTCATGCACCCCCTGTGTGTACAGGCGGTTATATTTGCCCGTATCGAGGGTGCCGCTGGGTTGTATCGCTTGATGTCTCGCCTCGCTTTGGATTCTGCGTATCATCCCGTAATACAAATTGTAGTTGTACTTCTCAAGATTTCTTTGCCCGATGCCAACCGAAGCCGAAGCGTTTGCTCCTGCGCCGAGAGCTCCTGCTCTCAAGGAGCCCCCTCCAGCAGAATCAACATAGGTCATACTTAATCCCTCCCTGTTTACTATACCACTCAGCGCCTGCGAGAGAGCCTTGGCCTGCACTATCTCCTCTGTGTCCCTGCCGGCCACTGTCCCGGCGCTTGAGATCCTGTTGGACAGGAGATCGTTCTTTGCTATCACAGCATTGAGCATGTCGGATGGCGCTATTTCGGGGCCGGTCTTTAACTGAGACTGAACTCTCCTTCCATTCGGATCCATCCACTCGGTGACATGGCCGTTGCTGTCTACGATTTCCCGCTTTGCGTAATCAGCATGTGTTATTGTTTGTCCGCATTTGGCATCCAAAACCGACATCTCAAAGCCATTGCCGTAATTAGACGACAGCCTGACTGTCTTGCCGGAAAGATCCGTGCCTTTGACATGGCCGCCGTGCTCGTTGATATACCTGGCCCAATGCCAGGCCTGGTCAGACCCTATCGTGAAGGTCTCTTGGGCTGTTTTCTTGCTCAGTTCCTGACGGCCCAGGGGGTCTTGTGCGATTCTGTCCAGGAGCTGACCCGTTTCTTTGCTGACTTCGCCGTTTTTGCCGATCTCAGCATGGGCCTGGTCTACTGCAAAGTTCGATAGATTTTTGTATACACCTCCTATTGTTTGTATCTGTTCGGCTTTTTCACCTATATTGTTTTTCAGGGCGTACTTGCTGTATTCGCTGACTGCATTGAATCTGCCTTTTACGGCAGCCAGCATTTCAGGGGTCCAGCCCTGTTTTTGGACGTAAGAAAACATTGAGGCTAATTCTGACTGGTGATATCTTACCTGGTCCTGTAAAAAGGCTGATCTATCACCATCGTAGTACTGGTCCGCGTAATTGCCTATGGACTGCGCTCTTTCGGAACGGCTCATGGTCTCTGTTTCTTTCATCATGGTCGTCCATTGAGGAAAGTCACCGCGGTATCCGTGATCTCTGGCATCCCAGTATCCTTTTATCAGGCCTGCTTTTTCTGATGCTTCTGTCTGGCCAGAGTGGTTGAGAAACGAGCCGATTGACATCTCGAGTTTGTCGGCGGCCTCGTGGGCTGCTTGGACCCTTGAGTATTGTCCCCTTGTCGTATAGTTCTGCATGACGTTCTGGACATCATTTGGGGTTTGGGTTGAAGCTGTGGCTATGTTCTGTATGGTTTTGTTTCTGAATATGCCGTCTGCAGCCCTCATTGCAGACGCGCTGCCTGTAAATTGACCGGCTGATTCAGGTCCATTGAACCTGGCACTGGTTTGAAGCGCTGATTCTGTTTTGTCTGTCATCCGGTATGTCCCTGCATCTGCGCGTTGTTCATAGGAATACGTGTTGGCCCAGCCTTGTGTGGGATATGCTTCGCTGATCGACCTTTCGTATCCGGCTCTTTTTACCGGGTCTCCGGCGGATGATATCTGGGCTGTGTCTTTGCCGTGAGAGTCAGCAGAGATCGGGCTTCTGTGGATCATATGAGCGAATGCGGAACCTCCAAACTTCACCAGCATGGCAGACATGACACCTGCCATTGAGAGGGCCATGAGGCGGCCTGCGCCAAACGCGGCCATTGCTCTGTGTGATTCGTTTTCAAACATCAGCATTGATTTTAAGCCGAGTTTTCCTTCGGTTATTTCCCTGAAGGTGTTTGCTGCATAATCCATGGCTGTAGAATGGATTATGGCATCGCATATTCCCCACGAGGTGAGAAAGATAAAGCTTCCAAGAATGAATGTCAGGGCCCGGGAATAAAGAGGGGTAGGTATTAAAAGAAAGAGGAAGGGCATAAGACCTAAAAATATTGCGTAATAGATCCCCTTCATTATAGGGAGCCATTCATTGAGCATGATGCCCGCTCCCACGAGATCAACTCCTTTTCGGTAGCTTCCTACAGTCGAAACCACATTATCGGGAGTTCCTTCTCTGACCACGGTGTCGAGTTCGCCTGCTATCAGGTACTGGCGCATCAACTGGTTGGAAGTCACGCCTGCGCCAATAAGGGAAGTAATCAGCCCTTCGACTTTGTTCTTGCAGACATCTAAAATTGCAGGGCCGCCGAAACCAGCATAGTTTCTTTGCGAAAGATCGGTTCTTGCGCATCTTTGAGTCCAAAAATTCAGGACGGCGGGGCTTGCCGCTGTTAGGCCGAGCAGGTAAGGCTTAAGGTGATTGTTCCAGTTGTTACGGCAGGACATGGATTTTCCATTCGGATTTGCAGCGTCATGCCAGACTGTAAAGATTGCGGGGCTTGCTGCTGCTGCCAGGGCCGGCATAAAATCAGTGGTTTTGTTCAGGTCGTTGACGTTTATATTGCTTCCAGGTCTGCCCACTTCAAACAAGAAGCAGTCTTCTATGTATCGTCTTAAGGAAATGTTGACATAACTGCCGGTTCCGTTTCCGTCGATCATGGAAAGATCGACTTTTTTTGCAAATGCTTTATTAATAATACTAAAGCCTATGCCGCCGGATTGATCCCTGAAACCCTCTATATCGCCTGCTACCCATATAATTTCGACAATCCCTGACTCTATCTTGTTCATCAGCCCGGCAAGAAAGGCAACCCCGTCAGGGACACCTGCCACGGCCTTGAACTTGCCCCCCATGGTCTCGTCTGTGATCAGGATCTCGCTGGTGTTACGTATAAAAGCATGATATACGATCACGCCAAAAAAGAGCATCCCAAAAAGTGAAAGCCACATCACGGGCGAAAACCTGAATCTGGTAAACGCGGTTATGAGAAACATTATAGCGCCGCCTACCAGCATGATGATTATTATACCAAAGAAAAGCCCTTGATATCCGACGTCTGACATTATCAGAGCGAGTCGCTCCATGGCGTTTACTACGTAGGGGAGTTCTCCATACACCTTGATGGTTTTAAGGGCGTTCGGAATCTCGGCATATGCATCCACGGATGCAAAAAGCGCTATAAGGGCGGATAAAGATATAATCAGTTTCAGCATAAAGAAACCTCACTTGCTTGTTGACGAAACCATGCTTCGAATTCGGGCTGCCCCTTCTTTGGCGGTGTTTACAAATTCCTTGCCCAGTGTTTGTCTGTCCTGGATAATGCCTATCTCGTTTGTATATGACAGATAGGCCATCTCCATCATTTTGGCCGCACTGCCTTTCATGTCTTCAAGCGTTTTGAGTGTCGAGCCCAGAAGTTTTATTTGACAATGCTTCTGGTCATCTCCTGTAGCAGAACCCATCTGCTGGCTTGAAATAAAATGGGCATAGCTTATGATGTCATCAAGATATTTGTAGTAATCCGCGAACATTGAGTATATGTAGTGATGTCCTACGAGTTTTTCAAACTGAAGGGCCGCGTCAGTTGGATCAGCGTTTTGACCCATGTTCAGCAAATACCCTTTTATAGCGGTATAGGCGTTCTCAGGAGTGTTTTCCAGCATGGAAGTCTCTTCATTGGTAAAAGAGACTCCTGTCATCATTTTGGTTGTTATTGAGCTCAATACGCTGATAACCCAGTCACGGTAACTGTTGTGGTGTTTCCCGTTGATTGTGACACCCTTTTTTTTCAATGGAGTGCATGCGCCTGTGTTATCCATGGCTTCGATTTCACCGAGATATATCTTTGTTGATACATCTGCGATCTTGTTATTGTTGTCACAGGCAGGCAAAAAGCTGTGCTCTATTTTGCTTGTGATAATGACATCTCCTATCAGCCCCCGCATGAGGTCAACGTATGCGCCGGGATAATTGCGCATCTGTGAAAGATTGCCCAGCAGGGAGCCGTCGGTAAAAAATGCCTGTTTTATCAGCGCCGGACAGCTACTCACGAGTTGGTCTGGGCCTACGCCGGCGGCAGCGGCAGCATCTTTCGGAGTTTTATCTCCTGCAGAATCTTTTACCTCTTGCCAGAGATCTTCTACCCCAGTGCTTTGCACAAAATCTGTCCATGCCTGTGTTCGTTCTGATGCGACTTTGTCGCTGCTGAAACCGCTTGCAGCATCGACTATGGTAGCACCTACCACTTTGGCCGCCTTGCAGTCGTCTATCTGGAGCTGATTCAGCCTGTCTGTGATGGCTTCAAATGCTTTGATTGCGTTTGCGCACGGCTCGCACAATACGTTTAGTGCGATGTCAAAGGCAAAGGCTGCGGCTGAGGACCCCATAATTCTTTGCAGTTTCTGGACAAGGTAATCAAACTCCATATAGGAAAATCCCCCGAGATACGCATCAATGCCGCCACAACCTGCCTTGAATCTCGGTTTTGATATGGATACAAGCGGATCGGCGTGGGTCGACCAGCGGGCGGATACGTTTCCAAAGGTGGCATAGTTTCTTTTTTGTGTCTCGAAATTGTTCGGACCGCTCACCACGCTCTGGTTGATCCAGTCATCGACCCAATCGGCCTGACAGTATACAGTTGTGATGAGCACAAAAATTAGTGATAAGGGGATGGATGTTTTTTTCATAAAAAACCTCTCAATTTGCCGCATTTTCAACCATAATAGATAATGCTTCGGCGTAAGTTTTTCCGCTTTTAACGATTTTTTCAATTTCTGCATTCTCGCCGGCATCTGATGTGCACAGGTAATAGGAATAAGGATCAACGATCAGTCTGGCTACTCCTGTGCCGAGGGGAGTATCCATAAAAATTTCAGAGTATCTGGGCCGTGCACTGGCCACTGATTTCAAAATCTTTGTTGTAAACTCGTCATAGTCGATCAGTTTTTTGTGGTTTGCTTTTTCAAAATCGTCGGACTCGAGCAGGAATTTGAAAGCGGAATTTCCCATAATAACTTCGCCCACCTGGCCAAAACTCTCAAAATCAAGCAGGGATTGTGTGATCGTGGTAAAGCTTCCGCCGTACTTTCTTGCTCTTCTGTAGCCCTCTTCGATCACCTCCTTTAAAAGAGAGCCTTGCTTGAAAAACTGCCAGGCCTCATCAAAGATAATGAGCCGCTTGCGTGATCTGTCTCCAAGGTAAAGGTTTGCTGTGACATAGTTTAGTAGTTCAAGGGTGATTACATTGAGCAGGTCTTTTTGCGGTTTGAGCTCTTCTAATTCAAGGACCATAAATTCATCAGCTTCTATGTTCAGCGTGGCCTTGCCGTTGAACCACTTACCGTATTCGCCCTGGGAGGTAAAACTCCGAAGGTTAAAGGCAAGCTTTGAAGAAATTGTGAACAGGTCTGAAATACACTTGTTGTCATCTCCACATTCAAGGTCCGTGATTTCGTCTGCATTTTTGCTTGGAGATGCAAGCACCTTGTAAACGGCGTTGATATCACCCTGGGTTCCATAGTCGGCATATACCTGTCTGATCGCATTTTTTATCAGCGTCATCTCTGTCTCATTGGCGGGTTTTCCTGTACCTGAATAGGCCATCTGCCCTACGATGGCCCCGAGTACGCCTATCTCGTCATCAATGTTTCGGATGTCTGAAAACGGATTCATGCATATGTTTGCATCTTTTTTAAAGCTTATGAAATTGCCTTCCACTATGCTGCACATTTTTTTATATGAGCCGCCGATGTCTATGATCCGTATAGCTGCGCCTGAGGCAAAGTAGTTGAAAACCATGTAGTTCATCATAAAGGACTTGCCAGCGCCCGAGCCGGCTGCAATCAATGCATTATAGTTGTTTGCGCATTTTGCGAACATATCGAATGCAACCACCTGGCCTTTTCTTCCCGTAAGCATGACATACGGGCTTCCACCGCCCCGCATGTCGCCCTGGACAGGCAGGCATTTTGCAGCAGCCTTTGGATGACAGATAAAATCCCGGTCAATAAAATTTACTGTGCCCTTTTCGTTATACATTCCTAGCGGCAGGGCGGATAAAAGTAGTATATTTAATATCCCCTTATCTTCCTGCATAACGAAATTTGCCGACTCCCACATCCTTTTGATTCGGGCTGATGTCTGCATGGACTCTTGCCTGGATGAAGTCGAGTGCCATAAAACAGGCATGATGCGGACAAATTCGGTACCTCTTTCTATTTCGTCGGTCGCCCACATGTATTCTTCCTGTTTCCGTTTCAACGAAGGGGCCAGGCTTCCGAACCCATGCTGCTGCAAAACAAAGTTGCACTTGCTGTGCAACCGGGTCTTTAGCTTGTCAAAAAAAACATTCACAGTAAGCAAAAAAGGGGTATTGATCTGGCTTGTATCTGAGCCCGATCCATAGATGCCGCCGAGAACCTGGTTGAATGTGAGAGGGTCGATAAGGCGGGGCATTTTCTTGACCGTTAGACATGCAAGATGTTTTTTACCTATCTCAATGTGATCCCATTTAGAGGTAATAGGGGTTTCAGAAAGGATGATCTGCTTTTTGATGGGACGCTGTTCGTCATATAAGTCTTGCACCCCTGGCTGATGCTCATTGAAAAATCCCATCAAGAGGCGGATCAGGCTGTTTGGATCTAAAGGGGAGGGGTAAAGGTGTGCGCCGGAAAGAATCTCGCTGATGTTGTTTTTGATATCTATAGCTTCTGTTTCTTCTATAGGGTCTTTTAGTTTTATACTTACAAAAAGCCGGAAGTTTCTAGCCGGTATGCCGGAAACCTTGTCAAAACCCTTTTTGCTCCCGTTTTCATAAAAGTCTGCGATCTGCTCGGTTACTTTTTGAATCAGGTCTGACTCTCTTGTTTTAAGCCCCTTGAAAGAGTCGGTATATTGTGAGATGTCAGGATCAGCATAGAGTACGAATTGAAGTACTGTGCCAACAGGAAGTCCCAGCGTGAAAAGTCTTTCTAATATCTCGAATTCGTTCTTTCCTGCGTAAACAAGCGGAACACATTCCCAGATAAACCCGATTGTTTGATCAGAGTTTAAGTATGCCGATATCTTGGGATCATAGACCATATACGGAAGATAGTCTGAAAATTTGTTTCTTTGGGTCATGGCCAAAAGGTTTGCTTTGGTCAGCCCTCCCCCGGTCCCAAAAAGTATCTCTGTTAATCCCATCAAAGGTCTCCTATTCTTTGCCTGAAGATATTATCCATTCCGGTTCTGTTGCAAAGAAATAGACAAACCTGTATCCGAACAGGGTATTCTCTTTTCCTGTATACGACAGGATCAGAATACGTTTGACATCAGGTGGAGCAACCAGTGGAGTGTCCGGATCTGCAATCAGCGCTGTCATTTCTTTGTATTTTTTATCAAAATAATCGTATCTTACGACGTGTCCGGATGGTCTGTCGGCCTTTGCTGCGGATAGGTTATTTGTTTTTACCAGCGACACTCTGTCCGGTTCTTTGCCTGAAAGACTGATATCGTATGCCTCGGGTATGCTCATACACTTGCCCTTGTCGGTCTCGGGGCACTGGAATGTATCATCATAGGGGTTAAAAACAGACGCACAGCCTGCTGTGAAAAAGACTGCGGCCAATAACAGACAGAGTTTAGATTTTGGTATTCTGCTTTTTGATTTCAAGTTCCACTCCTTCGCTGATTACTAATGTGACTGATTTTGTGGCCCCCACTTCGATCACAGGTAGTGTCTGACCTGCAAGCTGCAGATAGAATTTCTGGAGTTGATCCGCTGCCTGTGAGATCCCTTTGCCTGCCCCTTTTCTTATTACACTCTTTGTGTCTTCTTCGGACCACATTTTTGTGGTCGTGCCGGTCAGTGGATTCAAACTGACATCCATGGTCGACTCGAACGCCTCACCGAAACCTGATATAAACCCGACTAGGGCACTTCTCGCGATATGCATTCCCATTTTTGCCACGACGTTTCCGGCCAGCCCGACCTTGCCGTCGGAGTCGACTACAAATCCTTTCACCTGTTGATCAATCACTGCATCCCCGTTTTTCGCCACACAAGACATGGTCAGCAACCGAAGGTGAACCCGCTCGTCCGCCAGGTTCCCGGTCGCTTCCGCTATTGCAAAACATCCCTTTAAGTCGGCCTTTACCTTGTTCGGCAATACTGCCAGATTCTTGATCCTCAACAAGACCGGAAGGGGATCCTTTTTCGCTGCCAGGGTCGTGGGAGCAGCCACGCCTGAAAGCAAGGTTGCCTCCATAAAAGAAGGGGGCAAATAAATTTTCTGTTTTTTTTTATCCTTGATCGGCAATTCAGCCGGCTTGTGTTCGTTTCTGATGATGCTGATTCCTCCTGTCACCTGGATTCTTCCTTTTGCTGGAACAGGCGGGACAGGAGGGGGAACGCGATAAGAATGCATGATAGGAGGTTTCTTTTCTTGTAATTTTGTTTCTTTTTTACGCGGTTGTGATTCGATTGTGCTGACCAATGGTGATGCTGTGGGTTTAGGCTCAGGAACAGGGATAATAGATTGACTTTGTTTGATCTTTTTGATCTGAGCAGATAAATCTTCCAACTGTTTTCTCTGATTTTCCACTATGTCAAGCGTCCGGGTGTAGAGGTTTTTTTCTATCATATCTCCGTTTATATCAATTTCGTGTGCTTGAGATAGATCTGTTTGTGTTTCATTTTGTTTCCCGTACCTGGTTTTATAGCCGGCAAGGGAAAGCAGGATAATGACACAAATCACACCGAAAACTATGATCCTGCGCTGCTGCCCGGCAGGCAACTGTGCCCAGAGGGCCTTTATTCCACCGCTGTTACCACTAACAGCATCAGCGGCCTTGCCGCTTGTATCGCTATTCGGTTTTCTTCCGAAAAACATAACCTAAACTCCTATCTGTTCTGTTCGAGGATAAACAATCTGCGCGGGGTACTGGGTTTGAGAGTGTGACTTTCCAGCGCAATAGCCACCGGGTTTTCCGCAAGTTCAGGGACGAGAAAGCTCTTTTCGGCCAGCTCAAGCGACTCGGACGAAGATTCCTTGAGCGAAAGGATATACTCCTTTACCCGGATACCTTCCCCTTCAGCGATTATGACGCGGTTTAAAACTACATCTATGTCCTTGAAAACCGCAATGGCCTTACCTATTTTCCTGATCGTAAAACTGTCGGGAATATCGTTTGTATAAACCTTTTGGCACATCATAATGATCCTTTTTTCAAATGGTATTCCTTCAAACAGCGACAAATTCTTTTTGACCTGGTTTTGTTTGCTTACAAGTTGAACGTGTTGTGCGGGGATCTTTTTCGGCATTGAGATAATGGTGAAAACATCGTTGTCTCCGCAAACCACGTAGAATTCAACCGGATCGACCCTCTCTTTTTTCTCGCCGGTGATTATGTCCTTGCCTACAAGAAATTTGACAAATGCATTACCCCCTTCGATTTTCACATTCACTGCTTTTTCCTCGGAATAGATCACATCTTTTACAAGTTCTCCTGCAGGACAGGTAATCCGGTTGATATCGGTGTTGCTCAAGACAACCCTGGTCGGGACCTCCTGGATCACTTGCACGGTGGTATTGCTTAGAACTTGAGTTTGTGCAGCAATTGAACTGCTGATAAAAACGATACATATCAACAGACTACTTAGAAATTTCTTTGATACCTGCAAGGAAAAACCTCCCTTCTATAATTTCATAGTTGATTTGATAGGTTTTCGTTCCTTCATCTACCAAGGCGTGCTGGGCGTATTGTCTCTGTATACCGGTCACTTCTATCTTTTTGTCGTCTCTGTATACCGTGATACGGCCCAGATAGAAGATGTTTGAAATGTGTAGCTTTTTTACTGTTTCTTTAAGGGTTGTGAGTTTTTTGTGAAGTTTTTGGTAGAATTCCGGAGCGGCCAGCTTGATACAATCATCTGCCTGGTCGCTGAAAGAAGCAGGGGAATAATTTAACAGCAGCCCGAGAGTGTACCTCACAAAGAGCTTTATGTAGTCGTCGTTTACTTTATTGCCGCTTATCACGATTCTTCTATCCACCACAGGTGGAAGAATTATCGTTTTTTGCCGGTCCATTGCTGAAATCGACATTTTTATTGAAACAATGGAGGAGATCGCCAATACTACCACTACAAATTTTAAAAGCCTGTTTTCCGCCCACAGGTTTGAGATCTTGTTTTTATAGATTTTTATGTGCATAATCACTCACCAAATCGTTTTTCAAAGGCTGAAGGAAGGTTCCTTGGTGTTTTCAAGCCTGAAAAATAGAGAAAATGCTTGAGAAAAGATTTTGGATAATTCATTTTGATCCGCAGATAGAGATACGGCCCCAACAAAAACAAAATCCATGCCCATCCACCGAACACCGAAGCTAACATAAAGAAAAGAAGCGCAATAGCCAAGTCGTCTGAATCAAACCAAAGCACCTGCATCGGGGATGCTAAGTGCTGAGGGAAAAAATTATCGTTATTTTCCAAGGGCCCGTCCTTGTGGGGGTCAAAAGACCCCCACAGTTTAAAGGTTAAAAGTTAGATGATCATTCCAAGAGTGGTTACAAGTTTGTCGCCGTTCAGTAAAACCGCTCCCCCTAGAACGCAGGGAACAGATTCCATTACCTTTTGCTGAATAGCACACACCGCCCCTGCTACCATTGCTCCGGCTCCTGCTACAAACCCGATCCCCCCTTTGAGGATCTTATTTATAGCAATGTCATAAACATCATACGCGAATGAACCTTTTGCCGGGACGCCGACGGCGTGCGCAGCCGTTGCAGACACAAGCAGGATCGCCCCCCCTACAAACAGGATCGTCCCCCCTACAAAAACGATTTTCGCTTTGTTATCTACGGCTTTCTTGATATAAAAACCGACTTTGTCCTTAATTTGACTCATTTTGTTCTGATTCCTCCTTTTTTGTTAAAGTTTGCCGTTTAACAATTACCCTGCGATTTTTTT
>JAIORA010000046.1 GCA_021108375.1 Anaerohalosphaeraceae bacterium
TAATTGTAATTATACATAAAAATTAGGTTCAAAGCAAGCACTTTATGCAGAAGATGAATTGCCATAGAAACGTTCAAAACTTATGGGACGGAGTACTAGTATATCCAGGCCGGGTAAACATGTTTCAAATGTCATTTGGCTATTCTCCGAATATTGTGCGTATTAATCTTGAACGGAAGTGGCAGTTGCATATAATCCTGCAAACACTTTTGGCACCTTTTTATATTGAGCTTGAATGCCCGGTGTTTGCATACTTCAACCGCTTGCCAGTACTCTTTCTTCTTGCACCACCTGCTCTTTTTCATCGCTTACACTTTTTTCGTTGATATTGTTTTCAGCTTTGGGGATGGGGATGGAGTTAAGAGCCGAGGCGGATTTTAAACCATCCAACTCCGGCCACTTTCCCCGTTCAACCAGGGCGTCTTTGAAATCATTTACAGAGATTATGAACCAGTTAAATCTTTCAATTATGTCCTTTATTATGTCATCAAAAAGTCCCTGGTGCACAGAATCGGCCATATCGTAGAAAAGCGTTCTTGCCCCGGCTGATCGATCTATAATGTCTGGTGGAATTACATCGAGCCTGGGGGGATTTTCTTTTTCCCATGGAGGTTGCTTCCCTTCGCGCACGGATCTACGGTAGACCGCCTCCAGCGACATTATATTCAGGAGGCTTCCTTCCGGGACATGGGTGAAGTTCTGGTAAACAGGCAAGTTTTCCTGTATCCAATAAAACGTGATTTCCCTGTCTGGGAGGATCCCTAGCCAGCAGCGGACGAATTCTGTAAGATAGATAACCCTGTCATCAGCGATGACGAGTCCTTGAGCTATTTTTTCAGCCGTCCAATCCTGATGCGGGTGTTTATCTGTCTTGGACTGATAAACTGCTATCAAGGCTACGGCCGTGCTCCTGACCCACACTTCGGTCTTATCAAGCTTTCGGGCTATAGCCTTTACGTTCCACTTGGCGCGGACCAGTTCCATTGCCCTTAAACATGTCTTTTCGCCTGGCTTCCAGCCTTCCTCTCCAGCGAACTCTGTTAAGTCCGGGATAGCTGAAAAAGGCTCGGATGGTGTGTCAGAGGTGCTTTCTTCCACTTGGGGGGCGGAGACCGCCTTTTCTGTTGGTATTTCCGGTTCGGGTATTGTCTCGGAATTACAAGTATTTCTTTCTGTTTTAGGATGATTCATTTCGGAACAAGTTCCGTTTTGAATTACGTCTGTTTCTTTCAGCTTTTCTTTTTCGGCGGCTTCTTCAGAAAATCCATTCTTATCCGATTTTTCCGAGTCAGCGGTAATTGTACAAGAATTAGGCAGTATTTCCTCAGAATTACTGGAGTTTTCTTCGGATTTAGGGGTGGTCCGTTTTGGCACTTGTTCCGTTTCGGACCACTTCCTTGTTGCTATCTCCTTTTTGCCGGATTTCAACTTAGGTTGATCTGAATTATCAGCTGCAGGAGGTTTATCAGGAATAGAGCTGTTCTCATCCGATTTTCCAGACTCAGCAGTAATTGTGCAAGAATTAGGCGGTATTTTTTCTAAATTACTGGAGTTTTCTTCAGACTTAGGGCCGTACGAAAACGGAACTGTTCCGTTTTCGTACGCTTCCAAAATTGATTGAACAGTTGTTTTTGGTTTGCTGATTCTGTTGCCAATATCGCTGAGAGACAAACCTTCTTTCCTCAGTTGCACAACCTCTTTTTTCAGTTTCTCCTTTTCTGCGTCCCGCACAGGTTTCAGTATTTTCCTGACATATCGCTCTGAACAATTAAGCTTGTGCGCTATTTCCTCGGCATCTCGAATGCCGTCAATTTCCCACGCATCCTGGATTACCTTCCTCAACTCTTCGCCTTTCAGCGGTTTCGATGACATTGCATTTAGAGAAGCCGCAGCCAGCCGCCAGTGCCGTTTTTCAACTGTCATCCGAAAAGCCTTGATCTTTCGTTTTCCTGAGCGGCGCCAGGCCTCAAGTCTGTGCTTTCCGCCCAGTAGAACATAGCACCCTTTATTGCTCTCATCCTTCACAATATTGACAGGCGGGAATTCCTGTCCACATTGCATATGTTCGTAAAACAATTCTATCCGCCCCTGATCCACTTCGAATCGCGGATATATCTCCGGAATCTCTACAATCTTGTTTATCAAAACTTCAGTTGCTGATGTTGATGTAAACATTTTTATTCTAACCTCCTCGACTTAGTATGTCTCTTATGCACATAATCCTTGTTACGAGTTCGGAGAGTTAACCTTTACATTTTTTACGTCAATCAGATATGGTGGTATTTTTAATACGTTAAGAAAATACTCCTTAACTTTTTGACTCTCACGTTCGTTGTTGATCCAAAGTCCTATAAAATTAGAGTTAATTTCCAAGATTTTGCTAATTTCTACAAGCCGGATACCACGGCGCATCATCCAGACTCGTATTTCCATTGAATCTCTCATTTTTTTCACCATCCGCTTAAGCTATGAAATATTTGATATTGTATTGATTTTTAATCGTGTTATAGTTGTTATTCGGTTCGTTTTATAACTTATAGAAGGCTATATTCGCTATTTGATACATTTGTCAAGAAAAAAATCTCTATGAGCGACAACATTATTGGAAAACATCTTAAAAAAATACGACAAGATCAAGGGTTAATTTTATCTAAATTCGCAAATTCGCTTAATACTTCACATAGTTATATTTCAGAGATTGAAAATGGAAAAAAATCTTTAAGCTTAAATTTAATTTTGTCTCTTATTGCGAAATATAATGTAGATATAAATTGGCTTCTAATTGGCGAAGGCTCAATGTATAGGCAAGAAAAGCCACTCAACAGCATTGACAACATCGCTGATATACCGCGAGAACAGATAAAACAGTGGGTAGATGATTTTTGGAAAGATTCGGATGAAGATGAAAGGACATGGTTAAGGGTTGAAATGAAACGGAAGTTTCCTGAGTTTGCCGAGTGGCTCAAAAAAAACGGGGAGAGTTTATCGGGATAGAACACCTTATCGGCAGTTTCATTTGAATCTTTCATTTATTTCACTATACATAACTATGAAATATTTGATATTGTGTTGATTTTTAATTGTATTATGGTTTTTATTAGGTCTGATTTGGAACCTATCGAAGGCCTTATAGTAAATATATGATATATGTCAAGAAGAAAATTGCAAATAAATGAAAATACTTTAGGCGGACGATTGCGGATCTTTCGCGAGTCAAAAGGTATCAATATAATACAATTTTCTAATTTACTAAATATTTCACAGAGTTCTCTATCTGCGATCGAAAACAATAAATCTAATCCATCTGCAACACCCATAAAGAATTTAATCCATAAATTTGATATAAATATCTATTGGCTATTCACTGGCAAAGGAGAAATGCTTCGTAAAAAAGGCACAAATGAAGTTTATCCTGAAAACTCTATAGATAATGACCCTGAAAAGGTATTGAAGACATCGCAGGCACGCAGAAAGCTTGAAAGCATTAAAGAGGCAGGTGTAGAGTATGGTGGCTGCGAAAACCTTAAGATCTCGAATTTAGTTGCAAAAACAATTGAGATTTTAGAATGCGAAAGCATCTATAAAGCAGCGCTCGCAAGTAATATTAATGCATTCTATTATTCGATCCAAACTCAAAACACGCTTGAAACAATGAATAAAAAAGTGGCTACCATGGAAAAACAAATGGCTGAATTAATGAACAACCTGAATCGTCAAGAATGGGTGGAAAAAGAAGCCGAAAAAAACATCGCTCAAGAGTTAACAGATTCCGACAACAGAGAAAAATGTGTCGCAGGGAAGGCAATGTAATCTTTGTAGATTTTTGTGGATGAGAAGAGGGGGTTTATGCAGGTTGCAATCAGAAATGATAACAAATACACTTACGCTTACTACATAACCTGGCCGGAAGATGAACGGTGGGAGTTGATTGATGGTGAGGCGTATGACATGACTCCGGCTCCGTCTACAAGACACCAAAGCATACTTATAGACTTGGCCGCTCAAATTTACGAGTTCCTGAAAAACAAGGAATGTAAGGTGTTTGTCGCTCCATTTGACGTGCGTCTCCCGGAGATTGATGAAAATGACGGCGAAATCAAGACCGTGGTTCAGCCTGATATTGTCGTGATTTGCGATCCGGAGAAGATAGATGAGAGGGGGTGCAGAGGCGCGCCGGATTTCGTGATTGAGATTATTTCGCCGTCTACGGCGTCCAAAGACTGTATTCAGAAAATGGAGTTATATGAACGGCACGGAGTGGCGGAGTATTGGATAATAGATCCGTTCACAAATAAAATGTTTGTTCGGGTGCTTAATAAGCGTGGGAAATTCGGCACCCCGAAAACTTTTGAGACAAAAGATATAATTCAGGCAACTGTTTTGCCCGGTCTTGCGATTAAATTGAACAGGTAAAAAGTCACAGATGCTCAAACTCGCTCAGAGGCGATTTGAGGCACTTTTTGTTTAAAATGATATAGAGTTGTATACAAAACTTCTTTAATCCTCACAAAACAGAAAATACGGCTTTTGAAATGGTTTTTTAATTATGGGTTCATCTTGCAAATGTTTCAGAGCCTGCCTTCTTTATGAGAATATTTATTTTGATGTTGATTATCAAATTATAAAACAAGTAATTTTAACCAAAAGAGAAGTAATTTATGTTTAAAGCCAAGCGGTTTACGGGGATATTAGTAGTCGTATTGCTGATTTTACAGGGATGTGTATCAAGCGGACCGACTATTGTCAAGGAGAGAGAGTTTGGGACTGCTGTGGACGCAAAAGGCAAAGTTATTGAAACTCTTTCCTGTACGAAGAACAGCGGTATAAAAATCACAATCCTTGGCATGGATGTTCGCATTGTCGATGTAAAAAACGGAGAAGTGGTTTACAGTAACGTTTATAATGCTGAATCGGGCAAAACAAGCTACGGTGTGGGCGGTTTTGGAGGAGTCGGAGGAGTTGGTTTCGGAGGAGCTTTGAGCGGTCTTTCCGGTACGGCAATGGAAGAGGTTGCAAGAGATATAATCGTGAAAGCAACTTATGATATTGTGGAACATCTCGTTCCTGTTGATATGGTTACACGAGCCCACAATACCTCTGAATCATAGAGATTGATAGACTTCGACTTGTTCTGATTCAACAGGAATTGTAAGAGTTGGGCTGTGTTTTCTCAAATGGAACAGTATATTATTTGTTTGCTCGTACTTTGCGAAGGCAAAGTTACGTTAGCTCGGTATTTTGATCTGAAAAATTTTTCTCCCGGCGTAACGGCGTTCAGATTTAGCCTCGCGCGCACGCACGCGTAAATAGTATATAATATAATACTATGTATTAATAGTTAGTTGTTGTCTTTAACTAATCTTTGTTGTCAATATAATGGTAGAAATGCCCTTTTCCCCTACAGGTACGATACTTCTCTCCCCCACAGGTACGATAGTTCTCCCCCACAGGTACGATACTTTCCCCTACAGGTACGATAGTTCTCTCCTACAGGTACGATAGTTCTCCCCCACAGGTACGATAGTCAGACAGTCCTGAATTTCAGCCTCTTGCTATATATACAAACAGGAGGTGAAAATATGGAAAAGCAACTAAAACAGGATATAAATTTTCTTGAATACCCACTATGGTTTCAAAACAGCAAAATGGCTAAATTGCGTGATGACGGTTATGTCTGGCGGGACAGGAAGGGTTTTGTTTTCAGGACAGGCTACAACCCTCCGACTAGAACTGACTATATTTTTCTGTGTTATCTTCTGCTCAAATGTCAGGAGTCAAACTGGAAAGAAGAAATCGAATTAACCAGGTATGAAGTATTGAAAGCCTGTGACTTGAATAAAGGACTAAAAAACTATAACCGCCTGGAAAACAGCCTAACCAGGTGGAACATGGTTGGCCTGGAGTTCCGGGGTATTTTCTATGACGGCGTAGAGTATCAGATCATCCAGTTTGGAATTATAGATGATTGGGATATTGAGAAACAAACAAAGCGGTTAAGGGTTCGATTTAATCCGAAGTGGCTACTTTGCATCAAGCAATCACGGTTTTTTCAGTTTATAGAATTTGAAGACATTAAAAATCTCAATTCTCCGCTGGCCCTGCGGTTGTATGAACTTTTAATCAAGGCCTTCCGTGGCCGCGACACATGGGAGATAAATGCGCTGAAACTCGCAGTAAAAATCCCGATGGCGCAAAAATATCCTTCTGATATACTTCCCAAAATCAGGATAGCTTTGGACCAAATCAACAAAAATACATCAATCAAAATATTTATGACCGTACGTCAGCCCGAAAGAGGCAGGGCAATTATAGCTTTTCATAAGGACAAGAAACAAATTAACCAAGTTAACGATGAAAAGTTTTCTCCAGTACTTATTCCTGAAGAACTTATCTCGCTTATATCTGAGGAGCATTGCTCAGATAAAGCCAGGAAATTGATTGCATATTGGCTTGATGAAAAAGATATTGATTATGTTAAACGTAATATTATTTATACAAATCAGCACTCAAACAAAAAGGATGGTTACTGCGGTTACCTTGCTCGTGCTTTAGAGCAGGATTGGGGGGTTGATATGGTTAAACGTACAAAGAACGCTGCGGATAATGTAAAAACGGATATACCAATCAAATACAAAAATCAGCATCTCACAATAGATGGTCAGACTGGCTGCATTTTTTTCCCAAATGCTTGTATGCCGGCAGGTATCGTAACGAAATTGCTCAAAACTGGTGAAATCACACGAGATGGCCTGACAGGAATTTGACTTTCAACCTCTCCCATAGTTCCCCCTCTACATATTTCTTCGCAGCCTTCAGGGTATTGTCCTGGCCTGGACAATCAGTCAAAACGACTGACCTGTCACCCGCTTTGCGATAGACACATGTAAAGCCATACCAGGGAACTCTTTCTTTCAAGAGAAGAGCCGGCAGATTCCTCGATTGGCGGGATACAAATACCTTCACTCCAGGAGCAGGTCTTTCTACTCTCAGCACGTAAACAGAAAGCAGACTTCCCTTTCTGTAGCGTCGTTCTTCGTTCAAGATCCATTCTTCTTTCATCAGGAACCCTGTTTGATCTCCCAAATCAAGTCGAATAGCGTTTCGTGTTTTTTCAGTCACGACCCCCTCAACAACCGTATGCTTCTTACCCTGCCACTCCCTGTACTGGGCTGATGCCTCCATATCGACCAATATACGCGGAAACGCCTTACTGCAATGTTTGACCATATTTTTTGGAAAACTCGCAAAATCAAACTTGACCGTCACAATATCTTGGCTGACCACAGTTTTGTTAAAAAAGAGAGCCTCTTCAAAGTTCATATCCTGTGGCACCCGGAATACACCTACAGCGGTTTTTTCGTGCAGGTCAATGTCGCAGTCATAAAGATCAAGACCATTAAAAAGGCTTTCGGCGATCGCCGCCTTGAGTGCGGCCCGGACAAGCTCTTTATCTTTGCCGGTTTGTTTAATAAATTGTTCAAGCATCTAATTATAATACTATATGCCCCTGGAAATTTCAACTTGTTCAAGCTTATTTGCAAGAGCTACCGAGATACTGACTCACCACATCATCTCGGCCAGGTCCATGCCCGAGTTCGCTTTTAATAATACCCCTCGCGTCCTGGTCGAGTTTTATCCAGGCTTGTCCGGCTTTTGCCCGGGCGTTTGAGGTGAAAGCCTCACGGCTTTCAAACTTGCAACGCGGTTCAAACCCGGTCACTTGTTCGTATCGCTCCTGGGCGTGGGCGTGCCGCAGGCCATGAGAGGAAGCGCCGCAGGACTTTTTCGATAGTCCATGCGTATGAAGAGTTGAATAAAAGCGGCGCTCCCACTGACGTTCTGTCATACCGTTCGGTATGGTGTTTTTTCCACTCAGTACCGACTTGGCGTATACTATCGCTTCTTTTCCTCTATCAGAAATTTTATGTATTATTCGTTGTTGGCCTCCCTTGGTGCCATGTTGTATCAGCACAGTTCCGTCCTTTAACAACGCTTTCTTTGGATCAAACTTGAAGGCCTCTTCTTTTCTCAGTCCGAGTTCCCTCTGCAGGTGCAGTTGGGCGGCTACGCGGTTGTCGTTAATGTCAGCGCTGGTCTTTAATTCGCTGACAACACGTTCGTACACCGCTTGATCTACCGATCTGTCTTTGTTTGAAACATAGACCCTGTTTTCTATTCCAAACGCAGAGTTGTCCTGGTGGATTCTGTCGTTTTTGTAGAATCTCGCTACACAGCGGACGCCTGACAGATATTCCTTGATCGTAGTCACCGCTAACCCTTTGTTTTTCCAATGCTGTACCACGGCCCCGACATGCTTGTTGGATATATTTTTCCAACGTTTAACGCCAAATCCAAGCTCTCGAAGCGTTTCCGTGAAACGCTTCGTTTCCCGTAGATGGTTATACCGGGTTTTTGCCGATCCTGTTTTCGTGAATTTAAACGCCCTGATGGCTCCTAGCATCAAAGAGTCTGTTCTTGGCATATCGGTCACCTCCTTTTTATGCGAATTGAGTCCGCCAAGGGCGGGCTCGACCAAAAAAGTTCAATGCAACTTTGTCCGCCACCAGTTTAACTGGCGTCTGACCACTATCTTAAGATAGCGGTAAATCAGATACGCAGACACTTAAGTCGCTATATATAAACACGCCAAAGCGTGGAGTAAAGGAGTCTAAACCGGGCCTGTGGCCCGTCAAAATGTTTTGCCGATTTTGTTAACTGATGACTGTTTTCATAAATACTTTCAACTGGTTAATAGTGTCTATCGGCGATAGGTCTTTTTATCGTGACTGATGAGTAATTCTGTTAATGTTTTCAAATAGTTAAAACGTTATCAGCTTTTTAGCCGTCTGTTTCCGTCTCC
>JAIORA010000017.1 GCA_021108375.1 Anaerohalosphaeraceae bacterium
AAACCCATCCCCCAATGACGATAACATACCGTTTTTATGAGAAAACTGTGAATATCGATTTTGAGGCTTTCGCTCAAAACGTACCATAACTTACTGAAATCAATGCACTCAGATATGGGTTCACCGAATATTTACCTTTTTCTTTAAAGAGGGGGGCAGAGTAAGCAAAAAAAACTTTCAATAGAAAACTTTCAATAGAATTCTGGTTCCATTCAATGTTATGCTCCTTTCCGTCCGTTTACCCGGCGAAAGGTATAGACTATATGACCCCATTTGTCGGGAAGTTTGACCTTGATTTTAAGAGATAGCTGTGGATCGAAAAACATTCAATAGAATAATTTTTCTTTTCAATGTTTTCTATTGAATGTTCCAGAGGATCAAAAAAGAACGTCAACTAATGTGTATTGGAGATTTTCTATATTATTACAGTGAATTGAAGGTTTCAATATGGAGGGCCTTTCCGATGTACGAGACCGAGTACAGCATGAGGTTAGCATTTTCCCGCATCATTACCACAAATTTTGTAGTAGGTTTCAAGAATAAAAAAGAGTTCTCGTAGCCTCTGCCAATGAAAAACTTTTTCAATGTTTACTCGAATGTATTCACTTATTAATAATGTAAAAGCCGGGAAAGCAACCGAGCTTAAAGTGTACCGTAAAATAGAATAAAATGGCTTACCCTGAGTTGGGTTAAAGATAGAAATAATAAGGGAAAACAAAGTAACAATAATCCCAAACAGGCAACAGTAGCGAATGAGAATAGAACTGTGCCAAACAGTATTTGTCATACGAATATGAGCCTCATGTCTAACCAGAATACGATAAGCGTCTGGTGAGCTAAGTTCTATGTGTAGTTTCAGTTTGTTAATATAAGCCTTGCTTTTTATATCTGGGACTTCTCCCCAAGGTATAAGTTGTAGTAAATGGTTTAAGCCTCTTTTTTTTACATAGTCATATAAGTTAGGGTAAGGGTATTCGCAAGTTTTCATGCTTGTGCAAGCCATATGATTCCCAATTTCTATATTTTTATCTAAAAAATGTTTGCAAATTCTTTTAAAGCTCCTCTGGTCCGTTATCTTTGGATCTTGCATAGATATGATTGCACCCAACACGTATGAAATTACTAAGAATAAGATCCATGATCCACTTCTTATATTTTGTATAATTGTTGATAGATACGACAACAAATCAAAGCTCACCCCAGAGGTGTTGATCGAAAAAACTCCAAGTAATAGGGCAATTGGTGGTATTATCGAAAAAATTATTCCCATCCACAAATAAGTTCCAGGTACAAGACTACCCAAGAATGGTATAGCCAACTCTCTTATAAGAATGTTTATTGAGCTATCTGGCTCTTTTTCTTTTGGCCCAGTGACCACGAAGCTTCTCCCAAATAGCCAACTCTACCTGTATGGAGACCAGAGATCAAATCCTCTATCAGGACAAGGGTGTCGTTCCGCTATTCCACCCAAAGTGGAGACTAATTTGCTTGCTAAAAGACCATTTTTATTTTATAAAGAACCCAGGTCTGGATACCAGCAGATTTGGGCAACCCAATCCTACTGGTCGCGGTGGGTTATCTGGTTTTGTCTCATCATAAAGTTGAACCAGTGACCCACCAAGACGCCCACTACAAAAACAGTGAATCCATCCATAGCGTTACCTCCTTACCTCCTTTCCCAGAAAAATTCCCGGATATTTTGTTGTACTGATCACTCTTAACTGAGACTGACCGCGATAATTGATGGAAAAATAGGTTAAAATGTGCAAGTTATGTGAGGGATGGGCGTGGAGTCCCCTCATATAGCTTGCACATTTTGAGGGGACTCCTGCCCAAAAACAAAAAAAGGTGGGAGTTATGTTACCAGAGCTTCTTCAAAAGATCAGTCTTTTTCATCTTCTTCACCGCATTGATGTGGATCTTGCCAGAGAGTGCCAGATAGCTAGGTGTCCATATTGCGGTGGGCCGTTACATCATTCCAGTTATCTGCGCAAACCACGGGGAGGACCAGATTCGATCCCTGATGAGTACTTTGTACGGTTAAGTCTCTGTTGTGGTCGGGGGGTTTGGGCAGTAATGGAACAGAAAACCGGGTTAAGGAGTCACGTCGAGGACCTGACGACCATGTTCCCGGAGTTCACCATTTGGCCCAACGTAGCAATATAGGGTAGCGCGTGTGATACGCAGTTCATTGCATAGGTCGGCCACGCTTGTTTCCCTCTCGCCCATTGCAGCCTGTGCCAAGCGTACCTGAGCCCTGGTCATCGAAAATTTCCGCCCACCCTTGCGACCTCGTGCACGAGCCGCGTCCAAGCCGGCTTTGGTTCGTTCCCGTATCAACTCACGTTCAAATTCGGCGAGAGCCGCGAAGATCCCAAATACCAACTTACCGCTGGCCGACAGGTCGTGGACCGTATTGACAGAGGCGGATCGAGCGAAAAGTCTGACCTTTGTTGCTTAACCCGGTTTTCTGTTCCATTACTGCCCAAACCCCAAAAAAGGGGAAGCTAATGCGTGATATCGCAGCTATGTTTCCGTTGGGCCTATTTTAAAAAAACCAAAACCCAGAGAATTGAAGTCGACTCCTGATTTTGCCGATAAAGTGAATGATATCATCTGGCGGCTGGAGGATCTGTTTGTAAAGAAAAAGCCCTATGTCAATCCTGGAATGACAGAGGTTAGGAAATATGTAACTGGATGATAATAGACCAAAGTACATTTGCTCGAAAATATGCTCAATATCAGCATATCAAGGCAAATCTGCTTGTCAATCAATGGTTCGCGCCGCTACGCGGCGCGAATGCGCGAGTTGACTTCGTCCAACTCGCGCATTCTGTGTGTGTAAATTTTGACATTTTTATCATCATCAAATATCATAAATAAGACAATTATTGACGAAAAACAGTAAGCCGAGTATTGATAGCATCGCCATGATAATCACACACTCCAGAGAAAAATTAATAAATGCGGTGCTGTATTTTTCGCAAAAAACAAAGTTTTGCGGTAAGACTAAACTTATGAAATTACTGTATTTTCTGGATTTTATGCATTTTAAAGAAACAGGGAAATCAGTAACCGATTTAAACTACTTCGCATGGGAGCAAGGCCCAGTACCCAAAACCTTTTTTGAAGAGATTAGTGAATCCCCAAGGAAAGACTTGAAATCATTGGTCACTATTAAAGATACTGGCGACTTCCAACACATTTCCCCCCAAAAAGGGAAAAAACCAGATTTAGACTTTTTTTCTCCCAGAGAGTTAAAATTACTAAAAGACATTTCATTTATTTTCAGAGATGTTCAAGCAAAAGAAATCTCCGACATTTCTCATTTACCAAACGAACCTTGGAACACAACCAAGATAACCAAAGGAATGTTTGAGTTAATTGATTATTCTTTGGCAATAGATAGAAAATCTGCTCAAAAACTACCTCTCGATATCGCAAAACAGCGACACCTTGAACGTCAAGAAATGTTAAATAATTTTGGTGTAATATAGAGTGTTTGCTCGCGGCTCAATTTTTGTTGCCGAGAATTTTATTTTTTCTGATGGCACAAAAGGTAAAAAACTGCTCGTACTCTTAAACAACCCTGCCTCCAGTGATCCATATCTGCTGGTAAAAACAACTTCAAAAAAACATTCAAAACCTGACAAACTTGGTTGTATTGAAAACTACCACCAAGTTTATTTTGTCCGGGCGAATAGCAATTTCTTCAAAAAGGATACATGGATACAGCTTGACGATTATTTCCCGTTCAGCCAAAAAAGTGTAGAGAATGGCTTGAAACACATTGGGCAACTACCAGATAAAACAACGAATCTTGTAATCAGTTGCTTCCTTAAAATAAATGAACAAGACCTGTCTCCTAAAGTACATAGTTATATTGTCCCTAAAATTGCGCAAGGCATAAGCGCATTAGCCAATAAATTTAATAAACATTAATAATCACAGCCGATTATTCAGAAAGCTTCAAGGCTTGACAAAATCGCTTCCTAAAAGGTTTCCTTAGGGTTATTGTTTTTTTTAAATTAAGGGGAAAACAATGGTAGATTTGCCTATATGAATGAGCAACACAAAGGATCGCCACCACCAAACGTAATAATTTTTACTCCTATCTCGTGGCATTTATCAATGATAAAAAAGCATGTGTTACGTTCTATCGGCTCGTTAGTGAAATGGCAATAACAATAAGGGCATTCCATATTACAGACATATGAAAATTGGAAAACGATTCTAAGCAAGGTGTTCTTTATCATTTGCTATTTATTTATCTGTCAAAACCACCGCCTATGGCGGTGGTAGTTGACTTTGAACCGAATCGCGGCTTGACGAAGTCATTCGTTGGTTGGACTTCCGGTTTCGTGTTTCTGGTTTTGAGTACTTCGTCACGGCATATGCCATTCAGCCGAACTGTGTTCAGGGTGTTCCACATCGGAATGCCATATAACAAGCCGAGCCCGATAGCGCACCACATCATCCCTCCATGGCTGTTCCGCACCACGTAAACTAGCAGTGCCAGCGAACTGACCCAAACGAGTCCATAGAGTACACTCATGAAGTAGTTGTCTACATTCCAGTCGATTCGACGCGGCAACGTGGCGGGAATACGAACGAACCGTTCCCATTCGAGAACCGGACTGCCGCAGGATCGTTCCCCTTGGATCAAAATGAAGTACCCTCTCTTCAGCACTGCAAAGAGACAGGAAGATGCGAGAATCAGATACGCCAGATTGAGTACAAGCAAACCGAGAACCATGATTACGTCAGTCCCCGATCCTGCGACTGCTGCCAATCCTTTGAAAACGTCAAGCTTCCCGCCAGCAAGGATGGCGAATGCAGATCCGATGTAGATATAGGCGAACTGGAACGTCTTCTCCATGAAAAACTTTATCTCGCCCCTGATGAACTCATGAGATTCCATACGGACCTCCAACGACGGTATCCAGGTACATCCGATCACGATCCGCCAGGGATATAGGGTAGTGGCACCACGAATATGGGATTCCACTGGCTCTGAGCCGCGCAAGTCTTAGTGCCGCCCAGAAGATACACTTAAGGGCAAAGACAACTGGCGTCTCAATGGCGAATCGCCGAGCGGAGACCAATACCGCCATGCTTCTGTCATACGCAATGAACCCTTGGTCCCCCAAGCGACGAATGAAGTCCGCATCCTCGCCTACCGACACCCCCTCTCGAAAGCCCCCCAATTCACGGAATTTCTCGGCACGAACCCCTATCAAAGCGCCTATCCCTTGCCGGATGCCCACAACTCCCAGAATACGCACGTAGATGTCCATTATCTTGTAGCAGAGCCGTGTGAAACGATCATTAGTCATAGGCACGACGGGAAACAGAACGCCTATTGTTGGCAGCCGGCCCAGCACTTCCAATACACGACGCACGTGTTTCGATGTCACCACGGCGTCCGCGTCAACGAAAAGCAGAATGTCACCTGTGGCGACGCGTGCACCGGCGTTCCTTCCCGCGGCTGGCGTGCCCCCATCCACGACAATGCACTCGGCCTTTCTGGCCAACTCGACGGTTCTATCGGTAGAGTGGTTGTCGGCCACGATTAACTCATGGACTTCAGGGCAATGCCCCAGAGCCTCAAGAAGCGTCGGAAGCCATGCCTCCTCATTCCATGTTGGTATGATCACGCTTAGGCATAAATTACAGGCGGTTTCCCGTCTTTTCATGGTAATTATGGTCCTCTCCAGTTGCTCACCTTGATGGTGCAGAGTTCACCCGCCGGGAACCCAACAAGGACGTAGCTACAGGCACGTTTAACTCAAAAGCAGTTATTGGGGATACCGGCCACATTCATGCAAATTGGCCTTCCAGTATTAACGGAACATTTTTTGTCGCTAAGGGCGCCGGCATATATTTTCTGGCGAATGTTCATGATAGCCTACCTCATACTTAAACCCTGGTTTTATTAGCTGTTAGTGGGGTTTGAAGCCCAATGGAACGAAAAGTTGCGCTAAGAGTTTTTGATTGACCATGATTTCCTTTATCCTCTCACCGCACTACAACCTTCTGATATATTCTTGTCCAATAGCCGCTGTCCCTGCTCTTTAACTGAGCCATCGCCATTTACATAGGCATAAAGTGTAGTTGTGGTAATACCAAGTCTACTGGCCACATTTGAGGCATTTGATTTTGGATCTGTCATGGCTGCCATAGCCATTTTTAGAGTTTCTAAGGTCATTTTTCTGGGTCTTCCTCCCATGCGTCCCCTTGCTCTGGCAGCAGCAAGCCCTGCCTTAGTACGTTCCCGGATTAATTCAGCCTCGAATTCCGCCAACGCAGCAAATATACCAAAAACAAGTCGGCCATTGGCTGTGGTTGTGTCAATCTGAGCTCCAGCTCCGGCAAGAACCCTCAACCCAATATCACGTTCATTAAAATCCTGAACCGTGTTCACCAAGTGTTTCAGGTCACGGCCCAGGCGGTCTAGTTTCCAAATGACAAGGGTGTTTTTTGGTTGCAGTGCCTTAAGACATGCCCGTAACCCTGGCCGATCATCTTTCCGGCCAGAGGCCAAGTCTTCATAAATCCTGTCAGACTCAACACCTTCGGAAAGGAGAGCATCACGCTGTAGGTCAAGAGACTGGCTGCCATCACTTTTTGAAACTCGGATATAGCCGATCAGCATATAAAAATACTCCTGCCAGAAAACTTGCAATTAGGCCAACAAACTTGTATTGATTTTCTTGATGACTTTTCTTGCTAAGAATACCACCTTAATAAATCCTCCTGTTTAGCACAATAAAAACGTGCGTTTTTCGGACAGTATGGAACCGCAAATAATGCCTGTTAAATTTCTCACAGAAACCCAGAAAAAGCACTACGGGCGGTTAACAGGGGAGCGGTATTTTCATATGGATGATAAAGATCGGGCATTGATCAACAAGCGGCGCGGCAATCATAACCGTTTAGGATTTGGACTCCAGCTTGGTAAAGAAGAAGACGCCGCACGGCTTTCACCATTGTCATACAAACACGTCAACATGCTCGGCCACTATTCCTTTTTTCTTGCTGACTTCATCACACAAGGTAAGTTGCGATCGCTAAATAAGCCGGAAATCGAATATAAAGACGCTTAGCGCAACTTTTCGTTCCATTGGGCTTCAAACCCCTAAAAGGCCCAATAAAAACATAGCTGCGTTTTCATTGGGCCGTTAGAAAGAAAGCGAAGTTGGCCAGAGCAACCAAGAAAGAAACCCACGCCGTTTCGCTCCGACAGGTGGCTGGCTTCCAGGGAACACCACAATCTTCGTTGACATAGCTTTTTACAAACGATCGGAGCCCGCATGAATACCTCCAACCTTTACGAGGAAGCCCTTGAGGCCCATGAGGAGGCCATCAGGCTGGATCCCAAGAGCGTCCACCCCTGGTACGGGAAGGGAAAAGCCCTCTACCGCCTCGGTCGCTATGAGGAAGCCCTTGAGGCCCTTGACGAAATCATCAGGCTGGATCCCTGGAGCGCCTACCCCTGGTATGGGAAGGGCTATGTCCTCGACCACCTCGGTCGCTATGAGGAAGCCCTTGAGGCCTATGACAAGGCCATCAGGCTGGATCCCAAGAGCGCCTCTCCCTGGAACGGGAAGGGAAATGCCCTCCGCAGCCTCGGTCGCTATAAGGAAGCCCTTGAGGCCTATGAGGAAGGCATCGGGCTGGATCCCAAGAGCGCCCCCTTCTGGTACGGGAAGGGAGATGCCCTCCGCAGCCTCGGTCGCTACGAGGAAGCCCTTGAGGCCTATGACAAGGCCATCAGGCTGGATCCCAAGAGCGCCTCTCCCTGGAACGGGAAGGGAAATGCCCTCCGCAGCCTCGGTCGCTATAAGGAAGCCCTTGAGGCCTATGAGGAAGGCATCGGGCTGGATCCC
>JAIORA010000031.1 GCA_021108375.1 Anaerohalosphaeraceae bacterium
TACATAGATAAAATCACAAACTTTATAGCATTATAAAGAGCTTCTATAAACTATATTTTGGGCATATATCCATATAACATCTTGAAATAACGTAAAATTATATATTTACCTCAAGTCCGAAAGTTGAAATTTAAACACAGCATAACAAGCTTTATTGATACAAAGCTGATTCTTGCGTCTGCGAATTGTCACGGTAGCCCCCTTCGTTCCAGACACACAACCGTAAACACAGAAGGTCCCTTTTGTAGTATCAACGGTTGAGGTGACTCTATCTAATAAAGACGCCTTTTCGATTTTGATAGAGACCAGCTCTCCCACATCGCGTGGTTTATCTAGAATATTTGAAATGGGAAATTTAAACAATAGCAATATCAAACAATAAAAACTAGCACCAAAAATAAAAAAAGCTATTAGCATATCGAGGGAACCTTTTTGATCTGTTAATCTTAGCTTAGCCATTTTTCTCCTAATATTCTATTTTGATAACGCTTCATGATTTTTATTAAATTCATATATATGCGACGGATATGCTATAAACAAAATTAAGGAATTTTAACTAAAGAGCATTACAGTCAAGACCTGCCGCGCTTCGCTTGCCACAAATTCTCTACGTAACATCGCCCAAGGGCGAAGTTATCTCCGAAAATTTTCAGTTAAGCCCCTTTTTGTGGCTGTCATAGAGCTGATACAGCTTTTCCAGATTGGCAAGCGCCCTCTTTTTCTTTCCTATAGCTCCACAGCGGGTGATAATCAGGATTAAGTATGCGACATAGCCGGCAATGATAAGAATTATTGCTGTGTTCAGGATCATAGAAAATTTAAAATACATTGACTTGTGGATATTCAACTTGGAAATAAGGCATTTTCATATAAGATGTTTTTCCCTTGTACCGCCCTTGATACGAAAATAAGAAGAACTCCCGTTCCTGCAGGTTAAGCACATGTTCGGGTAAAATGAGATTCTCCTTGACCTCCCGTATCGTAATGGCTCCTCCAAGAGAGAGGAGGGGGCTGAATCTTTTTTGTTCGCCTGAATAGTCAGCCACATATTGTGCTGTGGCTGGATCGTTCACTCTCATAAATATCTTGGTATTGGTGTTATCAAGGATTTTTTTGCTGAAAGGACGGCCTATTTCTGCCTCCAGGTCAGAAACAGACTGTGTAAAAGCATGCACCCAAACCCCTGCCCCGCCAGCTTTGTTAAATAGGTCTTCAATTCCTATGTACATCAGGTTGCTCGCCTCATCAAGATAGAGGGCAAGCGGAGGGCTGACCTTTTTGCCGGATGCATACCGTCTGCCGATAAAGCTCTGAATCATTGAAATCATCACCCTTGCAAGAATGTGTGCGGTCTTGCGTGTGAGCAGACTTCCGGTCTGCACTATGAGTATAACCCTTTTATCCTGTTCAAGTCTTTTGATAAACTGGTTGGTTTCGGCATTGCCGATGATTTTGCCGATGTTTCCCGCGGACAAAGATGTGAGTGTGGTGCGCAAGGAAGATGATATCTTTGAAAAGTAGTCTTTCTCGGAATCAAGTATCTGTGTCAGGGCGGCAAGTACCTCGGCTTTTTGATAAGATTCCGGCGCTGAGTCAAGTTCAGCTTTCAAATCTTCTAATCCGGCATAAGATGCCCTTTCTTTGATCGTGTTGAGATTAATAAAAGGCCTTTGGTTTTTCGACTTACCAAGAACTTGCAAGGCGAGTACAATAATAAGTGTGGTTTCATAGGCTATATTGATAAAGAACTCTTCACGTGCTTTTATACCTGACACCACATGTGATACGAGCTCCTCGGGCATGAAATAGTATGCCAAGGGATCTATGGCCGCGGAATACTCGGGGAATATCGGGTTGACCAGACAAAGCTCGTCCTCTCTGTTTTCCTCGAACGCTACCTGGACTATCCTGGAAAACAGCTCTATATCTCCTTTTGGATCAAAAAGGGCTATTGAGTATCCCTTGCGAATGTCCTGCTCAATCATAGATTCGATCAGCTTGGTTTTTCCAATCCTTGTGCTCCCGAAGCAAAACATATGCCCCTTTCTGTCGGTATCGGCAAGCCATATCTTCTTTGTTCCTCCTGGATCGGTCAGGTCGCAGCCTTTGCCGATAAGAGTTTTTTTTATTCTCTTAAACACGGTTCCACGATGCCTCCTGTTTTTTCTTCACAATCTCACGCAGTAAAGAAACTCCCCATACAGTGACAAACGGAAGGATAGTTGCAACTGCAAATATCAGAACCGCTTCATAGGCCATACTGGCTATTTGAGGTTTTGTATTCATAAGAATTCTGTATATCTCGAAAGCGACATGCTCTTGTCTGAAGGATATCCATTTTGCCACTTTCCATGCAGAAGCCTGAGAGATAGAGTCTGCAAGCCATGTGAGGCCTGCAAAAATCAAAATTCCTTTAACCACAAGTGCGAGCATTCTTCCCGCCAATACCGCATCTATAGCCTTCCTGGTGAGAATTCCGATCCTGTACCTGGATAAAAAGCAGCAGAGGCCCCCTGTCAGCAACAGAGGGAAAAAATTGAGCGTGTGCAGAAACAACCTGGATTGGGCTAGGGGAAAATAGACGGAAACAGTCTGCATAAGCTTCTGATCAGAAAGAATCGGCAGTATCAGGACTGCAAGCAGGGCAAAAGCAAGCCCTTCGGTAAAACCGGACCCGCAGCCCACCTTGAAAAAATTGAACTTGCCCTGGATGGTGAGAAACTCGTCAGGGATTTCCTGTCCTGATTCTTCAATCACGTAGAACTGCTGAATCTGAGATATCGCAGAGAGCAGGGTCGGAAATCTTCTCCTGGTGGTATCTGTATGACCGATAGGAATTATCACGTCCTGCGAGGTATTAAAATCGCCTGAAGTCTTGCTCATTTTTGGTTTCCCACTGTTTTTGTTAGAAAAAAGAGTACAAAAATTTTAAATAAGATTCCCAGTAATCCATAAAGTTTTTTGTAATAAATGGGATAAGCATGGTTACAAGAATGGTCATAACCCCTATCATTATGTTGCGCTCAATAATTGCAAAACCGATCCCCCCAAAGAAGATCACAAAGCTGACAAAGAGCATGGTGGAAAAATCCGGATAGTACACTCTCACGAACGAGCCAAAAAAGAGCGTAACGATGAAAATACAGGTAAACATGACTCCGGCTGCAACAGATGTAATTTTTTTGAAGTTGAATCTCACTGGAGAGCCTGGGCTTTCTCAAGGAACTGATCAATTTTGTTGAGATAGGCTATGGCTTTGGATGTTTTTGTATGACTGAGCTCTGACAAAGATTTGCCTGTATGGTAACAAACCACGGCATCCGGGTTAAAGCCGTACCTGTCTATGCACTGCCTCAATATCCACGCTCCGACCATTGTGCAATAGCAAGGATCGCCAAGATACCGCCAGCGCTCTTGCAGGTGTTTTTTCCAGTACGAGTTGATCTGCATATGGCCATAGTCAACAGAACCATTTTTGTTATGATTAACCGCATCCGGCTGCATATTACTTTCCACCAGGGATATAGCCTTGAGAAGGCCGGGCGGGATGTTATAATGCCGTCCGGCATCGTCAAAACAAAAAGCTGATAACACGAAAAAAACGATAGCCATAAACCGTTCACTTTTCCATTGATTGTTCTGTTGCTTGCTTTTCTGTTTGTTTTCCGTTGTCGCCGGTGAGCATCCGCTGCACCGAACGCGGCACTTTATAATTCAGCTCCGTGACTTTATGTATCTTTGAAATCACCTCGTGGAGTTTTAAGACAACGCTTTTGTACTCTTCCAGTAAAGGCAATACTTGCTCTGCTGAAAGGGTGATCAGTAACCGGTTGCGTAATGCCCTGATGCCTTTGTCCGCATGTCTGGCGAGATCGGTCACTGCATATGTGTCCGGGGTATTACACAGAATTACCCGGGCATTTCGTTCCCTTGCCATCACCTCCCAGCGGGAGGGTTTTTCTTCTGTCATCTTTTTCTCCTTATAAGAACGATAACCGCTGGGCTTGACGTAGTCAGCACTGCGGTTATGCAACTACCATGTATAAGCACCAACTTCCGAGTTAAATACTTGGCGCAAACGGGATGCTGCCAATTGAGATCTTGCTTTTTCTCTTAATTCTGCCGCCCAATCGTGCAACATGGTCTCAGCTTTTCCTTGTCTGATAAAACCATTTCTATGTAAATCGTTAAGTATTTCAGTGATAAAAAGTTTATCGTCTTTTGCTGTGCTCATTATGCCTCCTTTAAGTTGTATAACCTCTTGGCAGGTTGGAAACAGCCTTGAAAAATGAATTTAATTATAGTGACAAGAAATCTAAGGATGGTTGATGAAAACAAACTCCCGAATAGTTGTAATAAATAGGATAAGCATGGATACAAGGATGGCTATAACCCCTGTTACTATTCCTGCTGCCTTCTGTGCCTCAGAGTTCGAATTTTGTGCTTCTGATTTTATTGATTTTCTCATATTAGCTTCCCTCATCTTTTCCTCCGATTTTTAATCAAAATCTCCCTTGAGTCTGTCAAGCAGATCTTTAGTTTTGCTGCTGTGCAGCACAGTTGTCTCTTGCTCTTTTCGCCCCTTTTCCTGACCACGTATCAGGTCCTTACCCGCACCTGTTTTCATAAATGCCGATAAAGCGGTCTCAATAATATAGGAACGATAACCTCTTGGCAGGCTGTTTAAAAACTCGATGACTTCGGGATTGTATGAGCGAAATGTAATTCTTTTACCCTTCATTTTTCCAAAAACCTCGAATTTACTTGGCTGACACTTTTTTTGTTAGAGTCTGTCTCCCGTGTAATCACCTTTTTATGGTAAATTTTTGCCTGACCTCAAGCTCTTTCATGTCACGCTTGACATCCTGTATATCCTGCTCGCTTGCACAAGGGGTGCAATACTTGCTCCGGTGTCATCAACTCCCAGCAGGAGGTTTTTCTGCGGTCATAATCCAGCCAGCCCGAACTTAAGAAACCCACGCGCATTGCTGTATTCAGGATTATCAGGTACGAATACAAATTCTTTTGGGTATCTTTGTTTTAGATCGTCAACAAAGTACGCTCCCCCTCCGGCTATGATCAGCTTATCTGCTCTTTTTATAAAGTTGTTCCATCTTGAATTTATCTCGCGGCTTAGCCAGTTTGAATATACTTCTTTGGCTATCCTAATGGGCGATGACAGGTCTTTGGTCACACCGTAGAGTGATATTTGGCCCCTTTCAAGGACATCTTTGACCACCTGTTCAAACAGATTAAAGCTGAATTCTGTTTGCAGATGATTTTTCAATTCTTCACAGACTTTGCATATTCCGCTGCTTTCAAGCATGCCTGACCATTCTTTGCTAGGCCTGCCGTTTATGACCCCGAGCACATCAACAGTGTTGAAACCGATATCTATGATGAGTAGGTTCTGGTTCATACGGTCGGAAACGGATTTTCCGTCTTTGTTAAGCATATAGTCGAATAATATCCCCTGGCTCTGAGCTCTGACTTCAACACTGTCAAACTGCACTGTGTCACCGGACACACTGTACGCCGCAAGCCTGTTTTTCAGTTCCTCTTTTCTTGTGTAGTGGGCCAGAGGAACACCTAAACACAGTTGTTTTTTTGTAGAAAGAAGGTCAGCAAGTGGGAGTGAACCGGCCTGAGCAATGTCGACTAGCGCCTTATAGGCCAGCAAAGGGGAATAGGTCAAAAGAAACTCAATATCTCTTGTAGAAAAAAGATCCTGTGACTGAAGGGCCGCTGCGCCCACTACAAATGTCTGTCCGCTAAAGTCATATTCCTCCTGCCTGTCGCCCAGGTCTCCGATGATTCCTTTTTTGGCGTATGCTATTGCTGTGGGATATTTTAACTCACGAGTGGTACCGTTGAGATTAACTACAACCTTCACATCGCCGAAGCCTGTATCAAGACCGATCCGAATATCCATCATTCGCTCCCTTCGGTATAGAGATCCCGGCCATTTAAACCGGATTCGATACGCTTTTTCTGTGAAACAAGTATTTCCAATGCTATCAAGTCGGCTCCAGTAATTGATCTGCCATCATCTAAAATAAACATGGGCACGCTTTCTATGCCGATTTCAGAGATTGTTTTTCTTGTATTTTCAATGAGCAACCTCCCCTTGTCACAGTCATGCTTGCCCGGCTCTTTTTTTCTCCAATCGTCATTAATGTAATCGCTGAAGCTGAAGTTCCGACACACTGCCTCAATGCATTTTTCTGTTCCATGAGAGCCATGAACACTGTAGAGGATCATGTTGACCTGCAGGTTATATTTATCTGCCATATCCCTGAGTTGAGGCTCTATTTCGTGACAATATGTGCACAACGGATCAGTGATTAGATATAAATTTCTTCTTTCTGCGGCAGCCCCGATAGACGACCGATAACTGAACGCCGTTACCTTGTTCAGGTCTGCTGTTTTTATAGCAAAGACGGATTTTTTGATCTCAGAGATGCCGTGCTGTGAGATATTTTGTCCATCTCTGTATAGATGTCCCAGGATTACCGAGTTATCGGAAACGTAGCATGGTATATAGCGGCCTGGTATTTTGAGTATGACCTGGCAAAGATCCGGATCCTGGATTTGCTTTTTCGATACGATCAATGCCTTGGTCAGATCCAGACCAGCCATATCCGAAATCGTGGAAATATTGATCCTGGAACAAAGATCAGCGGATAGACATGGCCATGGCTGAAAAATTCCGGACATAATCACTATGAAAAAAAATAGTCTGTTTTTTAGTCGCATAATATTTCCTCTCTTTTTGTGAAATGTTGTGACTGTTTTTGGCAATAGAATTACCGGGTATCTGTTAACTATTATAGCTACAGGCTGAAATTTAGCGGGATTCAAAAAGGATGAGAATTATCGGTGGTCAAATGGTGACTATAAGAAACCAACTGTTGTTTTTAAAGCGCTAAAAGTTTTCTTTACATCACCAATTGGCGTTTCCAAGACCACAACCGGTGGCTGTAAGGCGACCAAAAGCATCAAAAACAACATCACAAAGGTACTTGAAGGCGGATATAACAACACCGAAAGTATCCAGCTCCGCGATTTCACGCATCTTGGAAATCACCTTTTTCGTTTTCCCAAAGATTGATCAAGCTGTTTTCTATTTGGGAAATGCGGCGGGGTGTCCGTCCAAGACGTTCGGCTGCATCGCCAGATGCCAAAGATTGTGATTGCAAGATACACTTAAAACCGGTTGAAGATATCGGGAAATACAAGTTAACGGTAAACTCATTTGCTTCTATCTCCGATTCAACTTCGTTTATATCCAAGGCCGTTTCCCTGCTTTTTCTACCCGCCAATTCTTTAAAGCGGCTTGTGACGTAGATATATGTCCAGGTCTTTATACTGGCTGTCTTTTTGTTTGACTGCTGATTGGTCATCCAGCGTTTAAATCCTTTCAGTGCAGCAAGTTTTCCTTCCTGCACCAGGTCATTATAACTCAAAGGTGTCACGTGGTGGTATTTGCTTGCAATGGAGCGAACTAGTACTCCGTCCCAGAAGTTCTGACATATTTTTTGGCAATTTAATTTCCTAAGC
>JAIORA010000045.1 GCA_021108375.1 Anaerohalosphaeraceae bacterium
TAGAATTATCATAGAGACAAAATGGCGGAAAGTGTCCCGCTTTAAGTTGGTAGCCTTCATACCTAACTAATCCAATGACACAAGAAACTTATAAAACAAAAATCAACTACTTTCTTGATCTATGAATGGTATGGCGTAGTTGAAATATTCCATTTGCGCAGAACGACTAATGTTCCAACGCCCATTATAATTGGAAGGCCTTTCTCTCTCATCAGCATATGTGAGTACGAGCCTTCGTTTTGCACGAGATACTCCTACAAAGAAAGCACAACGATTTTCTGCCTGATCACCAAAGAATATTTCATTCTCAACAGCCATAATAATCACCGAATCGAACTCCAAGCCTTTGCTCTTATGGATTGTCAAAATCCGAACAGCTTGATCATCAGAAAAACGTTCCAAAGCCTTGGGCAAATCGGGCTCAAGCTTGAGCAACTCTTCGATGCGTGCTTTGGTGTCACTGACAACCTCTTTGAGTCGAGCATGTGTCTCGTAGTCCGGTGAAAGAGCGGTCAGAGTTTCAATGCCTACTTCATTCAAGAAACTACGAACAAGCTTCCACCACTCCGCGAATGGTTCGTCAGTTAACTTGTGTGAGACGGCTATTTTTCGCTGCTCTTGGATATAACGCTGGAATTCCTGTCGGACACTTGATTGAACTTCATCATCAGCAAACGGTGTCAACTGATTCATAAGCCGGATCCAAGCTTTGGGTTCGCGCTGGCCATACAGACAAGACAGGAAATCTACCATCAGTCTTGCCGCTGGCTCGGTTGTGATATCCTGCATTTGTTGCTCGTTCCGGAATGGAATACCTTTTGCTTCCAGCGTTACCATTAGATGTTGAGCGTAGAGATCCAATTGTTTGGATACTAATACGGCAATCTCACAGAGCGGAATTTGTTCTTTTTTTATCCAGCCTTCAATCAAGTCTGACAAATAGTGTGCTTCTTTCTGGCTGTTAGGAAAATTCCAGGCAAAAATTTCACCATCATCACCCGCAATTTGTTCGTCCGGCATAACTGATGAAGGATCGAGTGCGCGAATGATTTCGTTTTGCATGCGCAAGAGTCTTGGCTTAGAGCGAAAATTGCGATACATATTAAGAGGGACAGCTTTAAGGTCCGTTGCAAAACTTTTAAATATACCATCGAGAGCCCCTGCCCATCCCATAATTTTTTGTTTGGTGTCGCCAACAGCAGTCAATCTAATAGATGTGCCCTCGAAGGCTACTTTTACTAGCTTGTATTGTATATTCGTGCAGTCTTGGAACTCGTCAAGAAATACATCGCTATAAGTTTGCCGAATCGCATTTCTGGCGATGGTAGAATCTTTGAGTATCTGGATCGCTAACGGTACCAGATCACTGAACTCAATCTGTTTTCGAGTGACCCTTGGATTACCAATTGTGTAGCCCACATCAAGAGCATCGTTGCCAGTAAGGATGGGCCTGAACCGATCAATAATTCGTTTTGCGAAAGCATGGAATGTGTAACTATCAAAACGTGAAGCCAACTCTCGACCACAACGGCGCTGAACGCGTTCCTTCAGATTCTTGCTTGCGTCAACCTTGAAGGATATTGCCAAAATTCTCTTTGGATATCGACATGCTCCTGTTTGTAAAAGAAAGTCAGCACGCTGAGCTAACATCTCTGTTTTGCCAGCACCGGGACCGGCTGTCAGTGCAAGACTATGCGTTTGCTCTTTTGCAGCCCGCGATGCATTGGGTTCAAGGATCAATCCGTCGGCTGGACACCATCTTGTAACAGCAATCATTCTTGCAACTCCGACAGTTTTTTGATAACGGCGTCCGCCAGCCTCCCAAGCGATGGTGGTATTTCTGCAAGCAAATTCATATCATTAAGCGTTGCCAGTGCCTCAATGTGTGCGGCAGGTTTACTTCCGAGTTTGAAACGTTTGTGATAAGTGCCAAACAGATCCAGTTCGTTTTTGGTGTACTGGGTTGAATCGTGATGGCTGTCCCCCAAAACAGCTTTAATTTTTGACTCGGTGGGCGCTGATACTTCGACCTCATATTCTTCCGGGTAAGCAAGAAGCATTGCAAAGTCGAGATCCATTGGGTAAGAAAAATAAACGTCTCGCTCCTCTAAGGCACTGAGACAATGCTGATAATCACGAATTTTATTCTCATCTGAATTCCATTTGGGAATCCCGTAATCATCTGGAAGCTTTTTTTTCGGTCGATATTGAGCCAATTGATCATTGACATACTTGATACGCCCCCACCCTCCTTGGTACCTGGCGACATCGAGGTCAAGTAATGTGATATAAGGTATTTTCAGTACGGAAAGTAGACGCCAGAAATGGTTGACATGCCGCCCCCCAAGTGGCGCAATCGTTACCGCCGATTCGTCAACTGGCGCTCCTTTTGCTCTCATTATTTTCGGCAGCACGATTTCTTCACTATCACCTTCGCCCAAAACAACCAAACGCGAAAAGTAGATTTCTGGGAAAGCCTGTACGGCCTCACGTACAAACTTGTGAGCTTCATCGGATTTTTTTGGCAAACGGATTCGACTGATTCGAGTTGTCCGATCTTCAGTTAACCGTAGATATCGAATGCGGTTAGGCTTTACACGTCGAAGCATTGATGGAGCATGTGTTGCAATGAGTGCTTGTGAATCTTCCTGACTCGTCATGGACTCCAAAGCATTAACAATCCGTCCCAGGTAATGGGGGGATAGACTATTTTCAGGCTCTTCAACCGCAACAAGTGTAAAAACTGGTGGACGTAGTTTATCGGGATCAAATGATCCATCATCACCAGCAAGGACGGAACGTCCTATAGCTTGGGATGATAAAACCAGTGGTAGATATAGCATCGACTTTTGCCCGTCACTTAACCGTGAAAAGTCGACAAGGTTTTCATCATGTCCGGGTGAGAATGATATGGACAGATGGCGCAGTAAAGCTTCTATCTCGGAAGCCACAAAAGTGATCTTAGGATCAGCAAAGAATCTCCCCTTGTGAAGCGTTTTCCAAGTATTCTGTAAACTCTCGCTAAAAGCATTAACCGATGGGTTGCCGGCGAGGGTTTCGCTGATCTGGTCAGTGAAACTCTTTACCTCTTCTCGTTCCTCATCCCAATTAACTGATCTCATCATTCTGCCAAGAAGCGCGTTGGCACCATAGGCGATGTGATCAGCAGGATCACGTCTTGCCGGTAAATAGTGAACTTGAATATTGTTGCGCTCAGATCTTGGAACCTGTGAAGTATTAAGTAGTGAACCATCTGGATTCAAGTCTAAAACGTAAAGTAAAGTTTCCTCAATATCTCCGTCTATGTCCATAGTAGCGTTAAGTCGAAATCGAACCCTAGGGATACCATCAGTATCATCCAATCGCATGTGGCCGAAATGCGGTGCGACTGTGGAATTATCTTCACCATCTTTTAATTCAGGAAAAGTGAAATCAGCCTCTATCCAGAACACTCTCTCAATAGGTGCATTTGTTTCATCATGTGGGACATGGAAATCCGTTCGCTTAACCCGACGCAAAGCGGGATCGAATGCAAAAAGGCGACACAGTGCTTGCAGTACTGCTGTCTTGCCTGCACCGTTGGGACCAATCAAATAAGTCATATCTCTAAGCTTTAACTCGGTTGGCTTTTCTCCAAAACACTGAAAGTTTGAAAGCCTCATAGTCTTTAACTTCATATTCAATTCTCCCTGACACTAAAGGAATATACTACATGACACATTGATGATATATGGAATCAAGCGTTTTTTCATAGATTGCCGAACCAAAATAATCAGCGGCGTTTACGTCCGCTGAATTTAATGGTTATGCGCAGTTGCCATATCGCGCGCTATCCTTATTATAACTTGTAGGGGGCATGGATGGAATCGAACCATCAGCCACTCGCTGGGCAACGTAAATCCGATAGCGAACCGGAGACAGCGGTTCCCTGAGTTGCTCTGACCTCTGAGCTACATGCCCATTCGGTTATATCGTTCTGCAAAACTCATTTCAGCTATTTCCAGGACCCTCCTGTCCATAGGCTTCTTCTACCTCCAAGTGGCAATCTTCCATATCGTATATGTTATATACTGTTAGGTGCGCTCCTGCATTAAACCCCATGTTTATAGGAAGAGTACCTGGGGTTTTTTGCCCATCCCCCCGAAAAGTGCAACAAGGTTAATTAAGTAACAGATTTGCTTTTTTCAAACAATGGAGGGTTCCACGAACATTCGCCCGTAAATATACGCTAAGGACTTTTTTGTTTATAATGTCCTTGTAACTTATTGAAATTATTACCTTAAGTTTTTTGAGGATCTCCATTTAAACTTTCACTTTTTTGCTTCGCATTTAGACCCTATTTCAGTAGGCTATGCATACATGGTTCGCAGCCCCTTTCAACGGGCCTTTTGGGTCGCGCTTAATCGCCTACTGAAATAGGCTCTTAGTTATTTTCTGCTTGATAAAGTTATCAAGGTTTGCCCATGATACGTCTAAAATTTTAGCAATATTCGCTCTGGTAACGCCCTTTTCCAAGAACCCTTTTATTTCAGTCTCTTTGCCATCCAATTTTGATTTCCCCGGGCCTTTTGGCCTTCCTATTTTCTTCCCTAAAGCTTTTGCTTTAGCCATTCCCATTTTAGTACGTTCTGAAATCAGATCACGTTCCAGTTCAGCCAATAACGAAAAAATCGTTATCATCACTTTGGATGTCATGTCCTTACTGTTTTGAGAATTTATCCGAAGCCCTTGCTTTATTGATATGAACTCAACCCGTTGCTCGGTTAAAAGTTTAATCAGATTGATAACTTCTCCCGTGCTTCTTCCAAGACGGGAAAGCTCTGAAACCACCAACCGATCATTCGATTTTAAATTGGTGACAAGCTCATCAATTCGTCGCTCTTTCGCGGAGCGCCTGCTGGATATTTCCAATTCCAGCCATTTATCAACTTTCAATCCTTTTTTGTCACAATAATTTAGTATCTCAATTTTTTGATTTCTAAGATCTTGATCGTCTGTTGAGACCCTAACATAAGCAATGGTTTGGGACATTTCTTCACATTTCTCGGAGAAAAGGTATGTTTGAATTTTTCATTTTATGATATAGCTTATAAAAACCAGGGTTTATTTAGTCAAATATTATTGTTAAAACGGGACGTTTTTACTCATAACTTATGGCCATCATAGAGAGGTAAGATGGAAATTTCAGGGAAACGTTTAAGTATCCTGCCAAAGGATGAAATAGAAAAGTTATTTGGACTACCCAAATTTACACATGAAGATCGATTAATCTATTTTTCTCTCAACCAAGCGGAAAAAGAGGTAGCGTACAGTCATCGTTCATTACGGGCAAGGGTTAATTTCGTTCTTCAGTTGGGTTATTTCAAGGCAAAGAACATGTTCTTCGTGTTTGATTTCCACATGGTAAAAGAAGATGCTCAACATATTCTCATTCAACATTTTCCCGAAGATGATGAAATTCCTGAAGATGATGTTCCCAAAAGAACCCGCATTTCTATCCAAAAAAGAATTTTAGATTTGTGAGGTGTCTTTCTCCATTCGTGAACCAAACGGGGCGAGCGGCACGCCCATCGGCTACGAAGACCTTACAGCCACTTTCAACACCGATTTTGAGCAATGGGAATATAGTTTCAACACAACCCAGCTTCCGGATGGTTATTATGTCCTCTTGGCCAAAGCCACTGACAATAGCGGCAATGAAGGCTGGAGCGCGGTAGTTCCGTTCAGCATCCGCAACTGGGCCGTGCTTGAGCTTCTACCGTCCACTGCCAATAACAAAGCCGGCCGAACCATGCCTGTTAAGTTTGCGCTCCGGATAGTAGCCAGTGTTGATCCAGCCCTACCCTTTGTCAGAAACGAAGACTTGGATATAAGAATCTGCGACGAAAACGGAGAAATTGTTTATCAAAGCTCCTGCTACGGGGACACCTCTACCGACTACCGGATTGACACAGAACTCTATATTACCAACTTCAAGACCACGAAAACGCCGGCAGAATACCTGGTGCAAATCTGGCGGCCCAATAACTTTCTAGTCGGAGACTTTGCTTTCGCAACCACAAAATAAACCAGACTGTTCTCTAAAAGGACCAAAGGCAGGGCTTTACACCCTGCCTTTTTTATTTGTAACCGCCAAACAATTTAGCTTTTTTCACTTCTAAAAACCATAGAAGAATACAAATAAACATAAAAAACTTTTTAATTTACTGCGGATTAAACATTTGTTTTTTCCGCATCAATTTTAGTATATCAGAACCCTTGAT
>JAIORA010000020.1 GCA_021108375.1 Anaerohalosphaeraceae bacterium
AAGCCGAGTCGCGTAAGCGGCCGGAATATTTAACCCCCTGATTCATCAGGGGGTTTTCTGTCATTGCAAGGCCTTGTTTTTTATTAAAATCTCCATCCCGATTCATCGGGATTCCTCAACTCAAAACTAAAAACTCAAGACTCATAACTACTCTTTGCCGCGGTTCGTGCTTATATATTTCCTATCCCGTCCGCACAAGACTTTGTCATTGCGACCAACGTGGAGAAATTTATTTAGCCCCTGGGTCTTGTCCCAGGGGTACCTGCAAATTGTTTATCATTTTCCCATCGCTTTAGAAGCCGAGTCGCGTAAGCGGCCGGAATATTTAACCCCCTGATTCATCAGGGGGTTTTCTGTCATTGCAAGGCCTTGTTTTTTATTAAAATCTCCATCCCGATTCATCGGGATTCCTCAACTCAAAACTAAAAACTCAAGACTCATAACTACTCTTTGCCGCGGTTCGTGCTTATATATTTCCTATCCCGTCCGCACAAGACTTTGTCATTGCGACCAACGTGGAGAAATTTATTTAGCCCCTGGGTCTTGTCCCAGGGGTACCTGCAAATTGTTTATCATTTTCCCATCGCTTTAGAAGCCGAGTCGCGTAAGCGGCCGGAATATTTAACCCCCTGATTCATCAGGGGGTTGCTGTCATTGCGAGGCGATTTTAAATCGCCGCGGCAATCTCGTTTTTTACTTTTTTAAAATCCGCGTAATCCGCGAAATCCGCGGTTAAATAATTCGTAAAAATCTGTGTTAATCCGTGTCCAATTAAATAAATCAGTCTCGGCCAAAGGCCGATTCCTCAACTCAAAACTCAAAACTAAAGACTACTCTTTGCCGCGGCAATCTCGTTTTTTATTTCAAACTCTTAACTCTTTAAATCAAATTGACTTGTTCAACTTCAGTTGAACTTATGCAGATGAACGAGAATTTTTGCAGATGCTTGCATCGTAAAAAAATTCAAGTGAATATGCAAAAGTCAATTTTCTTTGTGTCCTCTGTGTTCTCTGTGGCTATTCGTTTTTTACTTTTTTTAATCTGCGTAATCCGCGAAATCCGCGGTTAAATAATTCGTAAAAATCTGTGTTTATCAGTGTCCATCTGTGGCTAATTTTCTTTGTCATTTCGAGGCCTTGTTTTTTACTAAATTTCCACGGGTTAACACCCGTGGGATTTACCGCAACAGGCTTTGCCTGTCCGCCTATGGCGGATGACTTCATCTACGGGTTCACACCCGTAGAATTGCGGCAGAATATTAAAAATTCATCCCGATTCATCGGGATTCCTCAACTCAAAACTATTCGCCGAAGGCGAGATAACCCGAATTGTTTAGTCTTGTTTTTTTTAGCCAAAATGGTCTCGAAAACGGCAAAAAACCGTTCAAAAACAGCAAAAAAGTGAGCAAAACTGTTCAAAAAATGCAAAAAATCGCAAAAACGTTCAAATTTCTGCCGTTTTTCTATGGTTCAACAATGTCCTGAATGGATTTTTAGCCTAAAAACGCTACTGCGATTTCCGGCTCAATAATATGCTGAATGGGTTTTTGGCTTAAGAATGCTGTTTTTGCCCCACTTTTGGCAACGTAAAATAAGGACTTACAAACATTTTTTAGGTCGAAAGTCAATAAAAAACCAACAGTAGCCGAGCCGCGGAAACGGCCGGATAAAAAAATTTGCCCCGTTCCCTTTAATAATCTGCCGCAATTTTATGGATGTAAATCCATAGTTCTCTAATTCCCCAAGGCCATCTTTCCTTTCGACAAAAGCTCAGTCTTAAGCACTTTAGGTATTTTGTATATTTCAGAGTATGACAAAATACCAATGACGATAATCTCCGAGCTTGGGCCGCTGGAGGAGGTGTGTTTTGTAACTATTTGCTATTAAAGTTGTTATAGTTACAGAAAAAGCTGTCACCAGCTATAAAAAAAATCAAAACGGACACATTTCTTCTTGACAAATCTCTTCGCCAATGCTACTCTAAACTAAAGTGGTTTAGAACGGGGTTCAAAAGCAGGAGAAAGGAGTGATGAGCAGCAAGGGAGGGAGAAATATAAAACATCGTTTTGCAATTAGTCAACTTCGTTTCATCTTTGACAGGCCATCTTGAGCAGTAGTGTCAATCACAAAAAATTGTTATTACTTGTTAAGGAGATCAAAAAATGTGTACGAAACTAATGTGTAGAAAAATGTTAACAGCTTTAATCGTGATAGGCGTGTGTACCTTATTCGCTCTGCCGGCCGGTGCGGCTACTCTCTATGAAACGGACTTTGAGAGCTTTAGTACCGGCGGGGTTAATGGTCAAAACGGCTGGTATGGTAACAGCAGCAGCCGTGCTTATATTACCGAAACAGGCCCGATAGGGGGTACCGGAAAGTCGCTTGTCGTTACGGATTCCGGCGGCGATGGCATAGCCAGCAAGACTTTTTCCACCCAGACCAGCAATATCGTAGTTCTGGAATTTAGGGCTAAGATAGATACCGCAGACAAGACATTCAGGCACAAGTTGATGAACGGTTCTACAACAGTTACCTATGCAGGATTTGGAACCTATAGCAGTGGAAGGTTTTTTGTAAATGATGGCGGTACTGTCAGAAACTTAGGTAGCTATAGCGCTGACACTGTTTATGCCATGAAAATAGTTGCGTATTTGTCGGGGTCACATAGCGGCACATACCGCTTTTATATTAACGGTACTCTCCAGACATATAGCGGCAACAGTTATTTCTCTTTTGTCAATTCAGCATCTCAGATTAACAAGTACCAGACAGAAGGAGCAGATAGCGGCGTAGTATGCACTGTTGACGACATTCGGATAAGAAATTCGAGTTTGATTGTTTCCACCTATATTGAACAGGGAACACCTCTTGGTGCCTACGATACAGCAGCTTTGTGTACAGAGGTAAAGACACTCGACAGCGGAACGACGAGTACCTGGCCGGAGAGTAAGGCTGTTTTTGCCGCTCGGCTGTCGCATCCTCAAATCTCGTATTTATTCAGTGAATACTCGTTAAGCGCAAGCTCATCCTGGCTCGGCGATCAGGGATATAAAATTTTTACCTGTAAAAACTACTCAGGGCTGAAAGATGTGATGCTCGTAACTGCCCCTACGGATATAGGTGTTTTATATGGGATTATCCGTATAAATGAGGAATTAGAAAAAGCCGGTCAAACGGATCCGTATGCCTTAAATCTCAATCTGCGGGACAGACCGATGTTTGAGTATCGCGGCGTTGGGCCGTATACAAATTATCTACAGTATTGGAACAATTTTTCATGTGAATACTTTACTATGGAGGATTTTCCGCAGTTTTTTAACAACACTACGGTATATAACCAGTGGGTGGACGGTTCTTACGATGAGCTTGCAAATCTCAAAGCCAAGGTTGCCGAAGCCCACCGGTATGGCAAGAAACTATATATGAATGTGGGAGGCCCTATTTATCCTCATCACGAAGATAGGCGTCATACTTCCTATACACCGGGATTTAGAACCAAAATACCTCAGATGCATCCTGAAATAATGGCTACTCTGACTCAGCAGGAAATAGATGATGGAGTAAGTCAATATTTTTGCTGGTCGTCTCAGATATTGAAAGACCTTGTCATAGATAACTTTGAAAGGATATTCGCGGAAGTTCCTGAACTGGACGGGGTTATAGTTTCCGTACATAACGGTACAGGCGGATATTTGAATTGTCATTGTTCCTCGTGTTCATCGATGAGCGCACGGCAAAGGCTGGCCAATTTTCTTGCATCGGTTGCAACGGCGATGCGTGCGTATAATCCTGATGCAAGGATAACGCTTCGCGATTGGCGTTTGGATGAACTGGGGCTTAGTATTGATACGCTTGCATCATATCTGCCGTCGGATTATTGCTACTATAGTAAACTTACCGTTCCGCCCGGCAACGATTATCTCTGGTACGATCATTTTACGCCTAAAATCACCACGCCGAGATTGGTTACTATCGGAAATAATACTTTTCATGCTAATGACAGCACTTCAGCACATATGTTTTATATGGGTTCGAAGATACGAAGTCGAGCGATTGCTATGGACAACGCCGGAGCAAAAGGCAGATTAGGCGGCTGTCCTAAATATGGTGCTAAAACTCTTAATACGACGGCGGCTGATGAATCAGCGTGGGATCCTCAAAATTTTGACCCACTGGCTCACCTGGAGAACTGGGCAGATGATAGTTTTGGCAGTACGGCAGGTTCTCATGTAGTCGATGCTATGTATGGGTCGGAAAAAATAACTGATTTTCTGGTCGTCAATGAGTATGCCACCAACAGCAGTCAATTTTTCCACTGGGACCCTGACAGAGAGACCCAGTACACTCAGGCTGTAGAACAAACCAGTAATGTCAAAAATGTCAGTACGTCAACATTGTCTTCACTCCTAAGCAGCTATGGAGGTTCTGATGCTTTGAATCGTGCTCAAAATATGGTCGATGAAATAGCAATAGCCAGGCAGTATTCGGGGAGTGGCGTACTTCAGCAAATGCAAAAATGGGCCATAGCAACTAATTGGTTGGTTAAGACCGCCAGCAACTATAATATGGCTCTGTTGTATTACAATCTCTATAAGAATACCGGCAGCAGCAACCAAACTTATCTCAGCAATGCCCGAGCCTATATTGATGATGCACGAGATGATAAAGATGACTATATTGACCAATATACCAGTTTTATTAACGACTCGAAGCAAAGCCGTCGCTATATTTGCATTGCCGGCGAAGAAGTGGAATGGGGCTATGACGAGGTTTTGGCCGATCAATTCTCTCTTTCGCACAGTGCGACAGGCTCAAGTTCACTGTCATTTTCAACATGGCAGGGAATGAGTAGCTCAAGCAGAACCTGGCATAGCGGCCAAACTCTAACCATTCCAAAAACAATTCCTGTAAATGGTCAATTCGAAATACCTCTGGATGCTGATTTGAGTTCGGGAGCTGTTTTGAGAGTTAGAATGGATTCGGGAACTGGCAGTTGGACTGCTTATCTTTGTAATGACGCTGATATCTATATAAACGGCAATAAGATAGGTGAGATTCGCCGCAGACTTCAGGGTTACACTGTCGGAAGCAAGCCTTGGAATGCCGGGCATCATCCGCCTGAATGTTACCGTTCTTTTGTTATTCCGGCGCAATCTGGCAGTGCAACGATTAAGATTGTCCCATCCGGCTCGCGAAGCCTTATTGTTCCCAGTATGCAACTGCGTGGCAGCGGGACGCTTCCGATGGAAGGCGATGTTACTGGTGACGGACATGTGAACAAGGCTGATGCGATAGAGCTCATGTGGTACTACTTCGACGTTATAACACTTAATGAACAACAGCTTATAAGTGCTGATGTATATGAAGCAGATGGTTTGACTGGCGAAGTGAACAAGGATGATGTGACGGCTCTCATGTGGCACTACTTTTTGGGCGACCCGATTTGGCAAGAGGAGTATGATTTAGGTATCACAATACCGCCACAGCCGTAACGGTTTTTGTTGTTAGAATTGAGTGTTATGCCCCCGGTTCTGCCGGGGGCATAACTAATGGATTCCCGCGAAAGCGGGAATGACAAAGTCGTGTGCGGACGGTTAATTTAAAAGGAGATTGCCACGCTGCGCTCGCAATACAAGGTTTAGATTTCTCCGCGTTGGTCGAAATGACAGGGTCGGTGTTAATGCAATAAACCATTCGTAAAAGCAACTCCCTGATGAATCAGGGGGCTAAATATTCCGGCGACTTACGTCGCTCGGCTTCTATGCGCTGGGAAAGGGATAAGAAAATGCGTGTCAAAAAAACATTCCGGCCGCTTACGCGGCTCGGCTTCTATGCGATGGGAAAGTGATAAGAAATCCGTGTAAAAAAAACATTCCGGCCGCTTACGCGGCTCGGCTTCTATGCGATGGGGAAAGGGA
>JAIORA010000018.1 GCA_021108375.1 Anaerohalosphaeraceae bacterium
TTCTGTCCGGCGAATCCCGCCTGATTTCGGGTAGTGGGCCGACCGGATTTTGTTACAGGGTAGTGCAGTGAAAACATATTCCTTCCCCGAACAGAGAATCTTTTTTGTTCCCGATTTCTCCCGGCTGTCTGATTATCCTTGTTTTACCGAGGCATACTCGCTTCCCGGCGGCGTTTGCATGGGTAGCCGGCCAGTCGTTTTGCAACTATTACGGCTGCCAGCGATAGCGAATCGAATGGAATCGCACCTGTTGAAACCTGTTGGTAAAATATTTTTTCCCTCGCCGATTTGTCGCAAGTTCCGGCAGCAAAAGGACAAGCCGCCGGTGGCATTGACGGCGAAAGGAATTTTGCGACGTGGGCACTTGTGCTCTGCATCGCGGCGTGGGAAAATACGTTCAGCGGTCGCAAGGAAGCGGCCGTTGGACGTTACTCTATTTGCGATTTCAAGGAGGAAATCACCCCCAACAGCCCGCCACGGACACAATATTGAGCTTGATGGTTCCCCCTCCTGATTCGCAGAAAGGCCAGGTTTGCGATGACGCTGCACAAAGCACTTGTAGTTGACGACGATTCGAACATCATTGATGTTGTTGCGGACGTACTTGATTCGATGGGTCATGACCATGATACCGCCGCCCATCAGGCCGAGGCCCGGAAATTCCTCGCAACCGGGAGGTACTCCTACGTCCTGCTGGACCTTGAGATTCCGGCTCGCGGATGGCACAGTCGCCCGCGAATTCAGAACAGCGTGAATCTCGTAGAACAGATTCGCGATTCGAGCGGCGATGTGAAAATCCCGATAATTCTGATGTCGGATCGCACGGCTGAGACTTCGGATATTGCGGTTGAGATGATGCGTCTGGCAGTTGACCTTTCCTTGAGGGATGCGGTGTATTTCGTCCCCAAACCTTTTGAGATAACGGGCCGCACGCTCGACCGCGTTATCAAAAGAGCCATTGGCGAGAACGGCCATGCGACAAGCCCAGCCAAGCAGAGAAACACTATGTTGAAGACAAAAACCACGGCGGTTCCAGATATCAGCGTAAATGCCTCGCCCGTCAAGGCCGATGGCGAAGCGTCTCTCGATGCCGGAAATGAGGCCGCGCCCCCTGCCGGAAAAAATGCAAACATTCTGACAAAGGAACAGCGGGATATTCTCGAAGCCGTGGCGCAAAACCCGCGAGAGGCGATGCTTCAGGTCGAGATTGTCGTAGCGGGCGGTTACAGCAAGCACGTTACCCGGCAGTGCCTGGAGGCTTTGCGAAAACACGGCCTGGTACATCGTCCGCACGGCCCTCGCAAGGGCGACGCGGTTACCGAAAAGGGGCTGGCGATACTCGGCGGCAAGGTTTGGCAATGCGACTGAGGGATACAAGTCGAGTGGCGACGGCTTGCCGTAGCCCGCAAGATTCCGGATACTGCTTTGCAGGAAGATCCGAAACTGCTTATGTGGTATAATCAGGCGTTGACAAGAATAGGAAATGAATCATGACAAACTGGAAATGGAATGGGGCACGGGATATTTTAAGAAAGCAAAATCGCGAACTGATGCAAAAACTACTAACGGAACACAGACCCTGCGCCCACAAAGATGGGGACACAACGAAAGAGGTGAAACAATGAAAGCGACACACTTCCAGGTTACAAAGTTCAAGAGTATCGAGGACAGCACGCCCGTCGAACTGGGCGACATGACCTGCCTAGTCGGCAAGAACGAGTCGGGAAAAACGGCCCTCCTACAGGCGCTGGCTCGAATCAAGCCCGACGGCCCAATCGAGCCCAACTTTCGACTGGAGGACTATCCCCGCAAGGACTTTACGAACTACCGAAGGCGCCACGAGGACAGCCCGGACGATGTCGTCCTTGTCACCTTTGAGCTGTCGGAAAGTGACGTACTGGAGCTGGAAACCAAATTCGGTGAGGGCGTCGTCAAGACCGAGCAAAAGTCCCTGACTTTGGCGCGGAACTACAAGAACGAGACAACCTATCGCAACTTCTACGACGTTTTCAACCAAGGCGCCCATGTCCGATTCCGTGTGGGACAGGCCAACATCACCGGCGAGCATGCAAAGGCCCTTGCTAGGGTCGAAACACTGCCCGAGCTCAGAGATGCCGCGACGAACGTTCTGGACCCATCGGAGTCTGTCAAGAAACTGGCGGAGTCGCTGGCCGGTGTGGATGACAAAACCTTTTTGGGGGAGGTCTCTGAAATTCTCGACCTTCCGCTGTTCTTCTACTTTGACGAGTATGCCACCCTTCCCGGCGATATCCAGCTACGGGAGTTAGCCAAACGCATAAAGGTCCACGAGGCGGACCCAAGCAAGGTTCTGGAGAGTTCGGACTACACCGCGCAAGCCCTGCTTCGTTTGGCTGGTGTCGAGACCAAGGACTTTTTGGACCAAAACAACTACGAATCGCTGAAGGCCAGCTTGGAAGCGGCATCAAACCACATTAGCGATCAGGTATTTGAGTACTGGAGCCAGAACAAGTACCTCGCCGTCGAATTCGACCTGCATCCAGTTCGCGATGGCGACAGGATCGTCGATACAACGCTGAAAATTCGCATCAAGAACAACCGTCACCGCGTCACCGTACCGTTCGATGAGCGGAGCCGCGGCTTTGTGTGGTTTTTCTCGTTTCTCGTGGCCTTCTCTGATCATGCGAACAGGGAAGACAACGTCGTTCTTCTGCTGGACGAACCGGGTCTGGCGCTGCACGCCCGCGCCCAGAGCGATCTGCTACGCTATATCGAGCAGAAGTTGGCGCCGCAGCATCAGGTGATCTACACCACGCACTCGCCTTTCATGATCGATCCGCACCACCTGGAGAGGGTACGCACAGTAGAAGATGTCGACCAACAGGGGACGAAGGTTTTCGACAGCCCACTGCGTAGCGACTCGGACACTGTCTTTCCGCTGCAAACGGCCCTGGGCTATGACCTTGCCCAGACGCTGTTTGTCGGTCCGAAGTGCCTGTTGGTCGAGGGGCCGTCGGATTTCGTCTATCTGACGATTGCGTCCGATCTGTTGATTGAAGCTGGCCGCACAGGCCTCCCAGAAGACTTGGTCGTGATCCCGGTAGGCGGAGCCGACAAACTGTGCACCTTTGTGTCGCTATTGGGTGCAAACCAGCTCGGAATCGCCGTTCTGGTGGACATCGCCACGCAAGATCAGCAGCGGCTCGACAACTTGATCGCAAGTAAACACCTTCACCGCAATCGGTTGTTCACGTATGCCGACTTTATCGAGCAGAACGAGGCCGACATCGAAGACCTGTTCGAAGAAACTGACTACGCCGCACTTGTGGAGGCCAGTTATGCCGGAACGTTGGCTGGCACTCTGGACCTAACCCACAACAAGCACCCGCGAGTGATCAAGAGAATCGAGGCCGCGCTGAAAGCCGCAGACGAAGATGGGGCTAGGTTCAGCCACTATCGCCCGGCTCGCGTTCTGATGAAGGACGCGAAGCTACAAAAGAGCATCTACCAAAAAGCTGTTCTCGACCGCTTTGAAGAGGTTTTCAAGGCTATCACCGAGGCGATGGAGCCGCGAAACAAAGGTTAGGGTATCCGACAGTACCTGAATGCTTTGCGAAAGCACGGCCCGCGCAAGAGCGACGCGGTTACCGAAAAGGGGCTGGCGATACTCGGCGGCAAGGCTTTTCATTGAGCCGGGCAGTTCGTAGAAGAACGGATATATCAAATCGTTCAACGGAAAGGTAAACAGATCGAAATGGCGCTGTCCCCACCGAAAGCTCCGTCTGCGACGAAAAATCAGGGAATCCGGGTTGGTGAATCCAGTTGTCCCCAGATTCGTTTGAATGCCCCTTGACAAAATCGCCTATGTTCCATAATGTAGGTAGTTATGATTAATGTCCGACGAAACGGAACAAGCCAAAACGTAAAGCTCGGCCAGCGTGTGCTTGCGATGGCACGGGAGAAGGGGATTCTCCGCACGCAGGATTTGATCGTAGCAGGAATTCCACGAGTTGTGCTTACCCGCCTATGTCGCAGCAAACGTCTGAATCGACTTAGCCGTGGGCTTTATGCCCTTCCGGAGACAGACATTACGGAGAACCACTCGCTAGCCGAGGTTTCCAGGAGAATTCCGCACGCCATCATTTGCCTGCTCTCGGCCCTGCGATTTCACCGGCTTACGACACAGGCTCCCTTTGAAGTGTGGATCGCCATCGACGCCAAAACGCGAAAACCCCGTGTTAAGGACATGCCACTGAGGATAGTACGCTTCTGCGGCCAGAACCGAACACACGGAGTCGAAGAACATGTCGTCGAAAATGTCACGATCCGCGTAACCTCGGCGGCCAGGACGGTAGCCGACTGCTTCAAGTACCGCAACAAGATCGGTCTGGATGTAGCACTGGAATCGCTCAAAGAGTATCGCCGCGAGCGTAAATCCAGGGATGAACTTTGGCGTGCTGCAAGAGTCTGCCGCGTAGCTTCCGTGATGCGACCTTACATGGAGGCGATGGCGTGAGCCCACGACCGATTCGAGACATGTCGGCGTCAGTCAAGCAGCGTCTTCTCAATCTGGCGAAAAAGCGAGGCGAGGACTTCAACTTCCTGCTCGGTCGTTTTGCGGTGGAGCGTTTTCTTTTCCGGCTTAGCCAGTCGAAGCACGGACAAGACTTTGTACTGAAGGGAGCCATGCTCTTCCACCTTCGTTTGACGCAAATACCGCATCGTCCCACCCACGATCTGGACCTGCTGGGCAAAGGAACGCCCGATATCGCCCGAATGGAACAGTTTTTTCGGAGCGTATGCCAAGCCCGGATTCCAGATGACGGACTCCACTTTCTGGAACAGCAGGTGAAGGCCGAACGCATCAAGGCCGACGACGAGTATCTGGGTATCCGGGTACGCCTGGAGGCAAGGATGGGGTCGGCGCGTATTCCGCTTCAGATTGATATCGGATTTGGCGATGCGACTATCCCGGTACCGAAGCAAGAACAACTGGCAACGCTGTTGGATTTTCCCGCACCGAATTTCCTGGTCTATTCCTGGGAAACCATGATCGCGGAGAAGTTCAATGCAATTGTAGAACTCGGCATGGACAACAGCCGAATGAAAGACTATTTCGACCTGCATTATCTGTCGAAAACGCAGTCGTTCGACGGGAAGACGATTGCCCATGCGATCCAGGCGGCATTTGAACGCAGACGCACTGCACTACCGCCTGAAATGCCGGAAGGACTGCGTCCAACGTTTGCTACGGATTCCGCCAAGCAAATCCAATGGTTGGCGTTTCTGCGAAAGCTTCGCATGGCGGAAGACGCTCTGTCGCTCGACAAAATCATTACCGAACTCCAGACTTTCCTGATGCCTCCCGTGGAGGCGATTCTTCAAGACAAGCCATTCGATCTGACATGGATGCCTACCGGCCCCTGGCGTAAGAAATAGCCTACTTGGATTTTAGATGAACAAGCCTGTCCCTGCCGAA
>JAIORA010000041.1 GCA_021108375.1 Anaerohalosphaeraceae bacterium
CTTCACTTTGGCCGAGCAAGTTATGAATGGGCAACTCAGGCCGTTGAATCAAATTTCTGTTAACCTCAAACCCTTAGAGTAACTTTTCGTACCGTTGGACTTCAGACCCCGAAGAGAAGTACACAAGAACTTGGGAGACCCTACCAAACCCGATTAAATGACAAATTTGAAAAAAATATTGCTGTTGGCTGCGTTTATTGCTAAAATCACCTTACTTAAAAAGCCTTAAAAAAACATTGATATGTCCACTATTTCCCCTGATGATATAAGATTGCCAGACTACACCCTGGATAATCTTCCTCTCCTGAGTATGCTGCGGCAAGAGCTTATGAAAGAGAGGCCCGCTGTATGCATTGAAAGGGCTCGATATTATACCCGGTTTTTGAGGGACATGAGTTCTTCTTCAGGTGCGGCGATTATGAGAAGAGCAAAAGCCGTCAATTTTTATCTTTCCAATAAGGAACCATTATTTTTTGATGATAACCTGCTGGCCGGAACCACTACGTCCAAGCCGCTGGGTGCTCCTCTGTATCCTGAGTTCACAGGACTGAGTATCTGGCCGGAACTTGATGCAATCAGCACAAGAATGAAAAACCCTATCAGTCTAACCAGGGAAGAAGCTGATGAGCTTAACTTCGAAATCTTTCCCTACTGGATGGATAGATCTTTAATAGAGTATACGCGGAAAAAATACAGCAATCCTTCGTGCATGCGTCTTGCTGAACATTCAGTATTTTTCAGTGCAGGCAAGGCAAACGGTCTATCCCATACCGTACCTCATTACAGAACAGCTCTTGAAAAGGGATTGGAAGATATTATAAATGAAGCATCCCTGAAAGAAAAAAACTTATTAAATGACAAAGAAGGAAATAGAAGTAAAGTTGATTTTTATCAGGCAGTGCAAATTGTGCTGAAAGGTGTTATCACTTACGCACAGAATCTTGCCAGAAGGGCGGATGAATTATCAAAGTCCGAGCCTGAACCTGCAAAAAAGGAAAACCTTCAAAAAATGTGTGATCTATGCTCCCGGATTCCTGCCAAACCTGTTACAACGTTTCGAGAAGCTGTCAATGCGATCTGGATAATTCAGATTGCTATACACGCAGAAAATGAAAACATAGAGATTAGTCCTGGGAGACTGGACCAGGTTTTATATAAGTATTATAAAAATGATATAGAAGCTGGGATATTGACTGTTAAGGAAGCTATGGAACTGATCGGATGTCTCTGGCTGAGATTCAATGATAATGAAATTATTGTATCTGAAACATGTGAAGAGCTTTATGGAGGAATCGGCACCGTACCATCGGTAACAATCGGGGGAGTAGATGAAAACGGTGAAGATGCTGTCAATGAACTCACATATATCATGCTCAGAGTAACGGAGTTACTCAAAATAAAAAGTCCAAGTCTGAATGCGCGCTATCATTATGAAAAAAACAGCGAGGAATATCGCCGGAGAATTGCTGAGGTCATTGCAAATACAAAAACAGTGCCCTCGATTTATAATGACATTACGAATATTCTAACTCTTCAAAATCAGGGGGTGACAATAGTGCATGCCCGGGATTACGCCATAATTGGCTGCACCGGAATTGCTGCGGCCGGGAAAAGTTATGATTCCCCTGTTTCCATTATTTTCAATCTTGTATCGGTTCTGGAACTGACACTCTATAATGGGAAAAGACCGGTCACCGGAGATGAATTAATTGGTCTGGAGACCGGTGACCCCTCACAATTTACTACTTTTGAAGAATTCCTGGAAGCCTTTAAGAAACAGTTTGTTTGGCTTGCGGGACAGGCCATAACGCTGAATGAATACCTTGGTCATGTTGCTCAGGAAATATTGCCTTCTCCGTTGCTTTCTTCCTTCTTCGAAGGGCCTATGGCAATAGGTAGGGACGTCATTCATGGCGGGGCTCTGTATAATTCGTCAGGAGCCACACATATCGGTTTTGCCGATACGGTAGATTCTCTGAACTCAATTGAGAAAGCAGTATTTCAGGAAAAAAAATGCACCTTGTCAGAGCTCATTGAAGCGTTAAAAGCAGATTTTAGAGGCCATGAAAAGATCCACGCGTATCTTATTAATAAAACTCCTAAGTATGGTACGGAGGATGCGATTGCAGTGAAAAACTCTCAGAAGCTGATGAGATATATATATGATTTCTATCAGAGTTTTACCAACTACAGGGGGGGGAAATACAGGCCTGGCTACTGGACGATAACTCACCATGCTGGGTGGGGAAGACTTTCTGGTGCTCTTCCGAACGGGAGAACAGCGTATAGAGTATTGGCAGGTGGTATAAATCCTAGTTCACAAGCCGCCAGCAATCTGTCTGTGTTTTTGAGAACAGTGGGTTCACTGGACAGCCTTTGCATTCCAGGGGGAGGCAATGTTGATGTTAAATATGAACGCCTGCTTTCGAAAGAGGACTTAGAACTATTTGGTCTGGTAATTGAGGCATCTTTTCGTTCGGGCATGCTCAATATGCAATTATCAATCCTGTCTTATGAGATACTACTGCAGGCGAAACAACATCCGGAGAAATACCCGGAGCTTATAGTGAGGGTTTCCGGATACCCGGCATACTTTACAGACCTGAATGAAGCATTGAAGGAGGAGTTAATAACCAGGACGGAATACTCCCTCAACAATGGAATTGCGAATACGTTTCCAGAGGCATATTCGTTTCTGCTGCCTTACAAATAATAAGTTTTCCAGATATGGAAGTGTAAAAGGTTCACTATGAGGAAGCAGCTAATTAACTTAATAAAAATAGTATCATTTCATAAGTACCGCTTAAAAAGAATTCAAAATGATTTCCTCCGAAGTTTAGAAAGCGAATTTGCTGAAGAACAGTTTCTTAAATTACTAAAACTTATGATGCTGGTCATCCGTTTAAACCCGGCAGACTTCAGGAAAAATATAGAAAATTTCACAGGCAGATATCTGTTCAAATCCAGAGATAATCATATCACTGTCTCAGTGGTATTTCAGGATAATTATTTAAAAGTTCAGGAAAGATTAATTGTTAATCCCGATGTCTCCATAATATTCAAAAACGAAAGGTCGCTCATCGATTCGCTACTCGCTCCCAACCCCGATATACTGGGCTCTCTTCTCAGGGAGGATATAACCTATGATGGAAACATAAATTATGTTTATAAGTTTTCATATATGGCAAAGAGACTTGCACTGATGGCATCGGGGAGTATACCGGTTTTACCTGCTGAAAAGATACATGAGCGTAAAGTTATTAATATGGCCAATGCTTTCCTTCAGGGTGCTGACTTTCGCAATGAAGATCTTAGTAATGCCAACTTAAAAAATGCGTATCTGGATAAAGCAGATCTTCGTGGAGCTAATCTGAGAAAAGCGCTTCTTCAAGGCGCTTCCTTTAAAGAAGCCTTCATGGATGAAGTCCAGCTGCAGGGCGCATTCCTTAGTGAGGCTAATTTTGAAGCTGCCAGTATGCGAAAAGCCCAGCTTAAGGGAGCCACCATTACAGGTGGTCACTTTTATAAAGCCGATTTGGAAGGCGCACAATTTCAGGGAGCGGAACTTGATAACGCCAAATTCCAGGACGCCAATCTTCAAAATGTTTTTTTTGATGAAGCAAAACTTCCACAAGTCGATTTTCAGGGAGCATCTTTACGGAAAGCCAATTTTCACAAATCCACTTTGAAAAATAGCAAATTTCAAAGTGCTAATCTGGAAGAAGCCATCCTGCGGGATGCTGATCTTCTTCAGGCCGATTTGTCTACTGCCAATAGTTTCTCGGTAAAGCAGCTGGCTGGTACGAATACAAAAGGCATAATTTTATCAGATATGAGCAAGGAAAATCTTTATAACTTCGAAAAAATCACTGAAGCCTCAAAGAATGCGCGGATGCTTCTCCGTCTCATTATGATCGGGTGTCTCTATATTATTCTTACGATTGCCACTACACCTGATGTAAACCTCCTTCTTAACCTGATGTCCACGCCGCTGCCGATTATTGGAGGAAGCATACAGATCGTCGGATTTTTCATAGTAATACCCATCGGACTGTTTGGATTCTATGTTTATTTTCAGCTTTACATACTTCGTCTTATAGAAGATCTTTCGTCGCAACCGGCTATCTTTCCTGATGGTAGCCGGCTTGATGAAAAAATCTATCCGTGGCTTTTGAACGGTTTTGTGTCAATGCATTTTCCTAAACTTACCGAGTTAGAGAAGCCCCGGTTGAAACGATTTCAATATTACGTGGCTATTACTCTGTCCTGGGCAGTAATGCCCGGTACAATGGTTACTCTTTGGTGGAAATACTTGACACGCCATGACTGGTCGGGGACAATCTTGCACATCGCAGTGCTGGCGCTAACTATCTGGACGGGACTTGTTTTTTTAAGAATAGCATTTGCCGTTTTCCGGGTTGAAAAGAAGAATAATGAGCAAATACCCTGGATAAAGGCACTTTTCAATAAAGAACAACTCAGCCACTTTTTGTCCGTATTTATTGCTGTAGTAATAACCTCATATTGTTCATATGTCGCATTAGAAGGGAATGACAGACAAATAAAAGATCCCCCCGATCTGTTTGCCTCTATAAAAAATACGGTAGATCAAGCGATAATTTCAGGGACTCAAGCTGATCTCATAGGTGTTGATGTGTCAGAGAGGCCTTCTGAATGGACAGGAAAGGGTGGTGAAGAAGAGATAGACTTTGTAAAAGGTGCCCGTTTGAAAGGGATGAATCTCAGATTTGTACAGGCATACAATGCCTTTCTTGTCAAAGCTGAGCTTCAGGGAGCAAATCTTCAGGGAGCAAATCTTCAGGGAGCAAATCTTCAGGGAGCAAACCTTCAGGGAGCAAATTTAAAGAATGTTGTTATGAGTTATGCCAACCTGGAAAAAGTCAAAGGAATCACCCTTTCTCAGCTAAGATATGCCAAGACCCTTTATAAGGCAAAACTGGATGCGGTTTTGCTGGAACAGGTAAAAAAGGCCTATCCGTCTTTGCTCATAAAGCCTGAAAATATAGGGTATAATTGCACATTTGGATGAAAAGTTTCATAGGATTTTTTCTAATGCCGGATATCTCAAGATTTACAAGAGATACCCCCTCACTTCCTATTTTAAGGAACTCCCATGCCCTGCGGGCACAACAAAGCATGAAACACTTGCAAAATTGAACGAATGGTCATAACTATCACATTTTTTTTATCACCCATAATAAAATTAGGAGGATAGTTATGACCAAAAAATTAGATACCACATTTATTCAAATTG
>JAIORA010000001.1 GCA_021108375.1 Anaerohalosphaeraceae bacterium
TACGAATACGGCCTTTGCACTATGCTGAGCGCTGGTTCAGCCTGCACGGTTGCAGATACTGAAACCATGCACAGCCATAAGACTATGATTTTGCTGATTGGTTTATGCATATCACCCTCTTTACACCAAGGAGATTTCGCCGTTCTTCTATGCCCGACAGATCTCCGAACATCTTTTTGTTTAAAACAATGTATTCCTGTGTGATCGGCTTTCGTTTTTTCTTGTAAAACCTGACCGTAAAAACAGGAATCGGTAGGCTCCATCCGATCAGATCAAAAACCCGCTCTTTTGTGCATGATTTTAAAAAGTTTGGGCCACTTTGCTTTCCGGCCAGTTTTTCCATCAGAAACTCAGGGGACACAAAAATCTTGTCTTTGAACATAAACGATTCTGTGACGTCCCTTAGAAGCAGGGGTTTCAATGCCTGATAAAGAGTCTGTTTATCAAGAGCTTTTGTATCTATCTCTTTTTTTTCAGGTTGTTTCTCACATCTCTCCGGTTGTGCCGTGGACCGGGCCTGAACTGTTTTTTTCTCGGCTCGTCTTGCCTGTGTATCTGCTTGTTTGAGAATCTGCAGGAGGTTGTTGTTTGTTTTACGGTCTTTGACATGAAGCAGCCTAACTGCTTCGAGTATTTTTTCACCGGCTCCCATACCCGTTAAAAGAGGTTGCAAGAAAGTCAGGCTGCTAAAGGTGTGTCCCTGCACTTTGTTTTGCCGGATGTCCGGGATTTTGCCTATGTCATGTGCCAGGGCACAGATCAGCATGTCAGGTGTTTCGGTTCTGGCAATCTGTCTTCCGCGATTCAGCATCTCAAATGCGGTTCGCGCTACGTTTAACGAGTGTTCACCAAGTGTAATACGGTCAAACGCCTTGTACTGCCCGGGTGTTTCATCATCACCTTGTATCACTGAAGGACAACCCCCTTTTTTGTCTAATATCGTAAGCAGTTGTATAATAACGCCGAGCGCTTCTCCCCTGATATGCCGATCCACGTGTTTTTCATAAAAGTCGCAAATTTCCCGTGAATCAAAGCAAGGATCTGTTTCTTGCCCTGACGGGCAAACCCCATTGGGTGAAATCCACAGCGTTGAAAGCACTGCAAGCGGGATTTTTATGAATTTTGATTTTGGTTTGAAAAATCTAAACATTTTTTTGCATACCTGTTTTATGTCTCTATAAATATTATAGGCACAGGGTGAAATTTTCGAAGGTGTGTTTGTTGATATGGGGGGCGAATGTGTGTTGATTTTCTGATTGCACAAAAAAAGGGCGCTCCAAAAAAGGAGCGCCCTTAACACATTTTTTTGTTATTTTACAAGGTTACAGATTCTATCCTATTGGGTTCAGGCAATTCTACCAGCAGATAGCAGTTATTCGTTTTTGCCGCCACAAGCTGGATCGCCTTGTTGTTGATCTGACCCAAACCTTTTTTGTTATAATCTCCCACTGCCAGGCCGTTAAAAAGCACCCGGTTGTTTTTGAAAATGAATTTGTGTTTTTTATCCACATACCCTACGGCATAACCGTTTTTGGGATAGACTTTGCCCCTGATTACCCATTTATGGGTTATAGTGGTTGACCTGTTACCCTTGGTAATGGTCGTAGTGGTGGTTTCTGTTTCAACCTGATCAATGCCGATAAATGAATCACAGGCAAATTCCTTTTTTTTATAATCCGGCCAGACATTGCCTACCGGCTTAATATCCTGTTTATCTACAAGACTGCGGGCCATTTCGATCAACATCGAATTGGACCCTTCTGCCAGCACGGTCAGCCCCTTGTCGGACAGATCACCCTCAATAGCCAAAGCTGTCTCCAACTTGGTTGCCATGAGTGACAAAGCGGTAGCTTGCATGGTCCTGGCGTAGGCCATATAAAACACCTTGACCGGTTTCTTTTGGCCGATGCGCCACGATCTCCGGCTGGCTTGCCGCAAGGTGTAAATAGAATAACCGGTCTGAAAAAAAATGATGGTCGGAAATTCAAGCAGATCCAGCCCGGTCTTGATCAGATTCGGGTTGGAGATCATGACATCAAAATTCCCTGATTGCATTTTCTCTATGACCCAAGTTTCCCTTTTATCAATCTTAACCGTTTTGCTGCGTAGCGCAAAAGGCTTTAACCCGATACCAGCAATTCTTTCCATCAAATCGGGTATCAAATCCCGGGTGCCGGTGTGCTCCAAGCATACCATGCACTTGCGGCCATTTGAAACCTCGTTTTCCAAGATTGCCAGCAACTCGTTTTCTTTAGGCAGTATCGCAGCTTCTATCGGCGGGGCTGAGGCTATAACTTCATCCTTATGGGGATGAATAACTATTTCACCGCGCCTGGCGCCGTCGGGATAGCCTAAAAGAGAGTTGATAAATGCGCCCAACAGCGAGTTGTCGCCACGTGCCAGCGCTTTTTTCAGCGCATCATAAAGTTCGATTTCAAAATTGCAGTAAGCCTCCTTTAATTCAGGGCTCATCTCAACTTCGATGACTTCTTCATCAAAAGGCGGCAGTGCATTAGAAATGTCCGGCAATCTCATAAAAACCGATTGTCCAAGCAAAAAATCAGACAACACTAATGGAGACAGGCCGGGCTTTTCCTTTACAATGGTTCTGCCTAAACTTCTACCGATTGAAGCGTCATTGCTTTCATTAAGCTTCTTTTTTGTATGGGTTCTTTCGATCACTCCATAGTTTTCCGCAAACTGCATCGGGGAATTAAAAGGAATCTTATTTTTCACCATTTCCCGCGGCATTAGACGCCAAAAAATATAAAACAGGTTTGTCGAATAACCTCCGAGCAGGGTGCCGGTTAAAGCCAGTGTTCTTTTGGCAATACCGGCAAGGTTGGCAAAAGCCTGGCCTTGAGCAGTGGTTCCACCCTTGAGTTCGTGAACTTCATCAACTATGCACAGGTCGATTTTACCTTTCAAATATTTTTTGGCATATTCCGCCTTGGCATACCTTCTGAAGCCATCTTTATCAGCCTGGTATAACGGCGTTTTGCAGTGGGGGCATTTGAGCCGTTTGGTAATTCCGGTTTCATCCAGAATATATCCACAATCAGGACAAACCATCTGGTCAAGATGCTTATAATGCAAAAAACCATGGTTCCATTGATGATGGTTTTTGGCCATCTCTTTCCCAATAACATAAAACTCGGGACAATTTGGTTTGCCGGCGTATCGAAGCCGTTTAATATCGGCTAATCCGGGGCCGTTGAGGTTAATCACCTTGCATTTCGGCAGGGTGATCTCAATCTCCCTGATCCATTTTTGAACCAGATGGCCGGGACACATAACAATAACCCTGTAATTTAATTTAGGCATCAGGTGTGCGACTGCTATAGAGCAAATTGTTTTTCCCGTTCCCATTTCCGCCGTGAGAATCTGGCCTTTTTTGCTTTTAAGATAAAATCCCTTTGCCAGAGCTGTGATAGCTTTTTGTTGAGCGGCAAAGGGTTCTCTTTTCAACTCACTCAATCTATCCAGGGCTACTTGATCCCATCTATCCTGCCGGGCAGGATTAAACAGGGGGCGTAAGCCCTGGATAACTTTTTCTTTAAGCGAATCTCCATATTTTTCCAGGAACTCTTTTAATTTCATTTCTGTCTCCTTAAAAAAATCAGGGGACAGAAAACACTACTCCCCCGGCAGGGAAACAGAGTCGAATCTGTCCCCTGATCGGGGTTTGAAAGATTTAGTTTATTTGTGAACTTTTTAAGCCGTCTAAAACCAGCTCATCAATCTCATCTATTGTTTTTGTGAGCCGTATTAACCAGGTTTCACTCAGATATTGACCACCAATCGAACCAAAACATCTAAGTGGTTCCGGTTCAAAAACCTTTCCCCAAAGCCAGTCAGCCCACTCTTTCTTGAGTGGTGTAGAAACTATACTGTCAAGAAACAGAAAGGCCAACTCGCGGTCTTTGCCGATAATAATCCGGGCATCAGAGCCTTTAAAATGCTCGGAACTCAAAATCACCTTGTGGACCAGCCCTCCCCCAAGGTTTTGGGTGAAAGTTTCTGCTTTGTTTGAGGCTTTGGCAACCATCCGGCCACCGACATAAACACTTTTACCGGCAAGGATAGTTGCTGTCATAGCTTTGATTAAAGCCGGACGGCCAAAAAGAGAGATATAAAACAAAAAGTTATCTTCACTAATTATATAAGAATCCGTATAACAGCTAAGTCCGACGCTGCTTATTTCTATATATTTATTCATAATTTTCTCCTATTCGATAGTCATAATTTCCACCGGATCAAAAGATATAGCTCTGACCGTTATTTGATACCGGTCGATTTCTATATACTTTGTCGTTGAATCGCTTTCTTCGGTGGTCTTTTGTTTATTCTTTTTGGCTGACCCTTTGACGATCAATTTTTTATTATTTTCGCCAATGATTTCGCCATTCATCATTCCGCTTGCCAGCAGCATGGCGATATGCCCTTCCCGCAATGGCGCTAATGTTTGCACCTTATTGGTGGTAGTTACCGGCAAAACGGTTTTTACGACCCGGCTCCAGACCGCTGACATTTTGACATGTTCAATGGCCTGATCAGGATTGAGCCGTCTGGACCAAAAATAAAAATCATCAATCTCTGCCGCTTTCGGGATATGGTATTTAGTTGCGGCTTCATATGTGTTGTCCAGGTTTTCCGGAACTTCTGAAAATTCATTTCCGCAAACCGATTCCAGGAATTCAATATTTTTTTTAACTTCATCATGGCCGGGTCTCTGTTTGACACAAAGTAAAACGACCTGTTTGAAGTTCTGGTAATCAGTCCATGGAAAAGACAAAACATTTAAGTTTGTGCATCTTCTGTAAAAAAAAGATGCCACTTTCTTTAAAATCTCAAAAGGAATGATATAAACCAGCACCCCCTTGTCTTGAAGATAGCCCCAATGCTTTGCCAGAAACTGTTTTTCCAGGCGTTCTTTCTTTTGTCCCAATTCTTCTTCCTCGTTATCATAAGGAGGATTGAGCCACAGTAAGCCAAAAGCTTTTGCAGATGCTCGTAACTCATACAGCGCATCGCCCCAGACAATCTGTTGCAGGACATCTTGCGCCTTTTTAGATCGTTGCCGGTCGAGTTCCACACCGAAAGTCTCTGCCTGAGTTCCTTTTGCGATGATTTTCAAAGCTTGACCTTCACCACAGCAAGTATC
>JAIORA010000053.1 GCA_021108375.1 Anaerohalosphaeraceae bacterium
TGGGAAACAAAAATAATCCTAAAAAATACTTGAAATCAAACACAGCCGCTCTGTGGTGAATAAAATTTCGAATCATTAACTCAAAACTACTTTATGCTACCGCTGTCTCTTCGTTTTCTGCCGGTTCTTCATAATTGTCGAACCTTACGCTAATTCTTTTGCTAACGCCTTTCTGCTGCATTGTAACTCCGAACAGTACGTCGGCAATGCTCATCGTCCGCTTGGCGTGAGTGATGATAATAAACTGTGAATCTTTCTTGAACTCCTGCACGATAAGGTTGAAGCGTTCGTTGTTGGCCTCATCCAGTGCCGCGTCAACTTCGTCAAGGAAGCAGAATGGTGAAGGCTTACTTTTGAATATCGCAAACAGCAGGGCGATAGCGCTCATCGTTTTTTCTCCGCCGCTGAGCAGGCTGATGCTGCGAGTCTCTTTCCCCGGAGGCCTTGCGACGATTTCGATTCCGCTTTCGAGCAGGTCTTCGGGGTCTTCAAGAATTATATCAGCCTTGCCCCCGCCAAAAAGTTTCCTGAAAACGCTCTGGAAGTTTATCCTGACCTCCTCAAAGGTCGTCATAAACTTATCGAGTGATTCCTTGTTAAGTTTTTCGATTAATTGTTCCAGCTGCGCCTTACTGCTGTTAAGGTCCTCGATTTGGGTCGTCAAAAATTCGTTTCGTTTTTCCAAATCTTCCTGCTGCTCTATCGCATCGACGTTTACGTTGCCTAATCGTTCAATCTTGGCTCGCAACTCGTTAATTTCCTGTTTCACAGCATCCCAGTCGATGTCCTCGGCTGAATAATTCTGATATTGCTCGGCAATGTCCAGGCCGAGTTCCTCGGTTACTCTCTGGTCGAGTTCGGAAGTTTTGACTTCAAGCTGGCTAAGTTCCAGCCGAATCTCGTGAATCTTTTCGTCATATTCGCTTTGCTTTTGGCGATTAATTTTTACCGCTTCCTCCGTTTGCCTGCGGCCATCAAGCATTTGCTCTACCGTTTCGTGCAGTTGAATGCTCTGCTGGCCAGCCGTCTCTTTTTCGCTGAACAGTTCCGATATTTCAGCTTCGGTATTCAATATCGCGTTCTGCGAGAGTTCAATTTGCTCAGCGCACGATTTCGCGTTTGCCATAGCCGAATCCAATGCGTTTTTATCGTGCTCGATTTGGCTTCTAAGGCTTGCGATTGCCTGGCTCAGAGCTTTTTTCTGCTCATTGCTCTGGCCCATTTCCACTCGCAACTCGGTTAATTCGCCTGCAAGTTTTTCCTGAACGGCTTTCTTCTCAGCAAGCAAACCGCTAAGCTCTTCAATCCTGGCGTTTCTCTGGTCGTTTACAGTTTCGAGTTCTTCAAGTTTCTGCTTTGAATCGTACTCTTTCTTTACGGTATCGGAAATCTGCTCCTGTAATATCTCGATTTCGCTGTTGAGTATAGGCTGTTCATCGGTGAGCCTCTTAATGTTCTGCTCTATCAGGCCAAGCTCTGATGAAACATTTGTCCCTTCGGTGTTGGCTTCATAAACCGATGTCCTGAAATCTTTGCAGAGTTTTTCGAGGTGCTCGTTCTGCTGAACGTCTTTTTGAATCCGCTGTTCGAGCGATACAATTTTGTCGCTGATTTTTTCGTAATTTTCTTCAAGCTCGCCGAGCCTGCTCTTCCTCGAAATCAGCCCCATCGCCTGCCCCATCGCTCCTGTCGATATTATTCCTTCAGTGCTGAGGCTCTTGCCCTCAGGCGTTACAAAGCTGTAATCTTTGCCGAATTTACCCGCCAGCGAAACAGCCCTGTCCAAAGAATCCACCACAATACTCCTGCCCAGCAGCGACCACAGCAGATGAGCGTATTTGCTGTCGCAGGTTACGAATTCAGCCGCTCTGCCGATAACGCCTTCGATTTGCGAAAAGTCTGCCTTGTCCGAAAACGGCTCTGCCTTTTCGGTCGGCATAAATTTTACTCTGCCGTGATTTTCGCTCAAAATCGCTTCATCTGCCAGCAGGGCTTTCAAATCGCCAACGATAATCGCATCAGCCTTTTCAGCCAGAGCCGACTCAATCGCCAAAGCATATTGCGGCTGGGCCTCGACAATGTCAGCTAAAATCCCGTTAGCATAGCTTTTCTGCTGGCTGAGAATTTCCTTAACCGCCTTATTAACACCCTCGCGTTTCGATTCCATATCGCTCAGGACATTAAGCTCGCTTTTAACCGCACTTCTCTGTTCGCGAGTCTCAGCCAAATCTTCGTTAACCTTAGCGACATCGGAATCAATTTCCTTTATCTGGTTGCGTTTATCTTCAAGGCTCTCCTGCAACTGGCCGATTACTTTATTGATGTCGTCAAGCCTTGCGCTATTCTGGGCTTTTTGCCCAAGCAGTGTTTCGAGTTGGCTTTGCCCCTGACTAACTTTTCCGCTGAGCCGTTCTTTCTGGCCGTTGAGATTATTGCGATACACCGAAATGCTCTGTATCTCATTATGCAGTTGCGCGGTTCGCCTTACCGTATCGATTATGCCGGATTTTTCGTCGGCAAGTTCAGCCTCCAGCTCTGCGCAGGCGAAATTTACTTCGTGTATTTTTTGTTCAAGGCCTTGAAGCTCTGCCGTTTTTTCTTCGGTTAGTTTTTCAACCTCTTCGAGCCTGCTCTGTGAGTCTTCGAGTTGAGCAACGAATTGGCCGGAACGTTTTTGAATTTGTTCAGCTTGGGCTGTTTCGCTTTCCTTGCGTTCGCCAAGCTCTTTGATTCGATGGCTAAGGAATTCTATTCGCTGTTGGCATTGCTCGATTTTGCTCTTTACCGCTACAAGAGAATTATCGCAGCGGTTAATCTCATTCTCTTTTTCGATTATATCCGCGTTAAGATTGCTGAGTTTCGCATCGCTCTCAGATACATCGGCACAGATTTTCGCGAACACCCCTTGCGCCTCTGCCAGCGTCTTGTTTTGTCGCTCGGCCCCAGCGGTAAGCTCGTGATATTGTGCCAGCGAATAGTTTACACGAAGCTCTTTGAGTTTTTGGCTGTGTTCCAGATAGTTCCTTGCCTTGCCGGCCTGGAGTTTAACGCTCCGCAACTGTTTCTGTACCTCGCCGGCAATGTCAGCTAATCGCAGCAGGTTCTGCTCTGCGCGTTCGAGTTTCCGCAGAGCCTCTTTTTTCTGAGCTTTGTATTTGCTTATCCCCGCGGCCTCTTCAAAGATTGCTCTCCGGTCGGTTTTGGATGACGTTAGGAGTTGTGCGATTTGACCTTGTTCTATGATGGAGTAGGCTTTAACTCCGATGCCGGTATCCATAAACAGTTCGCGTACATCTTTGAGCCTGCTGACTTTGTTATTGATGAGGTATTCGCTTTCGCCGCTGCGGTAGAGCCTGCGGGTAATTTGCAGGTCGTTTTGTTCGATACCGAGAGCGGATGCTTCTGAAAAGAACAGGCTGACTTCAGCTCTGCCGCTGGATTTCCGCGAGGCCGAGCCGCTGAATATAACGTCTGCCATTTGGTCGGAGCGAAGGCTCTTTTTGCTTTGTTCGCCGAGTACCCACTTGAGGGCATCAACGACATTGCTTTTGCCGCAACCGTTTGGCCCGACGATAGCGGTTATTTGATTATTGAATAAAAATTCAGTCTTGTCTGCAAAACTTTTGAAGCCGTCCAGAACAATTTTTTCAAGTCTCAAGGCACACTCTCCATAGTATTTTGATTTATAGAACCCGCAATATACAGCGAAAACAGCAATTCCAAACACAAAATCCAGCAAAAATCGCCAAAATTTTGAGATTTGGCACTATACCATTATTATCGGTCTTTAGTTTAACAATTCTTTGATATTTTGACAGTTAAAAAGGGGTGTTTTACGTAAAATAAGGGCTTTGTGCCGGAAAACCATTTTTTTTGGTCATTTCTTGCTTTTTACCCCTTAAAACTTTTGTAACACTATTCGCACAAGACTTTGTCGTTGCGAGCGCAGCGTGGCAATCTATTACCACCCCCATCGCCATTAGCCCGCAGGTCTTGTCCTGCGGGTACCTGCATATTTTGCTATCCCTTTCCCACCGACTTATGTCATTTCGACTGAAATGGAGAAATCTTGTTTTTAAAACCCCAAAGGGGTTAAATAATAATAGCCCCGTGTGAGCGGAAGCGAAACTCGGGGAAAAGAATTCACCGCCCCAACCCCACGACCCATAGGGGTCGAATAAAAAAAACACTTCCCATCCCCAATATCCAAAGGTAAAATAAAACCGACAAAATTAAACAAGGAGAAAATATGCCAGCGAACAAACTCAATGACACTATTTTAGACCAAATAAAACTATACACGATACATTCCCAAGATTTTTCGCTTACCGATAGACCTGTTGACCATAACAAGTCGCGTTATTATCGTGAGACAGCCGGCGTCCCAGAGGCGTATCATAAGCTCTGGCATAAACTTGGAATTATAGATGGCCAAATCGTATGGTGTCATACTTGTGAAGATAACATAGTAAGAGAAGGCGATAGCATAGTTAAATATGAACTTTGTGTTCCGAAATCAAAAATAATATGTTTTATTGATGACATAGTTTGGAATCGAATACTGGGCATAGGAGGTATTTTTTCAGAAAAGATGCGTAACGAATGTTTTCAAGAGTGGAAGAACAATCCATCCGGACTAAACCTAAGAGATTACCAAAAAAAATATGAAGAGAATTTTTGGAAACAAGAACCGAAAAGTGGCGACTGGTGGGATGAACTATTTGTTAGTGAAGTTGCAGGTAGTATGGCCATAATCGAACACCCAATTCCTTGTGAATGGATTATGTATAGAGGGTAAAGTTTTACCGTTCTTATAATTCTCAAACTTTTAACTTTTAAATTAAGTTTTGTCTTTTTACTTTTTGCTTTAAATTTTAAAGTTTTCAATCAGCGGAATCTGTGGTTAAAAATAATTCGTGAAAATTTGTGTTCATTCGTGGTTAATTTTCTCTGTGAACTCTGTGTCCTCTGTGAAGATATGAAGAGAGAGCATCCTCAAGTATAATACGGTAGATAATTATT
>JAIORA010000008.1 GCA_021108375.1 Anaerohalosphaeraceae bacterium
ACCTCGGTCGCTATGAGGAAGCCCTTGAGGCCTATGACAAGGCCATCAGGCTGGATCCCAAGAGCGCCTCTCCCTGGAACGGGAAGGGAAATGCCCTCTGCCGCCTCGGTCGCTATAAGGAAGCCCTTGAGGCCTGTGAGGAAGGCATCAGGCTGGATCCCAAGAGCGTCTTCCTCTGGAACGGGAAGGGAAATGCCCTCCGCGACCTCGGTCGCTATGAGGAAGCCCTTGAGGCCTATGACAAGGCCATCAGGCTGGATCCCAAGAGCGCCTCTCCCTGGAACGGGAAGGGAAATGCCCTCCGCAGCCTCGGTCGCTATAAGGAAGCCCTTGAGGCCTATGAGGAAGGCATCGGGCTGGATCCCCAACTCCCACACCCATGGTTCGGCAAAGCTCGCGTGGGACTCAAGCACTCTATACAAAATGCGTTACCGTGCATCAATCGCTCTTATTATCTCAACAAGAGACCCAAAGACCTCTCTTTTTCAAGTACGGTCCTCGATTTCCTGAAAGAAAATTTCTATGCACCCTTCTTAGTTTGGCGAATTTTCCAGGAGAACCCGGTATTGCAAACCTACGTCACTTACGCCGGTCTTCTCGAAGAAACGATTAGAAGCTGTGAGGACATCCATCTTCTCATCGCTGAATTGGATAGCGAATCTTGCACCTTGAACCGCACAGAAAGGCTAAAATTGAAGGGAATAATCGCCTATTACCTAGGTGATCCGGTCAAGGCCTACGACGAATTTAATGAACTTGACACGGAAGACGAGTCTGACCTATGCGGGCAAGCGTACCTTATACGGTCTGGAGACAGTTTTTGTGGGGATGTGACCAAAGAAGCCGAATTTGCACTCGATCAGGCTGTGAAAGCTCAGCAGGAATCTGGCTCTCGGTCAAATGTCAATCTCTATTATGCGGGCCATATCTTCGACTGGCATGGTGACACTAGCAGCGCCCTAGAATGTTTCGCAACCGCCTCAGAGTTTTTGCCCGCACTATACATGCAGGCACTTATGCTTCACAAAACTGATCGGACATCAGAAAGAGATGGGGCGATTTCAGAGATCATAAAACGCGAGAAAGACCTAAGCGCCCAGAGACGAAAAAGCTTCTTGCGGGGCGTTCTAACACAGTACATTGATCCCTCGGCACCAGAATGGGACAAACCAATGATGATGTTTGCATATGCTATGGAGATCTCTGGCGCAATAAGAATGGTCAACCGGTTTGCCGCCCGTTTCGGTTGGGAAGAGGCAGAGATTTCTGATCGAACGGACATTGCCGTATGCTCCTGGGAAAAAGACGGGACGGCCAAGGCGACCAGGATCTGGCTCATTCTTGAAAAAGAGAAGCAGCGGCTTCGCTCCCTTGAGAAGGAGGCTGGCCAGGAGCGTATCGAGCGAATCCGCCTTGAACTCCTTTCCGATTCTATTCCCGTTGACGAACTCGGTAAAAGAAATAACGCTGAAACTGAGAGGCAACTCGCTGTCTTTCTGGACAGTGCGGCTAGTAATCTCGGCCCAGAACCGTGTTTGAAGCTAATCCACTATTTATACTATCGGAAGAGGCTTTCTCTCGACTCAACGGCATTAATGACCTTCTATGTGCCGCTTAAGATAAGACACAAGGGCGCTATCCCCCACAACCAATTTGCCAAAAATGCCGTAATGACGGCTCTCTCGACGCTCGGGTCGGGTATAGCTGGAGGATATCTTTTGGATGGACATTACCAAATTGTCTTGGCACCACTTGGAGCCGGTCTCGCTACATTAACTGCCGACTATGTTAGGCATTGCGCTGAACAAAACCAGCCCTTCCCCAAGCTTTACGCTCGCTTCAAGAACGGCTTCTATGAATATTTTTTGGAGCGCAAGAAGGCATTGGGAAGAGAATTTGCCAACCGATATGGACTTTCCGACGACTATTCACCCGAGCCGGGATTGGGCGGAGAGTTGTAAGCAAGGGATCGAGAAACCGGACTGGGCTATGGCCGACGCAAAGTTGGCGGAGCCAGTGAATTCGGCTATTTGGCCCAAGGAAAACATAGCTGCGTTTTCACGCAATATAAATTCCTTTTTATAAAATCAGAGATCATAGGAAATGATCCTTTATAGACGTAACTATTTGAAAGTACAAGCAAAAGGTTTCTCATGATAAATTGTGCAAGATAGAACTATAACTTATGGATTTTATATATATTTATCTAAAATTTTGCACATTTCTTTTTGAGAAAACAGGACATTTCCTATGATCTCTGAAAATAGTACTGGGATAAATAGCTCACTGAATAGGAAAGTCCTTCATTGCACCCCAGTATTCTTTCTCTATATCTGATAGGCTCAAGTCCTGATAGATGCTCAAGCTCTCACAGTTCTTGTGCTCGCTGATGAGTATGTTTTGGGCCTTAGAGGGGGACCGCAACGATTCGTGCGAAATTGTTCGTAGAATCGTTGCGGTCCCCCTAATGGTACTTATTGAAGCTTGAATTTGCCTGAACACCCAAGTTGTGTGAGAAGATATTGAAAATATAACGAGGATATTTTCTTTAGATATTGGATAGTTATAAGCAGATGGCACTAAACGGTAGCTACGCTACTTTTAGGCCTATAAGCGTCACATAAATTTGCTGGGACGATACTCCTTCGCGGTACCAGGAGCGGTCAGCCGAGGCGAGCTACGGCCATTGCGCAACCCTGACAACCCAGATGCTTAACCGGGTTTTACGTTCCATTGCTCCCTAAACCCCATTTTCGCGTGAATGTTCGTGGTACCCTTAATATAGCACTATTTGTTCCCGGTTAATTTATGAACTAAATCCTCAATTTTCTTCTGCGTCTTCTCATCTATCCGTGCAAGTATAGGTTTCAGGGCGTCTGGAGCGCAGGCTACTAGCCTTGCCGCTTCCTTGAACTTCTCTTGAGCCAGTAGAAACTCGATATTCTCCTCGTCCGTTATCGGCTTCCAACCGACCCGATCTAGTGTTATAGCGGTATATTTTTTGACGCACGGAGATGGCCACCGCTTATAGGCAGATACTAGCTCGCTCGGGTCGCGCTCTGCGATTTGGTACAATGCACCCATAGCGTCCGCCACCGAATCCTCATGCCAAAACAGCTCAAGTAAAGGGCGAACTGCTCTAACTTCTCTCAGTTCTCCTAGCGCTTGCACTGCCCTTGCCTGTTCAGCTAAATATGGGCGATGTTTTGCCAATCCTATGAGGGCCTCTACAGCTTTGACACCACCGATATCCCCGAGAACTACAGCCGATAGAATCCGGCGCCTCTGTGATTTATCTTGCAGTTTTTCTATGAAGAAATCTACTTTATTCGCATACTCATCTAATTTTATCAGTCCTTTGAATCTTAATCTCAGTACTATGCCAACTATTATAGCTAGTGCTCCTATTACGTGAGAGGCGACCAATAAACCAAATACTATACTAACAATAGGCACGAACATGACTCTGTGAACATATGTGGTGCCCATCTCCCTCACCAACGGAGTGGGAGTCGCTCCTAGCAGTTGGATGCCTAAGCTATAAGGAATTATATCATTCACAAAGATCTCAGCAGCGAAAATTACACCAGTGCTAATTAGCGACAATTTAAAAACGTATATGAAGAATTCTGGAGAATAGAGGTAAATACTCAAAAACGATGTTAGGAAGAAGATAAATTGGATCGACAGAAACAATACTCTCATCTTTTGAATCCTGTCAGGATCTCTATTGGGCAGTGATAAGTTCTTGGCGAGTAACCTTGGCCACAAAAGAATGACAGCTATTGCATAGTAGAATCCCCACGCAATAAGTCCACCAACAAATGCCACCGCAAAAAAAGTGACAACGTTTATAATGCCTTCCATGGTACAATAATACTCCTACTTCATATTTGGTGATACTTAAATGTTTCCCGAAAAATTACCAAATCGCTGTCAACCTCCCATAATAAGGCTTCAATGGCGATAGGCAATCTGCTGAGCCAGGCGCAGCTCTTCTTTATATGCCCAATGAAAACATAGCTGCGTTTTCACGCAATATAAATTCCCTTTTTTGTTTTGCACTGGAATAATGCCGGGAAACAGCCTGGTCCAGAAACTATGACAATATAAATATTTTGTCATAGATTATTAAAAATTCTTGACTGCCGGCGAGCTGGATCAGGCCTCCGGAGCTCCAAATCGAGGTTTTTTAATCCCTTTTGACAATTGAGTTTTTTCTCTGTATGATGGTTTTATGACTTTAT
>JAIORA010000050.1 GCA_021108375.1 Anaerohalosphaeraceae bacterium
TTTGCGAACTGCAGAAAGAGGCATGTAGAGATGCAACGGATCATCCTTGAACGACTGGAAGCCGAATGCTTCGTAAAACGAGCGGGCCTTGACATTCAGCGCCTGCACCGTCACCACGCAAATGCCCATCTGTTCGGAAACCTTGCAGATGCGTTTGAACGCATCGGCGAGAAGTACCGCGCCAAGGCCTTGGCCCTGGCTGCCGCGGTCAATCGCAAGCCTGCCGATATGGGCGGCAGGAATCGGGTATCGCGGCAACTTGCGGCCGACTTCTTTCGGCATCGTCCGAAACGAAACGCTGCCGCTGGCCAATGTGTAGTACCCGACGATCCCGGCCGTGTCCTCGTCGAGAAAAACATATGTGCGGGAAACGTCCTTGGCAGCATTCTGGCGGGCGTAGCGTTTGATGAACTCGTTGAGGCTTTCTTCGCCGCAATCGAAGTTGTCGCGTTTGTGCGAGCGACTGAGAAGCTCTACGCAAAAACTCATTTCCGCACCAGTTTGCCGTGTGCTTTGAGGGCACGCTTAAGCCGGGCGTTGGGCTTTGGGGGATTGTCCAGAGCTGCCAGGAAGGCATCGCGGTCGCGGTCGGAGAGGCTGACCGTCCCAAATCGCTCTACCACGTCACGGGCCTCGCGAACCAGCGTCGATACGGTAAACGCCGAAATAGTCTGCCCGAGCAAACCGGCAGCCTGTTCAATCAAGTTTTTACGGTTGGAGTCCAGCCGAACATCCAAGCGCGTCGTCGGGGTCGCAGTTGACATTTTATTCTCCTGAAGGCTTTGCAGGCTGTTCTGCACTACAGGAATTATACGGCATTTTGCCACACAAGACAAATATTTATCCAAAATTCTCATGAGGTAACCATTTTGATATTACTCGAAACCGCACAGCAATATATCGCAGCCGGGTTGTGCACATTACCGGCGGACAAGGCCCGTAAATTCCCGACGGTCGGCAAGTGGACGCCGTACAAGACCCGCCTGCCAAACAGCAACGAAATCGACGCATGGTTCGCCAACGCCCAGACTGGGCTTTGCGTCGTCTGTGGTACCGTCAGCGGCAACCTGGAGATGATCGATTTTGATAACGGCGGCGAACTGTTCGACGCCTGGATTGCGAAGATTCCCGACGATCTTTTTGATCGATTAATGGTTGAATCGACCCAGTCCGGCGGCTGGCATGTGGTCTACCGTTGCGAATCCGAGATTTGCGGCAACGTCAAGTTGGCACAACGCGCGATCGACAACGGCGTTATCACCCTCATCGAAACACGAGGCCAGGGCGGATTGTTTTTGTGCGCTCCGACCGATGGTTACAAGCTTCTCCAAGGCGAACTGACCGCCCTGCCCGTTTTGACCAAGGCCGAGCGCGAGCTGCTCATGCAGGCTGCGGTCGACCTGGACGAGATTGACGATAACGTGCCGAAAATCGCCCACAATGCAGCATTGCCGTCGAACAATACGCCATTGTCGGCCGATTATTCAAACGACCCGCATATGCCCGGTGGCGACTTCAATATTCGCGGAGACATTCGGCCCATCCTGGAGAAGCATGGCTGGGCGTATATCGGTAAATCCGACGGAAACGAGCTTTGGCGACGGCCCGGCAAAGACCACGGCACGCAATCCGCCACCTTTAAGGAAGGCTGCTTTTTCGTCCATTCTACAAACGCATATCCCTTTGAACATTTTAAGGGGAACTCCAAATTCAAGGTCTACACGATTCTCGAACATGGCGGCGATTTTTCAGCCAGTACCCGCGACCTGTCGGCCCAGGGCTACGGAAATACTGAAGCCCAGTACCCGGACGTGGACATCTCAGCCATCGTGAAAAAGTCCGCCGATGCGAGTAGTCCTAAGCCGCTCGATTCCCACATTGGCGATAGCGAAGCCGAAAAGACCGACGGCGACAAGGAAGAATCCTTTCTCGCCGACGCCAGGGACGCCGCCGAGTTGTGCAAGGCCGAGCCTCGGCTGCATCGGCCCATAATTCACGGCTTGCTCCGCGAGGGCGAAACCATGAACATCATCGCAGCGCCGAAGATGGGCAAAAGCTGGATGTCAACCGATCAGGCAATGGCCGTCGCGCTGGGTAATCCCTGGTTCGGCATGTTCGAAACCGTTGCCGGCAATGTCCTGATTATCGATAACGAACTCCACCCGGCAACGTCGGCCAAGCGGCTGCGCGATGTCGCCGCCGGGCGGGGTATTGATACCGCTAAGCTCTCCGGGAAACTGTTCGTCAAGAATCTGCGTGGTTCGCTGAAAGACCTGTACGGCCTGGGGCGGTTTTTCGCCGAGATTGAACCGGGGCGATACAAGCTCATCATCCTCGACGCCTTCTACCGCTTCATGCCGTCCGGCTCCGACGAGAACGACAACGGCACGATGGCGAACCTTTACAACCACCTCGACCTGTACGCCGCCAGGCTGGGCTGTGCGTTCGTCCTGATCCACCACACAACCAAGGGCAGCCAGTCCGGCAAGAAGATCACCGACGTAGGTGCCGGTGCCGGCGCTCAGGCCCGCGCCACCGATACCCACCTCGTCCTGCGAAACCACAAGGAGCCGGGCATTGTCGTTCTGGACGCCGCAGTTCGATCCTGGCCGCCACTTGATCCGGTTTGCCTGCGATGGGACTTCCCCGTCTGGAACCACGCCTCGGATTTCGACGCGGAAGAACTGGAAGGTGCGAGGAAGAAAAAAGCAAAACCCGACCCGAATCAAAAATCGGAAATGACCGCCGAAGAGTTTGTCCACCGGTTCGTACCCGCCGAGCCGGTCGTCAAAACCGTCATAAACGAGTGCGCCCGCGCCGCCGGTTTATCAGGCCGCCAGTTCAACGCTTTCATGGCCCAGGCCGAAAATCGGAACCTTATGTATCGCTACGCCGGGCCCGCCAATCGGAAGCACAAATTCTCCCGAAATAAGCCGCCACCAGAGGACTGAAAATCCTGTCGATGCGCGCAGTTGCAGAGGGCGCGCCAACACGGGCAAAACGTAAAGCCTTGTCAGACAAGAAGTTAACTACTGCCTATTGGCGCACCTGGGTGCGCCAACAGGGGTAACGTAACTCTATGTAAAATAAGGATTTATAAATCCCCCGTGTTGGCGCGCGCACCCCCCATACCCCCCGTGGGTGCATGCAGCACCCCACGGGGTATGGGTGCGGCTCAGCGGCGGTGGAAAAAGTCAAAATGGCGGGATTGTTGCAGGGCAAGGCAATTGGCCTTGCCAAATATTGACACGAATTGACGCGTATTGCCGGATGTTGCCTAGCGTTGCCTGATTTCAAGGTACTTCCGGCCTCTAAAAACAAAAATAGGCCACGAGACCGAATCACGCCCATAGACAGTCTTTCTTTCCTGTCCGGTTTTTGCCGGAAAGCCCGTAACTATCGCTATTGTAGCGGTTTACGCCGGGCAGCAACCTTTGCTTATCCGATAGTCGCCGACGCTTTTTGAGTCGTCGCCCAAAACACCCAAAAACGTCCCCGGTTGGACGAATCCTGCCGGGGTCTGTCTCGGGGCGAGAGTTGGTTACTTCTCCTGCCAGGGCGAAATTCAGGACACCTTGGCTGGCTCGCGGAGGCGGAATAATCCTCGGTCTGCCCGGACGAAGCGGCTGGCAGTGCCCTTGCGTTTGATTTCCCGGCCGATAGCGACAGCCAGTGTAATGTGCGGCGTGCGGGCCATCGTGAACCAGAGTTTTTGATGGAGGATTTCCTGCATGATGTCCTTGGCGGTCAAGGGGTTCTTTGCCTTGCCCAGAACCTTGGCCGCCGCCTCCAGGGCTTCGGATTTTGGGTAATACGAATCTTCGCCACGGGTTCCGTGCGGGTCGCCCGTTTCCAACGAAGCCCGGTCGAACGGGCGTGTCGGCCCACAAGGTTTGTCATCCCGCAGTTGCTGGGCGTAGACGACCTTCTTGCCGATCATCCTGATCTGGTAGGGATTGCCGCTTCGGACCCGAAAAGTAGCGCCGACGGCGATTGTGATCTTCTGGAGCTCGCGTTTTTTCGCTTTGCGGCCACGCCTGGCGGGTTGCGAATTGCCGGATTGTGTCTTGGTCGGAACGGGATCGCCGGGGTTCCAGTTGAACGGCTTTCGGCC
>JAIORA010000026.1 GCA_021108375.1 Anaerohalosphaeraceae bacterium
AGCCATTATGCGGAACTCCGGATTATGCGGAGCGAAAAGGGATTTTGCTGTAACGACAGGGGTGTGCGACCAAGGTACTCCACATAATATGGGGTCTGGAGGCGGGTCAACGTGACCCGTCATGAGACCCCTCGTTTTGGAGAAACTTACATGTTGGAACATTACATTCGGAATCAAAAGAGGCTTGCCGCGATGAAGCGGAACTACCTGGCATCCTATTTGGAGAAGATCGCCGAACACTATTACGCGGACGGGTACGCCTTCGGATATGCCCGTTGCATCCTGGGGCGAGCGTTCCAGTTTGTCGAGCAGTTGGGAGCCGCCCATGTGCCGCCCGGTCAAATTACATCCAGGCACGTGGATAAATTCATGCGTTGGTGTGTGGCTCAATCTCCGGAAAAGCACTTGTGTCGGCGGAGAATCGCTTCTGTGGCGGCCCGCAGTATATTGCGTCAGGTCTTGGTGGATCATCCTCCTGTCGTCACACGTAGTCCCTCGCAGGTTGAGGCGGATCGTTACGCCGATCATCTGCGTTGCAATCGCGGCTTGGCTGAGGGCACTGTTGAGTGGCACCGGTACAGTCTGGCGTTGTTCCTGACATTCTGCTTCCAACATCGGCCTGTCGATCCTTCGGTCATCACTGCCAAGCGCGTTCATGCATACGTGGACTCGTTGCCCCACGGGCGTGCCAACAGCAGACGTCGCCGTGCTTGTGCCGCGTTGCGCGGTTACTTCCGGTTCCTGCGGATGCGGGGCGTCGATATTGGCAACCTTTTGTTTGTTGTGCCGACCGTCCGTCAGCCTCGCGCCGTTCTGTCGCCGCGATGGCTGACATCGGCGGACACTGAGCAACTGCTGCGTTCGATTGACCGTTCCAGAGCCATTGGAAAGCGTAACTACGCCGTCATTTTGTGCATGATCGATCTTGGGGTTCGCGTTGGCGACGTTGCCCGACTCTCGTTGGACCACATCGACTGGCGCGGCGGGACGGTGCAGGTGGCCAATCACAAGACTGGCCGGCCTTACCAGATGCCCTTGCCGCGGCGGCTGGGCAAAGCGTTGGCCGACTATTTGGTGAAGGGGCGTCCACCTTCGCAGCGGCGTGATATATTCCTGTGCCATACTCATCCTCGTGGCGTTCCTATTACAGCAAGGGGCTTGAAAGGTATGATGTGGTGTGTCTGGCATCGCGCGGGTCTTAGCGAGAAGTTCACGGGCACCCACATTCTCCGGCACAGCATAGCCACGCGAATGAGGCAAAGAGGCGTGGGCCTGAAGACTATCGCCGACGTGCTGGGGCACCAATCGATACAGACCACCACGCTATACGCCCAAGTCGACCTGCCCGCTCTTCGCAGCGTGGCACAGCCCTGGCTGGAGGTGCAGTCATGACAACATTCTCCACCATGATGAAGAAGGTTGAGCAGTATCTGGCGCACAAGCGTTCCTTGGGATACAAAATGAGAACGGACGGCCGCCAACTTCAATCGTTTGCGCGGTACGCAGACATCCACGCGCCCGCCGGCCCACTGACGGTGGACTTGGCCCTGCGCTGGGCCACCTCCCCGGAGGGAATCTATCGCCGCTATCAAATTAATCGCCGCTATCATGCGCAGCGGCTGTCCCTCGTGAGGGGCTTGGCGCGGTATCTGATGGCGTTTGATCCGCGAACGGAGATACTTCCACGACGGTTGGTGGTGGCCACCGACACGCGTGTGCCGCCGTACATCTACACGCAACGAGAAATCGCGGCGCTGATCCGCGAATGCCTTGCCTATCGGCCGTCGATGAAACACCAAGCTTACACGGGTGTGCGGAACGCGACCATCATCGGGCTGCTTGCCTGCACGGGAATGCGAATCGGCGAAGTGCTGGCTTTGAAGAACAGTGATGTTGATCTGGTCCAGAATGTGATCACGGTACGTCACAGTAAGAATCTCCCGCCGATTCCGCGTCCAGCCACCTGCAGCAATACCGAAAGGTCCACGACCAACGATTCGGCAGTTCCGATGATTCGAATGCGTTTATGCGATCTCTTCGCGGCGGCCATGTCCCGTACCTATCGATATGGTTTGCCTTCGCGCGGTCGCGCAAGCGTATCGGGCTTGAGAACGTCACGCGGCGTTATCCGACCCTGCATGATCTTCGCCATACATTTGCCTGTAACCATCTGCTTCGTGCCTATCGGGAAAACCGTGATATCGACAACGCGATCCATGATTTATCCATCTATCTCGGTCACGCGAAATTGAAATCGACGTATTGGTATCTCAGCGCGGTGCCGGCCTTGTTGAAACTGTGTTCCAAACGTAGCGAGGCACTGGGGCTTCGGTCTCAGAAGGGAGGCCGGTCATGACAAAATCTGAATGCAACATCCCTCGTCATCTCAAGCACTTCCTGGCGGAGTACCTGACGCAGGTGCGAGGATACAGTCTCCACACGGTGCATTCCTACCGCGATGCCCTGTGCTCGTTACTGCGGCATCTTCAGGAGAAACAGGGGATCGTTCCCAACCGTGTTACCGTCGCCGACCTCTCGGCAGAGAACGTACTGGGCTTCCTCAATGAACTGCAATGCTCCCGCCAAAACAGCGACGCGACACGCAATCAGCGCCTGACGGCAATTCGGGCGTTCGCGGTGTACCTGCAGAAGAAAGATCCAACGCTCACGGGCGACCTCACCGGCCTGCTGGCGATTCCCTCCAAACGGACCACTCGCCAAGTTCTCGGCTTCCTCACTCGCGACGAGATGGACGCCGTTCTGGAAGCACCGGACCCCGACACTTGGAGCGGCAAGCGAGATCGAACCCTTTTTGCCGCCATGTACAACACTGGAGCCCGCGTCTCGGAGATCGTGGGCATGCTCGTCTCGGACGTGACGTTGACGTCGTCGGGCGGCATGTTCCAACTGCGAGGCAAGGGACGAAAAGAACGCGCCTTGCCACTGTGGAAACGCACGGTGACGATGCTCCGCAAATGGATCGCGGCGAATCATCTTCAGAAGGAACAGCCCCTCTTCGCCAATGCCCGTGGCCAAGCCATGACGCGTTCGGGAGTTGAAAAACGACTGCGTGAGGCGGTTCGAAAGGCCGGCGAAACATGCCCGTCGATCCGTGCCAAACGGGTCTCGCCGCACACCTTGCGCCACACGACCGCCATGCACCTTCTCCAGGCGGGCGTGGACATCACCGTAATCGCTATGTGGCTGGGCCATGAAAACATTGAAACGACACATCGTTATATAACCGCCAACCTCGAACTGAAAGAAAAAGCCCTCAAAATGCTTCAACCTCCATCCGGCGGCGACTTCCGCTTCCGGCCTGGCAACGAACTGCTGGAGTTCCTGCAATCGTTGTAAAGAAACACCCATAGGAAACCACCGGATTATGCGGAGTACAACGACGACGACCATGTGCATGCAAGCAGTATCAATAGGCTCTTCATCACATGCCACGTACAAACTCTGCATAATCCGGAGTTCCGCATAATG
>JAIORA010000023.1 GCA_021108375.1 Anaerohalosphaeraceae bacterium
CCTGAGTTCCTTTTGCGATGATTTTCAAAGCTTGACCTTCACCACAGCAAGTATCGAGCAGCTTTGCTTTAGGCTGAATGTTTATTATTTTTTTCAAATCTTCGACTACATTAACAGGCGTGGGATAATAGCCCATCTTTTCCTGGCTTGCTAATCTTGCCATTGTCGACTCCTTTCTCTTTGCTGAATAAATTTATCTATGCAAACCACAGACGCAATAAAAAAAGGAGTGAACCGGGTATGGTTGACACTCCTTTTTTGTTTGTCTGCTAATTGCAGCGTTATGTGTGATAATCGTAGATTTCGGTTATATGCTAGGGCGCAGTTCCATCGGTCAACTGCCCCCATCTACGATAACTATGATTGAGCGAAGAACGCCAGATTTCTTAATTTTTTCAAAATTTTCGAGAATCGACAGATTTTTATCAATCAGGCATTGCTTGTTAAACGCCTTGTTGCGCACATGTCTGGCAATAAACAACCCGCCATTGTGTTTCTTTGTGCCGGGCAAATAATAGAGATAAAAGTCACCCTCTTTATCCCCGGTTTGTCTTACTCTCCACTGCTCTAATTCCATGAGTAGCCTTTTTTCTACATCCTCCATCGTTTTCATCATAATGCCTCCTCGTTTCCTTTTTTTAGCTTTTTTGAGCAAACAAACAAGTCGTACACTTGGATTTGTCTCTGCATTTGAGACAAATCATTTGGGCCTGCACTTTGCGTCCTGTATATTCAATAACCATTTCAAGAGCACTGGTCATTGGTTTGTCCAATGCCCAGGCAATGCGCCGTAAAGCAGCAGATCCCTGATCTGAAAGTTCCGGTGTATAAGCCATGGTCTTGCCTCCTTGCTAAGATTGAACTCTGTGTATATTTTCTTCTATTTTCTTTTTTCTAAGTTTCTTCATTCCTTCAGCCAGCGTCCACAACGCCCCGTTCAGCCTTATGTTTCGGTCTATTGACTTTACCGGCCTGGTTACTGTCCGTTTGCCGGATTTCTTGCTGAAGCCTGGAATACCCCCTTTGATCATGTTTTCTTGTACCTTGTTAAAGGTGGACCAAAGATCGTTTTCTTCGTCATCAGAGCGTCTTGCCGCCAACAATGAGTCCGGTGCAATTGGAGCCTTTTCTGGCTCATCGTAGAGTAATTGATGTGCGGCCTTGGCGAAAACGCCTTTTTCGTTGGGTTCGAGGTCAATCGCTTTCATTTCATTGATACTTCCGGCAATGATTGGAGCGTTATCAATGAGCTCCAGGGAAGCATAAACGATCTCTTTTGGATTAAAGCTGATATGTCTCACTGAAATACGCTCGAAAGTATCACCCGTAATCATACCGTTTGAACAGATCAGCCGAAAAACACCAACAAGAAGATTATAAGCGCATGACCGGTCATGGGAATTAACTAGAACAGCCTCTATCGCCTCCTCTCCAAGTTGTAGATCAGGATGTTGAAATTTGATGAGGTGTTTTTGAACACCATCCCTTTCTCTTTTCCTGACTTTGACTTGCTCGGCTCTGGTTGGAAACCAGCCCTTCTTTCTCAGCATGTCCACTATCTGGATGGTCGGTAAAAAATTGTACTTATTCGAGACCTCATAAAAGGGCGCTGCAGCGCCGGCAGAAGGTGCATATTTCAAAATTTCATTATTTGTGAGTTGTTTCATAATTCTTATTCTCCTGTTTTGCCTGACAATAAAAAAAGGGAGTAAAGCACGAATGCTTTAAGCTCCCTTTTTTACTGGATCGTCTGTTTGGTGTTTCGTTTATCTAAAATGGAAGATCATCATCAAGGTTGTTATCCTCCGTGCTTTTGCTGTTTTTCCTGTCAAGGAGGTCTATTCTTTGTGCTATTATCTCCTTGTTTTCACGGTCGTTACCGTCTTTGTCTTGCCATTTGTTTGTCCGTATACTGCCTTCAATATAGACATGGCTTCCTTTTGAAAGGAATTCCCCGCAGATTTCTCCTAATCGGTTCCAGGCAACAACATGGTGCCACTCTGTGTGGGATTCTTTTTTGCCGTTTTGGGTCCATTTGTCTGTGGTTGCAAGACTGAACGAGGTAACAGCGGTATTATCCGCAGTGTAGCGCAAATCAGGATCTTTTCCCACATAACCAATCAACATTACTTTATTCAAACTTCCCATAATATATACCTCCTTTTGATGTCAGGCATTCCGCCTAAACGCTGTGATTTACCCTGCCCATAGGGCATGGCTCTAAAAACAAAAAAACCTCGACCGCAGTCGGTCTGCTACAGGCGGATGTTCCACTTGTTGCGTCAACTTCAATCAAGGTCTATTTATGCAACTTTACACTTTTTTATCCGGCATCACGCCTGAATAAAACAAAGCTTAAAAGCCGCTATTCTTAGTGTCTGTCACTGTGTCCGGCATCACGCCCAAAGACGACAGTATCAAGACACACCTATAGTGTATGAGTTCCTTAGTGCTTTTAACACCGCGTGCGCTGGTTGGCCTGGTCACAGACCGGCGATTCGCCGCATTAGCCATCACAATTTTGGAAAAGCTCCAAAAATGTGATCCATTACCACGCTGCTTGTTATCGGGGCGGTTACAAGGGCGATCCTATAAGCTCCGTTATTCTACTCTCATTCTAGCTATGAGGTAGACCACTACCATCGGCATCTATTAATGCCAGAAAATCCCGAAGGTATTTCTATGTATATTATAGCGCACTGAGGAAATTTTGGTGAAACCTGCGTATCTGAAGAATGCGCTGTGGTCTCCTTCTTGCTTTGCAGGTTCTGTAAATGAGGCATCTCAGGTTATTAGATAATGAGGTTCGTAGTACACGACGGAGGTCAGTCGCCGGAAGAGCGGATGGGGAATTTGAGTTTACTCCAGAATGCTATTACTTTTCCGGTCACGGTTCCGGGTAAAAGCACCGGTTACCCGATCGCGTGGTTTATATAGAAGATTTAAACTCAACTTTCGGGGTTAAAATGTGCTTCAATAATTTCAATATGTTACATAGTATCTGCTGATTTTCTATTTCATAATATTTTAAAGTAGTTAAAGCGGTTAGGGATTTGAAAGTTATTGCTGTTTAAGAGGTGTTGTCCCTAATAGCCCTGTAATGGAAAGCCTGTTTCGAATGTTTAGCAAAGAATCGAATGTACCCATGACTAACTATCTGTAAACATGGCAAAATAGAAAATCAGCAGATACTACATAGATAAAATCACAAACTTTATAGCATTATAAAGAGCTTCTATAAACTATA
>JAIORA010000028.1 GCA_021108375.1 Anaerohalosphaeraceae bacterium
TACCCGAAATCCGAAGCCCTGGAGGCGGCAGCAAAGGTTCTGGGCAAATCGAAGAACCCGATGACCGCCAAGGATATCATGCAGGAAATCCTCCGCCAGAAACTCTGGTTCACGACCGGCAAAACGCCGCACGTAACCCTGGCGTCCGCCCTGAGCCGCGACATCAAGAAGCACGGCAAACAATCCCGCTTCAAGCGGGCAGATCGCGGCCTGTTTGAACGTTCCTGATTTACAACCAGACGTACCAGCCCTGACGCAACCCCGGGTCATCTCGACACCGGGGTTGTTGTCGGCTCGGCCTATATTCCGCTGTTCAATTTGTAAGATTTGCATAAAAAATCCTCTTGTTGCGGGATTTCTTGGCAAGGAAAATTCCCCGCCATGAAAACCCTATTCTCGAAAGATAAAAAAGTGTTGGTGTCGTCTTGCCTGCTCGGCGAGCCGTGCCGATGGCATGGCCGCTGCGTCGGCTTGTCTTCATTCGTAAAGCGGTATCTCCTGGAGCACCTCGACGTCGAGTTAATCCAGGTCTGCCCGGAAGTTCTCGGCGGTCTACCGGTCCCACGCCCGCCATGCAAACGCATGGGCGGCCGCGTATTTGAGACCTGCCCGGAGAAGGAAAACCGCTCTTTCACCACCGGCCCAGAACGAACCAGGGAATTCCACGCCGGCGCTAAACGTACCTTGGAGATCGCCCTGGAGAACGATTGCAACCTGGCAATCCTGGCCAAGTGGTCACCCAGTTGCGACGCCAGCGGCATCACCGGCCAATTACTCTTCGCCAATGGGATTCGAATCATCAATTGCTGAACCGTCAGTCGCAGCCGCAGCATCTCCCAGCCAGTATTTACGCATACGCTGGAAAGTCTTATCGCCCTTGTATTGCTTCCAGTTGAACCGCCGGGCGAAGCGTTTCATCTCTTCCGCCAGGAGTGGATAATGCTTTTTGAGGGCGTCCCATTGGTCTTTGCGTTGGAATGGACAGGCCCAGCAAGCAGTGCGGATAAAGCCCAGTTCGTAACCATTCCAGAGTTGCGGACGGAGCTTTTCGAGCTGGGCGTCGTATTCCTCGGCTGACGTGTTGAAGAAAGGATTCAACAGCCGGGCGGTATGCTTGCCGAAGCCGACTTCCTGGTAGAGATTGGACTTTGACAGAGTTGTCTTCTGGTCGGAACGGCCGCCTCGCATAATCAGCACCTTGCCGACGCCGAATTCTTTCTCCCGCTCGACGAATACGCGATTGACGGCGTCGTTTATAAATCCGTGGATGCAATCGCGGTACTTGCTGTCCGGCCAGGAGTTCTTCTTGAACCAGTGCAGGATGATGTTCTCCCTGGACTGAAGCAATCGCAGCGGAACTTGACGCGATTCACAGAACCGGATGATGTACGGCGTCAAGTCCGGGAATTCCGCACCGGTCTCGACGAAGACGGCCTCAAAACTTTTGCCAAGCTTCTGGAGAATCGGGGCAGCCCAGTTCAATACCAACGAAGAATCCTTGCCGCCGGAGAACTGGACGATGATATGCTCCGCAGCCTCGATGTATCCCATGGCGTCGGCATTGGCGAGGGATTCGTCGGTTTCGACGGGAGGGCCATCGGCGCTGGCGTCGGAATCGTCCAGGCCTACCAGGAAATTTTCGAGCGTGTCTTCATCGAAGCCCAGGAGCGATAAGTCGAAGTCGGCCTGCTGGAGTTCCGAGATTTCGATTGGGAGCAATTGCTTGTCCCACTTGGCCAATTCGCCCGAGGCATTATCCGCGATCCGATATGCCCTGACCTGCTCCGGTGATAGGCCTTCGGCGACGTGGACGGGCAGCTTGTCCAGGCCGAGCATCATTGCCGCTTTGTAGCGAGTGTGGCCGGCGATTATCACTCCGTCGGCGTCAACGACGATGGGCTGGCGAAAGCCAAACTCCGTAATGCTCTTGGCGACAGCCTCGACGGCGTTGTCATTCTGTCGCGGGTTATTTTCGTATGGCGTGATGGTGTCGATCTTGCGTTGAGTGATTTTCATGGGTGGAAATTCCTTTCGAGGGTTGGTCCGGGCGTCCAAAATTGGCCCGGTTGGCGTTATTGGAAAAACAAAAGAAGTTCGGACGACCCCGGCGGCGATGACGCAACCGGAGACGTTTTTGGGTGTTTTTGGCGACGACTCAAAAAACGTCGGCGACCATTGGATAAGCAAAGGGTGCCCGCTGGCGTAAGCTACTACGGCGGCAATAGTTACGGACTTTCCGGCAAAAACCGGACAGGAAAGAAAGACTGTCTATGGGCGTGATTCGATCCCTTGCCCTTTTCTTTGCCCGGTTTACCGGAAGTACCTGCGAAGTCAGGCAACGTAAGGCAACATCCGGCAATATGTGTCAATTCGTGTCAATGTTTGGCAAGGCCGATTGCCTTGACCTGCAACAATCCCGCCATTTTGACTTTTTCCACCGCCGCTGAGCCGCACCCATA
>JAIORA010000009.1 GCA_021108375.1 Anaerohalosphaeraceae bacterium
TCGCCGTTGCTGCGGTTCCAGGTCCTGCCGGTGTAGTTTGTAACCGTAATCACCGGCCCGCCCGTCATCGTATATTTATAAGGCGTGTGGTTAGGGACGCCAGCAGGGGGGGTTTTATAGTAAATTTCCCAGTGTTGTATCGTCCAGTGAAGGAAGCCGTCGGATTTGTACTTAAACGCCTTGAATCCCGGGATCAACCTCAGTGCTGCTACCGGATCTTCGATACGGGTGTTGCCGTATATGGGATGGAAAGGCGAAACGCAGGTATACCACCAGATATCTTTCCCGCGAGCCTTGGCAGCGGCAATATCGCCGAGGGTCGCTCCATGGTAATTCGTTACAGGCACCCAACCGTCAAAGGAATCATCCAGGCAGATATTTTCACCGCCGATGTTATACGTATCTTTGCCGTATGACTTATCCTTGGCCGTGGTTATCAATTTAACCTTATGGCTGTAGTTCTCATTGGCAAGGCGGCCCTGCAGTTCGTCGCAAATCTCTTTAATCTCCGGGAAGGTATTCGGCGGCCTTTCATCCAAACCGTAAATGTATGGCTTCATGACAGCCAATTCCGGATGTTGCTCGAATTCATCCATGAAGGCTTTAATTTTATTCCACCTCGAATTTCTTTCATTCTGAGTATCGCCGATATAGGAATTTTCGAGGGGGAAAAAGTGTCTCCCGCCGGCAGCCTTGAACTTCTGCAGGTCGTCGATTCGCGGCGCGATATCACGGTAGGGATTGTTGGGGACAATACGATGGGCCAAAAGCATATCGTGGTATTTTGTACGAAGATTGACCAACCAGATCGAATGTGGATCGGTCAAATCGGATAACTCCTTTGTGCCATTGCAGTAATGTACAAATGGATACCAGCCTGACGTGGGATAGCGATACTTATCAATTTTTTCCCACGCTCCTATAGTGAACTTCAACGCCGTTGGAAAATGAAATTCGTGCGGTACGGCGAAATCCCAGACCTTTACGTTTATCGGAATTGACAGAGAATGGCCGCCGTTGGCTGTAACGGTAATGGTACCGCTGTAATCGCCGGCCTTCTGGTTGGGTAACGTATGTACCTCCACCCATATCGGCTGCCAGACGGCGGGCTCCAGTGTAAAGTTTTCGAGATACGCCAGGATCGGATCCGGCCATTGTTCATCATATTGCCTGGGATACTGCGGACTCTGGGTATTCAAATAGCCGACGGGATGGAGTGTAATCTGCGAAGCAGGAATGTTCGGGCAGCCGCTGCAAGTCAGATTGGATACTTTTACCTCCACAGTGGTCAAATTCGGGGTGTTTGCTTTAACCCGCAGTACGACCTGGCCGGCTTCGTACTCATTGGCCGCCATTTTTATATCTAATGAGCCGCCGGGCTGGCCGGGAAGCAGCCACTTGGTATGCTTACGCATAACCTTAACCATGTTGCCGAGGCAGGCGTAAGTCCAGACTTTATTCTGGTTCGTGCCGTGCGCCTCGAACAGCTGCTTCTGCATCTTGATCAACAACGTGTCGGAGTCTGAATTGGCAGTGCGGTAACTTGCATGCCAAGTGCCCAGCGAACTCGTATCGTTAACGGAGTTCAAATCCGCCTTGAGAGCGTCATAGGTATTGCCGAGAGTTTCATATTCATCCTTATCGTCTTGAACCACAGTGCCGCCATAGTTCTCAATCATACTCTGGTAAGAGCCTATCGTATCCAGAGTCTCTTTGAGTTTGGCGAGATCGCTGCACGGGTCGGCTTCAATGCGTATGTTATCGATATACATCTCATGGGTTTTGTGCGGCATTGCCTGCCAGAATTGAAGCCATCTGATATTGCTGTGACGAAAATACCAGTTGAGTTTGATCCGTACTTCCGTCCATTGATTAGGCTCAAACCCCAG
>JAIORA010000024.1 GCA_021108375.1 Anaerohalosphaeraceae bacterium
CGGAACGAGAGTAGATGATGATCTTACTTTTTATTTTAAGTTCTGTATACCTGTATTCAAGTTCATCCAGAGCAATCCATTTTGCTCCTGGAATATGCCCTGCCTCATATTCCTGTAGCAGTCTTACATCCAATAGTTGAAATTCACCTTGCGCATCACTATCAAGAATTTGCTTGACTTTTTCAGGACTTAATCTGTCTATTTCGTCAATAGAACAGGTTAGCTTCATTTCAATCCTTCCTTAATATCACTTTTTTTGCATTTCATTTAAACATATATAATTGGATAGATGATAAGTTTTATGATAATAGAATATCATGATCAAAAGACGGTATATCTTGAGTATCATTATGAATTGAGCTGTTCTTAATAATCCCTAAACGAAAATTATTTAAGATAATACGAATAGACCAAATTAGTATGAAATCTTATAGATGTACGATGTGTGGATATATATATGATCCAAAAAAAGGAGATCCGGATAACGGAATCGCAGCCGGAATTGAATTTGAGGATCTCCCTGACGACTGGGTCTGTCCATCCTGTGGTGTGGGTAAGGAACTTTTCAAACCAGTGGCTTAAAGGAAGTCTGTTATGATAAGCTGGAAATGTTCGAACTGCTGATAAACACTGGAAGCTGATGTGCCGACAGAACAAAGTAAAATAAAATAAAGTAGGCTGACATCATGAACGAAGATAAAGTTTTGACCACAAATCAAGGTGTCCCGGTCAGCGATAACCAGAATTCACAGACTGTAGGTGAACGTGGACCTGTGTTGCTGCAGGACGTCCAGTTTATCGAGAAAATGGCTCACTTTGACAGGGAACGCATCCCTGAGAGGGTTGTCCATGCCAAGGGGGCAGGAGCTCACGGTTACTTCCAGGTTTACAAGAGCATGGAAGCTTACACAAAGGCGAAATTCCTCCAGGACCCAGAGAAAAAGACCCCTGTATTTGTACGTTTTTCTACAGTAACCGGGGGACGGGGTTCTGCTGATACGGTACGTGATCCCCGTGGCTTTGCAGTTAAGTTCTATACCAAAGAAGGTAACTACGAATTAGCCGGGAACAATCTTCCGGTTTTTTTCATCAGGGACGCGATCAAGTTCCCGGATATGGTCCATGCATTCAAAGGCGCACCAGATAGCAATATGCCATCAGCCTCTTCCGCACATAACCGCTTCTGGGATTTTATATCCCTTACGCCGGAATCGACACATATGATCACCTGGCTCTTTTCAGACCGCGGGACACCAAAAGGCTACCGGATGCAGGAGGGGTTTGGCGTCAATACCTATGTTTGGGTGAACGCTGATGGAAAGGCTGTGTATGTGAAATACCACTGGAAACCGAAATTGGGTGTACAGAACCTTGACCGTCATGAAGCAACCCGGTTGGCTGGTACCGACCCGGATTGCCTTACGCGGGATCTTTACGATACGATCGCAAGCGGTGAAGAGGTTGAGTACGAACTGAATGTCCAGTTGATGGATATCGCTGATGAACTGAAACAGGATTTTGATCCACTGGACGCTACAAAGACCTGGCCTGAGGATAAATTTCCGCTGATGCCAGTGGGTAAAATTGTGCTCAATCGCAACCCTGAGAACTTCTTCTGTGAAGTGGAGCAGGCAGCTTTCTGTCCTGCCAGCATAGTGCCGGGAATCGAGTTTTCTGCAGACAAGTTACTTCAAGGGCGGATCTTCTCCTACACTGATACGCAGCGCTACCGGCTTGGGGCAAACTACCTGCAGCTCCCCATTAACCGACCCAATGTGCCGGTCAATAACAATCAGCGCGATGGAGCCATGCAGATAGGGGAATTCAGCGGGCATGTCAATTACGAGCCAAATAGTTTAGACCC
>JAIORA010000032.1 GCA_021108375.1 Anaerohalosphaeraceae bacterium
TCCCTGTGAACTGGACCCGCATGGGAAGGTTTCACATTTCGATTTCGATTTCGCCTTCCCGCACGATGCTATTACTATGCCCCTTGTAGCCAATATAGAAAAATGGGCAAACCTCCGAAGGACACCGCTACATCCGTATTGGAATGGAAATTGTATTGGCGGCATTATGTGGTGTCCAGAAAATTTCGGATATTTCGGTTTTGTATTTAGCTTCGGCAGTTTACGGCTTGATTCAGCCGGAACCTGTAAAATGGCGGGTAGATTATGATAGCGCTAATATTGCACTCTTATTCACCAATACGGCAAAAATCACAAAAACACCAAAAGCAACAATCAACTGTCCATATCGCATCTGATGGCCCTACGCCGCAGCAGCCATGTAAGAATAAAGAGCAAGCCGGTTCGCCGTGTCGGCAACGTAAATGGAAAAGTTCTCTTGCGATTCTGTTGGCTTTATCGAATAATGCCCCGATGACTTTTTTGCGGAAAGAATGGAAGTTGCGTGTTTTTCGTCGAAGCAGCCTGTTTCTGGCGGCTGTGATTGTGTCATTGTTTGCCTCGACGGGATTGTGCTTTGGCAATGCTGAGGTGCGGGTTGAGGCTATTACTCAGCCGAATAAGGATGTAGTTCTTTCGTTTATTCGGCCTGGCCAGGTATCGAAAATTCTTGTCAAGGATGGCGAATCCGTCAAAGCCGGTCAGGTTCTGGTGCAGTTGGATGATTCTGTTGAGCAGGCCCGGCTGGCCCAGTTGAAAGCCCAGGCGGAAGACGGGACGCGGATTCTGGCAGCCGATGCCCAATACAAGCAGAAGAAGGTGGATTTGGATCGGGTACAGTTAGCGGCAAAGCAAAACGTTGCTACTGAATTGGAAGTTCAGCACGCCCAGCTCGACGTGCTTATTGCCAAACTCTCCTTGAAGCTGGCTAAGTTTGAGCAAGAACAGAATAAACTCCAATATCGAGAGATGTGCCTGGAGTTAGAGCGGATGCGGCTTAAGAGTCCTTGCGCCGGCAAGGTTGAGCGACTTTTTGTGAAGGAAGGCGAATCCGTGGATTCGCAGAACGAAGACAAAGTTATAAGGATAGTCGATATAAGTACGCTCAGGATAGACACCCCGGTACCTTTGAAAATCGCCCGGCGTTTACGGAAGGGGCAATCGGCTGTCATTTGTTTTGACCGGGAAGGCAAAGAGCAGATTCGCGGCAGGATTGTCCATAAAGCGTCCGTTGCGGACGCAGCCAGCGACACGCTCATGGTTCGCGTTGAGATTCCCAATCGCACCGCAAGGCCGGCCGGCGAACGGGTATTCGTGCAATTTACAAAAAACGCTACAAACATTAACAATACAGTACAAAAGTCATCGCCCCCTGAATCGAAATTCGGGGGCATTAAATCAACAACGGACAAAAAGTAAGGAGTAAAATCAATGACAGAGCAGAATACGCCCTATGTCTCGGATGAGCAGAACGAAAAACCCATCGAAGAGCAGGCCCGCGAGCAGACCGGTCGAACGCAAGTTCGCCTGAATGTAACTGAAGCTGAAATGAATACCACTTACGCCAATGCCTTTCGGACGAACGGAACGGCTGAGGAAGTGATGCTTGATTTCGGGCTTAATCTGGTCGCTCCGCCGAAACCCGAGCAGGAACAGCCGGAGATTATGTTCAAGGTCAACGAACGGGTTATCATGAATTACTATTCAGCCAAGCGTCTTGCGATCACGCTCAGCCAGCTTATCCGCCGTCATGAAGAGCAGTTCGGCGAGTTGGAGATGGACGTAGCCAAGCGTCGCAAGAGCGATGGTTAATTCCACCAAAGGCATTATG
>JAIORA010000029.1 GCA_021108375.1 Anaerohalosphaeraceae bacterium
GTGAGTGACATTTTTTTCTGGCGCGACGTTAATGCTTTGTTTACAATGACTTGCGTTACCTTTATTTAATTACTTTTAGGAGCAAGTCATGGAAGACAAAAAGATCACACCGCAAGAGTTAAAAGCAGCATTAAATGGAGACATTGATCATCTGGTTGAACAAGTGGCTGCGGCGATGAACTCGGCCCAGCCGGGACGAATCATCAACGACTCCGAAGAACCCGTCCGGGACGCCAGCGCCGATTTTCGCCAACGGTTGTACCAGAAGGCTATCGACCTCTTGCAGGACAAGCGACTGCAAGAGGATTTTTCCCCCTCGGCAGATCGCACCGAACCAGACGTGGAAGAATAAAGGCCGGCAGAAGACGTCGTGCGTGACGGTCAACGGGCTGCTGGCGTTTACGCGTACGATTTTATGGAACCCGCAGCGAGGGTCGGTTGCGCCTTTGGATGCGTTGCTCGGCATTGTGCAGGAGCGTTACAGTGCGGGCGTTCGGGAGATGGCCTGTCGCTTAAGTCTCAATGAAGCATTTGTACCGGCCAGCGAGAATCTGTCGCGAATGGCTCAGTTGACGATCAGCCATTCGGCTTTGCGAGAGTTGGTCGAGCGGGAAGGCCGGCGGGCTGAGCAATCCATTCGGCGTGAACAATACGGGCCTGACTGGACGAGCGAAGATTGTACGGCCCAGACGGTGATTACCGGAGCCGACGGCGTAATGGTTCCATTGGTAACGAACGAGCAAAAGAAAAAACGCCGGACTAAGGAGTTGACTAAACGGCACAGCCAAGGCCGCAAGAGTCGCCGCAAACGCGGCCGCCCGAAGTCCGGTAGCGACGGTCCGTACAAAGAGTTCAAAATCGTCTCATTTTATGACCCGGACAAGTCGCATAAGTACGCGGTGGGCACCAGCGGGAATCACAAGGTTTTGGGATGTCGGATGCGTCAGGAAGCGAAGAAGATTCAGCTTGGCCGGGCCAAGGTGAAATACTCCGTAACTGACGGAGCCGAGTGGATTGCCAGGCAATACAACACTCAACTGCCGATGCTTGACGAGAATATACTGGACTATTATCACTTGCGGGATCATGTGATTGCCGCCAGTCATGTGCTTTACGGCGAAGGAACCGCCAAGGCCCAGGTTTGGCGCGAAGATATGATGGGATATGTGTGGAATCAGGGTTCGCTGGTGATGCTGGACAGATTGAGTAATTATCTCCGCCGCCATCGTAGCGGCCCCAAGCGTAAAGCTTTGAGATCCTTGCGGGAATACGTCGGCAAACGTGTGAATATGACGGATTATCCGAGTTATCGAGAGGCGGGCTATGATTGCGGCAGTGGCCCGACGGAGTCATTTTGCGGGACGCTGACAACCAGACTCAAGGGCCGTGGAATGCGATGGGACAAAGATAATGCCGAAGCCATCATGGCCTTGGGTAGCCTGTACTACTCCAATTTGTGGACCGACTATTGGGACCAACAACGTGCCGCATAATCCCCAGCCAGAAAATCCGGTCGCTCACC
>JAIORA010000025.1 GCA_021108375.1 Anaerohalosphaeraceae bacterium
TGGTGTGTGAAATTTTTTCCTGGCGCGATTTAAGTGTAGTAGTTACAGTAGCTTGTGAACCTTTACTTAGGAGCAAGTTATGGAAGACAAAAAGATCACGGCTGAAGAGTTACTTGATTCATTGGAATTGGACCTCAAGGACATGGCGCAAAAGGTGGCTGATGCAATCAACAACGCCACGCCGGGAGCGATTATCGCAGAGTCAGAAGAACCTGTGCGAGACGCTAACGCGGAGTTCAGACAACGCCTTTACCAAAAGGCAATCGACCTCCTGGAAGGCAAACAGGAGGCTTTTTCCCCCTCGGGAGACTCACCCGAATCTGGCGTGGAAAAATAAAGGCCGGCAGAAAAATTCATACATGAGCGTCAATGGTCGGCTGGAGTTTCGCCGGACGGTTTTCTGGAATACACAACGCGGCACGGTTGCGCCGCTGGATATCCTGTTGGGTGTTACCGCCAGCAAGTTCAGCCCGGGCGTTCGTGAAATGTGTTGTCGTGAAAGTTTGAACTGCGCTTTTGTACCAGCCAGCAAGAATCTTCAGCGTACCGCTCAGTTGTCTATCAGTTCATTTGCAATTCGAAGTATTGTTGAATCGCAGGGCCAGCATATTCTCACTCAGCAAGCCAGCGGACAGGTCCGGCCGGATTTTACCGCCGATGACTGCACAGACAAAACAGTGATTACCGGCACCGACGGAGTGATGGTTCCGCTGGTAACCGAAGAGCAAAAGCGTAAACGCCGCGAGGCTGAGAAACGCAAGCGTCTCAAGCAGGGTCGTAAGAGTACCGCCAGGCGAGGCCGGCCACGTCGAGGTAGCGATGGGGCTTACAAGGAGTTCAAAGTCGTCGCGTTTTACAGTAAGGACAAAAAGCAGCAGTATGCCGTCGGCACCAGCGGCAACCATGAAAAACTTGGCCGGATCATGCGGCGGGAGGCCGCCCGTATAAAACTTACGCAAGCGGAGGTGAAATACTCCGTTGCCGACGGAGCCAGTTGGATTCTCAAACAATACAATAAGCAGTTGCCGATGCTGGATGAAAACATTCTGGATTATTATCACTTGCAGGAACATGTGACAGAAACCAGCCATCGGCTTTTTGGCGAAGGTACGGCTGAATCGGTTGCGTGGCGGGAAGAGATGGTGGGTGTGGTGTGGGAGCAGGGTTCGCTGGTGATGCTGGATCGGCTGGGCGAGTTGCTTAGGACATTGCGATCACCGGCGAAGCGGCGGGCGTTGAAATCCTTGCGAAAATATGTCGGCTCGCGAGTGGACATGACGGATTACCCCAGCTTCCGGGCTGCGGGTTACGACACAGGCAGCGGCCCGACGGAATCAGTTTGTGGCCGCCTGACCAAGCGTCTCAAAGGCTCTGGAATGCGATGGGACAAGTGCAACGCCGAGAGCATGATGGCCTTGGCCAGCATCTACTACAGCGGCCAATGGGATACATATTGGAAAGACCTCAGGAAAGCAGCATAACCCCTGCCATGATTTGATATCGCACACC
>JAIORA010000005.1 GCA_021108375.1 Anaerohalosphaeraceae bacterium
GCACCAATATTATCTATGAGACTATTATTAACCATAACTTTTGTCAACATACAAGGACACAAAGTTTTTTTAGACACGGATTAACACAGATTACACTGATTAAAAAACAATATACAAAAAACAAGATTCCTCGACTGCGCTCGGAATGACAAACAACCCCCTGATGAATCAGGGGGTTAACTAACTCGGCCGTACCGGCCGAGGCTAAACGGTAATATGTAAGATGTAAACCATTCGTAAGCACGAACCCCCAGGCAGGCTTGGGGGCTAATCCGTTTTCAATCACTTCGCCTGTATTGCTGTTATCGCTGCGGTTGCGACGATGTCATCGCTGTTGCAGCCGCGGGATAAGTCGTTTACCGGTTTGGCCAGTCCCTGCAGGATTGGGCCGTAAGCGTTTAGTCCTGCCAGTCGCTCTGCCATTTTATAGCAGATATTGCCCACGCCCAAATCCGGGAAGATAAAAGTGTTCGCGTTGCCTTTTAGCGGGCTGAGCGGGCATTTTTTCGCCGCGATGTCAGGCACGAAAGCCGAATCAAATTGCAGTTCGCCATCTATTACATATTCGCCATCGAAATCTTTTTCGAGTCTCTCTTTGGCAAGGGCGGTTGCCTTGACCATTTTTTCAGCGTCTGCTCCGCCAGCGGAACCCTTAGTAGAATACGAGAGCATCGCGATTTTTGGAACTATGCCGAACTGCTTTGCGGTCTTTGCGGTTGATAAAACGATGTCAACAAGCTGCTCGGCGGTCGGGTTCTGGTTCAGGCCGCAATCGGAAAACAGTAGTGTTCTTTGGGTATCGGTCATAAAGAACATACTCGATACGGTTTTTACGCTGGCAGCGGCTTTGATGATTTGAAGTGCCGGCCGAATCGTGTCGGCTGTCGAATGAACCGCTCCGGAAACCAGGCCATCGGCATCGCCGGCCTTGACCATCATCATCCCGAAGTACATTACATCCTTTACAATCTCAGCGGCTTTTTCGATAGTCATACCTTTTGTTTTGCGAAGCTCGTAAAAGCTTTGCGCATACTCAGCGGTTTTATTGGAAGTATTGGGGTCGATTATTTGCAGGTCGCTGCTGTTTATGCCAGCGGCTTTGACTGCCGATGCAACCTGTTCCGCATTGCCGAGGATTGTGAGCGGTGAGATTTTTTCGTTGATGATTCTTTTGGCCGCTACGATAGTTCGCTCGTCGCGGCCCTCCGGCAGGACGATATGCTTGGGACTGGCGATAGCCAGGGCAAGAATCGCCTGTGAAAAGTCTTTTTGTGTACCCATATTAGGTTCAATTATTATTTAAAAATGGTGATATTCAGACAACTACCGGCTCATTATAGCGGCCAAATCCCCTGCGCCAATCAGGAGTTTGTCAATTTTGTTAAAATTTAGGGCAGTTCCACAAAGAAAATTAACCACGGATTTCGCGGATTATACGGATTTAATTCACCACCTATGAAGAGCTCAAGGTCAAGTAATAAAATCCCTTTTTCCTCATCTTTTT
>JAIORA010000004.1 GCA_021108375.1 Anaerohalosphaeraceae bacterium
CCCTTTGTGCCAGAATGAGTGCAACAACTTTGCTCCAAAGTTTAGAGTAGAATTATGGGGCGGAGCAAAGGAATCAAAAGCATGTCAACAGCCAATGGCAAACATCCGGACACCGAGGTACGACCCCGGACGACTCGTCGCCGGTTTACGGTAGCGTACAAACGCAAGGTCGTGGAAGAGGCCGCACAATGCACACATGGCGAGATCGGGGCCTTGTTGCGCCGTGAAGGGTTGTACTCGTCGTATCTGACCAAGTGGCGTGCGGAATATGAAGCGGGCACCTTGAGCGACAAAGCCCGTGGGCCACGCGCGAATCCGAATGCAGCCGAAGTGAAACGCCTGGAACGCGAGAATGTCCGGTTACAACGCAAGTTGGAGCAAGCGGAGGCCATCATCGACGCCCAAAAAAAGTTGGCCAGGTTACTCGAGAACCAGCAGGAAGACGAGACGCGGTGACTGCCATTGCCCAAGCACTGAGTCAAGTCGTCGGCATCGTGCGCGCCTGTCAAGTGCTGGGCATACCGCGCAGCCGCCTGTATCCCCGCCGTTCGCCATCGCCAGCTCCGCGCCCAACGCCCCGTCATGCGTTATCGGCTGAAGAACGGGCCAAGGTACGAGCGACGCTGAACAGTGAGCAGTTTATGGATCGTGCGCCGCGTCAAGTGTACGCTTCCTTGCTGGATGAGGGGACCTATCTGTGTCATTGGCGCACGATGTACCGAATTTTGGCCGCTTATGCCGAAGTACGCGAACGGCGCAAGCAACGCCGCCACCCGGTTTACCACAAACCGGAGTTGCTCGCTGAGCAGCCCAACCAGGTGTGGAGTTGGGACATAACCAAGTTGCGTGGCCCCGCGAAATGGACGCATTTCGCGTTGTATACCGTCATCGACATTTTTAGCCGCTATGTAGTTGGTTGGATGATCGCTGAGCGTGAAAGCGCCGAACTCGCCAAGCAACTGATCGCCACCGCGGCGGCCAACCAGCAGATTCAACCTGAACAGTTGACCCTCCATGCCGATAATGGCAAACCCATGAAAGCCAAACCGTTGGCCCTGTTGTTGAGTGATCTGGGTGTCACTAAGAGCCATTCACGTCCCTATGTTTCGGATGATAATCCCTTCAGTGAGGCGCAGTTCAAAACGCTGAAGTATCACCCGGATTATCCGGATCGTTTTGGGTGTATTCAAGATGCGCGTGGCTGGGCGCGACCTTTCTTCCAATGGTACAACCATCAGCACTATCATACCGGCTTGAATTTACTCACCCCGGCCAGTGTCCACTATGGACAAGCCGAGGTTATTCGTCAGCAGCGGCAAGCCGTTTTAGCAGCTGCGTATGCTCAACATCCTCAGCGCTTTGTGCATGGGGAACCGATTGTCAAGGGAGCACCTGGTGCGGTTTGGATTAACCCGCCTATCGCGCCAAATCTTCCTTAATCTTTTTAGCTGAGTTGTTGCAGTCCCTTGACACATTCCG
>JAIORA010000036.1 GCA_021108375.1 Anaerohalosphaeraceae bacterium
CACCTTTTTGTAGCTGGACTTCTTGAGGGGCGTTTTTTCCATTGCGCATGACCACTCAGACGCGAGTGGCCGTCCACACGGTGTCTGCCGGTTTCGGCGGGGTCCCCACATTGGGGGGTGACCAGCTTGCCTCGGTCGCGGATCTTCGATCAGCGGACGATCAGAAAAACGTCGCCCATGCACCTATTCGGGACTCTCTCAAGCGAGGTCCATGAAGATCTTCGAGCGTAGCTATAAGATGCGGCGGGTCCATTCATGCTCTGGGACTCGTGCCCTTTCGGACCGGTCCAATGCCACCCAGGGGACTCCGCCGCATACGCATTTTGCAACCTTTCGGTCAATCTGGCAACACCGCCGGCTCTCGGCCGACCGCCGTGCCGACCCACTCGGGTCGATAGTCATCGCCACTTTTCCACATGCCCCACATCACCGTCGCCAGGCTACGAGCCACGTTGCGACGCGCATTGCGAGACGAGATACCAGCCTTCAACCACCTCCCATACTGGTCGGCGAAAGGACTCCTGGAGGCGATGGCCGACAACGCCGCACCCAGGATCACGTTTTTCAAGACGCGGTTCGCGTCACGCGACACCCGCACTAGCATCGGACCTTCGCCGCTACCGCGACGCTCCAGCCCGATGCCCATATACCGCCACAAAGCCTGCTTACGCTTGAACCGAAACGGCGTGTCCACGTAAGCAAAGAACGTGGCCGCCCGAATCCAACCCACACCCGGCACCTCGGTGAAACGACGGATCACCTTGTTTTTCCGAGCCAACGCCAACAGGCCACGCCGAAGCTTGGCCACCTGCGTGACCGCATGATCGTAGCCCTGCCAGAGCAGCTTCAGGTCCGCGCGTACTACCTTATGATTCGGTAAGCGCTCCTGGCATTCACGCCATCGTTCTTCTTCGGCGAAGTTCCTTTCGTGCAAGAATACCCCGAGTTGGCGACATTGCGCCATCAGGCGATTGGCTTCCCGAACTCGGTGGCCAACCTGGGCGTGATACAACGCCACCCGCCGCTTAAAAGCCACCCGGTCGAACGAGTCCGCATGGTGAATCTCCTTGATGAAGCCACTTCGGGCAAGCTTCGCCAGTTTTTCCGCATCAATGGCGTCGTCTTTGTCCGAGTCCTTGGCGATCAGGTGGTTGCGACGCGGATCGCAGACGATGATCGTTTCACCCTGTTCGGCGAGGCCGCGCAAAAGCCAGTCAGCCAACGGGCCTTCCTCGATTACGGTGACCCGCGGTTTGCGGACGGTCGCGAGGACCCCGTAGAGATCCCGAATCGTCGTGGAGCATCGTTCTCGACGCATCAGCTTGCCGCCGGGCGAAAGCATAGCCAGTTCCGTAAACGCGCAGTGCGTATCTGCGCCAATCGTGTATACTCGCTGCATCGGGGTCTCCTTGCCGTTGGGCGTTCGGATGTCTCTACAACACCCGGAAGATACCCAACGGACTCCAAGGACGCCCCGT
>JAIORA010000039.1 GCA_021108375.1 Anaerohalosphaeraceae bacterium
GCTAATCATTACCCACATCTTGAGAGGGATGAAAAAGCATCCAGGTGGCAACAATGTCCTGTAGTCGTTGCCACCCCCTCCACAAGGTCTTTACACCCGGATCGCCGTCGGATTTGCGTCCAATAAAACCACCTAGTGTAGCAATCATACGCACCGCCTGATTGAGTGTGGGTGGCAAGTGAGCAGGGGTTTGGGATTGGGTGGCAAAAGCGGTCAGCGCGTGCCATTCGGTGTCACTCAAGGCGACGGTACAGGGAGCATCCGGTGTTTGGCGCGCCTGATAGGTTAACCAGAGCAACCGCCACGCGACACGTGAACAGACCCCCAACAAGCGATGCAATGCCGCGACGGTGCGTAATTGGCTATCCTCAAAGTGGCACCCGCCGCTTTTGAGCACATAGTGAAAGCGTTCGACGAGCCAGCGATAGGTGTAAAAGCGCACAATCTGATAGGCCATGTCCAGTGTGTCGACGGGTAACGTGGTCAGCAAAATCCAGTGGATCGGCTTCGGCACATCGTCTGGCGGGTTGATTTCACGCACCTCCACCACCTGGATCGACAGCGGTTCAAGTGGGATAATCTCCGCTTTTTTAGGGCGATTCACCGGTGGCAAGAGCGTGACCGTCGCATACCGTATCTCGACTGTCGCTGTGCGTTGCGCTTGATTGACCTGCCGGCGAACCGTGAGGGTGTAGGTAGCCGCTGCGGAAATGCCACTCAGATGATGGCGTAAAAGCGGAGCGTCTTCCAGTCGACGATTCTGAGCGGCGCGCACAATGAAGTCCTGTTGCTGATTGTGGGCGTCCTGAAACAGTTCGTAGACATCGGCCTCGCGGTCACAGACGGTAATAACCCGTTGGTCTATGTCGGGTATCTGGCGCAGTCCTGCCAGCCACTTGAAGCTTTCCTTTTCGCTGATCGGTTTTGCTTTGTGCGCGTCTTTAGTACGATTGAGATTCTGTGGACGTGACCACACCTGCTGTCCCAGGACCCCCAACGGTACGCCCTGTTCACTGACGGCCAGCGTGGTATGGGCGAAAAAACCCGGTGTGCGGTTATCTTCCAGTACCCCCAAGCCACTCAACGCGGCTCGGTTGGCAAAATTGAATGAGGTCGTATCTTGCACTGCCAGAATTATCTCACTCCCGTCTGCCTCAACTCGCTGCACCGTCGCCTGCTGTTCGATTTCAATAATTCCCTCATGCGTGACCTTCTTGTTGTTCACAAACCGATACCCTGCCTTCAGGCTTGACCAATCGGTCAGAGCTTGTGGCAGGGTGGCAACGGGAATCGCACTCAACTGCTCTGCCAACTGGTCCAACCGCCTATCAAGTCGCATATCGCCAAACCTAGAACGCACTGTTAGCCTCTTTTGTTTTTTTCACGCTATCTTACCCCCGCCCTCGACTTGTGGGTAATGATTAGC
>JAIORA010000014.1 GCA_021108375.1 Anaerohalosphaeraceae bacterium
CCCGGATGCCCTGCATGACCACATTCTTGTTCTTGTCTTTGTATTCAAATGTAGCCGGGCCGGTAAGGACCGGGGATATACCCACAACGCCATCGACCTCATTGATATCCTCAATGAGTTTATGGTACAGATTGATGTAATCTTCACCTTCCTGTGGTTCAACTGTTACATGTGGCATCGTCGTGTCAACGATCTTTGAATATATCTCATCGGTAAAACCCACCATTGACGCCTGGGATACCATGAGCAGCATAACTGCCAGCCCGACCGCCAGTACAGAAAAGATGGTCTGCCTGCGGCGCGAGGTCAGGTGCCTGATAGCTATGAACAGTTCATACACTTTGTCTCACCCGCCACGGCGGTCCATTGGCCCTGATGCGAGATGTAGTAATACCAGTACGAAGGCTGCCGGGACTATGCTAAATCCTGGTGTTTCAGTGGGGGTGGGTTCTGGTGTTGCGCCATCTGAACTGTCATAATCGGACTCAATGACCGTATCCCACCTGTCCAGGATATCACCGTCGTTACCTATTACTTCTACGGATAAACCGTATGTGCCTGCTGCAAGCTTGCGGCTCCAGATGATCTCGATGGTCTCATCATCATCATTGGTCAGTATGGGGGATTTTTCCCGTACTTCTTCAATGATGGTGTCGTCCTTTGTTACTGTAAACACAACGTATCCCTCAAATGGCACTTGAGAATACCCCTCTACTGTTGCACTGGCCCCGGTCTCATCCCTGTACAGTTCGGTTATGCGAACGTCATCTTTGGAAGTGAAGTCTTCTGACCGGGCTATCACTGCATCCTCTGGTGATGAGATACGAGCCTTGACCCTGGTTGAATAATCATGATTGTTCTCAAGCAGCACATTCCAGTCCTTTGAAAGGGGTGTGGCCTGCAATACCGTTACCCGGCTGTCCGTGGTGCGATAGATGACTGTATCGCCATCCACGAGCATGTATTCTATGTCAGTCAGCACAGGTTTTGAAGTACCGGTCTTTGTAGTATAATATGGTGCCAGTATGATACTGATACCACTTGAGTCAGGCACGATATCCTTAATTGATATCCCCGGCATGGCCCGCCAGCCATATGAGAAATTGGAATATTTCGTTTCCAGTACCGAACCGTCCATAGACATGGTCATTATGGTGCGGTAGAATCCTTCTTTTGGGTTTGTGATGTTCCAGAATGCTATCGTGGTTATATCACTATCAGATGATATTTCCTCGATGTGGAACTGTTTTGATTTTACTACATCTCCTTTAAATGTCAGTTCAGCCTCCAGGGTTATGTCCGTATAATGTCCATCCGAGTGTATTGTGATATCAGTCGAATCAATATCAGAATAAACATCAACGATATTGATGTCCT
>JAIORA010000007.1 GCA_021108375.1 Anaerohalosphaeraceae bacterium
TTGGGGTTTTGGGTTTATTTCTGAATGCTATCATTACGCCTTTTTCATCTTCACTTGGTTTTTCTTTGGATATTGATGCTAAAAACATAATATACTGTAAGTTGGTTACCGTATAAATGGTTGACGGTTTGATAGTTCACTGTATAGTTTACTTATGAAAAAATTAATTTATGTGCAAGGCCGAAAAAAAATGGTTGGCGATAACCTCCACTTTACCACCAAAAAATACCACCATTTCACCCCCAAAAACACCCCCATAGTGCCGCCGCATTCTGGCGATAGCCTCCCGGGATTTTCCCACTTCCCGAGGCTATCGCCAAAATCACAAAACACCCCCTAGCAACAACACCCAAAATTTCATCTAAACCAGATGAAACATAACCTCTTCAGTTACCTCCCCAGTTCCCAGCAGAACCACGGATCAATGTCAATTATTTTGGCCGGATGGTTGGGGTTGTTTGGACTCATGTGGACTGTGTACATGATGAAACGAGAGTATGTGATGCGCGGGATTCGCTCGGGTATATCTCAAGATACACATCTTAGAGATGAATCTACAATCATCAAGCATCGGAGTGGACGCAAGCCTTATACGTAAGCACAACTCTCAAAACACTGGATGTCCATCGTCTATTTAGTTTTAGGACGAGGATGGTATGAAAACAAAACATAAATCCAGAGAAATAATTCAAAAGCAAAGATTTATGGATGATATGGATACACTGGAAATTATGGAAAAGAAGCTTGAAATACTAACATGTGCGAGATTGCGAGATAAGAGCCAAATTAAAGATGCCATATCTGTTCAGGACAGGTTAAGAGGCAAATCAACGGTTTGGTCAGGCACAGAACAGATTCGAAAGTGGCGAAACTCCTATACCAGGTCCAGGGGAAATGACATATCTTCCATATCTCAAACGCCTCTTCACCATTTAATGTCGCCAGGGTAAACTCCCCCAGTCACCCGAACACAATCACATCCGGTACAGTCTCTTTGATCCGTGCCAGTGCATCGGTCGGCACATCGATCAGTACGCGCTATTCCACGCACACAACAGGCTGTCCGACAATTACTGGCAGTAATACTTTTCCTCCTTGTTTTTCGATTTAAAGGTCTAGTTAGGTTTCTTTTTCTTGAAATTTTGAATTATCGGACAGCCTCACAAGTGTGAGGCACACGCAACCCAACGGCACCAAACAGCACATATGAGCCTTAATAATATAATCTTTCAATCCCGGGTACTTTATCGAAACCACCATCGAATGAATAGAGTTTAGTGATTCCAAATTGGT
>JAIORA010000010.1 GCA_021108375.1 Anaerohalosphaeraceae bacterium
ATCGTAGCCATGCTCGGGCTTGCGGCCGGCGTGTCCACCGCTGCGGTGCAGGATGTTGGATTGCCCAACTCCAGCGTCGAGAACTGGACAGGCGGAAACGCGGACAACTGGACCAAGCCCTCAGATACGACGTGGACCCAGGACACCAACTACGTGGTGGACGGCAGCTATTCCATGAACGTCTATAACGCTTCGATACACCATACAAGGGACCTGTACCAGGACAGCATGCCGGTTACGGCTGGAGCGCTCTACGACGGAAGGTTCTATTGTCGCGTCGCGGTCAACAGCGGCCACTCGTCCGGTTACATACGATGGTACGACTCATCGAATGCGTTTATTTCCGATTCAAGTATCACTACCAAGGGCGGTCCCTATGGTGAGATAAGCGCGGGGGCGCGGTACTATTACGAGTCCGTCAGGGCACCGACGAATGCGGCAAGGGCGTGCTTCCATCTGAGAATAAGTGGGCGAGACTCGACCCGTTCGATGAACATCGACGACATCACGATGTATGGCGGCGCTCCCGTTAACACGATTAACGAGACAATTGAAACCCGCAACGCCGGTCTTGAGGTCTGGAACAGCACGACGTCGCCGGACGGCTGGTCGGTCGCCGACGGCCAGCAGCATAGCGGGAGTTACAAGAACAGCGGGAGCTACTCCCTGCAGATCGACTCCGGCGCTGCATATCAGTTATACTCCTGGGGCGAGCAGGTCATCGCCGGGGACCAGTACGAAGCGAAGTTCTGGGCACGGAAGAGCGCAACCGGCGGGCACGCGAAAGGCTACTTGACGTGGTATGACGAGGAGTATGCAGTGGTCTCCAAACATAGCATCCTGGGCAACACGGATGGTGGTGATATCTGGGCGGGAACGCGGTGGTACGACGAGACGTTAACTGCCCCCACGGGTGCCACCAGGGCCAGGTTCAGCATTGAAGGTGTCGATGCCAGCGTAACTGTTTGGGTGGACGACGTAACGCTGACCAACCTGACCCCCGAGCCGGCAACGATGACGCTGCTGCTGCTCGGTTTGCCGCTTGCCCTTCGCCGACGTAGGAAATAAAAGATTTCCCGTTTTGTCTTTTTCATTTTGTGTGTCGGGGTATGGCAGTTTCATGCCCCGACACACTACTCCTGCTTTTTGTAGGCAGATAACGGCTGAAATGTTTAGGTGCCATAGCGTGAGGCGATATTATGAGTAAACGTCAATCACAAATCGGTATC
>JAIORA010000013.1 GCA_021108375.1 Anaerohalosphaeraceae bacterium
AAGGGTACGATTTCCAGATGGCTGCGCCGGACCTGCCCAATTGGATATCGCCGCCCTTCATCGAATGGGCCGACGCCATCCTGTACGCAACACACAAAGGCGAAGAGCGAAAACTTTTGACCCAGGGCACGAACGTTGTTCTGGCCAAAAACCGTTACTCCCTGCCGGCGGAATTCCCTCTGGACTGGCAGGCTCTCATGTACGCAATGACTCACACCTCAAACGTAAAGGAATTAAACAATGGCTGATCTTGGAAATTTTAACGCAAATGAAGTTGAACCGACAAGCGCTTTCGAACCGCTGCCGGCTGGCAAGTACATCGCCACCATCACCGCTAGCGAAATGAAGCCCACAAAGAAGGGCGACGGTAGCTATCTGGAATTGGAATTCACTGTACTGGAAGGCAATTGCCAGGGCCGAAAAACTTGGGATCGGTTGTGCATCAATCACCCCAAAGACTTGACGCAAAAGATTGCCAAGGGCTGCCTGTCGGCAATTTGCCGGGCGGTCGGCGTACTTCAGCCGGGCGATTCCGTCGAGCTTCACAATTTGCCCTTGGAGATCAACGTCAAGTGTAAGAAAAGCAAGGACACCGGCGATATCTTCAACGAAATCCGGGGTTACGCCGCGAAGTCGCGTCCGCAAACGCAACCCGTGCAGCAGCCTGCCCAGCAATCTCAACCCGTGCAACCTCCGGCGGGCGCACCGCAGGCCCAGGCTGGCGTAAGCCCGCAAACCGCCGCACCAGGCAATGCGCCGTGGCAGCGATAAGGGGAAAGTTATGAGAATGACTCTTCCTTTTCCGCCGACGGTCAACACATACTGGCGGCACGTTGGGCCGCGCACGTTGATTAGTCGAAAAGGCCGGGAGTACCGCAGAGCAATCTGCGGACTCCTGGCCGGCGGCGGCAACAAAAAACCGCCACGTACCGGTCGCATTGCATTGTGCATGGACGCTTTCCCGCCGGATCGACGCCGTCGAGACCTGGACAATTTACCAAAAGCCGTCCTTGACAGCCTCGCTCACGCGGGCGTCTACGAGGACGACAGCCATTATGCGGAACTCCGGATTATGCAGAGTTTGTACGTGGCATGTGATGAAGAGC
>JAIORA010000049.1 GCA_021108375.1 Anaerohalosphaeraceae bacterium
TTATGGCAGGGTTTGCCGGGGCACTGTTCGCTCCTTATAATTATTTCATCAACCCCGAGATATTCAGCATACATAATTCCTTCATGCCTATTATCATGACAATAAGCGGGGGTATCGGAACAGTAGGCGGCCCGATCATAGGTGCACTGGTTATAAATCTTCTATGGGAGCAGATGGGTTTGTGGGGTATGAGTATTGACAGACTGCTTATACTGGGAGTGATACTGGTACTTGAGATACTGTTCTTACCCAGGGGTTTGATGCCGCTACTGAAAAAGTTAATTGGTAAAGTCGCAGGCACTACATCCCGGGATATGCCTCTTTGACATGGTTATTATCAAGCAGTTCACTGCTTGTCCCTTCAAGGTTGATGCGCCCGGATACTCTACAATACAGGCGGTAGCCTCGGGTGTTTGTGGGTGCTGCCGGCTGCAGCTATTGCTGTTGAACTAGATAATTTTAAAATACTGCAACACAAAGAACGCTAAGGACGCAAAGTTAAGGTTACAATGTCTTTGCGAACTTTGCGCTCTTTGCGGTGAAACAGTGAACGGCAACCTTCAATCTGCGTTTATTTGTGTTCATCTGCGGTTAATTTCTGCAGAAATCCAGCCCAATTCATTCCTTCACTCTCCTGCCGCCCGCCATTTCCACTCGCCTGCGCTGATTCTGCTCACCCGGCCGCCCCTCTTGCTCAATCTACAGCCTGCATCCGGTTGCTCTGCGATGCAGGCGGCGGCCTTGGTTGGTGGTGAGGGGTGCTGGTGGTGAGCATGGCTGTTGAAATATATAATTTATCTGATTTTTAAGCCACAGAGCACATAGAGTGCACAGAGCCTTGTTGCTTTTCTCTGTGTCCTCTGTGCTCTCGGTGGCTAATATTGAAATAACCCCATCCCACAGGCCTTATTTCGCTCTGCTGCCACCTACCATCTTCATTTGGCTGCGCTGCTCCTGCACACACCCAGCCGCCCTTCCCGCTCTACCCCGCAGCCTGCGCCCGGATGCTCTGCGATGCGGGCGGAGGCCACGGGTGTTGGTGGATTTGACGAGAGTGATACCACGACAGTTAAAATATATGATAATGATTTA
>JAIORA010000011.1 GCA_021108375.1 Anaerohalosphaeraceae bacterium
TAGTGGGTGCAGGGCACAGGGAAGGGATACGAAGGTATCTTGAACATCCTGATACCTTACCACCAATTGAACAATTGCTGGATGTACCTAAAAAGAGATTCAGCATTCTAAAGATATTCGGGTTGACCTTTGTTGCCCTTGCCTTCGCCACATTCCTTTTGGTCATCCTTGGCATAATAAGAGGTGCCATATCTCCTTACATGCTATTAGTAGTCATAGGTTACTGGTTTATAATCAATGGTGTACTGAGTGCAGCCGGTGCTGCCCTGGCCAGGGGTCACCCCAAATCAATTGCCACAGCTTTTTTGGTGGCATGGCTCACATCCCTCAACCCTTTGATGGCTGCGGGTTGGTTTGCCGGACTGATGGAAGCAAAACAGCGAACCCCCACAACAGACGATTTCAGGTCGATAATGGATGCTGAAACTGTTCAGGAAATGCTTAATAACAGGTTGTTCCGCGTGCTTCTTGTGGCCGCACTTACAAATCTGGGAAGCATCCTGGGTTCAATCATAGGAGTTATTGTGATAGTGTACGTGACAGGGATAGACCCCATCGAAACTGTACAAAATATTTTCTATAATGTCAGTGTACTGTTCACATCCCCATAATAGCAAACGTAAGAGAGAAAGACGAAATATCGAGGCCGTTCAACAATTACTGCAGTAATAATTGTCTTGATTTTTTTTTAATCTTAATATCTATACTCCACAGCTCTGCTGCGGTTGGGTGTACTGTCGCAACGTTTGACTGCCGGGTGGCAAATCCGGTTTCATGGTGGTAGCGCAGGGGAGTGCAAATGGCGGGCGAAGGGAAAGTATAGGTTGGATGGTGCGCAGGGATTCGTATAAATTAACCGCAGATGAACACAAATTTGTTGTTAGATATTATGAATATATGAATAAAAATGGAATGATTTTTTTTGCAACGACTTAGGGCTCAACAACCTTATTTTCCAAAGTACCCACACCCTCTATCTCGATCTCTACCGTATCCCCGGGATAAAGCTGACCCACACCTGCAGGCGTACCGGTGGCTATGATATCACCCTTTTCCAGCGTCATGATATGTGAAA
>JAIORA010000022.1 GCA_021108375.1 Anaerohalosphaeraceae bacterium
TAGTGATGCAGGCAATACACCGCCGACGCTGTCCATTTCGGAGCCAGATGGGACAGATGATACGGTAGTTGAAGGTGCATCCTACAATATAATCTACAGCTTAGAAGATCCTGATGATGAGGTCACAGCCACATTTTATTATGATACAGACAACATGGGCCTTGACGGTATAGCCATTGGCGGATCGTGTACTTCAGCATCAGAAGGCACGGAGGTAAGCTGTGCATGGGATACCAACGGCATGACCCCCGGCATTTACTATGTGTATGGAGTAACCGAAGATGTATCCGGACCGATCAGTACCTATTCGCCAGGACAGATTACAATCAATGATACAGGCAATACACCGCCGACGCTGTCCATTTCGGAGCCAGATGGGACAGATGATACGGTAGTTGAAGGTGCATCCTACAATATAATCTACAGCTTAGAAGATCCTGATGATGAGGTCACAGCCACATTTTATTATGATACAGACAACATGGGCCTTGACGGTATAGCCATTGGCGGATCGTGTACTTCAGCATCAGAAGGCACGGAGGTAAGCTGTGCATGGGATACCAACGGCATGACCCCCGGCATTTACTATGTGTATGGAGTAACCGAAGATGTATCCGGACCGATCAGTACCTATTCGCCAGGACAGATTACAATCAATGGGGGCATATCCTCGAACATTGCGCCACTGGCTACAGTGACGGCATCATCGGAAAATATATCCACTGGTCAGTTGGCCGTAAAGGCTGTGGATGGTGTGCCGGACGGGTATCCTGTCGACCACACCAAAGAGTGGGCCACGTTAAATGAGAAAAGCGGTGCCTGGATTCAGTTGACATGGTCGGGTGCCTATACCGTTGACCGGATAATACTTTACGACCGGCCGAACACCAATGATCAAATCATGAGCGCAACCCTAAGTTTCAGTGACGGTTCAGAACTTCAGGTGGGTCCTTTGGACAATTCCGGAGGAGCCACGGAATATACCTTTTCAGCCAGGGTGATCACCAGCGTCACGATGACGGTGGATCAGGCGTCGG
>JAIORA010000054.1 GCA_021108375.1 Anaerohalosphaeraceae bacterium
CCCGGCTGTACTTTTTTCATGTGATCGCCCATCCGTGAGCTCCTCCAAAACACAAAGCTTACCAAACAAAATTTCGTTCAATTGTACTTTGTCTTTTTTTTAACTTTCTTGTCGGTCGGTACAGAAGACGTCTGCTGTGGTTGCACAAGGCGGCGAAGCCGTAAGCTTACCCCTTCTAATGCGTTTTCTGGGCCGCGGTGGAATGGCTTCCTGTCAGTAAGGATGATTTCGGTACGATTCCCCAATCTATCCGTACCCTCACAAACCCACATGCACCGCTTGGGTTGCCAGACTTGGTACTTCTTATCTTGAATGAGGGGAAGAACCTCTATGCTCTCATAGTAGCTCACTTGGGTAATTTCTTTGAGGTATTTCCCAGCCACCTTTCTTACTTTCTTCTCGGTGGTAATGGGCTTGGATGGCAGAAAATCAGCACCACGCACAGGGAGAGACTTAACGTAGTGCGGTGGGTAAATAGTACGGACATTCCCAGTTGCGTCGTCGACCAAACAGGCTATCTGACGCCAATATGCCTTCTCGGATTCCGGATCGTCGGAAGCATCAAACTGAACGATCCAAATACCATAGAATGTGTTTGGGCCAGTAAAACCAAGAATGTTTATTGACGGCGATATGGTAATCGCTTCGCGGCAGAAGGTAACGGTTGTAATTTTCCAGTTGTCTGGAACCGATCTTGGTTTAATTTCTTGGCAGCCTTGCATATATTTAATGTTCATCTTCCTTGCAGCTGCGATGACTTCATCTCGACTCATGCGAGGGCGCGCAAGTGCGCCTTCGTCGAGTTTTCCAGCTTTATCAAGGGTCTTGAGGAATATCGGATCGTCTCTGTTATCCTTATTTTTGGCGGTATCCCATGGGCTTAAAAGTGTAATCGCCCAAATTCCGGCTGGCGTCTTCTTTGCTTTAGGCTTTATCGGGGTTTCGCACCGAGACGTTGCCCGTCCAAGGACAGGGTCTTTCAAGGAAAAAGCACCTAAAACCCGTGGCTTATTTCGGACAAC
>JAIORA010000030.1 GCA_021108375.1 Anaerohalosphaeraceae bacterium
GTTGTTATGACTTTGGCACAGTCTTTAACGCCTTCTTCTGATTTGAAAAATTCACGGATTATTTCAATGTTGGCTTTCTTTTTCCCGTTGGTTAAAAACCCGTAATGCCTAATACGATGATAACCTTTCGGCAGAACATGCCACAAAAAACGTTTGATGAATTGATCCGCTGGTAAAACCATCTCTTTCCATACTTTACTCTTATCTTTCTCCTTGTTGTCTTTGTAGGAAAAACAAATTTGTCCATCAGCGATTGAAATAATTCGGTGATTACTGATGGCTACGCAATGAGTATATCTTCCGATATATCGAACTACTTCTTCCGGCCCTGAAAAAGGCGCTTTTGAATTGACTACCCAGTTGCGGGATACTATCCGATCAATCCATTGCTCGAACTCATCTTCATCTTCGAGTCTTTTCAGCTTGTTTGGAATGACCAGTTCGCCGGCATAATAGGCTTCTTTTAAGCCTTCAATAAATTTGCCGCGAAATACTATCGAAAGTGCCTTGACCGGAAATAGAAACTTGCCTTTGTATTTTGGCTCAATCCATTTGCCATCGTCTGTCAATCCGCCGGCTGTTACTATAAAATGGAGATGAACGTGTGGCCATAAGGTTTGCGACCATGTGTGTAAAATGCCGTAAAATCCTGGTTTTGCCCCAAGCCATTTGGGATCATCTCCGAAAACCAGCAGGGTTTGAGATGCAGCGTTAAATAAAAGATCGTAGATCAGTTTTTGATTGTGAAGGCTTAAAACTGATATTTGATTTGGGAGGGTAAAGGTAGCATGATGATAAGCTACAGGCAAAAGTTCATCTATACGTGCTTCAACCCACTTGCGTTTGGTAATACCTTGGCATTTGGGACAATGGCGGTTGCGGCAGGAATTATATGCTGATTCAATATGACCGCAGGTGTCGCATATATCTGCATGGAAACCGTATTCTGCGGTGCGGCAATGCTCAATAGCATACATGACATTGAGTTGATCTGTCGTGAG